>JAEZOB010000010.1 GCA_023414355.1 Bacillota bacterium | reverse complement strand
AATGGCTTCTATGACTTAGCCATTGCATATCAGTCAGTGCACGTCAACTATTGAAAGCGCCGTGTACCGAACGGTACGCACGGTGCTGTGAGAGGACGGCGGTTAGTCACCGCCTCCTACTCGATTTATAATATAGGGAGGAGGAGAGTGATAGTATAAATCATCTAATCACTTTCTATTATTTAGTATAAATACCAGATATGTTTAAAGTGTGGATAGAATAAAGACGTTTTGTTAACAAATTGGTACACAAATGTGGCAATTCTGGTTATTTTACGAACTACTTCAAAAATATACAATTAATCCGTGTGCTTATTCGTAACCCATGGCTGCTTTTACTGTGGAGGTAAATTCCTTTGTGGTTAGTAACTCAAGCAGTAGAAAGGCAACGCCGGGAGCTGTCTGTGGACAGTAGGAGGTGATAATATTACGATCCAGGACAATCGGCTCCTTAATTACTGTGACGCCGAAAGCTTCCAGCTGTTTCATGCGGTATCCCTGTCGTAAATGATACGTGGTAGCTTTGCGGCCCTCTAGGACTCCGCTTTTACCTAAGGGAAGAGCTCCGACGCAGATTGAAGCAATCAGCTTGCCCTTCGCATCAAAGCTTCTGATTAGCTGCAGAAAGTCCTCAGCATAGGCTTCTTCATAAAACCCAAATTCTTCAAATCCGCCGGGAATGGCAAGTGCTGCATAATCGTCAACATTTACCTCGGCTATCAGCTTATCTACCCGGACCGGAATACCGAAGGTACTGATCACTTCCTTTGTATAGCCACAGGTCTCAGTGGTAATATCACAGCCATAATCATTTCGTGCCCAACCCATAATATCGATAAATGGGCTAAACTCCATTGTCTCAAACCCTTTTGCCAGTAAAACCAATACTTTACTCGCCATAGTTATACTCCCTTTCTTCTATATAAAATATGGTAAATCAATATTTCGTTCATTATAACATAATAATTGGTAAAATCAATTAGGCGATTTGCTTGAAATTATCTAATATAACGTGTATTATTAGTAATGATGCATCAATGTGCATTTCTTTACGGGGTACTCTAATTATGGGACGAGGTAGCAGATAGCTTATGAGAAAATTTTATTTTAATAATTTAAAAATAAGAACCAAAATGCTGCTGATCTATGCCTTCTGCGTATTGTTGCCTATTATTCTTACTGATTCCATCATCTTATATAATATGAATAAAAGCGATAAGGAAAGTCAGCTGGTGAGCTTATCCCATGCAATGGATCGAGTGGAATATAATCTGAATACGACAATCAATAACTGCATCATGTTTACCAACAATATGTATTATGACAGGGATTTAAATAAATTCCTGAACAGACAATATGCTGATTTTCCGAGCTACTATGATGCTTATATGGAGATGCTGATCAGTAATAAATTAAGCTATACTTACAACGCTGGACTTTTGTCAAAAATCGAGCTTTTTGCAGATAATAATTCCATCATCGGAGGCGGAAAGATATTGAGATTATCTTCTGCAGAGGATGAAACCTGGCTCAAAGAATTTAAGAAAAGTAATAATGATATTATTGTATATGCCTATTACGACGAGGCTAAGAAGTTCGTACCGGGCAGTGGATCTGCAAGAACAATCAGTATTATACGCAAGCTGGATAACTTCGGCAATAAGGGAATTGAGAAGCTTTTGAAGATTGATCTCGATTATAACACGATGCTGATGGATGTGTTGAACGAAAAAATCGATGGTACAATCTATGTCAGAAATAAGCAGGATATCTTATTCTCCAATTTGCCCAATACCAATGGTGCGAGGGACTACCCGGAAGCAAGTACCTTGGATGGAACTGAGCCGGTGATGAGCAGAACCTTTACCGTAGGCACTGACCAATGGGAGGTTGTAGTTTATGCCGAAAGACTTCCCTTCTGGAGTATCCTGTTCCGGAATAAATGGCTGTTGTATATTGTATTGCTGGATCTTTTCCTGCCCACGATACTGATTTACTTTGTAGGGAAATCTATTAGTCATAGATTGTCTATAGTAGCTACTTATATGGGCAGGGTAGAGAAGGAACAATTCGACTTGATTCAAACCGAAGAGGGAGAGGATGAGGTCGGTAAGCTGATTCGCAGCTATAATATGATGGTAACCCGGATTAAAGATTTAATTGAGGTGGTTTTTAAAGAAAATGCAGAAAAGCAAGCGTTGGAGCTTTCCAAGAAGCAAGCAGAGCTGAAGGCGATCCAGAGTCAGGTGAATCCACACTTCCTGTTTAATACCTTGGAGACCATCCGGATGCGGAGCTTAATCAAAGGAGAGGATGAGACTGCCAATATTATCGGCGAGCTTGCCATCCTATTCCGCAAGAGTATGAATTGGGGTTCCGACAGCATCACAATTGAAGAGGAAATGAATTTCATAGAGAAATATATCAATATCCAGAAATACCGTTATGGGGATAAGATCAAGTTCTACCACTATGTAATGGAGGGTTGCGAAAGGCTGCTTATTCCGAAACTGTCTATCGGTACTTTTGTTGAAAATGCCTGTGTACATGGAATTGAAACTTCTGTAAATGAAGGTGTTATATCACTGACGATTACCAAGAACGAGCAGTTTCTGTTTATTGAGTTATCGGATAACGGCAAGGGATTTGATGAACAGCATTTGAATAAAATCAAGTGGATGATTGCCCATGCGGATACTAAAATGTTGAACGAATCTAAGAGTACCGGAATGCTGAACGCATTTCTACGGCTAAAGATGTATTGCGAAGGCCAAATCGTTTTTGATATAGATAGTAAACCTGAGGATGGAACAGATATCACCATTCAGATTCCGCTCGAAGTAGTTCGCGGAGATACGATCATCGATAACTATGTAAAAAAGGAGGAAGCTTCAGATGATTAGAGTTTTAATTGTGGATGATGAACCGTTTATCAGACAGGGATTGAAGATATTAATCAATTGGGAACTATATGGGTTTGTTGTTTGTGGAGAAGCCGGAAACGGTAGGGAAGCTCTTGATTTATTGGAAACATCGGATTTTGATCTGGTCATCACCGACATTAAGATGCCGATTATGAGTGGTCTGGAGCTGATCGAGCAGACCTGGGAACATATCTCGAGAAGGATCGGTTTTATTATTCTAAGTGGATTTTATGAATTTGAATATGCCAGAAAGGCAATCAAGTATAGCGTCAATGATTATGTTTTGAAGCCGGTACAAAAGGAGGAATTGATCAGGGCACTGGAAAACTATAAGGATCAGCATTTTCGGAAGCTTGCTGAGCAGAAGAAGCTGGAGGATTCTAATAAGCTTCTGTTCGATCGGCACTTAACAAATCTGATCGCCGATAAATATAATGCAGAAGATCTCGAGTATGTGGGAAAATACCTTACGGATGCATCAAACGTCAGGTTTATCAGCATTGAATACGATTCATCAGACGAAAGCTTCCGCAACCTGTCCACGGAGGAAAAGGTAAAAGCAAAGAATTTGCTCTATGATTCTTTGAAAATCTATCTTGGTGAGCAATGGTACCACTCTTATATAGAAACCAATACCAACAAGAATATATACGGGGTCGGTTTTCTTTTTGCCAGAAGACTTGAGGAACAGAACGGCTTAAGCGAAAAGGAGTATATTCAGAAGCTTTATCAGAAACTGAGTGACCTGGTTGATTATAAAATCATCCTTTATATCGGGCAGAGAGTCGAAGATATCAGCAGGATTTCTGAGTCCTATAAATCGACTGCGATTGCCAGAACCTTTCAGCTGTTCTCTGTGCAGAAGGATATCGCTTACTATGATGAGATCGAGGACAAACCCAAAACCGGAAAATATCCTGTAGATAAGGATTGCATGGATGACCTGATTAAGGCAATTGAGGAAAATAACGAGGAGGCAATCAATGAAAAGATTGACTGCGTTTATGAACATTTCAAGCAGCTGGCGACGGATCCGGATATTGTAAAGCTTAATCTGGACTATTTGTTGTTTAATCTGATCAGTATTGCCAAGGATCTGGATCCTGCATTTGATCAGGGAGAGATCTATAAAATGATTAGCCAGGGTGGGTATGAAAAAATTGCTGTCAGAGGAAGTGTGAAGCATTTCAAAGAATTTGCCCAGGATTTTTCCTCCTATCTATTGCAGATGAGACAGCATGCGTTCGGAGGGGTGCTATCGGAGATTGAGAAGGAGATTACGGAGCATTATATGGATAATCTCAGTCTCAAATCCCTGAGTGAGAAATACTATATCAACTCGGCTTATCTCGGACAGATTTTTAAACGTCAATACGGCTGTCCCTTTAAGGACTATTTAAATAGTTACCGGATAGACCGTGCTGCGGAGCTGTTGCTTCGTTCGGATGAAAAGATTTATCTGATTGCAAGTGCGGTTGGTTTTAACAATACAGACTATTTCATCAGTAAATTTGTCCAGATTAAAGGAATTACTCCATTGCAATATCGGAAACAGTTTATGAAAAACAGAAGGCCTTCCTAGCCTTCTGTTTTTTATTTACAATAATATTTGTGCA
This sequence comes from Bacillota bacterium, assembly GCA_023414355.1. Taxonomy (GTDB): domain Bacteria; phylum Bacillota; class Clostridia; order Lachnospirales; family Lachnospiraceae; genus Mobilitalea. Next base: position 151,521 of record JAEZOB010000010.1, on the reverse strand, counting down.
TATATAACAAAAAACCATGATTAAAATATGGAATTATGCGAAAATATAATTATTAGTATTTTGACTATACTTTGTAAGTTGATGCAAATGGTTTAGAATGCTATTATAATTATAGCTGCATTACAGCAATTTGTAGGCTCCGCTCGTGAGCGCAAAGCGTGATACAGTATAAAATGTAGGGAGGAATAACATGAAAAAAATCAAATCCATGGTTGCCATTCTTATGGTAATCACAATGTTCGGTTCATTGTTTATCGGCTGTAAAAAGGCTGAGACCAATACCGACACACAGAGCACTGACGCAACAGCAACTCAGGCACCTGCAGACGAAAGCAAGGATGCTGCGGCAACTGAGCCGAAGGAAGAAAAAATGTTCACAATGTTCAATGCTGTATCAGGTACAGAGGTTCCTGATGACAACAGATGCTTAAGAGCAATCGCTGATGTTACCGGCGCTTGGGCAAAAGTAACCTGGTTAACAGGCCAGACCGCTGATGAAAGAGTTGGTGTTATGATTGCCGGTGGCGATTATCCTGACTTTATTACCGGTGCAACCGGTACACCTGCTTTAATCGAAGCTGGTGCATTAATTCCGATTGATGAATATTGGGATGATTATCCGAACATTAAGAGCTATTTATCAGAAGCTGACTGGAATAAGGTTAAAGCAGCTGATGGACACATCTATCTGATTCCTCAGTTCGGTATTATCCAGGGCGCAGATATGGCTACCTATCATTGGGATGAAGCATTCTGGATTCAGAAGGACGTTCTGATCTGGGCTAACTTCCCTAAGATCACAACTATGGATCAGTACTTCGATGTAATCAAACAGTACAAGGATGCACATCCTACCACAGAAGATGGTCAGGAGACCGTTGGTTTCTCTATGAGTACTGAAGACTGGAGATACTTCGGTATTGAGAATCCTCCTTACTTCTTAATGGGATATCCTAATGACGGCGCATGTATCATCGATCCTGCAACTGTAACTGCACTCGACTATAATACAATGCCCGAAGCAAAAGATTATTATAAGAGAATTAATAAGGCTTTCAATGATGGCTTAGTTCATCCTGAGACCTTTACTATGACCTATGACCAGTATATGGCTTTACTGTCTACCGGTAGAGTATTAGGTACACTGGATCAGATGTGGAACTTCAATACCGCTCAAGAGGCATTAATTACTGACGGTAAGGTTGGAAAAACCTATGTTCCGTTGCCTATCTCCTTCAAGGGTGATGGCGTTCAGCAGTGGCACAGTCCTTCTGCACTTGATGTTTCCAACGGTTTATCTATCACTACAAGCTGTAAGGATATTCCTGGCGCATTAAAGTTTGTTAATGACCTTCTTTCTCCTGAGATGATGACCTTAAGATATTGGGGTCAGGAAGGCACCGACTACATGAAGGGCGATGACGGTGTATTCTATAAGACAGACGAGCAGAGAGCTAACTATGATAATCAGGATTATGTAACTGATAACCTTGTTAATAAAGCATATGCATACTTCCCTCATTTTGAAGGTATGCTTGCAGATGGCAAGAACGCTCAGGATTGTAAGAACCAGCCGAACGAGTTCTACAACACATTATATGATGTAGAGAAACAGCTTCTGGATGGTTATGGTTATAAGACATTCCTTGATTTCTTAGGCGAGACCAAGACTCAGAATGCTCCTTGGTATCCTATGTGGTCCTGCACCAACGCTTGGACCAGTGATTCACCGGAAGGTCAGGCTAAACAGAAGATTACCGATCTGAAACATGAGTGGCTTCCTAAGGCTATGATGGCTTCCGAAGCAGACTTCGATAAGATTTATGATGAGTATCAGGCTACTTATAAAGATGAAGTTGATGTTGATGCTTATCTGGATGCTTTAACAACAGAAGCTCAGAGAAGAGATGCTGTAGCAAAAGGTGAGTAATAAGAGCTTAAAGTGACAACAGGTATGATGATAGCTTAGCTATCTGACAAAGGGGTGTCTTAAAGGATGGTGACTGAAGAGTACTTCCGCTAACCGTTTAAGGCACCCCATTATTAAGACGAAGATAAGTTTATTGTAAACATAGAAATGCTGAAGCACAGCGCTCATTATGCTTACTATAATTCAAATATATCAGTTGTTCAGAAGATGCGATGGACTACCCTCCATAGTATTCTGCAAATCCAACCAATAAGAAACAAGTAAGACTGGAGGCACTTGTATGAATAAGCGCAAACCCTACTATATTATCATAGCTGTGTTATGCTTCGCTGCTTTGATTAATATATTTCTTCCCTATCTGAAGCTTCCTGAGCAAAAGCCGACCAAAGACGGTACTGTACTGGATGTCGGTCAGGCAGCACTCCGAAGTCACGTTGTAGATAAGACTGCCAGACAAGTGGGAATTAAGAAGAGTGTAGTTTATGATGTAGCTAAGAATATAATCAAAGGTAAGGATTTCGAGAAAATTACGGAAGACTTAACAGAAGATCAATATTACATAGTTGATGAGATTACGGCCAAGCTGAATGATAAGCAAGCCGAAATTAAGGATATCGCAGTTTTTAATGAGAGAGAGTTTGGTTTCTTTGGTATGTTCGGTCTTTGTGCCAATATCATAACTCATCTGGATCAGGACATCATTGATTCTGTTGTAATTATATTATGTATGCTGTTAACAATCCTTCTGCCACTGTTATCAGGTATTTACATGCTGATTACAAAGGGTGATAAGCATTATAAAGTAGTAAAGAGAATATCGATTGCTACGATATTACTTTCTTTACTCGCATTAATCAGCACCAACGCTATCAGCATCGGAGCTTTACAGGTAGAGAAATTCTATACAAAGAACTGGGGACCCGGATTCTTTGTTATCATCCTCACACAGGCGACGGTATGGCTAGTTGCTACCATTGCTTCCTATCACCAGCAGGCAGAGGGTTATGTGACCTGGAGGATGGTAGTCAGACAGAAACAGCTGATTTTCATGGCAATTCCTTTCGTTATTTACGGCTTTATCTTCTACTATTATCCACTTGCAGGCTGGACTATGGCGTTCCAGAAATTCAAGCCGGCTGCAGCGGATCAGATGTGGATTGCTTGGGATAAGTTTAAATTCTTGTTTTCTAGCAAAGAATTCATTATGGTATTCCGTAACACGGTAGCCATGAGTGTCATCAATCTGGTATTCAGCTTAGTATTTGCCATTGCCTTTGCATTACTTCTGAATGAAGTGAAAAGTATGAGAGGAAAGAAAGTAGTTCAGACGATATCCTATCTGCCTCACTTCTTATCCTGGATTATTGTTGCCGGAATTGTAAATGATATTTTAGCAATGGAGACAGGTATTGTAAACGATATTTTAACCAAAACCCAACTGATCACCGGTTCAATCAATTTCTTTGCAACCCCGAAATATTTCTGGTGGATCATTGCGTTTGCAGTAATTTGGAAAGAAACAGGCTGGAACAGTATTATCTACCTTGCAGCTATGACCTCTATCAATCCGGATCTATATGAAGCAGCTTCTATCGACGGAGCAGGAAGATTCAAGAAGATGCGTCATATTACTCTTCCGGGTATCAAGTCAACGATTTTTGTCTTGCTGATCATCAATCTCGGTATGATCATGAACTCCGGTTTTGAAGCTCAGTACCTTTTGGGAAGGGATTTAACAAAAGCAACTTCCTATGTAATCGATGTATTCGTCCTCAATAATTGCTTTGGTGCAGGAATCGATTTCTCCATTGGTACCGCAGCAGGTATCTTTAAGAGTGTCGTAAGTATCCTATTGATATTCGTAGCTAACCAGGTAGCTAAGCTTGCCGGTGAAGAGCGATTATTCTAGGAGGAGGGATGAAAAATGAAGAATAAAAGAAGGAAAAAGAGCAAAGCAGATATTATATTCATTATTGTAAATACTTTAATTTTAACAATATTCTGTATTGTAACATTATATCCCATCCTGAATACCCTGGCGATTTCCTTGAATGATGGTATGGATGCGATCAAAGGCGGTATCTATCTGTTACCCAGAAAGTTCACTCTGCAGAATTTCTATTCTGTAGTTACTCAGGATAATATGATAGCAGCAATCAGAACCTCTGTATTACGTACCGTGATCGCAACCGTTTTACAGATGTTTACTACAGCACTGCTGGCCTATGTATTGTCCAGAAAAGAGTTTTTGTTCCAGAAGCAGGTTTCTCTATTTTATGTACTCACTATGTATGTAAGCGGCGGTCTGGTACCGACTTTGTTACTGTTTAAGGGATTGGGTCTTACCAATAACTTCTGGGTATATATCATTCCGGGTATGATCAGTGCATTCAATATGATCGTAATCAGAACCTTTATGAATGGATTGCCTGACAGCTTTGTTGAGTCAGCACAGGTGGATGGAGCCGGACATTTGAGGATATTCTTTAAGATCATTATTCCTCTTTGTAAACCCGTTATGGCAACAGTAGCATTATTTATCGCAGTATATCAATGGAACTCCTGGTTTGATGCAATGCTCTATAATCAGAACAGACCTGATTTAACTACGATGCAATATGAGTTGATGAAGCTGCTCAGTTCAGTATCCCAGCAAACGGGTAGTGCAGCTACGATGAAAAACGCTTCGAATCAGATCACACCGATTACGATACGTGCAGCTACAGCGATCTTTACGGCAGCACCTATTGTATGTCTGTATCCTTCCTTGCAGAAGTACTTTATCAACGGTATGATGGTTGGTGGTGTAAAGGAATAATCCAGAAGGTTTCATAAAATATGGAGCTGTAGCAGGAAGCGCTGACAGCCAGATAAAAGCAACAGGTATCCCTCACACACAGGTTCCCGGACATCCTGCCATATTGTAAGCCATAATCAAACAAACAGGTTTGTTTGCTATTGACTTACTAAATTGGCAAACTGTCCGTCAAACAGTGCATGATGGGATGCCTGTTGCTTTTACCTTACTGCCAGCACTTCCAGCAACAGCCCCTTCTTGGCCTTCTTCTACATGTGTTTGAAGCTCGCTAATATCGGATTGTTTTATTTATTATAAGTAATCTTTGAAAATACCAACAATAATATGGGAGGATCTCCTGGAATGGATTTCTATCTTCAAAAAGGCAGCTTCTGCTTGAAATATACCTTGAAAGTATGTAAAATAAGTACATGCAGATGACACATCATCAGGAGAAGGATATGCGAATAGGATTATTAAGACACTTTAAAGTAAACTGCCCTCACAAGAAGATGATGACCTCGAAAGAATTTCGTGAATGGTCTCAGAAGTATGAGGTCTCTAAGGTAATTAAGAAAAAGGTTGAGATGTACGGAATTGAGTGGGATATCTGCTATGTCAGCGATTTACCGCGTGCGATCACAACTGCGAAGGAAGTCTACAGCGGTCACTTGATGATAGACAAGCTATTACGGGAAGTCGATAATGCGCCTTTCATGCATACAGAACGAATCCGTCTGCCCTTTGAACTCTGGCATATCTGCGGCAGACTTGCATGGTATTTTAAATCACAGAGTCAACCGGAAACTATTCTCGGGACCAGAAAAAGGATCAATGCGTTCCTCGATCAGATAGATTGGTCGAAGGATAATATTCTGATCGTATTTCATGGCTTTATGCTGTATAATTTTCAAAAAGAGCTTCGTAAGCGCGGTTTTGAGGGCGAGAAGCTGAAATTGGTTAAGAATGGCGTGCTCTATGAATATATCAGAGAAGAAGAGCAGAAGGAAGTGCTGGAGGATGAAGGTAACGCTGATTTGTGTGGGTAAATTAAAGGAAAAATATCTGACGCAGGGAGTGGAAGAATATGCTAAGCGGCTGAGCAGATATTGCAACCTGGAAATCATAGAATTAGCAGATGAGAAGACACCCGATCATGCTTCCGTTACGCTTGAGGATATGATTAAGCAAAAAGAAGGAGAAAGAATCCTGAAGTCATTGAAGGAGGATTCTTTCTGTATCGCTCTTGCAATAGAGGGAAGTATGCTTACATCGGAAGAATTGGCAGGAAAGATAGATTCACTTGGAGTTTCGGGAACTAGCCATATCAGCTTCATCATCGGTGGTTCTTTAGGCTTATCCGAGGAGGTTTTAAAAAGGGCAGATTATAAACTCAGCTTTTCTAAAATGACCTTTCCTCATCAGCTGATGAGGATGATATTATTAGAGCAGATTTACAGGGCTTATCGGATTATTAAGAAGGAGCCTTATCATAAATAACATAATTATAAAGAAACAGAAGGTATGGAAAGATTGTTACACTTAAGTAAGTAAGGAGGGTTTGATACCCTTCTTTTTTTCGTTTTTTAGAAATTATTTCATAATACTACTTGACACATTATACTATGTAATGTATAGTATACGACATAAGGAGGTATGCAATGGACATTCAGTTAAAAAAAGGATTATTAGAGTTTTGTGTACTTGCCGTTCTTAATAAGTCAGACTCCTATGGATATCAGATCATTAAGGATATATCCACCTGTGTTGAAGTATCGGAATCAACATTATATCCAATATTAAAGAGGTTGGAAGCTGATTCTTTTCTTAAGACATATTCTGTAGAACATAACAGCCGACTAAGAAAATATTATCAGATCACCGACGGGGGTAAGGAGTATATGAAAGAATTTCTTGATGAATGGCAGCAAGTAATGAAAATTTATAATTTTATTAAGGGAGGGTATGAGCATGAATAAAGCAGATTTCTTGAAATTATTGGAAGCGGATTTACAGAAGATGAATGCTTCTGAGAAGAATAAGTATATCAATTATTATGACGAAATGATTTCTGATTATGTTGAAAATGGTATGACAGAAACAGAGGCAGTGAAAAAAGTTGGATCACCGACCAAGATAGCTTCGGAACTATTAGGGGATTACGATAGTGTAAAGTTCAATCTGCCTTCTACAGGGAGTAGGGCATTAAATATTACTCTCACCATTATAGGTTTTCCTCTGTGGGGGAGCGTCTTGCTTTCCGTTGCTCTATTAGTATTATCGATTTATGTATTAATCTGGTGTGTCCCTTTTGCCACAGGAGCAGGCAGTGCAGGATTTTTTGCCTCGGCTATGCTCGGTATCCTTGGATCACCGTTTGTTATAGCAAAAAGCGGCTCTATCGGTGTGATGCAGCTGGGATTAGGAATTGCGTCTATCGGAATATCTGCATTATTGGGGTTAGCGACCATATACTTATCCAAGAAATTTGTTGGAATTACAAAGAAGTTTAATATTAAATTAGTGGCTTTATTTCAGAAGAAAGTGGTGATACGATGAAAATTAAAAACTTTAAAAGAAAGTGCGTAACCTTGAGTCTTGCACTGATTCTTACAGGGGCGCTGATTACAGCCGCAGGCTTTGGAGCAGTCGGTTTTAACTATGATACAGTAAAAGAGAAGAGTGCCAATGCAGTCTGGTATCAAACCCTTCATACCAATGGGGATAACATCTGGTACGGAATAGAGTTAGGTAATCATATTCATATACTTAGTATAGGTTATGCAGAGTGAGCCGATATAGGAGGAAGAGGTACTCTAAGTATGAGTGGTTTCTTTGGATAATCGTTGGACGTGTCGCTAACTAACTTTTAGTTAGTAGGCGATGCGTTCTTTCTATGTATTTACATTAGAGCTGTATTAATAAAGCTTTCAATTCTTTATACTGTCATAGAAAGCTGTATTAATAAAGCTTTCAATTCTTTATACTGTCATAGAAAGCTATATTAATAAAAGCTTCCTATTCTTTATATTATCATTGAAAACTTTGAGTAAATGCTATATCAACAGCTTTTATATTTCTTATTATGTTATCAACTGTTGATGAAAAATAAATACCGTGATTGTTAATTTTATCTTGACACATACTAATAATTCGTGGATTCATTTTAAATGCGTCCCTATTTTCCTGTAACAGCTTCGTATCTAGCTCCAAGCTTTGAAAAACTTTCAAAACGGTATCAAAGGTATTCAGTGTATTAGGCGAGCCAAAGTTGTAAATACCCCCGTCTAACTCAAAAGTTTCTTTCAAATTTAGAATCACTTCGTTAATATCTGATATTCCACGCATATCATAGATGGGATAGCTCAGGGCCTCTTTGTTATGCATTTTAGTCATTAGTGTCCGAAAAAAATCACCATGCTCATTAGGGTTTTTCGTTACGATATCATACATCCAGGATAGACGAAGCATTACACTGCTTGGATTGATTTTTAAGCATTCTTGTTCAGCCGTTAATTTTTCTTTACCATACAAATTATTAGGTATTAGTATCTCATCCTCTTTGTGTGCTTCAAACACATTGCTTCCAAAGTAGACCTGATCAGAGCTGCAAATAATACATTTTATATGTAGATCGTTACAGGCTTTCGCTATATTTATGCTCCCAATCACATTTACGTTCCATGATTTTACGGGGTCTTTCTCGCATGCTGCAACATCAGATATTGCTGCACAATGGATAACTACATCAGGCATATATTGTTGTAAGCAAGTGGATACACTTTCATGATCTGAAATATCCATTTCTTCATGCAACGGTGCATAAATAATATGCTCTTCTTTATATGCTTCAATGATTCTACTTCCTAAAAAGCCGGTAGAACCAGTGATTAGTATTTCTTTTTTCATAAAAAAATCCCCCCACCCATCGAATTCACAAACAATTATTTTGTTAAATATATTTTCTGATTTATATATACGAAGAACAATCTTCAGATACAGTAAAAGCAGTTATAGCAGAGACTTCAGCGCCGAATAATCAACGACCTCATAGGTGGGTTGGAGTAAGGTATCATTTTTATGCTGTTTCGGATTGTACCAGCAGGTATCTACTCCGAAATTGATTCCCCCTTGGATGTCGGAGCTTAAACTGTCTCCGATCACTAATACCTTGCTTTTGTCTGAATAACTCATTTGCTGTAAGGCATACTCAAATATACCGGGATTGGGTTTGGCAATTGATATCTCCTCAGATATCACAACTGTATCAAAAAAATTTGCTATCCCGGATTTTCGGATTCTTTTGTTCTGAACGAGGCTTAATCCGTTGGTCACAATGCAGAGCCTATAGGACAGGCTTAGGTATTCGATCAATTCTTCACAGCCGTCATACAGAAAGCTTGCATCCCCCAGATGCTCCATATACGCGAAGGCCAATTCCTTCTCCTTCAAATCCATCCTGATCTGATTGGCAAATCTTCGAAAGCGTTCGGTTTTCAATTTCTCCTGTGTAATCAATCCCTGTTCGAATTCTTTCCATATCGCTTCATTTACATCATGATATATGTTAAAATGATAATTTTCATCATAATGAATGTTAAATTGAAGCATGGTATTTTTAAAAGCTTCCTTTTCGGATTTTTTGAAATCAAATAAGGTCTCATCCGCATCAAAGATTAGAACTTCATATTTCATAAATGTTCTCCTGATTATTCATATTGTTTAGCTGTCTTGCAAAAATGGTATCATATTGTTATAGAGTTTATCATAAGCAAAAAGGAAAGGAAAGAATATTTTGCCGAATTTGTACTTACATACGTTAGGAGGAACTGAAAAAGCTTCAGTCATGTATCTGAAACATGAACTGAAGCTTTTACTGATGCATTTTCTTTTCCTTTAACAGGATTCTATGGATGCTTTTGGTAGAGAGATAGTATTCCTCAGCCAGGACGGATGCACTGGAGCCGGATCTGTATTTGCCATAGATTTCTCGGTCCCTTTGCCTGATCTGTCTTTTCGTATCGGTATTTTCTCCCCATTCCTTGTGATTCTCCGATTTTTTCGGAATATAAAGATACTGTCCCTGCGCATATTCCTGGACCAGTGCCAGAAGCTCCTGCGGAAGGATGAATTCTGCTTTCTGATAGCTCATTTTGCTCCTCCTAAAATTATTAAAATCAGGATTATGCAAAGGCTATACAAATCTTTTCAATAATTAATATTCAAATGATTGCGTTAGCCCCTGCTACGCAATTCTAACTATTCTAGTCATAAACCCAAAGCCCCTTTCGTCTTGAGGAAGTATTACCAACCCCTACCCTAATGATTATTACTACAACAAAGATAGTACCATAATGTGATAGAATTTTCCAGCAAAAAAATAAATACCTACATCAAAAACCTCGTAGAGTGGATGAGAGCAGTATATCTCTGATTGTTGAAAACGAAGAGTAAATTTGTGAAAAAAAGGTGCTGAGAATCCGCAGCTATTCACTGGCGGAGAACTCGGCACCTTTTTGTTTTAGTTCATGGTTTTGCTATTTATGCAATTGTTACGTTAACAGCCTGCATTCCGCGCTGACCCTTCTCTAAATCAAATGTAACCTTCTGGCCTTCTTCTAAGGTCTTGAAACCATTAGAAGCGATACCGGAGAAATGTACAAATACATCCTCGCCGCCGTTATCGTTGGTGATGAAGCCGAATCCTTTTTGTGCGTTAAACCACTTAACTGTACCTTTGTTCATGAAAGATACCTCCTAGATAAAATATTATTATAGTATTTTGATGTTATAAAAAAATCACATATTTTCGTAAATCATCAAACTTGTAATGACTTACAAAAATATGTGAGATCATACAGGACTTCTAAAATACTTTCTATAGATTAACATACTTTTTTGGATTTGTAAAGCATTATTTTCAAATTTTGTAAAACCAGGGACCGCTTATGAATGGGCTGTTTTTAGAGGGGTGGCAGACTAACGGTCCCCATAGTACATTTCAGGCAAAGCCGAAATAACGAAGGATACCCTGATAGATACCATATGCGAATTGACGCTGCATATCACGCAGCTTCTGTGAATCAGAAGTATTGGTAAGATAAGCGAGCTCTACCAGTAAGGAAGGCATTTGAGTTCGTCGAAGTACATAAAGGGAAGGATTCAGCCGAATTCCGTTATTTCTGGTACCGACCGCCTTTGTAATACCCGCCATGATATGCTGCGCCATCCATTCTGCCTGGGTTCCATACCGGTAAAGATAAACCTCCGTTCCATTGATCGCAGGATTAAGATTTGCATTACCATGGATACTGATAAAGTAATTTGCCGGCCAGGAATTGGCCTCCTCTACCCGCTGTCTCAGACTCGATGCATTGGAGGTACCGAGTACTGTGGTCGGTGTCGGTCTGGATAGTCTGACCTCGAAGCGAGAGTCATTTCTAAGAAGCTCTGCGAGATCGGCGCCTACCTGATAGGTAATATCCTCTTCGTGTAGATTATTGGCGAAGGCTCCGGCATTATGGGAACCGGTAGGATTGTGTCCCTGATCTATAAAAATACGTATAGCCAAAGCGAAAACTTCCTTTCCATATAGCTATTATCATCATATTCTCCGAGAAAAAAGTTGTTACAACTTTCGTATAGTAAATAAACTCGGACCATGATATACTAATAGATATTAATTGCTTCGAGGAAGAAACATGATTGCGAATATGGAAAAACGAAAAAAGAATAGAATAATCTCTGTTGCTTCTATCAGTAGTATTGTGGTAGGAGTCCTTCTTATTGTATTAGGAATGGCATATTATAAACATCAGATCTCACGGCTTGGTATCACGGAAGCAACTACATACCAGGAATATAAATATCATTTTGCTATTGTAACTGAAAATGAGGATGCTGAATACTGGAACGAGATATATCAAGGGGCTTTGGAAAAAGGCAAGGAAAAGAATGCTTATGTAGAAAAGCTTGGAAGTAATCTGTCGATCTCTTATTCCCTGGCAGATTTAATGAGAATTGCGATCGCATCCAGGGTAGATGGCATTATACTGGAGCCGAACGGAGATGACAATATTGCAGAACTGATTAACGAAGCAAATGCGAAGGGAATTCCGGTTGTCACTGTACTTAAGGATGTTCTGCCAACAGATACCAAACAGACGAAAGTGAATCGCATCAGCTTTGTTGGGGTAAATAGTTACAATCTTGAGCAGGAATACGCAAAACAGGTTGCGGAGGTTATCAAAGAGGGAAGAAAGAATATCACGGTCCTGATGAATGATAACAGCTCGGATATGGGACAAACCATGATCTATTCAAGTATCCATAAGATGACGGAAAGCCATAAAGTCAATGTGGAGTCTGCTACTGTAAATTCGAAAAGTGCCTTCAGTTCGGTAGAGGATATCAGAAATATTGTCATGGATAAAACCAATCCGCCGGATGTCTTGGTATGTCTGAATGAGGTAGATACACTCGGTGCTTACCAGGTGGTCAGAGATTATAATAAGGTTGGTGATATTGATATCATTGGCTATTATGATTCGGAGATTATACTGCGTGCGATAGAAATGAATATCGTTCATTCCACAATGACCTTTGATGCACATGAGATGGGTGTGAACTGTGTGGAAGCTCTTTCTGAGTATATCACAACCAAGAATGTCAGTGATTATTATCCGGTATACATCAGCGTAATCAGCGCAAGGAATGTAGAGGATTATCTTCAAAAAGAGGAGCAGGAAGCAACCCAAGCCGCCGAAAAGAAATAATGTCATATAATACTTCGCAGTATGTGAGGGAATGAGAATGAAATTAGATAATAAAAAGGGCTCCATACGGAAACGATTGGTATTGGTATTCGCATTTTCTTCTGCAGTCGTTTTCTTTGTTAATATGTTTATGTATGCGAATATCAATAAATCCATCGGAACCATAGACGAGGTCTACCAAAGTAATGTCGGACTCAATGATCTGCTGGATGCATTAAGCAATGTTCAGGATTATGTATATGAATATCTGAATACAGGCAGCTCAGATTCTCTGGAGAATTATTACCGTAGTGATGAGGCTTACCGGAGTATGATAGGTGATATGAACGGTAAAATCATTGATAATGATGTCAGTATGACCCAGAAGAACATCAAGAATATGTCGGAAACCTATCTGACCATTCTGTCGGACACCGTGGATGCTAAGCGTGGGCGAAATGTAAAAAAGTATAAACCGAAATACGAAGAAGCTATCAGGATGTACAATTATATTTATACGTATATCAACAGCCTGAACAATGCTCAGTTCCAAAATAACTCCGTGAATTATGAGAAGCTTTTGATAGCGCTCAGGTATCTTGAAGTGATCAGTACTGTCGTATTGCTGGTCATCACTTCATTCAATGTCGTACTGATTATCATAGTAACAAGAAGTATTACCGGTCCGCTGATGCGGCTGACAAAGGCAGCGCATGAGGTTGCAGGCGGTAATTTTGAAGTCGATCTTGTTCATGTGGATTCCTCCGATGAGGTGGAGATTGTGACAAAAGCCTTTAATAATATGATCGTGAGCATTCATCAATATATTATCCAGACGAAGGAAAGTATGGAGCTGGAAAGCAAGATGATGGAAAAGGAGCTTATGATGACGAGCCATCTCAAGGATGCTCAGCTGAAATATCTGCAAGCACAAATCAACCCTCATTTTCTGTTCAATACGCTCAATGCCGGCGCGCAGCTTGCTATGATGGAAGGAGCTGACAAAACCTGCCTTTTCATTGAAAACATGGCTGATTTCTTCCGCTTTAATATGAAAAGCTTTGATCAGGATTCTACCATAAGAGATGAGATTAAACTGGTAGACAGTTATATCTATATTTTAAATGTAAGGTTTTCCGGCGGAATTCATTTTTATAAGGATATCGATGAGACGCTGCTGGATGTTCGGGTACCCAGTATGATCCTGCAGCCTGTCGTAGAAAATGCTGTCAACTATGGAATCCGTGATATTGAATATGAAGGAAAAATTTTCTTGAGCGTATTTCTGTCTGAGAGTAATATTGCCATTACAATCTTTGATAACGGTGCCGGTATGGAGCAGGAGATCATTGAACGCATCATGAATGCTAAGCTGGAGGACAGTGCGGCATTGAAGGAAAGGGTGATTACCAAGGATTCGAATGGTATCGGACTTGGTAATGTGATCAACAGGCTGAGGCTTTATTATGACAGAGAAGATGTATTTACAATCGAGAGTGAAGGAAAGAATAAAGGAACCACGGTAATAATTCATATACCGAAGGACTTTGTGAAGGATGAATAGATATGTATAAGATAATGCTTGCAGATGATGAAGGAATTGTGATTGATTCACTAAGATTTATTATTGAGAAGAATTTTGATGGCAGCTGTGTGGTGGAGCATGCTACGACAGGCCGGAGCGTGATTGAGCTTGCGGAGAAATTTAAACCGGACATTGCCATTATGGATATTCAGATGCCGGGAATCAATGGGATTGAAGCCATGAAGGAAATTCGCAAAACGAACAATTCTGTCTTGTTTATCGTAATGACGGCCTATGATAGGTTTAATTATGCCAAGGAAGCCATCAATCTCGGTGTGTTGGAATATCTGACAAAGCCGGTCAATCACACAGTGATTGTAAAGGTACTTCAGAAAGCAATGGATATGATCGAAGAGGACAGGAAGAAGCGAAGCAATGACTTGATGATCAGAGAAAAGCTTGAGATTGTCGTTCCGATTATCGAAAGTGATTTTATCTATGCTGCAATGTCAGGTGATGATCTGACCAGAAATGAAAGTAATTTCAGAAATCTTCTTGGAATCAATGAACAGTACGGGATGATGCTGGTCATGGAATTCGGTGATTCCATAGAGGATGGTATGCTGACTAATCCCGTGGGGGTCAGTGTCAAGGCGCAATCCTTTTATCCCGTAATCAGAGAAAATCTGAAGGAGGATTTTGTCTGCATTGTCGGACCGATCATGGTGAATAAAATCGTTATTTTCCTTCCCTGTGAAAGACCTCAGCTGGAATATGATGACAGAACCCTTTTGATTGAAAGGCTAAGGAAGCTGGTCAGAGATCTAACCATGAAGCTCGATGTTCAATTTAAGGTGGGAATTGGTTCTGTTACTCCGCTGAATCACTTAAGTGATTCCTATAAGGAGGCTTTGAGTGTATCTCGTAACAGCAAGGGCAGGGTAGTACACGTGAAGGATCTGCCAATCGGATGCGAATATGAAGAAGATTATCCGATTGATATAGAGAAGACCTTATTTGAGAAGATTGAGAAGGGTAACCTGGAGGGAACAAAGGCAGAAGCAAACCGATTCTTCGACTGGATGATTGAGCATTATTCCGATTGCGAGATGGATATCAAACTGAAGGTGTTGGAATTTATTCTGTTTGCGGAACAACGTGCTTTTTTGAGTGGAGGTATGACGTATTATTTTAGATATCGCAAGGATTACCTGTCAACATTAATGCAGCTTGACAGCTATGATCAACTCAGAAAGTGGTTCTTGGATAAGATTCTGGAGGCCTGTCGTAATATCATTAATAAACGGGAAGAACAGACCAGCGGTATGATAGCCAGAGCGAAAGCCTTTATCGAGGAGAATTTTAGCCGTGATATCTCTTTAGATGATGTGTCCAGAAGTGTCGATATCAGCCCATACTACTTCAGTAAGTTGTTCAAAGAGGAGACCGGGGAGAATTTTATCGAATATCTCACCAATATAAGAATTGAAAGAGCGAAACAGCTTCTTTTAAATAAAGAAATCAGTATCAAGAGCATCTGTGCGACAACCGGATATAGTGACCCGAATTATTTCAGCCGTATATTCAAGAAACAGGTTGGAGTAACACCGACCGAATATCGGGAAAAAAGCTAATAAGAATGGAGTTATGGAAATCTAAGTCAAATCTGGGGGAATGGGTAATGAGAATGAAAAGGATTGTAGTTATGGGAGTCTTACTTTCCGTCATTCTGAGTCTGAGTGGATGTAATCAGAAGGACGAGGACACCAAAGACACGGATGTGAAGGAGAGTAAAATCCAGATCGGATTGTCCTTTGATTCCTATGTGATTGAACGGTGGACCAGAGACAGAGAAGTATTTGTATCTACTGCGCAGGATCTGGGCGCAGAAGTGAATGTCCAGAATGCAAATGGAGAGATTGAAGAACAAATCTCTCAGATTGAATATCTGATCGACAAGCATATGGATGTCATTGTAATAGTAGCGGTGGATTCGGAGGCCTTAAGCGATGTGGTCAGAAAAGCAAAGGAGACGGGGATCAAGATTGTAGCCTATGACAGACTGGTCCGAAATGCTAATGTGAATCTGTACATTTCCTTTGATAATGAACAGGTGGGAAGACTCATGGGACAGGCACTGGTAGAGCAGGTTCCGGATGGCGGGAATATTGTTACAATATTCGGACCTACCACTGACCACAATGTTGTAATGATGGAGCAAGGCTTTCAGGATGCTATGAAGGGTCATAATTTAAATGTAATCTACTCCTGGAATGCCAAGGGATGGGTAGCAGAGGAAGCATACGATGCGATGAATGAGGCCTTTACCAATACAAAGGATATCGATGGAGTTCTTTGTGGCAATGATAATCTGGCGACGCAGGCAGTGCTTGCTTTAGCAGAGAATCGAATGGCAGGAGAGGTTGTCGTCACAGGTCAGGATGCGGATCTGGTTGCATGTCAGAGAATTGTTGAGGGGACGCAGACAATGACGGTTTATAAGCCGGTGGATAAGCTGGCAAAGGCTGCAGCAGAATATGCAGTTAAGCTGGCGAAGGGAGAAGACATCGGGGTAAGCGAAATCTTAGATGACGGAAAATATGCTGTTCCCTATGTAAAGCTGGAGCCGATTGCCGTGACGAAGGAAAATATTCGGAAGGAGATCATCGACGGCGGCTTCCAGAAGGAAGAAGATGTTTACCTGAATGTTCCGACAGAGGCAGGAGAGTAATCTCGAACACCGTATTTCTGTTATATCATGACAAGACGGAACGTAGTGATATTAATTCATAGCATTTTATCTGAAAAGAGAAGGATCGGGTTTTTGATCCTTCTCTTTTCAACTTTACAGCATAGAACTAGGACATAATTGTTTTTTTGGTAGCATTATTTTGCGACTGAATAAATTTAGCATAATATTATTCCCATTTTAGATTAAAAATATACAGTTCTTTGCAAGTTAATCCTATTTTAACTATGTTATGATCTTGTTGTAGTAATTAACAATAAACTTTTTGGGAGGATTTATTTATGAAGAAAAAGTTATTAGCTGTTTTATTGTGCATCGCACTCGTTTCCTCATTTATGGTTGGATGCCAGGGCGCTGACGGCGGCAAGCAGAAGGTTGGCGTTGCAATGCCTACTAAGGATTTACAGCGTTGGAACCAGGATGGTGCTAACATGAAGTCATCACTGGAAGAAGCTGGTTATGCAGTTGACTTACAGTATGCTAACGATGATGTTGCTACTCAGGTTTCTCAGATTGAGAACATGATTACCAGTGGCTGTGATGTATTAGTTATCGCTTCTATCGATGGCGGTTCCTTAGGAACAGTTTTAGCAGAAGCTAAGGAAAAGAAGATACCGGTTATCGCTTACGATCGTCTGATCATGGATACCGATGCAGTTTCCTACTATGCAACCTTTGATAACTACATGGTTGGTACAATTCAGGGTCAGTACATTGTTGATACTCTGGATCTTAACAACCAGGCTGGTCCTTTCAATATCGAGTTATTCACAGGTTCACCTGATGATAACAATGCTCGTTTCTTCTTCGGCGGCGCTATGGATATCTTAACACCTTTCATTGACAATGGTAAGTTAAATATCGTTTCCGGTCAGAAGTCCTTTGAAGAAGTTGCTACTCCCGGTTGGAAGACTGAAGAAGCTCAGAAGAGAATGGAAAACCTGATCACAGCATACTATGCTGATGGAACAAAGCTTGATGTTGTATATTCATCCAATGACTCTTGTGCAATCGGTATCACCAACGCTTTAGTTAACGCTGGTTATACTAAGGACAATTTCCCGATCTTAACCGGTCAGGACTGCGATATCACTTCCACAAAGAACATCATTGCTGGAACACAGTCAATGTCAATCTTTAAGGATACTCGTACTTTAGCTAAGAAGGTTGTTGAGATGGTTAATGCTATCTTAACAGATAAGGAAGTTCCTGTTAACGATACCAAGACTTATGATAACGGCACAGGCATCATTCCTTCTTACCTTTGCGAGCCCGTATTCGCAGATGTTAACAATTATAAGCAATTATTAATTGACTCCAAGTACTATACTGAGGATCAATTGAAGTAATCAACATTCAAAAAAGGAGTGTTGTAGCATGAAACATTAACTGCAACGCTCCTTTTTATTAAATCATAGGACATTTCATTCTATGATATAGTGAAAGCGTAGTGAGCATAATCACAAGCTTGCTTGGAATATGCGATCGGAGCTGAGGATCATGAACACGTACTATGTTCATGATATAGTGAAAGCGTAGTGAGCATAATTACAAGCTTGTTTGGAATATGCGATCGGAGCTGAGGATCATGAACACGCATTATGTTCATGATATATTATTGCCCATGTTTATATCGGCTGCTTCGCAGGCGGCTGGCATTATTATGTATACCAAATATATATAGGAGGGGTTCTATTGGCAGCAATATTGTTAGAAATGAAAAATATTACCAAACGCTTCCCCGGAGTCAAAGCATTAGATAACGTTAACCTTCAGGTAGAGGAAGGTGAAATCCATGCACTTGTTGGCGAAAATGGGGCTGGAAAGTCCACTCTGATGAATGTTCTCAGCGGAATTTATCCTCATGGAAGCTATGAAGGAGAAATCCTTTATCAGGGAGAGGAATGCAAATTCAGTGTGATAAAGGACAGTGAAGAAAAAGGAATCGTAATTATACATCAAGAGCTAGCTCTGGTTCCTTATATGACGATTGGCGAGAATATGTTTCTTGGTAATGAGCGTGGCTCAACCACCAGAATAAACTGGGAAGAGACTTATCATAAAGCAGATGAATTGCTTGCTACCGTGGGTCTGCATGAATCTTCGAGAACCTTAATCAAGGATATCGGTGTTGGTAAGCAGCAGATGGTAGAGATTGCAAAGGCACTTGCTAAAAATGTAAAACTATTGATTTTAGATGAACCCACTGCATCCTTAAATGAAGCTGATTCTCGTAAATTGTTGGATTTATTGCTTCAATTTAAGAAAGAGGGTCTGACTTCGATTATTATCTCTCATAAATTAAATGAGATTTCATATGTAGCAGATAAGATTACAATCATCCGTGATGGTGCAACGATCGAGACCTTGGATAATTCCGAGGAAATCAAGGAAGAGCGCATCATAAAGGGAATGGTTGGTCGTACCCTAACTGATCGGTTCCCGAAGAGAGAAAAGGTATCTATCGGTGAGACCAATCTTGAGGTAAAGAACTGGACCGTATTCCATCCGCTTTATACGGAGCGTAAGGTAGTGGATAATGTATCGCTCCATGTGCGTAAGGGAGAAGTAGTAGGTATTGCAGGTCTGATGGGTGCAGGACGTACCGAATTAGCCCTGAGTATCTTTGGCAAGAGCTATGGTGTGGATATCTCCGGAACTTTAATGCTCAACGGTCAGGAAGTGAAACTGAACAACTCCCGTCAAGCGATTGAGAAGAAGCTTGCTTATATCACAGAGGATCGTAAGGGTGATGGACTTGTACTATCCAATCCGATCCGTGTCAATACGACATTGGCTAGCATGAATAAGGTCAGCAAAAATAACGTAATTGACAGTCATCTGGAGGTTGCTGCAGCTAATATGTATATAGAGAAGCTTAAGACAAAATGTACTTCTCTGGAGCAAACGGTCGGTAACTTAAGCGGTGGTAATCAGCAAAAGGTATTAATCAGTAAGTGGATGTTTGCAGATCCTGATATTATGATACTTGATGAACCTACTCGTGGTATTGATGTGGGTGCGAAATACGAGATTTACTGTATTATCAATCAGCTGGTAGCTGAGGGTAAATCAATTCTTATGATTTCCTCTGAATTACCTGAACTCCTCGGTATGTGCGATCGTATCTATATCATGAACGAAGGAAAGATGGTTGGCGAGGTTAGCAGAGAAGAAGCTACTCAGGAGCTTATCATGGGACAAATATTAAAATCAAGTAAAGGAGTATAACGATGGATAAAGCAAAAGAAATCTTAAAAAAGAACACAATGATTTTCGCACTGGTTGTAGTTACGATATTTTTCGCGATCACAACAAGCGGAACTTTGATTGTTCCTCAGAATGTTACAAACCTGATCTCACAGAACGGTTATGTCGTTATACTGGCAGTCGGTATGCTGATGTGTATTCTGACCGGCGGTAATATCGATCTTTCCGTAGGATCTATCGTGTGTCTGGTCGGTGCGATAGCAGGTACTTTAATTGTGAACAAAGGGATGAATAACTGGCTGGCTATTATCATCTGTTTGGCTGTAGGTATTTTAGTTGGTGTTATTCAAGGATATTGGATTGCTTATTTAAGAATCCCGGCTTTTATCGTAACCCTTGCCGGCATGCTCTTATGGAAGGGTGTTGCCTTAATCGTACTACAGGGCTTGACAATATCACCTTTCCCCAATAACTATCTGAATTTATTCAATAGTTATGTACCGGATCCTTTTAACGGAAGCATCAATATTATCACTATAGTCGTTGGTTTCATCGTATGTGTTATTTTTATCGGTGCAAAAGTTATTTCCAGAATCAATAGAAGAAAGAAAGGCTATCAGCTGGATTCCTTCCTGTCCGAATTATCACAGGTGATTGTAATCAGTGCTGTAGTAATGGTATTATCCTTCTCCCTGGCTAACCATAAGGGTATTCCTTCCATTCTTATTCTGCTGGCTATCATAGTGTTTATTTACACCTACTATACCACGAAAACTGTACCCGGACGTTACCTGTATGCGATGGGTGGTAACGAAAAGGCGGCAAAGCTTTCCGGTATCAATACCAACAGAGTGTTATTCTTTGCCTATGTAAATATGGCCTTCCTGAGTGCGGTAGCTGCACTGGTCTGCGTAGCACGTTTCAACTCCGCAGCTCCTACCGCAGGTGTGAACTACGAAATGGATGCTATCGCTGCTTGTTATATCGGTGGAGCTTCTGCTTACGGTGGTATCGGTTCTGTTCCCAGAGTAGTCATCGGTGCGATCTTCATGGGTGTCATCAATAATGGTATGTCCATCATGGGTATTGACAGTAACGTGCAGAAGGTTGTTAAGGGAGCTGTATTGCTTGCTGCTGTAACCTTCGACGTATTATCCAAGAAGAAGGGCAAATAATAGGAACATAGTATATTTATTCTGATGCACATGTAACATGTGAGAATCGAATTAATAAAGCTTATCAGTTTTGACTTAGACTCCTATATGTATTTTAGGGGCGAGGGGCTTTGTAAAATAATGATTACTTCATTATTTTACAAAGCCCCTTGCTCTTTTCGTGTGCATGATTTCAATATTTTTGGAAACAATGTGATTATTGATATAACACATTAAACAGGAGGGCAACATATGAAAGTTAAAGCTGTTATCATAATGATTTTATTAATTGTTACTGTGTTTTCAGGCTGTGCTAAGAAGTCCAATACCAATAATTCGGCTACAGATCCGACTGCTGCAACATCGCCTACTGCTTCACCTACGACAGCAGCGTCAACGGCTCCGACAACTGCAGCCACAGCTACAACAGCACCTACCACAGCGCCATCCAATACGACCCCGGATGTTGTCACCACGGCATCTATCGTAGATACGAACGAAGCCTTTCTGAAGGCAATCAGTAAAACAGGAACCTGGATCATTGCGATTACAAAGGATTTATCCATCCCTGATCAGGAGCTTTTACTGGAGGGTGAATTTAAAAACGGAAAAAAGGATGATGCAGGGAAAGATCTGATACAGAGGAAAATTGCACTCTATTCTCAGGATGAAAACAGAAACATTACTGCCAGATATACTTTGACTGCTCCAAAGCTGGTCATTGCCAGCCCTATGGCCAGCATTCAGCATGGAACCTTTAAGGGGGATGTAGTAGTTGCAGTGACAGACTTCCAGTTAATCGATGCTACCGTTGACGGTAATGTCTACTTTACTTCACAAGAAGTGAAGGACTCCTTCAAGATGGATGATAAGAGCAGCATCACCGGCAAACAGGAAATCCAATAAACTATAGATGAGTAAAAATAAGATATGAATTTGAAAGTACCAAATTATTTTTGAATCAAATTTCAAAGGACGGTTGTAAAATTAAGTGTACTATGATTTTGCAGCCGTCTTTTTCCTGTGGATTTTGTTCCTTTCTATTAGCCCGATATGGTTGTTGTATGAAAATATCAGTTTTCTTGGACAAGGTAGTCCGGGTATGGTAAAATCATGTGGTATAAGTAATCAGTAAGAAAAAGCAGGATTACACTGTGTCAATGCTTTATGGCGAAATGGAGGTAATTATGAACGAAGAGCTTGCGAATCTGGATGCGGATTTGAAGGAATTATTTGTAGAAGATAAGATTGATGAAATGATAGAATTATTGCAGGAGAATAATACAGATACCATCAAGGAGCTGGCAGAATATAACTGGAATATTATCAAAAAATATTATGAACTGGAGAACTTTGAGCTTCTGTTCTCACATTTCAGGTTCGTGGCCTATACCTGTTTCTTGATTGAGTATGGACATCAGGCAGGGTTAATATCTGAGGAAGCCTTCGCTATCATGATGCAGGTATATAATGACATCTATGAAATCAAAAGAAGCCGTGCATAAAAATTAATGCGCAATAAGAAACAACAGCTGTAAAGGCGCATTTTATTGACAAAACATGAATAAAAATGTAAAATGTGCTACATAGCATGTTTGTTAGTTTAAATTATTTTATATATGGAGGAAGACCTATGAAGCTGGTAATACCTGAGGGGTATCAGGCCGAAATCGATATTAAGGAGACAGAAATCGGCATTAAGTATTGTAAGGATTTTTTTGAAAGAGAATTAGCAAAGCAGCTGAATCTTACGAGAGTATCAGCCCCTTTATTTGTAA
This sequence comes from Bacillota bacterium, assembly GCA_023414355.1. Lineage (GTDB taxonomy): Bacteria > Bacillota > Clostridia > Lachnospirales > Lachnospiraceae > Mobilitalea. The sequence goes on along the minus strand of JAEZOB010000010.1, from coordinate 128,624 downwards.
AACCGGAAACCGGTTTGAATGATAATTTAAACGGTGTAGAAAGACCGGTTAGTTTCGGTGTGAAGGAGCAGGAGGATGCTGTAGTAGAAATCGTTCATTCCTTAGCAAAATGGAAAAGACTTGCATTAAAGCGGTATGGATTTGCCAGAGGTGAAGGCCTTTATACAGATATGAGTGCAATCCGCAGAGATGAGGAAACGGATAATATTCATTCAATCTATGTTGATCAATGGGATTGGGAGAAAATCATCGACAAGAGTGAGCGAAATATAGATACATTAAAGTCAGTAGTACGTAAGGTATATATTGCACTGAAGAATACAGAGAAATATATGGCATCCCAATATGATTATATTAAGGAAATTCTTCCGGAAGAGATCAGCTTTGTATCCTCCCAGGAATTAGAGGACAAGTATCCTGACCTGACACCGAAGGAAAGGGAGAATATCGTTGCAAAGGAACTGGGTGCTGTATTTATTATGCAGATTGGTGGAGCTCTGACTTCCGGTGAACGTCATGACGGAAGAGCACCTGATTATGATGACTGGAAGCTGAATGGCGATATCATCGTATATTATCCTGTGCTTGATATGGCTTTGGAGCTTTCCTCCATGGGTATCCGCGTAGATGAAGATTCATTGGTAGAGCAGCTGAAGATCAGTGATTGCATGAACCGTGCTGAACTGCCTTTCCAGAAGGCATTGATCAATAAGGAGCTTCCTTATACGATCGGCGGTGGTATCGGACAATCCAGAATCTGTATGTTTTATCTTCGTAAGGCTCATATCGGTGAGGTGCAGTCCTCGATCTGGCCACAGGACGTTCTTGACGAAGCAGAGAAGAAGAATTTGCATTTATTATAAATTATAGTATCAAAAGGTGCATAGGCATTCGTATTTATTATTACGATAAATTATCAAAAGCACCAGAGGTGCTTTCCTGATATAATATATTGCTATATAAGCTAGATTACAATAGCAATATATTATATCAGGAAAATTGCGTTGCACCTTTTGATAATTTATTGAGGAATAAAGTGCGTAAGCACATTTTGATCCTTTAATGAAACAACCAGATTCCTGGGTAAGTGCCTTGGCATCTTTATTTGGTTTTTATGCATTAACGCATAAGGCGGTGATTCTATTTGGTTAATTTGTATCTGATCAGACATGGTAGGCAGAATAGCTCCTTATGCAATGTGGATGTAGAATTGTCTGAGGAAGGACGTTTGCAGGCGGAGCTTTTACGAGACCGTATTAAGAACTATCATATCGACGCATTATATTCCAGTAATTTGATACGTGCGATGCAGACAGCGCAGATTATCAATGAAGCGCTGCAGCTTCCTCATGAGATACGAGAGGATTTACAGGAGATTTCCTTCGGGCTCATGACAGGAAAATCGGATGCCTATGTCCAGGAGCATTTTTCTGACTTTAAAGAAGAGCAGATGAAGCTGATGGAGGATATCCCTTATCCTGAGGGTGAAAACGGTACCTCGGTCTATGAGCGTGCTATGCCCGTGATTCAGGAGCTTGTACAGAGCGGGAATAAGAATATCGCAGTTATCACCCATGGTGGCACCATTCGTGTATTGTTGGCCGCCCTGTTCGGCAAGAACCAGGCAAGACGGTTCTTATTTGGCGTGTCACTTGAAAATACAGGTATCACACAAATGGTATATCATCCCGGATATGACAGGTTCTATCTGGAACGCTTCAATGATTTTGCGCATTTGGAGGGACATCCACAGCTGTACCGGAATCATTGGAAAGAATAGATTAAATGGCTGTTGCATGCAACAGCCATATTTAATTCATACTAGGGGGAGAGAATATGAATTTTATTGTGGCAAACGGTAGTAATGAGGATTTTGTAATGCTTTGTGGAATGCTGGATGATAATCTCAATGAGCTTGTCGGAGGGGAGAAGCAGAGAGCACAGTATAACAGGTTCAATACCCTGGAGAAGATCCATGATGTTATCCTGCTTTATGATGATAAAAAGCCCATCGGTTGTGCGGCCTTCAGGCATTATGACGAGGGGATAGCGGAGATGAAACGGGTTTTTCTTCATAAGGAATATCGAGGCAACGGTTATGCAGGAGAACTGATCGGAAGATTGGAAGAGCTGGCTAAGACAAAGGGATATCAGAGCATTATTCTGGAAACCGGAAAGCCCCTGCTGGCAGCAATAGGATTATATAGTAAGCTTGGTTATCAGATCATAGAGAATTATGGGCAATATAAGGATATGCCCTTATCTGTTTGTATGAAAAAGAGGATAGGCTAATTTTATTAGCAAGAGGCTGCAATATAAATGTTCCACGTTGGCTTTATCAGGTCTGCTGCGACTTTACCTAAGCGATGGAACATCCTTATTACAGCCTCTTGTATTGTTTCTGTGATGTATTACGATTGTGCTATGTGTTCCGATCAGAAGAGAGCAGAGTCAGGATGGGTTCCGGTAAGACCGTACATTTCCAAAGCTTTCATAGCTTCAATATCGTCCGGAGTCAGCTCAAAATCAAAAATATCGGCATTTTCCTGCATCCGTTCTCTCGATGAGGTCTTTGGTAATGGCAGAAAGCCATGCTGGATACTCCAACGAAGCAGAATCTGTGCGGCCGTCTTACCATATTTCCCAGACAACTCCACTAGTATCTGATGATCCATCTGTCCTTTGATTAAGGGGCTCCAAGCTTCCAGAATAATCCTCTTCTCTTTGCAGTAGCTTACAGCATCCCTTTGAGGATACTGGGGATGAAGCTCCAACTGATCCACCATAGGTGCTATGGTAGCGGTCTCCAGCAAAGCATCAATATGATGTTCCAGGAAATTGCTGATTCCGATTGCCTTAATTTTCCCTTCCTGATAGAGCTCTTCAAATGCTTTCCAGGTTCCTTCATTCAGTTCTTTCCAACAGTCACGATAAGCCAAGGGGATCGGCCAATGAATAAGGTATAAATCCAGATAATCTAAACCCAGGTTAGTCATGGTCATATCAAATTCGTTCATGGTTTTCTCGTATCCATGATCAGGATTATCCAGTTTACTAGTGATAAAAAGTTCACTTCTTTTCAGTCCGCACTCATGGATTGCTTTCCCGACACTGGGTTCATTCTGATAAGCAAAGGCAGTATCGATGTGGCGATAACCGCAATCGATTGCAGTCTTTACGATATCTACCGTGCTCTGATCATTGGGAAGCTTCCAGGTTCCGAAGCCTACGCATGGGATTTTGATTCCGTTTGATAACACATAACAATCCTGAATACTATCCATACCTGCCTCCATTCCGCCGCCTTTGGGCAGCATAGGTGTATCTTTATTTTGTGTAAGGTGTACCCTATAATATTCATTTTATTACAATATTTTGTGATTACAATAGAAGAAGAGGTGGAATCATAGGAGTAAAAGGATATTACTGGAGGAGAGTAAATATTTAAGAAACATAAGGAATTAAATGAGTATAACAAAAATCTTGTTTCAGCGGACGAATTATACTATAATACAGGACAATGAAGAATAATGACGACAATTTGTATGGAGGATCTTTTGTGGATAATATAAAAGCTGTGATTTTTGATGTGGATGAGACACTGGTGGACCGTAGAGCGGCACTGATATTATTGTTTGAATATTTTATCGATAAGTATGCCGGGGAATATCCCTACAAGGGCTCCAGGGAGGAGCTGATCGACTATATGATTGAAATAGATGAAAACGGTTACTCAGGACTGGATAAATTCTTTCGGAAATTACATAAGCGATGGAAGCTTCCACATTCCGCTGAAGCCTTTATCAAGGAGAGGAATGACATCTTTGGTGGTCTTGCAGTACCTTTTCCTGAGATGTTTGAGGTTTTGGACTCATTAAAGGGAAAATATAAGCTTGGTATTATCACCAACGGATATTCCTCTGTTCAGAGGGAGAAGATCCGAAAAGTGAATATTGCAGAATACTTTGATGATATTATTGTCTCTGGGGAACAGCCCTATGCAAAACCAGACCCTAGAATATTCGAACTGGCATGTAGAAACCTTGGTGTGAAACCAGAAGAAGCAGTATTTATCGGAGATTACTATCCAAACGATATTGCAGGGGCACTTAGTGCAAAGATAATGCCCATCTGGATCAACAACAATCCGGATGAGCATAAGGAATATCAGGGGATCAGAGTAAGTCGCCTGAAGGATATTCTTGAATTTCTTTAACTGAAATTCAGGAAGGTGTATCAGTAAGGTAGTTTCTACCTTGAGAGGAGCATTCCTGAGTACTGATTGGACTATGAGAGCTATTCAGGATAGAAATTGGCTTTTAGCCAGGCAGCCACGCCGTCCTCGGTATTTGTTCCTATCACCTGATCTGCCTTTTCCTGAAGGGCTACGACTGCATTTCTTACCGCAAGCTTATGATCGCAGGCTTCAAACAAGGGCAGATCATTATTATTATCTCCGAAACATACGACCTGATCGGGTTTTAAGTAAGTACGCAGAAATTGGACTGCATGATATTTAGATGCGGCCTTGCTGTAAATCTCCAGATACCAGAAATCAGGAGAGTAATTGTCCTTATAGAATACGCTGTTTAGCTCCGGGATCTGCTGAAGCGACTGATAGACCGGTTCCAGCTTCTCAGGGTAATCCATCAGGGAGAAATAGATCAGAGGTTCCTCTGCCAAAGAGGAGAAGCTGTCTATCTGAGTGAAGCGCTTTTGGTATAGTTCCACACGTTCCTGATAAAAATCGTACAGTGCCTTGGTGTTCAAGTCCTCATAATATGTGGACATGACACCATTTTTTATTATGTAAGCAAACCCCTTTAGTTGATAGGTTTGTATCAATGCCATCAGCCGGCTGACACTTTCCTTTGGAAGGGTTTCTATTTTGATATAATCGCTCTTTTGTAAATCATAGATGCAGACCCCATTCATCAGGACGAGAGGAACGGACACCGGAACTTCCTTAAGAATCGTCTTAACAGAAGCAATTGACCTTGCAGTGGCTACAGTAAATAGCATTCCCTGGTCGATTAATTCGTTCAGAATCCGAATGGTAGTGGGAGACAGTTCGACATTAGGCTGCAGGAGCGTACCGTCCAGATCTGAGATATAGAGTGTTTTCATAATGTCAGCACCTTTCTGTTAGAATTTGGGTATCCCGGCTTCATAAGCCTCATATGCTTCAATCATTTGATCCATCCAGGTATCGAACTCAGGATCAGCAATCTGATATTCCGGATGCTGCTCTATATAAGAGAGTGTTCTTCTGATGCCCTGATCAAATCTTACGGTAGCTATATAGTCAGGAACCAGACGTTTGATCTTTGTATTATCAAATAAGACCGAATGTGCTTTATCCCCAAGTAAGCTTCCTGCAAACTCATAATGTGCTTTTGCCAACGTCTCTGAAGGGATATGAACCAGTTTCGGCTTTACACCCAGGGCATCACCGATAATCTCATAAATCTGATTCCAGGTCAGACTCTCATCGGAGGTGATCTGTAGTGTTTCTCCGATGGCGTGGGAATTTCCCATCAGTCCTATAAATGCTTTCGCAAAATCTGAATTATGAGTTATGGTCCAAAGGGTATTGCCGTCTCCGTGGACGATAACCTTTTTTCCTTTTTTTATACGATCAATCACGCTGTAGCTGCCATGGTTGCCGTGTATCGCAAGGGGAACGCTGTAATCACCGTAGGTATGGCTCGGACGAACAATGGTGATTGGGAACCCATTCGTACGATATTGTTCCATCAGATATTCCTCACAGGCTATCTTATTGCGGGAGTATTCCCAATAAGGGTTAGCAAGAGGGGTGCTTTCCGAGATAAAAGGACTGGAAAGTGGCTTTTGATATGCTGATGCTGAGCTGACGAAAATATATTGCTTTGTCTTCCCCTCAAATAGTCTCAAATCACGCTTTAATGCATCCGTATGAAAAGCAATGAATTGCGCTACTACATCAAAGGTCATATCCTTCAGCTTTTTGCTTACATCAGCCTCGTTATTGATATCTGCCTCGATCAGTTTTACATTTCCTGGCATATCCGCTGAGCGGTGACCACGGTTTAACAGATAAAGCTCAAACCCGCTTTCCGATGCTAGCTTTGAGATGGCAGTACTGATGGATCCGGTTCCTCCGATAAATAATACTTTCATATGATTTCCTCCTGTTCTGATCCACTTGATCCGTGAACTCATTGTACGATTTTGGCAATATCATCACCGTAAGGCTGCCTGTCATAGTCTTCTTTGAGCAGACCGAAGATATAGTAATCAGTCATAACATTAATGATGGCTCCTTTTTTAATGAAGCCTTCCTGGGCAAATTTAAGCTTTTGAGCAACTCTGACGGAGCCGTGATTGTCTGCAAAGCAGCGCAGCTGAATTCTTGTCAGTTCCAAGAGCTCAAAAGCAGCCTTGATGACAGCTTGTCCAGCCTCCGGAGCAAAGCCTTTCCCCCAATAGTTTTTATTAATACGATAACCGATATCAGCCTGTTGCCCAAGTCGAAAATCGTACAATACGATTTCTCCAATGACCTTATGGGTATCCTTCAGCTCCATTAACCAGGTAAGTTCGCGCCTGGCACGATACTCCTTCATGGTTACATTGTAATGATAATCCAGTTTTATCTTCTTCTTCGGCTTTCTACGACCATTCGTATCCTTTGATTCATCATATACTCCCCAAAAGCGGTAGACACTGTAATCATTGATAAATTCCAAGCTGTCTTTTCCGTCTGCGGAGCTATCGGTGATTTGCCTCAGAATTAACCTTTCTGTCTCCATTCGCGGCAGCATTTCGAAACATGCTTCATAACTCATCTGCATTCTCCTCTCGTTTTGGCAGAAAATAATACTCCTCTATATTATCTATCAATTGAAGATAATAATCAAGAACTGCTTACAGTTCTACATTCCCCATTACGAAAAGAACTGGTTCTCGATAAATATTCTTACTCCGATGCCAATCAGAACGATACCACCCAATACCTTAGCGCGAAAACCGAGAATTGCACCAAAACGTTTGCCGATATATACTCCGATAGTGCATAGAAGAAAGGTTATGACTCCGATGGTCAGTGCAGAGGCCAGAATACTGATATTTAATACGGCAATACTGACTCCAGCTGCCAAAGCATCAATACTGGTAGCTAACCCCTGTAGTATTATGCTCTTTGCCTGAAAGATATTGAGAGTGTTGCATTCTTCACCCTCCGCAGATTTCGATTCCTTCAAAGCATCGAGGAGCATATTTGCACCGATTGCCCCGAGCAGCAACAGGGCAATCCAATGCTGAATACGAAAGACGATATTAGCAAAGGAATTCCCTAACGCAAAGCCCAGCACAGGCATCAGGGCCTGAAAGAAACCAAAGGTCAGAGCCGTCAACAGAGCATGTCTTTTTGTGACCCTGCTACTGCACATACCATTGGTAACGGAAACAGCAAATGCATCTGCGGCTAATCCGAGGGCTAATAAAACCAGTGTTAAAAAATCCATAACTTAAAATCCTTTCCGGGAAACGCATAAATAAAGCTCATGCATGGCCAGTATCAACCATACATGAGTTTTGTTCATTCAGGTAAGTCGGGTTTTATGGAAGACCATTGATGTTGACTTGACCGTATATTAATTATATGCTGATTTCGTCCATGATTATTACTGATGTTACCATTTGAACTGATGTCAGCATATACACAACCAGATGTAAAAACTACTTGCTGAACCTCAAGAAAAAGTCTATTGCTCAACATCAAGTTAAAGCCAATTTATGAACCTCAAGAAAAAACTCGTTAGGAATATCGAGTAAAAACCACTTGTTCAACATAAAGTAAAAATCACTTGATGAACCTCAAGAAAAAACTCGTTAGGAATATCAAGTAAAAATCACTTGCTCAACATCAAGTAAAAATCACTTGCTCAACATCAAGTAAAAATCGCTTGATGTAGACAATAAAAAAGTGCATAATGTATTATCGGTGTACTTAAGTTTTATTTTATAGAAAAGGTAGGATTTGTAATGTCACTTGCGTCTACTGCATTCAACCAGATTTTTATCATGTTTATCATTATCCTTGTCGGAATAGTTTGCTACAAGGTGAAATTAGTCGATAAGGAATTTAATAAGAAGCTCTCAGATCTTGTATTGATGCTTGTCAATCCAATCGTGATCTTTGTTTCCTATCAAAGAGAATTTGAAGCTACCTTGCTGAAAGGATTATTAATCTCGCTAATTCTGGCTTTTATTACACATTTTTTATCTATTCTGATAGGACAGGTCCTAATCAGGGGAAAGAAGCATAAGGCAGATATGGTACTCGAGCGTTTTGCCGTGATCTATGAAAATTGCGGGTTCATAGGAATTCCTTTGGCTTACGGACTTTTTGGCAGTGAGGGAGTTTTCTATATCACAGCCCATATGACAATTTTTAATTTGCTGGTCTGGACACACGGGCTGATCATTATGACAGGCAAATCGGACAGGAAATCAATCACAAAAGCGCTGCTGTCTCCGTCGGTAATAGCAACAGTAACCGGTTTTGTCCTGTTTGTATGCAGAATCATGCTTCCCGGAGCTATGAAGGAGGCGTTCACCTATATCGGTAATATGAATACTCCTTTGGCAATGCTGGTTGCCGGAATCACCATTGCTCAGACCGACATAAAAAGACTTCTGGGAAAGGTTCGCATATATTATATCAGTTTTCTGAAGCTGTTATTCGTACCGATTGTCATGATATTGATTTATCGTTGGTTTTCTATTCCCCAGACAGTATTTCTTACGGCCATTCTGGCAGCAGCCTGTCCGACAGCGGCTACCATTAATTTGTTCTCCTTGAGGTATGAGAAGAATTATTTATACGCATCCGAACTATTTGCCCTGACTACAATCTTATCTATGGGCACCATTCCGCTTGTCGTGATGATAGCCAAGCTTGTGATCTAGACATAGCTGTCTTTTCTCTGCCATAAAATATATTAGATATGCCATAGACTGCCACTTTCGGTTCATGGTATAATGGAAACGAAGTACTTATTTCTAGTAGAAGTATGATACGGCGAGAGCTGATTAATTGAAAATGAATATTAAAGGAGTTATTAATGATGAGCGATTATGTAATCGTGAGTGATGCTACGTTAGACCTACCTGTGGGCATCATTGAGGAATATGATATACGGGTTATCCCGATGGGTTTTAGTATTGATCAAACGGAATATTCCCATTACCCAGATGAGAGAGAATTAACGATCGAGGAGTTTTATACAAAACTGAAAAATGGAGCGATATCCCAGACGACACAGATCACCCCGGTGATATTTACGGAGTGTTTTGAAGATATTCTGAAGCAAGGGAAGGATATCCTTTACATATCATTTTCTTCAGGCCTTAGCGGAACTTTTAATACATCTCAGATTGTGATTCGCGATTTGAGCGAGGAGTATCCTGAACGTAAGATTTATAGTGTAGATTCTCTCTGTGCTTCCATTGGTGAGGGTCTTCTTGTGCTTCATGCTGCAATTCAAAAAAAGCAGGGAGCGGATATTGACCGATTGAAGGAATGGCTAGAGAATAATAAGAGAAAGGCGCGTCACTGGTTTACAGTAAAGGATTTATTCTTTCTTAAGCGTGGTGGTCGAATCAGTTCTATTGAAGCAATGGTTGGCACTGCATTAAAAATCAGACCGGTGCTTTCCACAGATGACAATGGTAAGCTGACTGTTGTATCAAAGATCCGTGGTTCCAGAGCAGAGCTGGAGCTTATGCTTAACAAGTTGGAGCAGGAGAGCGAGGATTTATCTGCTCAGACCATCTTCATCGGTCACGGTGATGATGTGGAGCAGGCAAAAGAACTGGAGCGTATGATCAGAGAAAAATTTGAGGTTAAGGAAATTATTATTTCCAAGATTGGGCCAATCATTGGAACTCACACTGGACCGGGAATGCTCGCCCTTACCTTCTTCGGAAGAAGCAATCCTTAATTTGCGCGGGTAACAGCTTTTGGAGGAACAGCTCTACACAGATCTTATTTTGGGGAGGTTAGTGTGAAAAGAAATTTGAAAGCACCAAATTTCTCCTGAAGAACTACGATGTTCGTGCAATTGCACTCACACCTTGTTCTTCTCGGATTATTTATGATGTTGCTTTGCAGCATTATGTCAGAAAGTGTGATCACACTAATATGGAAAGGGCGTGGTTATTATTATGAGAATAGGTGGGGATATTAAGAAGAGTTACAGTAATCCGGACGAATGGATCAAGCTTGTCAAGGAATATCGTTACAGCGCAGTTACTGTTCCGGTTGGACAGGATGTGCCGAAGGAAATCCTTGAAGCATATGTACAGACTGCCAGAGAGAATGACGTAGTCATAGGTGAGGTCGGTATCTGGAGAAACCCTTTGTCCACTGATCCTGTGAAAGCAAAAGAGGATTTGGAGTATTGCAAGCAAAGGCTCGCCCTGGCGGAAGAAATCGGAGCGAACTGTTGTGTAAATATCGCAGGTGCCAGAGGAGAACTCTGGGATGGCTTCTATAAAGAAAATTATTCTAAACAGGTTTATGCGATGATCGTCGATATCACCAGAGAAATCATCGATAGTGTCAACCCACAAAGAACCTTCTTTACTTTGGAGCCTATGCCCTGGATGATGCCTGATTCCCCTGACAGCTATCTGAAACTGATCAAGGATATTGATCGGAAAAGCTTTGCGGTTCATCTGGATTATACTAATATGATTAATTGCCCGGAAAGATATTTAAAGAGGGAGCTTTTCATAGAGGAGTGTTTTCATAAGCTGGGACCTTATATCAAGAGTATTCATGCTAAGGATGTCATGATGGAGAAGGCTTTCCCCTGTGTCATCCGGGAGGTAATGCCCGGGAAAGGTGTCATTGATTTTAGAAAGGTGGTACGTCTTTGTGAGAAGCTTGGCAAAGACACTACCGTATTCGTAGAGCATTTGGAGACCCATGAGGAGTACTCACAAGCAGCTGATTATATCAGAAAGGCTGCGGAGCAGGAGGGTATCTTCGTTGTCGGTTAACATTAACTGGAGGTTACTGCGTGAATAAAGATAAGAATTCGGTTGGAAGCCAGGAACATAATCAAATCAAGCCCTATAAGAAGGATTCGGACTATTCCTATACGTTAGGTGCTTTTCCGACCTTTGAGTTGATTAAGAACAGACCGGAAATCGTAAGGAAGGTCTTAACGGACAGCAGCTTTACGGATATGGAAAAGCTGAAAAAGCTGTGCAAACAATACGGTATCCAGGTGGAAGAGAATAATAAGCTGATCGCAAAGATCAGTGATAAAGAGAATTGTTATGTAGCAGGAGTATTTGATAAGTACGATTGCAGACTTCGGGCTGACCGTCCGCATATTGTCCTTGTTAATCCCAGTAATATGGGTAATCTGGGAACCATACTTCGAACAGCCGTAGGCTTTGGTATCTGTGATGTTGCAATCATTCTGCCGGGAGCGGATATTTTTAATCCGAAGACGGTGCGGTCCTCCATGGGGGCATTGTTTCATTTGAACTTCAGACATTACGAGAACTTTACAGAATACCGGAAAGAATTCGAGCAGCATGAGGTGTTCACCTTTATGCTGAATGGGGAGAACACGCTTACTCTGAAGGATTGTCCGAAGTCTAAGCTTTATTCTCTGGTTTTCGGAAATGAAGCAACCGGGCTGGATGCTTCTTATCTGGAAGTTGGAACAAGTATCTTTATTCCTCAGACACCGGAGGTTGATTCCCTGAATCTTACAATTGCAGTCGGAATCGGGGCATATGTATTCTCAAATCAGAATTGATTCGGGAAACCAGGTTTGGATGATGACTTGGCTCCTGAAACAAAATAAAAATGGGGTTTGCCTGTGAACCAGGCAGAAGGAGGCTGTATGAGACTGAACTATAAAAGGACATTCTTTGTGGGGCTTGCATTTCTTTCAATCTGTGCCTTTTGGCAGATGTATGATAATATCATACCTTTGATGCTGAAGAACACATTTGGTCTGGGGGAGACAGTGACAGGTGTGCTGATGGCACTCGACAATATTCTTGCATTATTTTTGTTGCCGTTATTTGGTACATTTTCTGATAAAATTGATACTCCTTTAGGGAAAAGGACACCCTTTATCATAGGTGGTACAGTTGTGGCAGTTATTTCCATGACACTGCTTCCGATTGCCAATAAAGCCGGAAGTATGATTCTGTTTGTTATCTTTCTAGGTATTGTACTGGTGGCGATGGGCTCCTACCGTTCTCCGGCAGTCGCTCTGATGCCGGATCTGACTCCAAAGCCCCTCCGAAGCAAAGCTAATTCAGTCATCAACCTGATGGGGGCAATCGGTGGTGTCTATACCCTGATCATGATAAAACTCCTGGTAAAAGAAGGAACAGATTATAAAGCATTATTTGCATCTGTTGCGGGTATCATGGTTATTGCAGTCATCCTGTTGGTTTTGATCATCCGTGAGAAGAAGTTGTCTAAAGAAATAGATCTGGAGGCAGGTGCAGTACATAAGGCGGAAGAAGCAGATGAAGCGCAAACAATTTCTGAGGAAGCAACTGACGGGATGCCGAAAGCGGTAAGAAGAAGTTTTATCTTTCTGTTAACCTCCATCTTCTTATGGTTTACAGCTTATAACGCTGTAACAACAGCATACTCCAGATATACAGAAGAAATATGGGGTCTGGAGACCGGCGGATTTGCCGACTCGCTGCTGTTTGCGACCATTGCTGCAATCTTCAGCTATATTCCGATTGGCATTATCGCAAGTATCGTCGGTAGAAAAAAGACCATTATTGCTGGTATCCTGATGATGACAGGTTCTTATCTGTGTGGAGCCTTATTTACCTCGTATTCCCCACTGATCAATGTAGTATTTGCCTTCACCGGTATCGGCTGGGCTGCGATTAATGTCAATTCTTATCCGATGGTGGTGGAAATGTGTAAAGGCTCAGATATCGGTAAGTATACCGGCTTGTATTATACCTTCTCCATGTCAGCACAGGTGCTGACACCGATCCTGTCAGGTTCGTTGCTGGAATTTGTATCCTATAAGACTCTGTTCCCGTATGCATTGTTATTTTCAGTCGCGTCCCTGATCACCATGCTTCAGGTAAAGCATGGAGACTCCAGACCGATCAGAAAGAAGGATATGCTCGAGAACTTCGATTCACCGGATTAAGAGTCAATAATAAATCATTTTAGTCTTATTCAAAGAGTAAGTAGCATTGCAGTATATGATTACCGTATGTAATTACTATATATCATTACAGTATATATCATTAAGTGTCAAAAGCACCGCAGGTGCTTTCAGAATACAAGCAATAACTATGTAAGTTTGCTTGCAATAGCGATCGCTTGTATTCTGAAAAGAGTGCGCAGCACCTTTTGACACTTAATACACGTCAAATCATGAATATCACTTTTAACACATTGTACAGATCAATTCATACAAAACACTTGCGATACTTTTCACATATTGAGATTTGTATAACATCTACTGACACTTTATTCGAAAATCATAAGAAGGAATGTGGATCATTATGCTACTAAAGATTATTATTCTAATCGCTATCATCATAACCATATTATATCTGTTGGCTATCATGCCGAAGCTTAGGCATAACCCGCAGACGAAGAGCATGGATGGCTGGCTGTATGCACATCGGGGGCTTCATAATAACAAGACGGAGGCTCCGGAAAATTCGCTGAAGGCTTTTGCCTTAGCAGTTGAGAAGGGCTATGGCATTGAACTCGATGTTCAGCTGACCAAGGATGAAGTCCCTGTTATCCTTCATGATTATAATTTAAGACGTGCTTGTAAGACCGACGTGAAGGTAGCGGACTTAACCTATGCAGAGCTGGAACAGTATCACCTGTTCAAATCCAAGGAGAAGATACCTACACTTTCAGAGACCTTGGAGCTCATTCAGGGGAAAGTACCGTTAATTATCGAGTTGAAGATTCCGTGGAATCCGGATCGGCTATGCAGTAAGGTTTCTGATCTTTTGAAGAACTATAGCGGCTTCTATTGTATTGAATCCTTTAACCCTTTTGGATTACAGTGGTATAAAAAGCACTATCCTTCTGTGATCAGGGGACAGCTTGCTACTGATTTTATTAAGGAGAAGGAGGAAGGGGATCGTTTTCAATTTTTTCTGCTGAAAAACCTGTTATTGAACTTTCTTACGAAGCCCGACTTTATCGCATATCATCATGTATATAAGAAAAGTCTATCCTTTACGCTCTGCCGAACGATTTATCGTACGAAGCCCGTGGCGTGGACGATCAAAACCCAGGAAGAATTGGAACATAGTAAAAAGTATTTTGAACTGTTTATCTTTGATAGCTTTATACCAAAAGAAATGTGAAGATCCTTCTGAGAAGATCGGAAGTTTATCAACAACACTTTCATATCGAAAGAACTGCGAAGTTCGCTATAGAGAGCGAGTTTTGCAGTTCTTTTCATTTATGTTAAATAGCCACTTTTCATGAAGGTATAGTCCACTGTGATATGAACCATCCTATACAGTAATATAGTGTATTTCGGAGAAAGAGGTGGCAGGAATGATGAAATGGATAATCGTATGGATTTGTGAGTGGCTTTGGTGCCTTTCTAATCTGATTATGAAACCACGAATGCTGTCTTACAGACGAGGCTTTCGGAGAGAGGTTCGATGTGGGAAGCTGGATGAAGCAGCATATCGGCAGTGGAAGAAGCATTCATTTACCCTTCAATCAGATTATGGGTATCGCCTGTTTTGTGAGCGAATTGAGGATCGCGTTAGCGAAGCAACAGATACTGTTGAACATCCTTTTGAAGAGAAGAGAATCGTTATCCTATGTCATGGTCTGGGATATGCCAGATATAGCTGCATTAAGTATATCAGCCTTTATCTTCGTTTAGGCTTTGCAGTCGTGTTGTATGACCATCGTAATCATGGAATGAGTGGAAGGGCATGTACTTCAATGGGCTATTATGAAAGATATGATTTGAAGAAAGTGGTAGACTGGTGCAGAAGGAGATATCCGGATTGTCAGATCGTAACACATGGAGAATCTATGGGAGCGGCAACGGTGTTGATGCACCTGGGGATAGATCCCCGGGTAAGCGCTACGATTGCCGATAGCGCGTATTCCGATTTGACAGAACTGCTGCAGCATCAGATGAAACAGTTTTATCACTTACCCTGTAGATTGATTCCTATCGTGAGTTGTCTTACCTGGCTACGTGCCGGATTCCGTTACAAGGAAGTGGCTCCAATCAAAGCGGTGAGAAAGACTGATACACCTGTTCTGTTCATTCACGGGAAGATCGATAATCTGGTTCCGGCTGATATGTCCAGAGAGCTATATGCTACAAAGAGAAAGAATAAAGCAATCTTTCTGGTGGCAGGAGCCAGACATGTACAAAGCTATTGCATCAACAGGCACGGGTATGAGAGGATTGTGGAAGGATTTTTGAAACAGCATATGAATTTCTAAGTAATGAGTATTAAGTACATGAATCATCAGCTTCAGAACAGTAGGATAACGGAAGATGTAGAGAAATAAGCTAAGAAATGGGAAATAACTGAAGAAATGAGAAATAAGTATAGAGCTAGAAAAGAGCAAAAAGGCTGAAGCTCCTGTAAAGAACAAAAAGGCTGAAGCGCCTGCTTTGATCGTGGGAGCAGTAACTTCAGCCTTATAAATACATATCTTACAGGATGATTGCAAAACTGATATTGAAATATCAGATAATACTAAGCTTATTTCTGGTCTAGAGAAGCCATCTTCATAGCACGAACCTTTAAGGAGAGGCCGAAGAGATTAATGAAGCCTTCTGCATCGTGATGATTATAAAGATCACCTGTTGTGAAGGAAGCAATACTTTCGTTGTATAAGGAATACGGGGAAGTGGTTCCCTGTTTGATGATATTTCCCTTATAAAGCTTTAATTTTACTTCTCCGGTAACATACTCCTGTGTCACATCTACGAAAGCCTGATATGCTTCTCTGAGTGGTGTGAACCATTTTCCTTCATATACGATATCGGCAAAACGGTTTCCAACCTCTTTCTTGGCGGTCAGGGTAGCACGGTCGAGAATCAATTCCTCTAACTGCATATGTGCCTCCATCAGGATTGTTCCACCCGGAGTCTCGTAAACACCACGGGATTTCATACCTACAACACGGTTTTCAACGATATCGACGATACCTACGCCATGTTTGCCACCAATGGTATTCAATTCCTTAATGATATCGACTGCAGGCATCTTCTTACCGTTCAGAGCAGTAGGAATACCTTTCTCAAAGGAAAGACTGAGGGTCTCACCTTCCTCGGGAGCCTTCTCAGGAGAGACGCCGAGGACAAGGAGGTGATCATAATTCGGTGCATTGGACGGAGACTCAAGCTCCAGCCCCTCATGGCTGATGTGCCAGAGGTTACGGTCACGGGAGTAACTGTTATCAGCAGAGAAGGGGAGGTTAATGCTGTGCTTTGCACAGTATTCAATCTCTTCTTCACGGGAAGCCATTGTCCAAATTCTCCAGGGAGCAATTATTTTTAAATCGGGAGCCAGAGCTTTGATGGTTAATTCAAAACGAACCTGGTCATTACCCTTACCGGTAGCACCATGGCAGATAGCAGTAGCACCTTCTATTCTGGCAATCTCCACTAATCTTTTTGCAATGACAGGTCTCGCCATGGAGGTTCCGAGCAGATACTTATTCTCATATACGGCATTGGCCTTAACACAAGGCATAACATAATCATTCACAAATTCATCTACAACATCTTCAATATAAAGCTTGGTCGCACCGGATAATTTTGCTCTTTCCTCCAGACCATCCAGTTCGTTACCCTGTCCTACGTCGATACAGACACAGACAACCTCGTAATCATAATTCTCCTTTAACCAGGGAATGATAGCGGTAGTATCAAGACCACCGGAGTAAGCAAGAATAACCTTTTCCTTCATATACATTACCTCCATGATATTATTTCTATGATTCTTATCATTTTAATCTCATTGATTAAGCTGAACATTGATTTATGTGATTAAATATACAACATATTTTATTATTATTCAATAGTAAAAATGAATAAAAGTATAAAAATACAAATAAATATTTCAGCGCTTTACATATGATTTATATTTTATATAATGAAAGTAAGACCGGAATGAAGAGTATTCTTGAATTATAGTACATGCTTCGCATTTATGGTATTCACTTTGTACTCTTCACTCCTTTAATATAAGACAATGTTGATAGAATGGAGGATTATTATGTATCATATTATATTAGCGTCAGGATCACCTAGAAGAAAAGAAATCATGGAAACCATGGGCATCCCTTATCAGGTTATCTCTGCGGATGTGAAAGAGGAGACTGTGGAAACAGTACCGGCTGAGATGGTACAAGCCCTTGCAGGTTTAAAAGCCCATGCGGTACTACCCCAGATAAAAATGCTCGCAGAGGAGAAGGAACAGCAGGGAGAGCGGCCGGATTATATTATTATCGCTGCCGATACCATGGTGTTCTATGAAGAGCATGTGATGGGAAAGCCAAAGAATGAACAGGATGCAGCCAGGATGCTGAGACTCCTTTCCGATGACACCCATGAGGTATATACAGGAGTTAGTATCCTTATAATGAAAGCAGATGGTTCAGAAGAGGAATGGAGCCTCGCAGTATGTACTAAGGTAGTTGTCCGCCCCCTTTCTGAGGAGCAGATCACAGATTATATCGCAACGGGAGAACCAATGGATAAGGCCGGAGCGTATGCCATTCAGGGAAAATTCGGTATCTATATTAGTGAGATTATCGGAGATTATTATAATATAGTAGGTTTTCCGATCGCTAAAATATATGATAGCTTACTGGAGCATGGCATTGATCTGAAAAAATTAGGATGAATAAATGCTCATTAATATTGATTAAAAAAAATAAAATAGGTATTGCATAAAATTTAATCCGGATGTATAATTATAAAATAATTTTTCCTGAAACTGTAGAAACAATTATTTAAGTATCAAAATACAACGGAGGTGAGCTATCATGATTCGGCAATTTACAATGGAGGATTATGATGAGGTATTTGATCTTTGGAAGAGGACTCCGGGTGTAGGACTTCGCAGTATGGATGACTCAAGAGAAGGAATAGAGCAATTCATACGAAGAAACCCTACGACGAATTTTGTGGCGATCGAGGATGGACACATTGTCGGTGTTATCCTGGGCGGTCATGACGGAAGACGGGGTGCAATCTACCATGCCTGTGTCAGTGAGGCTTACCGAAGACGTAGCATCGCCGCGAGATTGACGGATTGTCTGATCGAGGCGATGAAAAAGGAGAAGATCAGCAGGATCGCTTTGGTTTGTTTTCAAGATAATGAACCGGGGAATCACTTCTGGAGTGCATATGGCTTTGAGAAACGTGAAAATTTAAATTATTATGCATATGTAATTGATGAGAACAATAGATAAGGATAGAATTCGGAAAAGGAGGAAGATTCTCCTTTCAGTTCTACAACAATTTTTATTATTATGGAGGAGGATTGTATGATAAAGAGCATAGATGGTGGTGTGACAGCCGCAAAGGGATATCAGGCAGCAGGTGTATTTGCAGGAATCAAAAAGATGCGTAAGGACATGGCTTTGGTATATTCAACAATACCGGCCAAAGGAGCAGGAACCTTTACAACCAATATCGTTAAGGCTGCACCTGTAAAATGGGACATGATGGTAACAAAGGAAAGCGAGTTTGTCCAGGCTGTGGTCTTAAACAGTGGTTGTGCAAATGCCTGTACCGGAGCAGAAGGTGATTTAAATAATGAAAAAATGGCAGCGGCCGTAGCAAAAGCGATGAATATTCCGGTCAATTCGGTCTATACAGCATCCACCGGTGTCATCGGAAAACAGATGCCGATTGATGTCATCGTGGAAGGAGCGAAGCTCCTTGCAACTGATTTAAAGGACGGAAGAGCAGCAGGAGCTTCAGCTGCCGAAGCAATCATGACCACGGATACATATTCCAAGGAATGTGCTGTAACCTTTATGGTTGACGGAAAGGAAGTTACACTTGGCGGTATGGCTAAAGGTTCAGGCATGATTCATCCCAATATGGCTACCATGCTTAGTGTTGTGACAACGGATTTGAATATCAGTAAGGAGCTGATGCAGGAGGCTTTGAGCGCCGATGTGAAGCGCAGCTTCAATATGATCAGCGTGGATCGGGATACTTCTACAAATGATTCTTTATTGCTTTTAGCGAACGGCCTTGCGGGCAATAAAGAGATTACCGAGAAGAATGAAGACTATGCAATCTTCTGCCAGGCGCTGAATATTGTAACGACTGATCTTGCTAAGAAGATCGCTGCAGACGGGGAAGGTGCCACAAAGCTTCTTGAAGTAG
Organism: Bacillota bacterium; assembly: GCA_023414355.1. GTDB lineage: Bacteria > Bacillota > Clostridia > Lachnospirales > Lachnospiraceae > Mobilitalea. The sequence continues at coordinate 109,200 of JAEZOB010000010.1, read as the reverse complement.
TAATCACGGGAGCACCCACTGAGGAAGCAGCAGTACTGCTCAGTAAGTCCGTTATTACTTCTAATCTTGTGAAGTCAGCTGTATTCGGTAATGATGCAAACTGGGGACGTATTCTATGTGCCATGGGTTATTCGGGAGTGGAATTTGATCCTGATCAGGTGGAGTTATCTATTGAAAGTGAAGAAGGAAAGCTGAAGCTGGTAGAAAACGGTATGGCCTGTGATTACTCTGAAGAGTTTGCAACCAAGATTCTGAAGGGGAAGGTAGTCACCGCGACCGCAGATCTGAAAGCAGGAGAGGCTTCCGCCACAGCCTGGGGCTGCGATCTTACTTATGATTATGTAAAGATTAATGCGGATTATCGTTCATAATACTATAACACCTACCTTGGAAAGGAAGAATCATGGAACAGATGGAACAGATATTAATGAAGGCGCAGACCTTGATCGAAGCGCTACCCTACATACAGAAATTCAATAATAAGAAAGTTGTTGTAAAATACGGCGGCAGTGCTATGTTGGATGAAAACCTCCAACTGAATGTTATTAAGGATGTAGCTTTACTGAAGCTGGTAGGAATGCAGCCAATCATCGTTCATGGCGGAGGCAAAGAAATTACAAAATGGCTGAGTCTGCTTGGGCATGAATCCAGATTCGTAGAAGGTCTTCGTGTCACGGATGAACAGACCATGGAAGTCGCGGAGATGGTTCTTGGCAAAGTGAATAAGAATCTTGTTCAGATGGTAGAGAAGCTAGGAGTAAAGGCGGTCGGCATCAGTGGCAAGGACGGTTGCACCCTAAAGGTCGATAAGAAGACAGTGAACGGACAGGATATCGGTTTTGTCGGAGATATTAAAGAGGTGAACATCGAGCTGATCAATACTCTGATCGATAATAATTTTGTTCCGGTCATAGCTCCGATCGGTCTGGATAATGAATACCAGAACTATAATATCAATGCGGACGATGCTGCATGTGCAGTGGCTACTGCAATCGGTGCGGAGAAGCTGGTATTCCTGACCGATATTGAAGGCGTATATGCAGATCCTGCAGATAAGGACAGTCTGATTTCCGTATTGACTCTGGATAAAGCAGATGAGTTGATGGAAAGTGGTTTTATCGGCGGAGGGATGCTTCCTAAGATTAAAAATTGCGTGGATGCGGTAAGAAATGGTGTTTCCAGAGTGCATATTCTTGACGGAAGAATCGAACATTGCCTCTTACTGGAGTTCTTTACGAACAAAGGAATTGGCACCGCAATTATTGATCAGGCAAGTATTTATGAGAATGAAACGGTAGGAAAATAGAAGGTAGATATAAATCTACATGCGTATATTAGCGCAGGGATGGGAGGAGACAGGATGAAACAATATATAGAAGAAGCAGAGCAGCTGTTGATGCATACCTATAATCGTTATCCGATCGTATGGGATTACGGTGAAGGAGTTTATCTCTATGATATCAATCATAAGAAGTACCTGGACTTTGCCGCAGGAATTGCTGTGTTTGCCTTCGGTTATGGCAACCAGTCCTTCAACGATGCATTGAAGGCCCAGATCGATAAGCTTTTGCATACTTCGAACCTATATTATAATGTTCCGGCAATTGAAGCTGCTAAGAAATTAACAAAGGCCTCGGGAATGGATCGTGTTTTCTTTACCAGCAGCGGAACAGAAGCGATTGAAGGTGCTGTAAAGCTGGCAAGAAAATATTATTATAAAAAACATGGCATTGCCGACAGTGAGATTATTTCCATGGATCATTCCTTCCATGGAAGAAGTATGGGTGCACTTAGTATCACCGGTACCAAGAAATACAGGGAAGCTTTCGGACCACTGATCGGAGGAGTTGTATTCGCAGAATATAACAATCTGGAAAGCGTTCGGGAACTCGTCAATGAAAAGACAGCAGCAATCATCCTGGAGCCGGTACAGGGAGAGGGCGGTATCTATCCTGCCTCTAAAGAATTCATCGAGGGTGTAAGAAAGCTTTGTGATGAGAAGGGGATTGTTCTGATTTTTGATGAGATCCAGTGCGGGATGGGAAGAACCGGTGCTATGTTTGCCTGTCAGCATTATCAGGTGAAGCCTGATATCATGACCTTCGCGAAAGCTTTGGGCTGTGGTGTTCCAGTAGGTGCCTTTGCTGCTACAGAGGAAGTATCCGCTGCCTTTGAGCCCGGTGATCACGGTACGACCTATGGTGGAAATCCCTTTGTTACAGCAGCAGTCAGTAAAGTATTTGACTTGTATGAGAGCGAAAAGCTGATTGATCATGTCAATGAGGTTGCCCCTTATCTTTATGAAAAGCTGGAACTGATCGCAAAAAAATATGATAAGATTATTCAGGACCATAGAGGTATGGGTCTGATGCAGGGCTTGGAGTTCAAACTTCCGGTCAGTGATATCATTCCTAAGGTATTGGAGAAGGGATTGGTTCTGATTACGGCAGGAGCAAATGTGATTCGCTTTGTCCCTCCTTTGATCATTGAAAAGATGCATGTAGATGAGATGATAGCAATTCTGGATGAGTGTTTGGCAGAAGTATAGCTTTAATCCTCAATTTTCTTAAATTGAGGATAATAACGTAATAACAGGAGCATGGAAGAACAGCTTACGAGCTGATATTCTATGCTCTTTTTATAATGAATCGGCTGTATACAATAGGATTATGCTAAAACTATGCTTTTCAAAAGTGCCTTTTACCGCAATGACCAATCTAAGATTTTTTAGTAATAAGGGACTTCGTATAGATTGCCATAAAAAAGGATATCTTAAGAAAGAACTTTATTATTTGAGGAGCGGTGATGCAGGTATGATAGGGTTTTTGATTGCAATTCTCTCAGGTGCTATGATGAGTACTCAGGGAGTGTTTAATACAGGGGTCACAAAGCAGACCAGCATATGGGTATCAGCAAGCTTTGTACAGTTTTCCGCAATGTTGATCTGTATTCTGGCATGGATGGTAACTGGCAGGCAGGGACAGTTCTCGGCAATCTTAAGAATCAATCAGAAATATATGTTGCTTGGAGGTGTACTCGGTGCCTTTATTACTTATACCGTGATTAAGAGTGTAGATACTCTTGGTCCGGCCATGGCAAATATGTTTATCATCCTGGCTCAGCTGTCGGTGGCATATCTGATCGAGGTTTTTGGGATGTTCGGCTCGGAAAAGATCGGGTTTGAATGGCGCAAATTAATCGGAGTCGTCATAGTCGTTATTGGGATTGTCATTTTTCAGGGAAGTTGGAGAAAATATTGAATATATTTCTAATATTCTGGCTGAAATACCTATTGTAAATGATGTGCAATTTATGTAAAATAAGAATGTCTTATCAAAAAAGTATAGAGGGTACTTTTTAAGTCTTCTTTGATAAGGAAGATGATAATGAAAAGAAAATATCTTATTTTGGCAGCTGCCTGTAGCTTTCTTCTGATTGCGGGTATCTGTTATAGCTTTGTGTATAAGAATACGGCCTCCTCCGCTACAGTTCAGGATTTATCGCAACAGCAGGAGGAAAGCTTGTCTGGGATGTTGAGTCAGGATAATTCAGTGAAAAACCTGACAGGAGAGCTGAATCAGGATAATTCAGAGGAAGTTCTGGCAGAAGCATCAAGTCAGGATAATAATGAAAAAAGCCCGACAGGAGCATTAGGGCAGGATAATTTAGAGAAAAATCTAACACGAGCTCCCATAAAGACTCTGGAGCAGGAGACTTCAGAGAACTGTTATGTTCATATCTGCGGTGCGGTGAACAGTCCGGGAGTCTATTCGGTACGAAAGGATTGCAGAGTGGTAGATCTGGTGAATCAGGCCGGAGGTTTTACTGACGAGGCAGCCGAAGATTATATCAATCAGGCGTTGAAGGTACAGGATGGTCAGAGAATCTATATCCCCACACAAAAGGAAGTGAAGGAGCTTTCTGCCGAAGATTATATGGCTGGAGAAGCTTCGGGGATGTCAGAGCAGTCATCACCGGAACCAGCGGGACCAAAACTGATTAATATCAATACCGCTACTGCTGAGGAGCTGATGGAGCTCCCGGGAGTGGGAGAGGCGAAAGCCGCCAGTATCCTTGAGTACCGGAATACAAAGGGTAAGTTCAAGACGATACAGGATCTGATGAAGATATCCGGGATTAAGGAAGGCCTGTTTAATAAGGTTTCCGGTTATATTACTGTAAAATAATATAGATAGATACCATGATGAGGTGAAGAGATGGCAAAAAGAGTACTTGTAGTTGATGATGAGAAATTAATCGTAAAGGGTATCCGGTTTAGTCTGGAACAAGACGGAATGGAGGTTGACTGTGCCTACGACGGTGAGGAAGCTCTGGAGGCTGCGAAAAAGAAGGAGTATGATGTAGTGCTGTTGGATGTTATGCTTCCGAAGCTTTCAGGCTTTGAGGTATGCCAGCAGATTCGGGAATTTTCCATGATGCCGATTATTATGCTGACGGCAAAGGGAGATGACATGGATAAGATCCTTGGTCTCGAGTATGGTGCGGATGACTATATCACAAAACCCTTTAATATTCTTGAGGTTAAGGCCAGAATTAAAGCCATTATGCGCCGCAGCAGCAAGAATACAGCTACAGGAAGTACTGATACCAAGACTGTCACCTTTGGTGAGATGAAGATAGATTGTGAGAATAGAAGAGTATATATCTCAGGCAAGGAAGTGAATTTGACTGCTAAGGAATTCGATTTGCTTGAATTGTTGGTTTTTAATCCAAATAAAGTATACAGCCGTGAAAACCTGTTAAATATTGTATGGGGTTATGATTATCCCGGTGATGTCAGGACGGTGGATGTTCATATCAGAAGGCTGCGTGAAAAGATTGAGAGTAATCCTAGCGAGCCGAAATTTATACATACAAAATGGGGTGTCGGTTATTTTTTCCAAAATCAAGAGTAAATTACGTTTTCTTAACAGCATGAGAATATACCTGTTGCTGGCCTTTATCGTCCTGGGTATGGTTCCTCTCTCCATCTTCACGCAGATGCTTTTAAATACCTATGAAGAGAAAGCCATCACCAACAGGAAGGATGAATTAAAAAATCAAGGGTATATGCTGTCTAATTATCTGGATTCCAGGGGGTTTTTGACCACCGGCGAGGATACCGAAGCCGATAGCGAAATTTCCAGAATAGCTGATATTTACGGTGGAAGAATTGTTATCGTTAACAGTAACCTCTTCATCGTGAAGGATACCTATTCCCTGGAGGAAGGAAAATATCTGATTTCTGAGGATGTGATCAGATGTCTGAATGGCTTCAAAGACAGCTTCGTACGAAATTACGAAACAAATTATTTTAGTATGACCTATCCGATCACCCATGATGATACAAAAGAGATTACGGGTGCTATTGTCATGAGCTTTTCTACAAAGGACATCCAGTCTATCAGGGATAGTATGGAACAAAGGGTGGTACTGTTCACCATCATCCTTGCGATACTAATTGTAGTCTTCTCTGTCTATTTCTCGGGAATTTTAAGCAAGCCACTGACCAATGTTGTAAATTCTATCGACCATATGTCGGAGACTTATATGGACGAAAGCGTTTCCATCAAGGGGTATAATGAGATCGAAAGAATCTCTGATTCCTTTAATCATATGTTGAACCGAATGCAGAAGCTGGAGAATTCCAGACAGGAGTTTGTATCGAATGTGTCCCATGAGCTGAAGACACCGATCACCTCCATCAAGGTTTTGGCAGATTCTCTGTTAATGCAGGAGGACACACCTCCTGAGCTGTATCGAGAGTTTTTATTAGACATTACGGATGAAATCGAGAGAGAGAATAAGATTATCAATGACCTGCTTTCTCTCGTCAAGCTGGATAAGACAGCAGGAGATATGAATATCGCTCCGCTTAATATCAATGAATTGCTGGAGCAGATATTGAAGCGTCTGACACCAATTGCAAAGAAGCAGAATATCGAGTTGATTTATGAAAGCTTTCGCCCTGTTATTGCGGAGGTGGATGAAGTTAAACTGTCGCTGGCCCTCTCTAACCTGATTGAGAATGCGATTAAGTATAATATTGTGGATGGCTGGGTTAGAGTCTCACTGAATGCGGATCATAAGTATTTCTTTATCAAGGTGTCGGATTCCGGTATCGGGATACCGGAGGATGCGCAAGATTCGATTTTTGAACGTTTCTACCGTGTAGATAAGGCCAGATCACGAGAGACTGGAGGAACCGGACTCGGACTTGCGATTACGAAAAACGTAATACAAATGCACCGTGGCGCTATCAAGGTCTACAGTAAGGAAGGGGAAGGAACCACCTTCAATGTAAGGATTCCTCTGAACTATATTGTTTAGGACGGAGAGTCTGCCATGGGAAGGGGAGCAGAGGAAGGCTTATGAAAATGAAGAGATTTTTTACTATACTAATATTGCTCAGTCTGGTATTGGCTCTGAATGCCTGCAGCAACGGCAGCAAAACAACCCCAGAAAATACTTCTGAGGTCGGCGTCTATTATGTGAATTCCAAAACCTCCGCTCTGGTCAGTGAGAGATATCAGATGATCAGTACCAAACAAGAGGAGCAGATAGATGAACTGCTTTATATGTTGAAGAAGGCACCGGAAAACCTTTTATATAAGAGTGCATTGATGGATGCAGCTGTAGTCAGAGAATATTACTTTAATGATGATGAAAGCCTGACCATAGATTTTGAGCCCTCCTATGCAGAATTGACAGGTATTTCCGAGATATTGTGCAGAGCTGCGATCGTAAAAACATTAAGCCAGCTGGAAGGCGTAGAGTATATTCAATTTTATGTTAATGGACAACCATTGCTTGACAGTAGTGGGGAATTGGTTGGCATCATGACGAAGGATGATTTCATTGACAGCACTGGTACGGATACGAAGGTAAAGCTTTATTTTGCCAATGAAAAAGGGGATTCTCTGGTGGAATATCTGAAAGAGATTACCTATACCGGATCGGGATCACTTGAGGAAGTGGTATTAAAGGAGCTTCTTGCAGGACCCGAGCAGATCGGTATGTATAGAACTGTCCCTGAGGGAACTGTTCTGAATAAAGTTGAAATGAAGGATAGTATCTGCTATGTAGATTTCAACGAAAAGTTCATGGATAAGATTTCTGGCTTATCGGATGATGTTGTCATCTATTCCATTGTTAATACGCTGGTCGAGCTTCCTTATATTAAAAAGGTACAATTCCAGATTAATGGAGAAGTACCACCACTTTTTGGTGAAGGTCTTACGTTGGATGGATATTTTGAGCGAGATTTAAGCTTGCTAAAAGAAAGTTAGGGGGGGGAGATCATTGATCAGACGCCCTTTGGTATGGATACTGGGGGCTTATCTGTTGGGGCTGATATTAGCCTGGTTCTCGGCTGCTGTATGGCTGATTCTTGGAATGTGTTTCTGTGGTTCGGTATTGCTTTACCTTTTGATGTACCGTCTGAGTAACCGATACATTACTGCAAAAGACAGATTTCTATGGCTTTTACCGATGCTTCTGTTATTGGGAGCTTTGGCTATGAAAGCACAGCTCCAGCTGCCAGGACTGGCAAAGTCCTTTTTACAGGAAGCACCCTGTGAACTGACCGGCCGGATTACTATGATAGTGCAAAAACCCTCAGGCCGAGCGCTTTATCTTAATCATGTTACAGCTTCTCTGTATCAAGGAGAAAACTATCCCTGTGAAGCTGTTATAGCTTACACTTCTGACAATCAATTCTATCAAATCGGAAATCAAATACTTCTAAAAGGTTCCCTGATAAAATTCACAAAAGCCTCCAATCCGGGACAATTTGATGAACAGCTGTATTACCGGATTGAGAATATCGACTTTAAAGCAATCGCAGAGCAGATCATCATAACTGACCATGGTTATTCAAAATATCGTGAAGGACTCAGCCGATTGAAGAACGGTCTTATCCGGATATATGTTACTATACTGGATGAGAAGGAAGCAGGAGTTTTGATCGCTATGCTGCTCGGCGATAAATATCTTTTGGATGATGAACTGAAGGCTTTGTATCAGAATGGCGGTATTTCTCATATCCTTGCAATTTCCGGACTACATGTATCTCTGATCGGGCTTGGATTTTTTAGACTTCTGAAGCTATGCCGCATACCCTTGCAAATCTCTACCCTCCTGACAATCGCTTTTCTCTACAGTTATGGAGTGTTGACGAATTTTAGCGTATCCACGAATCGCTCGGTTGTCATGATGGTAGTACTGCTCCTGGCTAATCTGATTGGTAAGACCTACGATATTCTCTCAGCACTGGCACTCAGTGCACTGCTGATTCTTCTTCAAAATCCGCTGCAGCTGTTCTCTGTCGGCTTCTTATTATCCTACGGTGCAGTCCTTGGAATAACACTAATCTATCCGGGCTTCAAACGCATCTTCCCATACAAAAGTAAACTACTGGATGGTGTACTGGTCAGTTTGAGTGCAACCCTTGCTACAACCCCTGCAGTTCTATACTTCTACTATCAATTCCCAACCTATGGTATTCTGACGAATCTTTTGATACTACCTTTCATCTCAATCTTAACCATATCCTCACTGGTGGCCGGTGTTGCGGGTCTCTTCTGGCTGCCGCTTGGAACTTTTCTGATCGGAGGACCGAACTATATCCTAAAGCTTTACGAAGAAATCTGCCGAGTGAATTCTCAGCTTATGGGAAGCCTGATTACAGTAGGCAGACCCGGATGGTTGGTGATATTAATCGATATCGGCTTATTAATCTTATTTATCAATCAAAGCAAATCCAGCATAAGAAAGTACCTGCTGATTTATCCGATGGTCGGAATTATGCTGCTATTTATTCCGCGGGTTCCACATGGTCTTGAGATCACAATGCTTGATGTAGGGCAGGGAGAGTCGATTTATATGGAAAGCGGGGGCACCAATTATCTGATTGATGGCGGTAGCACCGATCTAAGTAAAGTTGGAACCTACCGTCTGTTGCCGTTTCTGAAAAACAGGGGAGTGGATCAGCTTGACTATGCAATTGTCAGCCATTGTGACAAGGATCATATCACTGGCATAATGGAACTGATGGAGGAGGGTTTTCGGATTCGTAGATTGATTTTACCGGGCATCGACCAGAAAGAGGAGAATTATCATGCTATGGAGAAGCTGGCCAGAGAGAAGCATATTAAGATCAGCTACATCAGAGAGGGGGATTGGATCTGCCACGATAGTATATGTGTAAAGGGAGAACTTGCAGAAACAAAAAGAGCTAAGAATGATACTTTCATCAGCATACTTCGTGATATCTTCAATCAGGAGATCTTGAACATATACTGCCTACATCCTGCACCAGGCGAAACGTTTCCGGACATCAATTCCTATTCCATGGTACTGAGCGTCAATTACGGTGCCTTCGATTTGCTTCTGACCGGAGATTTGCAGAAGGAGGGGGAAGAAAGAACCAGTCAAAACCTGAAGAAGGGATATTATAATAAGAAATATGGGATCACACCGGCTACAGATTATGATATCCTGAAGGTGGCACACCATGGATCAAAATATTCTTCTGATATAGCATTTCTGCGAGTTGTCCGGCCCGAGCTATCACTGATTAGCTGCGGAAGGAATAATTGGTATGGGCATCCCCATCCGGAGCTGCTGAAGAGACTTGAGAATATCAATAGTGCAGCATTGATCTCCTATGAAAGTGGTGCGATCACGATAAAAACAGATGGAAAGAAAATGAGGATAAGAGGTTATCTGGAACAATGACCTGGAATAGTTGCTGTTCAGAGGTGACCTTGAACTAAAAAGCCGATGGTGTAGACTTTGCCGCGGATACTAAAAAATCGACAATTACTATAGAAGTATCTACAACTAAAGCAACAAGCAAACCAATCGCTATATCAGTAAAATATATTTATGACTCCATATAGCCATATCATAGTCTCCATACATGTGGAGACATGCTGTCTGCTATATAAGGTGAGGTATGAATTGAATATATAATAATAAAAGTATGCACTCATTTAAAATAGATGAGTGCGCTTTTGTTTGGAAAATTTATTTATATGCTTGACAGTTAAGCTGCTTTACTATATGCTTTGAATATGGAAAATAAAGACCAACAGGAATTATATAATCAATTTATTAGGATACACAATAAGTTTTCTGTTATTAAGAAGAGAAAAACTGTAGATGTATGTAATGATGCAAATTTGTATCCAGCTGAGATGCAAGTTCTGTGTTTATTTAATACACACTCTGAACTAACCGTTACTGATATAGCATTGAATTTATCCATTACGCTGAGTGCCGCTTCGCAATTGGTAAAAAAGCTATGCAGTAAAAACATGTTGCGGAAGTACAGAAGTGAAGAGAATGAGAGAATAGTTATATTGAAAACTACTGATCAAGGTAAGCTCGCAGTTAAAAATTTCTTTAATAATGAGACTCATGCTTTTGGAGAGTTAGCGAAAGAATTAGCGTCAATATCAGATAAGGAATTGGAGACAATACTTTTTTTTCTGAACAAACTAGAAGAAATGTTTGATAAGAAGTTACAATAGTGATTAAGTTCACTATTGTAATTATTTTATATTATAGTTAAGAAGCTTAATAGTTAAGGAGATAAAATATATGAATGTAAAAATAGTTTATTTTAGTGGAACAGGTAATACAAAATTCTTGTCAGAGAAACTACTTCAGAAATTCAAGGAAAAGGAGGTTAGTGATATAGAATTAGTTCCGGTCGAGGATGCACTAGGTGACATCAGGAATTTTGAGGGTAAAGACACTATTCTAGGAATCGGTTATCCAGTGTATGATCTAATGCCACCGAATATTATCATGAAATTTATCAGTAAACTGAATAAAACAGAGTATCCTAACGCAGCCTTTGTTTTTTCTACATATACTACCAATCCCCTTGATAGTAACTATTATATTATACAGCAACTTCAAGATAAAGGATTTCATGTGGCTTCACAGGAGAATTTTAAAGCACCCGGAGCAAGCTCTTATTTATATTCAAATCCAAATTATCCAATTGTTAAGGGAAAGTCTGTATTTCGTAAAGGCATAAATTGGCAAATAGATAACTTTGTTATCAATATATTGGACTCTAATAATCGAGCAAATATACCGATACAATACCACCGCCTTCATAATTTTCATCAGACCTTCTCGAAGATGACTTTCGGTAATTTGTTTTACAGAAATCTAAAGACAAACAATAGTTGTAATAACTGCGGACAATGTGCAAAGTCGTGTCCTACTTCAAATCTCTTAATACAGGAGGGGAAACTTATTATCAAGAACTCCAATGGATGTATGCGCTGCTTACGCTGTGTCCAAACTTGCTATAAAAAGGCTATTAATTTTACAAGCTCGAAAAGAACTGGGAGTTATACAAGAGAAATGATAGAAAGTGCGTATAACAATGCTGTTATCTAAAAAGTGAGTACGAATTATTCTTTGTTAATACCTGAATTTAGGCAAGTTCAAGGAGAATGGGAATGAATTGGTATGGGCCTCCTCATCCGGAGCTGCTGAAGAGAATGGAGAAAATCAATAGTGTCACGCTGGTTTCTTATGAAAGTGGTGCGATTACAAATAATGAATGTATTTAATGTTGACACATGTTAACATCTGTGATATATTAACAACTGTAAACATTGCAATAGAATCAATAATTAAGCTGGGAGAAGGAAGGTACGGTGATAGATTGAAAGAACGACCATATCATCATGGGAATTTACAAATTGAACTGCTTGAGGAAGGCTTAAGGCTGCTTCATGAGGAGGGGAGAGTAGGATTTTCGTTGCGAAAGCTGGTGAAAAGAATCGGCGTCTCACCTACCGCCTGTTATAATCATTATCCCACGGTGGATGCATTGTTAACAGCGATGAAGGACTATGTTACAAGAAAATTCTCTGATGCATTATGTGAGGCTGCCAAGATGGGACCAATCGAAGCAGCTACATTAAACATGGGCAGAGCTTATGTTGCCTTCTTTGCAGAGAATCCGCATTACTTTTCGTTTATATATGACACAGAAGACTGTAATATCATATTGACCGAAGCAAAATTTGATTCGGGGTTTGAACCCTTTTGCATTTTTAAACAGAATGCGATCAAATGCATGGAGATGAATCAGATAGCGGAGTCCGAGTATCATGATAACTTGATTATTATGTGGGCGGCAGTGCATGGGTTAGCAGCTATGGCTAATATGAAAGGGTTTCAATACAGCGGAGATTGGGGAGCTCTTACAGAAAAAATTATCTTAAAAAAACTGGTGCTGTCTTAAAAACTAGTTGAAAGAGCAAGAAGAATTTAAGCTATTAAGAGGGAGAAAATAAATGAATACAATAGAAGCAATGGAGAAACGTCACACAGTAAGAAAATATACAGACAAGAAGATATCTGGTGAAATTCTGGAGATGATTAAAAAACGGATCAATGAGCTGAATAAAGAATATGGACTTAGCATGAAACTCATCACAGAGAACAAAGATGCATTTGGTGGTTTTGCAAAATTGTTTATGACCAGGGGAGTTAGAAATTACCTTATTTTGGCGGGAAATGAGACAAATGATTTAGAGGAGAAGTTAGGTTATTGTGGTATGGATTTGGCACTACTGGCGCAGCAGTTAGGTTTAAATTCCTGGTGGGTTGGTGGTACCTTTAATAAAGAGAAAATAACGAATATGATGCAGGCATCATTCAAAGGAAAAGTAGCAAGCATCCTTGCCTTAGGTTATGGAGCAAGTAATGGTAAGCCACACAAGTCCAAAAATATTGAGGAAGTAAGTGAATATAAGGGGACAGCACCAGAGTGGTTTGTAAAAGGGGTTCAGGCAGCCCTTCTTGCACCTACAGCAATGAACAAACAGGTATTTGTTCTGAAAGGGAATGGAAGTAAGGTTGCTATCAACTGCGAACATGGTGTATATACCAATATCGAAAAGGGGATTGTGAAGTATTGTTTCGAAAAAGGTGCAGGGAAAGAAAATTTTGAGTGGGCGTGAGTGTTGAAGAAGAACCGACTAAAATATGCATTATTCCAATTGCTTTGGTGAAATAAGAAATTTACCCCAGGGATCATACAATGATATGCTATCCCTGGGGTAAAATTTGTCGCAAGGGGTAAGAAAATAATTCTGCCTATATCATACCGTCTTCTCATGTTTGTTTTATTTTTAGGGGTACTCAACAGGGTATCTCATTTACTATTCCACAATACGAATCTTATCAATGATGCTATCAACCTGTTCCACCTGATTTTTCGTAAGAGGACCAAATGTCATAGCCATTGCCAGCCCTTCCACCTGCTTTACGGTTCTAAATCCGGGAATTGGAAGGGTTCGATTGCTTTTTGCCCATAACCAGCCGAGTGCACCTTGAACCAAAGATCTTCCGTCTGAGGTTAGTATCTCCTTGATTTGAGCTAATCGATCTATAAGAACCGGATTAACCTTACCATTCTGATAGTAGAAATTCCAATCTATATTATTTGCACGAATATCACCAATTAAGGCTTCAGAGGTGCTGGTGTATTTGCCGCTTAATAACCCCATTGCCAGTGGAGAACGGTTGATACTGGCCATATCATAAGCATCACAGGTTTCCAAAATCCCATCTGCATTGATGAAGACGTTGAATTGATGTTGAATCGCGCAGCCATTGGTGTTCTTTACAAAAAAGTCAATTAAATCCGGATGATCAGTACTCCAACCATATGCTCTTATTTTACCTTCTTCTTTTAATTTGTCCAGAGTTTCTAAAACACTTCCTGCTTGTTCCAATGGAACATACCATTCATGACATTGAAACAAATCAATATAGTCTGTATTTAACCTTCTTAAGGAATCCTCACAGGACTGACGGATAAAGTCAGGAGCTACACTATTACCTAAGCAAGTTCTTGTCTCTTCATCAAAGATACCCCCAAACTTAGTCGCTAAGACTACCTTGTCTCTCTGGTGGGAGAACGCTTTTCCCAGAAGTCTTTCACTATGACCACAGCCATACACACTGGAGGTATCAAAAAATGTGATACCTAGGTCTAATGCTGTTAGTAATGCTTTTTCTGATTCTTCATCATTCACAGTATCAAATCCAACCAGTGTTCCGTCACTGGAATACATCGGTCCTCCTATTGGCCAACAGCCTAAACCTAGAGAACTGACTTCAATACCTGATTTACCAAGTGTTCGTTTCATCATAAATAGATCCTCCATAGCATTTGTTTTCATATAATGATCATAGTTTATGAATTGGTTCTTTATAAGAACCAATAACATGTTATTTATTTAGAACCACTATTTTTGCTTTGAAATATGTAAAATAATTACAACTGCATATTTGTATTTAGTATAGCGTTATAACTTCTATCGCGCCTGAAGGAGATTAAAAGTAAAACGATGATTTCCCATGAAAATGGAGCAGTTAAGCAGTGCAATACTCAAGATGGGATTTGTTTTACAAAATCACAATTTAGTGTGTTGACAAAATCGACACATGTGTCTATAATAAGAATCGACACACGTGTCTAAAATAGAAAGAAGGTTAGATTGTGTATTCAAAAAAGGAGAAAACGCGGGCATATATCCTGGAAAAGTCCTATGAGCTCTTTGCAAAGAATGGCTTTAATTCTATAACAATGAAGGATATCTGCATAGCAACAGGCCTTAGTAGAGGTGGATTATATAGCCATTTTTCATGCATAAAAGAAGTGTTTGAAGCCATTCTTGAAAAAATAAATCAAAAAGGCGCCATGAATTTTTTTGAGGAAATGGAGAGAGGTATTTCAGCAACAGATATTTTAAATAATGCGCTTATCCTTATAAAAGATGAAATGTATCACCCTGAGGATTCCTTGAGTCTGGCGATGTATGAATATGCAGGGAGTACTGGCCGTGAGATTATGGATCATTTTAATTTGATCGGAGAAGAAAAGTGGAAGGCTTTGATTGAATATGGTATTTCGAGAGGCGAATTTAATAATGTAAATATTATAGAGAATGTAAACATAATTCTGTATGTATATCAGGGCGTACGGATGTGGAGTAGGATTGTAACAATGAAGCCTGAAACAATAGAATCAATTATCTTATATATTAAAAAACAACTTATTAAGGAGAAATAAAGCAATGGAATTTACAACAGAACGTTTGATACTTCGTCCGTGGAAGGAAACAGATGCTACAGAGTTATATGAATATGCAAAGAACCCAAAGATAGGTCCTATTGCCGGTTGGCCAATCCATACCAGTATCGAGAATAGCAGAGAGATTATTAAAAAAGTGTTATCTGCCGAGGAAACTTATGCAGTGTGTTTGAAGGAAGATAATAGGGCAATAGGAAGCATAGCACTTATTCCACCGATGCAGTCACACACCGAGGTATCTGCTGATGAAATAGAGATCGGTTATTGGATAGGGGTACCTTACTGGGGACAAGGACTGATTCCTGAGGCTGTAAGTAGATTGCAGAAACATGTTTTTGAGGATTTGGGATGTTCGGCAATGTGGTGTGGCTATTATGACGGCAATGAGAAATCGAAACGATGTCAAGAAAAATGTGGATTCGTTTATCATCATACAGAAAAAGATAAACCATGCCGGCTGATGGGGGACATAAGGACAGAGCATTTCACAAAGCTTACCAAGGAGCAGTGGAGTCAAAATAAGGGATTGAATGAAAAGAGCGTGGTTTTATATATTCATGGTAAAGGCGGTAGCGCAGCAGAAGCTGAGCACTATAAGGCATTATTTCCAGAATGTGATTGCTTTGGACTGGATTATAAGACGGCTACGCCCTGGGAGGCGAAGGAAGAGATCATTTCAGAAGTAAATGTTCTAATCAAAAAATACAAGCATATCATTCTCGTTGCGAATAGCATCGGTGCGTTTTTTTCAATGAATGCATTGTCTGCTGACAAGATAGAAAAAGCATTTTTCATATCTCCCATCCTAAATATGGAAAAATTGATACAGGACATGATGAAATGGGCAAATGTGACGGAGAATGAGCTCCAAAAAAGAGGTGTTATTACAACAGAGTTTGGCGAAGATCTGTCATGGGAATATCTGACTTATGTGAGAAAGAATCCAATAAAATGGAAGGTTCCTACAAAGATTCTATATGGAGAAAAGGATCATCTTACGTCCATGGAAACTGTGAGTGAATTTGCCAAAATGCATGATGCAGAACTGACAGTTTTGGAAGAGGGTGAACATTGGTTCCACACAAAGGAACAAATGAACTTTCTGGATCAATGGATAAAAATGAAATAGGCTGTTTAAAAAGGATAAATATGAAAGAGCGATATAATAAGAGTTGACGGTAGATGGATTAAATGCATTAAGAAACTACTTTACAAAAAGATGGTTAAGGGAGGGTAATTGATATGAAATTGGAGGGAAAATTCGGTGGAGCTGAGTATGGATTAAACAGGAACAGAAGTAGAGTTACTGCTATTATGACTCTTATCTTATCAGTTTTAGTTTTGTTTGCGAGTCTTGCTGGTATATTGATTGAACGTATTTATAAGGATGTAGTATCAACAGGTACAATTACAGAATTTATGTCAGCTGGTTCAGTAGCACAGGATATTATCTCTGTACCACTTGCGCTTCTTTTGGTACTGCTATCTGTTTTGTTTCTGAAAAGGCCTGATTATAAGGTTTTCATAACGATGCTTGGACTAGCAGGATACTTCTTTTATGGGTATGGCCTTTACTTAATCCATGGACAATATACATCAATTTATCTCATTTATCTTATAATATTCAGCTTATCGATATACAGTGTAGTTTATGGGCTTTTAAGCTTCTCGGCTGAACTGATCATAAGAACCTCGATGCCGAAAGCTTCACGTAACTCTATTAGCATTTTTTTATATTTTATTGTTTTCATGATGGGCTTTGCATGGATAATGAGAATGCTTCCGGATATTTCAAGGCATATACCGCAAGCTACTTATGGAGTATATATTTTAGACTTGGGAATAGTTTTTCCTTCGATTATTATTACAGCCACCCTGTTGATACGAAGCAAGCCTTTTGGAAATATCTTAGCAGGGGTTGTCTTAATAAAGACAATCATGGTTTGCCTGTCCTGGGGCTTCGCAGAATTCTATGTACGCATGAAGGAAATTACTAAGGGCGGGTACGATATGCTTGCTTTCCCGGCTATATTAACAACGATAGGCATAATATTCTTTGTGCTTTATATTAACAAATTGAAATGTAATGCTTCCATCGGTCAGAACTAATTAAAAATAAGCTTACATATGAAATGAACACTTTGCAGTTGAACTGTGCATTATTCATTTCTTAATTTCTATGGAAACCACAAGAACAAAGCTATTTATTATTCTGATCCGTATAACGATTATAATGTAACGGAAGGATTAAATTTTACTGCCAAATGAAAATACTACTTAATTCAAAAGATATTTTCTGGTAGTTTCAGGAGTTGCGTAAAATCTTCTATCAGATGCTATCTATACTCTAAAAAAATGTAAAATAAATCAGAGCCTACCAAATAGTTCGGTAAGCTCTGATTTTAAGTGCTTTTTGTATTACATCATTATTTGTGTAAACGATACTCTATGATGATACAAATGATTTCGTATCATTTATTACTTGTTATCGTCTGTATAATCATTTCTAAGAAGACTGTACAAATCAACATCGATAAATTCCTCTTTATGCCATACATAGATATACTCACGTAAAGTACCTTCTTTGATAAATCCATGCTTAGTCATCACTCTCCATGAAGCTATATTTTGAGAGTGAGCCCAACCTTGAATTCTGTGAAGCTTCAGATGATTGAAGCCATAATCCAATATACCTTTTAACACCTCTGACATGTATCCACGATTCCAATAATCTTTAGCTACAATATATCCGAGCTCGGTAGGTCTTAACGGTTCGTTAATATGACCAAGGCCACAATCGCCAATCAGTTTATTACTTTTTTTCTCAACAATACCCCAGCGGATATCCGCTCCTTGTTGATAGGTTTGAGAAATCCAATTGATATATTCTTCAGCTTCTGAAATAGTATCCGTACAGCCTTCAAGGTACTTAATTACATCTTTATCTGAAAGATACTGATAAATAGCCGGCGCATCAGCTAAGGTGATTTCACGTAATAGCAGTCTGTCTGTTTCAATGGTTGGAAATACTTTGTTTTCCATATTGCTGCCTCCTGGTTAAAATATATTTAATAGTAATATTGCAGTATTCTACTGAATAAGCCAATTAATAATTTCCTTTTCTGACTCCTCCATTGCTTTCAAGCAATCCTTCTTATGTATTGCAAGACTTTTATATATCATTCCTATCATTGGAAGGAAACGATACAGCCACGGATTACGTTCTTTGTTTGGCATCATACCGAGCAGATGACTTGCGTTCGGGTATATGACGGCCTTATAATCCTTTGGATAAGCTGATTCTTGCAGCCGCTTACATAAATACTTCACAGAGTAATCAGATGGCCATGCTTCGTCTCCGGTTCCAGCGATCATTAAAATTCTGCTGTTAAGTTCCTCAATGTGGATATCTGCCAGAGCTTCTAATTCTTTATCTTGATATGCATCTCTGTAAGCAATCCACATACCCAGTACTTTTCTTCCTGCCTCAGCATCATAGAAGTATTTTGTCGCTTTCTTTTTTGAGAAATCAGGTTTTACAAAAGGCAGATCCTCGCCTCTCCATGTGGCAAAGGAACGACCTGTCATATGCTTCTTATCGGGAGAACCTTCAAAAGGGACATGAGAGGGAGATACTAAAATGACATGATCAATTCCTTCGATATATTTAGCTATAAGGGCTGCGAATAACGATCCCATGGACACACCATAGGTACTGACAGACTGCATTTTCTTTTCTTCCTTTAGATACCTGATCGCTTGTTCAAACATATCAATTGGAATTTGATCTACCGTGTCAGGCAGACCTTCCGCGCCAAATAAGGACATGGATAGACCACAAAAGCCGGAGTCAGCAAAGCGCTCTGCTATTTTAATTCCGGGAAGGATACTTTTTTCTCCACCCATCGTTATGATAACAGCTTTGCGACTCCCCTCCTCAGGCTCTGCGAGATGGCCAACAAAGCCATGTTCTTTCATAGTAAAATTTTCATACTTCATTCTTGGCCTCCAATCGTATTCTTATATACTCTCTATTTCATCTTACATGAAATAATGGAAAAGGTAAACATATATTGGCAGTTATGGAGAATAATGTTAAGGCTACCGGATTGCTCCCTTGTGAGATCGCTGTAGGGACATTAGGAATGAGTAATATCCATCTGAAGCTGTGGTATAATATGCTTAAGAGATTGAGAAGGCCTTATGATTAGTAAGAAATAAAGATCACTATCTGTAGTATGAATAGAAAGGAGGGGATGGCGGACATGTCAGAGTGTAGAAGGGGTTATGTCCCAACAGATGAGAAGGAGTTCAATACGGAAAGCATTCTCCTGTTGCGTAGGGCTCAAAAGGATATCCTGTATCTTCTGGAGCAGGGCTATAAAATTAAGCCGGCCTCTACCTTTGTCGGTAATCACTATATGCTTTCGGAACGTCAGAGAATAGCAATTGTCAGGGCGACCGCAGATAAAGAGATGCTGGCATTTCGTGAAAAGAAGCGGCTGAACCGAACAGATCCACAAAAACAGGTGTTCATCGACGGGTTTAATGTGATCATCACGCTGGAGGTTGCACTCTCAAACTCGACCCTAATTCGCTGTATGGACAAAACTGTGCGTGATCTTGCCGGTCTTCGCGGAACCTATCGTATGATTGATAAGACAGGGGAAGCTATCCGTCTGATCGGAGAGGAATTAAGACACCTGGGCTGTGAAGAAGCTATAATATATCTGGATGCTCCGGTATCCAATTCCGGAAGACTGAAGCAGAAGCTGTTGGAGGAGTTGGAGCAATATCCATTTCAAACGAAGATAGAGCTTACAGATCATCCTGATGCGATACTACAAAAGCTTGGAAATGTCATAACCCAGGATGCCATCATCCTGAACCAATGCGAAAGCTGGATCAACCTGACGGCAGAAATTATCAACTCACGCTTCCCGGAATTACGACTAGTGGAACTGGACTAATTTTACCGAATGTAACATACATTTTTTACTAAGCATTGCCCGTGTTATCCGGCATAACTCAGTATGACTCAGTTATTCTCGATATGATTCTTATATAAACATTTATTGTCGGGCACACAAATTTATTGTTGTACCGTATTACAACATATGCTAAAGTCTCCTATAAATGATAAGGCGTGGGGGGAGAGCCATCTGTTATATAGCAGTCAGGAGCAAAAAAACACGCGCAAAAGGAGGCAATTATGAAATATTATGTAGTGGACGCTTTTTCTGAACAGCCCTTCGGAGGAAATCCCGCAGGAGTTTGTCTTCTGGACAGGAAGTTAGAGGATGAACTCATGCAGAAGATCGCTTTTGAGAATAATCTGTCTGAGACAGCATTTTTGCTAAAGCAGGAGGGATATTATGATCTGCGTTGGTTCGCACCGGAGGCTGAAATTGATTTGTGTGGACATGCGACTCTCGGTAGTGCTCACGTACTAATGAGTTATGTGGATCGGACAATGGAGAAAGTAGACTTTCATACCTTAAGCGGCGTATTGACGGTGACGAAAGACGGTGAGTATTATACGATGGATTTTCCTTCCCGTAAGCCGGTTGCCTGTGAGAAACCCGAACATCTTGAAGAAGCGCTTGGTGTAAAAGTATTGGAGACCTATAGCTCCAGGGATCTGTTAGCTATCGTTGAAAACGAAGAGGCCGTGGCTTCGATTAAACCCGATTTCTCTTTGCTTAGTAAGCTAAAGGATGTATTTGCGGTTATTGTTTCTGCCAAGGGCTCTGACTGTGACTTCGTGTCCCGGTTCTTTGTTCCGAATGTCGGTGTTCCCGAAGACCCGGTGACCGGCTCCTCACATACGGAACTAGTTCCATTCTGGAGCGAACGCCTGTCAAAGACGGAACTTAAGGCAAGGCAGCTGTCCAGACGGGGAGGAACTCTAAAATGCAGGGATTTAGGAGATCGTGTCCTAATCAGCGGAAAAGCAGTTACCTATCTGGAGGGGGAGCTTCTGGTATAGTTATGAGGATACCTAAGGCTAGGTTTTCAAAATTATAGTTGGTATCATAGGTGGGATAAGGCAGCGGACAGCTTTCTTATCCCATCTTTTTCTTTACAAATGAGTTGTGTAAAAGCTATAATTAAGGTTGAGCCATTCGAATAGATATAATTAAGTAGCATCGTAAGTTTTTATAGGCTTAGCATATGATCCGATATGAAATCATGTGGATGTATCAGACATCATGTATTAAAGGAGGACTTATTCATGAATTTGTTAACTATGTTGGAAAAACTGGAATATACATGCCTTCAGGGCAATGCAGATCAGGAAGTGACTGAGTTGGTTTATGACTCGCGAAAGGTAGTACCCGGTTGTGTCTTTCTCTGTATTTCTGGAGCCGTTTATGACGGTCACAGCTTCGCATCGGAGGCAATTGAAAAAGGTGCGGCAGCAATTATTATCGAGAAAGAGACGGCACTGCCTCAGGAAGGTGCGGTAATTAAGGTGTCTGATTCCAGATTAGCGCTTGCTTATATGTCAGCGGCTTACTTTGGCTATCCAGCTGAAAAGCTGATCACCATAGGTGTGACGGGAACCAAGGGAAAGACAACCACTACCTATATGATCAAGTCGATTCTGGAGAACACAGGAAGAAAGGTTGGTTTAGTCGGTACCATTGAAACCATTATAGGAGATAGGGTGCTTCCTGCCAATAATACAACACCGGAGTCCTATACCCTTCAGGAGACCTTTGCCGATATGGTGGCCGCAGGCTGTGAATGTGTCGTAATGGAGGTCTCTTCCCAGGGCTTAAAACTGAACCGTGTTGCAGGCTTTACCTTTGATTATGGTATCTTCACAAATCTTGGAGAGGATCATATTGGTGGGGCGGAGCATACGGATTTCAATGATTATCTGACCAGCAAAGCGAAGCTGTTTCAGCAGTGTAAAATAGGCTTGGTGAATATTGATGACGAACATGCCGAAGAAATACTGAAGGGTCATACCTGTGAGATTGAGACCTTCGGCTTTAGCAGGGAGGCAGATATCAGGGCAGACCATATCAGGCTGGTACAAAAACCAGGTTTTCTCGGGATTGCTTATGATGTAGACGGTCTGATGAAGCTATCGGTCAATATGAATATTCCGGGCAAATTCAATGTATATAATTCTCTTTGTGCGATTTCCCTCTGCAGACATTTCAATGTGAGCAATGAGGAAATCCTGAAAGCCCTGTCCCATGTAAATGTCAGGGGAAGAGTGGAGCTGGTTCCGGTTTCTGAGAATTTCAATGTCATGCTGGATTATGCCCACAATGCAATGAGCCTGAAGAGCCTGCTTACTACCCTGAAGGAATATGATCCTAAGAGGCTGGTCTGCCTATTTGGGTGTGGTGGTAACCGCTCCAGAAGCAGACGCTTTGAGATGGGAGAGGTATCCTCGACTATGGCGGATTTTACGATTGTAACTTCGGATAATCCAAGGTTTGAAGAACCTCAGGATATTCTGAATGATATCGTTGTAGGTGTCGAAAAAGGGCCTGGGAAATATATTGCAATCCTGGATCGGAAGGAAGCCATCCGATATGCGATCGAACATGCCGAAGAGGGAGATGTGATCGTCATCGCCGGAAAAGGTCATGAGGATTATCAGGAGATCAAGGGTGTAAAACATCACATGGATGACAGAGAATTGATCAGAGAGGCAGCTATGGAGGTAAAACACATCTAAGTGTCACATACGAAGGAGGCAATTATGTCTGTTCTAAGCTATGCCGATATCATCATTGATATATCCCATGAAAACCTGGATAAGACATATCAGTATGCTGTTCCGGTGGAGCTTTCTTCTCAGGCTGTGATCGGAGCATTGGTTGTGGTACCCTTCGGAAAAGGGAATCGGCAGATCAACGGTTATATCGTGGAGCTGTCCGGAGAACCAAAGCTTAATCCTGAATTGATAAAACCAATCAGCAAAGTTGTGACGGATGCTCCGATGATAGAAAGTCATCTGATTTATCTGGCTTACTGGATCAAGGAAAACTTTGGAGGGACGATGAATGATTCCTTAAAAACTGTGATCCCTGTCAGAAAATCCGTCAAAATTAAGGAGCAAAAAAAGATACAGCTGATGCTGGGTAAGGAAGCTGCCAATCAGCTGTATTTTGAATACCAGAAAAAGAATAATAAAGCCAGACTGAGACTACTGGAAGCACTGCTAAAGGAGCAAGTACTGGATTATGATACTGTCCGAAGCAGGCTGAATATCTCCGCAGCTACTCTGTCAGGTATGGAAAAGCAAGGCGTTACAAAGACTATATCAGAACAGATTTACCGAAATCCATTGGGGATACAGGATACTTCCCAAGACTCAAAGACTACTCCTGTCATACTAAATGAAGAACAACAATATGCCGTGGATGATTTTATCCGCGAATATGAGTGTGGGATTCGCGCGGAATATCTTCTGCATGGAATTACCGGAAGCGGGAAGACGGAAGTTTATATGGAAATTATTGATCATGTAATACAGGGTGGCAGACAGGTGATCCTGCTTATTCCTGAGATTGCACTTACCTATCAGACCGTGCAGCGCTTTTATAAAAGGTTTGATAACCGCATTTCGATTATGAATTCCAAGATGTCTCAGGGAGAGCGCTATGATCAGAGTGAAAGGGCGAGAAATGGTGAAATCGATATTATCATTGGACCAAGATCTGCCTTATTCACCCCATTTACGAGACTTGGACTGATTATTATTGATGAAGAGCATGAGAGCAGCTATAAAAGTGAGACAACCCCGAAATATCATACCGTGCAGGTTGCGAGAAAACGGGCTGAGCTTACAGGAAGCTCCCTGTTCCTTGGATCTGCGACACCTCAGATCGAAACCTATTTAAGGGCGAAGCAGGGCGAGATCAAATTATATACCCTGACAAGGCGAGCAAAGGAAGCAAAACCTCCGCAAGTGTGGATTGTGGACTTACGGGAAGAATTAAAGAACAGGAATAAATCAATCTTCAGCGGTAAGCTCAGAGAATTGATAGAAGACCGTTTAAGCCGAGGGGAGCAGATTATGCTGTTCCTAAACCGTAGAGGTTATGCCGGCTTCATATCCTGTCGAAGCTGCGGACATGTCATGAAATGCCCGCATTGTGATGTATCACTTACCTCCCATTATAATGGAAGAATGGTCTGCCATTATTGCGGTTATGAAGAGCAGCAGCCTGGTCTCTGCCCTTCCTGCGGTTCTAAATATATCGCAGCCTTCGGTACGGGAACTCAGAAGGTGGAGGAATATGTAAAAAAGGAATTTCCGAAGGCAAGAGTTCTTCGTATGGATACGGATACAACAAAACATAAGGGTGGTCATCAGGCAATTCTTTCTGCTTTTGCAGGGCATCAGGCTGATATCCTTGTCGGAACCCAGATGATTGTCAAAGGTCATGATTTTCCGAGGGTCACACTGGTTGGTATCATTGCGGCTGATTTATCACTGTACGCCGGAGACTTCCGGGCCGGAGAGCGCACCTTTCAGCTGCTATGCCAGGCAGCAGGAAGAGCCGGACGGGATGTTCTGCCTGGCGAGGTGGTCATTCAGACTTACCATCCGGAGCATTATAGTATTACGACCGCTGCGAACGGTGATTACGAAACATTTTATGAACAGGAGCTTGCCTACCGAAGCATGCTTGAATATCCTCCGGTATCTCATATGCTTCTGCTCCTTATTACCTCTAAGCAGGAGGAACAGGCACAGAAAGCAGCGCTGCATCTCGGTGAGGTCTTGAAGCTGTATTATGAGCAGAATGCGCTGTCAGCCAAAACCATCGGACCCGCACCGGCGACAACAGCGAAGCTGAATGATACCTACCGGTTTGTTATCTATATCAAGCAGGAAAGCTATGAGGAGCTGGTCAGGATTAAAAATTATATCGAGGGCTATTTCCTCTATTCCGAGCAATTTTCAGGCTGTGGTCTGCAGTTTGATTTTGACCCGATGAGTGGATATTAAGCTGTATGAGATATATGGTTGATTCCATGGCAATCAATATGTTATGATATAATATCGACAGATATTATATCAGTGCCGAACGAAGTGAGTGCACATCCTGGCACGAAGTGCCATATCATGTACGCTTGCGGACATGATATAATATCGACAGATATTATATCAGTGCCGAACGAAGTGAGTGCACATCCTGGCACGAAGTGCCATATCATGTACGCTTGCGGACATGATATAACAATGCGTAGTGAACATACTGGAGCAAACAGATGTTTCAAGCTTGTTTACAGTATTCGATCGGAGCAAGAGATCATGAACGAAGTTTATGATTTAGAATTTGTACTTTACCTGAAGGTAAAGCATGGGATTACCCGTTGAAGATGAATGAACATGAATAGAGTATAGATCAGATAGAGAGGAAGATGATTATGGCAATTAGAAATATCAGAGAAGTCGGAGATAAGGTGTTAAATAAGGTCAGTAAGGAAATTAAAGAGGTAGATCACAAAATCCTGGAGCTGATTGAGGATATGTTTGATACTATGTATGAGTCCGGAGGAGTGGGACTTGCAGCACCTCAGGTAGGAATATTGAAAAGACTTGTAGTGATCGATGTATCCGAAGAAAGCAATGAACCGATCACCCTGATCAATCCTGTTATTATAGAAACAGATGGAGAACAAACCGGTGATGAGGGCTGCTTAAGCATACCGGGTAAAGTAGGAACCGTTACAAGACCAAATTTCGTCAAGGTGAAAGCCTTTGATCAGAATATGGAAGAATTTACGGTAGAAGGAACCGGATTACTGGCCAGAGCCTTCTGTCATGAGATCGATCATCTGGATGGTAAGCTTTACCCGGAAATGGTGATCGGAGAGCTTCGCGACGTAGTAGTAACAGAAGAGGTACAATAAATCATATAGGATTAGCAAAATACTAGGTTGCTGTGAAGAAAGGATGAACCGGATGAAGGTTTTGTTTATGGGTACACCGGATTTTGCGGTGGCAACCCTAGATCAGTTAATTCAATCAAGACATGAGGTAATCGGTGTCGTAACTCAGCCGGACAAACAAAAGGGAAGAGGACAGGCTGTCAGCTTCTCTCCGGTCAAGGAGCTTGCTTTACAGCATCAATTACCGGTATATCAGCCCTTGAAAGCAAGGGAGCCTGAGTTTATAGATATGATACGTTCGCTGAAACCGGAAGTAATCGTAGTTGCCGCATTCGGTCAAATTCTTCCGAAGGCATTACTGGAAATTCCGCCTTACGGCTGTATCAATGTACACGGTTCTCTGCTTCCGAAATACCGGGGAGCTGCTCCGATTCAGTATTCCATTATTGACGGAGAAGAAGAGACCGGGATTACGATTATGTATATGGACGTCGGGATAGATACGGGAGATATGATATTGCAGGCGAGCCTGCCGATTGCCCCAAAGGAGACTGGCGGAAGCCTGTTTGATAAGATGGCAGTATTGGGTGCTGAATTATTGCTCGAAGCGTTGGACAAAATTGAGGCAGGGACAGCAGTTCGGATTCCTCAGGACCAAGAGAAAGCTACCTATGTGAAAATCCTTGATAAGGATATGGGCAGACTTGACTTTACGCAGTCGGCAGTCAGACTGGAACGTCTGATTCGAGGATTGAATCCTTGGCCAAGCGCATATACTATACTGGATGGGAAGACGCTGAAGCTTTGGCAGGCTGATGCTGAACCGTACAATCAGGCAGCAGGGATTAAGGCTGATAAGCCTGGGGAGATTATTGAGCTTCGCAGAGATTCCTTTGTTGTTGCCACTGGAGAAGGAGTATTGGCTATTCGTGAGGTGCAATTGGAAGGTAAGAAAAGGATGACTACGGATGCATTCCTGCGCGGATATCCTCTGGCAATCGGTACGAAACTTGGTTAAGAGTTGTTTGTAAGTCTGTATCGGTGAAAAATAAAAAAATGGCTTCATGGTAGGACTGGCATATGGATCTCTGCCGGTCCTTCTTTCATCCGGTAAAGTGTTTAGACTTCTCTGTTGTATCATATCTATCATTAAGAAAGGAAGGGATTTTCCGTGGGATATTATTATCCAATTTTTGATTCAACTTATCTGCTTGTAATCATAGGATTTGTGCTGTGTATGGCTGCACAGTTTAGGGTGAAGAATACCTTTGCAAAGTATTCCCGCGTCAGAAGCAGTGCTGGTCTGACCGGTGCGCAGGCAGCAGAACAGGTATTACATGCCTCGGGCATCTTTGATGTAAGAATAGAGCATATTTCGGGTAACCTGTCGGATCATTATGATCCAAGAAATAAGGTGTTGAGTCTTTCTGATTCTGTATACGGACAAAGCTCTTTGGCTGCGATCGGAGTGGCTGCACATGAATGCGGACATGCGATCCAGCATCAGAACGAATATGTTCCGCTGAAAATCAGGGGAGTATTGGTTCCTGTGGCAAATTTCGGTTCAATGGCGGCGTGGCCGTTGATCTTAATCGGTTTATTTTTGGGTGGCTCCCAGTTTTTGATTGATTTTGGAATTATACTTTTTTCAGCTGCAGTATTGTTTCAGTTGATTACACTTCCTGTAGAATTCAATGCATCAAAAAGAGCAATCGCAAGACTTGGTGAGACAAATATATTGCAGGAGGAAGAGCTAAGACAGTCAAAGAGAGTACTGGATGCGGCAGCACTCACTTATGTTGCAGCAACCGCCGCCTCCATTCTACAGCTTTTAAGACTCATAATTCTTTTCGGTGGAGGAAGAAGACGTGACTGATCAATTTAATACCCGAGAACTCGTACTTGATATGCTCCTTGAAGTAATTGATGGGGAGAAATTCAGTCATACGGTTTTGAATCAGAGCTTGCGAAAGCATCAGGCTCTCAGCAAGCAGGAACGGGCTTTTATCTCCCATCTTTTTACGGGGACGGTAAAGAGTTATCTGACGCTGGATTATATTATTGATCAATATGCCTCACTCCCTGTGAAGAAGATGAAGCCTTTCATTCGTAACCTTCTCCGCATGAGTGTCTATCAGCTTAAGTATATGGATCAGGTCCCGGTATCTGCGATATGCAATGAGGCAGTAAAACTCGCGAAGAAGAGAAGCTTTATTAAGCTTTCGGGTTTTGTAAATGGAATCCTCCGAACGATTGCCAGAGAGTTAAATCAGATCACCTATCCTGACCCCGTGATTGCTCCCATGGATTATCTGGAGATTGCCTACTCTACACCAAAATGGTTGGTAAAGGAGTTACTTGCTGCTTACCCCTATGTTACGGTTGAAGCAATCCTTGCAGCAACCCTGAAAGAAAAGGAAACCACCATCCGCTGTAATAAAGCGAAGATTACTCCGGAGGAGCTAAAGCCTATGCTGATACAGGAGGGGGTCAGTGTGACAGAAAATGCATACCTTCCTTATGCTTTCGGAATCCGGGATTACGATTATCTGGAGAAACTCGATACCTTCCGAAAAGGTTATTTTACGGTTCAGGATACCAGCTCTATGTTGGTTTGTGAAGTCGCAGAGATCACCGGTGAGGATTTTGTGATAGATGTCTGTGCCGCACCGGGAGGAAAAGCCCTTCACGCTGCTCAAACAGCGAAACGGGTACTGGCACGGGATCTAACCGAGTATAAGATTAAGCTCATAGAAGAAAATATTTGCCGTATGGGCTTTACGAATGTGTCAGCACAGGTTTGGGATGCAACAGTGTCTGACGAAAGTCTGGAAGGACAGGCTGATGTGGTGATTGCAGATTTGCCCTGCAGCGGTTTGGGAGTGTTTGGTAAGAAAGCAGATTTAAAATATAAGCTGACACAAAGTCAACACAAAGAGCTGATAGAATTACAAAGAGTAATATTGGATAAAGCAGAAAAATATGTCAAACCCGGTGGGATATTAATTTACAGCACTTGTACGGTGCTTAGGGGAGAAAATGAGGAGAACCGCGAATGGTTTCTGAAGCATTATTCCTATTTACCGGAGAGTCTGGATTCACGATTGCCCGAAACCTTGCACTCACAGACCACAAAGGACGGATATCTTCAGCTTCTTCAAGGGATGCACAATACAGATGGCTTCTTTATAGCAAAATTTAGAAAGAAACCCTGAAACTCCTGCCAGGATAATTTATTTGCCAGGACACGGAATGACTTCTTTCTATATTAAAATTAGCTAATTATAAGCAATTAACCGAGGTTATCCAAACCGGTTGGAACAGGAAAGTATATGGAGCAATTAGATATAAAATCATACTATTATAAGGAATTATCGGAGCATATGAAATCCATGGGGCAACCGGAATTTCGTACGAAGCAGGTTTATGAATGGCTTCATGTGAAGCTTGCCGAAGGCTATGAAGAAATGACAAATCTTCCGAAGGAGCTCCGGACGAAGCTTGCCGAGAATTATCCGATGACCACACTGGAAGAAGTAGATGCCCTTCATTCGGAAACGGATGGAACCATAAAATTTTTATTTCGTCTAAAGGATGACAGGGTCATCGAAAGCGTACTGATGAAATATCATCATGGAAACAGTGTATGTATCTCGTCTCAGGTCGGTTGCAGGATGGGCTGTAAATTCTGTGCCTCAACCATTGGCGGAAAGGAAAGGGATCTGCTTCCCTCAGAGATGCTGGATCAGATTTATCGTATTCAGCGTATCTCGGGAGAGAGGGTATCCAATGTTGTAGTGATGGGGACAGGGGAACCGCTTGATAATTATGATAATCTGATCCGCTTTCTCAGAATATTGACCGATCCGCAGGGTCTTAATATCAGTGCCAGAAATATCACTGTATCCACCTGTGGTATACCCGATCAGATCCGTGCTTTGGCAGAAGAAGATCTTCCGATAACCCTTGCCCTATCTCTTCATGCACCTAATAATGAGATCAGAAAGAAACTCATGCCTGTTGCTGCTAAGTATGAACTGTCTGAGGTCATGGATGCATTCCGTTATTATTATGAAAAGACTGGCAGACGTCTGACCTTTGAATACAGTTTGGTAGCTTCTGTAAACGATGAGGAGGAGCATGCGAGGGAATTGTGTAGGCTGGTAAAAGGCTTAAACTGCCATGTAAATCTTATTCCGGTTAATCCAATTAAGGAAAGGGATTACCGGAAATCAGGAAGCAAAAATATACAAAATTTCAAATTTATACTTGAAAAAAACAGAATTAATGTTACTATTAGAAGAGAAATGGGCACGGATATTAACGCTGCCTGTGGACAACTGAGAAAAAGCTATATAGATAAGAATAGCATTTGAAGTTGTTTGAACTGGGAGGTGCAGTCTTGAAAGCATTTTCAATAACAGATATTGGAGAACGACGGAGGATTAACCAGGATTACGTCTTTTGCAGCGAAGGTGCCATTGGCAGGCTGCCGAATCTGTTCGTAGTTGCGGACGGTATGGGAGGACATAATGCTGGCGATTATGCTTCAAGATACTGTGTTGAATTTTTTCGCCAAAAGATTGAGGAGAACGAGCTGGTCTCGCCAATCGCCTTAATCGAATCGGCAATCAAACAGACAAATGAAGCCCTTCGAAATGAAGCAAAGGAACAAAGTGAGCTAGAAGGTATGGGGACGACCTTTGTGGCGGCAACCATATTTGATAAAGAAATGTATGTTGCCAATGTGGGAGACAGCAGACTATATGTCATTGGGAAACAGATCAGACAGGTTACAGAGGATCACAGTCTGGTCGAGGCGATGGTGAAAACCGGCGAGCTGAACAGAAGTGAAGCCCGTTGCCATCCTAACAAGAACATAATAACCAGAGCGATCGGTGTGAATGAGGTCGTTGAGCCTGACTTTTTTGAGGTTAATCTGGAAGACGGAGATACTGTACTTATGTGCTCGGATGGTCTGACGAATATGTTGGAGGACGAAACAATCGAACGGATCATCAAGGAAAATAATGATCCGGAAGCTGCTGCCAAGGATTTGGTTAAGTGTGCCAATGAAAACGGTGGTAAGGATAATATTGCAATCATTATTATTAAAGTATGAAAATGAGGTGAACTAATATGTTAAAACCCGGTATGATTATCAGCGATCGCTATGAAATCATTGATAAGGTAGGATCAGGAGGTATGGCTGATGTATATAAAGCCAGAGACCAAAGACTAAACAGATTCGTGGCGATAAAGGTATTAAAGCCGGAATACTCTAGTGATAAAAGCTTTGTAAATAAATTCAGAGCGGAAGCTCAATCTGCTGCAGGCTTATCCCATCCCAATATCGTAAATGTTTATGATGTCGGAGATGACAGTGGTCTGCATTATATTGTTATGGAGCTGGTAGAGGGAATTACCTTAAAGAGATTTATCGAACGTAAGGGAAAGCTTGATATCAAGGAGGCAGTCGGTATCGGTATTCAGATTGCTCAGGGTATGGAAGCAGCGCATGACAATCACATAATTCATAGGGATATTAAGCCACAAAACATTATTATTTCCAGAGATGGAAAAGTAAAGGTGACTGATTTTGGTATTGCAAAAGCAACCAATTCAAATACAATTACCTCCAATGCGATGGGCTCAGTACATTACCTTTCTCCGGAACAGGCAAGAGGTGGATACAGCGATGAGAAGAGTGACATCTATTCCTTAGGTGTAACCCTTTATGAGATGCTTTCCGGCAAGGTTCCATTCGCCGGTGACAATACTGTATCGGTAGCGCTCCTCCATATTCAGGGTGAAGCAATGCCCCTGCGAGAACTGGACTCCGAGATTCCTGTCAGTGTTGATAAGATCGTTCAGAAATGTATGCAGAAACGGCCTGAAAGAAGATACCATTCTGCTTCTGAACTGATCACCGATTTAAAACGAGCAATTTCCAATCCGGACGGAGATTTTGTTCAGATTCCGGCTTTTGTTTCCAGTGATTCCCCAACGATTAATATTTCTGATGATTTAGGGAAAATTAAAAGCGGAGTATATTTAGATGAGGATCTTCGTGATACCAGAAGTGTTCAGACAAAGAAAATGACGGAAGAAGATGACGAGGATCTTGATACAGTAGACAGTAAGGTAGAGAAGATGTTTATGGTAGGCAGCATCGTGGCTATCGTAATTCTTGCCGTTCTGATTGTTGGTTCTGTCATCTGGTTTATTTCCACCAGAGGCAGCAAGAAGGATCCCGGTGATAATCCCGGAATCGAAGTGAGTGTCTCTCCTTCACCGGAGTTAACAGGAATGCCTACTCCCGGCCCGAATGCAGTAGTTTATGAAGTGCCTGATGTCCTTGGTCTGACTAAGGAGGATGCAGAAGCTTCTATTAAGGCACTTTCGGCGAAAGCGGATGTAAGATATACAGAGGAATACTCTGATACGATTGAAGAAGGTAAAGTAATGCTTCAATATCCCCAGGCTGGGAATGAAGTAGAGGAATCCTCCGTAGTACTCCTGACGATCAGCTTAGGTGCAGAAGCCTTCGAGATACCGAATGTATACGGCCTCACAGAAGAGCAGGCAGATAAGAAGCTGACAGAATTGGGATTAAAACTGAAGCATGAATATGTGGCAAGCGATGAGATTGAATTAGGACGTGTTATTGAGACAAATCCTGCAAGACAGACCACTGCGAAAAGCGGAGATAGTGTTACGGTTATGGTAAGTTCAGGTTCTGAGAATAAGCAGGTTGCTGTGCCGAACCTGATCGGACTGACCGAGAAGGCTGCTACACAGGCTTTGACCAAAGAGGGCCTGGTGAAGGGTAACGTTTCCTATGAAAGTTCTGATACCTATGATAAGGGAATCGTAACTTATCAGAGTAATACAGCCGGACAAAAGGTAGATGCCGGTACTGTAGTAGACATTATCGTAAGCTCGGGATTAAAGAATGCGAATCAGACATATAGTGGTTCGGTAGTCATCGATGTTAACCCATTTGATTACATCGACAGTGAAGATGCAGATATTGTGTTGGAGATGGAGCAGGACGGAAACCTGACGTCAATCTTTGAGGGACCTCTTTCTAATACCGACTTCCCTTACACAGTATCACAAGTTAGTAGCAGTTCCAGTGTAGGTACCGTAAGAATGTATGTGGACGGAGCACTATTTATAGCACCCGGAGATACAGAAACTACTTGGACCATAGAATTTTCACCTGTGGAGGAATAGCTTGAAAGGTAAGATTATCAAAGGTATTGCAGGTTTTTATTATGTACATGCACCGGAGACCAACATGATTTATGAGTGCAGGGCGAAAGGGATTTTTCGAAATCAAAAAATCAAACCTCTCGTTGGTGATGATGTAGAGATAGATACCGAAGATCAACCGGAGGGAAATGGAACCATTGCCCGAATTTTACCGAGAAGAAACGAACTAATACGGCCCGCGGTTGCGAATGTTGACCAAGCTATGGTCATATTTGCAGCAGCGGAGCCTGATCCTAATCTAAATCTTTTGGACCGCTTCCTGATTATGATGCAGAAACAACAGGTGAGTGCAATTGTTTGTTTTAATAAGATGGATATTGTTTCAGAGGGAGAAATCTCTTTGCTTCGAGATACTTACCGGCTCTGCGGTTATGAGGTGGTCTTTACCAGTATGCTGCAGAGAGAAGGTACAGCAATGCTTTATGACAAAATGAGAGGTAAGACAACTGTTTTGGCCGGTCCCTCCGGAGTCGGAAAGTCTACCTTCATTAATCTGATCCAACCAAAAGCTAATATGGAAACCGGAAATATCAGCGAGAAAATTAAACGCGGAAAGCATACGACAAGGCATTCTGAATTGATTTATGTAGAAGAGAATACGTATCTCATGGATACTCCAGGTTTTAGCTCACTATATATCGATGAGATTGAGAAGGAAGAATTGAAGGATTATTTTGTGGAGTTTCGTTCCTTGGAATCAGAATGTCGTTTTATCGGCTGTAATCATCTGAACGAACCGGGCTGTGCTGTAAAGGATGCTCTGAAGGAGCATAAGATCAGTAAGCTTCGCTATGAGAATTATGTAACACTATACGAGGAATTAAAAAACCAGAGACGTTATTAAAATGTGAAGATAATTCAATAATCCGGAATTATGCTGGAAAAACATCTTCACATATGGAAGACTATGTATTTCATTCACGTTTGTGGTGTTCAATCCGAGTTTTTCTTTGGTTAATGAAATGCCGCAAAGCGGCATTATGTTTTGTTTGTGATTGGAGGATACTATGGTGAAACTTGCCCCTTCTATCTTGGCGGCTGATTTTTACAGACTGGGAGAGCAGATTGCCCTGGTGGAACAGTCTGGAGCAGAATATCTTCATATTGATGTGATGGATGGGAATTTCGTTCCCAGCATAAGCTTTGGTATGCCTGTAATAGCTTCGATCAGAAAGAATTCGAAGCTTATTTTTGATGTTCATCTGATGTTAACCGAGCCGATAAGGTATCTGGAGGAGTTCAAGGCTGCCGGCGCCGATATCATTACGGTACATGCGGAGGCATGTACTCATCTTCACAGGACGGTTGCCAGGATCAAAGAGCTGGGTCTGAAAGCAGGGGTATCCCTCAATCCGGCCACTCCGCTAGGCATTCTGGAGTATATCCTGGGAGACTTGGATATGGTGTTAATTATGACAGTAAATCCCGGCTTTGGTGGCCAGGAGATGATACCGGGTATGCTTGAGAAGGTACGCGAACTAAGAAA
The DNA here is from genome assembly GCA_023414355.1 of Bacillota bacterium. Taxonomy (GTDB): domain Bacteria; phylum Bacillota; class Clostridia; order Lachnospirales; family Lachnospiraceae; genus Mobilitalea. The sequence goes on along the minus strand of JAEZOB010000010.1, from coordinate 74,425 downwards.
ACTTGCGGATCGGCTTGGCCTCAAGCTTGATATTGAGGTAGATGGCGGGATAACCATAGATAATGTGGATCGGGCTGTTTGCGCAGGAGCAAATGTCATTGTCTCCGGTACTTCGGTATTCAAGGGCAATATTATGGAAAACATCTCTGACTTTCGTCAGGTGTTTGCAAGGTGTCAGAGTGAAGCCTGATCAGAGACAGGAGAGGGTTATTATTAAGAAGGAAAATAAGATACTGATCATTACAGGTGGGCGGACAGACGAAGAATTTCTTATCAAGCTTTTGGAACAGGAGAAATTCTCCTTACTTATCGTCGCTGACAGCGGTCTCGTATTAGCGGATCGCCTTAAGTTAAAACCGAATTATATTGTCGGAGATTTTGATTCGGTTCCGGAAGCTGTTCTGGAGCAATATCGTAGTCAATCCGCACCAATAGAGACCTTTCCGAGAGAGAAGGATAAGACGGATACGCAGATCGCTATCGAACTGGCATTGATGCAGGATCCGTCAAGCATCACACTTGTCGGTGCGACAGGGAGCCGCATGGATCATACACTGGCGAACGTCCATCTGCTGCTGCCTTTGTTACAACAAAAAGTGGATGCATTTATCGTAGATCAGAACAATAAGCTTTATCTGAAGAGGGAGAGCTTTCTCATAGAAAAGGCCGGGCAATTTGGAGATTATGTATCGTTGCTTCCCTTTGGCGGGGATGTCAAGGGACTGACTCTGAAGGGCTTTTATTATCCTCTTGACAATGTAATCCTGTCAATCGGAAGCAGCCTGGGCATCAGCAACGAGATAGTAGATGAGATTGCCAGAGTTGAATTCCAAGAGGGAATTATACTAGTCATGGAAACCAGAGATTAATCATATTTAATTTATAATAAGGAAGGAATACACGAATGAAATTAGGTATCGTAGGCTTACCCAATGTAGGCAAGAGCACACTTTTCAATTCTTTAACTAAAGCAGGTGCAGAATCTGCCAATTATCCTTTTTGCACCATTGATCCCAATGTCGGTATCGTTCCGGTTCCCGATGAACGATTACAGGTTTTGGGAGATTTATATCATTCCGAGAAAATCGTTCCGGCGGTCATAGAATTTGTAGATATTGCTGGCCTGGTTAAGGGTGCGTCCAAGGGAGAAGGACTCGGAAATCAGTTCTTATCCAATATCAGAGAGGTCGATGCGATCGTTCATGTAGTCCGTTGTTTTGATGACAGTAACGTAATTCATGTTGATGGGTCTGTGAATCCTGCCAGAGATATTGAAACTATTAATCTAGAATTGATCTTCTCTGATCTCGAGATTTTGGAGCGCAGAATGTCCAAGACCATTAAGGGTGCGAAGAATGATAAAGCGCTTGCAAAAGAGCTTGTAATGCAGGAGCGCTTAAAGGCTCTTCTGGAGGAAGGGAAGATGGCTAAGGTCTTCCAGATTGAGGATGCGGAGGAGCAGGAGTTGTTTGACAGCTATAATCTTCTGACAGCAAAACCGGTGATCTATGCCGCCAATGTGAAGGAAGAAGATCTGTCAGATGATGGTGCAGGAAATGACTATGTAAAGAAGGTTCGTAGTATTGCTGAACAGGAGGCTTCTGAGGCATTTGTCATCTGTGCGCAGATCGAACAGGAGATAGCAGAGTTGGAGGAAGATGAGAAGCGTATGTTCTTAGAGGAGCTTGGACTAAAGGAATCCGGTCTTGAGAAGCTCATTAAGGCAAGCTATCATATTCTTGGTCTGATCAGCTACCTGACAGCAGGCCCTAAGGAGACCAGAGCCTGGACCATTAAGGTTGGTACAAAGGCACCGCAGGCAGCCGGAAAGATCCATTCTGATTTTGAGCGTGGCTTCATCCGTGCGGAAATCGTAAATTATCATAATCTTGTGGAATGCGGAAATTATAACGCGGCAAAAGAAAAGGGGCTGGTACGTTCTGAGGGTAAGGAATATGTAGTTCAGGACGGGGATGTAGTTCTCTTTCGTTTTAATGTATAATTGATCTGTGAAACCGGTATACTTTTATTTGTGACAAGCATAAAGAGCAACGTCTTAAGCAGAAGTCTTCAGATGTTTTCTAAAAAAGTGATTTGTGTGAAAAGCAAGATTTTTACACTTCCAGACATAATGCTGCAAAGCAGCAGCTCAGATAATCAATGAAGAACAAGGTGTGAGTGCCACTGCACGAACATCGCAGTTCTTCGGGTGTGAAGGTGTTTTTCCTTCACATTTGTTCCCTTAAATAAGGAGATTATTATGAAAACTATTTATGGTTCGGATATCTATTTCCCTAATTTGGGGATTTCATTAGATCATGTCGCCTCAGGCTTTGATATCTTTGGCTATTATGTAGCACTTTACGGAGTTGTGATTGGCTTTGGGATGTTGTGTGGTTGGCTAATAGCAGAATGGATGGCGAAGAGGACGGGTCAAAATACGGAACTATATCTGGATTTTGCGATGGTGGCAATCGTTGCCGCTGTAATCGGAGCCAGAGCTTATTATGTTGTTTTTGCCCTTGAGGAGTTTAAGGACCGCCCGTTGTCAGTATTTAATACGAGAACAGGGGGACTAGCAATCTATGGGGGTATCATAGCCGCAGTATTGGCCGCAGTCGTTTTTGCAAGAATCAAGAAATATAATTTCTGGCTTTTGGCTGACACCGGTTGTGTCGGATTGGTTATAGGACAGATCATTGGACGGTGGGGAAATTTCTTTAATCGAGAGGCTTTCGGTAGGTATTCGGACGGATTATTTGCCATGAGGCTGAATGTAAATGATGTGTCCGGAGTGTTTCGGGAATCCACCCCTGTATCCAGACTGCAGAATATGTATTCAGGAAAGCCGGGTGCTCTCGAGAGAATACTCGAAATCAGAGATAAGGCAGTGATGATTGATGGGGAAAGATTTATTCAGGTACATCCTACCTTCCTTTATGAATCACTTTGGAATAGTTGCCTTTTGGTTTTTCTCATACTCTATACGAAACATAAGAAATTTGACGGCGAGATCATCCTTCTGTATCTGGTGGGTTATGGACTCGGCAGAGTATGGATAGAGGGCTTGAGAACAGATCAGCTATTTCTGTGGGGTACCTCCTTCGCTGTTTCTCAACTCGTATCTGCTGTGATGGTAATCGTCGCCGGAGCCTACCTGATTTATAAAAGATATAGCTTGATCAGACGAAAAAAGCGATAATAGTAAATAATGCAGAAAGTATGCTAAGAGCTTAGGGCTAATTTCCTAAGCTCTACCTTTTTGTCTATATCTTGACATAATTTGTTCGATTTTTGATAAAAACACTAGATATTGTGACTTATCATCGAAATAGCTCATAAACCCAGAGTTCATAAGGGTTTGTGGGCTTTTTTTTTCAATTTATCGCTTGATAAATTCCCAAAATTAATATAAAATAATCACATAAGTGGAGCGAAGTGGTGGGAAGTGGTGCACTAGACCATCAAAGTGGTGAGAACCTATCATGAATTGAAACGAATTCAAAAATTCGTCCTAGAAATTCATGATGAGCTTCTTCATCCGAAAGTTATGGGATTTAATAGAAGAGAGGGTGAAGCCAGATGTTCATGGGAGAATTCGATCATTCGATCGATTCCAAGGGTAGAATAATCATACCCTCCAAGTTCAGAGATGATCTTGGGGAAGAATTCGTTATTACCATGGGCTTGGATGGATGCCTTTTCGCATATCCCCAGGAAGAATGGCAAAACTTTGTAAAGGAGCTCTCTAAGCTCCCCGGAACACAAGAGGCAAGAAAGCTGCAGAGGTACTTTATGGCGAAAGCAGCTGCATGCGAAGCAGATAAACAGGGAAGAATTCTAATACCGGTTAAGCTTCGTGAAAGCGCAGGACTGGATAAAGACATCGTATTTGTGGGTGTGTTGAACAAGATAGAGATTTGGAGTAAGGAACGTTGGGAGAATAACAATGATTACGATGATGTGGATGCTATCGCGGAGCATATGTCACAGTATGGAATCAGCTTCTAGACGGTAAAGCCGATGAGAACCGGAGGGCGTTATGGCATTTGAACACAAATCAGTATTATTGGAAGAAACCATAGATAATCTTAAAATTCGTCCGGAGGGAATCTATGTGGATGGTACGCTGGGAGGCGGAGGCCATTCCTATGAGATTGCAAAGCAGCTGACAAGTGGTAAATTGATCGGAATAGATCAGGACGAAGCTGCTATTGTGGCTGCAGGAGAGAGATTATCTGAATATAAAGATAAAGTTACAGTAGTTCGAAGCAACTATTGTGAGATGAAAAAGGTACTTCATTCCCTACAGATTGATCAGGTGGACGGCATTCTGCTTGATCTCGGAGTATCTTCTTATCAGCTGGACACACCGGAAAGAGGATTTTCTTATAAAGAAGATGCTCCACTGGATATGAGGATGGATACTAGAAACACAAAGACAGCGAAGGACATCGTCAACGGATACAGTGAGATGGAGTTATATCGTATCATTAGAGACTATGGAGAAGATAATTTCGCAAAGAACATTGCAAAGCACATTGTCAGGATGAGACAGGACAAGCCAATTGAAACTACCTTCGAACTTGTGGAGGCCATCAAAGCAGCTATTCCCATGAAGCTTCGGGTTACAACCGGTCATCCTGCAAAAAGAACCTTTCAGGCAATCAGAATCGAGCTTAACCGGGAACTTGAAGTGCTAAAGGAGACTCTGCAGGATATGATCGAGGTATTGGCACCGGGAGGTAGACTTTGTATTATAACCTTCCATTCCTTAGAAGACAGGATCGTAAAATCCTGCTTTCGGACTAATGAAAATCCTTGTACCTGCCCGCCGAGCTTTCCGGTGTGCATCTGTGGTAAAGTACCATCGGGCAAGGTGATAACGAGAAAACCCATTCTTCCGACCGAGGAGGAACTGGAACATAATAAAAGATCAAAAAGTGCTAAACTGAGGGTTTTTGAAAAGAAATAAAAAGTGATCGGTGACTAAGAGAATTGGATCGATTGGCAAAATAGTGAGGTATCTGGTTAAGTATTTACCTTGACTTTAACGGTCCTACAAGATAGGATAGAACAGCTGGGAAAGAGGGTTTCTTGCATGGAGGCAATTAAGAGACGATATCAATACGATGATATTAGGACAAGCTATGTGGATGGCAATACGGTTCGTAAACTGAGTGTTGCCCCGGATATCCGCAGAGAAGAGGAACAGTACGAGATACCCAGGAGAAGTCCTAAACATCACAGCCAACAAAAGACCTTATCAGGAATCAGTTTTACATCCCTGATTGTGCTTACAGTAGCAATCATTGCTACTGTGTATGTCTGTGTGGATTTTTTGATGGTACAGAATCAGGTTACCATCATGAATAAACAGATTGTGTCTCTGGAGAAACAGATTACCACCTTAACGAAAGAGAATGATGCCGCTTACGAAGCAGTCAATACAGCGGTAGATTTAGATGAAATATACCGGGTAGCAGTGGAAGAGCTCGGTATGGTATATCCCAATAAAAATGAAGTAATTACTTACCAAAGCGGTTCAGCGGATTATGTGAGACAATACGAGGATATCCCTGAATAAACGAGCCATGACCAGTGAGGTAACGTACAATGGAAAAGTCACCGGAAAAAACAATCAAAAAATTTACTTCCAAAATGCAAGCAAACCTATTGCTTGTATTTTGTATTGTTACCTTATGTATGGTAGGACTGATGGGCAGACTGGTATACATTATGCAGACCAAGGGTGACTCCTATGCGAAACAGGTATTATCCAGAGAAACCTATGTTAGTTCTGTTCTTCCATATAAGCGGGGAGATATTACGGACAGAAACGGCACTGTGCTTGCCAGCAGTGACTTACAGTATAAGCTGATTCTTGATCCGAAACAACTGTTACTCAGTACAGAAAGTGTCGAACCTACGATAACGGCATTGCAGAGTAACTTTGATATTACTACGGAAGAGCTTCAGGATATTCTGAACAAGAAAGCCGATAACCGGTATGTGATTGTATTGAAAAATCTGAAGTATGATACTGTAGAGAATTTTAAAAAGCTGATGAAAGAAAGCGAGAACATTACCGGTATCTGGTTTGAAGAGGAATATGTAAGGACCTATCCGTACCAGAATTTAGCCTCAGATGTACTTGGCTTTACTGCATCAGACAATACAGGATATTTCGGAATTGAAGAATATTATAACAATGAACTAAACGGTACCAACGGAAGGGAATATGGATATTTTGATTCCAGTCTTGATCTGGAGCGTATCGTAAAAAAGGCCGTAAACGGTAATTCCATCATCAGTACGATCGATGCCAATGCGCAGCGTATTATACAGAAACATATCATCGAGTTTAACACTGAATTCGGAAGTAAGAACATCGGTGTTCTGGTCATGAATCCAAACAATGGTGAAATATTAGCCATGGCCTCCAATCAGGAATATGATTTAAATAATCCAAGGGATCTTTCCGGTCTATATACGGAAACAGAGCTTTCTCAGATGACAGAAGAACAGAAGATGGATGCTCTGAATAAGCTGTGGAAAAATGACGCCATCAGCAGCGGTTATGAACCCGGCTCTACCTTTAAACCGGTCACGATTGCCGCTGGTCTTGAAGAGAATATTGTAAAAGAAGAGGATACCTTTTACTGTGATGGTTATCAGGAGGTGGCAGGAAGCAAAATTCACTGCAGCAAGCGTACCGGTCATGGTGAGCTTACTCTCGGTCAGGCTTTGATGTTATCTTGCAATGATGCTCTGATGCAGATCGCGGATAAGGAAGGGAAGGGAATCTTTCATCAGTATCAAACTAGTTTTGGTTTTGGCAGAAAGACCGGTATTGATCTTCCGGGAGAGGAAGCCGGTATCGTGATTGCCGAAGATAAGATCGGACCTGCGGATTTGGCTACCAGTAGCTTCGGTCAGACCTTTAATGCCACAATGATACAGATGGCATCCGCTTATTCTTCTTTGGTCAATGGGGGCAGTTACTATCAGCCGCATATTGTAAAAAAGATCATCAATCAGAACGGCGCAGTTGTGAAAGAAAATAAGGGTCTTCTGGTAAAACGTACCGTATCAGAACAGACCTCAGAATTCATACAGAAATATATGTATCAGACGGTGGAAGCCGGAACCGCCGGAGGTGCAAAGGTGGAAGGCTATGCCATCGGTGGTAAGACAGGTACTGCACAGAAATATCCCCGCGAGGCGAAGACCTATCTGGTATCCTTCCTGGGACAGGTGCCTGCAATTAATCCCGAAATCGTAATTTATGTTATGATCGATGAGCCACAGAATGTTGTTAAACAGGCGGACAGCTCTATTGCAACCAAATTTGCTGGCAGAATTATGGCAGAACTTCTTCCGGCTCTTGGCATCTATCCTGAAGGCGAGATTGATTATCTTCTGCCGACTGAGGATGCAGCAGTGCCCGGTACAACGAATAGTCAGGAAAGCAGTCCTGCCGGTCAAACAGGAACAACCGGAACGAATGAAGAGAGCACACAGCCTCAGAACGGCAATCAGGAGAAACCCCCTGCCGACCAGACAGAAATAACAGGAACAAAGGAAGGAACAGCCGGAACAAATACAGATACAGCATCGCCTCAGGAAAATACTGAAAATGCTACAGATACCGAACCTGGGACAGAAGGCGGAGTGCAGAATACAGAAACGGGTAATAATGCACCGGAACAACAGGAGAATGCTGAGAACAGCAGTACCTCTGTGACTGAGGATGAAAATGAGTTTAATGCAGATGCAATAGAATAAAGCAGCCTTGTATGTAATAAAATGAAACGATAAGAGAAACAAGGTTATGGTAGTATGGCAAGAAGCAGAACCTATAATAAGCGAAATGTTCTGATAGTAACCTGTATGATTCTGGTGGTTACAATAGCATTGGCCACAAGACTGGGATATCTGATGATATTCAAATCAGAGGAGTATGCAGCCAGGGCACAGGAGCTTCATGAACGAGAAAGAGTAATCAAGGCGGAACGGGGCTGTATCTATGATGCATCCGGAAAGCTGATTGCTACAAATAAACCCGTATGTACCATATCCGTAATCCATGCCCAGATCAAGGAACCGGAGCGGGTGATTAAGCTTTTGTCCGAACAGCTGGGACTCAGTGAAGCCAAAGTCAGAAAACGGGTTGAGAAGGTATCCTCCATAGAGAAAATCAAGTCGAATGTCGATAAGGCGGTTGCCGATAAAATCAGGGAGTATGACCTGGATGGTGTTATGGTGGATGAGGACTATAAAAGATATTATCCCTATGATTCTCTTGCTTCTAAGGTAATCGGGTTTACCGGAAGTGATAATCAGGGTATCATCGGACTGGAAGTAAAATATGATGATTACTTAAAAGGAATAGATGGTACGATATTAACACTTACCACCGCTTATGGGGTGGAGATAAAAAATGCAGCAGAGGACCGGGTAGAACCTATCCCCGGAAATGATTTATACCTTAGTCTTGACATGAACATACAGCAATATGCCGAGCAGGCGGCCAAAAGAGTCATGAAGTCTAAGCAGGCCTCTAATGTGAAGCTGATCGTTATGAACCCACAAAATGGTGAGCTTTATGCAATGGTGAATGTTCCGGAATTCAATTTAAACGATCCCTATACTTTGATCGAACCAATTGCAGCAAAACAGGAAGGGCAGACACTGACGGAAGAGAAAAAGAACGAGCTGTTAAACGGAATGTGGCGAAATGCCTGTATCAGCGACACCTATGAACCCGGCTCAGCTTTTAAAATCGTTACTGCAACAGCAGCCTTGGAGGAGAAGGTAGTAAAGCTTTCTGATACGTTCTTCTGTCCGGGCTATAAAAAAGTAGAAGACAGAATCATTCGTTGTCATAAAGCAGGAGGACACGGCAGCCAGGATTTTGTCGCAGGTATCAAAAACTCCTGTAATCCTGTATTCATGGAGATCGGAGCCAGAGTCGGAGTAGATAAAATGTATCAATACTATGATCGGCTAGGACTTTTCCATAATACAGGAGTTGACCTTCCGGGGGAAGCCAATTCCATCATGCATAAAAAAGAAAACATCAAAGCGGTGGAGCTTGCAACTATGTCCTTCGGTCAATCCTTTCAGATTACACCGCTTCAAATGCTGGTTGCAGCAAGTGCTGTGGTGAATGGGGGAAAGCTTGTTACGCCTCATTTCGGTGTTCAGATCAGAAGCTCTGACGAAACCAGAATCAGAGAACTTGAATACCAGACTGTGGAGGGCGCAGTGTCAAAGGAAACCTCAGCGACCATGAAGGAGCTTCTGGAGGCTGTGGTTGCGGACGGGACAGGAAGACGTGCTTATCTACCGGGCTTTCGAGTAGGAGGAAAGACAGCAACCTCCGAGAAATTGCCAAGAAGCAGCAATAAATATATTTCCTCCTTTGTCGGCTTTGCTCCTGCAAATAATCCGAAGGTCATTGCTATCGTATTAATAGAGGATCCGGTCGGTATTTACTATGGCGGAACCATCGCAGCACCGGTGATAGCCGATCTGTTCAATAATATTCTTCCTTATCTTGGAGTAGAGGAGAGTTATTCGGAAGAAGAAGTCAAGAGGTTTGATATCGGAACCTTTTCTATGCCGGACTTTGTCGGAAAGACAAGGAAGGAGGCTAAGGAACTGGCAAAGATATATGAATTTGGTGAGATGTATCCTCTCGGAGAGGGGGATGTAGTCTCGGAACAGTTTCCCCTACCTGGAGAAACTGTCAGTAAGGGCGGTGACTATATCCTATATTTTCATTAAGGAATTATGCTACGGTTCATTCCATTCACAGTAACGGGTGATTTCTGTATGCAAATTCGCTACGCGAAGCAGAAAGCATCTCTTGTATCACTTTCATACTTAGCCTGACAGCAGTGTCAAACTACTGTGAACAGCTACGAAATTATTCCTAGTTTCGAAAATAGCACCCGTAAAAATATTGTCTTTTTCATAGTAATAAAGTATAATGGCTAAGGCAATGTCAAGGGTTTTCATGTATTGATATAGATACATAGGATGTTTGCCAATCACTGGCTGTCGGGGAGAGGGCCTTTCAATTTAAATCCCTGACAAGGAATGGAGGATACTATGAATTTTTCTGAGATTAAAGTAATATTACCTGTCATCATATCCTTTGGTGTCTGTGTAATTCTTTGTCCGCTACTAATACCGTTTCTAAAGAAACTGAAATTTGGACAGTATATCAGGGAGGAGGGACCGGCAACACATCAGAAAAAGTCGGGTACTCCGACTATGGGAGGAATCGTAATCGTACTGAGTATTGCAATTACTTCCCTGTTTTTTATCAAAGATAATAAAGAGATTGTTCCCGTCCTGTTTGCTACCATCGGTTTTGGTATCATAGGCTTTATGGACGATTATATTAAGGTAGTTATGAAGCGTTCCATGGGTCTGCGTGCATGGCAAAAGCTCCTCGGACAGATATTGGTAACAGCAATTCTTGGCTATTATATCATCAATTTTACCGATGCCGGTACCACTATGTTGATTCCCTTTTCCGGTGGAAAGTATGCCGATTTGAATTATCTGTTTGTTCCATTCTTCTTCATCGTCGTTCTTGGTACCGTAAACGGATCCAATTTTACAGACGGTCTGGATGGTCTGGAATCCAGTGTCACGGTATTGATTGCCACCTTCTTCACAGTGGTATCGATCGGAGTGCAAAGTAATATTTCACCGGTCACGGGAGCGGTAGCGGGAAGCTTGATGGCATTCCTGGTTTATAATGTATATCCGGCTAAAGTTTTCATGGGTGATACGGGATCCCTGGCTCTTGGCGGTTTTGTGGCAGCAACCGCGTTCATGCTACAGTTACCTTTGTTTATATTATTGGTCGCTGTCGTATATTTTGTGGAGATCATCTCGGTAATGCTTCAGGTAAGTTATTTCAAACTGTCCGGAGGTAAAAGAATCTTCAAGATGGCACCCATCCATCATCATTTTGAATTAATGGGTTGGTCAGAGACCAGAGTAGTTGCTGTGTTTTCTATCATAACAGCAATCCTTTGTCTGGTCGCTTTGATGGGGATGAAGTAACAAAAGGCGATCATAGGTTTAAGAATAAAGATGCCGGGAATACGGCAAAAAGGAGCTACTATGCAACTGAAGGGTAAAAAAGTATTGGTGTTCGGAGCGGGAAAGAGCGGGATCTCTGCAGTAAGATTATTACAAAAGCAGGAAGCAGATATCCTCCTGTATGATTCCAATACCAAGCTTACTAAGATGGACTTTCAAGATAAATTTGATATAGATCATTGCTTCACACTGATTACCGGAGAGCTGAAGCAGACTGTCATAGAAGAGATCGATTTGCTGGTCATCAGTCCCGGAGTTGCGCTAGACCTTCCTGAGGTAGAGTGCATCACAGCGAAGGGTATACCGGTATGGGGTGAAATTGAGCTTGCCTATCGTATTGCAAAGGGTAAAATCATCGGAATCACCGGAACCAATGGAAAGACAACCACGACAACTCTGGTTGGTGAGATTATGAATACGTTTTTCGATGAGGTTTATGTTGTGGGAAATATCGGCAACCCATATACAGAGGTTGCGATGGAGACCACTGAAAAGGCAGTATCAGTGATAGAGCTTAGCAGCTTTCAGCTTGAGACAATACAGGAATTCAAACCGGATGTCAGCGCAATACTGAATATTACACCGGATCATTTAAACCGCCATCATACGATGGAGAACTATATTGCAGCAAAGGAAAATGTAGCCAGAAATCAGACAGAGCATGAGGTATGCGTATTAAATTATGAGGACGAAATCCTTCGTGAGATGGGTAAACGACTGAAAACCAGAGTGCTTTTTTACAGTAGCAGTACAAAGCTGACCAATGGCTTATATCTGGAGGGAGACGAAATCCGGTTTGCTCAGGAGGGAGAATCTGAGCTGGTATGTAATATCAATGAGCTAAAGATTTTTGGAAAGCATAATTACGAGAACGTCATGGCGGCTACCGGGATGGCTCTATCTATTGGAGTTCCCATGGAACGAATTCATACAGCGCTGATTCATTTCCGTGCAGTAGAACATCGGATCGAGTTTGTGGAGACAATTCAAGGTGTCACCTACTATAATGATTCCAAGGGCACAAATCCTGATGCTTCCATCAAGGCAATTGAAGCTATGAGAACACCCACTATCGTGATAGGCGGTGGTTATGATAAAAAAATACCCTTCGACGATTGGATCGAAGCGTTCGGTGATAAAGTAAAATATCTTGTTCTGCTGGGGCAGACCAAGGAACAGATTGCCGAGACAGCAAGAAATCATGGCTTTACCGATATCATCATGGTCGAGGATTTAAAGGAAGCTGTAAAGGTATCGGCAGAAAAAGCAGTGCCCGGAGATTCTGTGTTATTGTCACCGGCCTGTGCCAGCTGGGGGATGTTCGAGAATTATGAGCAACGCGGAAGGTTGTTTAAGGAGTACGTCAGAGAATTACAATAGAGTATGATAATGAAGTAAGTGAGCAATATTTATCCTGCTTTATACTTATGCAGGTTTTCTAATAAGAATGGTGTTGATGTAATCAGCATGAGAAATTGACGAAATATGAGTATCGTATTATGGATTGAACATTTGGATTGGGAGAGATCATATGGCAAGAACAGTGAGACAAGAAAATAATCGAAAATTGCACAGCTACTATGATTACAGTTTATTATTCCTGATCCTCTTTCTGGTGTGCTTTGGATTGGTTATGATATACAGTACCAGCTCCTATAATGCACAGAGGCTTTTGGGGGATGCCACCTATTATCTATCGAAGCAGGCTCTCCTGGCAGGAGCTGGTATCCTGATTATGCTGTTTGTCTCTAAAATTGACTACCGTATCTATGTCACTCCGTTGCCAATCATGAAATTGAAGCCGGTAACAATCCTGTATTTTCTATGCGTCGGATTACAGATTCTTGTACTGATCATCGGTCCGGAGGTCAACGGCTCCAGAAGATGGATTGATACACCGCTGGGACGTTTTCAGCCCTCCGAGCTTACCAAGATTGCAATCATTCTGTTTACCGCCTACATAGTAAATATTGCTCCCAAGATGTTGGATAAATTCAGCGGCTTTCTCAGGGTGGTTTTATTTATCACTCCATTACTTGGCCTCATCATCATCGAAAATTTTTCCACGGCTCTGATCTGTGGTATCATCATGGTTGCAATTTGTTTTGTGGCCTCCAGAAAGAAGCTGTATTTTATCATATCGGGTATTTTATTTGGTGCAGTAGGGTCTATCTTCATTTTCTTTGTATCCTACCGCTCGGAACGTATCAAGGTCTGGCTCAATGTTGAGACGGAACCAAAGGGTTATCAGATTCTTCAGGGCTTATATGCCATTGCCTCAGGAGGTATCTTCGGAAAAGGATTGGGGGAAAGCATGCAAAAGCTGGGCTTCATTCCGGAGTCGCACAATGACATGATTTTTTCGGTGATTTGCGAGGAACTGGGCTTGTTTGGTGCCTTTGCCCTAATCCTGCTTTTCATATTATTGATCTGGCGAATTTTTATCATAGCCATCAATGCTACAGATTTATTCGGAGGTTTGATTGCTACAGGGGTACTTGCTCATATTGCTTCTCAGGTACTGATTAATATTGCAGTAGTAACCAATACGATTCCTTCCACCGGTATTCCCTTACCCTTTATCAGTTACGGAGGAAGCTCAGTCATGGTAATCCTGTTTGAGATGGGAATTGTCCTGAGTGTCTCCAATCAGATCAAAGGGGAAAAATGAAGAAAAAGTATCTTCACAGAAGTAAAGAAAGAACATCTTTACTTCGGGAAGAATTCCACAATGTAATCAAACGAATTCAAGAATTCGTTATAGAATTCCATTTTGAAATTCTTCATAGTGTAATGAGGGGACTCGTAATTCACAGAGACGAGGCAGGAATCATATAGTGTAGTATATTTTCTACATTGTCTGAGGTGTATCATGTCGAGTATTGAGGTTATCGGCGGTGAGCAATTAAAGGGTGAACTAAGAATACAAGGGTCAAAAAATGCGGCACTGCCTGTCGTAGCCGCCGCGATTTTGAATAAAGGTATCACGATACTAAGGAATTGTCCCAAAATACTTGATGTATTTCATATGGTAACGATACTTCAAGAACTGGGTTGCATCACTTCCTGGGATGGCAATACCCTTACTGTAGACAGTAGTGCAGCGTTGTCTACCTCAGTATCAGAGGAATCTGTGACAAAGATGCGTAGCTCCATACTCTTTTTAGGTGCTTTGCTTGGAAGGCATCATGAGGTTACAATCGCATACCCCGGGGGATGCTCCATCGGGAAGCGACCGATTGATTACCATCTGAAGGCAATCAGAAAGATGAACGTTACGCAGGAATTTATCGGGGAAAATGATAAGATTATTCATTGTTATGCCGATAAGATTATTGGAACAGATATATTTCTTGAGTTCCCAAGTGTAGGAGCAACTCAGAATATAATATTGACGGCCGTGTTATCGGAAGGGACCACCAGAATATATAATGCAGCCAGAGAGCCGGAGGTTACCGAGGTCTGTAATTATTTGAATGCAGCCGGTGCCCGTATCTGTGGAAAAGGAACAGCCTTTATCGAGATTGAAGGTGTAAAGCAGCTACATGAGGTTGATTTTACCCTTTCCTCAGACAGAATTGTGGCAGGAACATATATGGCTGCGCTTGCGGCAGCTAAGGGCAATATCGTGTTGACCAATGCACCGACGGGACATTTGGATTCGACGATCCGGGTATTGAGAAGATGCGGATGCACCATTGAGACTACTGAGAATACAGTCAGAATCAGCAGCAGACACAGACCGGAGCCCGTTGAAGCATTGAAGACCCAGCCATATCCCGGGTTTCCGACGGATATGCAATCCCAGCTTTTGTCTGTCTTATGTCTGGCAGATGGGGAAAGCAGCATTGTCGAAGAAATCTTTGAATCACGCTTTCAAAATGTAAGTGATCTGCAGAAAATGGGTGCTGTCATCAGCTTGGATGCAAAGTCGAATAAGGCAACCATCTCCGGTGTAGATAAACTCCGCGGGACATTAACGCAGGCTTATGATCTCAGAGGTGGTGCGGCTTTGGTCATTGCAGGACTGGCCGCGGAGGGAAGAACAATTATACGTAATGCTACCTTCATAGAACGCGGTTATGAAGATATCTGTAGAGATTTATCGACACTCGGTGCAAAAATCAGGTATTGCAGCGAAAATGCGGTATGATAAGAATATTTCACAGGAGTGAATGGATGAACAGAGTCAGAAAAAGAATATCGGAGCATGTACTGGTCAGACTAAGCAAAAGAATACTTCTTCTACTGCTGATCATAGGAATTCCGGTGTTACTATTTTTAAGTACCTTCTATATCAAAAAGCTTGATGTTGTGGGAACGAAACGTTATACGCCACAGCAGATTACAGAGGAGCTGATGAAGACACTCCCGGATCACAATTCGCTTTACCTTTTTCTCAAGTATCGATATGTTACTAAAGTACGACTTCCTTTTGTAGAAAAAGTAGATGTGGTGATGAATGGTACTCATACTGTTACGGCGTATGTTTATGAAAAGATGATCGCCGGTTGTATTGAATTCATGGGAGAATACATGTATTTTGATAAGGACGGCATCATTGTAGAATGTTCCTCTAAGCGACTTACGGATGTTCCGATCATCAAAGGGTTAAAATATGACAGCTTTGTCCTAAGTGAAAAGCTCAAGGTACAGAAAGAAGAGCTATTTGATGTAATCATCAATCTGACGCAGCTAATCAGTAAGTATGAGATTACTGTGGATACCGTTTCATTTTCCAGTGATTATGAGGTAACCTTGGATTGTGGTAATGTCACAGTGCTGCTTGGTAAAAAAAGTACATATGATGAAGCACTTTCCGAGCTCCATAATATTTTAGCCGAGGCAGGAGATAGAAAAATTACCATAGATATGAGAAATTATGTAAAAGGAACGGAAATTATTATTGGAAAACCAAAAAAACTGACAGAATAGATAAAATAGTCTTTAATAAAATACAATTTTTTAAAAATTATGCTTGATTATTTGGGAATTTAAAGATATCATATAAGGTAGGATTATGGGATACCAGAGATAGTGTGTTGCTGAGATTTTATCCCATTATCATGTGGTTTTGGAAGATAATTGGAATAATAGATAGGGTGAATAATTTAAGGATTCATCGGTCGTTATCTGAGGGAATGATTTAGGTTTTTGAAAGAATACGATGAAGGAGGAATTGACCTTGCTTGAGATAAGAACAAATGAGGCGGATACTACTGCAAAAATACTTGTAATCGGGGTAGGAGGAGCAGGTAATAACGCCGTTAATCGAATGATAGAAGAGAATATCCTTGGTGTTGATTTTGTTTGTGTCAATACGGACAAGCAGCACTTGAAAAACTGCAAAGCTCCGCAGTGTATACAGATCGGAGAAAAGCTGACGAAGGGACTCGGTGCCGGAGCTCAGCCTGAGATTGGGCAGAAAGCAGCCGAAGAGAGCAAGGAACAGTTGGCAGAGCTTATTAAGGGTGCTGACATGGTATTTGTCACCTGCGGTATGGGTGGCGGAACCGGAACCGGTGCTGCTCCGGTGGTTGCTCAGATCGCAAAGGACATGGGTATTTTAACAGTTGGTATCGTCACCAAGCCTTTCAAGTTCGAAGCTAAGACCCGTATGACCAATGCCATTTCAGGAATCGATCGTTTGAAAGAGCATGTGGATACCTTGATTGTAATTCCGAATGATAAGCTTTTGGAAATCGTTGATCGCAGAACCACAATGCCGGATGCACTTCGCAAAGCAGACGAAGTGCTACAGCAGGGTGTACAGGGAATTACCGACTTGATCAATGTTCCCGGTCTGATCAATCTTGACTTTGCAGATGTTCAAACAGTAATGAAGGACAAGGGTGTTGCACATATCGGTATCGGTATGGGAACCGGCGATGACAAATGTATCGATGCTGTGAAGCAGGCAATTACCAGTCCATTACTCGAGACCACGATTCAGGGTGCTTCGCATGTGATTATTAATATATCCGGAGATATCAGCCTGATTGAAGCAAACGACGCTGCAACCTTAGTACAGGAGCTTGCCGGCGATTCAGCGAACATTATCTTCGGTGCTATGTTTGATGATGTGAATCCTGATACTGCAACTATTACAGTCATTGCTACAGGTCTTGATGGCAAATCCAGAGAAATGGTTAAAACACCGGATTTCTTAAGACGTCCGGCACATACAGGAGGTATGACCTCTGCACCTGCAAAGCCTGAGTTCAATATGAACAGGACCTACCCGCCTACAGGCAGTAGCTACACAAACAGCAATCCGGCTGCTCCGCAGGTACATGCTTCACAGACCAACTATCAGACCGATCCGAACAGGAGGCCTGTAAGTCAGCCAGCAAAAGCACCTGCCAATACCAATACAGATCCAAGTGGCATTAAGATACCCGAGTTCTTACAGAAGAACCGCCACAATAAATAGAAAAAACTTTATACATAAGAGATTAGGGCTGTCAGTTTATTTCATAAGAAATAAGCTGACAGCTTTTTTTGCATAATTTCGATGGATCAGGGCTTGAAATGTAAATAAATGTAAATGAAAACAGCATTTTTCAATACAAGAACTGACATAAAATGGAAACCAAACAAGTTATAATCGGAGGTGTCGAATGCTTTTTTAATCATGTGTGTTGGAGGTGAAGCTTGTATCTTGAGATTTATCCTGATGTTGTATTCGTCCTTAACCTTGTGATCGATTTCCTGCTGCTTCTCCTGCTCAAGATTATCGTACATAGAAAATGTGGTATTTTACGATTGTTTTCGGCTGCATTCATCGGCGGTATGACAGCAATTTTCATCAGTTTTTTGCCTTGGTTTCGTTTTGCCTTCGAAGGTAGCTTTCTCCTGACATTGCTTCAAGTGGTATGTATCCTGATTAAACCGGTTTCTATGGTAGGTATGGTCAGGTTAGCATTTGGGAAAATGAACTGGAAAGAATGGATCAGGTATAGCATTCTCTTTTTTTTGATTACCGGTTTCGCGGGAGGATTTCTTCAATCCGTATATTATCATACCAAGCTGCGCCTTATCCTGATCCAACTGGATGCCTCCATGCTTCTAAGTAATATACCGATGAGATATATCCTTTTATCATTTCTCGGACTCGTTCCGGTTACCACGATATTGGTATGGTTAAGAAAGAGGTATCTGAGCTGCAAAAAAGACATCTATGAAATCGAACTTATCTGCGGTGAGAAGAGTGCCAAGGTTATGGGGTTGATGGATACGGGAAACTGTTTGTTTGATCCTAGGAATCATAGGCCGGTCATCATAGTGGAGAAGCACATCATGGAGCAACTGGTTCCTTCGGAATGCAGTTTACTCCTGCAAGTGGATGAAGCCGGGATTCTACAGAGTGAGGCTGCAGTTAGTCAAGAACTGTTAGATCAGTACAGTCTCCGCTTCCATATAATTCCTTACCAATCCATTGGGAAGGAGCAGGGGGTAATGCCGGGGATCGTCCTGGACAGAATACGAATTAAGGTGGGAGAGGAAATCTGCTGCCAGGAAAGCGTAACAGCAGCGATATACAATCGCACTTTATCCTCCGGTGGAGAATATCAGGTGATTTTACATAAGGGACTATTAGAGGGAAAATAGTGGGAGGTTCAATATGCTTTTAAAGTTATCATTACAGAATAAATTCCAATTTCGACTGATTCCTGACATCAAAACAATCATTTTCGGACATCAGGGAGAAATCCATTATATCGGTGGTGCGGAAGTGCTACCGCCGCCACTGGATCCGGTAAGGGAAGCGGAAGTAATAGCTGAGCTTGGCGGCGTTCGCGACGGTGAAATGAAATCACTGCTGGTGGAGCATAATCTCAGACTTGTGGTATACATAGCTAAGAAGTTTGACAATACCGGTGTAGGAGTAGAGGATTTAATCTCCATCGGAACCATCGGTCTGATTAAGGCAATCAATACCTTTAATCCGGATAAAAACATCAAATTGGCTACCTATGCTTCGCGCTGTATTGAAAATGAGATTCTGATGTATTTAAGGCGGAATAATAAGACCAAACTGGAGGTGTCGATTGATGAACCTCTGAATGTCGATTGGGATGGTAATGAACTGCTGCTATCCGATATCCTTGGTACAGAAGAGGATGTCATATACCGTAATATCGAGGAAGAGGTAGATCGAAAGCTTCTCAGAAAAGCACTTTCAAAGCTTTCGGATAGGGAAAGAATTATAGTAGATCTTCGCTTTGGGTTAAATACGGATGATGGTGCAGAGCGAACACAGAAGGAGGTAGCGGATCTTTTAGGAATCTCCCAATCTTATATATCGAGATTGGAGAAAAAGATCATAAAAAGGTTGAAAAAGGAAATGGTGAGATTCGAATAATTCAGCGATTGGAAATAATTTCATGATGGGCAATCGTATAAACAGGAGCCAAATAGTGAATCATTTTTTTAGAAAGTAAATGAATGATTCGGAGGTTTCGTTATGGCTCTTTATAAGGTTGAGATATGCGGAGTTAATACATCTAAACTGCCATTATTAAAAAATAGTGAAAAGGAAGAATTGTTTCAGAAAATATTGCATGGAGATAAGGAAGCCAGAGAGTTGTATATCAAGGGAAATCTCAGACTGGTACTTTCTATCATCCAGCGCTTTTCTAACAGTAATGAAAATGTAGATGATTTATTTCAGATTGGCTGCATCGGACTGATGAAGGCAATTGATAACTTCGATATCACACAGAATGTGAAATTCTCCACCTACGCTGTTCCCATGATCATAGGAGAAATCCGAAGATATCTTCGCGATAATAATGCAATCCGCGTCAGCCGTTCACTTCGGGACACTGCATATAAG
Organism: Bacillota bacterium; assembly: GCA_023414355.1. Classification (GTDB taxonomy): domain Bacteria; phylum Bacillota; class Clostridia; order Lachnospirales; family Lachnospiraceae; genus Mobilitalea. Next base: position 54,459 of record JAEZOB010000010.1, on the reverse strand, counting down.
GCAATTTATGCTAAGGAGGCTCTGGTCAAACGGAATGAAAAGGAACCGACCATCAGTGAGATTGCTGCCGAAATCGGAATCTCCAAGGAAGATATTGTATATGCTCTGGATGCGATCCAGAGTCCTGTATCCTTATATGACCCAGTCTACGTGGAGGGTGGAGATGCCCTCTATATCATGGATCAGGTCAGTGATAAGAAGAATAAGGAAGAGAACTGGATCGAGGAAATATCACTTAAGGAGGCTATGGATAAACTGTCTTCCAGAGAGCATAATATCATTAAACTTAGGTTTTTCGAGGGAAAGACACAGATGGAGGTTGCCAAAGAGATTAATATATCGCAGGCTCAGGTCAGCCGGTTGGAGAAATCAGCGCTGAAGAATATGAGAAATTATCTGATGTAATTGAGAAGAAATCATTTCATGACGGGTTAGGTGATACGATTGGTATCATCTCCGGTGTGGATTGATTCATATAGAGCACTATGGAGGGACAGACATAGAGGGAAACCTTGATGTCTGTCCCTCTGTTTTAGTCAGACTTAATGTACATTTAATATTACGGCAGGAAGTCTCGCCGAAGTATTTTCGTCATAGTTGCTAATTGAATTTATAGATGGACTATGCTAGATTGATAGTAAGTATTTACTTGAAATAAGTCGAGTTTTGCTGATGGATTAGTGTATCGAAGCAACATCTGTCACATTAATCATAGTAGGCTATAAAAAATGCAGAGGTGGAGAACATTCTATGAACATCCTTGAGACAGTTGTAAGACAGACATTCTATCTAAGTGAAGCTTTTATCTGGTATCGTGTGATGACGAATATGTTGGATAAAAAATACGGAAAGCGGACTTATATCATTGCGGGAATTACATTGGCACTACTGTTAGCAGTTAAAACTCATGTTTTTGATCTTCCAATCCTGGCTGGTTATAATGTAATCGGAACTGTTGTCATTATCACGGCAGCATTACTTATGAATATTCTGTTATTTCAAAATCCGCTTCATGAAAAGCTGATTTGGTGGGGCATCTATTATTTCGGATTGATTCTGGTGGAGCTGATCTCGATCGTATTTATATCGGTGGTGTTACACATTCCGATGGGTGTCTTCAACGGTGAAAATCATTTTATATTTTGGTTTACTTTTATCGTAAAAATAATTACAATTCTTATTTTTGAACTGTTTATCAGGTTTCGTAAGGGCAGATTACAGATTATGATGGCACAATATAGGCATTTGACCTATGCAATCGTAATTAATATCGTACTTATTCTTGGAACCGTCATTGTTTTTTTTAATGTCGATAACTCAAAAGTCGACATTAATAAGACGGTTGGATTCTTTTTCGGAGTTGTCTTATTAATGACATCTCTGACAATGACACTTATATTTCGTATCGAGAAGGCATCGAGGAGAGAAATTGAGACAAGGCTGAAGCTGCAGCAGATTGAGATGGAACTGAAACAGAATCAGGATATGATCAATGTCACGGAGAATCTTCGTAAGCTGAGACACGATATGAATAATCACTACGGATTGATCAGAAATTTTGTCTATACTAAGAATTATGATGGTCTGAAGGAATATGTCGATCAGCTCTATATCGATGTTGACAAAGCCAATGATATGGTGATTTCCGAGAACAAGACATTATCAGTCATCCTTAATTTGAAGAAGAATCAGGCTAAGGAACAGGAGATTGATTTCCAGAGTATTGTCGCGGCAGATGAAATCAATATGCAGGAGAAGGATATTACAGCATTGCTGGGTAATATGCTGGATAATGCGATTGAAGGTGCTGCAAAGTCGAAAGACAAGAAGTACATAGACTTCTCTATACAAAAAACAGAGTCCGGTTGCGTTATCAGCTGTGAGAATTCGATCGGAGAGAAACCTGTGATAAAGCGGGGAAAACTGGTTACCGGCAAGAATAATCCCTCCCATCATGGAATCGGCACAGAAAGCATTAAAGATATCGTATCAAAATATCGTGGTGAGATACGATTTGATTTCGATGATGAGACCTTCAGTGTCAGGGTAGTTATGCCGGTATAAAGCTAGAATAAAAATAACTGGTGGTGATGGCATGAAACTTACGATTGCGGTATGTGAAGATGACAATATTACTCTGAAAGTTAACTGTACTTTTATGGAGGAGTTAACAAAGAAGTATAAAGTCGATGCAAATATCTTAGGTTTTGGCAGCGGCGAAGATTTGCTCGAATACATGGAGCGTAACGAGGATATTGATATGGCATTTCTGGATGTTGACATGAAAGGGATAAACGGCATTCAGACTGCGGGCATGATGATCAGGAAGAACCCGAGAACGGTCATCATCTTTATCACTGGACATAGAGAATTCGCATATGATGCATTTACGGTAGAAGCCTTCAGCTTCTTAGTCAAGCCGATCGATCCCGAGCGGCTTGACAGAATATTTAAGAAGGCAGTATTACAGGTCAATGACTTAATGAACCGAAAGCTTCGGAGCTCCTTAATCATCACTGAGGATAACATAAAGAAGAAGCTTAATCAGTCAGCAATCCTGTATATCGAGCGTTTAGATGCCCGGAGCGTCATCGTGACAAAGACGGCAAGGCATTATATCTATGAGACCATTACATCTTTGGAGAGCAGATTGGAGGATAATTTTCTTAGAATAAATCAGGGGATCATCGTTAATCTGAATGAGGTTGCCGGTGTTCGCGGGACTCAGATGACGATGAAAACAGGTGAGATATTTCCGATAGGCAGAACCTATCATAAGCAGGTTAAGATGAGATATTTAAGTTATCCGCAGGTATAATTTCCCACTTGAAACGGTGAAAAGACAGAAGTATGATGAGAAAAAGAAAGGAAAGGAGCAGTTGTTTTGTACAAAGCAATTTCCGATCAGATAATCAACCGTCTTTCATCAAAGACCGATCTTGCTATGGAATATCGGGATATCTATTCCTATGCTTTAGAAAAATACATATCAGGACTAATTAATACAATTATGTTTACGGCTGTGGCGTTACTTTTACGCATTCCTTTGGAGACAGCCGTATTTTTTGTTTTCTATGCGCCTCTTCGCAAATATGCAGGAGGCATCCACGCCAGAACAAGACTACAATGTACCGTTCTTTCTATGATTGTTTTATTTGCGTTGATCTATGCAGCAAAAGCTTTTAGCATGACCCGGTATTGGATTTTGATTGCAGCAGCCGGCGTCATTTATTCTGTTATATCCGTAGTTCTTTTTGCACCTGTGGACTCAGTAAAAAGAAGATTATCAAAGGATACGAGAAGGCGCTTTCGCTACTTTTCCATCGGGATTGTTTTATCTGAGAGCCTAATGATCATACTGGGGATAGGCTTTCTGTCATCTCAGAAGGAATTAATATTGACTGCTGTGATGGCATTATTATTATCGGGTATATTGATTGTACCATACAATGCCGCTGTAGGGCGGCGGAATGGAGGTAAGTATGAGGAAAAAGGGAAAAAACAACCTGTCGACTAACCTATGCAAAACAGCATTATCCATGGCATTAGCTTCTCTAAGTGAGAATACGGATGGCTGTACCTTCCTGCTTTATGAGCAAAATCAACCTGAGAACTTAAAAACGACCAACTTAATGAGTTTGAAAAAGACAGTGAAGCATATGTAAAACAAAGAAAAGCACCAAAGGGTATCTCCTGTGATAAGGTACATCCAAAAAAGTCTGATCAAATGAAACTGATATTCGAAACGATACCTTACCACAGGAGAAAGTCTAAAGTAATTACCATTAATATACAAAATTCTAAGGCGGAACATGCAGAATATCAAAGATTTATCGACGAATAAATAGGAATATAAAAATTATCTTCGATGCTTTTGCAGAATAGTAAGAAAAATGTGTCATATAGCGAAGATTTATTGAAGTGTGGGCTGAAATTTATTACTATTAAAGTAACATTAGAAATCGAACATACTTTAAAAGGTTCATAAGAGATTTCATGCTCTTGACTTTATATTGGTTGTATGGGGAATATACAACAGAACAATAAGCATAGATAGTACTGGGCAAGCAGTAGCTATCTATGCTTATTGTATTCATTACTGATTAAGCTCCAACCAGGCAAGACGGATACAACCCATAATTCCTTGATTATCCTTTAGGGAGGCAGGTACGATGTAATGCTCCAAATCATCCAGTTGCGATGTTTTGATATATCCATTTAATAGCTCGGCAACCTTCCTTCTAATTAATGGGAAGAGCTGTTCTTGATGCATTACACCACCGCCGAGGACGATTCTGTGCGGGGATAGAGTAAGGATTAAGTTAACCAGACCCTGTGCGATATAATACGCCTCCATCTCCCAGACCTCGGGACGATCCGTCAATTCATATGCTTTCTGATGCCAGCGTTGCTCGATTGCCGGTCCGGTGGCAAAACCTTCCAGACAATTTCTGTGATAGGGGCAAATCCCTTCATAAGTATCCTCTGGATGTTTGCTGAGTAATATGTGACCTGCCTCAGGATGAAGCATACCATGCAGCAGAGAGCCGTTGACATATACCCCTACGCCGACACCGGTACCGATTGTAATATAGATACCGGAGGATAATCCCCGGAGGCTTCCCCAGGTAACTTCTCCTAACGCAGATGCATTCACATCCGTATCGAAGCCAACCGGTACCTTCAGTTCTTTTTTCATTGATCCTACAATATCAAAATTTGCCCAGGCAAGCTTTGGTGTCGAGGTGATATAGCCATAAGTCCTGGAGCTTTTATCAGGATCGATGGGACCAAAGGAGCCTATTCCCAAAGCTTCAATCCCCTTGCTTCTATAGTATTCAATCATCGTTGGAACAGTAATTTCAGGGGTTTCGGTCGGAATGGAGCGCTGTTCCAAAATCTCTCCGTGTTCGTTTCCGATCGCCATTACCATCTTAGTTCCGCCTGCTTCCAGTGCACCCAATAACATACGTGTTTCCTCCAAATCTATACATTATGATATTTCATATCAATATTTAATAAAGAAATCAAAGCTGGTTTCAAACATTGATTATATTTTAAACGATAAAAATGATAAAATATAGTACCAATTTGAAAAAACATACCAAATCATAATTATGGGATAAAAAAGGACAAATTTGTAGTATAAATCAGATGGTATTCTTTGATAATATAGATACTGAACAGAGGAACGACAAGGAATGTTATTCGGATTAATACATGTAAGGAGATGGATCATATGCTTCATGAAACACTGAACGGCAATTGGAAAATGAGAGAAATAAGCCAGAACCATTGGCTGAATGCAGAAATTCCCGGTTCCGTCATGTCTGTATTGTTAAGTCATGACAAAGCACCGGATCCTCATTATCGACTGAATGAATATGAGGTAAGGGAATTGTTCCGCAAGGATTACGAATTTATCAGAGAATTCACGGTTTCCGAGGAGCTTTACGAGAAAGAAAGAGTAGAACTCGTCTGTTACGGGCTTGATACGCTGGCAGAAATTTATCTCAATGATATCTTACTGGCCAAGACTAATAATATGCATCGTACCTGGAGGTTTGAGTGCAAATCCTTTTTAAATCGGGGTGAGAATCAAATTCGAATCGTATTCCGTGCACCGATTACCTATATCGAAAGCTATGAACCGGGAGAACATAAGGATATCAGTTATATAGCGGCAGGAGCCATGAGGGGTAATCAGTACTTAAGAAAAGCCCATTGTATGTTCGGTTGGGACTGGGGTGCTCAGGTACCGGATGCAGGTATCTGGCGAGATATCGAGCTACTCGGTTATAGTGAAGGAAGAGTTAAGGATGTGGAGATCCTTCAGAATCATAAGAAGGATCAGGTTACGCTCAATATCAATACGGAGCTTATGCTGCTGGACGAGGGAAGCTTTCTTCTGGAGTATACTTTGACTACACCGTCTAATCAGGAAATAACCTATCTAAGAAAAGTAGAAGGCAATAACAATGACTATTCGATTATTGTGAAGGAACCTCAGCTCTGGTGGCCGAACGGTTACGGTGAACAACCGCTCTATCATTTGACCGTAGCTCTAAAGCGAGCAGATTTGTTGCTGGATCATAAAGAATTCACCCTGGGGCTCAGAACAATGACGATCAGTCAGGAAAAGGATGAATGGGGTTCGGAATTTGCATTTATGGTAAATGGGATAAAGATTTTTGCAAAGGGTGCAGATTATATTCCTGAGGATTTGGTGTATTCAAGAATCACCGGAGACAGGATAGAATATCTTCTTGACAGCTGTATTAGAGCCAACTTCAACTGTGTCAGAGTATGGGGAGGCGGATATTATCCCTCCGACACCTTCTATGAGATCTGTGACAGGCTTGGTTTGATTGTATGGCAGGATTTGATGTATGCCTGCAATGTATATGATCTTACCAGAGAGTTCGAGGAGAATATTATTGAGGAAACCAGGGATAATGTGAAGCGTATCAGGCATCATGCGTCTCTGGGGTTGTGGTGCGGTAATAATGAGCTTGAATCAGCCTGGTATATATGGCCGGCTTTTCAGCCTCATTCGGCACAGCTTCGTGCAGATTATATCAAGCAATTTGAATATGTTTTACCCAAAGCAGTAGAAGAGTCGGATCATTCTACCTTCTTCTGGCCTTCCTCTCCCTCCTCAGGTGGCTGCTTTGATAACCCCATCGATGAGAATAGAGGGGATACCCATTATTGGGATGTTTGGCATGGATTAAAGCCGTTTGAAGATTATCGGAATTATTATTTCAGATTCTGTTCGGAATTCGGCTTCCAGTCCTTCCCGTCTATTAAGACAGTCAATACCTATACGGAGGAAGAGGATCGGAATATCTTTTCAAAAGTAATGGAAAGCCATCAAAAGAATGATGCTGCGAATGGTAAGATGCTTTATTATCTCTCTGAGAATTTTCTGTATCCGAAGGATTTTGAAAGTTTACTTTATGTAACACAGATCCTTCAGGGTATTGCAATCAAATTCGGTGTGGAGCATTGGAGAAGACATCGCGGGCGCTGCATGGGTGCAGTCTACTGGCAGCTAAACGATGACTGGCCGGTGGCATCCTGGGCAAGCATAGATTATTTCGGGCGCTGGAAGGCATTGCATTACATGGCTAAGAACTTCTTTGCACCGATTGCCGGGACCGTAGCCAGAACAGAAAATACGGTTGAAGCCCATATTCAGAATGAATCCAGGTCAGATAAAAAATGTAAGGTTGTTATGACTCTGAAAAGGATGGATTTCACGGTTATAAAACAGGATACCTTTGAAGCCAAGGTGCCTGCTTTGTCTGCATTGAAGCTGGGTGAAAGGGATTATACAGAGCTGGTTGCAGGTATTGAGGAGCAGGTATTCGTAGAAGCTGTGTTTACAGATGAGGATGGATATCAGAGTACAGAAATAGAGATCTTTGTAAGATTCAAGCATCTGTCGCTGGAAAAGGCGGACATTTGTGTTAAGGTGACAGAGGAACAGGAGGAATTCGTACTTGAAATTACTTCGAATCGGCTGGCGTGCTTTTTAGAGCTCGACTTTGAGGATGCGGATGCAATCTTTAGTGATAACTATTTCTGCCTTGCAGGTGAGAAGCCAAAGACAGTCAGTATCAGCAAATCGGATATTCAGGGTTCCATGTTTGGTAATGCCAGGGATTTGGAACAGAGATTGCGGATTCGTTCTCTGAAGGACACCTATTAATCCTTGAAACAAGGAATTTTCGGTTAGCCTAAGTAAAACTCGCTTCAGATGTGTTTTTGATTGGCTGAAAAAGTAGGTTATAAAAATAAGGCTGTGCGGTCTGAAGTCCGCGCAGCCTTTTGAATACAGGATAGGTGATTAATGCTTATCGGTGTCGAGAATTTTCTTCAATTCCTCCATAAAGGTGCTGACATCCTTAAATTCACGGTAGACAGAAGCAAAGCGGACATAGGCAACCGGATCTAAATCCTTTAGCTTGTCCATTAAGATTTCACCGATGATATGACTGGGGATCTCTTTATCTTCTCTATTGAAGATGGTATTTTCTACTTCATCCACCAGAGAAGTGATCTGGTCGACGGAGATCGGTCTCTTATGACAGGAGCGGAATACACCAGCTTCGATCTTGGATCGGTCATAGGGCTCGCGGTTATTATCCTTCTTTATTACAACCAGCGGAATTGCTTCTACCTTCTCATAGGTGGTAAATCTTCGCTGGCACTCATCGCATTGACGGCGTCTTCTGATCGAATTATTATCATCGGCCGGTCTTGAATCTATAACTCTTGTATTGTCCTTACTACAAAAAGGGCACTTCATAGTAATATCCTCCTAAGTCAATCATCATTCCTTCTATCTCTTTTAAAGAACATTCTGACAAATCCTTGATATATCTTGATTATATTGAAGTTTATCCAAACGGTCAAGAAAATTATTACACAATATTCATTAAAGTGTCAAAAGGGCTTCGCACTTTTCTATACACCGCAGACTGTTGATGCAAGCGAGACATCTGATTATAGTGTCAAAGAGTGTCACATCTTTCTATATACAATATACCGCTGATGCAAGTGAGAAATCTGATTAAAGTGTCAAAGTGCTTCGCACATTTCCTGAAAGAATAGATTGCTATTACAAGCGAGCTTGCATAGCAATCTATTCTTTCAGGAAAGCACCTACGGTGCTTTTAAACTTTAAGCAATATGAATTATACGATCTTTACAAGACATTTTTCTAAATCTACATCAACTAGAATTATATCTACACCGATCTGCTTAATGTGGCTCTTACTTATTACATATTCATGATCTCTACCGAGAATGCCCCAGACTTTACATGGGCCGGGAATGATGATATGCGTAATACAACCGGTGCAGATATCGATTTCTACATCACATACATAACCGAGACGAACACAGTCCCTGCAATTAATCACTTCTTTATCCCGAAGTTCACAAAATCGCATATGACCACCCATAAGTATTCTTGGTTTATTATATGCGAGGTTTGAGGAAATTCTATCACCATTTGGGATAGGTGACAAAAAAAATCATATGTGGTATAATTAACCATATTTGATGAGGAGGTAAAATAAATGTTTCAAGCAATAGAGGATTTCTTGCAAAATGGAGTATTGCTTAACTGGATCGCACCTATCTTAGGCACAATCATTGGGGCAATTGCTGTAAAAATATTGATCGAAAGATATAAAAGCAAGTCAGTGATCAGTATCATTAATGTAGCCAATAACCGTTTTGTAGATGCAATCAGACCTTTTTTCATCGAAGAGATTGATATAGAGATGAAGATAGTCATTAATATCAGAAATGCAATTAAACGGGAATATTGTGCGGATGATGATATGATCTACACGATTGAACAGCTGAAGGAGCAGATTATACTCGATATCTCGGAAACAAAATACCTGTCCGAGGAAAGAAAACAGCAGCTGATCCATAACGTATATGCAAAGTTTGACAACTTTCAGGCAGAGACCGATACGGATATCGTTGAGGAACAGACAGAACTAATTAAGTATGAGATTAATAAGTTGAGAGTAAACAACTACTATCTGGCAATTATCTCTGTATTAATCATAGTTATGGCGATTATATTGCTGATAAGTTATTTCTATACACTGAACTTTAATAACCTATACTGGCTGATTATAATCCTGCCTTTGGTTTTGTTTATCGCAGAGATGATTACTGAGAATGTCGTGCAGAATAATAAGATCAAGAAGGGGATGGAACGTTTCCAGATCGAGAAGAATGATGTGAAGGTTGGTTAATTGCTGTTACCCTTGTTTTATGATTGTTTCTAGAATGCTGATTTCCGAAAGTGCCTCTGATCCGGATATTACCCGGACAGGGAACACCTCCGTGATCAGCATTTTTTCTATTTAGCCATATTAGTAAGAGAGTTTTAATATCTCATACCGAGAGTTTATGATTAACCATAACTGTGGAACATAGACCATAATACTCCATATCCCGGTGCCAGTTAATCCATATTCTGTCACTAGATTCAACAGCGCATTGTAGCTTCTGGCGTCGGTAAACCATACAATATGCTGAACAGGAAACCCCACACTGTATTGAAAATAGTAGAAATAAGGTGACTGTGAGGGGGTATCAAATTGAATCGGGACATTTAGGTCATGGGCTAAGCTCAAAGCGGCATCATTGGTCAGAGAATTGGCAATCGTTCTGCCGGGCAGAAAAGGAAGCGGCCAGTCGTACGCAAGTGTAGGTTCCCCTATGGCGAACTTATCCGGGGGTACACTTTGGATTGCATGGTCGACAAAGGCACTGATTTCCTGGATAGAGCTTACCGGCTCAGGGGGGGAGCTATTGGTTCCCCAGACAAATTCGAGGAATATGATGCCGTTAACCCAGCTGTTAATTACGGAGTAATCAATCTGTTCAAAGACTACCTTATCGTCTGCGGTATGAATATTCGGATTGATTGTTACAAAAACCAGATATCCTTCGGCTACCAGACGTGTAGAGGCCTTAGCCAGAAAATTCTCATACAATTCCAAATTCGTAGTATTAATAAAGTTAAATATAAAATTCACTCCTGAGTAACCTTTTGAATTCAGGATACCGATTAAGGTCTCGAGTTGCTTGTTTTGATATTCCTCGTTAAGTAACATGTCATAGGTGACTTCCAGATCGGGCTCGCCTTGGGCGGACAAGGTACTCAGCATAACGAGCGGAAGGGTTCCGTATTCCTTAGCCAGACGGAGGATTTCCGTATCATCATAATAGGTGGAGATTTCACCGTCTTTCATGGACCTGTAGTTGAAGACGGATAGGTAAGTAAGGTTCGGCAGGGTTTTTGTCAGCAGCTCTTTATTGATGAATGGATAGCAAAAGCCATTTGTAGAAATGGTACCGCTGGTGTTGTAGCTTATTACAATTGTCTCTCCAGGATAGATCAATTCCCTTTCTGCCAGAAAAGGATTATTTCTAAATAGCTGCATCACCGTTACGCCGTATGTAGCAGCTATACCCTCTAAGGTATCACCTTCCTGAACTGTATGAGACTGTAAAGGATAGACAATGACTATAGTCTGACCGGGAACCAATTCATTTGGGTTGGTTAATTCGTTATCCTGTATTATTTTCTCGACTGATACGCCATAAGTAGCAGCGATTGCATCGATCGTTTCACCCGGCAGTACGACATGAATGTCCATAGGTTACCTCAAAAGTATGATTACTATATTGTATGAATGGAATTATGAGTATTATATCAAAGATTTTATTCTTGCATAAAATTTCATCCTTTGCTATACTTCAAGCAGGTAAATGATTCCTTCTGAGCGGGAGAGGCTTAGGAAGGAGAAGTAAGATGTTCAGTAAAGCATTCAGTGCCGCAATCCATGGGATTGACGGATTGATCGTATCAGTGGAGGCGGATGTCAGCGACGGTCTTCCCTTGTTTGATATGGTCGGCTATCTTGGTTCCGAGGTGAAGGAGGCAAGAGAGAGAGTAAGAATTGCTCTGAAGAATTCCGGATACCAGCTGCCTGCAAAGCGTATCACAGTCAACCTATCTCCTGCGGATATCCGTAAGGAAGGTACTGCCTTTGATCTGCCGGTAGCAATCGCCATTCTAACGGCCTTTGGCCATCTGCCCGAAGAGTATTTAAAGGATACTTTAATCATCGGGGAACTCAGCTTAAACGGTAATGTAAATAAAGTGAACGGAGTCCTGCCCATCGTATATTCCGCAAAGATGCAGGGCTTTAAAAGGTGTGTCGTTCCAAAGGATAACGCCAGAGAGGGAGCCGTTGTGGAAGGGATTCTCACCTATGGAGTTCAGACACTTTTGGAAGCGATTGAGCTTTTATGCGGCCGGGGCGAGGTCGTTCAGGAGATAATTGATACAAGCCAGCTATTCGCTGCCCGAGATAACGAAGAGGGCATCGATTTCTCGGAGGTTGCGGGTCAGCTGGCTGCGAAGCGAGCAATTGAAATAGCCGCCTCGGGAATGCACAATATCCTGATGATCGGTCCGCCCGGTGCCGGAAAAACAATGCTGGCCAAGCGGATTCCCACCATTCTTCCAGAACTGACCTTTGATGAAAGTATGGAGATTTCTAAGATTTACAGTATCGCAGGATTGATGGGACAGCAGGCACTGATTTCAAGAAGACCGTTTCGAAGTCCTCATCATTCCATTACCACCACTGCCCTGGTTGGCGGTGGTCAGGTTCCCAAGCCCGGTGAAATCAGCCTGGCACATCTTGGCGTCCTGTTCCTGGACGAGCTTCCTGAATTTCAGAGAAATACAATAGAAGTTTTAAGACAACCACTGGAGGAGAAATCGGTTACGATAGCGCGATTAAGTGCTACCTATCAATATCCGGCGGGGTTCATGCTGGTTGCCGCAATGAACCCTTGTTCGTGCGGATATTATCCGGACCGCAGCCGCTGCAGCTGTTCCGTACCTATGGTAAAAAGATATCTGGGGAAGATCTCGCAACCGCTGCTGGATCGATTTGATATCTGTATCGAGACATTGCGGATGGATTATAAAGAGCTTCAACAAAAAGAAAAGCAGGAGACCTCGGCAGAGATTCGAAAGCGGGTGGAAGGTGCCAGAGAGCTTCAGTTGAAACGGTACCAGGGCGAGAATATCTTTTTTAATTCACAGCTAACCCCCAGAAGCATAAAGAAGTATTGTAAGCTGGAACGAAGGGAACAGGAGCTTTTAGAAGAAGCCTTTATCAAAATGAATTTCAGTGCCAGGGCTTATCACAGAATTCTAAAGGTGGCCAGGACCATCGCAGATTTAGATCAAAGTGAAAGCATTCGGATGAAGCATTTGAGTGAAGCCATCTGCTATCGGAGCATGGATCAAAAATATTGGGGAGAATGAATATAGCAGAGAATGAATATAGCAGAGAATGAAAATAGGGAGGTTATTATGGAACATGCTATCTATAATTATTGGTTAAGTACCAGAAGAAATATCGGTCCGGTAAAAATCGAGGCATTGCTTCGGGCTTACGGATGCGCTGAGGAAATTTATCATGCTTCGGGAGAAGTTTTGACAGAATGTAAGGATAGATGCTTAAGTGATTCAAGGCAGAGGCTGATCACAGACGAAGATATTACTTCCTTAATGTCAGGGAGAAATCCCAAGATACTAAAGGAAGAGTACTGCAGACTGACGGATGGAGGAATACGCTTCATCTCAAAAGAAGAGGAGGAATATCCTGATAAACTAAGGCAGATCTATGCTGCACCGTTTTCACTCTATGTAAAGGGTTCTCTACCTGCGAAAGGGATCAAATGCCTTTCGGTGGTCGGTGCCAGAGATTGCTCCCAATATGGTCAGGAGATGGCGAGATATCTCGCCGGGGCGATAGCGAAGGAAGGAATTATCATCATAAGCGGTCTTGCAAGAGGGATTGATACCTATTCCCATCAGGGAGCCTTAAATGAGGGAGGTCTTACTTATGCGATTCTCGGTTGCGGGATCGATACCTGTTATCCGAGAGAAAATATAGGACTTTACATGGAAATTCAGAAGAATGGCGGGATCTTGTCTGAATATGCACCAGGAACAAAACCACTTGCCGGGAATTTCCCGATGCGTAACCGAATTATCAGTGGCCTCTCTGATGCGATCCTGATCATTGAAGCGAGAATGAAGAGCGGATCACTAATTACAGTAGATATGGGGCTGGATCAGGGGAAGGATATCTATGCACTGCCCGGAAGAGCTACGGACCCTTTGAGTGAGGGGTGTAATAATCTCCTCAAGCTTGGGGCGAAGCCGGTGACTTCTCCGAAAGACATCCTGGAGGATATGCTTCCGGGATATCAGGTGTCGCCCGGAACATCAAGTTCGGTTGACTGCGGATCGAATGAGCAGGCCACAAGAATCTTCTCCTGTATGACGCCAGATCCCAAGCATATCGAGGAGCTTGCCTTACTTTCGGGATTACGTGTCGAACAGCTGATGGAGCAGCTGCTTATAATGGAGCTTCGAGGACTGGTTCGGCAGACAATCAAGAATTATTATTGTATTTCACGATAATAAGACAGCTTGCATTCTGGATATTTATGGTATAAAATAAACCGGATACTATAATATATCATCAAAGCCTTACCGAAAGGAATTCCTTTCGGTAAATATGAACAAACTATGGACGAAATGAAAAAAAATAATAAACCGCTTGAAAATCTAGAAAAAATAGTATATGCTTCTTTTGTTTGGAACCTGGCATAAGAAGGAATGTCTGTTATCCATACAGCAAATATAGAAATGAGGGAATTACTAGCATGCCAAGATATCTTGTTATCGTGGAATCACCGGCCAAGGCAAAAACGATTAAAAAGTTTTTGGGCGCAAATTATGAAGTCCTGGCCTCCAACGGACATGTCCGGGATCTGCCGAAAAGTCAATTGGGTATTGATATAGAGAACGATTATGAACCGAAATATATAACCATCAGAGGAAAGGGAGACCTGCTTGCTAAGCTCAGAAAAGAAGTGAAAAAAGCAGACAAGGTTTACCTTGCAACTGACCCTGACCGTGAAGGAGAGGCTATCTCCTGGCATTTGTCCAATACGTTAAAGCTGGAACAAAAGGATTCAAGCAGAATAACCTTCAATGAAATTACGAAGAATGCCGTGAAAACCTCCATTAAACAAGCCAGAGAGATTGATATGGATCTGGTGAATGCTCAGCAGGCACGTCGTATCCTGGACCGTATGGTGGGTTATCGAATCAGCCCGCTTTTATGGAGTAAGGTAAAGCGAGGTCTAAGTGCCGGAAGAGTCCAGTCTGTAGCGCTTCGTATTATCTGTGACCGTGAGGATGAAATCAATGCATTTGTTCCGGAGGAATACTGGAACTTAGAAGCAGAATTTGATATCAAGGGAAAGAAAAAGCCTTTGTTAGCAAAGCTGAATGGTGGTAAGCGTGACATTCGCAGCGAGGCTGAGATGAATGATATCGTCAAACAGCTCGAGAATGCGCAGTTTACAGTAAGTGAAATCAAAAGGAGCGAGCGTATCCGGAAGGCTCCGCTGCCATTTACCACAAGTACGCTGCAACAGGAAGCTGCAAAAACGCTGAATTTCTCTACTCAAAAGACGATGCAGCTGGCGCAACAGCTGTATGAGGGCGTGGATATCAAGAGTCATGGCACGGTCGGTTTGATTACCTATCTGAGAACAGATTCCGTCCGGATCAGCGATGAAGCGGATCAGGCAGCCAAACAGTTTATCAAGGAACACTATGGGAAAGAATTCGTGGCTCAGGAGGAGAATCTGGGACGTACGGGTAAGAAGATTCAGGATGCCCATGAGGCAATCCGTCCTACTTATATCGAATTCACTCCCGAGGAACTGAAGAACTCTCTGAACAGAGATCAATTCAGACTCTATCAGCTGATTTGGAAGCGTTTTACTGCCAGCAGAATGCAGGCTGCGAGATATGAGACTACGACTATAAAGATCGATGCCAATGAATTAAGATTTACTACTGCCTCCTCAAAACTGATCTTTGAAGGCTTTATGAGTGTATATACACCCGAAGAGGAGGAAGAAGATAATGGGGCAAGCTATGAAAGTATTACGGAGGGACAGAAGCTATCTCTAATCAAGCTGGACCCGAGTCAGCATTTTACCCAGCCACCTGCTCATTATACCGAGGCTTCCCTGGTAAAGACCTTAGAGGAACTTGGCATCGGAAGACCAAGTACCTATTCCCCCACAATTACGACAATTATCGCCAGACGTTATGTAGCGAAGGAAAATAAAAACCTGTATGTTACAGAACTTGGTGAGGCTGTAAATAATATCATGAAAGCTGCATTTTCCAGTATCGTGGATGTGAATTTTACCGCCAATATGGAATCCTTACTGGATTGTGTGGAAGATGGTACGGTCACTTATAAAACAATCATCAAGAATTTCTATCCGGATCTTGAGGAAGCAGTCAATAATGCTCATATGGTGCTTGATAAGATACAGATTGAGGATGAAGTGACAGAGGAAATTTGTGAGGAATGTGGCCGGAACATGGTAATAAAATACGGTCCGCATGGCAAGTTTCTTGCGTGTCCAGGCTTCCCGGATTGTAAGAATACCAAGCCGTACCTTGAAAAAATCGGTGTAGAATGTCCCTTCTGCGGAAGTGATATCGTTCTGAGAAAGACGAAAAAAGGCCGGAAATACTATGGCTGTGTCAATAATCCGACCTGCGAATTCATGACCTGGCAGAAGCCCTCCGGAATCCGCTGTGAGAAGTGTGGAGGTATCCTGCTGGAAAAGGGTAACAAGCTCGTATGTGATAATGAGAAGTGTGGGCATGTGATGAGTGCTTCGAAGTAGGAATTTGTATCATTTTTTTTGAAAAAATACAAAATTGGACATAATATTTATTAATTAAGTCATAATGTGCGTCAAAATAGCGAAAAGGCTATTGTTTTTGGAGATAACATGTGATATTATTAAAAAGGTGATACAATTAGAAATAATTCCTATTTGTAAAACTTCTTCCAATAATACTGATCATAAATACGCAGCATAACCTCGTTAGTTCGTATTTTTCCTGCCTCGCGGCATCGGACCTTGTATTTTGGAAGCCTAGAGGGGATCAGAAGAAGCTGGGAGGAACCAAGTAATGAGTGTACAGTTACTAGATAAAACAAGAAAGATTAATAACCTGCTGCATAATAATAATTCGCATAAGGTTGTATTTAATGACATCTGTGTTGTCTTGAGCGAAATACTTGCATCCAATGTTTTAGTCATCAGCCGTAAGGGGAAAGTGCTCGGAGTAAAGAACCGCAGCGACATCAACGAGATCAAGGAGTTAATCAAGGATGCCGTCGGTAGACATATTGACGGATTGCTGAATGAAAGACTTCTGAACATATTATCAACGAAAGAAAATGTCAACTTGAGAACACTCGGCTTTGAATTTGATAATGTTGATACTTACCAGGCAATCATAACACCCATCGATATTGCGGGAGAGAGACTTGGGACGTTGTTCTTATATAAGAACGGACCGCAATATACACTGGATGATATTATATTAAGCGAATATGGTACTACAGTTGTTGGTTTGGAGATGATGCGTTCCGTGAACGAAGAGAATGCAGAAGAGAACAGAAAGGTTCAAATCGTAAAATCAGCGATCAGTACCTTATCCTTTTCAGAACTGGAAGCAATAACTCATATCTTTGAAGAACTAAAGGGTAATGAAGGAATCCTGGTTGCAAGTAAGATTGCAGACCGTGTCGGGATTACCAGATCGGTGATTGTGAATGCGCTTAGAAAATTCGAAAGCGCAGGAGTGATCGAATCCCGGTCATCCGGTATGAAGGGAACCTATATCAGAGTATTAAATGATGTAGTATTCGATGAATTGAAAAATTTAAATAATCAATAATGGATTTGTAAAGCAAAAGGATTTGTGGGTAGGAGATCTCATGAATCCTTTTTTTATTTCATAAAAATTATATAAAATTTCCATAAAAAGATTTATTCCTGTGAAAAGGGGGTAGGTAAGGGATGAAAAATCCTCGATTAATAGCGGATGCATATTTATGAATTGATGGATGAAACCCCATTTTTCGCCAAATATCCGGCAGGTATTATTTCTCGAGTCCGCATGACAGCAGGGGTTTCTTGTAAAATCCATTATTATACAAGCTGTAGTATTATTCTACTAATTTTTTAAATATATCTTGTGTTTTTTTAAATATTTATTATAATATTTGTATGGAAAGGAGTGCGCATATGATTGGCTCAAATGCATTTAACTACATTAACGTATTGGACAAAGCAGCTGATGCCAGCTGGAAGAGAGACGAGATCATTGCCAATAACATCGCTAACGTTGACACACCGGGTTATAAAAGGAAGGATGTACAATTCGAATCCTATCTGATGGGCTCCTTATTGGGGGACGGTTCCCTGGATCACAGGGTTGCGAACGCGGAACTTAAGTCACTGGATGCAACGGTTTATACGGATAATGCAGCACTCAGCTATCGCATGGATGGGAATAATGTGGATATCGATACCGAATCTGCTAATCTTGCTGAGAATCAGATACGTTATTATGCCCTGATGGATTCGATGACCCAGGAATTTAGCCGTATTAGGAGCGTTCTCGCTGCGAAGTAATGTGAAGAAAAGTGTCTTAACACTATGGAAGAACTGCGAAGTTTATAACATGAATTTACATAAATTCATGCTTGAGGTGCTAACTCCTTGTTCTTCTTTCATAAAAATAAGATTATTTGCTGTAGATTTATTGTATAGGAGGTAAGATAATATGTCGTTTATGAACGGAATGAATGTCAGTGCAAGCGGTATGACCGCTCAAAGACTTAGGCTTGATATCATTTCTCAAAATATAGCAAATGTAAATACCACCAGAGATGAAAACGGTAATACATACAGACGAAAAACAGTAGTGTTTGCGGAAAAAGATATATCACCCTTCGGAACCGTTCTGATGAAGACTGCCGGAAGTGTCGGTAACGGAGTTAAGGTTACTGAGATTTCAGAGGATACAGCTTCCGAGATGCGTAAAGTATATGACCCTTCCCATCCTGATGCAGATGAGGATGGCTATGTAACCTATCCCAATGTCAATGTGGTTCAGGAAATGACAGATATGATCAGTGCCACCAGATCCTATGAAGCAAATGTTACTGCATTTAATGCTACGAAAAGCATGGCTTTAAAGGGGCTGGAGGTAGGAAAATAAGCATCGGAGGTTAATTCATGAATATTAGTTCAATCGGCAATATAGCAGATCTCAGCCAGTTAGGTGCAGGTGCGCTTAAGAAGACTCCGGAGAACGGAAATTCAGGCTTTGAAAGCATGTTACAGTCTGCAGTAAATTTGGTGAAGCAGACAAACGATTATTCGAATGCCGCTGAGGAGGCAGAAACATCCTATGCACTCGGCCTGACTGACAGCACGCATGACCTTCAGGTTGCCCAGCAGAAGGCGAATCTGTCATTGCAGTACACAGTTGCTGTTCGTAATGCAGTTATGGATGCCTATAGAGAAATCATGAATATGCAATTTTAATTTAAACAGAGTAGTTATGGTGGCAAAAGCACCACGGGTGCTTTTTCGTATGTGATATCCTGCAATGCAAGCATGTTCTGCTTCAATTGCAGGATATCGCATACGAAAATACAAGCTTATTTTAGCTTGTAATTGCCGGATATCATACCAGAAAAAGTGTGCGTAGCACTTTTAGCACCTATCATTAAGTAATAAAGAAACTGAGAAAGTTGTGAGTAAACCAGACTAAGGAGCAAAAGATCATGCCGGAAAGATTGAAACAAATCCCGAAACAATTACTCGATCTGTGGAAAAAATATACCAATAAGCAGAAAACAGTTATTATCAGTGTTTTCTGTATTGTTGTCCTTGCTTTTGGTTTACTGATTTTTCTGATGCAGCGGGTCGAATATACGACACTGAAGACAGCGGAAACAGCGAAGGAAGCCAGTCAGATTGTCGATATTTTGAAGGGTGAGAGCATAGCCTATAAGCTTGGCCGTGATAATCTTACCGTATCAGTCGATGCTAAGCGCTATTCCGATGCAGTGTTACTCTTAGCCAGCAACGACATGCCTTCTACAGGCATTTCTGTTGATGAGCTTCTTAACAATAGTTTAAGCACTACGAACAGTGACCGTACCTTGAAGCTGAATCTCTATCTACAGAATCAGATTCGGAATGATCTGAAAACGATGGATGGGGTTGAGGATGCTAAAGTTTACTATATTCCAAATGAGAATACGGATTCTATTTTAAAAGAGGAGGAAGAAACTTCCGCAAGTGTTTTTCTGACTGTCAATGATGATTTTAAGCCGGAGTCTGCACAGACGATAGCAGAATTCGTAGCTGCCATCATCGGCAATAAGACGACGGATCGGATCAAGGTCGCAGATCAGGAAGGCAATCTGCTGTTTGGCGGAGAACAGGACCTTTATTCCGGCAGTGCGAGCTCGAATGAAGATTTTAAACAGAGACTCCGCAATACCTTTATCAATAATCTTTATATGGGACTGCTAAAAAGTGGCTTTGATGATGCTGAAATCATGCCGAATCTGACCTTTAACATGGATAAGGTTACTCAGCTCTATACGGAATATCTTCCGGCAGAGGGTCAGGATCAGGGCTTGTACAAGCATAGCTATACCTATACTGCACAGAATGCGGATAGCTCGGGCGGAATTCCGGGGACCGATTCTAACGATGAGACGACCTACGATGTGCAGACCCAGGCCTCCAATAACAGCAATGTAGAGACGAAAGAATATGACTATCTCCCGAACGAAAGAGTAACCAACACGGAATATGAGATCGGTGCTATCATACCGGCGGAATCCTCCATCAGTATCGTACTGCGGAAGGTGACTAATTTTAAAGAAGCTGATTTAAAACAACAGGGCTTACTTGGGGACCTGACCTTTGAACAATATGCAACACAGAACGGAGCCAGCAAGATTATGACGGTAGATCCATCTATCGTTACGATGGTATCCCTGGCTACCGGCATAGCATCTGATAAAATATCGATTACAGCATATGAACAACCCGTATTTATCCCGACTGCAAGAACTGCCATGAGCTGGTCCAATATCATGATGATCGTGCTGGCGGTATTGATTGTCGGTCTTCTGATCTTTGTAGTATTCAAGGGCATCGGACCAGTCGAGGTTACTGAGTTGGAGCCCGAGCTGTCGGTAGAACAGCTGTTAGCGACAACGAAGGAAAATCAATCGATCGAGGATATCGAGTTCAATGAGGTGTCCGAGGTTCGAAGAATGATTGAAAAATTTGTGGATGAAAAGCCTGAAGCAGTAGCGCAGCTGCTACGAAATTGGCTGAATGAGGATTGGAGTTAAATAGCTGCTGCTTTGCGGCAGAATGGAGGTTGTTATGGCTAGAAACAGCGGTGAAATCAGCGGAATTCAAAAGGCGGCGATACTCTTGATCTCTCTCGGCCCGGAGCGTTCTGCAAGTATTTTTAAGCATCTCAAAGAGGAAGAGATAGAAACCATGACGCTTGAAATAGCGAATACACGTAGTATTTCTCCTGCAACCAAGGATCAGGTTATGGATGAATTCTATGAAATCTGTCTTGCTCAGCAGTATATTGCCGAAGGTGGTATTTCCTATGCGAAGGAGCTTTTGGAAAAAGCACTTGGTTCGGATAAGGCCAGAGATGTCATTGGAAAGCTGACAGCCTCCCTTCAGGTTAGACCCTTTGAGTTTGTCAGAAAGACGGATGCCTCTCAGCTGCTGAACTTCATACAGGATGAGCATCCTCAGACCATAGCATTGATTTTATCCTACCTGTCTCCGGGACAAGCTTCCACAATTATCTCGGCATTGGCGCCGGATAAACAGGCAGATGTTGCAAGACGTATTGCTCAGATGGATCGTACTTCTCCGGATGTCATCAAAGAAGTGGAAAAGGTACTTGAACGAAAGCTGGCATCCTTGGTTAATCAGGATTATACCATTGTCGGCGGTGTAGATTCCATCGTAGAAATCTTAAATACCGTAGACCGTGGAACAGAGAAGCATATCATGGAAACCTTGGAGATCGAAGAGCCTGAATTGGCAGATGAAATCAGACGTAAAATGTTTGTATTTGAGGATATTCTCAGCCTGGACGATAAATCCATCCAGAGAGTGCTTCGTGAGGTTGATAACAATGAGCTTGCTGTTGCTTTGAAGGGCTCTAACGAAGAGGTTCAGAACGTGATCTTCAACAATCTTTCCAAACGTTTGGCTTCCATGATCCGCGAGGATATGGAATATATGGGTCCGATCCGTCTGAAGGATGTAGAAGAGGCACAGCAGAAGATAGTTAATATCATCAGAAAACTGGAAGATTCCTCTGAAATCATTATTTCCAGAGGCGGAGGTGACGAGATCGTTGTCTAATGTAATTAAAGCCTATTCCATTCGATATGAAGAGGAAACGAAAAAGACAATCGACTCTCATCTACGGATAGATAAGGAACTGGAAGAAAGAAGAAAAGCATTGATTGCTGCTACTCTGCCTGCTCCCGAGGAGGGGTTCGTGGAAGGAATACAGGCGCTCGTGGTAGAACAGTTGCCTTCGGAGACAGATACCGAAAAAGCTGCCAAGATTCTGGAAGATGCGAAGTCAGAAGCAGAAAGAATCCTTGCGAAAGCGAAAAAGGAAGCGGAATCGCTTAAGAATGATACTTATTCAGTGGCACAGAAGAAGGGCTACGAGGATGGAATGCTTCAAGCCAAAAAGGAAACACAGAAGCTAAAAGCAGATTATGAAGCACAATCCCGCAGCTTACAGGAAGAATATGATCGAATGGCTTATTCCCTGGAGCCGCAGATTTCTGATATCATTGCCTCACTGGTAGAGAAGATCACAGGCATTGTGATTGAAGACCGTGAGGAAGTAATTCTATACCTTGTAGACAAGACTCTCAAGAATCTTGAAAAGTGTGAGGAATATACAGTCAGGGTGTCCAAAGAGGATTATGAATTTGTCTCTATGCGAAAGAATCTTCTGTTAGCTGCGATCGGACGGGAGGTACCTTTGTTCATCGTAGAGGATATGAACCTGAAAAAGAACCAATGCCTTGTAGAAACAGAATATAAGGTAATTAACTGCAGTCTGGATGTTCAGCTAAATAATTTAATCCTGGATTTAAAATTAATCTCCGGTATTTAGTTTTTGCTCAATATTGTCGATATATAAGGAAAGCAGGTAATCATGATAGCGATTGATCTAGATAAATACAGACAGCTTCTTGATAAATCCTACGAGCAGGAAATCGGAAGAGTAGTAAAGATGGTCGGATTAACCATAGAAGCGTCTGGCCCGAATGCGAATCTGAATGATGTCTGCTACATAACCGGGGAGAATCAGAAACAGAAAAAAGCAGCTGAAGTAGTCGGATTTCGTGAAAACAGGATATTGCTGATGCCCTATGACGACATGACAGGTGTTGGAATTGGCAGCTTGGTGGAAAATTCAGGAACTGCCTTTAAGGTACCGGTAGGAGAGCATCTTCTCGGTAAAACCCTGGATGGACTGGGAAATCCGATGGATGATACGGAACTGTCAAGTGCATTATACTACCCTGCTGAGGCACCTCCTCCGGATCCACTGAAGCGTAAGATCATTGATGAAGTATTACCGCTCGGTGTAAAAGCGGTAGATGGAATGTTAACAGTGGGAAAAGGACAAAGAATAGGTATCTTTGCAGGTAGTGGTGTCGGTAAGAGTACCTTGCTCGGTATGTTTGCCAGAAATACCAAAGCTGACATCAATGTGATTGCATTAATCGGTGAGCGAGGTAGAGAGGTCCGCGAATTCATCGAGCGAGATCTCGGAGAAGAAGGAATTAAGCGATCTGTTCTGGTGGTTGCTACATCGGATAAACCTGCATTGATCCGTAAAAAAGCAGCCAAGACAGCAACAGCGATTGCGGAGTATTTCAGGGACCAGGGGAAGGATGTATTGTTGATGATGGACTCCCTGACCCGTTTCTCCATGGCCCAGAGAGAAATCGGACTAGCCTCGGGAGAGCCTCCTGTGTCCAGAGGATATCCGCCCAGTGTTTATTCAGAAATGCCAAAGTTGCTTGAGCGAGCGGGTAATTCGGAGCACGGTTCTATCACCGGACTCTATACAGTTCTTGTAGACGGTGATGATTTTAACGAACCCATCACGGATACGGCAAGAAGTATTTTGGACGGACATATCATGTTATCCAGAAAACTGGGACATAAGAATCATTATCCTGCAATTGACGTATTGCAGAGTATTTCCCGTTGTATGAGCTCTATCGTGACCAAAGAACATAAGGTTGCTGCTGGTAAGCTGAAAAGTGTACTTGCCACCTACCAGGATGCGGAGGATCTGATTAATATCGGTGCTTATAAGAGCGGTTCCAATCCTGATATTGATGATGCCATCGCAAAAATCAAGGAGGTTAATGCTTTCTTACAGCAGGATGTTAATTCTAGGATAAATTTTGACGATGAAATCGCGATGTTGATGGAGATATTTAATTCATAATGAAAAAATTTCGATATAGCATGGAAAATCTGCTTCAAATCAAGAGAAAACTGGAAGATCAGGCCAAGATTGCATATGGAGTAGCAAGACTTCGTCTGACGAAGGAAGAGGAGAAGCTGGAGCTTTTCAAACAAAGGAAGGCTTCCTATGAAGAGGAGCTTCGAGGTCTTCAGACGGCAAAGCTTGATATCCTGAAAATACGCCAATGTAGGCAGGCGATTGAACTGACCGAGGATCATATCAAACAGCAGGCTATCGTTGTCAGGAATGCCGCACATAGGCTGGAGGTAACCAGAATCAGATTGAATGATGCCATGGTGGAACGAAAGACTCAGGATAGGCTGAAGGAGAAAGCCTTTGAAGAATATATGCTGGAATTTGATGCAGAAGAGCGCAAGGAAGTGGACGAGCTAAACAGCTTTCATTACAGCAGCGAAGCGCTTTATGAGGAGGACAGATAATGGCAAAGAAGGATAAGGCCGTTGATAAAGAGAAGAAGGAAGGCAGTAAAGTCCTGACAGTATTGATTTCTTTGCTGATTGTTATCATATGGATTGCTATATTTTCAATATTAATCAAGCTGGATATCGGTGGCTTCGGATCAGGAGTCCTAAGACCGATACTGAAGGATGTTCCGGTAGTCAATAGAATCCTGCCGGAAGTTGGAGATGCCCAAGTGGCTCAGGAGAATAACTATGAGTATCAAACATTAGAGGAGGCTGTGGCGAAAATAAATGAATTGCAGCAAACGATTGCTGACATGAACCAGTCAGGAACAGCGAGCGGTAATCAGGTGGCTGAGCTGCAAGCCGAGGTGGAGAGGCTCAAGACCTTCGAGGATAATCAGGTTGCTTTCGAGGAGAGAGTGAAGGAATTTGATAAGAAGGTAGTATTTAACGATGCTGCACCTGATATCGAAGAGTATAAGAAATATTATGAGCAGATTAATCCGACTAATGCGGAAGAGATCTACCGCCAGGTGATTGAACAACTCCAATATTCAGATGCCATCAAGGAGAAAGCAGAAATCTACAGAAATATGGATCCAGCAGCAGCAGCACAGATTATGGCGACCATGACAGCGGATGTAGAATCCGTGGCTGAGATCCTGCTTAGCATGAAACCCAAAGAGAGTGCAGCAATCCTGGCTGAGATGGATAGTGTCATAGCAGCAAAGATTACCAAGAAAATGCTTGACATGGATGAAGCGAAGCTCGCAAATTAGATTACACTCAGGAGAAATCTCCTGTTGTAATAAATATCATAAGAGGCCGGCAGCTATTAAAATGAATTGATTTGATACTTATGCTGCGGGAGGCCTTACAGAAAGGAGGAATAACTGCATGATGACGCAGAGCGTTATGACGCAGGCAGTAAATCTGCTTGGCAGCGCGTCTGGAAGCGTCACTTCAAAGGGAAAGCAGAAAGCAAGCGGTTTTGATTTTGTAATTGATCAGAGTCTGAAGGCTAATCAAAGCGCAACAGATCAACCTGATAATACAGTTCAAAAAGCAAATACGCAGACCCCAAAAAAAGAGAATACGAAAAGTGACGCGGTAGCCGATAACAGCCAGACAGAAAAAAAGACCACTAAGGCACAGGATACAAGCACTGCTGCGCAGACACAGAACAAGGCAGACACAGATAATACTGTGAAAGAAGCGGCAAAACCGGATGAGAATGAAGAACTCAACATCGATCCGGAAACGATGGAAAAAATAGCCGCGATGCTGACTGCAGTAAAGGAAACAGTACTTGATTTACTGAATTTATCATCGGAGGAGTTAAACCAGCTATTAGCCGATCAAGGTATGGAGCTAACTGATCTGCTTCAGCCGGAGAATTTACAGCAATTGGTACTGGCCAGTGCAGGACAGAATAATTTGTTATCCTTACTGACAGATGAGAACCTTGCTAAGACGATGAATCAGTTATTACAGACAGTCGAGGATATTAAGAGTAATTCGGGTCTGACGATCAGTATGGAGCAGGTAAAAAGTATTCTGGACAGCAGGAAGGAACCGGAGAAAGCAGTAGCTGAAGTCCTGACAGAGGAAATTAGTAATATCACAGGGCCGAAGGAGGCATCACAGCAGATCGAGACAGTTAAGCAGGTCGCTTCCGATGAGAAGAAGACCGTGGATACGGATGGGAAGCATAAGGAAATTCAAGTTGAGGTGACGAAGGTAACTGATCAGAAAGAAAGCTCTTCCCAGTCACAATCAGATCTGACCCATGATGAAAATCGTGAGCTGTCTTCCGAAAAGCAGTATGAAGTATTCCTGAATAATCTGGTAAATACGGATACAACAACTCAGGTGCGTTTCGAGAACAATGCCATGAGAATAACCGAGATACGTGAGATTGCTAATCAGATTATTGAGCGGATCAGAGTGATCATTAAACCGGAGCAAACATCCATGGAAT
This sequence comes from Bacillota bacterium, assembly GCA_023414355.1. Taxonomy (GTDB): domain Bacteria; phylum Bacillota; class Clostridia; order Lachnospirales; family Lachnospiraceae; genus Mobilitalea. The sequence goes on along the minus strand of JAEZOB010000010.1, from coordinate 27,941 downwards.
TACAGCTTAATCCGGAGAATTTGGGAAAAGTCAATCTGTCAGTACAATCAAAAGATGGTGTCATGACCGCACAATTTGTGGTACAAAATGAAATCAGCAAGGAAGCAATAGAAAGTCAGCTGCATACCTTACGCGAAACTTTGAACCAACAAGGCATCAAGGTGGAAGCCATTGAAGTAACGGTAGCTTCTTATACCTTCGAGCAGAATCCGAATGAACAGGCAGGAGCCCAGGAGGAAGGGAAAAAGAATTCCGGCAACCGTATCACAATGGAGGATGCAATGAATATGACAGAAGATGCACAGCTTGAGGAAGAAGCTTCGGAGCTTATGGGTATCCGAGGAAATACAGTAGACTACACGGCATAGGGCAGTCTGTGAAAGGAGAAAAACATGAGTGATATAGTTCAGCCCATAAAGGGTGGTAAAGTGGTAGATGCGGCGAAAACAACGTCCGATGCCTCGAAGAAATCATCAAAAAACGAGCTTGGAAAGGATGCCTTCCTTGAACTGCTGGTAACACAGATGAAATACCAGGATCCGCTGAATCCTAACACTGACACGGAATACATCGCCCAATTGGCTACCTTCTCGCAGCTGGAACAGCTTCAGAATCTCGGATCTACCACATCTAACACACAGGCCTTCAGTCTGGTGGGCAAGACGGTAATGTTGAAAACTGAGAATTCTACAGGGAATACTGCCTATGTTACCGGTAAGGTTGATTATGTTACAACATCAGGAAAAAGTACTCAATTATCAGTGAACGGAAAACTCTATTCTTCCACTCAGCTTGATACAGTACTCAGTGATAATTATGTAGCCGAGCAAAACCTTCCTAAGGTACCGGTTGATACAAAATTATCGTATGATGCCGATAACCCGAAGGAACTAAGCTTTACAGTAGACCTTGGTTCAGAGGATACGGTGGCAACACAGGTAGCGGTAGCAATCGGAGAATCCGTGATTGACCAGAGTAAAATTAAGCTTGTGGGCAATAAGGTAACAATTAATCAATCAGCCTTCAGCAATTTAATTAACGGAAGTTACAAGCTGACAGTAGGATTTAACGATTCAAAATTAACTACGGTGAAAGATAAAGTAACACTGGAGGTTAAGAACTCTGACATCAAAGCAACAACACAGAGCACAGCGACAGATACTTCAAAGGATACGACAGCTGCAAAATAGTATTGAAGATTGGCAGCGAAGAAATTTTGATTAAGGAAGGTGATACATATGAACATTCCGGTTAATCAATTTCCTTCCATTGAGCAGATGACGCAGCAGCTGAATGCCGCGAAGAACATTCAGGGAAATGTTAAGCAGCAGGGCAGTACGCCATTTAGTGAGATATTAAAAAGTAAGCAGGCTGTATCGGAAAGCAATGAATTAAAGTTTTCGAAGCATGCGAATGAGCGTCTGGCAAGCAGGAATATTGATCTGACGGACGAGCAACTCTCAAGATTAGAGAACGGTGCAAAGAAAGCAAGTGAGAAGGGAATTAATGAAACCCTGGTTATGGTAGATAATCTGGCATTTATCGTTAATATCAAGAACAATACGGTAATCACAGCGGTGAATGACGGTGAAGACAGAGTATTTACAAATATTGATGGTGCTGTAATCATGTAATAAGCCGGACCTTACGGGGGCTTAGGTATCCATGACTGATAGATTGGATACAGATGATATAGGCAGAATTGGAGGTCATAAGTTATGATGAGATCATTGTTCTCTGGTGTATCAGGTCTAAAAGTACATCAGACAAAAATGGACGTAATAGGTAATAATATTTCAAATGTTAATACAATCGGTTTTAAATCAAGTTCTGTAACCTTTGCCGATGTATTTTATCAAACAACACAAAATGCTTCCGGTCCCAACGCTGCGACCGGTGCAACTGGACGAAATGCGATGCAGATTGGTCTTGGATCGAATGTAGCATCCATTACCTCTGCAATCACTACCTCCGGTGCTTCCCAAAGAACGGATAACCCCTTTGATGTTATGATTGAGGGTGACAGCTTCTTTGTTGTAAACAAGGGAGGATCAAATTTCTTTACAAAGTCAGGTTCCTTTAATATTGATGCCAACGGAACGTTAAGCACCTCCTCCGGAGCATCGGTTATGGGATGGCAGGTGGATCCGAACGATGTAACCAAGACGGTTGCGGATAAGGTTTCAGCCCTGACCATTATGTCACCGGATAACTTATATGCAGAGCCTGAAGCTACAACAGCCTGCTATATCAAGGGTAATATCGACAGTATGGACACTCAGCTGACATCCGCTACCGGAAAGATGGTAAACTTAACCTTCTATGACAGTCTGGGACACGGATATACCGCTGATATGGTAGTTAAGCGACCTGAGGATGCGGACGGAACCAATAACTTCGGAGTGCAGATCATTGATATTAAGGATGAGACAGGCTTATCCATTTTTGCAAAAGCGACGAAGGAAGACGATGGAACGATTACCTATTCGCAAAGTGATGCGGTAACTGGTGTTAGCTTAAACGAGTCATCCGGAACGATTAATTTGGATGATAAAACCGGTAAAGTAAACTTAACCATGGACCCGATACCGTTGACCTTTAATGCTTCTACTGGTGCATTTACCAGTATCGGAGAAGAGAATGCAAAGACTGCAACCTTGACGATCACAGCAGAAAATGGTCCTTTTAAAGCAATTGCAATTGATTTTTCCTCACTGACCATGTATTCCTCCAGCGGTTCTTCCTCTTTGGAGGCAACCAAAGGTGATCTGACCGGTAACGGTGCAGGTAAACAGGTCGGTAATATGACCGGAGTAAGCATAGATGCTTCCGGTAAGATCTACGGTAAATATGATAACGGTGATAGTCGGTTACTCGGACAGATCGCTGTCGCAAGCTTCTCTAACCCTGCCGGACTGGAAGCAGTCGGCAACAGTATGTATGCAGCGACACAGAACTCCGGTGATTTTGATGGAATAGGACAGGATCCGACGCAGGGAGGCGGCAGCTTAACGACAGGTGTTCTCGAGATGTCAAACGTCGACTTATCCCAACAGTTTACGGATATGATAACGACGCAAAGAGGTTTCCAGGCAAATTCGCGAATAATAACGACATCAGACACCTTGTTGGAAGAGTTGATTAATTTGAAGAGATAACACAGGGCTGATGTATGAAGGTTATTAATCGCATTTCATGAAGGAATGCCATATATCAGGAATGATGGGTGGCAGGTAATACTGCCACCCATTTTTTAATCACAGGTCCCTAATGGGCGCTAAAATATTTAACGGATACTTTGTTCTCCCAATATACATAAATTAAGCTATACTGATGAGCTCAAGTTAACTGTTGAAAATGGAAGATTTCCTTACTAAGCAGGACAAAAGGAGGATAATTATGATTGAAGTAACCAGATTGAATGACACAAAATTGATTATTAACGCAGATCTGATCGAGAAGGTTGAGGAATCCCCTGATACTGTAATTACGCTGACATCGGGTAGCAAGATTATTGTAAAAGAAAGTAGACAGGATGTCAGAAATCTTGTAATATTATACAAAAAAGAGATATTTGGTGGTAATTTTTAGCGGCTTTTACAATTAAGAAGAGGATAGATAAATAAACAAGGATGGAAGGTGGCTATTTTGGATTTAGCGTCTTTATTAGGATTAGTGTTATGCTTTGTGGTGGTTGTATACGGTATTTTGGTTGGTCAGTCAAGCATAGCCGTATTAATGAATTTTATTGATATACCGTCCGTATTTATTACAATCGGTGGTGGCTTATGCTGTGTATTGACCATGTCCCCCAGTCCAAAAGGATTTTTGCAGAACTTAGCAAGCTTTCGACTGGCATTAAAAGCATTACCATCGAATGAAGAAGAAACTATCAAGACGATAATCAGTCTATCCAATATAGCACGTAAAGAAGGTTTATTGGCACTGGAAGAAGCAGCAAACGGAATTGATGATGAATTTCTGAAGAAGGGAGTTCTTCTGATTGTTGACGGTACCGATCCTGAATTGGTTCGAAGTATCATGGAGACAGAATTGAATTGTATTGAGGCTAGGCATGCTGAAAAATTCACATTCTGGGATTCCTTTGCGGCGATGGGACCGGCGTGGGGTATGATCGGTACGCTGATTGGTCTGATTAATATGCTGAAGAAGATGGACGATGCGAAAGCAATCGGTCCCAATATGGCGGTAGCCTTGGTTACTACCTTCTATGGTTCCATGATAGCCAACTGGATCTGTATTCCGATATCTACAAAGCTAAAGGCGAATAATACCAAGGAAATCATGATTAAAGAGGTTATGGTGGAAGGTCTTTTGTCTATTCAAGCAGGTGAGAATCCCAGAGTTATTGAAGAAAAACTGAAGTCCTTCCTTTCTCCTGTCAGAAGGGCTGCCATGGCTGAAGAAAGCGGTGAAAACGTTGGCTAGAAAAAAGCGAGAAGAAGGCGGAGGCAACAATGCCCCTTGGCTGAATACCTTTGCTGATTTGATGAATTTGCTATTATGCTTCTTTGTATTGTTGTTTGCTATGTCTGATGTAAACGCAGAAAAATTTGACCAAATCTCTATCTCCATGGCAAATTCCATCGGTATATTTGAAGCTGGCGGAGCATCTGTCGGAACAGGGAATTTGATATCCTCCGGCATGACACAGATGAATGAACTGGATAAGTTTTATACCAATATGGGTAAAGCCAGTAAACAAACCGGTAAGGACGTTCAAGCGGAGGAGAACAATTCAACGAAGAACGAGACAAAGCTTTCGAATGAAGGCAGCGAAGCCCTGAATGGTGAGGAAGGTGTCAAGGATAACCAGGGGAACGCTGGTATTCAGGATAATCAGAAAAATGAAAATATGAACGAATCCAATAGCAGTCAGGGAACTGAAGGAACACAGGATGGAAAGGGAAGTGCCGGTTCCCAGGATAAGGCGGGCTCAGGTGATGCGAAGCTCGCTGAAGCATTGAACACGATAGAAGAGAAAAAGCAAGAAGTATCTACAGGTATGTATGATCAGGTATCGGATCTGACGGAGAAATATAACCTGGGAGATTATGTAGAATTGAGCATTGATCCCGAATATCAATATGTAGAACTGACGCTGAAGGGATCAATCCTTTTTGATTCAGGGGATGCAGAGCTTAAAGATACAGCTCTTCCGATTCTTGTGAATATCGGAGATATCCTTAAGAAGTTTAAAGGATACACAGTAGAGATTACGGGTCATACCGATAATGTGCCGATGAGTGGCTCCAAATATAAGGATAATAACTGGTTATCCTCAGCCAGAGCTTTAAATGCCGCGGATTATCTGATCACGAAAGGCAAACTGGATCCGGCCTATATCAAATATTCCGGACGAGGAGAATATGAACCGATCGCCAGCAATGCGACGGCAGAGGGCCGGGCTAAAAACAGAAGAATTGAAATCAAGATTTTTAATGAATATAGCGGTAAATAATGAAAGCGAAATAAAAGGGGGACTCGGTATGAAGAAAAACATATTAACAATTATTATTATGGCAGTCACACTGATCAATACAATCCTACTTGGAGTGTTGATATTTACAATTGTTCCATCGGCGAACAGAACTACCAAGCTGGTGGATAAGGTTGCTTCAATTGTAGATCTGGAGATGGAGTCACCTGAGAATGCAAGTGCGCAGGTAGCGGTATCAGATATCATGATCTATGATTTGCCGGATAAGCTGACAATCAACTTAAAAAAAGGCGATGACGGTGTGGAGCATTATGCAATGCTCAATGTTTCGCTTTCCATGAACAGTAAGCATGAGGATTATGAGACATTAAATCCAAAGGTAACCGAAAACTCCAATGCCATTGAGGAAATCATACAGGAGGAGTTTGCAAAGTATTCAAGAGATGAAGTAGAAGCCAATAAAAATGTGATAAAGAATCAGATCATAATTCGTATTCAGGAATTGTTCCAATCAGATTTTATTATCAGTGTTTCGTTTGGTAATTTAATACTTCAGTAAGCAAAATAAGAAAATGTAACCTTTCTTATCGAAATTTTGGTTTTGTTACAAAAATTGATGCTTTTCTTATCATTTTGTGTTATTATGTAACTAGTATAACAGGGAGGAATTGATCATGGGTGATGTCCTATCCCAAAATGAGATAGATAATCTGCTGGCTGCTCTGTCAAGTGGTGAATTGGATGCGGATGATTATAAACAGACGTCGGAAAAGCAGGTTAAGAATTACGACTTTGCCAGACCCTCCAAGTTCTCCAAGGAACATCTGCGAACACTGAACATCATATTTGAGCATTATGCCAGATTACTTTCCACGAACCTGCCTGCTTATCTTAGAAAAAATGTTCAGGTCGAAGTAATTAATTCCGAAGCGGTACAGTACTCGGAATTCACGAATGCCTTATCCAATCCGGTGCTTTTAGGTATCATAGATTTTGCGCCGCTGGAAGGGAATATCATTCTTGAACTGGCAGATAATATAGGCTATGCCATAGTGGACAGAATGTTAGGCGGAGGCGGGTATCCACTTGAGAAGATGAGAGATTTCTCTGAGATTGAGCTTTCGATTATAGAAAGAATTTTCAATGTCTGTACGAATCTGTTGCGTGAGCCCTGGGCAAATGTAATCCAACTCCAGCCGCGGCTGCTGCGCATAGAGACAAACTCGCAGTTTGCGCAGATTATATCGCCGAGCGAGATGATTTCGATTGTAACCTTGAATATCAAGATCGGTAATATTGAGGGAATGATGAATATCTGTCTTCCTTATGTGTGTCTTGAGAAGGTTATTGATAAATTGAATACAAAATACTGGTATTCCAATCTACAGATGAGTGATAATAAATCCTATCAGGATGTCATAGAAATTGCCATATCGAAAGCCCGGGTTCCTCTTCGGGCGGTTCTCGGCAAGAGTACGATCTCCGTGAATGACTTTATGAATATGCAGCGCGGAGATATCATTAAATTGAATACAAAAGTAGAAGATGAATTGGCCGTCTATGTCGGTAATCTAAATAAGTTTACCGCTCTCCCGGGAGCATCCTCAGGTTCCTATGCGGTAAAAATTTCATCAATTATCAGAGGAGAGGAGTAACAGACTATGGATGGTATGCTGTCTCAAGAAGAGATTAACGCTTTACTAAACGGAATGAGTGCTGATGCTTCCGACAGTACAGCGAATGAAAGGCTAACCGACGCTGAAAAAGATGCAATAGGAGAAATATCAAATATCAGCATGGGAACAGCTGCAACAACACTGTTTTCCTTGGTAAATCAAAGAGTAAACATTACGACTCCGGTGGTTGAATATGCAACCTGGAAGGATATTGTAAACAGTTATGATAAACCCTGTGTATTTATCCAGATTTATTATGAAGACGGTCTGGATGGCAATAACATCTTAATCCTGAAGGAGACGGATGTTAAGATTATTACTGACCTAATGATGGGTGGTGATGGTACAAATACAACTGGAGAGCTGACGGAGCTTCACTTAAGTGCAATCAGTGAAGCGATGAACCAGATGATGGGCTCCGCAGCGACCTCAATTTCCTCCATGTTGGAGAAGAGGGTGAATATCAGCCCTCCAACCTCTGCGGTTGTCGATTTGTATGAGAATATGAACGGGGAGAATATCGCTGATTTCCTCAAAGGAAATTTTGTCAGAGTATCCTTCCATATGGAGATCGGTGATCTGGTGGACAGTGTTCTGATGCAGCTGTATCCCTTTGATTTTGCAAGGGATCTGTATCAGCAGTTTATCCAGGCAACCTCGATGGAACCTGATATTCCCACACGACCTGCCACTGATAACACTCCAAAGAAGACGCAGGCACCACCGCCGCAGGCAGCTCCTGCACCACAGCCGGCACAGATGCCTCAGCAGGCATATAACCCGTATGGTAATATGGGATATCCGGGAATGCCGGGAATGCCACAGCAGATGCCGTACATGATGCCGCCGGTACAGGATGTCAATGTGTCTCCGGTGCAGTTCGCACCATTTGCACCGCTGATGGGTGGAGTAGTCCAGCCTGAAAATATCGATCTGCTGATGGATGTACCACTTGAAGTAACAGTAGAATTAGGCAGGACAAGTAAATCAATTAAAGAAATCCTTGATTTCTCACCCGGTACTATTATTGAATTAAACCGGCTTGCGGGTGAACCGATTGATGTATTGGTAAACGGAAAATTTGTTGCAAAGGGCGAAGTAGTTGTTATGGAAGAAGCCTTCGGTATCCGAGTAACAGAAATTATAAAACAGAAGCAACTCAACTAATAACATTTCAAACAGAGAGATAGGAGAATTATTATGGCGAAAAGTATTTTAATTTGTGATGATGCAGCGTTTATGAGAATGATGATTAAAGATATTTTAACCAAGAACGGTTATAATATCGCAGGCGAAGCAGAAAACGGATTAAAGGCTGTAGATAAGTACCAGGAAACCAAGCCTGATTTAGTTATGATGGATATTACTATGCCTGAGATGGATGGAATTCAGGCGTTAAAGAAGATTAAAGCGACCGATCCGGGTGCCAATGTCATTATGTGTTCTGCGATGGGTCAGCAGGCGATGGTTATTGAGTCCATTCAGTCAGGTGCAAAGGATTTCATCGTTAAGCCTTTCCAGGCAGACAGAGTTCTGGAGGCAGTGAAGAAAGCAGTAGGTTGATTTCATAATGGTGACACTCAGCTTGACCATTTTATCAAAAGGCTCAGATCTGATTAGTGCTCTCAATGGTAGTCCGACTCCTTCTCCGGAAGGAGGGAGCGGTGCTGCGTTTAACGGAGGAATATCAACAACTGACAGCTTTGTGCAATTGGTCAGTTTGGTTTTCGTGCTTATCATTATTCTGGTCGCTGCCTATTATACTTCCCGCTTCGTAGGGAAGATGAAAATGGGTCAGATGAATAAAAGCAATTTTCAGGTGATTGATACTTATCGGATCAGCCAGAATAAGGCGCTGCAGATAGTAAAGATTGCCAATAAGTATGTGGTAATAGCGATCGCAAAAGATACGATTGAGATCATCACGGAACTGGATGAAGCTGAGGTTATGATCAGAGAAGTCCACAACGATGAGAAGCAGAATTTTAAGCAGATTCTCGATAAGCTGAAGAATAAAAACGAGTAGAGGCTGATTAGTGTGAATTCAAAGACATATTCACAAATGGAAGATAAATCTTCCATTAGGAAGAACACGAATGTTCGCAACGTGAATTTATAATGCATTAATTCGCGTCTATGGCACTCCCACCTTGTTCTTCCGGCATTTGAGTTGAAACGTATGCTTGTTTACTCAATTTAGTATGCCGTTGAAGCGGCAGATAGAGGTCTTTATGAAAATACTGAATTTCAAATACTTAAGCTTACGGTCTGCAATCCTTGCTCTGCTGCTTTTTACATTTATATTCTCTGTGATGAGAACAGAGAAGGTCTATGCGCAGACGGTCAAAGATACGGTGACCAATACCACCGAGGACAAAAGAACTGACAACGGAGTTGCGAATGTCAACGGTTCCCTTGGACCGTTACAGTTTACTCTGAATACGGATGAGGATTCGAACAGCTTGTCGTCGACCTTACAGATGTTAATTGTGTTGACTGTAATTGCGCTTGCACCTTCGATACTCATTATGGTAACTTCATTTACCAGGATACTGATTGTACTGCATTTTGCCAGATCGGCGATTGGTACGACGACGACTCCGCCAAATCAGATTTTAACCGGACTTGCTTTGTTTCTGACATTTTTTATCATGTCTCCGGTGTTTACACAGATTAATAATGAAGCGCTGAAGCCCCTTTCCGAGGGTACGATTACTCAGGAGGAGGCTTTTGATAAAGGCTTAGCTCCAATCAGAACCTTTATGCTTGAGCAGGCAAAGACAAAAGATATCAGGCTGTTTTTGGATATTGCGCAGATAGCTGAAGTAAAAACTACGGATGATATTCCTACTACAGTGCTTATCCCGGCATTTATCATCAGCGAGCTGCGTACTGCGTTCATTATTGGCTTCCTAATATACATACCATTTATCATAATTGATATGGTTGTTGCCTCAACCCTGATGTCTATGGGTATGATGATGCTGCCACCGACGATGATTTCTATGCCGTTCAAGATATTACTGTTTATTTTGGCGGATGGTTGGAACTTAATTATTGGACAACTGGTAAAGACCTTCTATTAGCGGACAATATATGATGTCCATAAGGTCTTATCATGGAGGTAGGTATGAACGAAACAATTATCATTGATATCGCCAGACAGGCAATTTATCTGGTGTTAAAAGCATCAGCACCAATGCTTATAGCCTCCTTGGTAGTCGGACTGATCATAAGCATTTTGCAGACAGTAACCTCAATCCAGGAGCAGACCCTCACATTTGTTCCAAAGCTGGTTGCAGTATTTCTGGTAATGATGCTGGCAGGAAGTTGGATCTTAAATTCACTGAAGGATTATATGGTGGAGCTATTCTCCAATTTTAGCTACTACATTCATATCCTATGACATTTTCAATCCAAAACTTTGATTTTTATATATTAATATTTGTGAGGATTACCGGATATATCTTTACGGCACCTTTTTTTTCACAGAAAAACGTGCCGCTTCGTGTAAAAACAGGTTTATCTATATTTATGGCAGCAATCCTTATCTATGCAGTTCCATATACGACCCCTGAATATAACACTGTCATAGGCTTTACTGTATTGATAGTGAAAGAAGTACTTGCAGGAGCTATCATGGGACTTTTTGCTAATATAGCATATCATATTCTTGCATTATCAGGTCAGATCATTGATATGGAAATCGGTTATTCCATGGTCAGCACAATGGATCCGACCACAAGCATACAGACAACGATTACTGCAAATTTATACGGATATTTAGTATTGTTGATGATGTTTATCACAAATTTGCATCACTTTTTTATCAGGGCAATTGTTGACTCCTTTCAACTGATAGAGATCGGGAAGGTAAACCTAAACCCTAACCTATATCAGTTAATGGTTCAGTTTATCACAGATTATTTCATTATCGGTTTCAGAATAGTACTGCCGATATTCGCAGCGATACTGATTGTAAATACACTGCTGGCAATCCTTGCAAAGATAGCGCCCCAGATGAATATGTTCGTTCTGGGTATGCAGATTAAGATTTTTGTTGGATTAATCGTACTTGCAGTGATCATGGAGTTGATCCCGGGTGTTGCGGACAAGCTCTTCAATGAGATGAAGGAACTGCTGCTGCAATCGATTAAGCTTCTTCAGTGAGCTGTTTGAGGCTTAAGAGGAAGGGATGCCCGGCTTCCCATGCAAAGGAGTGTACAAGTAAGACATGGAAATCGAGACGATCAATGTGCATCAAATAGTTCCGGGTAAGTATTTGCTTCCCTATCACCTTCAATTCTTTGCCGAAGGTGCGGATAAGACAGAAGAGGCGACCACCAAAAAGCTGAAGGATGCCAGAATGGAAGGCCAGGTGGCGCGAAGCAAGGAATTGATTTCTGCTTCGGGACTGGCTGCGTTTTTTATCATACTAAAAGCTTTTACAGGGTATATCGGTTCAGGATTTTTAGAGCAGTTTCGAAAAACCTATAATGTAATCGACAGGTTCTCTCGTGAGGAATTTACGGTTCCTCTGGCTTCAGGTATCTTAGGAGATGCGATCCTGACAATCCTAAAAATTGGGATACCTGTTTTTACGGTTACTATGCTGGTATCCTTTGTGGTAGTACTATTCCAGGTGAAATGGCAGCTTTCATTGAAGACCATGATACCTAAATTCTCCAAGCTGAATCCGATCAACGGCTTCAAGAAGCTTTTATCGAAAGATAAAATCGTTGATTTAATAATAGAGCTAGTGAAAATCGTTGTGGTTTCTTATCTTGCTTATCAGACCTTGAAGGACGAATGGAAGACCCTGTTCATCCTATATGACTTAAAGCTGGAGCAAGCAGTTTTACTGCTTGGTAATCTGGCAATCGATCTCGGACTAAAGATCAGTATGGTATTTCTGGTCATCGGTGTTGGAGATTTGATCTACCAGAAGCTAAAATTCCGGAAGGACATGAGAATGTCGAAGCAGGAGGTTAAGGACGAATTTAAGAACACCGAAGGGGATCCCCAGCTGAAAGGAAAGATCAAACAAAAGATGAGGGAAGTATCTCAGCGGAGAATGATGCAGTCGCTTCCTTCAGCCGATGTAGTAATCACGAATCCTACTCATCTTGCGGCTGCGATCAAGTATGATAAGACTACCAGTGAGGCACCGATCCTGATTGCTAAGGGTGCAGATTTTCTGGCTCAGAAGATAAAAGAAGTGGCTAAAGATAATCATATCGAAATTGTTGAGAATAAGCCGCTTGCGAGAATGCTGTATTACAATGTTGAGCTTGGAAGTGAGATACCACCGGAGCTTTATCAGATGACTGCGGAAGTACTTGCCTATGTTTATGGGCTTAAGAATAAAAAGATTAGTTGATCAGCAGGGGACTGCTTCAGTAAGAGATAGAAGGTGAGCATAAGAGATTATGATGAAAAGAAATGATTTAATTGTTGGCTTATTCCTGATGTCTGCAATTGTATTTTTAATTATACCTATGAGCTCCATTGTGCTTGATCTATTGCTGGCACTGAATATCTCCATAGCTATGGTGGTTTTATTTAATGCGATGTTTACCAGGGAAGTACTGAATATGTCGGCTTTTCCGACCATATTACTCTTTACAACGATTTTTCGTATTTCCTTAAATGTTTCCAGTACGAAGTTGATCTTATCCACCGGTGAACCTGGAAATGTTGTCACTACCTTCGGTAACTTTGTTGGTGGCGGAAATATGGTTATCGGTATCATAATATTTATCGTATTAATTTTAGTGCAGTTCATGGTAATTAATAAAGGCTCTGAGCGTGTCGCAGAGGTTACTGCCAGATTTACGCTGGATGCGATGCCCGGAAAGCAGATGGCGATTGATGCTGACTTAAATACCGGTGCCATTACTGACGCAGAAGCAAGAGCACGCAGAGAAAAGATACAGGAAGAATCAGCTTTCTTCGGTTCCATGGATGGTGCTACCAAGTATGTAAAGGGAGATGCGATTGCCGGTCTGATCATTACGATCATTAATATGGTAGGCGGTACAGTGATGGGTGTTATGTATATGGGAATGCCCGCGATGGAGGCTTTCCAGCGTTTCGCCATCCTGACCATCGGTGATGGTCTGGTCAGCCAGATTCCGTCCCTGATGATTTCGCTTGCTACCGGTATCCTGGTAACCAAGGTTTCCAAGGAAGCAGATTTCGGAGATCTGTTGATCAAGCAGCTGTTTTCTATTCCCAAGGCGCTTTATCTTGTGGGTGGTTCCATGATTGGCTTAGGTATCCTGACTCCGCTGAACGGCTTTGTATTTTCAGCTTATGGTCTGGTATTCATCATCTCAGGAAGAATTATCGCGAACCGTGTTGAAGTCGCTTCCATCGAGAGTGAAGTTACCAGCGAAGAAGCTGCTGCCAGTGAAATCCGTAAACCCGAGAATGTCGTATCCCTGCTAAGTGTGGATCCGATTGAGTTGGAGTTCGGTTATGGTATCATTCCGCTGGCCGATACCAATCAGGGAGGCGATCTTCTGGATCGTGTAGTACTGATCCGTCGTCAGGTCGCATTAGAACTGGGCTGTGTAGTTCCTATGATCCGTTTAAGAGATAACATCCAGCTGAATCCCAATCAATATATTATCAAAATCAAAGGTATCCAGGTGAGTGAAGGCGAGATACTATTCGATCACTATATGGCCATGAACCCCGGTTATGTGGAGGAAGAAATTACGGGTATCCCTACCTTTGAACCGTCGTTCCATTTGCCGGCACTTTGGATTACAGAGAACCAAAGGGAGAGAGCGGAGACCCTAGGTTATACAGTTGTTGATCCTCCGTCCATCATTGCAACCCATTTGACAGAGGTCATCCGAAGCCACATTCATGAGCTGCTTACCAGACAGGATGTACAGAATCTGGTGAACAATATACAGGAAGCCAATCAGACTCTGGTCAGCGAACTGGTACCCAAGCTATTAAATATCGGCGAAATCCAGAAGGTACTACAAAATCTGCTACGTGAGGGAATATCCATCAGAGATCTTGTTACAATCTTTGAAACTCTAGCGGATTATGCTTCCACCACTCATGATACGGATATCCTGACGGAGTACGTCAGACAAAGCCTCAAGCGTGCCATTTCGAATAAATATTTTCCTACCGGAGAGATGACCAGTGTCGTCACGCTGGACCCGAAGGTCGAGCAGGAAATCATGGGATCGGTAAAGCAATCGGAGCAGGGAGCCTATCTGGCTCTGGACCCCGGCGTCACAAGAGAAATCATCGATTCGATCCAATCAGAGGTGCATAAACTCGAGGACTTGGGAAAGAATCCGATTATCATCACTTCGCCGATTGTCAGAATGTATTTTAAACGCTTGACACAGGACTATTTTAAGGATTTAATAGTTGTATCGTATAATGAAATAGATTCAAATGTAGAATTGCAGTCAGTAGGGATGGTGACAGTATAGTGATTATCAAGAAATTTCAAGCAAATACGGAAACGGAAGCAATCATGCTTGCAAAGGAAGAGCTTGGCAAGGATGCTATTGTCATGAACATTAAGACCATTTCACCTAAGGGAATTTATAAGCTGTTCCGTAAGCCGGTGGTTGAAATAACGGCTGCAGTGGATGAGAATATTACATATAAAAGCGATAAGGTGAAACCGGTTCCTGTGAATGTGCCTGTGCGTAAGCCTATGTTCCCTGATGTGATATATGATGAACCGGAGGAGAAGCCACTGAGTAAACTCACGGATAGCTTGGGAACAGCCCCTTCTGCAATCGAAGCCAAGCTGAATAATCTGCAGAGTCTGTTGGAAAAGCAGATTGGAGAGAAGCAGGTTTCTGAGAAAGAAGAACCTAAATCAGTGGAGATCAATAAAAATATTGCTTGTATCCAGCTGATCTATAATCAGCTGGTATCAAACGAAGTAGATGAAAAATATGCCAACCAGATCATTACCGAAATTGAAGGTAATTTAAAGAAGGATGCTTCCATGGATAATATCCTGGCCAGTATCTATCAGAAAATCATACTAAAACTCGGACAGCCGAAGATGATTGAGATCATCGGCAAAACTCCGAAGTTTGTCTTCTTTATCGGACCGACCGGAGTCGGAAAGACGACTACGATTGCCAAGGTCGCTTCCAAATTCAAGGTGAATGAGAAAGCTAAGATCGCTTTTCTTACTGCAGATACCTATCGTATCGCCGCTGTAGAACAGCTTCGTACTTATGCAAATATACTGGGAATTCCTTTGAAGGTCATTTACTCTGAGGAGGAAATGCTTCAGGCAAAAGAGGAGTTCTCTGATTTTGATATCATTTTTGTGGATACAGCCGGACGTTCTCATCGTAATAAAGAACAGAGGGATGATATTGAGAAGCTAATCAATGCAATTCCCGAGGATGAGAGAGAGGTATATCTTGTTCTTAGTGCTACAACGAAATATCGGGATTTGATTAAGATTACGGAAGCGTATTCCGAAATCCTTCATTATAATTTGATCTTTACGAAATTAGACGAGACAAGCACGATTGGTAATCTGTTCAACATCCGTATGCTCACAGAGGCACCATTGTCCTATGCTACCTTTGGACAGAATGTTCCTGATGATATCGCCAGGGTGGACGCTCAGACTATCGCGAAGCAGTTATTAAGGGGGCAATAACATGGATCAGGCAGAGCGTTTAAGAAAGATGGTTAAAGAGCAAGCCTCCCCCAGGCGCGTAGCGAGAGTTATTACCGTTACCAGCGGCAAGGGTGGAGTAGGTAAATCAAGCATATCGGTTAATCTGGCAATTGCTTTAAGCAGGTTGGGTAATCGCGTTATCATACTGGATGCAGATTTTGGTTTAGCAAATGTAGAGGTTATGCTTGGTATTCGACCACAGTATAATCTGGCAGATTTGATGTTCCGGGGAAAGACCTTATCGGATATTGTAACCCAGGGACCGGAGAATATCGGTTTTATCTCTGGTGGTTCCGGTATCCAGGAACTGACGAATCTGACCAAGGATCAGATTGTCTATTTAATACAAAAGCTGGTTGAATTGGATGAACTTGCCGATATTATTCTTGTAGATACCGGAGCAGGAATAGCGGATTCGGTTCTTGAATTTGTCGCTGCAAGTTCGGAGGTATTATTGGTTGCAACACCGGAACCCACCTCCATTACCGATGCCTATGCTCTTCTAAAAACCTTGAACCGCAAAGCAGATATTTCGCTTGAGGATACTGTAATCAAAATGGTTGCGAACAGAATCGATACTTATGATGATGGAAAGGAGCTTTATGATAAGCTTAGTCTTGTTGTAAGCAAGTTCCTAAACCTGAAGCTGGAGTATTTGGGAGCGGTTCCGCAGGATGCCAGCGTATCCAAAGCAGTCATGAGGCAGAAGCCGGCTTTGGTGCTTTATCCCAATTCCCAATTTTCCAGATCGTTATCTTCCTTCGCAGGTATTCTGTGTCAAAGCGAAGCAGAGCAGGTTCCGAACAAAAAGGGAATTGCACAACTCTTTACAAATCTGTTACGATCAAGGATTAAAAAATAACTTCCGGGATTGATAGAAACGGGAGCGAAAGAGGAAATACACAATTGCTAAGAACTGATTACTGGAGGAATGTCTATGCTTCGACAGGTATTAACATTAGGAGATAAAATTGATATTAAATTACTAGACCGAAATGGAAAACCGGTAAAGGACGCCAAGACTCTGGTCAGCAAGCTCATGGATTTTTTGGATGCGGATGTAATCAGTATAACCACGCCCTTTTCAAATGGCAGAACGATTCCTTTAGAGGTTGGAGAGTATTATAATCTGTGTTTTTATACGGACAAAGGCTTATATCAATGCAGAGGTGTTGCATTGAACAACCACAGAGAGGATAAGTCGATTATGTCTGTGATGCGAATTACCTCCAGCCTTGAGAAGTATCAGAGAAGGCAATATTACAGACTGGAATGTATTCAGGATATTGTATATAGAATCATTACAGCAGAGGAAGAGCTGCTGGAGCAAAAATTAATAGAGAATGCCTTTGCCGAGCCGGAGGTAATTTCGGAATATAGAATGAAGCTTACTGAGCTGAACAGGGATTGGATTCGCGGATCCATGACAGATCTAAGCGGAGGAGGAGCAAAATTTACCTCTGACCGGCAGCATGCGGTAGGCGAAAAGATAGAATTGAAGCTTGAGCTGACAAACGGCGAAGAGAAAAAACAAATTTCAGTCGTGGCAGCAATCGTTCATACAGGCATCATCATCAACCGAAGAGATATTTTTGAACATCGGGTTGAGTTTACCAATATATCCCGTAAAGACAGAGAGGATTTGATCAGGTACATATTTGAGCAGGAGCGCAAACGAAGAAGATATGAAAGAAGCTGATATTTACAGTTGGTGCTTTTGACATTGAAATCCTATATCGCAATCATATAGGTGTAAATTCATAACTCAAAAGGTCGGATTGGAGCAAAATATGAAGAAAAATATTTTAATAATAGATGACTCTGCACTTATGAGAAGAGTGTTATCTGATATAATTAATTCAGATGAACGATTCCAGGTAAAAAGTACTGCAACCAATGGGTTGGAAGGGCTGGATCTGTTACTTAACAGGAGCAAGGAGTTTGATGCTGTTCTTTTAGATATTAATATGCCTAAGATGAACGGAATTGAATTGCTGGCTGAGCTGAAACAGAGAAATGTCAAATTGACAGTTATTATTGTTAGCACTGTTGCCAGAAAGGATGCCAGTGAAACGATCCGTGCGCTAGAGCTTGGAGCCTTCGACTTCGTCACGAAGCCGGAAAGCTATGTGGAGGTGAAGAGCAATTCCTTCTCGAATCGCCTTCTGGACTGTCTGAGCACTGCGACCAAATCAGAACCGAAGAAGGAAAAGGAAGCAGTACAGCCTGCAGTGCAGCCGAAGGAAGTTCATCATGCAAAGGCACCTACAGTGTTACCTCAAGGTTCAAACAAGCTGGTTGCATTGGCTTGTTCCACGGGGGGACCTAAGGCGCTTCATATGGTAGTACCTAAATTACCGGCTAATTTGGATGCTGGAGTATTGATTGTCCAGCATATGCCCGGCGGTTTCACGAAATCTCTGGCTGACAGACTGAATGAACTTAGCCAGGTTACTGTCAAGGAAGCCGAAGACGGTGACATCCTGACAAAGGGTACCGTATACATCGCAAAAGGCGGCTACCAGATGAGACTTAAGAAGTATCAGGATCAGAGCTATCGTCTGTCAATTTCACAGGAGCCTGCAAGACACGGATTACTGCCTTGTGCCGACATCATGTATGAATCTCTTATGGATACAAGTTTCGATCAGATTACATGTGTGGTACTGACAGGAATGGGTGCGGACGGAACCTCAGGAATTTCACAGCTGAACAAAAAACAAAATATTTATGTGATTGCACAGAATGAAGAGACAAGCATCGTTTACGGAATGCCAAAAGTGATCAGAGATGCCGGTCTTGTGGATGAAGTGGTGCCATTGAATGAAGTATCTGATGCCATCATAAAGAATGTGGGGGTGCATTAAATGGACGTAAGTCAATATCTGGAAATATTTATTGAAGAAACAAAAGAACATCTGCAAAGCTTGAATCAGCATATTTTAGTTCTGGAAAGAGAACCCGAGAACGAGGAAACAATCAATGAGATATTCCGTGCAGCCCATTCCCTGAAGGGTATGGCAGGTACTATGGGTTACAAGAGAATGCAAAGGCTAACCCACGATATGGAAAATGTATTCTCCGAAATCAGAGGAGGAAAAATGAAAGCAACCTCTGCTTTGGTGGATATTCTGTTTAGGGGTCTGGATGCACTGGAAGCATACTTATCCAATATCCAATCCGAAGCAAATGAAGGAGAGGAAGATAACGAGGATATTATTACAGCATTGAATAACTTTCTGAATGAAGGACTCGGTGGTGCGACTGCAGTGAAAGCACAAGCAGCTCCGGCGTCTAAGCCTGTCTCAGCGGCCACAGGTGCTTCAGATGAAAAGATGAAGTTCCTGAACGTGAAGATTGAAGATCATGAAAAGAAAGCTATTGTAAAAGCAGGAATGCTCGGACTGAATGTTGTCGGGCTGACTGTATACATACAGGAATATTGTATGCTGAAGGGTGCGAGAGCCTTTATGGTTAACCGTACCTTAGAAGAATACGGCGAAATTATCAAACTGAATCCGAGTGCACAGGATCTGGAAGATGAGAAATATGATTTGGATTATTCCGCATTTCTGATTACCAAGGAGGAGCCCGGTAAGCTGGCAAAGCTTGCCTCGAATGTATCCGAGGTTAAAGAAGTTGTGGCAGATTATGTTAGATTATCAGACGAAGAGGTTGCAGCATATTCCGCAGTACTGAAGCAGGATGAACAGAATGCGGCTCAACCTAAGGCTACGGCTAAGGAGACTGACTCTCTGAAGGCGGGCAATGCACCAGCTGCAAAGCAGGCGGCGAAACCAGTTGCCAACCGTTCGGTACGTGTGGATATCGATAAGCTGGATGTTTTGATGAACCTGGTGAGCGAGCTGATTATTGCCAAGAACGGCCTGATTTCTATCAGCAGTGGCAACGAGATTATGCAGGATAATAGCTATCATGAGCAGATTGAATATTTGGAGCGTGTAACGACAAATCTTCATGAATCTGTTATGAAGACTCGAATGGTTCCGATTGAGAGCGTTGTAAACCGCTTCCCGAGAATGATCCGTGACCTGTCCAAAAAGCTGGATAAGGAAATGGAATTATATATGACAGGTGAAGAAACTGAGCTTGATCGAACTGTAATCGATGAAATCGGTGATCCTTTGATGCATTTACTTCGAAATGCCGCAGATCACGGACTGGAGAGCAACGCAGATAGAGAAAAAGCAGGAAAGAACCCGGTAGGTTCCATTTATTTGGATGCTTATCAGGATGGTAACAATGTAGTCATCGAGGTTAGAGATGACGGTGCGGGTATTAATACAGAGAAAATAAAGAAAAAGGCGATAGATAAGGGAAGCATTACCGAAGAGCAGGCAGCCAGAATGACAGATAAGGATTTTATCGACATTCTATTCCAGCCCAGTTTCTCTACAGCAGAGCAGATAACCGATGTGTCAGGCAGAGGTGTAGGACTGGATGTTGTTAAAACTAAGATTGAAGCTCTTGGCGGTGAAATCGAAGCAAAGACAAAGCTTGGACAAGGTTCTAATTTTATCATCCGCCTTCCGTTGACATTGGCAATTATCCAGTCTCTCATGGTTATCATCGGAGATGAGAAATTTGCACTTCCTCTCGGAAGTATCCAGACGGTAGAAGATATTCCTGCAACGGAGATCAAGACTATCCAGGGCAAGGAAGTAATCAATCTCAGAGGTACCGTAGTTCCGATCGTAAGACTAAGCAATCTCCTGAATTGTAAGCAACCTGAGCAGGCACCGGAGGAATTGCTTGTCGTTATTGTAAAGAAGGGCGATAGACTTGCCGGAATGGTTGTGGATGAGCTGATCGGACAGCAGGAAATCGTTATTAAATCTATCGGTAAGTACATTAAGAGTCATAAGATTATCAGCGGCGCTACCATCCTTGGTAACGGCGAGGTAGCTTTAATTCTTGATGTCAATTCTTTGGTATAGGGGGTGCGATAAATGGCTGATTTAAAACAATTCATCATCGCTAATCTGAATAAAAATCAATATGGGATCGATATTAAATATATCGAGAATATTATCGTAATGCAGAGCATAACCAGAGTTCCTAAGTCCCAGTCTTTTTTCAAGGGCGTCATTAATCTGAGAGGTGAGATTGTACCTGTAATGAGCCTCCGCAATAAGCTCGGTATTGAGGAAGTGCCCTATACCGGTAAGGCGAGAATTATCATCGTCCGTCCGGAAGCACAGGCTGCACCTGTCGGACTGATTGTAGATGAGGTTAAGGAAGTAATATCTCTTGATCAGAACGACATTGAGAAGATGACCTATGATGAAAAGGATACAAAAGCTAATTATAGTGTGGGTATTGGCAAGTACGGTACCGATTTAATCAACTTATTAAATATTCCTTCCATCGTAGTCGAGAAGGAAGCTATTGCTTAAAAGAATGTGAGGTGTAGGTGCGTTGGCCCATATAGATTTAAATCAGATCGATAATATGCAATATGATGTGCTTAGGGAAATAGGTAATATTGGTGCCGGAAATGCGACTACCGCTCTCTCGCAGATGATTAATTCTAAAATCGATATGAAGGTCCCCAAGGTTGATTTACTTGAGTTTCGAGAGCTTTCTGATATTGTCGGAGGCGCTGAAAACCTGGTGGTTGGTATTTTATTTACCCTGGATGGGCAGATTGAAGGCATGATGATGTTTATGCTGGACATGATGGCTTCCAGGCATCTGGTAAATCAGCTCATGGGTGGAGATATGAGTAATACCTCTGTCGAGTTCAATGAGATAGAGCTTTCAGCCTTGAACGAAATCGGAAATATTATCGCAGGTGCATATCTGTCCTCCTTGTCAACTTTAACAAATATCCTGATCACAGCTAGTATTCCTTATATGGCAATCGATATGGCGGGAGCTATTTTAAGTGTGCCCGCCATAGAGTTTGGTAAAATCGGAGATAAAGCGCTGTTGATCGAAACAGAATTCGGAGATGAAGATATTGCAGTCAATGGTTACTTTATACTGATACCGACGATTGATTCATACGAAGCCATACTAAGTTCTTTAGGATTATAAGGTGAGTTCATGGGCGAAATGATAAAGGTAGGGATGGCAGATTTGAATATATGTGCCTCACCAGATGCGATCACAACGTTAGGGCTTGGTTCCTGCGTTGGTATCGTATTGTATGATCCGGTGAAGAAAATTGCCGGCATGGTTCATATAATGCTGCCTGACAGTACAAAGATATTAAACAATGATAATCGGGCAAAATTTGCCGATACGGGAATAGATTTCTTGATAAAGCGCATGATGGAATGTGGAGCTGACCGCAGGCTCTTTATAGCTAAGATAGCCGGTGGTGCGCAGATGTTCGCCTTTAGTAATAACAGCGATATGATGCGAATTGGTGAACGTAACGTTGAAGCCACCAAATTAAAACTGCAATCCCTTGGTATTCCGATCAGGGCTGAGGATACCGGCGCAAATTATGGTAGAACGATCGAATTCTATCCTGAGAATGGGATTCTATTAATCAAATCCGTCGGGAAAGATCGTAAAATATTATAATGGGGTTGATGAAGCTATGCGGGAGAGATATATCCCTGCAATTGTAATGCTGATTGCCGGAGCAATTACCAGCATATTAAATATTATTAATAAGGTAGCCCCATTACAAGGGCTGATTAGACTGTTGGTTATATTAATCTTATTTTTTATCGTAGGCTTGATTATAAAAGCAGTCTTGGTAAAGTTTATAATTCATGCCCCCAAGAAGGGGGAGATATCCGAAGATGAAGACGAGGTAGAAGAAGAACAGGAAGATACCAACTCCGAGACCGGACAGTCAGGAGGAGGTCAACAAGGCGGGAAGAAAAAGTAATTCTGCAAATAACGTCAATTAAGTTTTTGGAGGTATTATGAACGCTGAAGGGAAACAGAAGCTTTGGGAGGATTATTCCAGGAAGAGGACTCCTGAGCTTCAGGAAAAAATCATAATAGAATATGCCGGTTTAGTCAAGCTTGTCGCGGGTCGTCTTAGCATGTATCTCGGATATAATGTGGAATATGATGATCTGGTCGGTTACGGAACCTTTGGACTCATAGATGCAGTAGATAAATTTGATTATTCAAAGGGCGTAAAATTTGAAACTTATGCTTCCCTCAGAATTCGAGGTGCAATCCTGGATCAAATCAGAAAGATGGATTGGATTCCAAGAAGTATAAGGCAGAAGCAGCGTAAGATAGATACAGCTTACCAAAGCCTTGAAATAAAGTATGGGCGTATGGCCAGTGATGAGGAAGTAGCAACAGAATTGGAAATTTCGGTAGATGAATTAGAGACCTGGCAGAATCAGACCAAGGTGACTAACATTATTTCTTTGGATGAATTCATGGAGCAGGGGACCGAGACGAAGGTAGAGCAGAGTCTGACTGCGGATTTTGATCAACCGGACAAGATTGTCGAAAAACAGGAGCTGAAAGAGCTTTTGACAAAAACCTTAGAAACATTGACAGAAAAGGAAAAGAAAGTAATTATATTGTATTATTATGAAGAACTCACTTTAAAGGAAATCAGTCGTGTTTTGGATGTGTCCGAATCACGAATTTCCCAATTACATACAAAAGCACTCCAGAAGATGAAGCAAAGGCTCGGAAGTAACATTGACTTGTTGGCTAGTTATTAATTTGACAGTTTAGGTGTTTGACATAATAGATTTTTTGGGGAAAAGTTTATTATTAGGAGGAGAAAGATGAGCGGCAGGAATGGTTACTTTCAAATAAATATCAGAGGTGATGGTACCTATCTGAAACTGTACGATGCCGAAGAGGGTGGAGAACCTGTTTTTTATGAGGAAATCAGCAGCTTTCTTATTGATAAGAAAATTTATGAGTATGACAAGGTTGCAATCGGAAGAGCCTTAACTGCTCTCAATAAGGATTCTGTCGAAGTGAAAATATCAAATTATCAGGTTGATACCATAGATGAGACAGTCAAAGTTGAGATGTCTGAAGACAGGATGTATGCGAAAGCAAGATTTTATCCGGCCTCCTCGAATGGCCATCTGCTGGTCAAGGACGAGATTATCTCGGCACTGGTTAAAGTAGGAGTAAAATACGGACTGGATGAAGATGTAGTCATGGAGTTCTTAAGAGAGCGAAAATATTGTACTGATTATATACTTGCAAAGGCTACACCTCCGGTTCAAGGACATGATGCAGAAATTACCTATCACTTTAATACAGACCTGACACTGAAGCCAAAAAGAAACGAAGATGGCTCTGTGGACTTTCATCAGTTGGACATGATCAGTGCCTGTCATAAGGATGAACTACTGGCAACCCTCACACCAATGGATCCGGGTAAACCGGGCATAGATGTATGCGGTGTGATTATGCGTCCGAATAAGGTGAATAACCGAGTGCTTCGTCATGGTAATAAAATCCATCTGTCCGAGGACGGACTTAACATGTACTCTGATGTAGATGGGCATGTTAGTCTGGTGGAAGGACGTGTGTTCGTATCTGATACTTATGAGGTGCATGCGGATGTGGATGCGTCCACCGGCGATATCGAATACGAAGGAAATGTTGTTGTCAAAGGTAATGTCATTACGGGCTTTTCCGTGAGGGCAAAGGGGGATATCGAGGTAAACGGTGTCGTGGAAGGAGCCTATATTGAAGCGGGCGGTCAGATTGTCTTAAAGCGTGGCATGCAGGGCATGAATAAAGGAATCCTTCGTGCCAATGGCAATATTATCACGAAGTTTTTAGAGAATGCAGAGGTCATTGCAGGGGGGTATGTATCTACCGAATCGATCCTCCACAGTAAGGTTTCTGCAAAGGGAGATATCATAGTCGGCGGAAAACGTGGATTCGTAACCGGAGGAGAGATACGTTCCGGCACTATGATTTCTGTAAAGACAGCAGGTTCACAGATGGGAACGGTGACTTTACTTGAGGTTGGTATCGATCCGCGAGTATTAGAGGAGTTTCGTGAACTGGAGAAGAAGATAGCCAATATGTTGTCTGAGAAAGAGAAAATTGCTCAGGCAGTACTGGTGCTTCGTAAGAAAATGACTCTAAACAGCCAAGTTACGGATGAACGTAAGGATTACGTCAAGCAAATTACACAGAATAATATCATGCTGGATGCGCAGATTAGAGATGCCAGAAAAAGGTATGAGGAACTCAGAGTAGAGGTGGAGAACAATTCCTCGGGTTCTATCAGAGTTTCGGATATTGTTTATCCGGGTACGAAGCTGGTGATCTCCAATGTAATACATTTTATACGCGAAGAAACGCATCACAGTAAGTTTGTCAGAGATCGAGCAGATATTAAGGTACTTCCTTTGTAAACTAATAATTCTAGCATACATAAGAAATATCAGTCTTAATAGAGGTTGATACGCCATAAAACAGATGGGGAGGAACAGTATGCCGGTAGGTCCGATTGAAGTAATCAGAGCACAGGAAGCAACCCAGATCAGACACATGGATGCTCAGAGAGCGCAACATGCCGAGGAGCAGCTTAGCAGGAATTTCCAGAATATGATTCAACAGGAACAGTCAAAGCCAAATCAGGCGGCAAAGTCAGAAAATACTGAATATCGGTATGACGCCAAAGAGAAGGGCAATAGTCAATACTCGGGTTCCGGAGGTAAAAAGCAGAAGAAGGAAGCGGAAAAGCCTACTACTGATCAGAAAAAAGGATCCAAAAGCGGTGGCATAGATATCTTGATCTGAGCTTGTCTTTGATCCTTTCATTTACTTGACATTATGATTAAGGAGTCAAAAGGTACGGCATATTCTCAGGCTGCAACATATTGCTATTGTAAGTGTGTTTATTTAGCAATTTGCTGTGCTTGAAATATACCTTCGTTACTTTTGACGCCTTAATCTCCTTATGTAAGAAAACATACACAGGAATGGAAAAATATTATGAGCATATTAGAAGTTATATTGATTATTGTTGGTATCCTGATCATTATTGTCAGCTGCATCCTGGTAGATAAATCAAGCGCAAATCAGAAACAGATGATTGGCAAATCTATTTCCTCGCTGGAGGAAAGCCTATCGGAGGAAGATAAAAAGCTTCTGATGGATAAGATGAAGGAATTGCTGGCAGAAGTCAAAGAGGAAGCGATAGTCGAGACAGACGATACCTTAAGTAAAATCTCAAATGAGAAAATTATGGCAGTAAATGAATTTTCAGACCAGATCCTTGAGAAGATTAAGCGTAACCATGAAGAAGTCGTCTTTCTATATAATATGTTGAATGATAAAGAAAAAGAGTTAAAGGCTACTGTAAAAGAGATTGATACCTCGAAAAAGAAGGTACAGGATATTCTCGAAGCGAAGGCAGACAGTGATAAAGTATCATCTGCAAGAAATATGAGGAGCCAGCCGGCAGCAAAACCTTCAAGCCAAGAAAAAACGGTAGTAGAAAACAAACAGGAAAAACCTGTCGTTCCTGATACAACGCAGGAGCTGTCCACAGTAAATGGGTTGAATGCCAATAACAATTCCCAAATACTATCTCTTTATTCCCAGGGGAGATCCGTAATTGAGATATCCAAGCTTTTGGGACTCGGACAGGGAGAAGTTAAGCTGGTAATTGACCTGTTCAAAGGCAAGAAGTAATCCGAAAGGCTTGGTGCTGAATATATGAAATTGAAGTATTATATGAGGGGCTTAGGAATTGGGATTATTCTGACGACCTTAATTATCGTAATTGCTAATCCGAGGCAGGAATTATCGGATCAGGAGATTAGGAAACGGGCGGAAGCGCTCGGTATGGTGATGAAGGAAGAGAGCAACGAGAATCTGGAAGATCTTCTGGCAAGCATTGGACCTACGATATCTGCAGTTCCTACAGAGGAGCCGCAGGTAACAGAGGCGGCTACTGTTACTCCTGCATCAACACCAGCACCTACAGTAACCCCGGAACCGACTCCGACAACTGCACCCACACCGAGACCCACACCCACAGAGAAACCGATTCCTACGAAAGTACCAGAGAAAAGTGCTGCTAACGGAAAGATTACCTTTACAGTTGAAAAGGGTATGTCTTCTAATATGGTATCCAAAATGCTGGTGACGAAGGGATTAATCACCGACGCAGAGGATTTCAATCAATATATCGTAAGTGTCGGAAAAGCAAGTATCATTCGTGTGGGAACCTATTCGGTACCGGAAGGTGCAAGCTATGAAGATATTGTTACAGCGATCACCACGAAGCAATAAAAATGAGTAGAGTAAGCGATAAAGCTTAGAAGTTGGGCTGTCGTACATTAAGTACGGCAGCCTTTTATGATATCAGAAAATTATCCGAACTTAGGTATATCATAAAAGGTATTCTGTATAGGGATATAGGGAAAAAGGTTCGTATTGGGATGTGCTCCTAGGCGGTTAATACTAGTTACATAAGCCATAAGCCTTAGGTGGCTTACTGCTGCGCAATATTCGGATAGGAGATACCTACGATGCAGGCGTAAAAAGTGTCGGCTGACTGATCCTTTGATATAAAATGAAAAAATGTGTTGCAATTTTATATTTACTCGTATATAATATAGGTTACACGGAACATATATTACTGGGAACATAGTAATTTTTGAGATCTCAATCAAACTTAAGGTGAAATTACTATGTTTAAATAAAGACTATGAAGACTATGAAAATTGGGAAGACAAGAAAAACTAGAGAACTGGGAAGATTAAGCTGATTATGAAGGGTATGATAACTATCGTGCGATGAAGATGGCTATACTATCATGATGAGCTAGATAGTTAACAGAGGAAACTGGATGATAAACATAAAAAAACTCTTGTCAACAAAAGCTTGTTATGGTATAATTTCGTAGTCAAATTACACGCATATGGATTCGCCGGCATGGTGCCTTATCTTTAAGGTCTGCCGTGAATATGAGATATGCGGATGAAAACAACCAAATGGAGGTATATTATGAGCGTTATTTCAATGAAGCAGTTATTGGAAGCCGGTGTACATTTCGGACACCAGACAAGAAGATGGAACCCTAAGATGAAGCCATACATCTACACAGAGCGTAATGGTATCTACATCATCGATCTTCAGAAGTCAGTAGGAATGGTTGACGATGCTTACA
>JAEZOB010000063.1 GCA_023414355.1 Bacillota bacterium | reverse complement strand
GCTTAGTAGACACAGAATTGACAGGATGGCGAAGACAGAAGGGCAACTTGGTTGACACAAATTTGACAGGATGACGAAGACAGAAGGACAGCTTAGTAGATACAGAATTGACAGGATGGCGAAGACAGAAGGGCAGCTTAGTTAACACAGAATTGACAGGATGATTATGACAGAATACATCTGGTTTGACAGAGCGATACTTCAAACACCTCGAATTATGATTATAGTATTACAACATAGGTTTACGAGGGACGGATTATGACAGCAGGGTCGACAGCTTAGCAGAACCACAAACTGAAACTTTGTAAAGCCACCAAAATCAGAACAGCTTACCAGCTGGGGGATACAGCCTCTCGGTAAAGAAGTTACAGCCTCCCCTTTGGGGAGGCTGTTCTGATTCGATCTATGACGCTAGCATTACCGGGTTGACAAACCCCATACCATATACTATGCTACCAGTGAATAATCACATATAAGGAGGAAGCTATGATAAATCCGGCAAAATTATTTAAGATAAAAAGCTCCTGGGACAAATTCACCGAGAATCATCCCAAATTCCCTCAATTCATCAGTGCAGTCCAAAGTACGGGGATCGCAGAAGGAACGGTAATCGAAGTCAATATTACAACTCCGGAAGGTAAGACCCTTAGTACTAATGTTAAAATCACGGGATCTGATAAAGAAATGTTTGAAGAGCTCGCGGCGCTCTCAAAAACCATGTAAAACAGCACTCACTATTCTGCAAGATAAAGCTCCAGCTTTTCTACAATCGCATCCGCTGCCTCTTCTGAGGTCTGATTGCCGGCAAAGTATTCCCTGCAGCCTTCCTTCAGGGCAGTTGTGATGTGCTGATTCCCGACAACCCTTCGATCTGCCTTTTTACAGATTGAGACGATATCCTTAATCTGATCCTTGGTCTGCGCAGTAAGTGTCAGGGGTTCCGGATCATCACCATTGGAGATGGCCATACCATAATTACTTCGGTCTGCATTGGCACAAGCTTCCAGTGCTTTTGCATTGATAGGGAAGCCGTCATATAAATCGTTTTTCTGCACCTCTTCGGATAATACCAGGCTGACGAATTCTTTTGCGAGTTTCTTGTTATCGCTTTCACTGTTAATACCAATCTCACAGATGGGAGTAAAGGAATTCTCAAAGGAGGTATAATAGCCTTTCACATGCCTGATGATACCAAAAGTGAAAATAGATTCCAGAAAACCCTTCTGAGGACCGAAATATAGAGATGCATTTTCGGTTAAGCCCCAGATGTTGGGGATACCATTCCGAGAATTTTCATCGATCTCGCTGCTCTTTCTGATGGCATTTAATTCCTCTAAAGCCGTAATCAAGGCCTCTCGGTCGATCGACTTATCCGATTTAAAAACTCTCTCATTGAGATAAGGAGCGAATGCTTCAACCAGACCATCTGCTGTACATCTGCCAAAGAGTTTATCCCCTGTACTTACCTTGGCATATTCTGCAAGGGACTCCAGAGTGGTAAGCTTATACGATTCTTCTGCTTTTCCAAAAAGCATATTCAGTGCAAAACGAACCGGTACGAAGTAGATCTTATCATTGCTACTATAGCCGGAAAGAATATTAGGCATCAACTCACCATTGTCAAGCAGTGGCTTGATCAGTTTGCCCATATCCTCCAGGATTCCCTTTTCGCAATAGGAATCGACAGGCAGTCCATCTAATATCAGGAGATCGTAACCATCCTTTGCCAGAAGCTTTGTATTAAGCGAACGGATTTGATCCCCCAGTACGACTTCATTTGCCTGTGCATACTCGTCCTCCGTCATGGCAGTAGTAAAATCCACCTTTACATCGGGATTCTGCTGCTGGAATATTGCTGCAGCCTGCCGAATTGTATTATTATCCTTCAGAGAATAGATGGTTAGCTGCTCAGAGGGCTGAGCGTCCAAGGTCTCGTCATAGGAATATTGCATTAAGCAGGACGAACTGTCAGTATTATAAAGCACAAAAAATTGATTATCAGCGGTGATAAAGCCAGTCGGATTCATAGACGGCATGGAGAGAGAGGTTAAAGACCCATCAACTACCATGTTCCATACAGAGGTATCCTTTTCCAGCTTATGAATACCGTCCGGATTAGCAAGTAACAGATCACCCTCTTCGTTACAATCACAAAAGCTGTAACCATTCTGAACTGCTGCATAAGGAAAACTTATGGAGTTATTTGTATCGTCAAGCTCGTACTTTTCGATACTCGTTAATTTTAGATTATCATCTGCTTTTGCTAGTAACAGGGATTTACCGAGGGGCAGAAGAATCTGCTCCGAGAAGCGCTCTCCGATAATATCAGTCTGCTTCTTGTGATTCACACTGTCATATAAAATGACATCTCCACTGTAAAACAAAGCAGCCAGGGAGCCATCCTCGAGAATGGCTGTTTTGGCAGGTACTTCATAGTAACCGTCTGAGTTTTTCTCATCCCATCCTTCCGGAGACAGTTCCTCATAATTGCTTCCGTCGGCAGAACGCAGCAGGTGCCCAATCAGAGTATTATCCTTTAGCTCACTATAAAAAAGATATTGATTACCCTTTTGATCCTCCATAAAGCTGGGCTTATAACTCCAGCCGTCCTGCAGGGATAGACTTTTCAACCACTCCGGAGTATCCTCC
Organism: Bacillota bacterium; assembly: GCA_023414355.1. Classification (GTDB taxonomy): domain Bacteria; phylum Bacillota; class Clostridia; order Lachnospirales; family Lachnospiraceae; genus Mobilitalea. The sequence continues at coordinate 74,255 of JAEZOB010000063.1, read as the reverse complement.
GTCCAGCTTCCATCCTTGTTTAACTGATATCCCTTCAGCACAAATGGTTTTTCACTAGTCTCAAGCAAATAAGGCTTTTTATTTCGCTTGGTTAGTACTATGGAGGTACCAGTGGTCAACGTGTCAGGAAGTGGTATGCTTTTTTCCACATAGCGTCCCTTTGGTTCTGAGTCGTTCCCTTTCTTAATATTCAATGCGTCCTGGTTTGTCTTTGAATTGCTTTGACTGCTATTTACAGTATTTTGGCTGCACCCGGTCAGTATAAGACTGAGTACGATTATAAGCAGTAAAAAACGTTTGGTTTTCATGAGATGCCCCTTTCCTATCCGAATTGAAATCCGAATTTTAAATATTGCATTATGCTTATGGATATGTTATAACGTGCTTATCTCTAAACAACCTTAAATTTTCCAACTCTGTTAAAAATTAGATATCATATTTCTCAGGCTTTTACAAGAGGCAGGAAGATTATTCTGAGGAGGCGAACCCCATGTATCTACTGATTGTGGAGGATGATAAGAACTTATGCTCCATTCTGGAATACCAATTTAAGAAGAATAATATTGAGGCGGACTTCTGCCACGACGGTGCAGATGCCATGTTCTACATAGAGAAGCAAAGCTACGATATCATTGTTCTTGACAGGATGCTTCCGGGTCTTGACGGAATGACGATTCTTGGAAAGCTTCGTGAAAAACAGTTCAAGACACCGGTTCTTATGCTGACCGCAATGGGTACTCTTCAGAATCGAATCGAAGGGTTGGATACCGGGGCGGATGACTATCTCATTAAACCCTTCGACATGGAGGAACTGCTGGCCAGAATCCGCGCACTGGCAAGGAGACCGGTTCGTTTGGAGAGCCTGGAACAGCTGTGTTTCTCGGATTTCTGTCTGAATGCGGGAAAGCTGGAGCTGGCCAGAGCAGGTGAGTCCTGCAGCATATCCAAAAGGGAAAGCGACCTGCTGGCATTCTTTATCAAGAATAAGGGGCAGGTATTAACCAGAGAAACACTTCTGACCCGCGTATGGGGGGCAGATAGTTTTGTAACGGATGGCAACCTGGATAATTTTATTTGCTTTTTGAGAAAGAGACTGAAGTCAGTCCATAGCCATGCCGCCATCAGAACAATACGGTCCGTGGGATATCAGTTGGAGGAATAAGCCATGATCAAGAAGCTTAAGAAGCGCCTGACACTGATCTACGGTATTACCTCAAGTATGATATTGACGATTGTTATTCTGGGAATCCTCCTCTTGAATTACTATCAGAATTATGAGCAGACCCTGCTTCAGTTTCAGAAGAATGCAGGACAGGTGGCTGAAAAAATTCGTTCGGATAATATTATCAACAATACCTGGATGAAGAAGATGGAACAAGAGAATCATCTCTTGATTATCGTGGAGGAAAAGGGGAAAAGACTCAACTCCGTGAGCCGGAACACTTTAGCAGATAACGTAGAAGCAAGCATAAAGAGACTAAAACAGGAAGCGGAAGCAGAAGGGATATTCCTTGATAACAGACCGTTATCCTCGAAGGTCGAAAAGACCTCTGTATTTAACCTAAATAACAGCAGAAGCAAGCTGCAATTAGGGATGGCAGTTACAATTCCCAAGGAGAACAGCTGGCTTAGTGTCATGGTGCTTTACCATGATGCGAAAAGAAACAGTATATTACTCAGAGAACTTATGATGTTCCTGTTCTTTGAACTTGTCGGTGTGGTAGCACTCTTTCTTGTCAGCTCCTTATTCATTGGCAAGGTGCTGCATCCGTTGGAGGAGGGACAACGCAAGCAGGTCGAATTCATCGCGGCCGCCTCCCATGAGCTTCGGTCACCGCTTACGGTTATTAAGACCGGAATAGCCTCCATAAAAGAGGATATGACAAAGGCGGACAGATTTCTTCCCCACGTGGAGGGGGAGTGCGATCGTATGTCCCGATTGATTAATGAGATGCTTCTTTTGGCAGCGGCGGATACAAATTCCTGGGAATTGATCCGGGAGCAGGTAGATATGGATACGCTTCTGATTGAATGCTATGATATGTTCTGTACCTGCCTGAATCCGAAGCATGCGGTCATCACCCTGGATTTACCCGAGGAAAAGCTCTGTAGAATCTATGGGGATAAGGAACGGCTGAAACAGGTGCTTACGATACTGGTGGATAATGCTATGAATCATATTCCGGAGGGTGGAAGGATTGCCTTGCGGGTGAGGCAACAGAAGCATTTTCTGAGGATTTCGGTAGAGGACAACGGAGAAGGAATTTCGCCGGAGGATAAGAAGCATGTATTTGAACGTTTCTTCCGTCGGGATCAGTCAAGAACGGAGAAGCAGCACTATGGACTAGGTCTCAGTATAGCAAAGGAGCTTGTTGAGCTACATCATGGCACGATCACAGTGGAAGACACACCTGGCGGTGGAGCAACCTTCAGGCTTAAATTTCCCTGCAGAACGGAAGAACGGAATTAGATGGCTTCCCGTGAGATTAAAAAATGATTAATTTGATTGCATACATTTTCCAAAGTGTTATAATTCGCTTGTAATGGTTATAAAGAGGGGCTGTTGTAACATGTATTACAAAACCTTAGGTAAGGAAAATGGCATACCTCGAATAAATATCAGTGCAGGAATGGAGGAAAATATGTTAAAGAAAATAATAAAGTCAGGAATGGCTGTGATCCTGGCAATCACGATGGTAATCCTACCGGTGAACTTGGGTTCATCAACAGCTTATGCGGCGGTGAATTATGATGATACCGCAAAGAAGGCGCAGCAGCTGGCTGACACACTGGTTTCGATTTACGGTGAAACCAGTGTTCAATATGCCTTGATGGATAACGGAGAGATCGTACTCTCAGGTAGTTCAGGCGTATACAGTAAGGAGGATAAATCCGCTGTTACGAAGGAAACGATGTACGGAATTGGCTCCGTCAGCAAGGTATTTACGGCAGCAGCGGTGATGAAGCTGACTGAGGAAGGGAAGGTTAATCTCGATGCCCCAGTTATCAAATATCTGCCTGAATTTAAGATGGCAGATAAGCGATACAAGGACATTACAGTAAGGATGTTACTAAATCACTCCTCAGGTTTGATGGGATCCACCTTCGGCAGTGCAGTGTTATTCGACGATCCTGATACCATATCGATGGACTCACTGCTGGAAGAGTTAAAAACACAACGTTTAAAAGCAGATCCCGGTGCTTTCAGCGTATATTGTAATGATGGCTTCAGTCTGGCTCAGTTGCTGGTGGAAAAGGTAAGCAAGATGAGCTTTTCAGAGTACATAGCGGACAATTTTTCAGCCCCGCTCGGGATGAAGCATACCAAGACGCCTTTGGATCAGTTTGACAGAGCTCTGTTGGCAAAGACTTACATGACTGGTTCGGATACCGCGCTGCCTGTAGAGTATCTGCATCCGATCGGTGCAGGTGGGATCTACTCCAGCGCTGAGGATTTATGCAGGTTTGCACAAGCATTCCTGTATCATGATGATGGAAAAGTCTTATCCGATCAAACCGCAGCAGCTATGACTGAGAATGAATATCTGAAGGGCATGTGGTGTCCTGATAAAGATTCTTCCTTCTGCTACGGACTTGGATGGGACAGTGTCAATACCTATCCCTTCACCGAATACGGAATCAAAGCATTGGTAAAGGGCGGGGATTCCACTCTGTATCACGGAAGCCTTGTCGTATTACCCGAAGAAGGCATGGCTATGGCAGTGCTCAGCAGTGGTGGATCCAGTGCCTATAACCAGATGATGATACAGACAGTATTGTTAAATGCCTTGTTGGCAAAGGGGAGTATTTCTGCGATTCATCCGGACAAAACCTTTGAACTGCCGGTCAAAGCTGAGATGCCTGCTGATGAAAAAGAAAATGCCGGATATTATGTTTATCTTGGTGGTATCTTCGGTGTCGAAATTAATGATAACGGAGTGTTAAGCTTGAAGATAGGTTCCAGGACGGAAACCTTTGTATACACCGGAGAAGGGAAGTTTACCTTAGCTGATGGTAGCGCTACCGTATCTTTTGAGAAGGAAAGCAACGGTAATACCTATCTGTATGTCCTTGCTTACGGACCCTACCCGTACCTTGGACAGTCGGCTGCCGGTTCTTATCAGGGGCAGAAGATTACAGACAACAAGCTGTCTAAAAAGGTAGAAGCAGCCTGGGAGAAGAGAGAAGGCAAGAAGTACTTCGCTATTGAAGAGAAATATTCTTCGGAGGCCTATACTATGACTATCCCTGCAACGTCTTTTGAATTATCCAAGGAGGTCAAAGGATATGTCATTAATGCTAAGATCATAAACAGCAATCTGGCTCAGATGCAATATGAGATCCCCGGACAATTAGGCAGAGACTTAGCAGATTTTCACTTTATCACGAAAGACAAAGTGGAATACCTGGATCTTAGAAGTGCTCTTTATGTGAGCGATGATGTTGTCAAGCCCATAGCTACGAAGGCTTCCTTTACTGTATCAATTGGAAAAGATGGCTATGCGCAGTGGTTTACTATCGGAAATAAAGCAGAGAAGAAGAACATCAGAGTGTCTGCACCGAAGAAGGCTTCCTTCTCCGTATATGATAAAGATGGAGCATGTGTATTCAGCTCACTGACTACCGGCATCAGAAAGGTAACCTTACCGAAGGATGGCTATATCGTCTTCGCAGGTGAGCAAGGCTCCAAATTTACCGTAAAATATGTGAAATAGAGCCCACCAGCCCGGCTAACCTGGAAAGCGACACGCAGGAAGATATAGCAAGTAACTTATGATACATGACCAGAAACAGGCTTTTGCGAAATACATTGAAAGACAGAGTAAGGATACAGGTATCCCGCCATGTACTGTTTGCCGAACAGCTTGCTGACATTATTTAATCAGAAGCGAACATTTAAGTTCGATTATGATAAACAATATCGGCAAGCAGTCCGGGAACCAGTGTGTTAGGGATTCCTGTATCCTTACTCGTTACTAATATGGAGCCTTGCAAAACCTGTTTCGTTCCTTTGTTAACAACAAATTCTATTCTTACTGTCGGTCGACTTCGATATCTCCGCTGGCAGTCGTAATCTGTAGTTTGATATTCGGTGCGGTTCCGATACTTCCTTCTGCGTGATCCTCATCATCGCTGAAGCTTAGCATATCATCAAAAAAGGTGTTGATCGATCCGCTTGAGGTATCTGCATTGAAATTGAATTGAAGGGAAGATGGGATCGTAAGCTCGGCTGTTCCGCTGGAGGCATCGACGATAATATCATCTGTGATCGCTTCAGGTTCATCTGCAAAATCTAGGTTTAAGTCTCCCGAGGTGGTTTTAAAATGTCCTGCTCCTGCAAGCTGATCCGCTTCAATGGTTCCGCTGGAAGCAGAGGCCTTTGTATATCCGATGGAGTCCTCAATCTGAATATTTCCGGAGGTAGTTGAGAGGCTCTTCTCACCATTAGAATCCTTGATCACGATATCACCGCTGGAAGCTTCGGCTTCCAGAAGACCCGTAGATGCTTCAATTGTGATATTACCGGAGGAGGTGGCAGCAGAGGTATCTCCGGCTCCACCATAAACTTCAATATCACCGCTGGTAGCCGCGAATTGTCTGATACCTTCCGCTTTCGCTACTGTGATATTTCCACTGGAGGTGGTGAATTCTATCTGTGCAGCAGTTACCTCGTTCATCTCCAGATCACCGCTGGTGGCACTCAAGCGAAGATCGGAGAGTGACAGGACAAGAGAGCTGGCGATATCACCGCTGGAGGTAGAGGCATCAATCGCACCCTGATAATCTGCGGGGAGATAGATTTCCATTCTGCTGCCTCGATTCGGATGAATGAACCAATTGATGTCATCCCGTATTCTTCCCTCTAGTTTCAATCTGCTTCCGCTTTGGGTGATACGGGTCAGCTGATCCTCATCGGGAGTAAAGCTCATATATTCCTTCAGAACCAGTTCGTTGGTATCGCTTGTGAAGAACTCCACATCATCCGCATGGTATTCGATTGAGAGTTGATCAACACCCTCAAGGGGAGCTGTTTGTTCGTTGACCAACTTCAGGTTAAAGTAATTGCCGGTCGTAAACCCGACACCGCCACGATTCACTGCCACAACCATCAGGCAGATCAGTCCGAGTGCAATGAAGGCAAATACGCCGACCAAAGCAATAATCATTTTCTTCATTTCTTCATCTCCTTCAATCGGAATAAAAGCTCAACAATTGCATGGAGGCAGGCACCGGCAACAAAGATGATCCAGGTAGCATACCAGGCAAAGGTAAGGAAGCTGATTGCAAAATAGATCAATAGGATAAAGGTCCATAATACAGCAAGGGCTGCACTTTTAATAGACTTGTTTTTCAAGGTATCACTTTTCCACTCCTTAAACTCTTCTACGATAGTATCTTCCTTTCTCATATATTTCGGATATCTTGCTCCGATATAGATCAACATGCAGGTCGGGATGATGTCGATCAACAGCATCAGGACAATACCCATGGCTGTCATATCGATCCGCGGTAGGATTCTGCCACCGGTGAAGGCACAGCCGAAAAATACAACAACACCGAAGATATACAGACCGATTGCAAGGGATTTCATAATGGCGTTCTTGTTCAGCCGTTCTTCAACCTCCAGGCGATCCTTCTCATTTGCTTCCTCCAGACCCTGGAACAATTCAGTGACATTACCGATAGAGCTTATCACATGCTTGAAGGCATCCTCCTGTGATACACCGCTTGCTACCAGATCCTGATAGCGTTCTTCGGAATTGGCCAATAATTCTTCCTTTAATTCATATGCCTTTCTAGTCCGTGGAGCTTTCTCGAAAAGAGTTTCTATATGAGCTCTCATTTTCTCATTCATTTTATTTCCCCTCCGTTTACATTAATAATTGATCAATAATATTCTTTGCGTTTTCCCAGTCCTTCTTATATTCCCAGTATACTTCCCGTCCTTTTTCTGTGATGGCATAATATCTGCGTCTGGCGCCTACCTCCTGATCTCCCCAATAGGAAGTAATGAGCTGGGCTTGCTCCAGACGCCGGAAGGCGGTGTAGAGTGTTGCCTCCTTTAATTCATAAAGGTTATTGGTCTTCTCCATGATTTCCTTGTTAATCTGGTACCCGTAGCTGTCATTTTCCAAAAGATGTGCAAGAATGATGGGCTCTGTATGGCCACGTATAACATCTGAAGTGATGGACATATAGTTACCTCCTTTCGTTAGCTACATTATATGAGATAGATACCTCGCCTGTCAATGTATATTTTTAAACAATGTATTTCGAGTTGATATTTTCTGAAATGTTGCACTACTTCATGAAAATATGGAAAATATGGAAAATATGGAACAAAAGAATATGGGATAAAAGACGAATAGAATAAAGAAAAGTATAGAATAAAGAAAAGTATAGAATAAAGAAAGGACCCTACAGTTGGATTGGTATCCAGCCTGAGAGATCCTTTTGTTAATGGCTTGGTAGAATAATGATACTAGATATCAGTTTTTTGCCTGAGCAGCTCTTTCATCTGACGATAACCGGATTCCTCCAGGATAATTTTATTTCCGGAGCGTTTGATCAGCTTCCTACTTTCCAGATCTCGCAAAGAGCGGCTGACAGTCTTCGCAGAAAGCCCGGTGCTGTCAGCAAGATCCTGCTGGGACAGGCGGATGGTGCAAGTACTATTATTTTCAGTATGTTCGTAGATACGCATTAAGGTATAGCTTAGACGTTCGTTGCCTTCCATGAAAAGGAAGACACGTTCCCGTTTTACTTCCTCTAGGAGGAAGGAACCCATTGTCTTAACCTCCATTGAGAGGATACCAATATCGCTTTTGATCCAGCGTTCAAAGATTGCTCTGGGGATAACCAGCATCGTACAGGGGGTGATGGTGGATAAGGTGGTCTGGTAGCGATCGAGCTCAAGCAGAATTTCCATACCACCGAAGCTTTTCACAGGGTAGAACCACATATAATCATAAGAATTGCCCAAAAAGCGGTAATCAATGGCTTTCACAATTCCCTCAGCAAGGATATAGATCATGTCCACAACAGCTTCTTCCCGAATGAATTCGGTATCCTTTTGAAGGTTTGTAATGACCAGTGCGTCCATAACCCAGTCGGGTGCAGTATTAAAATATCTTTGAAGACATTCTAGTGGTTCTCCTTCCAGTCGATTTAACACTTCTGAAAGCAAAAGCCTATTTTCTTTAGCGTTTCCCATATGCTTTCAATCTCTCCTTTAACTCCGAACTTCCTCCAGCTACATTATAATCATAGTATAACCAGGAAAGAATGTCAAAAGAGTGTTTCGTAAATTTAACATTCACCGCAATATTCTTGAGAATCCTGATTGCCTTTCGTCTGTAAGGAACGACGATCTCTGTCAAAAAGCAGTGTGGTCATAGCAGAGGCCAGCCACTGAATACAGGGACCTGCTGTCAAGGCCGTTAGGATGGTTACAATACCGAGTGTTCCCCCAAGCAATGTTCCGATCAGTATCATAGTCATATCGAAGCCAATCTTTACCTTCTTATAATCAAGCTTTAGCTTATCGCGGATTACCATGACGATTCCGGTAAAGGGGTCGAGACCAATATCTACCGCGATATAGAGTGCAACGCCTGCATAAATGAACAGACAGCCTGCCAATCCAGCTCCGATCTGTCCGGCAAGAGATGAGATATGCAGAGCTTCATATAGACGTGAACCCAGACTTATGCTGAAACCGTAAGGAAGGATGTAAATTACAGTTCCGATATTAACATATCGACGCCCTATCAAAAACAATAATGTAATCAGGGTAAGATTGATGATATTGGATACCATACCAAGCTGACCGGAGGTTAAGCTTAAGGTATTTCTCATTCCGTCATATACTAAGCCGATCGGATCATTGCCCAAACCATTCGCAGCATTCCATGCAACTCCGATTCCTATGAAAAGGATGCCGATTAGTGCACCAAATATTTTAGTCAGATTTAAATTCTTCATAATGAACTCCATTCCGCCGTTAACTACGGCATAAAACACGAGCAACGCTATCATTATAGAGACAAAGCTTACTATAAAAAAGGACATTTGTCCGAATTAATCTAATATGGCACGAAAAATTGTGGAAATTACATTTGCAATTCATATAATTCATGCTATGATGAGCCTATATTATGCATAGATAAAGCTTTCTCGGAATTATGATTGGACATTTAGGGGGATGGAAGAGATGAGTGTAAAGAAGCTATTATTAACGATGGTCTGTTTGATGTGCATGCTTTGGCTGATCGCCTGTGATGAGTCGAAGGCGGGCAAGGAGGAGCCTGATCAGCCGGAAGAGCCTCCAAAAAAAATTGAATTTTCATCTGATCACCAAATTGCCTTTTCAGAAGAGGGATATTTCTTCAGTGAGGACCTTTCTCTGGAACTCCTGAGCAGCGATCCGGGAAAGATCTATTATACTACGGATGGATCTGACCCCGATCAAGAGTCAAAGGAATATAAAAAGCCGATCCTTCTGGAGGTGGATAGTAATGTTATGGCAATCAGCATCAAGGCAAAGGCTTTTTTTGAGGATGGCAAGGAATCTGAGACAATCGTACATACCTATTTTATAGGGAAAGATGTAAGCTCCAGATATGATACTCTGATCTTTTCGGTAACGACAGATCCATATAATCTTTATGATTACGAATACGGAATTTTTGTGGAAGGAAAGCTTCGAGATGATTGGATCAAGGAGAATCCGGGGGATAAGATTCAACCGGATGATCCGGCGAACTTTAATATGCGTGGCAAAGAAAGCGAGAGAGAGGTTTATCTGGAAATCCTCGAACCTGACGGAACAAAGGTGGCAGCTCAGAACGCAGGGATTCGTACCTATGGCGCATGGTCCAGAGCGAGAGAACAAAAATCAATAAAAATATATGCCCGGAAAGAGTATGGAGAAGACAGCAGCAAACTAAAATATGAGTTCTTCCCTGCCAAGACAGCAGCGAATGGCAGCGGTAAGGTGCAGGATAGCTTCAAGCAGCTGGTGCTTCGCAATTGCGGTAATGATAATGGGTTTGCATTCCTGAGGGATGAATTGCTTCAAACTCTGGCAGACCAGGCCGGATATCAGGATTATGAGGCGGTCCGTCCTGCAGCGATGTATATTAACGGAGACTACCGTGGCTTTTTCTGGCTGCATGAGGTCTATTGTGATGACTATTTTGAGAAAAATTACGGAGATTATCAGGGTAAGTTCGAGATCCTGGAGGGTGGCGATGCCTTCAAGAAGGTCGATGTGGACGGAGAGAATGCTCAAAAGGTTGAGGAATATCAGGACTTGTATGATACCTATGCGAAGCTGGATTTAACAAATGATCAGAATTATCAGAAGCTCTGTGAACTGATTGATGTACAAAATTATCTGGAGTATTTCGCTTTCCAGACCTATATTGGCAACTGGGACTGGCCGCAAAATAATTTAAAATGCTACCGATATTATGCAGCAGACACCGAGCACTACAAGGACGCGCCCTTTGATGGAAAATGGCGTTATCTGCTCCATGATCTGGACTTCAGTACAGGGATCTATGAACCTGAACGAACCGGTCCACTGCTTGATAATATTACCAAGTATGTAGGGAAGAACGGAGAGACCATGGAAAAATGTCCTTTGTTCGGGCAGCTGATGAGACGTCCGGATTGCAGGGAAATCTTTATCAGGAAGACCACCGACCTTGCGAATGGGGTGTTTGCACCCGAGTATTTTAACAATGAGCTGGAAGAGATGCATGCAATTAGAAAGAATGAATTATCCCACACCTATGGTTATGGGCTGCTCGAGAACTGGGTACAGCCTAATCAGCTTGATTATATGATGGGAATTCTAAAGGATTATATCAGTCAGCGTAAAGATCATGTTCTGACACAATATCAGGAGTACTTCGATCTTGGAGCTCTCTATACCTTGACAGTTCAACCGGCGGAAGGCACCAGATTTAAAGTGAATTCCTTTACTACAGAAGGGAGCTTTTCAGGACGTTATTATGAGGACTACCCGACTACGATAACAGCTGTTATACCTGATGGAAAAAAGCTGGATTATTGGCTAATCAATGGAGAGAAGACAGAAGGGGAGGAGCTCACCATCACTGCTGCAAATATCAAAGATGGCAAGGTGGAGATCAGCTGTATCCTTAAGTAAACCAAAAGAAGGAAGCCTTTGGAAAGTTAACTTTCCGAGGACTTCCTTCTTCCGGTTATCCGTCTGATTTATCAGCCGGACCTTTTGTCAGCGGGGACCTTTGTCAGCAAGGTCTTTTATCAGTTAGAGCTCTTTGCCGACAGAGCATTGATTAGTAAGAGCTCTATGTCAGCAGAGCATTGATCAGCAAGAGCTTATAGGATTACTCCTTTTAAAATTACCTTTCTTACCTGATAGTCCTGATCCAGGAGTACCAGGTTGGCGTATTTTCCGGGTGTAATGCTGCCGTATTCCCCATAGATACCGATTTCCTTAGCGGGATTGACAGCTGCGCATTTGACAGCGGATGGGAAAGGAATTCCGAAGCGAACGGCGGTTTGGAGACATTTCATTAAATTAGTGGCAGAGCCTGCGATGGTTCCGTCCGCAAGCGTCGCCTTATTGCCGGTTACGGTAACATTCTGACCACCCAGGGAATATTGACCCTCCTGTAAGCCTGTTGCCATCATACTGTCACTGATCAGAAGGATACGATCATCGCCGAACATACGGAAGGTGGCACGTACCACACTTGGCTCAATATGTACCCCATCAACAATCATTTCGATATGGCAATGAGGAGAATCAAGAGCAGCTCCGATGACCCCCGGACTGCGGTGAGAAAATGGGGGCATGGCATTATAGATATGTGTCAGGTGGGAGGCTCCTTTTTGATAAGCTTCCAGAGCAGTATCGTAATCCGCCGCTGTATGAGCAAGGGAGATGACGACTTCATCCTTGACCTCTTGAATAAACTCCATCGCACCTTCCAGCTCAGGAGCAACATCAACCAGCTTGATCATTCCTTTGGAGAGCCTCTGCATCCGGCGGAAATGCGCTGCATTCGGCAATCTTAAGAAAGCAGGATTTTGTGCACCTTTTTTTGCGTGAGAAAAGTATGGCCCCTCCATATTGATGCCAGCCAGAACAGCACCGCGCTCATTTCTGTATTCTGCTGCTGCGGTAAAAACTCTTGATAAAGTATCATCATCCAGGGACATGGTTGCCGGACAGATGGTGGTGATCCCGTTCCTGGCCTCATATTCTGCCATGGCCTCAATAGCCTTCACCGTGCCGTCGCAGAAATCATACCCGACACAGCCGTGCAGATGCAGATCCGTAAGGCCGGGAATGAGATACATACCGTCTGCATCGAGGACGGTATCCTCTATGGTAACGGCTGTTTCATCTACAATACGATCACCATGGATTATGACGTCCTTTTTCATTATGGTTCCGTCTTCTGTATATACATTTGCATTTTTGATTACCATTGCGTTATCATCCTTTCCTAGCTATTGATTTTATAGAAATTATGACTATTGTCTTGTTAATTTGGATAATGCACCTTCATCTGCAACGATCGTGACATCATTGTGCAGCTGAAGAACGGATGCGGGAACCAGGGGTGTAATCGGTCCCTCAATTGCCTCGCGGAGAATATCGGCTTTTCCCTCGCCATGGGCCACCAGTAGAATCTTCTTAGCGGACATGATGCTTCCGATTCCCATGGTATATGCATAATGGGGAATATCCTCTGCAGAGCTGAAAAATCGTGCATTTGCATCGATTGTGCTTTGTGCAAGCTTCACACAGAAGGTAGATTTCCGGAAGCTATCGAAGGGCTCGTTAAAACCGATATGACCGTTATTACCGATACCCAGAAGCTGAAGATCCACCTGTCCGACTGCTGCAAGCTGCTGATCATAGCGGGCACATTCCTGTTCGGTATCCTTTTTGGTGCCATCCGGAATATGAGTGTTTTTCAAGTCGATATTGATATGCTTGAACAGATTTTCATACATGAAATAATAATAGCTGCAGGGATTATCCTTGGATAATCCAATGTACTCATCCAGATTGACTGTCTTCACATTGGAAAAATCGATGTCGCCCTTATTACACCACTCAACCAACTTCTCGTAAGTACCTACGGGAGAGGAACCGGTTGCCAGCCCTAATACACTGTTTGGGTTCAGAATAACCTGAGCGGAAATGATATTGGCTGATTTTCTGCTCATATCCTGATAATCTCTTGTTCGAATAATCTTCATTTTACGATCTCCTTATTCCTTCTATGGCAAGGGCACTGCCTTGACAAAGTATAATGGCAATGTTACAGTTATAATATACTATGTTGTTATATTGATATGTTGTTATAACAAGTTATCTTTAGATAAAAATAACACAGGTCGATCGAAATGTAAATAGCTAAGTTTGTTAAAGTATTTTGCTTCATAGGAAATTGCGTCCTATGAAACAAAATGCACTCCGTGCAGGATGCGCACCTCGCGGAGAGGTAGTTTATTGCTACGCAATCCGCGAGGGCGCGAAAGAGTCAGTATGCTGACTCTTTATTCAATAAAATGAAAAGAGGGCGGTTCTATGAACACGTTACCACGCTACATGCAGGTTATGAATTATTACATACCGCTAATCAAATCCGGTAAGCTGAAAGAGGGAGACAAGATGCCCACTGAGGAAGAAATCTGTCAGCTCTTCAATATCAGCAGGATTACTGTCCGCAAAGCACTGGATGGATTGATGCAAAGCGGATATATTTATAAGCAGCAGGGCAAAGGAAGCTTTGTAACTACGAAAAAGACAGGTTTTCAATTGGATCATCTGAAGGGATTTTCAGAAGAGATGCGTATGCTTGGTAAAGAACCCTCCAGCAAAATCATTAGTTTTGATATTACCGAGCCTACCCAGAAAGCTGCCAGAGAGCTGAAGCTGGAAGTTAATCAGAAGATCTATCTCCTGGAACGTCTGCGAAGTGCAGATGGACAACCCATCTCAATTGAACGGGTATATCTTCCTTTTCACCGATTTCCGACCTTACAGTCCGGTGATCTGGCAGGCTCACTATATGAAGTACTACAATATCAGTACGGATGCGTCAGCCATCATGCGCAGCAACAGATTTTGGCGGGGTTGGCAACAGAAGAGGAGGCCTTGATACTTGGGGTCAAGCCGGGAGCAGCAGTACTTCGCACCTACCGAATTACCTGTGAACAGGACGGGACAGTTTTTGAATATGTGGAAGCTACCTATAGGGGAGATCAGTATCAGTTCAATGTGACCTTGTACAAGGAATAATATCTACTAATCTGTTCCGGACTTCTACGTTGAATTGATTAGAGATTATTTCAAACTAAAGTATCATGAAAAAGAAAGGGTATCCTATGGAGATAGAACAGGTTGATGAATATTCCTTCCTGCCCAAGCTTTGCGAACTATTACAACAGGTAGAGGATCAGGAAGACGATGCTATGGAGAAAGCAGCACAGGCAGCTTATCGTTCCCTTCAGTCGGGAGGGCTATTACACGTGTTTGCCTCCGGACACTCCCATATGATTGCAGAGGAGCTGTTCTTCCGGGCAGGCGGGCTAGTGCCTGTCAATCCGATCCTGGCGACGCCGCTTCTGGTTCAGGAGGGCGCGATCCAAAGCATGCTAAACGAACGACAGCCCGGTCTGGCTCAGAAGATACTGGAGGACATTGCCCTAAAGGCCGGAGATACCATGATTATTTCCTCTAATTCCGGGATCAACAGTGTTCCCGTCGAGGCAGCGGCATATGCAAAAGACAGAGGACTGACCGTCATCGGTATTACATCACTTATGGCTACCAAAGCGATACCCTCCAAGCAGGTGGAAGGGAAAAAGCTCTTCGAGCTATGCGATATCGTCATCGACAATCATGTCCCGATCGGAGATGGGTTGCTGACCCTCCCTGACGGTGTAGTCACCGGGGGAGCATCTACCTTCAGCAGTCTGTTCATTGCACAGAGAATCGTTCTTAAGATAGAGAAGCTCTATCTTGCCGATGGAAAGCAGCCTCCGGTTTATAAAAGCGCCAATGTTCCGGGTGGTACAGAATACAATGAAGCGTTGATTAAGGAATATCAGGATAAGATAAGCTATCTTCATTAATAGATGGATACGGGTTTCAATATCTTTCTATAGAAGACGAAGGCATTGATTGAAAAATCCAACTACGGTTTGGGGACGAATAAAGGAAAACATAGAAAAATGACAGAAGGGCTGTTGCAAAACATTTTTAATAGCTTAAGGTAAGGATATAATTTCCCTTGCCTTAAGCTAAGGAACATGTTAGTAACAGCTTCTCTGGTTTGTTGTTTATGTTCATCACATTTCCATCACACAAAATGGTGTAGAATAGAGGTATGACTCGTTTGAAGCTTACAAGAAGAATCATACTTGAGGAGAATAGAAGCACACAGGGTACATAGAAAGGATAAGGGTATGAATCAAGGAACGATATTAATCGCTGAGGATGAAGCCAGAATCAGAAGAATGCTGAAGGATTTTCTGATAAGCTGTCATTATAAGGTTCTGGAGGCGGAGGATGGATTGCAGGCGCTGGAGGTCTTCTATGCGAATAACAACAGAGTGGATCTGATTCTGCTGGATGTCATGATGCCTTATAAGGATGGGTTAGAGGTCCTTGCTGAAGTCAGGGAGGTATCTTTGGTGCCGGTCATCCTACTTACGGCCAAAAGTCAGGAATATGATCAGCTAAATGGTTTTAAGCATGGGGCGGATGACTATATTACCAAACCTTTTTCTCCTGCCCTCCTCCTTGCTCATATAGAAGCTGTACTGAAGCGCTGCAAAGATAAGGCAGACGAAATAAAGTACTTTGGTGAAATAGAAATCGATAAGACTGGAATGATCGTTAGAGTGAATGGAAAAGAGCTCTATCTGACACCGAAGGAGTACGATTTGCTGATTTATATGACAGATCACTGCAATTCGGTTTTATCCAGAGAACAGATCTTAAATGATGTCTGGAATTATGATTATATTGGTGACGGCAGGACGGTGGATACCCATATCAAGCAGCTACG
Source organism: Bacillota bacterium (assembly GCA_023414355.1). GTDB lineage: Bacteria > Bacillota > Clostridia > Lachnospirales > Lachnospiraceae > Mobilitalea. The sequence goes on along the minus strand of JAEZOB010000063.1, from coordinate 58,164 downwards.
TTCCAAGCTTGGCACAGAGGTGATCCAGACTATCCATGGCAGGGGCTATCGATTCGGGGTGAAAGCATGTTCAGATCAATAAAAACAAGATTAACAGCAGTGATAGGAACCATTCTGTTGGTTGTATTTTCTCTGCAGATTGCTGCGAATTTTCTCTTTTCTGAGAAGTACTATGTCTATCAGAAGATAAAGTCGGTGAAGGATGTATATGAACAGATTAGGGAGGAGGCAGCCTCCTCTGATGAGGATATCATATCGATCATTAAGCAGAAGGAGATCGAGACTAATTTTGATTACTTCCTGGGGAATGAGCAGATGGAGGTTATCTATTCCAACAGATTGATGGTGTTTGTCGGAGTTCCTGATCATCCCGTCAAGAGGCTGATCGGGTTTGATTTTCGAAAGTACCCGGAAGAGGCTTATAATGGCGAAAATCCGACGATACAAAAGGTAGATCGGGAGGAGGGGCCGCCCATAGCGCCGGAGGAAAGCAGCGACCGGATTCGACTTCTCGGTAAAATTACACAAGGAGACAAGTCTTATTACTTTGCGATCCGCCTTTCAATCAAATCCATCAGTGATGAGCTTCATACGACGAATATCTTCATCCTTATGATCTCGACCTTTGCTTTGCTCATAGGAGGCGTTCTGGTTTATTTCGTGGCAAGGCAGATTGCGAAGCCTATCATAGCAATCAATCAGGTGGCAGTCAATGTATCGAATATGGATTTTGATACCCGGGTTACAGAGAATAAATTAAAGGACGAAATCGGTAGTCTGGCACGCAACATCAATATCATGGCTGACCGATTACAGGATAACATTGCATCTTTGCAGGAAGCCAATAAGAAGCTTGAAGAAGACAATGAATACATGAATCAGGTGGATGAACAGAGGAAGGAATTTATCGCGAATATTTCCCATGAACTTAAGACTCCGCTCGCTATCCTCACCGGATATACGGAGATGCTGAATGCGGATGTCCCCGGGATAGATAAGGGCTTTTACTATGATACGATTCTGGATGAGACCCGAAAGATGGATATCCTGATCAAGAATCTGCTCGGACTGACGAATATGGAGAACAGCCTGGCACAGCTCCAGACGCAGGAGCTTGACCTGGTCGGTCTAGCGGAAAGGATCTGCCATAAGAACGAGGTACTGATCAGAAATAAAGGCATCCTCTTTGAATTCCAAGGGAAGGACTGTGGCTTAGTACTGGGTGACCCTTATTATCTGGAGGAGGCAATCACGAATTATCTGTCCAATGCCATCAACTATACGGAGGCAGGTGGGCAGATCCGAGTGAAGGTCGAGCCGGTGGAGGGGGAGGTAGTGGTGTCCGTCTTCAACGAAGGAATCAATATCCCCGAGGAGAATCTGGATAAGCTTTGGAACAGCTTCTATCGCGAGGACAAATCCCGTACCCGTACCTCTCAGAACAATGTAGGACTTGGCTTATATATCGTCCGTACCATCATGAACGCACATCACGGTCGATACGGCATTAGGAATAAAGAAAATGGGGTAGAATTCTGGATCTCCCTGAAGCATTAGCCGACTTTATACTTGAGCTGATATTGCTTCGGGGAGATATCCTTAAATTGCTTGAACTGCTGGATGAAATAGCTGGAGGTGGAGAAGCCCACCTGCATTGCGATCTCTGTAATATTTAGCTCTGCATTGGTCAGCAGCTTTTCCGCTTTGGTAACTCTCACATAATTTAAGTACTCGCGGAAGCTTCGTCTCATGATTCTGGTAAATAGCCTTGAGAAATAACTGTAGCTTAAATTGCATAGCTGTGACATATCCAGAGCAGTAATGTCATTCTGATAATTTTCTTCGATATAATCAAACACCTTCTGCATCCTTCCGACCATATCTTTATTGATTTCCTGATCAATATTTAGGTCCATGTCCTGCTCCTTCCATCTTCTTAAGATGAATAAGAACAGGTTATAGATATTGGCCCGGACGGCAAGCTCATAACCGTATTTCTTTTCTGTGTATTCGGTACTGATTCCCTTGATCAGCTCAGGAATCAAGGTCTGTTCTATTTCTGCCTTCAGAAAAACCTTTTGATGGGTGGATTCGTTTAAGATAAACGGCATGACGTATTTCATCTCAAATAAGGACTGGGCAGTGGTATAGAGCATTTCCGGTTCGAACTTGATGACGATATATTCATTCGTCCCTTCTCCGATGGAAAAAATATGATGGATTTCGTTGGAATTGATCAAAACCATATCCCCGGTTTGAAAGTAGTATTCTTTATTATTTAATAATATCTGATATTTTCCGGATAAGGCAAAAAGAATCTCAATATAATTATGGATATGGGCCGGCGACATGATCTGCGGGCCCACAGCCTGCTGAGTGTGGGTACTGAATTGCAGGGAATCATTCCCGCTTTTGTCCCTGGTTTCGACATAATAGCTGTTGTTCATTAGACAACCTCCAATGACAAATTGTTGATATTTTTCGGTAAATATATTATATCACGGGACGAGTATTTATGCTATGTTTTGTATGGGGAGTAACATAATAAATTATTCATACTGTTAATATTATCTGAAAAGGAGATTGGACTTATGGAGAAGAAAATAAAGATCGGTATTATTGGTTGCGGAGGCATTGCAAACGGAAAACATATGCCTTCCCTCAGTAAGCTCGGAGATGTCGAGATGGTAGCTTTCTGTGATATTGTTTTAGAAAAAGCTGAGAAGGCTAAAGCAGAGTATGGTACACCGGATGCGAAGGTCTATACGGATTATCAGGAGCTTCTTAAGGATCAGGAGATCGAGGTTGTTCATGTATTGACACCGAATCGTTCCCATGCACCCATTACCATCGATGCCCTGCATGCAGGAAAGCACGTAATGTGTGAGAAGCCCATGGCAAAGACAGCAGAGGATGCTAGAAAGATGGTGGCAGCAGCCAAGGAGACAGGAAAGAAGCTGACCATCGGATATCAGCACAGACATAAGCCTGAGGCGATTTATCTCAAGAGCGTCATTGAGCGCGGTGATCTGGGAGATATTTATTTTGCAAAAGCATTTGCAGTCAGAAGGAGAGGGACACCGAACTGGGGTGTATTCTTGAATGAATACGAGCAGGGAGGCGGTCCGTTAATCGATATCGGTACCCATTCTCTGGATGTTACCCTGTATCTTATGAACAATTATGAGCCTAAGATGGTGGTGGGTACAAAATATAAAAAGGTAAACAATGCGGACTGCGGCAACCCTTGGGGCGGCTGGGATCCGGAACAGCATACGATGGAGGATTCTGCTTTCGGCTTTATCGTGATGAAGAACGGTGCAACCATCATTCTTGAGTCAAGCTGGGCACTCAATACCTGTGAACCCATTCAGGAAGGAAGTACCGTACTTTGCGGCAGCGATGCGGGTGCACAGATCAAGAACGGAGTAACGATTAACAAGGGTGAATTTAATCGCCTGATCGAGATCAAGCCTGATCTTTCCAGTGGCGGAGTTGCCTTCTATGAGGGTGTCTCCAGTGATCCCGCACAGGTTGAGGCAAGACGCTGGATCGATTGCATTAAAAATAATACTGAGCCGGTGGTAAAGCCTGAGCAAGCCTGCGTTGTATCCGAGATATTGGAAGCAATCTATCAGTCGGCAGCTACAGGACAGCCGGTATATTTCAATTGATGTTTATTTGAAACTGCTAGTTTTACCGGAATGTCTGGAGATTCCTCCTCAAAACTACTTCAGACATTCCATCTCCCAATAAAGATTGAGCAGCTATACCGATGTGCGTGACTCCAACAGGGAGGTCATGTATGTGGATAGGTAGATGGCATGCTCGTAAGAAATGAGGTAAATATGGAGATATCATTACAGCTTTATTCCATCCACGAAGAGACAGCGAAGGACTTCACCAATTCCGTAAAAAGGGTCGGAGAGATCGGGTTTCGGGGTGTGGAATTCGCAGGCTACGGCGGATTAAGCACCGAAGAACAGATCAAGCTTATGAAGGAAAGCGGCTTATATTCCGTCGGAACCCATACCGGTCTTCAGACCTTTGAAGATAATTTTGAGACAGAGCTTAGCTATAGTAAAGCAATCGGTTCCAAATATATTATCTGCCCTTGGGCGAAGGTTGATACCCTGGAAGAGATAGATCATCTGGCTAAGGTGCTGAATATTGCTGCAGAACGTGCGGCGAAGGAAGGCATCAAGGTAGGGTATCATAACCATGATCATGAATTTAAGATGGTTGACGGTAAATATGCGCTTGATTGGCTGGCTGAGAAGACAAGTGATCAGGTGGTTCTGGAGCTGGATGTATTCTGGGTGGCTTATGCAGGAGTGGATCCTGTGGAATACATCGAGAAGTGGGGCAAACGTGTGGAGCTAATCCATATCAAGCAGATTGCCTCTAATAAAGCCAATGTGGATGTGGCAGACGGAATACTGGATATGAGAAAAATTAAGGAAGCAGCCAAGTATGCAGCTTACTTTGTGCTTGAGCATGAGGAATATGATAAACCGGTTTGGGAAGCCATCAAGAATGATTTTGAGTATCTGAACCGGATCTAAGGTGAGGAACGAAGAAATCTTTGTTAAGACCCTTTGGTAAATAATAAGGAACTGTTTCAAAAGGATGGAATACTTGCGCTGTTCTATTCCTGATTTGTAACAGTTCCTTTTTTTGATGATGGTTATACAATCATGGATTTGTTTTAAACCGGTTATTCGGCAGGAGTTCCAATCGGATCAGTCTGATCTCATGGGGCTCAAGTACGGTATGATAATCCAGCCGGCCTCCGGAGACCTCCGGTTGTGAACGGATCAGCATCGGAACAGACAGACTACTCAGTGTATCAAGCTCCTCCTTGGTCCGAAGCTCCACACCGCCCATCCTAAGCCACTGATCGAATACGCTTCCCGAATTTCGGTTGACATACTGCTCTGTCATCAGATAGCTTCCATCCTTTATATCCAGGAATGAAAAGCTCATACTTACGGCTGAGGCAGAGGGGAAGGCCAGGTAACGTTCCGAGAAGGAGGCAGTGAAGTTGATACCCTCTGCGTAAGAACTCGAATAATGCTGATAATGATACAAAAGGAGCGAAAAGCGGGTCCCCTCTTCATTTCTGGTCATGTAGCATCCCTCCTCCTGATGAACCAGAATATCCTCCAGCCTGGACAGAAAGTAATAAGCATAATAGGCAGGTTTTTTCATGCCATCCCTAGTGAAGAACCCCATCCCTCCATGGAAGGTCTCCTGAGCCGGTGGCAGCTCCCAATGCAGATCTGTTAAGGACCAATGGCAGAAGCTTTCCAGAAGATCATAATGCTGCAGGACAGTACGGACAATGTAGCAGGAGGTATAGCAGGTATCGTTAAGCCATTCCCGGTGAGAGGAGGTAAAATTCCATTCCGTAAGATAGACAGGCCTATTCGTAAGCTCCGAATAGGAGAGGAATAGGCGGGTATAGTCCGTAAAGCTGTCCGTCCCGGAGGACAGCTTGGAATAATAATGGAATAACAGAGAATCCGCCATACATTGATGCGTCTGCATATAATTAAGGTATCTATGGAAAAGCTTTTCATCGAATTCATAGGTGACATAAGACATGGAAGCAAAATGAGCCTCAGGAATCAGCTGTTTCACTGCCTGATAACTGATCTCATAGAGCCGGAAGGCAGTCTCCGGTGTATCAAAGCAGAAGGGCAGACTACTGTTTAAGGCTTCATTCCAGAAGGTAAAACGCCAGGAGCGGACGTCCTCGTAACCATACCGTTCGATCAAATGGCGGGTAAATTCTGTCACGAGATAGGACCAGGCGGAATCTGCCTTAGGTTCACTGATCATAAACGGAGCATAGAATATTTTTCTTTCCGGATGTTTTGCCATTGCCTCGGGCATAAAGGAAAGTTGCAGAAGAGGTTTCAGCCTGAGTTCCTTCAAGAAATCCAATACCTGGTCAATATAGAAGAAATTTAGGATTGGTTTGCCAAACTCATCCTCCTGATATACATACAGGGCATCATCGAAAATCCCATGGAATTTAATATATTGAAACGGCATCTCGGATTGCTGAATTCGAAGCATTTGCTGTACCCTGCTGTCCAATAGCTCCCGTGCTCTTCCCACAGAACAAAATACACGACAGGTATGCCGCAGGCAAGCAAGGCTACTATCTGCTGAGATTTCTCCGATATCAAAGGCTTTGTTCTGATACTGTGTCGTTGGCATCTCGGCAGCAGATGTCTTCAAGTAAGGAGCAAGCTTCTCAAAGTAATTAATCCGTTCCAGAGCCAGATAGCTTGAGGAGGAGCTCTTTACCAGAGCGGAGGGGGGAGTAGCCCTGTTCAACCTGGTTTTTCGATACTCACTGGGTAGTATCCCATAGCGTTTCCGAAAGCTCGAAGCATAGGAACGGGAACTGGGGAAGCCATTTCTTTCCGCGATCTCTTCAATGGAGATATCCTCATACAGATCTTCTAACGAGTGCTCCAGGCGCAGCTTTGACAAGTAGGAGGAAAAGGTGGTTCCCATATACTTCTCAAAAAAATGAGACAGGTAGGAGGGAGACATATATTCATGCTCTGCCATACCGGTCAGGGTTATATCTTCGGGATAGTGCGCCTCCAGATAATCCGTGATGCTTCGCAGGCGGATGAGAGCCTTCTGGGAGAGAAGGGTTTCTTCCGATTCCTCGGCCCGGTAATTTCGAACCAGTTCATCCATCAGCTGGTAGGCATAGGTGTAGTTGGTCAGACTATTCCTGACTGCTTCTTCCATATTCGATTGCAGCATATGTGCAAGAATCCGCTTGATTTTATCATATTGGGATTTATCTGTGCTTTCTGCGGAGTTACACTCAAAGGAGATGCTATCCGGGGACAGCCAGCTTAGGCGGAACATAGATAGGCGCATCTGGAGAGATAACAGAACGCAATCCTCACTGAAGGTTTCATGCAGGGTATTTGGATTGATCACGAGGATATCATCCTCCTCCAAAAGATAGAACCTGTTGCCGACTGTGACCTGCAGCTGCCCCTTCAGGACAAAGAGTAACTCCAGGCTGCGGTGCCAGTGCTTTGAGACACTTCCGATCCTCTGGTAGAAGAGCTTGATCGGGAGCTCTTCATTATATTCAATTATTTCATGTGCTGCGTTCATAACCGTCACCTCTGCATGGATTATTAATCGTGCTTTATTTCATACTATAGCATATTTCTGGCGAATATAAAACTGTCGGCGAAGTACTCGATGGGAGACACATTTTTTCTTTTTCACTTTTCATTTTGGGAGTATCTGGTGTATAATAAAAAAGCGTGGAAAATATTGGTTCAAAAAATTTGATGAAATGTCAAAGGGTGCTTTTGATTTTTTGATCAATCATATGCTATGAAAACAACATTGTTATGAGGAGGTAATATAGTGAAGACATTAAAATCGGAATTCTTGTCCGGCAGTAAGCCGTTCCTGCGTAAGCTTATCGAACTGCTTTCGACCGAATACAAATATGTATCAATTCTTGGTACGGATACAAAGGTCAAGAACTTTGTTGTATCCAATAAAAGTACAGAGATTAATGATTCCATGTTTGCGGAGCGCGGCTTTGTCCTTCGGATCCATAACGGAGTGAATTACTCGGAGTACTCCTTTAACGAGATCAGTGAAAGCAAAATTCCTGAAATCATTGCTGCAGTACGGAATGAGCTACATAAGCTCTCTCCTGAGGTCTCTGCCAACGCCTATGCTATCATTGAGGAAGAAGAAGTGACAAAGCAGTTCTTCAGTGAATATGAGATCAATCCCGAGGAGGTCAGTCCGGAGATGATTGTACAGGCGCTGACCAAAATCAAGGATGAGGCTTGCTCCCTGTCCGAGCTCATCGTGAACTTTCGGGCGGCTTATAATTATTATCATGTTTCCAAGATCTTTTTATCAGCTAAGAAGGACTTAGAACAATCCTATACAAATAGTGAGGCCGTCGTCGGCTGTACGGCGCGCAGGGGGGATACGGCAAGATATAATTATCGCCCTCTTTCTGGAATGACCGGCTATGAGCTGTTACAAGGACTCGCTAAGGAAGGAAGACTCTGTGCTGAGGACTGCATTAAACTGCTGGATGCAAAGCCGGTGGAACCGGGTGAATATGATATTATCTCTACTCCCGAAATCTCCGGATTAATTGCACATGAAGCCTTCGGACATGGTGTTGAGATGGATATGTTTGTGAAGAACAGAGCAAAGGGCGCAGAATACATCGGAAAACAGGTGGCATCACCGATTATCTCCATGCATGACGGAGCTGCTGCTGTTAAAAATGTATCCTCCTACCTTTTTGATGATGAAGGAACCTTGGGAACGGATACTATGATTATAAAGGATGGAATATTACAGAACGGCATCTCGGACCTTCTGTCTGCCTTGAAGCTTGGTACGGTACCGACAGGTAACGGCAAAAGACAGTCCTTTGAACGGAAGGCTTATGCGAGAATGACGAACACTTTCTTTGCATCAGGAACAGATACCTACGAGGATATGCTGGCCTCCATTAAATTCGGATACCAGATTGAAGGCTTATACAGCGGCATGGAGGACCCGAAGAATTGGGGTATCCAATGTATCGCAATCCTCGGCAGGGAAATCGTTGACGGCAAATTTACAGGAAACCTCATCGCCCCGGTACTCATGACGGGCTTTGTTCCTGACTTGTTAAAATCCATGTCTATGTTAACCGGAGAGGTTGGGCTGTCAGGCACCGGCTACTGTGGCAAGGGCTACAAGGAGTATGTTAAGACATCTAACGGTGGCCCCTATATTAAAGCGAAAGTGAGGTTGGGATAATGCTGGAACAGATCAAAAAGCTAATATCAGAACAGAAGGATATTACCGATTACAAGATATGTGAGACTAGGGTTCATTCCAATGAGCTGTTCTTTGTGAAGAAGAACGTGGATATGGACCGGGCAAAGGATGTGCTTCATTATAAAGCGACGGTATACATTGATTTCGAGGAGAACGGCAAAAAGCTTACAGGTTCTTCATCAACCTTCCTGCATCCTACGATGACAGAGGAAGAGATGAAAAAAGCGATTGAAGAAGCAGCGTTCGCAGCTCGTTACGTGAAGAACCCTTATTACCCGATGGTTAAGCCGCAGACTACAGATCGGGAACTGCCGGAAAGTAAGTTCGCTCAGGAAAGCTTCTCATACTGGATGAATGAGATTGCCAGAGCTGTATACAAAAATGATGTTTATGAAAAGGGAGGCATCAACTCCTGTGAGATTTTTCTCGAAAAGCTTGAGACGCGGGTAGTCAATTCTGAGGGAGTGGATGTCAGTTCCGTAAACTATAAAGGTATGGTTGAATTTATTACGACCTGGAAGGAAGAGGGCGAAGAAATCGAGCTATACCGCTGCATTAATTGTTCTGATTTTGACGCAGAGCTTCTGGCTTCTGAGGTGAAGAATATGATTGAAATCTGCAGGGAAAAGGCGATTGCCCGGCCCACACCGGCCCTTAAGACCTTCCCTGTCATCTTCACTCGCAATGCAGTAAAAGAGCTTTTCTCCTATTATGGTTTTATGAGCAAAGCATCTGCTGTTTATAATCAGTATTCCACCTGGAAGACAGGTGACAAACTGCAGGGAGAGAAGGTAAAGGGAGACCTTATTACAATCACTCTGGATCCCTTGATCAGTAATTCTACCGCCTCTGCTGTCTTTGATGAAGACGGCTTTGCACTTGCGTCGGTGAGAATTATAGAGAATGGTGTATTAAAGCAGTATTCGGCAGACTGTAGGTATGGCTATTACCTGGGTGTGGAGACAACAGGTTCCATCGGCAATATGGTTGTTGAGGGAGGAAGCAGGACAGCGAAGGAGCTTCAAGCAGAACCATATCTTATGGCAGCAGCCTTTTCTGATTTTTCGATGGATGAGGTAACAGGAGATTTCGGAGGGGAGATCCGCCTTGCCTGGTATTATGACGGGGAGAAGAGCATCCCTGTAACCGGCGGGTCAATTACCGGTAATCTCAATGAACTTCAGCAGGAGCTTTATCTCTCGAAGGAGCTTCAGAAGGACAACGATTTTGAAGGACCCCAGATGGTGAAGATCATGAACTGCACTGTAGCAGGGATTTAAAGAGCTTCTGGAATACATAAAAACCTTCTGGAATAAATAAAAACCTGCTTATGAATGTTATGAGCTTCCTTAAGTTTAAATGTTATTCAGGGCAGCTTAAAGAGTTATGAAAGTAAAAGGACTAGTCTTCCCATACCGGATAAGCTCGTAAACGCGCTATCAGGATCCTATGGGGAACTAGTCTTTTCGTTTTCAGTTTGACGCTATTGTGATGCGATGCACGGATGGTAGCCTGTTAAACTATGATCTTATCAATCCGAAAGAGAGTAATAATTCATGACACTCATTTCCTCAAAACCACAGGATTGATAGAGAGGCAGAGCTTGTTTGTTGGTACATACGACGTCAAGCTCAATTGTCTCGATCTTCATATCCTCAATCATTTTGAGAGTAGCATTTAGGGCGTTACGTCCATAGCCTTTGCCGCGATGTTCGGGCTTAATGCCGAAACCGCTGATAAAGGCATAATTATCATAATATTCCACATTGATCTTTCCAATCAAGGTGCCTGAATGCTCTATTATATAGGTTTTATAATTCTCTGGGTCCTCATCCAGGGGTTTGATGAGCGGTTCACCGGTATGCTCATTCATCTCGGAATCATTGAAAATACGGTGATTCATCCGTGCGATCTCCGGTTCATCCTCCTCGCGGGCCGGACGAAGTGTGACAGCAGGAGCCTCAGAACCGGGAGAGGATGGAGCCGAAAGCCGCTTCATACGGTATTCGGAATGCTCGTAGGGCAGAGCTGCTGTTTTGACATAGTCCATTCCTGTTTCTGAGTCACCGTCTGTCAGAAATAAAAGCTTGGTGAAGGTACGGTGTTCGCATTCTTTTCTTGCAAGCTCCAGCAATCGGGTAAAGATACCTTGTCCTCTGAAATCCGGGTGGGTCATTCCGGTAATTTCTCCGGTAACACCGTCAAAACAGCATATTCCGAGATAGGATACTAATTTCTCACCCACATAATATAAGAATTCATTTTGATCAGAAGAAACCTTAGTTGCATTCCGGTCTGCGATGGAAGTAAGATGCAGCTTGAAATCCAACTCCAGCTTAAGATTGATGCGATCTTGTTCGCAGCATAGCTCCATTAAATGCTTAACCTGATCATACTCCTCTTTGGTGATGTATTCCAAGGCCCGGAAATGATGGTTCTCCGGTAAACTTAAATTTGTCATATAGATTTTCCTCCCAATTATTATATGTAACTTAATTTAATACACGCGACACATTCTGTCTACAAGATAATATACGATAATCATTAAAAATTTCTTACGATACTGTATTTTACTCTCTTCTTGTGCTATGATATGTGTCAAGCATAGTGAAATCTGGAAAAAATACATAACAGGGGGAATTAGAGATGACTATTCAAAGTGTGCCATTTGGGACAATAAATTGGAACGATATCATTCCTACCATCCATCCGGGAATTACCGGAGAAGCACGTTGGCGGACTTACCAGGAGGGGAATGTCAGAGTGCGGATAGTCGAATATACGCCGGGCTACATGGCGGATCACTGGTGTGCTAAGGGACATGTTCTCTTTGTGCTCGACGGTGAATTGGTTACGGAACTTGATGATGGACGGGAATTTATCCTGAAGCCCGGAACAAGCTATCAGGTCGCAGATGATACAGCACCCCATAGGTCCAAAACCGAGACGGGAGCACTTCTATTTATCGTAGATTAGTTATCTGAATATCATTACATTAGGTTAAACCGGATAAAATGAAAGCTTGAGGGATGACATTTAGTCAAAGTCAAAAAGCATGACATTGTAAACAAAGTCAAAAAGCATGACATTGTTTGGAGGATATGTCTGATACAATATAATCAGGAAGCAGTGACAGCTGATCTGATTATAAGGAGGAATGGCGATGGCATATCAATTAAATGATAAACTAGTAATTGGAATTTCCTCCAGAGCATTATTTGATCTGGAGTATGAAAATAGTATTTTTACAGACCAGGGTCTGGAGGAATATACCCGTTATGAAATCGAGCATGAGGAAGAGCTTCTGAAACCGGGGACGGCATATTCACTGATTAAAGCATTGTTAAGCCTGAATGATAAATTCAAATCAAATATTATTGAAGTGATAGTCATGTCCAGAAACAGTCCGGAGACCGGTCTCCGTGTCTTTAATTCCATCGAACGTCTTGGACTCGGAATTGAGCGGGCCGGCTTTAGCGGCGGAGAAAGTATGGCAAGATACTTAAAGGCTTTCGACGTAGATCTGTTCCTTTCTAAGAATGAACAGGATGTTCAGGAAGCAATCGATGCAGGGATAGCTGCCGCTCTGTTATATGAGGTTCCGAAGGATTATACTCCGGATGATAATGAGATTAGGATTGCCTTTGACGGAGATGCGGTGATTTTCTCCGAGGAATCGGAGGCCATTTATCAAAGGGAGGGATTAGAAGCCTTTTTAGAGCATGAAAAGGTAAATGCCCAGAAGGCACTGCCGGATGGTCCCTTTGCCAGACTGCTTCGAACACTTTCCACGATAAAGGAGCAGTATCCGCATATGCTTCGTATTGCAATCATCACGGCACGGAATAATCCAGCCCATAAACGGGTGATACTGACGCTCAGACAATGGGGTGTGAACATTGATGAGGCATTCTTTCTCGGTGGTGTTGAGAAGAAGGAGATACTGAAGGCTTTCAATGCACATATCTTTTTTGATGATCAAGACACTCATGTCAGACCAGCATCAACGGCAATCCCCTCAGGCAGGGTGCCGTATAAATCAGATTCAATGATATCAGAGAAGGGAAAACAATATGAGGACAATTGATATGGCAACCTGGGAACGTGCTGAGCATTACAGATTTTTTCATGCGATGGACTATCCCCAATATAATATCTGCATGGATGTAGATGTTACAAATTTTTTGGAAAAGACGAAGGCTAAGAAACTACCTTTCTATTATGCTATGATTTATGCAGCTATGGCAGCAGCCAATGAGGTGGAGGAATTCAGACACCGGATTCGGGGGGAAGAGGTAGTGGTGCATGACGTGCTGCATCCTTCCTTTACAGACCTTACCCAGGGTTCGGAATTATTCAAGTTCGTTACAGTGGAACTGGAAGCGACGATGGAGGACTTTGTCAAAAAGGCTAAGGAAAAATCAGAACAGCAGAAGAAATACCTTCCCTTTGAAGAAATGATGCGGGATGATCTGATTTATATAACCTGCATTCCGTGGATTTCTTTTACGCATCTGTCTCATACCATAAATATGCGTAAGGATGATTCGGTACCTCGTATCTCCTGGGGAAAATACTACCGTCAGGGAGACCGGGTTCTGTTGCCTTATTCGGTTCAGGTGAATCATGCACTTGTAGATGGTGTTCATGTCGGAAAATATGTAGAAAAGCTTCAAGAATACTTAAATAATTATCGTTAACAAGGTTGACTAATCATAGTATTGATAACGTGCCTAAGGGTTAATTATACTCTGCTGTCTGTTTTGGAAGAATATCTATATGCTTAGAAAATGGGGTTACTGCTTCGCAGAAACCCCATTTTGTACGTTATATGTCCGAAATAGAAGGACCACATTAGTGATAATACTCGCGAGTAATAAACCACCTTATTACTATGTCTTACCGTGGATTGGTCCGGTTTCTTCCGTTTTGACCATAATAACTATTCCCGTAATTATTATAATTATAGTAACCATATCTTTGTTCACTCTGATTTAAGCTATCTCTCAGATCCGGCTCATTTTCACTCTGCTCCTGTCCGAGCTCCTGATTTTCCTCGGGTTTATCCTTAACTGTTTCTGACAGAGGTTTTTCTTTTAGTTTTTTTGCTCTCTTTTTGGGATTTATGATATATCCTAGGATCATTCCAAGCAAAAAGAAAGCGATAACGATAGCGATATAGAGCAGGAATATTTCTGGCAAATGAATACACTCCCTTACAATAGGTTCACTAATTATATATGCTTTTTTTCGATAAAGAGTGACAATTATCCTTCTCTATAAATTTCCGTAAAATGAGATTATTGACACATATATTGTGCATATGTATAATGAAGATACAATATGTTGTGCAGATGAATATTTTCGGAAACCATGGTTCCCGTGATCACATAGAATTCCTGTAAGAAAGCATCCGTGATGAAGTGCAGACTTGCTGGATATACTGAGAAAGAGATGGAGGTACTTATGAAAGAATTATTATCAAAGGAATTTATAGATCAATACATCAATTTAGACACACCCTTAAGTCATATCGGAGAATTTGTCTATCTTAGGACTTATTCCAGATATATGGAAGAACAAAGAAGAAGAGAGACCTGGTTTGAGACGGTACTAAGAACAGTTTTATATAATGTCGGTCTTGGGATTGATTATAAAGAGAAACAAGGTATTGTCGTGAATATGGAGGAGGAGAAGAAAGAAGCTGAACAGCTGTTTGATGAGCTTTTTCATCTGCGGACCTTTCCCTCAGGAAGAACCTTATATATGGGTGGGACTGAAATTGTGAAGAAGTATCCGCTGTCTAACTATAATTGTTCTTTTACGAATATTGAGAAAATGAGTGACCTGGTCGACGTGTTTTACCTTCTTATGGTGGGTAGCGGAGTAGGAATCCGTATCAACAAGGAACAGATCGCTTGTCTGCCTGAGATCAGGCATATAAAGCTTGCCGGTATCTATGACGGTACAGTTCGCGATACCACCTCCGAAGAGGAGATGGAGCATTCCAAATTAATTTTGGATTTAAGTGATAAGTCGAAGGCTGCGATCAAGGTTGGTGACAGCAAAGAGGGCTGGTGTGAGGCTCTTGAGACTTATTTTAAGATTGTTTCAGAAGAGCAATATCAAGGTATTCAAAGCTTGGACATCGATTATAGCTATGTACGTCCGGAGGGTGAACGGCTTAAGAGATTCGGAGGAAGAGCTTCCGGCCATAAATCCATCAAGCGGATGTTTGAAAAGATGAATCGCGTCTTTTTAAGAAGAGAAGATCATAAGCTGCGAACCATTGATATCCTGGATGTGGCGACCATTATCTCTGAGAATGTCGTCTCTGGAGGGGTAAGGCGCAGTGCTATGATGGTGATCTGTGATGAGGAGGATGAAGAGGTAATCCGCGCGAAGCAGAACATTTATCGTGTGGCGGACGGCAAGTGGATTGAGGATTCCGAGATTTCTCATAGAAAAATGAGTAACAATTCGGTTCTTTATATGCATAAGCCTTCCTTAGAACAGATCAGACAGATAATCAATTCGATTAAAATCAATGGAGAGCCCGGGTTTATCAATGGGAAAGAAGCTCTTCGCAGAAAACCCTCCTTCCTCGGTTGTAATCCCTGTGGAGAGATTCTACTGCAGTCCAAGCAATGTTGCAACCTGACAACAAATAACCTGGTAGCCTTTGTGGAAGGAGCGGTTCTAAATAAGGATATGTTAAAGGAAGTTTTGAGACTTTCTACTCGGGTTGCGATCAGAATGACATTGGTAGAGGTAGAGCTACCCGAGTGGAACAAGGTGATGCAGGAGGATCGTATCATAGGAGTTTCCCTGACGGGGATGATGGACATGCTGAATAGGACCGGAATGAGCTATGAGGAGCTTGCGGTGCTTCTGTCAGAGCTCAGGGAAACAGTTCACAGAGAAGGAAGACGTTACAGCGAAGAGCTTGGAATCACACCACCGAGGCTGATGACCACCATTAAGCCGGAAGGCAGTCTGTCAATGCTGCCCTGCGTCAGCTCCGGCATTCATTATGCGCACGCTGATTATTACATCAGGAGAATCCGTATTTCCGCCTCCGATCCTTTATTCCGGTTGATCGCCGCACAGGGCAGCTACCCCTATTATAATGAGAATGGTCAGACGGATGAGGACTGTTCTGTCAAGGTAATTGAATTCCCGATTAAAGCACCTCAAGGCAGGACCAAGTATGAAGTAGGCGCGATCGAACAGCTGGAATTATACAAATTATCTATGAAGCATTGGTCCGACCACAATACCTCTATCACAGTACATGTCCGGGAGCACGAGTGGGAAGAGGTTGCCCACTGGTTATTTGAGAATTTCGATTATGTAGTCGGCATCACTTTCCTGCCCTTGATGGAGGAGACCTACCCCCTGCTTCCTTATGAGTGTACTACCGAAGAGGATTATGAGCGTCGGATGAAGCTTGTGAAACCAATCGATTACGAAAGGCTTGCTCTGATGGATGATGCTGAAGAGAAGGAACTGCTGGATAAGGATTGTGAATCAGGAGCGTGTCCGATACGTTAACGAAAGATTTGGTTCATTATTTTACTACTGTCGGCAGCTGCAGATGAAATTGCGGATATATCATAAGACAATCAAGCATATGATATGCTAAAGGATATCCTATAAAGGAGGAGATCTGATTGTCGGAGGGGTATCGCGTCATTGTCAGGGAAAAGGTTTTACAGCAGGACATGTATTATAAAAACAATAACATTATGCGATATACGATAAAATATCCCAAGTTCATATCAGATACATACCAGACAATTGCGAGTAAGCTGAATTCATTATACAGAACTAAGGCAGTGATGTATGAAAGATCCAACATCATGAATTTATATCAGATGGCAATGGTGGAATATGAATATTCTGTGGCAAATAAATTCCCTATTCGTCAGTTCGAAGCAGTGGTTGATTTTACGGTTACATATAATCAGAACTGCCTCATTAGCTTATACTTTGACCAGTATGAATATGCAGGAGGCGCGCATGGGCTGACGGTTCGTTATTCAGATACCTGGAATCTGGAGAAAAGCAAGAGGCTGGAGATGAATGAATTCTTTCCCCATAAAAATAATTACAGAGAATATGTCTTACAGGTAATCGATAGACAGATTGAGTACAGAATTACCAGGGAAGAGGCCATGTTTTTTGCTGATTATGAAAAACTGAAGAAAGAGAACTTCAAAGCGAATCATTTCTATCTTTCAAAGGAAGGTATGGTTGTCTATTTTCAGGAGTATGACATCGCGCCTTATGCAGCCGGACTCCCGACCTTTATCATTCCCTACGGCCCCGGCGGGGCGGTCCTGCCAAAGTGCTGAAGGAATGAGATGCTGATTAACAATATCAAAGGCTGTTGCATTTAAGGTATAGAAGCTTAAGGCAAAGACAACAGGCACCCCTCACACACTGGTTCCCGGACAGCCTGCCAATTTTATAAGCCGTTATCAAACAAATAAATTTGTTTGCTATTGTCTTACAAAATCAGCAAGCTGTTCGGCAAACGGTGCATGTGCGCGAAAGCAAAGGTGAGCAATGCGAACGCGCACGCGAACCTGATATGAGTTTACGAGCATATCAGGTGCGGGATGCCTGTTATCTTCGCCTTAAGCTGTTCTGAGTTATGTGCAACAGCCAGTATTAATAATGGTATAAAGGGACAAAAGCATCTTTTGCCGCTTAATGGCTATAATATAGGTTTTTTGTAAAAGCCATTTCAAGCTGCTTTAAGTAGCAAGATTTTAAGTTGGAATGAAAAAGACTTTTGCATATAAGCAGTGTATTTTTTGCGGCTTATATACAAAAGTCTTTATTAATTAGATAATAATAAACTGTATCGTAATTCTTTGTACCGTTTGGGTGAGGTTTCTCTCCTACGATGTACTGTTTAGATGAGTTTATTCTCCTCCGGGGCCGCTACGGGCCGGACGGTTGTCCGGAAATTGTGCAACGGAGTCCTTCGCCGAACGACCGGAAGTATTCCTGCCGGGGTTACCGGAACGATTCTTGTCAGAATTACTACCGGAACTGTTTGCGTTATCCTTGCTTGAATTTGAAGTATTATTTTTAGCTTTATTATTGCTTTGGGTCATAGAAATCTCCTTTCAGAAACTTTTATCTATATTATTTCTTGAAAGGAATACTTTATTCAGTGTCTGATCAATTATTTGACCAGTGTCAGTGTACCCATTCTTAAAGATTTCAAAGCGTCGTAATTGATCTTATATTTATGCTCTTTCAGAATATCATCATATATCTTTTGGAATTCTTCATTCTCTTTTGTCTGAATGGCATTCGTAACCTCTTTATCATATCGCTCAGAGGAGTTATTATTGATCATACGAACTAAATAATAACCATCCGCTGCTTCAGCTACATCTCCGACCTGATTATTGCTCATTGTCATAAGCTTTGACTTGATTGCATCATAAGAGGTTGTATCGGATTTGATAAAGTTGGATTTCTTATAGGTAATGGTTTTCTCAGTTTCAGGAAGCAGCTTAGACCAATCTGCTGTGGTTTTAGCCTGATCGACATAAGTATTCAACTTTGCCAGCACATCAGCCTTTTCCTGATCGGTCATGGCTACTGACTTACCTTTGTCATCTACCTTACTTGTGGAAGCATAGAGGTATTCAATGTCATATTGTTTGAATTCCTCAGCATTTACGCCTGCCTTGATGGCTTCCTTATCAATATTTAATGCATCAACGTTGTCCTTGCGATATCGATCTACCAGGGATGCTTTGCTCAGCATTCTTGACAAATATTCTTTGGTAAAGCCATTCTTTGCAATCACTTCTTTGCTTAAAGACTCGTTCATAAGCTTTGTAGCGCTTTCATCTGACAGCTTCTTTTCATCCTCGGTTGAGGTGTAACCCTCAGAGGTCGCCTGATTATAAAGGACTTCATTGTACAGGGAGGTCCTGATTGCGGTATCTTTTGCTACATCTCTCATTGTAGCACCGGTGGTCTCATTGGAAGTCACATCCCAATATGCACCACTTCCGCCGAACATCTGGTCATAGGAATCGTACTGAGATTCGACAGTGTAGAAATAGAAGGCCAGATCCTTTAAGTTATATTTTTCACCGTCAACGGTGAGCAACGGTGCTTCATATAGCTGGTCGAACAGTAGAGCACCAACTAGAATTACAACTAATATGATGGATGAAACGGTTAATATCTTTGAGTTGACAATTCTGTCTTTGGTTTTGTCATGTAACTGTACCTCTGCAGTTACTTTTTTGATTTTCTTTGATTTGTTCACTTTGCTACCTCCATAGTATTCTCATGAAGTTAATTTTAAACGATTTGTGTCATAAGTCAATACATAAGGTAACAGTTTTGATGCTGAATTACCGAACAGCAGGTATTCGTTGAATTCTTGTAAATATATGTTATAATAAACAAAACATTACTCGGCCATACTTTTTGGCTGCATAATTAAGGAGGGAGTTACCGTGGAGGCGTATCATGATAAGGCGCAGCAGATTATAGATGAGGTGAATAGAGTAGTTATTGGTAAGAGATTGATTATAGAGAAGGTTCTTACCGCTATCCTGGCAAAGGGACATATACTTCTGGAGGATTTCCCGGGAGTTGGTAAAACCACCCTGGCACTGGCATTTTCTAAAGCTATGGCACTGGAGCATCATCGTCTGCAATTTACACCGGATGTTCTGCCGACAGATGTCGTCGGGTTTCATCTTCTGAACAGGGAGGGAGATGGGTATCAGTATAAGCCGGGTGCCATCATGTGTAATCTTTTCCTTGCGGATGAGATCAACCGTACCTCCTCTAAGACACAGTCAGCTCTTCTGGAGGTCATGGAAGAGGGAAAGGTCACGGTGGACAGTGTTACGCGAGAGGTTCCCAAACCCTTTGTAGTCATGGCAACCCAGAACCCCATCGGATCCATTGGTACACAGATGCTACCAGAATCCCAGCTGGATCGTTTTATGATCCGTCTTTCCATCGGCTATCCCGACAGAAGCAGCGAGATTGGAATTATGAAAGAAAGACAGACTTCCAACCCTCTGGATAAGGTAGCTAGAATCGTGGAAAAGGAGGATATCCTGTCTATGCAAAACAGTGTAGAGGATGTGTTTATCCACGATTCGATCTACGAATATATTACCCTGCTGGTTCAGCAAACTAGAGAAAACCCTCTGATTGAGCTCGGTGTGAGTCCGAGAGGTTCTCTTGCTATGATGAATATGGTGAAAGCAACGGCTTTCCTAAAGAGGAGAGATTATGTTGTACCCTCGGATGTTCAAGCAATATTTCGGGATGTTGCTGCCCATCGTATGATTTTGAAACCAAAGGCACGTGTGAATAATGTGACTGTGGACAACCTGTTGGAAGATATTTTACGTATGGTAAAAGCTCCAAGAATCACTGAGAAGGAGTTCTAACCGAATCAGAAAGGTTGGGTGACTGATGCTACGCAATTTTATCCGATATCTTACGCTGTTTACGTTGGTGGGAGTTCTTTCAATTCTATATGATACCTATTATATGAGCATCCTTTTTTTTGCTCTTGGGGTGGTACCATTCTTTCTGTTTGCTTTGCTGGCATATCTCTACAGCAGGGTATCAGTTAGTATGCTTTCTGTCGTCCATGTGGCAAAGAGAGGAGAGGTTGTCCCGATCTCCATACTTGTGAATAATCCAACTATTTTTCCTATCTCCAGTCTTAAGATAATACTGAGTTACAAAAATGCCTATTCGCCGCTTGTTTATAAGAAAAGCGTAATGGTATCTATAGATTCAAATACAAAAGCTTCCGTCATCTGTAACCTACTTTCGGACTATGCGGGTAATTTGGAAATTACACTCCGTAGTGTTCGCGTTTATGATTATCTTAAACTATTTTCTTTAAAGAAGAGATTGAAGGGCGAACTGAAGGTTGCCGTTCTTCCTGTATATTACGAACTTTCGGAAAATCAATTACAGAGCCGTAGCCCCAGTTTATCGGAAAGTGATAACTATTCCGCTTTAAAGAGTGGTGATGATCCTTCTGAGGTATTTGCCATACGGGAATACAGGGAAGGAGATCGTCAACAGAGAATCCATTGGAAGCTCAGCCGTAAGTTCGATCAGCTGATGATCAAGGAATTCAGCGATCCTTTGAATTGTTCCCTGCTGCTTTTCGCGGATTTCTGTATCCCGAAAGGAGTTCACCCTATGCAGTTTATGGATTCGATGTTGGAATGTACCTTATCCATGTCCTACTCTCTGACACTGGCCGGACAGCCCCATTACTTTGCCTGGTACGATGTACGTCATGGAGGCTGCCGCAGGATCAGGGTCATGCAAGAGAAGGATTTTTTCGAGGCGGTGGATGGTCTGCTGCAGGCACTTCCTCATGCGGCTGACTCGGACGGTCTTTCTGCTTATCTTGCAGAGCATCCAAAGGAACAGTACACGAATTTGATCTTTTTGACAGGAGAACAGCCGAGGTATCGTATGGAAACGCTGATTCTGCTGAAGGCAGCCAAAAGACATGTCATCTATATCGGTGATATCGATAATCAGCCGGGGATGAAGTACTTTCCGAATGAAATCATAAAAAAATCAAATGATGTGGGAGTAGCCTTATACCCGGTCGATACAAACCATATTCAAAGGGATATGGAGCTGCTGATATTAGAATAGAAGGGTGGATTATACATGCTTCAGGGTTTTGAAGACGGTGTTTATATGGATAACTCCGTCTATATCGTAGATGAGAAGAAACAGTCAACACCGCTTTTACTTCGTGTGCTCCAGATGCTTTTTATTCTGTTTGGCACCTGGAGTGCTGTCTCTATGCTTATAGAAGCTCTGAACATTCCCTGTAACAATCTTGAGATCAATCTGGCAGTATTGATTTTTTCAGCCATATTTTTTGCTTTATTTCTGGTGCCCTCGTATGATCTGGTAAAGTTTTTCTTTGGAGTACTGTTTTATGGTCTGTTTGCATACAGCCGGGGGGAACAGCTTCTCAATGGCTTTTATATACTGGAGAACCTGCTTCTTAGGCAGATTGATGCATATTATGAAGTGGAAAGTGTTCGGTTTGTTGCCGATTATACGACCCGGGGGGTCGATACCACTCTGCTTTTGATTATGATAATAATCCCGGTTATCGCAACTCTTTCTATGGTTGTGTTACGAAACCGGCTTGCATTTTTTGGCGCAATCTTGTTGCTGATTCCGCCTACAGCTAATTTTGCTTTAGGTTTCATACCGCAGGAGCGTTATCTGGTGGCCTATGTGATCTGTACGACTTATCTCATCAGTCAGACACACAGCCTTCGGTATGTGAAGGATAAAAAACAGAAAATACTTCTCCATAAAATCAGCAGTCGGGCAGCGGCCTGGCTCTGCCTCCTTGGACTAATCCTCTTCTTTGTCATGAAACTCTTTGTAAGCAAAGAGGATTATGCCGGAATGACAAGGCTGACGGATATCAAGACAGAGATGCAGACTGCAATCATGAATTTTTCGATCGAGGATTTTCTGGATCGAATTACAAAGATCGAGCTTTTTACCAGAAAAGTTGCTTCTACGGGCCTCGACGGAGGACGATTGGGAACTGAGGCACAAATCAGGTATGAGAAGGAAGAGCACCTGCGCGTGATTGCACCCACCAGTTCAATCGAGGAGGGAATCTATCTAAAGGGATATGTCGGAAGTATCTATACCGGGGACCGTTGGGGTGGACACTCCGAAGAAACTCTGAAGGAATATGAGGAGTTAAAGAACCGAATGCCGGAGGAACGATTCCGGCCGGTCAATCAGGTGAATCTGTTCCTACAGGGGATGTTCACCGGAAATACGGTTACGCAGGGAATGAGTGATGGTCTGAACTTCAGAATGAAGCAGGGTGGGATGGAAATCAGCTACAATGAGGCAAACAAAGAATTTCTTTATGCGCCCTATTTTACAAATTACGATCTGTTGAAAGACATCTATTACGACAAGGATCTTTATGCAGCTCCGAAAAAGACAGAAAATCAATATGAATATGATTATTTTTATGGGGTAGCCAGAGCAGAGGCTTCTGCTTTCAAGGATAGTCTGTCAAAGCTCGGTCAGGAAGGGTATGTCAGCTATGAGAAAGCATATCGGGATTTTGTATATGAAACATATACAAAGCTTCCGGAAGAAGGTCTAAAGAATATTAAGAGGGATTTTTCTGCAAAACGTGTGCAGACTCGGACAGGCAGTGTGGCTGAGAAAATTGAGTTTGTCAGAAACTATCTGGAGAAGAACACCAAATACTCTCTGTCCCCCGGAAAGCTGCCAAAGGGAAAGGATTTTGCGGAGTATTTCCTTTATGAGAATAAGGTGGGGTACTGTGCACATTATGCTACAGCAGCAACCTTAATGTTGCGGGCAATGGGGATTCCTGCGAGATATGCGGAAGGATATGCTTTCGGTAAGGAAGCAATTTACAAGAGTAGCGGAATCGGAGAGGTAACCCGGTTTACTGCTGAGGGTGGTAAGGTGAATAAGGAACCTTTGTCCGAGGTCTCGATCAAAGATTATCACGCCCATGCCTGGGTTGAAGTCTACTTTGATTACTGCGGATGGTATCCGGTAGAATTTACACCCGGATCTCTCGTAAACTATAATCAATCGGTTATTGCAGATATCGATCGAATGGGGCAGGAAATCTCAGAAGCAGCGTTATTGGAGGATTTAGGCAAAGCCCAGCCGACTCCTAAGATTCCGGATCAATATCAATCGATTCATGATGATCGATTGAATCAGGATTATGTTCCAGATGACAGCGAGAGTAGTGCAAAAGCTTCTGCTGCGGCTGATCTGATCTGGCTGTTGATTGTCTTAGTAATGCTTGCTGCAGGTTTCCTGTTGTTGGTGATGTATCTTCTTCTTCACGGCTACCGGGGTAGAAACCGGGGCAGCAGGAATAGGAGAGCCTTTACCTTCTACCGGGATATTGAGAGGATGCTTCAAATGATCCAAGGATTGCCTGAGAAGAAGATGTTATTGGAGGAACAGGAAGCTTATGTAAAGGAGCATTGCTCCTATATTGCTTCTGAGGAACTAGACCGCTTAATGGGGCTGGTCAGGAGGGCAAGATTTGGCAGGAAGGCAATAGATGAGGAGGAGCTTGCGGAGATTATCCTGTACCGCAACATACTTTACAGTAAAGTGTATCGGGATCTTTCTCGTATGAACAAGTTGAAATTGAAAATACTTCTGGCTATATAATATCTGCTTCTATCAGATAGAAGATTATGGTATACTAAAACTAGAAAGGAGTGATTTTATGAACAAGATTCTTACGATAAGCAGGCAATATGGCAGCGGTGGCAGAGAAATCGGAGAGAAGCTTGCACACAAGCTTAGTATTCCATTTTACGATAATGAAATCATATCAAGAGCAGCAAAGGAGACCGGGTTTGCAGAAGCAGCCTTCGAGAATGCAGAAAGAAAAGCTACGAATAGCTTGTTATATTCCCTGGCTATGGGAATGAATACTTACGGTACACAGGATCTTGGATTTACACATTTGTCTCTGGATGATCAATTATATCTGGCTCAATCCAACGTGATAAAAAAGGTGGCTGAAGAAGGCCCCTGTGTTATTGTCGGACGTTGTGCGGATTATGTTTTGAGGGATCGCTCCGACATAGTTAACATTTTTATCTGGGCAGAGCTCTCGTCGCGTAAAAAAAGGGCAGTGGAGCTGTATCATCTGAAGGAGAGCAAAGCGGAAGATGAGATACTCAAGATGGATAAGCGAAGAGCCAACTACTATAATTATCATGCCAATGAGAAATGGGGAAGAGCCGATCACTATCACCTTTCCCTTCGCAGTGATTCTATCGGAATCGATAATACGGTAGACTGTATCATCCGATATCTTGAATTTGAGGAAAGGAACTAGGAGCAAACGAATGCGTTGGAGAGATAAAATTAATAAAAAGTACATGCAGATTTCTTTGTATGTCATCATCACGGTAGTCATCATCTATGCACTGAGCCTAATTGTGAAAAACGCACCTCAGCTTCTGAAGACCGGAATGCATTGGCTTGGGTGGGTTTTCAAAGTAATCAAGCCTGTGGTGCTCGGCTTTGTATTTGCATATCTGCTGGATCCTGCGGTCGGCTTCTTTGAACGGAGATATCAAAAGCTTAAAACAAAAAAAGGCTTTCGCAAGATTGTGATGCCAAGAACCTGGGGCGTGGTAACCGCTGTACTTTTGCTGATCATCGCATTTCTGGGATTGGTCTCACTGCTTGTATTTACGGTAACAGATCAGATTAGACTGGCGAATCTTGATGATATCATTGCATTGGGACAGAGTTTCTTCGACAGTCTGAGGGATTTTTATAATTCAATCAGAGATAAGCTCGGAGAATGGAATATCCAGTCCAAGGAGCTGGAGCAGTATGTGACGAATGCTTCTACATACCTTGTGACAGGCCTGATGAATTTTATCGAGGCTTCCTTTGGTTCGGTTTCGAGTATCTCAGGTGCGATTACTACGTTGATCTTCAGCTTTATTATCGGAATCTACTTCCTGATCGACGGCAGGATGTTTCTTACCTATATCGGAAAAATCAGCAAAGCACTGTTTCCGGAGCGTGCGGATCAGAAAATGCGTTCTATCGTAGGTGATTTGGATACTGTTTTCTCGGGATATATCAGAGGGCAGTTAATTGATGCTTTCGTCATGATGGTGCTGATCAGTCTGGTATTATCTATTACAGGAGTTAAATTTGCGATATTAATCGGTATCTTTGCGGGTATCGGTAATCTGATCCCTTACTTCGGCCCGATTGTAGCATATGTCAGCACTTCGGCCATTTGCCTGATCGGAGGAGAATGGAAAACATGGATTATCTCAATGATAGCATTGTTTGTCATTCAGTTTGTTGACGGAAATGTAATCGGACCAAAGCTTTTAAGTCATTCTATCCAGATACACCCGTTGGTCATTATCATCTCCATTATCTTTGGAAGTGCGCTCGGAGGCTTTTTGGGCATGCTTTTGGCAGTGCCGGTAGGTGCGTATATCAAGCTGGTTATCACCCGTTTTATTGATTACAGGCTGAGCAAGAAACAGGAATTGGAACTAAAGCAAAAGACATGATAGTGTAGAATTAGGGTAGAGATTATGTCTGAATAAATTTTAAAAGCATAAACAGAAAGAGATATTGTCATGATGTAAGGATATGACTGTAGGCGATTAAGGAACGTTATGCGGGAATAAAAGTTCATGTTAATTGAATATTAGGTCATATTGAAGTGACACAAGGTTATATTGAAGGAGACAAAAGGTTGTATTCAAGGAGACAAAAGGTCATGTCACCGTAGGTGACATGATTAACATGGACAAGGAAGCCTCCGGAAAGTGTACTTTCCGAAGGCTTCCCTGTCCATGTATCCGACTGATTACATCAGTCGGACCTTTTGTCGGGGTAGATACCAGGAAGATAAATTCTGAAAAACAGTACTTAAGAGATAGATCCTTAAGAAATAGACACTTAAGTAATAAATTCTTAAGAAATAGACATTTATGTTATAATTACTATGTTTAAGTACTAAAACATGAAGGCTTAGTATATGGTACATTTTATGGTATTCATCAGAATGTGCAAAACCTTAAGGAAAAATTAAGGAAATTAGTAGTCATTATGTAATATTATTGATGTAGTATATCAACGAGATTGTCTTACATTTTGGACTGTGAGTCAGGAAGGTGTTCAATGAGCAGCAAGCATGAGGAAAACATCATAGAAGTAAAGAATGTGAAGAAGATTTATAGGATGGGTAAGGAGCGTATCAGCGCGGTGGATGATGTCAGCTTTACGATCAAGCGAGGCGAATTCTGCTGTCTGTATGGAGCTTCCGGATCCGGTAAATCGACACTTCTAAACCTGATGGCCGGCATTGAGCGTCTTAACGGGGGTTCAATTACGATCAAGGGAAAGGATATTCATAAGATGGGGGAAAAGGGGCTGGCTAAATTTCGTCAGGAAAATCTGGGATTTGTATTTCAATCCTATAATCTGATGAATGCTATGACAGCGCAGGAAAATGTTGAGCTTCCTTTAATTTTTAAGCGTATAACCGTGAAGAAGAGGAAGAAGATGGCCAAGGATATGCTTACTCGAGTAGGCCTGGGGGCAAGACTTGGACATAAACCCAAGGAAATGAGCGGCGGACAGCAGCAAAGAGTCGGTATCGCCAGAGCTTTTGTCAGTAATCCGGAAATCGTATTTGCGGATGAACCGACAGGTAATCTGGATTCAAAGACCTCGAGGGAGGTCATGGATCTGATTACACAGATGGCTAGAACCAATCATCAAACCATTGTTATGGTTACACATGACAGACATCTGGCTGAATACGCTGATAAAATCATACATATTTTCGACGGCAAGATAGAGAATATCGAAGTACTGAATAAGAAAGAAGCAGAACCACAGGTAACACTTGATGGGCAGCCTGCGACGGCTTAATATAGCTGAATTATTCATTGGATTAAAAATAGATTGACAATATTATTATGAAGGAAGAAGAGGGTTAAGGGAATGAAAGGAAAGCTAAAGAAGTCATTAATCGCTATTTTGACACTTACAATGATATTCACGAGTGTGATTACGAATCCAGTCACGGTCAGTGCAGCGCAGGCATCGGCAATCACAGTTAATGAGAAACTAAGCAATGATCAACTTGCGATTACACCGGGTGAAACGAAGCACATGAGGATTCCCATCCGGGCGATCGGATATGCGATCTATGATCCTTCAATAACAATTTCAGCAACGAATGCTCCTTTCAATCTATCTCAAGCAACGCTTACAAAAGAGGATCAGTCAGTTACAAATTTTATCTCCACACTTGGAAGTACCTACGTGGATTTTGATATTGAAGTAAAGGAAACAGCTAAAATAGGAACTTATCCAATCACGATCAAAGTAACCGCTTCAGCAATTGATTCAGAGGGTAATGCCAGCACACTTGAATTAAGCACCAAAGTCGATGTGCAAGTATTAAAGGAATCAGCTCCGGCGCAACTTACAATTAACAATATTAAGGTTAAGGATGCGGTCATCGGAGGAAAAACGAATATTACCTTCTCAGTAAAAAATGAAGGAGATATCACAGCCAGAAATGCATATATATCACTGGATTACGGTACCACCAATATTGCTCCGGATTATGCTACACCTAAAATGAAGATCGGTGACTTGGAACCAGGCAAAGAGCAATTTTTTTCACTTCCGATTAAAATTCTTACAACCGCAACCGTAGGGCTCAAGACGATCAATGTCACCTTCGACTATAAAGATCTGGATGGAGCAAAATGCACGGATACCAATCAAATCTTTATCGATGTGAGAAAGAATAATAAGGCTCCTGAGCTTCAGATAGATAAGATTAGCTATTCCAAGGTACTCAAGCCTGGCGCAGAGGTTATAGCCAAGGTTACACTACATAATTATGGAATTACTGATGCATCAAACATCTCGGTTAAGGTGGATGATGCTACTACCGGCGCAGATGGATTCTTTAAGAATTACTATACAGACAGTATTTATGTCGGAAGAGCGGTGAAGGATTCGGATGTCGTTGCTAAGATACCGCTTACAGTATCAAAGACAGCAACCAGCGGTAATAAGAAATTGAATCTTATTGTTAGCTTTGATGATGAGGGCGGCAATACCTTTACCTCAACAATAACGGTTTATCCGGAAGTAATCGGTGGAAGTGCAACAGGAGATTCCGGATTTGTAATTGAGAATGTAAAGCAACTTCCGGAGCAGCCGGTTGCCGGAGACTCTATGCAGGTCATCTTTGATCTTAAGAATAAGAGCCAATCCGATATCACGGAGATTAAGCTTGCACTTCAGAATCTGGACGGTACTACCTTTATTCCGAAGGAATCTGAGCCTTATATCTATGTGGAGAAGATCGCAGCGGGAAAATCAAAGAGAATTACGATGAATCTGACTGTTTCGGATAAAATCCCGGAAGGATTAAATAACCTTGCTATTAAGTACACTTATGCAGGTAATGCAACAGGCGAGACTGTTACCATCCCGGTCAGAGATGTAAAGAATGATTTGGGAAGCGGTAGTAAGCCCAAACTGATTATCGGTAATTATGCGGTTGATAAGGAGGAGCTAAGGGCAGGATCGGACTTCAATCTGACTTTGGATATTTATAATACACACTCCTCAGTTGCTGCTAAGAATATTACAGTTACCCTGACGCAGGCAGATAATATATTTACCGTGGCTCAGGGAAGCAACAGCTTCTTTATCCAGAATATCAATGCCGGGGAGAAAGAGCAGAAGACAATTAATTTGAAGGTAAAAGCTGATGCCATGACCAAGGCATATCCGATTAAGATCACGATTGAATATGAATATGAAGGGATTAAACCCAATCCTGAGACTGGTGAAGTAGGTGTTACGAGAACGGAAGAATTAAATCTTCAGGCAATCGAAAACGCAAGACCGGAATTAAATAATATTAACATATATTCCTGGGACGGTAATGTAGTAGTGGGAGGAACCGCAACCTTAGGCTTTGAATTTTATAATAAGGGAAAATCTCAGTTAAACAATGTATCGATTGCCGTAGGCGGTGATTTCACTAAGGCAGATGGTGATGTGAAGTTTATCGGTAACATAGCTGCAGGTACTCCTTATTATGATGAGTTTGAGGTTATTCCGAATATTGAAGGAACAGCTAAGGCGATTATTACGGTTACCTTTGAGGATAGCAATGGAGAAGAGGTTACCTTCACAAAGGATTATACTACAGAGGTTATGCCGCAAATGGCAATGGATCCTACGATGATGGACCCGAATGCACAGGGAGCATTTAATCCCATGCCTTTGGCGAAAAAACCGATTTTGCCTTTATGGGGCTTCATTCTCCTGGAAATTGCATTGGCTGCAATCGCTATTCCGGTTACAAGAAAAGTAATTATTACTGTATATAAAGCAAAGCTTCGTAAGCGTGAAGAAGAGCAAATCTAAATAGATCAGGTGTAGTAGAGGATGGAGGAAACTATGGAATTTTTATTATCAGGAATTAACGGGGAAGTATTACTGGCAAAGACAGAGGTCGCAATAGATACAGCAGCAGGTGATCAGGCTATGACCGAAGAGGGAATGGCAGTAGATCCTACGGCCGGTGGGAAAGTGAAAGATCCGATTTTATCCTCTTGGTTATTTGTAATCGGAGTATCTATCATAGTTCTTGCAGCAAGTGTTGCACTGGGTATTTTCTTAGCAAAGAGAAAAATCAAAAAAGGAATTGAGCTCTATGAAGATTAGCGATCTGTTTGTCATGGGACTAAGAAATCTGTCTCGTAGAAAAGCAAGAACGATACTTACTATATTGGGTGTTATTATCGGTTCCTTATCAATCATTATTATGCGATCTATTGGTTATGGGCTGCAGGATAATTTTGAGAAAACGATTATGCAACAGGGTGGATTGAATGAAGTCAGTGTGAGATCCCAGGCAAATCTTTTTAATGATGATATGCAGTGGTTGGGTAGTAAGGAACAGAAGCTGGATAACAACCTTGTCAATCAGATTAAAGCAATCGAGCATGTCAAAGCGGTTTCACCTGTGATAGAAAAATATGCCAGTCTGTATTGCGGTAAGTATATGACAGGGATAAACATAACGGCTATGGATATCAGCGCTTTTCAGAGCTTTGATTTTCCGGAGCTGGAGTATGGTTCCTTTCCGACTGGGGAGGATAATACATGGCTTGTTATTGGTTCAGGCGCGATCTATGGATTTAGCGATCCTATGTCCTTCGGACGCAGCGAAGTTCAGGTGGATATTCAGAAGAAGAAGCTTACTTTAAAATTCAATGAGTTTCAAGTAGATGAAAATAAAAAGGAATTCGGTATAACTGCAAAAAATATTGCCAAACTGCAGCAGTCGGAAGGGCGATATGATTGGAGTACGTACATGGATATTAACTACCTAAAGATGCTGTATCGGAAGTATAGCAATACTCTTAAGGCAGAGGATCGTAAAAAGGCAATCCGTTCCATGGAGCAATATACAGAGATCAGATTAGTAGTGGATAACATTCGTAATGTATCGAGTGTACAGGATGAGATCGAAAAGCTTGGTTTCTCCTCTGAAAGTATTGGTCAGTTCCTGAAGCCTCTACAGGAAGGAGCCGAGACTCTTCAGATGGTGCTTGGAGCATTGGGACTGGTAGCAATGGTAGCTTCGGCAATCAGTATTGCCAATACGATGGTTATGTCCATCTATGAGCGCACCAAAGAAATTGGTGTCATGAAGGTATTAGGCTGTACCATCGTTGACATACGTAAGCTTTTTCTTTTTGAAGCAGGAACGATTGGTTTATTCGGAGGTATCATCGGTATTATTTTAGGATATCTCGGATCCTGGGGTATCAATAAATTTGGCGGTCCTCTATTTCAAAAATTAATGTCATCCAACTATATGTATGACATGACGAATGCCAAGTTTTCAATCATACCGATCTATTTACCTTTTGCTGCTTTATTGATTTCAATCTCTGTCGGTCTTTTATCCGGATATTTCCCGGCAAGACGTGCAACCAAGATTAGTGCGATTGAAGCAATGAAGACAGAAAATTAATAACTACTATATTCAGATATAACTTAGACCTAAAACAGGTGCCGGAGGGAGTATCCTTTACAGGCACCTGTTTTAGGTTTGATTTTTGGAATACATGTGCTATAATAAGAAAAACAATGCATAAAGAGGTGGAAACAGATGACATGTCATACCTGTGGAAGACAGATTCAAAGTGAAACAGCCAATTTTTGTGAATATTGCGGTGCCTCCTTTCGAGAAAATGTACAGGCAGCTCCTGCTCCAGGGATGGGACAACCGTTTTTCAACAGACCATATACAGCGGAATCGATGCCGAATATGATGGCAGGAACGCAGCAGAGAGGAGCTTCGGAGAAGCCAACCTCGTTACTTGGATGGATTGGGATGTATGCAATATTACTCGTCCCTTTTGCGAATATCATACTGCTTTTAATTTGGGCGTTCAGTGATACTACTCCGGCCAGTAAGAAGAATTGGGCAAGAGCAACCCTGATATTTATGGTATTCCTATTTATTCTGTTTGTTGGATATATGGCAGCGGTTATGAGCACACCGCTATTCCAGCAGATGATGCAGGAATACGGTACGTATTATAAGTAATCTGACAAAAGGTCCGGCTAATTTAATCATATTATCATAAATTATAGGAAGGTCGATGGAGATGAGTACAATCAGAACCAGATTTGCGCCCAGCCCGACAGGCAGGATGCATGTAGGTAATTTAAGAACAGCATTATATGAATATTTGATCGCAAAGCATGAAGGAGGAACCTTCATTCTTCGTATAGAGGATACAGATCAGGAACGTCTGGTTGAGGGAGCTGTAGATATTATCTACCGAACGATTCAGGGAACCGGTTTGATTCATGATGAAGGGCCGGATAAGGACGGTGGTTATGGTCCTTATGTACAGAGCGAGCGTATGGCTAGTGGGATTTATCTGGAATATGCGAAAAAGCTTATAGAGAAAGGAGCAGCTTATTACTGCTTCTGCACCAAGGAAAGACTTGCAACCTTAAAAACGGCAGTGGGTGGTCAGTCCGTGGATGAAGAGGATGAGGTTAAGGAAATTATCAAGTATGACAAGCATTGCCTTCACTTATCCAAAGAAGAGATCCAGACCAAGCTCGATGCCGGTATCCCTTATGTCATTCGTCAGAATAATCCCTCCGAAGGCTCTACGACCTTCCATGATGCTATTTTTGGAGATATCACCGTAGATAATGAAGAACTCGATGATATGATCCTCATTAAGTCAGATGGTTATCCGACCTATAATTTTGCTAATGTAGTCGATGATCATATGATGAAGATCACCCATGTGGTCAGAGGAAATGAGTATCTTTCCTCCACCCCCAAATACACAAGATTATATCAGGATTTCGGATGGGAAGAACCGGTCTATGTGCATCTTCCGCTGATTACCAATGAAGAGCATAAGAAGCTGAGCAAGCGAAGCGGTCATTCCTCCTATGAGGATCTGCTTGAGCAGGGCTTTGTATCCGAGGCGATCATTAACTTTGTGGCCTTACTTGGATGGAGCTCCGCGAACAATACAGAGATTATGTCCTTAGAGGAATTGATCAAGGAATTCGATTATACTCATATCAATAAAGCGCCGGCAGTATTTGATATCGTAAAACTGCGCTGGATGAACGGGGAATACTTAAAGAACATGGAATTCGAGAAGTTCTATGAGTTGGCTCTCCCCTATATCACAGCAGTTGTGAAGAAGCCTTTGGATTACCGCAAGATTGCAGCATTAATCAAGACACGGATCGAGACACTGGTAGATATTAAGGATATTATAGATTTCTTTGAGGAATTACCGGAGTATGAGATCGAGATGTATTCTCATAAGAAGATGAAGACGGATGCACAGAGCTCACTGCTTGTATTGCAGGAGCTGTTGCCTAAGTTTGAAGCGCTTAGTGAGTATTCTGAGGCGAATATCGAAGCCGTGATCATGTCTTACATCGCTGAGAAGGGTATTAAGAACGGACAGGGCTTGTGGCCGGTGAGAACCGCGGTTTCCGGAAAGCAGTCCACACCGGGTGGTGCTTATGAGATAATGAATATCCTGGGTAAGGATGAGAGCATCAGAAGAATCAAGACAGCAATTGAGAAATTGAGCTAGCAGTTAACACAGGGCTGTTGCAGACCTTTGCAGCAGTCCTGTTAAGATAACGACATTTCCTATCCGGATGCCCGGTTCGATAACGAAGTTCATTGCAATTCTCAGAGGATACTTCCTCTATCTCTATGTTTTTCATTTTTCCAAAATGTTCATTTTATCAGAATATTCATGTTGTCTTAAACCTCCGGTAATAATCCAATAAAGAATTTACGAAAGGAATCATTTATGATTCAGCTGAATGAGATACAGCAGCAGGCTGTTTACCATAAAGAAGGACCAATGCTTGTCCTGGCAGGGCCGGGTTCCGGTAAGACCATGGTGATTACCCGCAGGGTGAAGTACCTGATCGAACAGGAGCATATTCCGGAGGAGCAGATCCTGGTCATTACATTTACTAAGGCAGCAGCTCTCGAAATGAAGGGACGCTTCCAATCGATGTGCG
Organism: Bacillota bacterium; assembly: GCA_023414355.1. Classification (GTDB taxonomy): domain Bacteria; phylum Bacillota; class Clostridia; order Lachnospirales; family Lachnospiraceae; genus Mobilitalea. The sequence goes on along the minus strand of JAEZOB010000063.1, from coordinate 24,075 downwards.
GGCAAGGATCGTCAGGAGTCAATTTTGGGACCTTCCATGCAGTGTTCTTTACCATATTGAAGCATGCCTATCATCTGAATGCAACGAATATTATCCGGGATGAGGTCCGTTATCAGGCTATGAAGGAGATCATTCATCGGCATGGGTTGGAGTATGAGGACGAGAAGGAATTCATCCAGGAGCTGCTTTCTGAAATCAGTCTGGTTAAGGGAAGTCGGATAGGGCTTTCCAACTATTACTCGCAAAATTGTGCAGATGAGGTGTTTCGAAGAATTTATGATGAATATGCCAGGTTTCTGGAACGGGAAAAGCTGATTGATTTTGATGACATGCTTGTACTCTGTCATGAACTGCTTTCACAGCGGGAGGACATTCTGACAATGTGGCAGAACCGATACCGATATATTTTGATCGACGAGTTTCAGGATATCAACCTTGTTCAGTATGAAATTATCCGAATGCTGGCAAAACCGCAGGATAATCTGTTTATTGTTGGGGATGATGATCAATCGATCTATCGCTTCCGTGGTGCAAAACCGGAGATTATGTTGTCTTTCCCGGTGGACTACCCGAATTGTCAAAAGCTTACCTTAAGCAGTAATTATCGAAGCACTCGTCCAATTCTTGAAGCGGCCGGAAGTCTGATCGGATATAATATACATAGATTTGGTAAGAAACCTGCACCTGTGAGAGAAGGTGGGAAACCAATTATCTTAAGGCAGTATGATACGCTGGCACTTCAAAATCAAGGGATAGCTCAGGAAATACTGCAGTTGGCCAAGGAGGGAATACCCTATGATCATATAGCGATTCTGGTGCGTACTAATCTTGGTTCAGGATCTCTTCTCCATAAGCTGATGGAGTATAACATTCCCTTTCGGATGAAGGATAACCTGCCTAATCTATTCGATCATTGGATCACCTCGGATATTCTCGCCTATATCAGGTTGGGAAGAGGAGCGACCCAGAGAAGCCTATATCTGCAGATTATCAATCGTCCGAAACGTTATGTGAGTAGGGAGTGCTTTGATAGTCCTGAGGTGGATTTCGATGAAGTAAAAGCCTACTATGAGGATAAAAACTGGATGCTGGAACGCCTTGAACAGCTGGAGTATGATCTTGGGATTCTAGGTTCGATGACTCCCTACGCTGCTGTAAATTATATACGACGAGGAGTAGGGTATGAAGATTATCTTACGGAGTATGCTTCTCAGCGCAGGATGAAGCCGGAAGAGCTTTTTGATATTCTGGATGAACTGCAGGAGAGTGCACGGAGCTTTTCAACCTTTGACCAGTGGCTCTCACATATGGAGGAGTACCGGGAGGAGTTAAGAAGACAGGCAACCGAGATCAGGGAGAAGCATACGGACAGTGTGCAGATTGTGACGATGCACAGTGCAAAGGGTCTGGAATTTGAAGTTGTATTCATACCTGATGCGAATGAAGGAATCACCCCGCATAAAAAGGCGATCCTTGAAGCAGATATCGAGGAGGAGAGAAGGCTCTTCTATGTCGCTATGACACGGGCAATGAATCAACTGTATATCTTCAGTTCTAAGGAGCGCTATAATAAGACCTTGCCACGATCTCGTTTTATGGATGAGATTGAGAGGGAAATGTGAAGGAAGAGCATCTTCACACTATGGAAGAACTGCGAAGTTCGCACAAGGGTGCTCACTCCTTGTTCTTCTTAAGCTATATGAGCTGAGTGCTTCTCACTTAGTCATAAACAACATAAGATAAGAGCAGTTACAAAACACATGATATATGCTTTGTAACTGCTCTTCGATTAGTTCACCTTATATAGGTGTAATCTTAACTTTAATTATTCTTCGTCCTCTGATGCTTCATCCTCTTCGTCAAACATCTCATCATATTCCTGAGCGTCCAACAGTTCTTCGAAAGCATCCGCTACTGCTTCAAATTCGTCATCATCATCGATATTAAGTAACTGCGGATCATCATCGCCTTCCTGAATGAAACGATATAAGAATACGTTATCGTCTTCTTCCTCGCCCTCTTCCGGCTGTAATGCGATATATTCCTTGTCATCTACTGTGAAAATGTCCAATACGACGCAGTTTAATTCGGTACCGTCATCCAATGATAATGTTATTGTATCGTGCTCGTGTTCATGATCATGACCGCAGCCGCAGCCATCTCCGTGATTGTGTCCACTCATAATACTACCTCACTTTTTAAGTTAATGAACAAGTGAATTGGGTTGCAATCCATCTCGAAATCCTTACGGAAAATACCGTAAGAATATAAGTAGAATGTACCAGATTGAGGTAAAAAATGCAAGTATAAAAACATATTTATGGAAGATAAATAAAGAATTTCATAAATCAAACAAATGTTTTGATTTCCTTGGCACTGGCTGACAACTATGATATAATAAAAAGCGTTCAATCTGTGTAGAGACCTGTTGTCGGTTTGAGCAGACACCTGTTTTTTCTAAGATGTTATTGGGGAAGGAGCTGTAGATATGTCGGAAGAGATGAGAAACATAAGGATATCTGTAAGAAATCTTGTAGAGTTCATACTATGCTCCGGGGACCTTGATAATACAAAGACACGAAGTGAGGCGGACGCCATGCAGGCCGGTAGCAGACTTCACCGCAAGCTTCAGAAACAGATGGGTGCAAATTATACTGCAGAAGTTCCGCTTTCTATTACGGTTCCGGTCACCAGAGACGGAATTGATTTCGAACTTACCATAGAGGGAAGAGCAGATGGGATTATCAATAATAATACGATTAAGGAGGATTTCTCAGTTCTGATCTTTGAAGAAGAGGAAGCAAATCCGCCTGAGGTTATCATAGATGAAATAAAAGGGGTCTATATGGAATTGTCTCATCTTGCAGCACCGATCGGAGTACATCGGGCGCAAGCGATGTGCTATGCCTATATTTATGCCACAAAAAATGAGCATAGCCGGATTGGCGTCAGGCTGACTTATTGCAATCTGGAAACTGAGAATATAAGATATTTTGAAGAAACTCTGACAATCGAAGAGCTTCGTACCTGGTTTGACTGGCTGGTAGAGGAGTATGCTAAGTGGGCTGTCTGGCAGATCAAGTGGACAGAGAAGCGAAACAAGGCGATCAAGTCGATGGATTTTCCTTTTTTATACAGAGATGGACAAAAGGATTTGGTCACGGGTGTATATAAGACCATTCTGCGCAAGAAGAAGCTTTTCATTGAAGCTCCGACCGGTGTCGGAAAGACTATCTCCACAGTATTTCCCTCCGTGAAAGCGATGGGAGAGGGTCTGACGGAGAAGATCTTCTATCTGACAGCCAAGACGATTACAAGAACAGTTGCAGAGGATACCTTCCGTATTCTGGGCGACAACGGTCTCCATCTTAAGGTGGTGACGGTTACGGCGAAAGAAAAGGTGTGCATTTTAGATAAACCGGATTGTAACCCGGGAGCCTGTCCCAGAGCAAAGGGATATTTTGACCGGGTCAATGATGCAGTGTATGATCTGCTGACGCATGAGAATGATATCTCCAGAGAGGATATTTCCGCATATGCAGAAAAGCATTGTGTCTGTCCTTTTGAGATGGGACTGGATGTCACATTATGGGCTGATGCCATCATCTGTGATTATAATTATGTGTTTGATCCCAATGTCTACTTACGACGTTTCTTTGCCAATGAGAAGCAGAATGATTACGTATTTTTGGTTGATGAGGCACATAATCTGGTGGATCGTGCCAGAGAGATGTATAGTGCTATTCTATATAAAGATGATTTTCTCGAGGTAAAAAGGCTGGTTAAGGATAAGAGTGCTAAGCTTACCAGACTTTTAGAGACCTGTAACAATGATCTTCTGAAGCTGAAGAGGGAATGCGATGAATTCGAAGTTCTGGATAATGTGGATGGATTCTGTATGCACCTGATGAGCCTGATGACAGAGTATGAAATTTTTTTACAAGAAGGTTTTATAAATGAAGGGAAAGAGGAGATTGTCGGACTGTTTTTAGAAATCAGACATTTCTTAAGCATGTACGAGATCCATGATGATAATTATACCATTTACGCTGATTATGAAGAGGATCGCTTTCGGCTTAAGCTTCAATGTATGGATCCGTCCAAAAACCTGTTAACTTGTATGAACCGTGGCAGAAGCGCGGTTCTGTTTTCAGCAACATTACTCCCGATCAGTTATTATATGGAGCAGCTTGGTGGAGGAAAAGAGGATTATGCTGTTTATGCTCCCTCCTCCTTCCTTCCGGAGAACCGGCTGATCATGATCGGTAATGATGTCAGCACAAAATATACCAGAAGAAATGAACGGGAATATAGAAGGATCCTTGACTATATAAAGGATTTTACAAGTGTTCGAACGGGTAATTATATGGTCTTCTTTCCCTCTTACCAGCTGCTTCAGGCTATTGCAGAGCTCGGCGGAGAGGAACTTGAGGGCCTTGTGGTACAAAGCACGGGCATGTCAGAAGAAGAGAAGGAGCAGTTTCTGGAAGCCTTTGTCGATGATCCCGTGAACAGCCGCATCGGCTTCTGTGTCATGGGAGGGATTTTCAGCGAAGGAATCGATTTAAAGAATGATCGGTTGATCGGGGCTATCATCGTAGGCACAGGGCTTCCGATGGTATGCAATGAGAGAGAATTATTCCGGGGTTATTTTGATGAGAAGAACAACAGCGGTTTTGATTATGCCTATCTGTATTCCGGGATGAATAAGGTGTTGCAATCCGCGGGACGAGTCATAAGGACCAAGGAAGATAAAGGAGCTATCTTGCTGCTGGACGAGCGCTTCACACAAAAGCAATATTACAACCTGTTCCCCAGAGAATGGTTCCCGAATGTAACCGTGAATTGCAGCACAATGAAGGGAAGCTTGGAAGAATTCTGGAACAGTGTAAAAGAAGAGGTTGTTTCAAAAGAACAGTAATATATAGAATGTAAAAGAACTAGCTTCCCTCACACACTCGTCGGGAGACACACTACTGAATTTTTATGCGACAATCGTACATAAATGTTCGCTTGTCACACATAAATTCAGCAGTGCGTCTACCAAAGAGTGCATTACGGGAATGCTAGTCCTTTCACTTTCTATATGATTACTATTTTGAAACAGCCTCTTCTTTTATATGTATTAATTAGAAATGAATTTTGTTGTTTGAGAACGGGTAATCGTTATCACGGGAAAGAAAATCCCTTCCGGTTATGACTCTGACGATCAGATTGCATAGGTAAAACAATAAGGAACCTAAAATACCACCGATCAGTGCATAAATGATGTCATCGATATCGAAGCGACCGGGTATTAAGATATATTGGAATATCTCGATCAGGAAGGGCAGAATCAGTAGTGCGGTAAGCCGTATCAGTTTTCCCTGTTTACGAAGAAGGAAAGTCATCTGGTAGCCATAGGGCACATAAAGGAAAATTCTACAGGCAAGATACACTATGATATCGCTCAGGGGCAACAGACCATAAAGATAATCTTCGATTTGAATCGTGATAGCTTCAAAAGGGAGAATATTAGCATAATTCAGGCTCCCGGTATATGCCCAAGGGAAAGCTGTTTTGGCGAAGGAACCATAAAGCAGGATTCCGATATAGATGATAAAGAATAGAATACTGTCGTTTCTGTAGAAGGTACGGTAATCCTCGAACCTTGTACTGTAGTCAAGCATATTTCGCAGGAAACAATGGATGCAGGGTATCAACCAATTGATTAATAGGATACCAAGCATTCCTCCGGAATAGGGTAGGAAGGATTCCCCTCTTCCAAGGAAGGATAACAAAGTGATTACCGCGCTGATGAATAAGATCAGGACGGAATAATTAAAGCAAGCCTCATAGGAGGAGGTCTGTTCCTGAAGAATGTGGCAACTTAAGATGCACATCAGGATCGAAACACCCCAGATTATATAAAAAGCTGAAAAAAAGTAGTACACTGCAAACTGAACAATGATTGTGATGATACTTAATAAAATGATTAAGGAAGAAGCCTGGACCTGCGTCCGTCGTTGCATCGTAAACGCCTACTTTCGTTATAAAATCATTCGTATCTTTCCGGGAATACAGTTGACTTTAATGTGAGAGCATAATGCCGGAATTTCGCCATCTGTATGAACCGCCGTATCCATATCTGTCTGTATCTCAATCTCCTGGCAATGGAAGGTCTCCACGCCCTTATATTTAATATGCTTTCCGGTGAAAATAGTCGGCAGGAGAAGAAAAATCTTCGCTTTACTCAATCCATGGACCATTGTAATGCTCAGTTTACCATCCGTAGGATCGGCATGAGGAGCCATATAGAGTCCGCCGCCTTCGAATTTATGAATCATATTGGACACCAATAAGACATTATGATAAGTGCCTTTTTCTACACCGTCCACAGTAATTGTGGCAGACATATTAGGAGCACTGATTACCTGTTTTATCGCGATGGCGATATATACAAACTTCCCTGCACCGAATCGGTTCAGACTCTTCTTAAGCGGAGACTCCTGAACCTCGTAGCAAACACTGGCATCATAACCCATACCGCTGGAACAGGTGAATTTTCTTGGTGCATGTAATTTATCGGGAAAAGTGATGCATCCGTGGTCGAGGTACTTAAACTTTGTCGGGTTCAGAATATGAGATAATGCTTCCGTAGGCTCCTTAGGAATATTCAGGCTTCTAGCAAGATCATTGCTGGAGCCGGAAGGAATATAACCAAGCAAAACCTCGTCATAGTGATCGATACCATTGATCACCTCATTAACGGTTCCATCACCACCGAGGATGACGATATTCTTGATACCGGGATTCTCACTGCATATTGTCTTTGCTAATTCGGTAGCATGACCGGAGTATTCGGTAAAGACTGCTTTATATTCTACTTTTTGTTTCTCGAGTTCATCCTTAACAACCCACCAAAAACGGATTCCCCTGCCGGAGCTGGACTTGGGGTTTATGATAAAATGATACATAATACGCTTCTCCTTCTGCGGTCTAATCCCATAAATGACCATGCCAGTATAAGTCAAATATATAGTATAAAGGTAGCATTGTCAATGATTTACGGGATTTATCTTACTTATCATTCTACGAGCAGATACAGGCACAGAATTGTCCTTTCTTCATACTATGTATAGAACAATAATTAGTAAGCATGTTGCTTGCTGTTTATTGATGTATTCGAAAGGAGAGACAGTTTTATGGATAGACGGATGTATCGCGGTATGATGGGAAGAGACAACGGCTATAACCGTGGCGCTTCACCATACAGGACACCGGAGCCGGTGTGTCAAGACGTTGTCTGCGGATATACCCCGGAGGATTCATGCGAAAGAGAAAAATATGAGGATATTGACCGTTTTCCGCTTGCTATGTGCTATGTTCCCTGGCAGTGCTTCAGGAATTTATATGAGAATGAATTTGTAGCTTTGGCGAACGGAACACTTTTTAAGGAGCTTGATCTAGATTGGTATGGAAGGGGATGTAAATAGGATGGACGGTAATAACAGAGAAAAATTATTTGCCTGTATTGAGGCTACCAGCTTTGTCTGTGATGAACTGAGACTTTTCCTGGATACACATCCAACCGACAGAGCAGCCCTGGAATATTGGAACAAGGTATCTAAGGTAAGAAATGAAGCCGTTCATGAATATACAAGATGCTATGGTCCGATTGAGTCATATCATGTAGAGGGCGACGATAGATGGGCATGGACTGAAGATCCCTGGCCTTGGGAAGGAAGGTGCTAGTGTATGTGGAGTTATGAGAAGAGATTACAGCATCCTGTCAATATTGCAGAAAGAAATCCTAGATTAGCGCAGGTGATCATAAGTCAGTTTGGTGGACCTGATGGTGAACTGGCAGCCTCCATGCGTTATCTTTCCCAACGCTATACCATGCCGAACCGGAAAATAGCAGGTTTATTGACCGACATCGGTACAGAGGAATTGGCTCATATGGAGATGGTAAGTGCCATTGTTCATCAATTAACCAAGAACCTTACTCCGGGAGAGATTATGGAGGGCGGTTTCGAGAAGTATTATGTAGACCATACCCTCGGCTTATGGCCACAGTCAGCCGGCGGTATTCCTTTTAACAGCTGTTTCTTCCAGAGCAAGGGAGATCCGATTACAGATTTGGTTGAGGATATGGCAGCAGAGCAGAAGGCAAGAACCACCTATGACAATATTCTCCGTCTGGTCACAGACCACGATGTATGCGACCCGATCAAGTTCCTTCGTGAAAGAGAGGTCGTGCATTTCCAGAGATTTGGTGAAGCCTTAAGAATGATTACCGATGAGATTGAAGGAAGAAACTTCTATGCAGTCAATTTAGCATTTCCGGCAGACTTCAGTAATAAGTGTTAAGAAGGCATAAATCAACCCCGGTCGTAATGATCGGGGTTTCATAAATTATAGGCCTCTGATATAGTACCATTATGATATTAGAGATTAAGAACGCCCTTAATGGGCTGAAGGGGGTTTCCAAATTCATTCAGATTATGAATATGGAACCCCCCCTTCTTTTAGCTTAGTACCTTATATTTACTTCTGTTTAATTATCTTCCCAACAATCGGTTTTTCTAAAAGGCTGACAAATGTTTCCCCATCTGCCCACGTTCCTACAACATCTGCAAAATGGATCGGTACTGCGATCAGAGGCTTTATTGTATTTGCTGCCTGTGCGGCTTCCTTGGCATCCATGGTGTAGGTTCCTCCGACAGGTAAAAAGGCAACATCCGCATCAAAATCCTTCATCTCAGGTATCACATCTGTGTCTCCTGCGAAGTAATAGAGAGTCTGGTTCACAGTAAGAATATATCCGACCCAGTTATTGTCCTTCGGGTGAAAATTCTTATTCGGATTATAAGCAGGAACTGCCTTGATGGCGATATCGTCTACCGTATAATCCTTTGAAGGTTCTACTGTAATGATATTCTTGTAGCCTGCTTTCTCAGCATCTGCCTTGCAGCTTGCAGGGATCACAATGATAGTGGAATCATCTTTCATAACCTTATTAATATCGGAAGATGAGAAATGATCACCATGATTATGGGAAATTAGGACAACATCCGCATCCTTAGGTTCACCTGCTATACTAATCGGGTCAATATATACAACCTTATCATTGGCTTCCATCCGAATGGTTGACTGCGCCATATGGCTGACACCAACTAGAAGGTCTTTGAGAAATGCACCTTTAATGTTAGTGTCTAAAAGCGAGATGAATTTTCTTGCATCTGCAGTTGTACCGACGACATCCCCGAAATGGATTGGAAGCGCCACCTTCGGTCTAATTGTATTTGCCGCACTTGCAGCTTGTTTCGCATCCATGGTATAAGTTCCAGCTACTGGTAAAAAGGCTACGTCTGTCTTAACCTTTTTCATATCTGATGTTAAATCTGTATCACCGGCAATATAATATTTTGTTTCATTCATAGTTACATTATAACCGACCCAGCCGCTATCCTTAGGATGAAATGCTTTATCAGTATTATAAGCAGCTACGGTAGTAAACTTGATTCCGTTTACTTTATAACTCTTGCCCTGTTTTACGGTTACAATGTTTTTGAAACCTGCTTCCTTAAGCTGGTCTTCTCCATCGCTTGTAATTACAATGGTTCCCTTTTTCTTAAGCACCTTTTTAATCGAATTCACGTCGAAATGATCTCCGTGTGTGTGGGTGATAAAGACAATATCTCCATCCTTCGGGTTACCATCGAAGGAATAAGGATCAAAGTAAATCGTTTTTTCTCCCTCAATACGTATCATTGATTGCTTATAGCAGCTTACGCCCTTGAGATAATCCTTCTCTGTACCTGCGGCTGCTATAGCAGCAGGAAGAAATGTGCTTGCCGATAATGACATAACGAGTAAGAATGTCATAATTTTTGAAAATTTCTTAACCATAAAATGAAATCCTCCCTTAATAGATTTCCTTCTATGGTATATCATTGTTACAATCCTATAAATTGCAGATTAGCAGTAATTGTTGATATATTATCAGTAATACAGGGTTTAGACGTTACTGATTTTTAAATAGTTTATGTATTTAGTATAATATTATAGGTTTGCCTGTAATCTGAGGGATTAAAGCCGGTATGCTTTTTAAATGTCCTGTTGAAATGGGATATATCAGAAAACCCTACCCGGTAGGTAACCTCTGATATCGGAATCAAGGTATCCCTAAGCAAAGAAGATGCCACGTTAATCCGGAGATTAATCAAGCTGTTAATGATCGAATCCCCTACTTCTTCTTTGAATTTATTGGCTAACGTCGTTCTGTTGATATTAAATTCTGCAACAATATCAGGAAGGGTAATTTTATCTGTATAATTACTGTACAGATAAAGAATAATCTTTTCAACCTCCTCTGAATACCCTGATGTGAATAGGCTGTTGTTTTTATCCTCAATCACCCAACTTTGGTCAATCAACATGAGCGTTTCGATTAAAAATGATCTGGATCTGCAGGACCAGTAATAATCGGGTTGCGTCTCCAATTGATCTATAATCTTATCGAACAGGATTGACAGCCTCTTTACAGTTGTTATATTTAAGCCTATTCTTCCGCAGTAGTTTTCCGTCCGTTCAAAAAAAGATCTGAACCAATGTTTTTCCCTAATATCAGTCAGAGTAAAATCTTCCGGAGGATGATTGAGGTTATGAAAGGTTAATCTGTTATTTACGAATTCAGGATTGAAATAAACTGATCTTGATACAATTCCTTTTCCTTCTTCTATGGTTGGAATCTCGTTTTCATTAAAGCAGAAAAGCAAAGGGGCCATAAAGAGTTCTTTGTGGCCGCCATAAGTTATTCTACCGGAACCACTTTCTATTAATAAAATATGATATCTTTTTTCGTCACAAGCGAAGCTTTCCCTATTTTTACAGGCATATAAGGGATAATTGTAGTTGCCTTTTCCATCTGTAACCATATTTTCGACCACCTTTTCCTTTTGGAAAATGAATTTAATTCATAGCTTTTAATCCTGTCCTGGAGTACTTTAACAAGAAACTTAATATCCTTAGAATATTAACTGATGAAAGCAAAGTATCATCCGACGATATAATTAGGAGTACTTAAATGGTAAAAGTGTTTTTTGCTCCAATCAGAATAGAAATACTGACCTTAGCAAAGGTTTATTTGTCAGGATTTGACTACATTATAAGCTATAAGGAATGAAAATTCAATAACGTTAACATGGTCCTGAGATTCATAAGTTAACATGGTCCTGAGATTCATAAGCCAGTTTTAGCGATATGCATCTATCATTAATATAATGATTTATGGGAAATACCTTTTTATATTAAATCATTAGTGCCTGAGTATGAGCTTTCTATACGACATTACTCGCCAATGGGTATAGAGACTGTAATATATGCGATATGTAGATGATTATTATTCCTCGGCAGTACTAACAGCTTTCATTTATTCTTTGCATATTTTAGATCCCGAAATCAGTTTATAAACATTATGGCATGTCTGCAGTGAGCTTTCTATCCGATTTGGAAAGCTTAGGGGACGACGAAACATGGGTGCTGTGATAAAACTACGAGAACTTATAAAAATATTCAAAAATATTTAAGAATAAACAAAAATATTCAAAAATATTCAAAAATATTTAAGAATATTCAATAAGATGGCTTTTGTGCTTGATAAATAATGGAAATAATTATATAATTAGTATATGTAATAAACAATTAACGCATAATGAGGAGGTTCTTGATGGAAAACCAAAGTTTACTAGAGGTTCATATTGGTAAGGTGAATAAGACGGTATATTTAATTATGTGTCTAGCTATTCCTGCCAATTTTGGACTAAGTCTTTTTCACTTTTATTCTAACTTTGCTATACCAATCGGATTATCAGCTTTTGCAATTGTAGGTTTTGTATTAATGTTGAAAAAAGTCTCTTCAAAGGTATTTACTTTAAATATTCTAGCGGCATTGTGTTTTGTAATTTATGCAATGACGCTAGATTTTTCTTTATCTGCAGGAGCTATCGCGTTAGGAGGATCAATATTTATTGGTCTTTATCTAAATAAGAATTTTATCGTTTTTTATGGTTCCATTACTTCTATAGTATTAATCTATATCCTATTTTTTAAGTTGGATATTGATATTTCTTTTTCAACGTTTAACATGGTTATTTTCGTATTTGGTATCGTTGCTGTCTTTTTTACCACCAAATGGGGTAAAGACCTAATAAGTACGGCTATTCAAAAAGAAAATCAGGCACAACTACTTTTATCACAACTTGAAACAACAATGGAGGTTGTGAAAAACAGTACATCTGATTTGAATAGTGATATTTCGGAGTGTAACAATAATCTCAGTGTAGTAAAGAATATAAGCAATTCTATGGCAACTACCGTTCAAGAATTTTCGCAGGGTGTTTTTGCACAAAGTGAAAATGTCACACAAATTAGTACGAAGATGAAGGAAGCAAATAGTAAAGTTATGGATATTTCTCACTTTACCAATGAGCTGAATACAGTTTCGACAAAAGCAAGTCAGATAGTAACAGAAGGTTCAGATAAGATTAGCATTATGAAAAATCATATGGAAATCATCAATGAAGCAGTAACCAAATCCTACTCAACGGTTCAAGAATTGAATTATAATATGGATGAAATTGATAACTTCCTTGAAGGTATCACACGGATTGCTGACTCTACTAACTTACTTGCCTTAAATGCAACAATAGAAGCTGCAAGAGCGGGTGAGTCAGGAAAAGGTTTTGCTGTTGTAGCTGAGGAGATTAGAAAATTAGCAGATCAAAGTGCAAACACCGTAAAACAGATTAATACCATCCTCCTATTAATTAAAAACAAGACAAAGGATGTTCTTGATGTAGTTGACAAGGGGAATATTGCCACAAATGAAGGAACTATCGCCGTAACTCAAGTACATAATAACTTTAATATGGTACAAACATCTTTTGAAAATATTAGTAAGCATATTTCAGATGAAATTTCTAGAATTGATGATATTAAATCATTATTTTCTGAAATCAATATAGAATCTGAAAGTATAGCAAGTATATCAGAAGAACATGCTGCTTCTATTGAAGAATTAATGGCAACTACAGAGGAGCATAATGCAAATATAGAAAGCATTTATACTTTAATGCAAGATTTAAAAACATCGAGCGATCGCTTACAAGGTATTATGAAATCTTAGTCTTGAAATTCGGTAAACTGTAACTAACAGTTCCTATGACACAAAGGTGTAGGGTATAAACACGAAAACTCAAGATATTAGTGACTTGAAAATGAAATGCGACTTAGCTATAATGTAAGAAGTAGAGGGGTGATGAACGATAAGAAAAAGCAGGAAACATTGTGCATAGCAAGGGCTATTGCATATCAATCAAATAAAATATCAGTGGCCTTTGCTATCCTAAAGAATTATTTTTGGGAGGACACAATGGGCTATGTTCACGCTTTGGAAATTCTGCCTGAGGGATTGATTAAAGAAATCCAGAAATATGTAGACGGGCAAGTGATATACATTCCAATTATAGTATCAAAGAGATGCAAATGGGGAGAGAGGACAGATGCGAAAGCATATTTCAAAGAAAGAGATTCTGAAATATACAATCGGTACAAAAACGGCTCGACTGTTATTGAACTGTCTGAGAAATACTTTTTAACCCCTAAAAGTATTAAACGCATCATACGGAATATGAAAATTTAAGAAATAGATGTGCCGCCTTACAAAGTGGCACATCTATTTTTTATAATAGTATTTGTTTCCCTATTTGAATTTGAAAATGATATAATGGATATAGAAAGACAACAACGCAAAGGAAAAGAAAAGGAGATACCATATGGAAATCGTGAAAATTATGGATGGCGATAAAACAAAGTATATGGACTTACTGCTTATTGCCGATGAACAGGTAAGTATGATAGAGAAATATTTGTATCGCGGTGATATGTTTGCTTTGTGTGATGATGAAGTGAAAGCGATTTGTGTTGTTACACAAGAGGAAACCGGTATTTATGAACTTAAGAATATTGTTACTGTTCCTGAATTTCAAAGGAAAGGATATGCACAACAGCTTATTGCATATGTTGCTAATTACTACAAAAAATCCGGTGAAGAGTTACTTGTTGGAACGGGTGATTGCCCATGGATACTGCATTTCTACGAGAAATGCGGATTTGAAAAATCGCACATAGTGAAGAACTTTTTTATAGATAATTACGACCACCCTATGTATGAAGATGGACATCAGTTGGTGGATATGATTTATTTGAAAAGACATTTATAAAATTGAGTTTTGCCACTAAGAGTTCAGGGCAGGATTGAAAGAGTAGTCCCTTGATATTTTACGTATTTATCTTTTTGTGGATTTATCTTTTTTCTGGTTGACAAATCTCTGCCTTGGTATTATTATTTAATACATTAATAAGCTAAACCGTTGAGAAAGAGGAGTAAGCTTAAGTACGACATAACAGAGAGTCGCAGCTGGTGGAATGCGATATGGAGTCTTTTGCTGAATGGGCTTTTGAGGGCAACCCGAACTAATAGTAGGCGTTGACGGAGACCATAACCGTTAATCATATGGCATATATTGTTCGATATATGAAGGCAGAGGAGGGCAACTGATCAATAACAATATGTTGCCAATTTGAGTGGTACCGCGGAGTGAATTCGTCTCAAGTATAATATACTTGGGACTTTTTTTATTGCTTTCTCCTTTCGCCATGGCGACAACGAACGAAAACAAAACTGCAAGGGAGGCCATATCCTCCCGGAAGCAGTCATCAAAAACTTTATATTTTATGAGGGAGGCTAAATCCTCCCAAAAGCAGTCAGCAAATATTTTTATTTTATGAGGGAGGATTATTATGAAGAAGTTAATGGCAGTAATTTTGGTAGCGGTTTTAGCTATGAGCACCCTGGTTGGATGCGGTGCGAAGGACAATGGTAAGGTTACCATCGGTATCGGACAGTTTGCAGAGCATGCATCTCTGGATAATTGCAAGGAGGGTTTCCTGGCAGGACTTGCGGATGCGGGCTATAAAGAAGGGGAGAACCTTGAGGTATTATTTGAAAATGCACAGGCAGACGGCGGCACAGCTTCTCAGATTGCTACGAACTTTGTCTCCAATAAGGTAGATTTAATCTGTGCAATTGCTACTCCAATGGCACAGAGCGCATTCGGAGCAGCTAAGGATGCGAATATTCCGGTTATCTTCACCGCAGTAACTGACCCGATTGCAGCAGAGCTTGCAAAGGCAGACGGCACACCGAACGGTAATACAACAGGTACCAGCGATAAGCTTCCGGTTCAGAAGCAGCTGGAAATGATCCGCAAAGTCCTTCCGGATGCAAAATCCATCGGTATCATCTACTGCACCAGCGAAGTAAATTCTGTATCGGCAATTGAAGAATATAAGGCAGCGGCAGCAGGTTTTGGTTTTGAGATCGTAGAAAGCGGTATCGCTACGACAGCAGATATTCCTTTGGCAGCAGATAATTTATTAGAAAAGGTTGACTGTATCAACAATTTGACAGATAATACCGTTGTAAGCTCTCTTCCGGTAATCTTAGAGAAGGCAGCAGCGAAGAAGATCCCTGTCTTCGGCAGTGAGGTAGAGCAGGTGAAGATCGGCTGTCTTGCGACCGTAGGCTTGGATTATTTTGATCTTGGAAAGCAGACCGGAGCGATGGCTGCACAGGTGTTAAAGGGTGAGAAGAAGGCAAGCGAGATAAATTTCCAGATCATCGAAGAAGCTTCCTTCTATGGGAATAATGCAGTAGCAGCAAATCTTGGTATTACACTTCCTCAGGATCTGGAAAGCAGTGCGAAGGAAATGTTTGATGAGATAGCCGCAGCGAAGTAAAGAATGGATTATTTAAATTGAAACTTGGAGGTAGGGCATGATGGATACAATCCTGTCGATTGTTCGCGGTGTTTTTGAAGAGGGTCTGGTCTATGCCATAATGGCATTGGGGGTATACATAACTTATAAGATTTTGGATTTCCCGGATCTTTCTGTGGATGGTACCTTTCCTTTGGGAGGTGCTGTGACGGCGGTTTTGATTATCGCAGGAGTAAATCCTCTCCTTACCCTTCCGATTTCCTTTGCTGTAGGAGCGGCTGCGGGAGTTCTTACAGGTTTCATTCATGTGAAGCTGAAGGTAAGGGATCTACTATCCGGTATCATCATGATGACAGCGTTATACTCACTGAATTTAAGAATTGCGGGTAAAGCAAACCTTCCGATCTTCACGAAGGAAACAATATTTGATAATGGATTTCTGAACTCCATCATAACAGAGAGCTTCAAGCCTTATGTAAAGATTACGGTGCTTCTGATTATTGTGATTATTATGAAGCTTTTGCTTGATATTTATTTAAAGACGAAGTCGGGTTATATTCTGCGTGCGGTAGGTGACAATGATACGGTTGTCACCTCCCTCGCTAAGGATAAGGGGCTGGTCAAGATCGTTGGATTGGCAATTGCGAATGCCTTTGTAGCGCTTGCGGGTTGCATCTATACTCAGAAAAGCGGATTTTTTGAAATATCTACGGGAACAGGTACAATTGTGATCGGCCTTGCGAGTGTTATTATCGGTATCAACGTATTTAAGAAATTGACCTTTTTCAAGGCAACGAGTGCAGTCGTATTTGGAGCGATCCTATACAAAGCCTGTGTTGCGATTGCAATCGCCTGTGGTATGGCAGCTTCTGATTTAAAGCTGATCACTGCAGTTCTTTTCCTGATTATTCTGGTAGTAAGCAATGACCGTAAGAGGAGGGTAAGGACCAATGATTGAACTGAGGAGCATCAATAAATACTATAACCCCGGCACGGTAAACGAAATGTGTCTGTTCAACAATTTCTGTCTGGCTGTAAATGACGGTGAGTTTGTCTCTGTAGTCGGAAGCAACGGTTCCGGAAAAACTTCCATGTTGAACATCATCTGCGGCAGTATCCCGATCGATCAGGGGGCGATCAGAATCGGTCAGGAAGATATTACGGCTATGCCTGAATTTCAGCGACAGAGACGAATCGGACGAGTCTATCAGAATCCTGCGATGGGTACCTGCCCATCAATGACGATCCTGGAAAATATGTCACTGGCTGATAATAAAGGAAATAGTTTCAACCTGACAAGAGGCACAAATAAGAAACGCATTGATTTCTACCGGGAAAGTCTGCGTTCTCTCAATCTGGGACTAGAGGATAAGCTTCATGTCCCTGTTGGATCCCTCTCGGGAGGGCAGAGACAGGCCATGGCGCTGCTGATGGCAACGATGACTCCAATTGAATTTCTGATTCTGGATGAGCATACCGCTGCACTGGATCCGAAGACGGCGGAGCTGATTATGCAGCTGACAGATCAGGTGGTTAAGGAGAAGCATCTGACGACAATAATGGTCACCCATAATCTTCGTTATGCTGTGGAATATGGCACCAGATTAATTATGATGCATCAGGGAGAGGTCATAATTGATAAAGTCGGTGAAGAGAAGAAGGCGATAGCGATCGATGCTATTCTTGAGAAATTCAATGAAATCAGCATCGAATGTGGTAATTAAGGGGCGGCAATCAATAGAATGAAACTTTATACAAGTATTCCTGTTATATGTAACTTTATGCAAAGATTGTGTTTGAAAACTTAATAATTATTAATTTTAATACTTGTAAAATTACAATCCTGTGTTATACTTAGGATACAAAAAATAAATAGAAGCAGAGTAGGATCATGTGCGTTAAGTGCTGGTTGAACAGGGAGTTGTCAATCGGACGAAAAGGTTAACTTGCGGTACACGATCCGCATCCCGCTGCTACAATTAGATAATCAAATAAGTGAGTGCAGGGCAAGTATTGGACCATCTGATGCTGCCGTGCCGATTTGATTTTATCTCTTTTTGTAGTAAAAGGTCTGCAAAGGAGGTAATTTTTTTATGACCAAATTTACAGCTTTATTCAAGTCGTCCCTGCATGAACTAAGAAGTATCAGGTGTGTTACATTAACCGCCATGCTGGGAGCCATCTCTATCATCATCGGTACTTATTTTACCTTTATGATAGGAAATTCATTGAAGATCGGTTTTACCTATCTGCCGAACGAATTCCTGTTCTATATGTTCGGGCCGGCTGTGGGAGCGTTCTTCGGAGCGGCAATGGATATACTGACCTATATCCTGAAGCCTACAGGACCCTTCTTTTTTGGCTTTACTTTGAGTGCCATCCTGAAGGGCTTAATTTATGGATTTATCCTCTATAAGAAGCCACTGAGCCTGCTCAAAATCTTCATCGCAAATGTCATCAGCCTGATATTCGTTACCTTGCTTCTGGACACCTACTGGTTGACCATTCTTTATGGTAAGGCATTCCTGATCTTTCTATCCGAAAGAGTGATTAAGATCGCACTGTTGCCTGTAGAGACAATCCTTTTATATCTGCTGATTAAGGGTGTGGAGGCCAGCGGAGTAGTGAGACTGTTCCGTAGTAAAAATGCATAAATAATACTGACAAATGCCCCAAAGGTCCGGAAATGTTCCAGACTTCTGGGGCATTTGTGTTTCGTGCTCTGTACCATACGGTTGTACCTTGACAAACCCCTGAATTATGCATACAGTATATTTGTAAAATTAATCAGGAGAAGAAAAGTTTAAGCTTGAAAGGAGTATTCATATGCCATATATCAGTACGAAGGTTTCTGTTTCCTTATCAAAGGAGAAGGAAGAGAGTATTAAGAAAAAATTAGGCGAGGCGATTGCTTTGATCCCTGGTAAGTCGGAGCAATGGTTAATGGTTTCTTTTGAAGAGAACTGCTCCCTCTATTTTAAGGGGTCGGCTGCGAAGCCAATGGCATTTGTTGAAGTAAAATTATTCGGCAAATCCACAAAGGATGCTTATCAGAAGGTGACTGCAAGAATCACGGCTATTCTACAGGAAGAATTGGATATTTCGGCCGAGTGTGTTTATGTTACTTACACTGAGGTTGAACATTGGGGCTGGAATGGAAATAACTTTTAATATAAGGTGATCAGAATTGGTTCAGTGACTTGACTAATTAGCCGAAACCGTGCTAAAATGAGATAATTATGTTTTAGCTTTCAAACAACCTGTTAAGGAGGAGATCAAATGAAGAATTTGCTGGTAGCACAGTCCGGAGGACCTACCGCTGCAATCAATGCAACGTTAGCCGGAGTATTGCAGGGCGTCCGTGCAAGCGGAAAAGTGGATAAGGTATATGGGGCAAAGAATGGTATTGAGGGGGCAATCAAGGAGCAGTTGATTGACCTAAACGAAGTGGTCAGAGATACAAAGGCAATGGATACACTGATGTATACCCCTTCCTCAGCATTAGGTACCTGCCGTTATAAGATGAAGGATTGGCGTAAGGACGAGGAGCCCTATAAGAAAATTATCGAGACCTTCTATAAATATGAAATTAAATATTTTATATATATCGGCGGTAATGATTCCATGGATACCGTGGATAAGCTTTCTGAATATTGCAGCTTAAATAATCATGATTTCATCATCATGGGAGCTCCGAAGACTGTGGATAATGATTTGAATCTTACCGATCATAGCCCCGGTTTTGGATCGGCAGCAAAATATATCGCAACTACAATTTCTGAATTAGCTTGTGACATCGGTGCCTATGATATCCCGGCTGTTACTATTGTTGAGATCATGGGAAGAAATGCCGGATGGCTGACCGCTTCAGCAGCACTCTCCAGAGTAAACGGAGGTTCAGGAGCGGACTTGATTTATCTCTGCGAGAAGGACTTTGATAATGCAAGATTTATCAGCGATGTCAGAGAGAAGCTGGCGGTGAAGCCGGGCATCCTGGTAGCTGTCAGTGAAGGTGTTAAGGACAGCGCAGGCAATTATGTGTCAGATCAGATTTCCAGCGGTGCAGTTGACAATTTCGGACATAAGTATATTGCAGGAGCTGCACGTGCACTGGAGCAGCTGATCCGCAATGAGATTGGTTGTAAGGTTCGTTCCATAGAACTGAACTTGATGCAAAGAGCTGCTGCTCATATTGCTAGTGAGACAGATATCACGGAATCTCTAATGTTGGGCCAGAAAGCCCTTACCTGTGCTTTGGACGGAGAGACCGGCAGGATGGCTGCAATCAAGAGATTAAGCGATGAGCCTTACCGCGTAGAATTCGTTTCTGTCCCTGTCAATGAAGTAGCAAATCATGAAAAGACAGTTCCAATGGAATGGATTACACCGGATGGCCATGATGTGACGAAAGAGCTGATGGCATATATGAAGCCTCTGATTCAGGGAGAAACAAATGTGAAATACCAGAATGGTATTCCGATTCAGATCAAGTTATATTAATAACGCTGTATATTCCGGAATGGATGACCGGGAATTACATGAGGGCTACCGTAGTACTACGGTAGCCCTCGACTTTATACTTACCAGAATAACTGGTCATCAATTTTTACAGCGTTATCTCTTTCGTGATAGCCCTTTCGGACCGCAGCTTTATAAGAGTGGAAGTATAGACGGGAACCGATATTGTTGGAACCCGCTAAAGCTGCCTTGGCAGCCTTAATAGAAAGCTTCTGAGACCAAGAACCATAGTTTTCGTAGTTACTCAGCTGTTTCTCAAGAGAACCGCTTCGGGCTACCGAGAACTGGCCGGACTGATAGATTACTGCTTTCATACTATCGGGGTATTTTGATGATTTCATACGGTTCAGAACAATATTGGCAACTGCCAGTTTACCTTCATAGGTCTGGGTTCCGGCTTCGGCATGTACCAGGCAGGCCAAAAGCTTAAGCTCATCGCCTGTGTAGTCCACACCGTCCTGCTGCTTAATCGCTGTCTCTTCTTTCGCTTTTTCCTCAGCCTGAAGCTGTAACAGCTCTGCTTCTTCTTCTCTCGAGACTGCTTTTTTGAACTTTACAGTCATCTCTACATATTCCCGCAGGACATAACCGGTAATCTTATCATCGGGAATGTTGATTTTTATCCATTCGTCCTCTGCTTCAAGCACCGGGTATACCTCTCCGCGATAGATAACATCCAATTTACCGGAGGTTTTATCCTTTGACTCCCGGACATTCAGACCATCTGTATCAACCTGAATACTTCTTTCACCATATTTCTCAGTAATTTCTTCATCAGAGATATGAGTCTTTAAAAATTCCGACTTTACATAGCCCTTTATACTCCCGGATTCCACATAATACCATTCGTCCTTGGTTTTTAAAATCTCAGCGGCAGAACCCTGATAAAGTTTACCAAGGATTTCGCTGTCTGTAGAAGCGTCTTTTCTGATATTAACGAAATCACCGGCCATAGAGATTCCGATATTGGCATAGAGTGATTTTTCCTTCTCCTTGACTGTATCCGTCGGGAGTTCTTCAGAAACTTTGGCATCTGCCGTTTCCTGCCCGTTCACTATACCCGGTACTTCAGTGGAAACCGGTACATTAGTAGGGACCGGTGGCTCTGTGGGAACAGGGGTTATAGAAAACATTTCTGGTATAGTCTCGGGGGGGAGGTCAGTACTATAGGAATTAATTTTAATGTCACCGATATCTGCAGGTGCTGCTGCGTCTGCCAGCGCGGGTGACGCTTCGCTCTTCTTCGGTTCCCAGAGCTCTTCAGAGATCCAGGAGGTTGGTATATTAAAAATTGCGGACAGACAAAAAACAGACAAAAAAACTATTGTGGATAATAAGGCACTCTTTTTTTTATTCATTCCTTTTTCCCTCTGAATAGTTTGATTTGCATTTCAATCGCTATTATACAGGAAAAAACAAGGAAAATCAACTCTTTTGAGTGGAGAATGGAAATATGTTACATATAATGACATGATAAGTAAAAATCCGCCCGTATTACCTAAGCGTAGACTATGGTAAAGGGGCGGAAATTCTTTTATAAATATTAAAGTTCTGAAGTAATCCCTAAGGTATCATTAATCGTCTGCTGAATTCGTGCAGCAACCAATTCTGCAATTTCGGTAGATTTCATATCCTTATAATCCTCATAATAAAGGGGCTTCAGATAGATAATCTGAACAGTAGTTTTTCTTATGCTGTTAATATCAAAGGGCTTAAAGGAATCAATCAAAGCGACCGGTACGATCGGACATTTAGCATTCATTGCACTTTTGAAGCTGCCGCCTTTAAATTCCAGCAAGCGGTTACCGTTTCTTGACCTTGTCCCTTCGGCAAAAATCAAGAAGTTCTCACCATTTTTCACACGTCTTGTCATGTTCATAATCACCTGCATGGACTGCCTGATGTCCTCCCGGTCGATAATCTCGGCCTGGAGCAGCCGGATGACCTGTTTTAGAAGGATGGTATCCTTTACCTCCTTCTTCATGACAGTAACCAGAGGACGTTCATGGGTCTCGATAAAAGCAAGAGCATCGAATAAACCCTGATGATTAGGAAACATAATATAGCCTGTCTCTTCAGGGAGGTTTTCGATTCCCTGACATTTGATCTTCACACGACCGCGCCGATTTACGATTGGAACCAGTTTATGCAGGTAGGCATAGCGTGTTGCAGCATCATATTTATCTGCATTGCAAAGCTGCGAGATATGAAATAGCCAGTAGGGCAGATTAAGTAAGCTTCGAAGCACCATCAATGCGATTCTCATCATCTACACTCCCTTCGTTGTACGCATACACATAACCGGTTTTACAGCAATCCGGAATGCTAAATCACATCATAACCCTTCAGCATTTTGGCACGGCTGGGATGTCTGAGCTTCCTTAATGCCTTAGCCTCAATCTGACGGATACGTTCACGGGTAACATTAAACTCCTTGCCGACCTCTTCCAGAGTACGGCTTCTGCCATCCTTAAGTCCGAAACGAAGAATTAACACACGCTGTTCTCTGTCCGTCAAAGTATCCAATAATTTTGTGATCTGATCTCTTAAGATGGAATAGGAAGCAGCTTCCTCCGGTCCCATCATAGACTCGTCACTGATGAAATCGCCAAGATGACTGTCATCCTCTTCGCCGATTGGTGTATCTAAAGAGATTGGATCAGCAGAGACCTTAAGGATTTCTCTTACCTTCTCAATCGGAAGACTCATGGCATCTGCCAATTCCTGCTCGGTAGGTTCTCTTCCGAGTTCCTGCAAAAGATTACGGGATACGCGGTAAGTTTTATTGATAACCTCCGACATATGTACAGGAATTCTTATCGTACGAGACTGGTCTGCGATAGATCTCGTAATTGCCTGACGAATCCACCAGGTTGCGTAGGTACTGAACTTATATCCCTTTGTATAATCAAATTTCTCAACGGCTTTAATCAGACCAAGGTTCCCCTCCTGTATTAAATCGAGAAAGGAAAGTCCTCTTCCAACATAACGTTTTGCTATGCTGACAACCAGTCTTAGGTTAGATTCAGCTAGCAACTTCTTGGAATTCTCATCCCCGTCAGCGATTTTTTTGGCGAGCTCTACTTCATCTGCAAGAGTTAGCAATGGGTAACCACCGATTTCCTTTAAATAAAGATGAACCGGGTCATCTGACATGGAATAGGAGGAACTGGCTAAAGCTTCCACTTCAGATTGTACATCTTCTGAGTCATCATCCATCTCCAACAGGATATCATCAGTCGGCTCCTCTTCATCGCTGCTGCTTAATACAACGACATTATAGGCCTCCAACCTTTCATATATCTTATCTATCTGATTATTATCTAAATTAAGTTCACTAATCAGGGTATTCACCTTTTCCGCTTCTATGATACCCTTCTGCCTGTTGGCAAAAGCAATCAACTCACGGAACTTGTCTTCTAACACATCATGTGCGATTTGATCATTCATTATGGTTCCTCCATCTGGTTTAAAAAATTGCATAGCCAACATTATATCATAAGAAAAGGAAGAAAGAAATAAAAATAAATTGAAAATTTGTAGAAATTAGAACTAACACCATAAGAAAAGGAGGTGTTTTACAACACCTCCTTTTCCTTTATCTATGTGCGCCCGGCGGGCGCACGTTTCAACGGGTGTAAGTCCCGAGTCCGCCCGGTAGTGGGAAGGACATAGCCAATGACAAGGGTGTCGTGGGTGACTGCGAATCTGAAGGAAGTCGGATGGCAAATC
>JAEZOB010000057.1 GCA_023414355.1 Bacillota bacterium | reverse complement strand
ATCCGACTTCCTTCAGATTCGCAGTCACCCACGACACCCTTGTCATTGGCTATGTCCTTCCCACTACCGGGCGGACTCGGGACTTACACCCGTTGAAACGTGCGCCCGCCGGGCGCACATAAAAACGGTGTAGTCGTAAGACTACGCCGTTTTAGTTAATGAATAGCATAAGCAGGATCTTGAACTATTAAAAACCAAGGCAGAATAAAAGTGGTGGGTAGTGTGAAGCTTTTGTAAACCTTAAGAATTACAGAAAGAATTCTTCGATTATGATACCTTGGAAAGCTCCTGCTTTGCCCGTTGATTTTCCTTGACCTTGGCAGGAATGAAGTAAATTGCTGTGTAAAGAAGAAAGTTCAATACAAGTGCACCCAAGACATCCATAACGGAATGCTGCTTTAAGAATACGGTTGACATACAGATCAATACAGTCAACACGAGGGTTCCCCATTGGAGCCATTTGATTGGGTGAAGCTTTTCGCTTTTATTAATGGCAATCATCGCTCCAACAGAATTAAACACATGGATGCTTGGAAATACATTCGTCGCTGTGTCGATGGAATAGATGCCGGACAGCATATGAATAAATATATTATCTCTCCCGAGAGAATTTAAATCTACTCTCAAATAGTGACCGTTTGGCCATACAGTATAGATCAACAGGCAGATGGTCATACCGGTAAAAAGATAAGCGCAGCATTTCAGAAAATCCTGCTTTGAGGTAAGTAAAAAATACGATACGGTGACTGCAATATATAAGAACCAGATAAAATATGGTATGATGAAGACCTCACAGAAAGGGATCAAATCATCCAGTTTGGCGTGGATCGGGGTAAACTTGGTCACATGCTTCTCAAGATAAGTGAACCAGATCAAATAGATAAAGAAGTATGCCAGGACAGCCCCGTGCTTGTATTTTACTATAAACTGTTTGGTAGCTTTTAAAAGCGTCATTATGGCTCTTCCTTTCTCCTTGAAATCGTGCTAATTATAGCACACATAGTTCATTATAACAATATTCTGATGTTTACTTTTTTCTTACATTTCAAGAATAAACAGACAAAAGGGTTGGACAGTTGTCGAAAAACTGACTATAATAGAGTCATAAAATTCCATAATGAGTAGTTGTGATTGGTTTATAGATTATATTTAAATGAAAAAGAGAATATTATTATTGAATTGAAATGGAGGCAACGGCATGAAGAGAGTATTTTTAGTTGTGTTGGATAGTGTGGGCGTCGGCGAGTTGCCGGATGCAGATCTTTACGGAGATGTTGGAAGTCATACCTTATATGCCGCATCTACCAGCGAGTATTTTAAGATGCCTAATATGAAAAAGCTTGGATTGTTCCATATTGATGGTGTAAAAGAAAAATTCCCCGAGATGGAGGGGGTTCAAAACTTTGACGGCACCGTGTGCAGATTGGCAGAAAAGTCAAAAGGGAAAGATACTACGACAGGCCATTGGGAAATTGCCGGTTTAATCTCGGAAACACCTTTTCCCACCTATCCGAACGGTTTTCCGGCGGAGATACTGAAGCAGTTCGAAGAAAAGACCGGACGTAAAGTCATCTGTAATCTTCCTTATTCAGGAACAGATGTCATCCGGGACTACGGGAAAGAGCATGTGGAGACAGGAGCCTTGATCGTATATACTTCTGCAGACAGTGTATTCCAGATTGCAGCACATGAGGAAATTGTGCCGGTGGAGGAGTTATACCGTTATTGCAGTATCGCCAGAGAAATTCTGGTCGGTGAGCATGGAGTCGGACGTGTCATTGCAAGACCCTTTGCAGGAACCTTCCCTGATTATAAGAGGACTTCTAACCGTCATGATTTTTCCTTGGAGCCGTCACTCACCATGCTGGATCAGATGAAGGCAGCGGGATTGGATACCTTGGCTGTAGGCAAGATTTATGACATTTTCGCCGGTAAAGGAGTTACGGATACGGTTCGTACGCATGATAATGCGGAAGGCATTGAGATGTTAATCGAACGTACCAACAAGGATTTTCATGGTTTATGCTTTGTCAATCTTGTGGATTTTGATATGATATACGGACATCGCAATGATGTGGATGGGTATGCAAAGGCACTCACGTATTTCGATGAGCAGCTGCCCAGAATCCTTGCAGGACTGGGTGAGGAGGATATCCTGATGATTACCGCTGATCATGGATGTGACCCTTCAACACCTTCCACAGACCATTCCAGAGAGTATATTCCATTGGTCATCTATGGTGAGAAAGTAAAGAAGGGCTTAAATCTTAGAACACGTTCCAGCTTTGCGGATATTGCGGCTACGATTCTGGAGTACTATAACGTGCCGCAGAAGACAGCAGGAACCTCCTTCTTAAAGGAGATTATGGAGTAATGGAAAGAGTCAGCCATCCGATACCGCCACTTTTTGACGAGCAGTCCAGAGTGCTGGTCCTGGGTTCTTTTCCGTCTGTGAAATCTAGGGAGGGAAGGTTCTTCTACCACCATCCGCAGAACCGTTTCTGGAAGGTGATCAGTTCCGTCTATGAGGAGACGGTACCTGCTTCGATTGAAGAAAAACAAGAGCTTCTGTTACGGTGCAGGATCGCGGTCTGGGATGTGATTGAAAGTTGTGAGATCATAGGATCTTCTGATTCAAGCATCAGAAATGTCATTCCGAACGACCTGTCGAAAGTACTAAAGCATTCTAAAGTAGAGCGTATTTTTACCAACGGAAGCACTTCTTATCAGCTTTATATGAAATATATCTATCCGGTGACAGGGATTGAGATCATGAAGCTGCCCTCCACCAGTCCGGCCAATGCGGGTTATTCCCTTGAACGGCTATTGGAGGAGTGGAGCATTCTAAAGAGATATACTTAAGTAACGAAAGGAATCAAGACAGCATGAGGATTGTCGTACAAAGAGTATTGGAAGCGTCTGTAGCAGTAGAGGGGCAGGTGGTTGGAGCCATCGGTAAAGGCTTTTTGATTTTATTGGGTGTCGGGATGGAGGATACCAAAGAGATTGCCGACAAATATATCGATAAAATACTCAAGCTTCGTATCTTTCAGGACCAGAACGGGAAGACGAACCTCTCCTTAAAGGACGTAGAGGGAGAAATTTTGGTTGTATCTCAGTTTACACTGTATGCTGACTGCCGGAGAGGAAACCGCCCGGACTTTACCGGGGCTGGTAATGCGATACTTGCCAGGGAGCTGTATGAATACTTTCTCGAAAGCATCCGAGATAAGCTGGGCAAAGTAGAAGGAGGAGCGTTCGGAGAAGATATGAAGGTTTCTCTGATCAATGACGGTCCTTTTACCCTCGTTCTTGATGAAAAGCTATTTTAAGAGGATGAAGTGATATAATAAAGCTGATAGTTCGGTGTATATTTGTGTATCGATGGGTACCAAAGTAACTGAACTATCGGCTTTTTCCTGTTTTTAATACATTTTTAATCTAATCCTATTTTCAAAAATTCATAAGTCAGATATAATAGGGGACATGGAAATAATAGGTTTATTTCTAAAATGCACAGGGGATAGAAAGAAAGGTTAGGGAGAAAATGATAGTAATCAAGGATCTAACGAAGGTCTATAAGCTCTCCAAGAAACAAATGCAGGAGCAGCGGACCAAGAAGAACATGAAAAAAGCCCTGGATAAGCTGTCACTGGAAGCAAAGCCCGGTGAAATCTATGGCTTATTGGGACCGAATGGTGCAGGAAAAACCACGGCACTGCGTACGGTAGCAACACTTCTTAAGCCGACCGCCGGTTCAGTTTCCGTCTGCGGTTATGATACGGTGAAGGAATCGGAGAAGGTCAGAAAGAGTATTAGCTTTTTAACCAATGAGATTAAACTGGATCCTCAGTTTTCACCGAAGTATATGTTCAACTTCTTCGGGAGACTTCACGGAGAAAGTGAAGAAACGATTGCCATGCGCCGGGAGAAGCTGTTTGATTATTTTGAAATTAAGGAGTTCCAGGATAAGAAGATCGAGGAGCTATCTACCGGTATGAAGCAGAAAGCATCAATTGCCGTCAGTCTGGTACATGATCCTGACGTTGTTATTTTTGATGAACCTACCAATGGTCTCGATATTATTACAGCAAGAAGTGTTACTGATTATTTAAAGAATTTAAGAGATGAAGGCAAAACTGTTATCATTTCTACACATATCATGTCCGAAGCTGAGAAACTCTGCGATAGAATTGGAGTCATCATAGGCGGTATCAAGGTAATTGAAGGAACCTTGGATGAAATCCTTGACCAGACAGGTTCGGAAGAACTGGAAGACGCTTTCTTCGATC
This sequence comes from Bacillota bacterium, assembly GCA_023414355.1. Taxonomy (GTDB): domain Bacteria; phylum Bacillota; class Clostridia; order Lachnospirales; family Lachnospiraceae; genus Mobilitalea. The sequence goes on along the minus strand of JAEZOB010000057.1, from coordinate 48,034 downwards.
TATACAAGAAATATCAAAGGGAGGAGGCATAAGTATGATGAACGGAACGAAAAACATAGTCAGAAAAGAATTATCCAGAGTATTTCATGACAAGAAGATTGTACTTAGTCTATTTATTTTGCCGGCTGTCATGATTGTCGGTCTATATTCACTGATGGGTACGTTGATGAATAATATGATGAGTGACATTGAGGAACATATTCCTACCATCAGTATTCAGAATGCACCGGAGGATTTTGTGGCGTTTCTTAATGCAACTACGGGTTTTGAAGCAAACATTAGTTATTTGGGTGCTGCCGATGATGCTTCCGGTGTGAAACAGGGTATTCGTGGTGGTAGTGTAGATCTTTTGGTTGTTTTTGATGATAAGTTCTCAGAAACGATTGCTACATATCAGAATCAGGGAGATCCGATTCCTGAGGTGAAGACCTTTTATAATACTGCGGAGGATTACTCAGCATCAGCCAGAGATAATTTTGTTAATAGCATACTCTATCCTTATCAACAGGGTCTGGTAGCAAACCGCATCGGTAATATGGAACAGCTTCAGGTGTTCTACATTGATAAGAACCCGAATGAATCCATTATTATCAATGAGAAGAAGCAGGATGGTAAAATTCTGGGAATGCTGGTGCCCTTCCTGATCAATATCATGCTTTTTGCCGGTGCTATGCAGCTTGGAGTGGATGCGATCACCGGTGAGAAGGAGCGAGGAACTCTATCCAGTATGCTGGTTTCCCCCATTAAGAGAGGAGAAATCGTATTCGGGAAGCTGATTTCTCTGGCTATTCTGTCCAGTATTTCGGCAGCAGTGTATGCAATTTCCATCGTTACTGCAATGCCGATGCTGATGAATGGTATTTCTGATGGAGCATTGTCCGGTTTTGGATTGAAGCTTACTCCCATGGAGATTATCATGCTTTTGGTTATCCTGATCGTCACTGTCTATCTGTATGTGGCGATTGTAGCAGCAATAGCAGTGCTGGCAAGAACTGCAAAGGAAGCCAACACTTATGTGATGCCGGCTTATATCGCTGTCATGTTCGGAAGTGTTATGACCTATGCAGGTGGCGGAGAAAGCAAGCTTAGTAATTTTTTGATCCCGGTCTATAACAGCGCGGTTAGTATTCAGAATCTGCTCATGGGAGAACTGACCTTTACCCAATTTGGTATCACGATCCTTTCTATTCTGGCGGTTGCAGCGATTATTACCTCCTTGATTACCAGAGCCTTTAATAGTGAAAAGATCATGTTTAACGCATAGGACAGATCACATAATTATACGCAGGGGCTGTTTCAGAGAATGATAATTCTGAAGCAGCCCCTTTTGATGGAATGACAAGATTATCAATAAATCGTCAAAATAAATAATATCTGAATTAAATGTATAAACTTTCCCATTTTACAAACAATAGTAACAGATAAATGTCACAATCAATTCTAAAATCATGTAAAACGGAGGAAGATCATATATGAAAGCTACGGGTATTGTAAGAAGAATAGATGACCTTGGACGTGTTGTAGTCCCAAAAGAAATCAGACGTACATTACGTATCAGAGAAGGAGATCCTCTTGAGATTTTTACAGATCGGGAGGGCGAAATTATCTTAAAGAAATATTCACCGATTGGTGAGCTTGGACAATTCGCAAAGCAATATGCCGATTCCCTGGCGCAGACGACAGGACATATTGTGGCAATTACTGATAAAGATCAGTTTATCGCTGTCGCAGGGCCGACGAAGAAGGATCTTGTTACGAAAAGTATCAGCCATGATTTGGAGGAAGCAATCAGTGAACGTGAGACAGTAGTAGCCGCCAAGGATGATAAAAACTATATTAGAATCATGAATGAGGATGATTCGGAATTTCTTTTCGAAGCAGTAACCCCTATCATCAGCGAGGGAGATGCGATTGGTTCGGTAATTATTCTGACTAAGGATGCAAAGACAAAGTTCGGTGATATTGAGACTAAGCTGGCCGCCACCGCAGCGGCATTTCTGGGACGACAGATGGAACAGTAAGCCAAGGGCTGCTTCAAAACCTTGATATAGTAACGGTCAAGAAATACAGGTATCTCTCACACACTAGTTCACGGACATCCTGCCATTTTGTAAGCCATAATCAAACAAACAAGTTTGTTTGCTGTTATCTTTACAAAATTGGCAATCTGTCCGTCAAATAGTGTATTACGAGATACCTGTATTTCTTGCCCTGGATATCGACAAAAATTCTATAGAAGCTCCTCGCCTTACAAAACCGAGAGATTGGCGTGGGTAAAGTATTCGTGGATTTCTGATTGGATAATTGCTATAATAGGGCATATCAAGCTACACTATTGATTAAACGAACCCTGAAATATTAAGCTGCTGTGTAGATGGTATGCCGTATGCGATTACTGGTATAGCGCTTGATATAGGAGATAAGAGGTTATATGAGATAAGAGGTTATAGGAGATAAGAGGGTATTGGAGACTAGAGAATACAGGAGATAAAAAGTTACAGGAGATAAGGAGAGAAGTATGGCACGTTATACCTTTGAGGAATTCATGAATATTATCACCAGATTGAGGAGTAAGGATGGCTGTCCCTGGGACAGAGAACAGACGCATGAGAGCCTTAAACCCTGTTTACTAGAGGAATGCTACGAAACCTTTGAAGCAATAGATCAAAAGGACAATGAGAATCTGTGTGAAGAGCTTGGGGACATTCTGCTTCAGGTGGCTCTGCACAGTGTAATTGCCGAAGAGCAGGGTGAATTTAGTATTGAAGATGTTGTTTCTGCAGAAGCAGAGAAAATGATCCGCCGCCATCCTCATGTCTTTGGAGAAGCGAAAGTGGAAGATTCAGAAGATGTCCTCAGAAATTGGGAAGAAATCAAGAAGAAGGAAAAGAGCGAAAAGAATATTGTCGAAGAAATATTGGGGGTACCGAAGGCTTTTCCGGCCATACTAAGGGCAGAGAAAATACAGAGAAAAGTTTCCAAATCCGGCATGGATTTTTCGGACCATAAACAGGTGCTGAAAAGGGTCTATGAAGAGCTTGAAGAATTGGTGGAATCCATTGAAATTGGGGATAAAAGCAATATTTCAGAGGAATTTGGCGATGTTTTATTTACAATGATTAATTTGTCGCGCTTTTTACAATTAAATGCAGAAAATTCCTTGACAAATGCCACTAATAAGTTTATAAATAGATTTGTAGATGTCTTTGCTCTGGCTGAGAGCCGCGGACAGGATCTATGCGAACTATCTCCCGTGGAACTGGATGTTTTATGGCGGGAAGTAAAATAATCGTTAGATTAATGAATAAGTAATTATCACTTTAGAGGAGGAGCAAATCCATGAACAAAGCAGAATTAGTTGCAGCGATTGCAGAAAAAACAGATTTTTCCAAAAAGGATTCAGAGAAAGCATTAAAGGCTTTCATCGACGTAGTTACTGAGGAATTAACAAAGGGTGAGAAGGTTCAATTAGTTGGTTTTGGTACTTTTGAGGTATCTGAGAGACCGGCAAGAACTGGAAGAAATCCTTTAACCAAGGAAACTATTAAGATTGCTGCTTCTAAAGCACCGAAGTTTAAGGCTGGTAAGGCTTTAAAGGACGTTATCAACGCATAGTAGATTGAAAACGAACGAAAAGGTTGTTTTAAAATCCGGGTCTCTATTGGGGTGTAGGGTTTTTAAAACAGCCTTTTTTTATTTGCTAAATAAGAGATCAATTAATTTGGGAATACAATGCATCTGTTGGAGGAAAGAGTGAAAGTAAAATCACTTTCACAATGCGAATGGAATAATATTCGCACTAGAAAGAACTCCAAAATGAAATCCATTGGAATTTCATTTTGAACTTCTTTCAGGTATTGTTTGTGCCGCTGCATGGCGGCGGAATGGAGGAATTATGAGACTGGACAAGTTTTTAAAGGTATCGCGGTTAATCAAACGTCGTACAATAGCCAATGAGGCCTGTGACGCAGGGAGAGTAACCATAAATGGGAAGGAAGCAAAGGCTTCCGCAAATGTGAAGGTCGGAGATGTGATCGAGATCGGTTTTGGCGCGAAAGCTGTCAAGGTCGAGGTTTTAGACGTTCAGGAAACGACAAAAAAGGATGAGGCGAAGGAGCTTTACAAGTATCTTTAGGTAATATTGCAGTGCGATCGACCGATGCCGGCCTGTCATGAAAGTGGAAGTCCTCTCATATACTTAACAAGAGATATCTTGGATCATAATGATTGATTGGTATGATGTGAGGAGGCATTTTCATGGAAGAGAAACAACAGGTTTTAAAAGGTCACAAGCTAAATATAGTTGCCAGAAAAAACGCTATGATTACCGGTGTTAACGATGTGCTGTCCTTTGATGCCGGTGAAGTACTGCTTCAGACGGAGCAGGGTATATTGATGATACGAGGCAAAGAACTACATGTGAACAGGCTGACTCTCGAAAAAGGTGAGGTTGACATTGATGGGCATATTGACAGTCTAACCTATTCCGATGCAAGTGGCTCTAAGTCAGGGGAATCTCTACTTGGCAGGCTCTTTAAGTAGGAGGCCGCCATGAATCCGTCAATTACTGTTGAACTACAGTTCTTTTTGATTTCCATCCTGTGGGGTGGCATTCTTTTGCTGTCCTATGATGTGCTGCGAATTCTGCGGAGGATGATCCCGCATGATGGCTTTTTCATTGCTTTGGAGGATTTCTTTTTCTGGGTTTTTGCGAGCCTTTTTATCTTTGCGATGATTTACCGAGTCAATGATGGTGTAATCAGAGGATTTTCTGCACTTGGTGTTGTGCTCGGAGGAGTGCTGTATCATTATAGCATTAGTGATTTTCTGGTACGCATAATTTCTGTCCTACTCCATATCATCATCAAATATCTGAGAATACTTCTGACTCCATTGAAACTCCTCGTCAGAAAGCTACTGAAGTTTTTGAAGCTGATAAATAAGCTATTATTCCGATTGAAAAATAAGATGAAATCGGTTAAAATAACATTGTTAATAAAGAAACCAGCGTCAAAAAAGAAGCCGGTAACGAAAAAGAGGTTAATGACTACGAGAGAGCCTATATCAGGAAAACCTGCAGAAAAGGTGGAAGCAGGTAAACGTACGAAAAAGGCAGAAGCAGGTAAGCGTACGGGAAGACAAGGTATGAAAAAGGTTACTTCGGGGAAGACTTCTGTAGTTAAGAAGGATTAAGGATTCCGGTTTTTGAGGAGATGTCAGGAATGAGAAGAAAGAAAAAGAATGGGACAGGTATCGGCATTATTGCTTTTGTTGTATTGATGCTGTGTGCAATTGTTTCCTATCGCAGAATAAGCCTCGCTCAGGAAGAAGAGGATGCGCAGATTAAGATTGACCGCCTTGAGGCTCAGTATCAGGAGGAACAGGATCGTACACATGAGATAGAGGAGTATAAGGCTTATACAAAGACCGACAAGTACAAGGAAGATGTGGCAAGAAATAAACTTGGGCTTGTTTATGAGGATGAGATTCTTTTCGAGCCGGAGGAAAATTAGGTTGACAAGCTTCCGGTTAGCAGTTATAATAAAGTTCGTCGTTACGGCGAAGTAGCTCAGTTGGCGAGAGCACGCGGTTCATACCCGCGGTGTCGGCGGTTCAAATCCGTCCTTCGCTACTCATATGAATCAGAGAGGTTAACTAAGGGAGGTGTTGCAAGCACCTCCCTTTTTTGTGTTGTGAAATGAATATGGAATAGTGTATATTCATTTAGGCGCCTTACCTTCCTTGGCATGTCCTCTTATGAGCCTCAGGTCGTAGCGGAAACGCCGCATAAGCTGGCGTCGTTCCCGCTTGAGTCTCATATCGGACATGGGCAGCCTGCGTCAGCCGGTCTACCCAAATGAATATATACTACTCCATATTCATTGCAAAATTTTTTGAAGGTGCTTGCAACCCCTTGTTTTAGACTATAATCAGTAACTGTGAATTCATATTTGCTACGTTTATGGGATAAATCGTTAGGAGGGATCAATCATTTGAAAGTATAGTCGGTCTTGATTAAGTATCTTTTGTTCTGAATTTTCTGAGATTTTATACTATCCTATCGCTTATTCTTATCCTCTTAATCTGAATGAGCGCCCTTTATTCGAGTCGATCACCCTTTCGATGGAATTCTTGTCAAAAAGTTTTTGGATTTCAGCTTGCGGTTTTGACAAAGATTTCAGCGGCTCCTTTTCTATAATAACAACACGGTTATTATCCGGCGGAACAAGAAGGGAGATGCGCATAGCTTGAATCATGCGCGACAGCAAGGATCATGAGAAAAAGAAAAATATTCATTCACCTGATAGGTCTGGTAGTAGCCAGAGCCACCTTTTATTCTATGAACCCACTTTCTATCGGTTATTTTACAGCGGCCTGTTTGTCCGGTGCGGGAGGTGGCTGGGCATTTGTTGCAGCAGCAATCGGCATTGCTTCCAGTATGAAGGGGATAGGAATAATAAAATACTCGCTGACATTGGTTGCATCTATCATACTTCTGGAGATGCCGGTAATCAAGAAAAGTAATATTCCCAAACCGATTTTATATCTATTACCTCCCCTGGCATTATTCTGCTTCTCGATGATGGAGATAACAACGAGTGGTTCGACTGAGACGCATCTGATGATGGCAGTAATGGAAGGTTTCATTTCATTCATCTCGGCCTATTTGTTCCGACAGGGCATTGATTATCTTCTACTTCCTCTAAAAGGAATACGGCTAAATAACGAACAAATGATAAGTATAGCAGTTATGACAGCAGTGGCCCTGTATGCAGTCCCTGAACTTGACAGTGCTTATCTGGCGCCTGCCGAGACTATGGTGTATTTCCTGATCCTGTATTTTGCATATAAATATGGTGCCGGCCAGGCAACAATAACCTCAGTAGCATGCGGCCTCGTAATGTGCCTTCGAGGAGCGCCGGCCTCTGAGATAGGCCTCTTCTCTGTGATGGGAATTATCACAGCGGTATTTCGTGAGATGGGTAGATTGCCATGTGTGGGTGTCTATCTGCTTACTGCATCCATCTCAGGATTGGTAAATAGCCAAATGGAACTTAGTCTGAAGGAGATTGGTGCACTTGCTTCGGCAGCCATAGCATTTCTTCTATTGCCTTCCGGTATTGTCTATCGAGCAGATGCAGCAGGTGGAACCGGAAGACAGGAGCAGCTGGCTGCTCAGAACTTAAAAAGATTGGCAAAGCTTCGTATGAAGATATTTTCAGAATCCTTTCTTAAGCTTTCCAAGACATTGGACACCATCACCGAGAAACAGACGAAGTTAAAGCAAGGAGAGATTAATCGAATCTTTGAAGATATATCAGAAAAGCTGTGCAGAAACTGTGATCACTGCGTGAACTGCTGGGAAAACTGTTTCCAGCAGACGTATCAGGCGGCCAGTCTGATGTTTGAGGTGGCAGAACAGAAAGGATTAGTCTGCAGAGAGGATGTTCCGAAAAATTTTCTGGACAGCTGTGTCTGCCTGGAGGATTTTATCTCGGAAACCAATCGGGGCTTTGAGATAGCAAGATTAAATCATATCTGGCTGAGCAGAATCTCTGAAAGCAGGGAAGTCATCGCGGATCAGCTAAAACAGGTGTCCTCCGTCATTTGGGATATCACCGGGGATATCTATGAGGCAGCTGAGGCCTCCAGGGCTGAGGAGGAGAAGGTAGTACGCAGATTAAGATCCGAGCATATCTCTGTTAAGGATATCACTATCCTGGAACGGGAGGATAAGAGGAAAGAAGTCTATCTGATCGCCTGCTGTAAAGGAGGGAGATGTATCACCGCGAAGGAAGCGGCAGCCTATATATCGGAAGCACTTGGAGTCAGGGTAAAAGCCTCAGAGGCTTCTAAATCCGTGATAGCGAAGGAGTTCGAGAACTATACCTTTACTATGGATACGAAGTTTAAGGTATTGACAGGAGTTGCCAGAGCAATGAAGGAGAATGTATCCGGAGATAACTTCTCCATCCTCCGTTTGGAGAATGGGGAATGTATGCTTGCATTGTCGGATGGAATGGGAACAGGCGTGGAAGCAGGAGAAGAGAGTGAGACTGTCATGGCACTTCTGGAACAGATGCTGGAAGCTGGATTTAAGGCAGAGACTGCAATCCGACTGATCAACTCCAGCCTTGTCTTAAAAGCAGACAAGCAGACGTTTTCGACCTTGGACCTGGGGATCATTAATCTTTTTACCGGTATGTGTGAGTTTATCAAAATAGGGGCAGCTGCTGCCTTTATCAAGAGGGAAAACTGGGTGGAGACCATAACCTCGACGACCCTACCAATCGGTATGTTCGGAAATGTTGATTATGATTCTGTTACGAAGAAGCTCTATGAGGGGGATATCATAGTGCTTTTGACAGACGGTGTTCTGGATTGCATCGACGGTGATAATAAGGAAGCCTTTATAGAGCAGCAGTTGCTTGAAATCAAGAGTAGCAATCCTCAGGAGATCGCGAATCGTATTCTGGAGATTACTCTGTCAAAGAGCAATTTTCGCCCGATCGACGACATGACTGTAATAACGGCCGGAATCTGGTTAAAATAAAGCATATATCATAAATAATCCGTTGAAAAATCGAGCTAAAAGCGTTAGAATACAATAAAACTACATGATTCGATTAAAGATGGGATAACTATGCTTCGGAAGATTAAAGCCTATATAAAACAAAATGAGTTGTTGGAAAAAGGAGATAGGATTGCTGTAGGGGTATCCGGAGGTGCAGATTCTATCTGTCTTTTACATGTGCTTCTCTCACTGGCGCAGGAATACAGACTAAAGCTTGTGGCAGTACACATCAATCACGGGATCCGTGGGGAAGAGGCAACAAGGGACGAGCAGTTTGTCGCGAAGTTTTGTACGGAGCATGGAATACAATTCCGTACCTTCTACTATGATGTAAAGAGGCTTGCAACGGAGAAAGGACTTAGTGTAGAAGAAGCCGGCAGAAAGGTTAGATATTCTGCCTTCCTTGAGATATGTAGAGAGTATCAGTGTAATAAGCTTGCAATAGCGCATAATAAAAACGATAATGCAGAAACCTTCCTGTTCAATCTATTTCGGGGTTCCGGAATCCGCGGATTATCCGGTATGGAAGCAAATCGTCTTCTGGCAGAGGACAGCAGTAAAGTCCGAATCATACGTCCGCTACTCTGTGTAACCAGGGAAGAAATCGAAGAATACCTTGCTACGGAGGGCATTGATTACATTACGGATTCCAGTAATCTGACCGAGGATTATACCAGGAATAAGATCCGCCATCGTATTATCGCCTATGCGGTCAGTGAGATCAATGCACAGTCGGTGAATAATATTACGGAAGCTGCGAAAGCACTGAAGGAAATCGAGGATTATGTCAATTCCAATCTTCAGCGGTGCTATGAACAGATGGTTGATCAGACGGAAAATAAGTTTCGGGTGCGAGTCGAGGAGCTGAGAGCCCAACCGGCAGTCATTCGAAAGGGTGTAATCAGAAGAATACTGGAACAGCTCGCCGGAGCTTCGAAGGACCTGGAAGCAAAGCATGTAGAACTAGCACTTGGTCTGACAGAAAGACAGGTTGGGAAGCAGGTACATCTCCCTTATCATATGATTGCTGAGCGGGAATATGATACTCTCTGCTTCTACCTTGAAGAACCGACACAGGAGAAGACCAGCTGTGAACAAAGACCGGAACCGGTCAGGGTTAACATCCCCGGAACCACGCAAATCCCCGGAAAAAGAAAGATTTTGGAAACCAAGTTAATAAATTATAAAAAAAATGATCCTATCCCGAAAAATAGTTGTATGAAGTGGTTTGATTATGATAAAATAGAGAATGCTGTTGAAATAAGAACCAGACTAGAAGGAGACTTTCTTCAGATCAAGGCTTCTGGCGGCAAGAAAAAGCTGAAGGACTATTTTATTGATCACAAAATTCCGCAGAGGCAAAGAGATGAGCAGCTCCTGATTACCGATGGCAGTCATATCATGTGGATTCCCGGAGAGGCAGAACGCATGAGTGAAAAATATAAAGTGGATGATACCACAACGAAAATACTGTTGATGAAATGGATTGATTTGGAGGAATAAAAATGAAAGATAAAGTCAGAGTTATGATATCCGAGGAACAGGTAACTCAGAGAATTAAGGAGCTGGCAGAACAGATCAGCAAGGATTACGAAGGAAAGAGTGTTCATTTAATCTGTATACTGAAGGGCAGTGCCTTCTTCAGCTGCGACCTTGCCAAAAGGTTGACTATCCCGGTAACCCTTGACTTTATGTCTGTATCCAGTTATGGAAGTGAGACAGTAAGCTCGGGAAGAGTTCGGATATTGAAGGATTTGGATGAATCCATCCAAGGAAGAAATGTTCTTATTATCGAAGATATCATTGATTCCGGAAACACACTGGCATACTTAAAGGATTTACTTGGCACCAGAGCACCGGAAAGTCTTGAAATATGTACATTGCTTGACAAACCGGACAGAAGGGTGACAGATGTCGATGTCAAGTATGTCGGCTTCATCATTCCGGATGAATTTGTCGTAGGCTATGGTCTGGACTATGATCAGTATTACAGAAATCTGCCTTATGTCGGAGTTGTTGAGAATTAAGCAGAAGGACTGGGAAGAAAATCACGGATATTCGTGAATACCATAATAAAAGAAAAAGGAGGTTGTTCAGTGAGAAAACAGATGAAAGGATACGGCTGGTACATCATTATTCTGCTTATTGTGATTGTAACATTTTATATATCCAATAATATTGAGTTAAATGACCAGGACAAATATTCTTACAGTCAGTTTGTGAGTGACATAGAAAATGATCAGGTGAAATCCATAGATATCTATCCGAATGAGGAGACACCGACCGGTGAAATTGTGGTTACGACACAAAGTGGCGACAGCAAGTCGTTCAACGTACTGGATACGGTAAAAATCGAAAATATGGCGATTGAGGCAGGACTAGATCCTGTAACTCATGAAATATCCAAGCCAAGCTGGTTCCTTACCTCGGTATTGCCTTACATTCTTGTCTTTATTATCATTATTGTGCTCTTCTCCTTCTTGTCCAATCAAGCATCGGTAGGCGGAGGCAACAATAAGGTTATGAACTTCGGTAAAAGCCGAGCCAAGATGACTACAGAGGAGAACAAGACTACTACCTTTAAAAATGTGGCGGGTCTTGACGAGGAAAAGGATGAGTTGAAGGAGATTGTGGATTTCCTCAAATCTCCGAAAAAGTATATTCAGGTGGGTGCAAGAATTCCAAAGGGTGTGCTGCTGGTTGGCCCTCCCGGAACAGGTAAGACTTTACTTGCCAAAGCGGTAGCCGGTGAAGCGGGAGTACCATTCTTCTCCATCTCAGGTTCCGATTTTGTTGAAATGTTCGTCGGAGTCGGTGCTTCCAGAGTAAGAGATTTATTTGAAGAGGCAAAGAAAAATTCCCCGTGTATCGTATTTATCGATGAAATCGATGCAGTTGCAAGACGTAGAGGAACCGGTATGGGCGGCGGACATGATGAGAGAGAGCAGACTTTAAACCAGCTGCTCGTTGAGATGGATGGCTTCGGCGTGAATGAAGGCATTATTGTCATGGCAGCGACCAACCGAGTCGATATTCTTGACCCCGCAATCCTTCGTCCCGGACGTTTTGACCGAAAGGTAACCGTTGGACGCCCGGATGTGAAGGGAAGAGAGGAAATCCTACAGGTGCACGCCAAAGGTAAGCCTCTGGGAGATGATGTGGACTTAAAACAGGTGGCTCAGACAACAGCGGGCTTTACAGGAGCTGATCTGGAGAACCTTTTGAATGAAGCAGCCATTTGTGCTGCAAGAGAGAATCGAAGCTTTATCAATAGCGAGGATATCAAGAGATCCTTTATCAAGGTTGGGATCGGAACAGAAAAGAAGAGCAAGGTCATTACAGATAAGGAGAAGCGCATTACTGCATATCATGAAGCAGGGCACGCCATCATGTTCCATGTTCTTCCTGATGTAGGTCCGGTATACACCGTTTCTATCATTCCTACAGGTAATGGTGCAGCAGGCTTTACTATGCCTCTTCCCGAAAAGGATGAAATGTTCAATACCAAGGGCAGGATGAAGCAGGAGATTATCGTTGATTTAGCAGGAAGAGCAGCGGAGGAGCTGATCCTCGAAGATATCACGACCGGGGCTTCTCAGGATATCAAGGTTGCCACGAAAACAGCCAGAGCGATGATTACCAGATACGGCTTCTCAGATGCCATCGGTATGGTGAATTATGATTACGATGATGATGAAGTATTTATCGGAAGAGATTTGGCACACACCAGGAGCTATAGCGAGAATATAGCCAACCGAATCGATGATGAAGTAAAGAAGATCATTGATGATTGTTATCAGGAAGCAAGGCGGATTCTGACACAGTACAAGGAGACACTAGAAGCCTGTGCATCACTGCTGATCGAAAAAGAGAGGATTACCAGAGAAGAGTTCGAAGCTCTGTTTCAACCTAAAATGATTGAGGAATCTACAGCAAATGCGTAGTGAAACTTCTGCGTTAGGTCATTCACTGAACAAATGAACCGTTTTGTTGTACAATATGACGAAAAATGGTTTGATTATTTGTAAAGTTTGTGCACACTTTTGGCGCACTGCATGCTATACTATGTTCGTAAACCCCAATACATTATATAGTTTTTGCTACACCCCCATAAGTAACAAAAATACCTTCTCCGAAAAAAGGACAGTCCCATAACTGTCTTTTTTTCTGTCTAAAAATAGGTATTCTAACCAGCAATTACAGAACCTGCAACAGATATATTATTTTGGCGGCGGACGTATACTCTTTATTGAAGAAATAAATAGGGCTGCTGTAAAAACTTTCATTAGCATAAAGCAAGGACAACAGACATCCTGCGATGCGCGGTTATCCCGGCCAAATTTGTTAATAAAGGTTCTACAACAGCCGTTTCATTAAATAATTTGTTTTCTGAAAGTCGGGGGTGAAAGCTTGCTGCTTGCATATAACAATTTTCTAAAATATACATTTCTATTTCTGGTCGGTGGTTTTACTTACGGTTTCATTGAGCTTCTGTCCAGAGGATATTCCCACATCTCCATGCTGGTGGCTGGTGGAATCTGCTTTATCCTGATTGGATTATTGAATGAGATTTATTCCTGGAATATGGCACTCGTCAGTCAGATGGCAATCTCGGCACTGATCATCACGACAGTTGAGTTCGCTACAGGGCTGATCGTTAACCTTTGGCTTGGCCTGCGGGTCTGGGACTATTCCGGGCAGCCTTATAACCTACTGGGACAAATCTGTCTGCTCTATACGAATATATGGTTCTTTCTTTCTTTGCCTGCGATTCTGCTGGATGATTTTCTGAGATATTTCCTACTCAAAGAAGAAAAGCCTCATTATAAATTTTTATAAGGTACCAGTACGCAATACTTGTCTAAGAGAGCAACAGGATGATAGGAAAGCTTAGAGGTACGAAGACCCTCATCACCTACATCCTCCTCGCGGTTAATATATTCAATTCCATAGCTGCGACGCATGTCGTCGGCAAATTCCTTCACAATCATCTGATAGGAGCCGGGATAATCACGGTTCGCTTTTTCTATGTGGCAATAAAGTGTATCCTTGATTACTTCACCAATGGAGAGAGCGACGATGGTTCCGTCTACTTCAATAAATGCTCCGGGAAGCTTAAATTTATCAATATAGGGCATCAGCTCCAGAGTACGACTCAGTTCCTCCTGTGCCAGAGAAGCTTCTTTCCCATGGTTCTGTTCATAGTCCTTCAGAAATTCGATCACTCTGGGCATATTATCTGAAGTTATTCTCTGATAGTTGTAGTTCGGGTATAACTTTTTGAATTTATTGATATGATTTCTCTGTCCGCTGTATCTCCGACCGGCCATCTCACCGAGGTCCTCTGCCTTATACAGGTAATCTGCCCAATCACGATTAGAGGAGCAGGGTTGGGTACCGCCATATTCATTGACTAAGATGGGGATGGCTTCTTCCGGAACTGTACAGAACCAGAGGGGGATTCCATTCACCCTGCAATACTCCTTCAAGGCATCTATGGCTTTATCCAGAGAGCCTCCTCCTACGGGAAAAGTAAAGGAGATACGGTTAAGGAATTTTACTTTATATAAAATCATATCATCATAGATGGCAAAGCTGGATTGGTAAAAGTCGCGCCACATATACATCGCGCCGATGGTATAATCACTGGTGCGGCTGATCTTGTACTTGAAATATTCAGCTGGTATGCAGATATTATCTGCGGTAATCGGTTCAAACGATAACATAACTTCCTCCTAAAGTGATAACATATGACAAATTTCACTATAGCACATAGTAAAGTTTCTGTCCATATAGGACATAACAGGATACTATTGATCCTAAAATGATGGTATAGTATTTAAGGGGACATTGTGGAGAGTTCCCAAAATGTTATTTTTTTATGAATTAGTGGCGGGATAAGACAGGACTGTGATAGAATAAGTAATGTGAAAAGAAATTTGAAACCATCTAATTTTTCACAAAGAACTGAGATATGAAATCAAACGAATTCAAGAAATCGCATACGGAAATGGGAGTCATTATGAAGCTGTTATTGGTTGCAGTGAATGCAAAGTATATCCATTCGAATCTTGCTGTATATAGCCTGAAGGCCTATACCGAGAGGTATCTTCCTGATAATAATCAGCAGCCTGTACAGCTTTCGTTGGCAGAATATACGATTAATCATTCCGAGGAGGATATCCTGGCAGGGATCTTTCGGGAGAAAGCGGATCTGGTCGCTCTTTCCTGCTATATCTGGAATATTGATCTGATTCTTAGGATCACTGCTGAGCTTAAGAAGGTAAGTCCAAGGGTTAAGCTTTGGCTGGGAGGACCGGAGGTTACCTATGATGCAATACAATGTCTGGAGAAGCAACCTGAGCTTGATGGAATCATGCTTGGGGAAGGGGAACAGACCTTTCTGGAGCTGGTAGAGCATTACGCTTACGGAAGCAGGGAGCTTGGAGAGATTGCCGGATTGGCTTACAGGGATATCGCGCTTAATCGGATCGTGGTGACGAAAGAGAGGCAGCCCCTTACGCTGGATACCATCCCTTTTCCTTATGAGGAGGGAACAGGCTTCGAGAATAAAATCATCTATTACGAAAGTAGCCGGGGATGTCCCTTCTCCTGCAGCTATTGCCTATCCTCAGTTGACAGGCGTGTGAGACATAGAGATATAGAGCTGGTGAAGAGAGAATTACAGATCCTGCTGGACCGAAAAGTACCTCAGGTTAAGTTTGTTGACAGAACCTTCAATTGTAATAAACAACATGCCATGGAACTATGGCGTTTTATCAAAGACAGGGATAATGGAATCACAAACTTTCATTTTGAGATTTCTGCAGATCTGCTGGAGGAAAACGAGATTACATTCCTTGCTTCCTTAAGGCCGGGGCAGGTACAATTCGAAATAGGAGTTCAATCAACCAATCCCGATACAGTCGAAGCAATTTGTCGTAAAATGGATTTAAATAAGGTGAAAAAGAATGTGGCACTTATAAAAAATAGTGGAAACATCCATCAGCACCTGGATTTAATTGCAGGACTTCCACTGGAGGATTATGCTTCCTTTGAACAATCCTTCCGGGAGGTTTACAGTATGAAGCCGGATCAGCTGCAGTTGGGATTTTTGAAGGTATTGAAGGGGTCTCCGATGGAGCATTCTGTGAAGGAATACGGGATTGTATATCGAGATACTGCGCCTTATGAAGTTCTTACTACGGACAGGCTTACTTATGAAGAGATCCTCAAGCTAAAGGGAATTTGTGAAATGGTAGAGATGTATTATAACAGTGGGCAGTTTGGTTATGCTGTTGCTTATCTCGTGCATTTTTATCCTTCTCCTATGAAGCTTTATGAAGAGATTTATGAATTTTATGAAAATAAAAAAATGTTTCTGCTCGCACACAGCAGAATTCGAAGATATGAAATACTTCTGGATTTTTATAAAGATAGAATACTTGAAAGGAATGCCAGAGAGAGAGGACCGGGGGGTATGAGCACAGAAGCGGATTTGCTTCTGCTGTTTGAAGAGATATTACTGTTTGAGCTTTATCTTCGGGAGGATTTAAAGAGTCGTCCCAAATTTGCTCCCGGAAAACCGAAATATAACTTTAAGGAGCTCTATGATAAACATCGTATGGAATATCAACAATTTCATATCGAAAGCTTTTCCTTTGACCCGGAGCTTTCCGCCCGCGAAGGAAGAGCCATCAGGCAGGAGACGATCCTGCTGTTTGATTACGACAGGAGAGATCCTCTGAGCCATTCGGCAGCATATCATAGGTTGCAGTTATCATAAAGGAAGGAGATTGCCTTGACAGAAAGAAGAATTTCAAAGAAAGAAAAGGAGAGAGTAGAACGCATCATTGCTCTACTCAATCAGGAATATGGAAAGGATTACACCTGCTTTCTGCATCATGAGACACCCTGGCAGCTGCTGATAGCGACTATTCTAAGCGCTCAATGTACGGATGAGCGGGTGAATCTGGTTACCAAAGATTTGTTCCGGAAGTATAAGAGTGTGAAAGATTTTGCAGAGGCAAATCAGGATGAACTGGAGAAGGATATCCACTCTACCGGGTTTTATAAAAACAAGGCGAAGAACATTATAGCCTGTGCAAACCAATTGCTCTCAGAGCATGGCGGAGAGGTACCGAATGACATCGATGCTCTGACAAAGCTTGCGGGAGTCGGACGTAAGACGGCAAATGTGATCCGCGGTAATATCTACCTTGAGCCGAGCATCGTGGTGGATACACATGTGAAAAGAATATCTAACCGCCTCGGCTTTACGAAGCAGGAAGACCCGGTTAAGATAGAATTTGATCTGATGAAGCTTTTGCCGAAGGAGCAATGGATTCTATATAATATTCAAATCATTACTCTTGGGAGAAGTATCTGCTTTGCACGAAATCCAAAATGCAGGGACTGCTTTTTGCAGGAAGAATGTCCATCCTGCTTAAGTATGGATAAAAAGGGAAAAATCTCAAAAAATATTTAAAATAACCTTGCTAGATTTCGTAAAATATCATAGAATAAACATTGCATTTATTTGGAACGATTCTTTATTACAGTAAGTTCATTGATCAGCTTTTCCTTATCGGTTATTTTGGTATTTGCGATCGTTTCAATTAAATGATCAATTTGATCCGGAGCTTGATTGGCGGAATAGATTTCGGCAAGGAGCCGGTAGGATTTTGATACATCAGTGAGACAGGCAACTCCGTATTCCAACACGCTCTTTGCTTCCTCAAGATAACCATTGGTATATAACCGGTCCGCCCACTTATGAAGCATGCTGACGAAGGTAATGAAATTGTTATCGTACTCCATGAGCTTATTTAAGTTGCCGGCACCGTATTCGAGCTTTAAATCCGTATTTGTATTGCCGGCAAGGTTAAGGGCTATCTTACCCTCCATCTTGCGAAGTGTATCACGGTAAGAGTTCAGGGTATCATCCTCATGATCACCCATGGGAAGCGAACTTACGGATATGGTCAGATAATCCAGACTTGAGATATCCTTGCGACGAGTTAAGTTTGCTTGCTTTTCTTTATCCCAGAAATTGTCATTGCCTGTTTCGTTTTTTTTGGAGCTTTTTCGTATTTCATATTGAAGCCAGGCTACAAAGATCAATATTAGTATCGTTAAAACAGGAATATTCACGCAGTATTCACGACCTTTCGAACATAAAATAATAAAAGAGGTGAAATCAATGAATTTTTACAGTAAGAAGTCAAGAAAAATCATCACAACGATCATCGTTATCATTTTAGTACTCGCTATGATCTTACCTTCCGTTCTCAGTGTAATCAGCTAGTCCGTCTGCCGGGCTGCCCGGCTTTTGCTCACGTTACAGCAATTAACTTTAAGTCAACTATACATAATTGCACTGTAAAAGTCAATGAACGAAAGAATGACTTGAATAATCCCCAGGTTATGTTAAAATAGGAAGAAGTCACATTGCACGGGGTAAATGGACAAGGAATAGAGTTTGGCAGTTGAAAAAGGAGGATGAAAATGGGCAGAAGAAATATTGTCTTATCCGCAGTCATATTTTCACTTTTGATGATCTTTGCTGGAAACACAGCTACTGTATCAGCAGAGGAAAAAGATAATACCATATGTAAAGGTGTATTCATAGATGAAGTCGATGTAAGCGGGATGACCAAAGAACAGGCCAAAGAGGCGGTTGAACAGTTTATCGGCGGTCTTAAGAATAAAGGGATTGCGATCATGGTTGGAGAAAATGTCGTATATTCGACCATGGGGGATATGGGTTACGAAGCAGAAGAGAGCGATGGGATCGATCAGGCATTGGCACTCGGTAAATCCGGTAACCTGATCAAGCAGTATAAAGATATGAAAGACATCGAACAGGGGAGTGTAGTATTTCCCTTATCCTTTCACGTGGATGAGAGTAAAATCAAGGCGCTGGTAGAAAAAGATGTCAGTGCATACAATATCAAGCCTGTCAATGCGCAAGTTACCCGTGAAAATGGTAAATTTGCATATACAGAGCATGTTGTCGGCAGTAAGGTAAATGTTGATAAGACCACCGGGAAGATCAAGGAAGCAGTGATGAGCTGGAACCGTCAGGATCTGATTGTCGAAGCGGTTATAGAGGACGATATGCCCGAGTATACCAAGGAAGATGTGGAGCAATGTAAGGATCTGCTCGGAGAGTATACAACAGATTTTTCAACCTCAACAGCGGATCGTGCAGGTAATGTAGCGAATGGAGCAAGATTGATCAATAATACTGTATTATATCCTGGGGATACCTTCTCTGCTTATAAATTATTGACACCCTTTACCAAGGAAAATGGTTATTTTGTTGCGGGTGCTTATCTTCAGGGAAAGGTTATTGATAGTGTCGGTGGTGGTGCATGTCAGGTAACTACTACGCTATATAATGCAGTATTACAGTCGGAGCTTGAGGTTGTGGAACGTCAACCGCACTCCATGACGATCAGCTATGTTGATTTATCCAGGGATGCAGCAATTGCGGGCACCTATAAAGATTTCAAATTCATGAACAGTACAGACTACCCGGTTTTAATTGAAGGCTCAACCAGAGGAAGAAAAATTACCTTCAAGGTATGGGGCAAGGAGATCAGGGACAGGAAGAACAGAAAGATAGAATTTGTTTCGGTCGTGCTTTCAGAGACACCTCCTCCGGCAGATGATATCACAAAGGATCCTACTCAGCCGACTACTTATCAGAAGATCACACAGGCAGCGCACACCGGATATAAGGCCGAGTTGTATAAAGTGGTTTATGAGAACGGCATTGAAGTAAGCAGAACTTTAGTTAATAAAAGTAATTATTCCGCAGCTCCGAAATATATTACCGTTGGTACTATGAAGGTTGAGGAAGTAGATAAGGATAAGAAGAAGGATCCCAAAAAGGATTCTGCAAAAGAGACCTCGACCGATACTGCAGTAGTTGCAGAAGATCCGTTGGAAGATCTGCCTCCGGAAGATGCAGATAGTGAGACGCAGAACCAGTCTGTGATTTCGAATAATCGAACAAACCCGGATGGTCAGATGCAGGCAGATATCTGGAACGAAGAATAATATACTGTATGGAGAGATAAGATGAACCTTGGGAAGATACCGGAGACAGTCCTGAAGCGGTCTGTCCTGAAACAAATAGGACATAGAAGAGAGGAAGTACTAGTAGGCCCGGCAATTGGCGAGGACTGCAGCATTCTTGCCATAGGTGAGGATGAAGTTCTTGTACTTTCTACAGATCCGATTACCGGTACAGTTCAGGATATCGGGACCCTGGCGGTTCATATTACAGCCAACGATATTGCCTCTAACGGTGCAGAGGTCATCGGTATCATGTTAACCATATTATTGCCTGATGGGACAGAGGAAGCTGAGCTGCGAACCGCCATGCAGGACATGGAGGCAGTATGCAAGAAGCTGAATATCGAGATTGTCGGCGGACATACTGAGGTCACAAAAGCAGTAAACCAGCCTATCGTTACTGTTACCGGGGTAGGCAAGATGAAGCGTGACCATATGATAAAGACAGCAGGAGCAAAACCGGGTCAGGAAATCGTAATGACAAAATGGGCCGGCTTAGAAGGAACCGCAATTATTGCAGCTGCCAAGGAAGAAGAGCTGAGAACCAAATATAGTCAAAGCTTTCTTGAAGGGGCGAAGAAGATGATTGACTGCATCTCTGTCGTACCGGAAGCGATGATTGCACGAGCCGCAGCTGCGACATCTATGCATGATGTCACAGAAGGCGGAGTATTTGGTGCTTTGTGGGAAATCGGAGCCGCCTCCAAGGTAGGTCTGGAAGTGGATTTAAAGAAGATTCCCTTAAGGCAGGAGACAGTTGAGATCTGTGAATTCTATGATATCAATCCTTATATGCTGATATCCAGCGGCTGTATGCTGATCATTACAGATCGAGCAAACCAGCTTGTGGATGAATTGAAAGCAGACGGAATTGCTGCCGCTGTAATCGGCAGAATTACGGGAGGTAATGATCGGATCATCATCAATGAAGAGGAAAGACGTTATCTGGAGCCGCCTAAAAGCGACGAACTGTATAAAGTGATGTAAATAGGTTTTCTATAAGAACAGACTTTGGGTTATGTATCATATATAGGAAGGTTGGCAACATTAATTCAGAGAAAAGAGAGGGTTCTGGGATGAGAGAAAAAATCTTAACTGCGATTGATAAGAACAGCAAAATCTCGGTAGCGGATCTTGCGATTATGTTAGGCAGCACGGAAGAAGAAGTGACTAATGCAATCAGGCAAATGGAAGAGGAAACGATCATCTGCGGTTATCCTACTCTGATTAACTGGGATAAGGTAGAATGTGAAAGAGTGACGGCCTTGATTGAACTCAAGGTAACACCACAACGGGGACTTGGCTTTGATAAAATTGCGGAGCGTATCTATCAGTTTGATGAGGTACAATCGTTGTATCTGATGTCAGGAGGCTTTGATCTTACAGTAATCCTGGAAGGTAAAACGATGAGAGAGGTAGCAAACTTCGTCTCTGAGAAGCTTGCTCCGATGGATGCAATCTTAAGTACTGCGACTCATTTTGTATTGAAGAAATACAAGGAGCACGGTTTACCACTTATTCAAACGAAACAAGATGAAAGGATGCTGATTACACCTTGAGAAATCCATTAGCTAAGTCAGTAGTTGATATGCCGCCTTCGGGAATTAGAAAATTCTTTGATATCGTCAGCGAGATGAAGGATGCAATCTCTCTTGGTGTCGGTGAACCTGATTTTGATACTCCCTGGCATATTCGTGAAGAGGGAATCTATTCCTTGGAGAAGGGAAGAACCTTCTATACCTCGAATGCAGGCCTGAAGGAATTGAAGATGGAAATCTGCAATTATCTGTCTCGCAGATTTGATTTGAATTATGATTATAATAAAGAGGTTATGGTAACCGTCGGAGGGAGCGAGGCAATCGATATCGCTCTTCGTGCCATGCTTGAGCCTGGGGATGAAGTGCTGATTCCTCAGCCCTGCTATGTGTCTTATCATCCCTGTACTGTTCTTGCAGGAGGAACGCCGGTGGTCATAGAGCTTCAGGGTAAGAATGATTTTAAGCTTACCAGAGAGGAGCTTCTGGATGCAATCACCGAGAACACTAAGCTATTGATCCTGGCTTTCCCGAACAACCCGACCGGTGCCATCATGAATCAGGAGGATCTTGCCAAACTGGTGGATGTCATCCTAGAGAAGGATCTGATTGTAATATCAGACGAGATTTATTCAGAGCTTACGTATGGACAAAAGCATATATCAATCGCTTCTTTCCCGGGAATGAAGGAACGCACCATTGTAATCAATGGTTTTTCGAAATCCTATGCCATGACCGGCTGGAGACTTGGGTATGCTGCAGGACCAGCATTGATTATGGAGCAAATGATAAAGATCCATCAGTTTGCCATCATGTGTGCCCCGACGACCAGTCAGTATGCGGGCATTGAAGCAGTGAAGAATGGCGATCCTGATGTAGAAATGATGCGTGATGCTTATGATAAAAGACGCAGGTATGTGGTTCACTCCTTACGTGCTATGGGGCTGGAGTGCTTTGAACCTTATGGGGCATTTTATGTATTCCCTTGTATAAAAAGTCTTGGCATGACCTCGGACGAATTTGCTACAAGACTATTGATGGAAGAAAAGGTTGCAGTGGTTCCGGGTACAGCTTTTGGAGCCTGTGGTGAGGGCTATCTTCGTATTTCTTATGCATATTCCATAGAAAATTTAAAAATCGCATTAGAGAGAATGGCAAAATTTGTAGAGAAGTATAGAAAAATGAAATAATTTGAGTAAAAGTTTGAATTTTGATAATGATTGTGATACAATGTTTGTAAGACACATAGGAGGTGATCGAATGGCCAATGTTAACGCTGACCACATTAATCCGTTTTTAATGGCTTCAACAAAAATCTTAAAAGAGATGTGTTTTGTCGATGCAAAAGTTGGTAAGCCATACATTAAGAACCCAGCATTTTTTGATAATACATTAATAATTTTGATAGGATTTACCGGCGAGATGCGCGGTCAGGCTATGATAGCATTTGAGAATTCTATTGCATGTGATATTGCATCTAAGATGATGATGATGCCGGTTGCAGAAATGGATGAACTGGCTAAGAGTGCTATCAGTGAACTTGGTAACATGATTATGGGTAACACAGCCACCATATTCTCAACAAAGGGTATCGGTATTGATATAACACCACCTACAGTAGGGAACGGAACAATAACCTTCAGCGCAACCTATGCTGCGAATATCTGTGTACCATTGACTTATGACGATAATAAAACAATTGAGATTCATATAGCGATTAAAGGTGATTAATTCACCTTTTTTCTTTATAGAAAAATAGTAAGGATTGAAATGAGGAAATAGGAATGAACATCGTTTTATTGGAACCGGAGATTCCGGCAAATACCGGTAATATCGGACGGACTTGTGTGGCTACCGGGACCAGATTGCATCTGATTAAGCCATTGGGTTTTCGACTGGATGAGAAGGAAATCAGACGTGCCGGGCTGGACTACTGGAAGGACCTGGATGTCACGGTTTATAATAACTATAAAGATTTTTTAGAAAAGAATCCTGGTGCAAAGCTCTATATGGCAACCACAAAAGCACAGCATTCCTATACCCATGTTGAATATGAGCCGGATTGCTATATCATGTTTGGGAAGGAAAGTGCAGGAATTCCGGAGGAACTATTGATTGCCAACAAGGAGAATACCATCCGAATTCCGATGATAGGGGATATCAGATCCCTGAACCTAGGGAATTCTGTGGCAGTCATCTTATACGAAGCCCTGAGACAGAATAATTTCGAGGGTATGCGAACAGAAGGGCAGCTGCACCGCTATAAGTGGGAGGAAGTATAAGGCTAGACCTCGTATGATTGTCTGATATGGTTGTTAACAAAGGATAGATGAGATTAAAGGGACAATTGTATTAACAAAGGGACGGATACGCCTGGACCGGGTTGTTCTGTGATTTCGGTAGGTCGGTGCTTTGTAATCTATTGTACCGGCAGCCGGCAGTAAAAACTATGAATTGGGATATTGGAATCGATAATTTTACAGGCCGGTGCATATGGACCTCCGTGTCCAATGCACCTAAATCCGCCCTCCATGGCGGATTTTCCTTTATGTTATGGACAATTCATAGTTTTTGCTGCCAGCTGCCAGGTACAATGACGATTACAGCACAAGCTCTACCTCGATCACAGAACAACCCGGTCCGGGCGTATCCTGTTCTTTTAAGATAATAAGATATTCTTTAGTCTTATTATAATATTCTTATTCTCTGTCTGAAAACCGGTGGCTCTCATATTTATTAACTTGTATACTCGGTTATAAATAATGTCAGGAAGTAATTCTATAGAACGAGTGGGGAAGTCTTCTTATGCTTCGGAGACGAGGTAAGCCGACTCGGGTCATGGGTCTGATTTATCTGGAAAGCTATTATTTTCATTTAATCTACCTTTATGATGTTCACTTCTGATACTTCATACCGAAGAGAAAGCAGGCCGGCTTAAAGCGGCGGAGCAGCTCATAGGTAACCATAGTCAGTATGAAAGTTATTATTACGATCAGAAGGAACTGAAGCCATGTTACATGAACGAATTTCAAAGTGTAGTAACCAACGATGACCAGGATAGACTGGTGGAAGTAATAGATGGGAAAGGCCGCCTTTGAAAAGTAATCGGTCAGTTTGCTGGAGTTATTTAAATATCGTCTACCTAACCCCAGAATAGTAAGGATGCCAAACCAGGTAATCATGCGTTGCTCAATAGCCCAGAGAATGCTGTCTCCATATCCTGCGGAGCTGATAGCAAAGCGAAGGAGATAAGATGCCATCAACAGACACAGCAAAAAAACACGATTCTTTTCAAGCTTTTCTTGTATCCGGGTGTCACTAAGCAGAAAATAACCGAGTGCAAAGCAGGCAGCAAATTCCGTAAGACTCTTTCCACCAATCTCTAAGATGGGAGCGCAGACTAAGATGACCAGAAACAACGGAAGGAGCTTACCGACGGTAATCCTGTCGCTATTAAGCTTCCTAATACTTTTCTGATACCGGCTCATGAACGGCAATAATACCATGGAGATGACAAAAAGGTACAGGATAAACCAAAGGTGACCGGGAGTAAAGCCACCATCCTGACCGGTCAGATAAGTAAAACGTGTGAAGAAGATCTTATAATGTTCAAGATATCCTCCGGAATAATTATTGTAGAAGATATCGGCTATGTAGGATTGTACCGGGATGATCAGTACCAGTCCGGCGAGCAATGGAAGGAGCAATTTGCTTACTCTTTCCTTTGCATAGGCAGCAGTGGAACGATGTTGTAATGCATAATAAGAGGAGATGCCCGCAATGGTAAAGAGCAGGTACATCCACCAGGGCCATACGATACCGGTGAATTGGCTGGCAAGCGCTGACGGCTTCTCAGTGACATAGAAAAGCTCACCCCAATCATTATAAATCATACAGGTATGGTAAGGGATGAGTAGAAGAATACACATAATTCTGATGTTATCGATATATTTGATTCTCATTGGTTCTCTCCTTCTTAAAATTCAGTATAAATGAAAGATAGTGCCGGGAGTTACCTAAGCACTATTTTTTTTACCAGATGTCAATTCTTCTGTTCTATTCAGACTCTCTCGTCAGAGAAAAGATAAATTCTGTGCCTACGCCCTCCGTACTGATGACGTTGATGTTCTCATTATGCGCCTGTATGATCTCCTTTGTGATGGAAAGGCCAAGACCGGTTCCCCTCTTGTCCTTACCGCGGGAGACATCCGTCTTATAGAAGCGTTCCCAGATCTTCTTGATGGAGTCCTTCGGTATGCCGATTCCATAATCCTTGACGGAGACGAATACTTTTTCGCCTTTTTCCTCAGTACTCACTTTAATTTTTGAATTGGAATGACTGAACTTAATTGCGTTATCAATCAGGTTGTAGAGGACCTGTTGGATTTTGCCTATATCGGCCACTACCATTGTCTGTTTGGAGGAGAAGACAAGATTCAAAGTTATCTTCTTCTCACGACAAGAGCCCTCAAAGGACTCAGCCGTACGCTTGATGATATTATTAATATCAAAAGTGGAAATATCCAGGAAGGTTCCGTGATTCTCAAAGCTGTTTAACTCCAAAAGTCCTGAGGTAAGCTTAGTCAGTCGGTCTGTTTCAAAAAGAATGATATTCAGATATTTATCCTGCATGTCATGGGGGATTGTACCGTCCATGATGGCAGTAGCATAGCCTTTGATGGAGGTCAAAGGCGAGCGGAAGTCATGGGAGATATTTGCCACGAATTTCTTCTGATAGTCATCTAATTTGCTTAGTTCTCCTGCCATATAGGAGATAGCAGCTCCCAAATCACGATATTCACTGAGGCCCTTTAGTATTAATGCATAATTATAGTTACCCGAGGAATATTCCTTGGCAGCCTTCATCAGGTTCTTTAGAGGAACGGCAGTAATGTAATAGATATATACGAAGATAAAGAAAAATAGGGCTAAAAATACAAGGAAGCAGATGTTGATGACATCCATGTAATAAAGGGATTGGAACTCGATACCCTGATGAGAGGTATGGAGTACGATATAACCGCGAATCCGGGTATTATAGATGATGGGATGGGTCAGACTCATCATGGGCTCAGTAAAAACACCCTGGACATTGTTATTCTCGGAGTTAGCCATTTCCATAAAGACCGGATCGATCTTATTGATATTTCTCCCTATGGTACTGTTTTCGTCGGAGGAATCAGCGATGATGTTGCCGAAGGAATTGACAATCCAGACGCGGATTCCCAGAAAGGTGTTGATGGACTTTAGCTGGATTGTCAGATTATCCAGAGACATCGTCTGATCAAAGAAGCTTGACATATACTCTGAGTCTATCAATTTGGCTTCCTGCATCATCTGGTCCACTTTATCTCTTTTAAGCTTTTGAACCAGTAGGTTTGCACCATATGTATTCAGCAGCAAAAAAATCATCACTCCTGAGAGGAGATAGCATATCATCAATCTTGACCAAATGGTCTTCCTCATGGTACATCCCTACCTTTCTGTTATCTTTTTGCGGCTGTCCGGGCTTCAAATTTATAACCGATGCCCCATACGGTTGCAAGATTCCAATCCTTATGATCTTTGATTTTTTCCCTGAGGCGTTTGATATGAACATCTACTGTTCTGGTATCACCATAATACTCATAGCCCCAGATATGATCCAGAAGCTGCTCTCTGGTAAATACCTGGTTTGGATTCGAGGCCAGAAAATATAGGAGCTCCAGCTCTTTCGGCGGCATTTCTATATTCTCGCCAAGATATTGTACGGAATAATTGCTTAGGTTAATAATTATGTCGGGGTATACTACAAAATCCCCGGTCTGTGCCGGAATTTCCGGCTCTTCCTTGGCAGTCGGATGAAAGCGCCTTAACACAGCCCTTACCCGGGCAACCAGCTCCTTGGAATCGAAGGGCTTAATCACATAATCATCCGCTCCCAGCTCCAAGCCTAATACCTTATCAAATATTTCTCCCTTTGCGGAAAGCATGATGATGGGAACGGAAGATAGCTTTCGTATCTCGCGGCAGACCTCATACCCATCAATACCGGGGAGCATCAGGTCGAGCAGTACGAGATTGGGCTCATAAGCTGCAAATTCACGTATGGCAGCCTCGCCATCATTGACAATCATTGTATCGAAGCATTCCTTGGTCAGATATAGGGAAATCAGTTCGGCGATATTGACGTCATCGTCGACGATCAGTATTTTTTGTTTTGCTATCATGGCAAACTCCTTTCAGTAGCTTGGTTCTATTTCACCTCTATTACTTGAATTCTACGATGGTTACGCCCTGATCTCCTTCCCCGAAAGCACCGAGGCGGAAGGACTTCACATAACTTAATTTTTTTAGGTGGGCATGGATGGCATTCCGAAGTGCACCGGTTCCGCGTCCGTGGATCACAGTAACCTGTGGCAGATGTGCCAGGTATGCATCATCGAGATACTTATCCAGGTCAGAGAGGGCTTCGTCCACTGTCTTACCAATCAGATTGATATCCGGATGAATACTGGCAGATTTGGACATCTTGATTTTACCGCTCTGTGTTCTGTTAAATCCGGGAGCTGTGACAGTCTCTTCTTCGATCAGTTCAATATCCTTGAGATTCACAAGTGACCTTAGAATACCCATCTGTACATAGAGATCACCTTTGGCATTTGGCAGCGTACTCACAGTACCCTTGAGTCCCAGACTGATGACATTCACGGAATCACCCACACGGAGATTCTTGACAGAGATTTCTTTCGTCTTCTTGGGAGTATTTTTGGCAGCTAGCTTTTCGCTGTCACTTAACCGCGCCCTGAGGGAATTTCGTTCATTCTCCATATCCTTAATATCTCCGCCCTCCTGAAGCCATTTGTTATAGCGGCGGATGCTCTGATCTGCAAAATCCTTGGCTTCCTGAAGTACGGCTGCAGCTTTTTCCTTAGCTTCACTGAGCAGTCGCTCCCTACTGGCATCCAGGGATTCGTTTTTCTTTGCCAGGTTCTTCTTCAGCAGCTCTATCTCTTCCTTATACTTCGAGATTTCGTTCTGTTCCTTCTCGATGGTTACGCGGTTGGCTTCCAGATCACTGATCAGATCCTCGAAGCTCTTCTCCTGTTCACCGATCCTCTTTTTAGCGTCACTGATAATATAATCCGGAAGACCGAGCTTCGAGGAGATGGCAAAAGCATTGCTCTTGCCGGGAATACCGATCAGCAGGCGGTAAGTGGGACGAAGGGTTTCGACATCAAATTCGCAGCAGGCATTGGACACGCCTTCTGTGGAGAGAGCATAAATCTTCAGCTCACTGTAATGAGTGGTGGCCATAGTACGGATATTTTTCTTGTGGAGGTGGGACAGGATGGACATAGCAAGAGCGGCACCCTCTGTAGGATCGGTACCGGCACCAAGCTCATCGAACAGAACCAGCGATTTCTGATCTGCCTTATCCAGTATTTTTACAATATTAGTCATATGAGAGGAGAAGGTACTGAGACTTTGCTCGATACTTTGTTCATCTCCGATATCAGCATAGACCTCCTCGAATATCGTAAGCTCTGAACCGTCAAAAGCAGGAATATGAAGGCCTGCCTGTCCCATAAGGGTCAGTAAACCCACGGTTTTCAGAGTAACGGTCTTACCTCCGGTATTCGGACCTGTAATAATCAGCATTCCGAAGTCCTTACCTAACATAATATCAATCGGTACTACCTTCTTGGAATCGATGAGGGGATGACGGCCTTTCTTGATATTCAGGAATCCATTTTGGTTAAAGATAGGTTCAGAACCCTTCATCTGTTTGGAAAGAGCTGCCCTTGCAAAGATGAAATCCAATTCGGTAAGAGTAGCAAAATCGTAAGTAAGATTCTCTTCCTCTACGGCTGCCTGGTTACTTAAATCAGCCAGCACCTTCTCGATCTCCTCTTGTTCCTTCATTGCCAGTTCCCGAAGTTCATTGTTCAGGCGGACGATAGCCATGGGTTCGATAAACAATGTTGAACCGGTGGAGGACTGATCGTGGATCATACCCTGGAACTGGCTCTTGTATTCTGCACGTACAGGCAGACAGTATCTGCCGTTACGCTGTGTGATAATATTGTCCTGCAGCATGGTTCTAGAAGAATTCAAGATGGAGGAAAGCTCGCTGTGGACCTTATCGTTGGCATTTTTGATCGCCCGGCGGACACTCTTTAAGGCAGGGCTTGCATCGTCTGCGATCTCTTCCTCTGAGATAATACAACGCTTTATTTCATTATTCAATGGAGTCAAAGGCTCTAAGCCGGCAAAGAATTCCGTCAGGGAATCCTCAGTCATTTCTATACTGTCCTTTCCGGTATAACCGCCATAGGCCTTCAATCTCAGGACTGCATCCAAATCTGAGCTGATGTGTAGAAGCTCAGTCGCACTAAGTGCTGAACCAACTTTTAATCGAAGGGTGGAAGAGCGGATATCATGGATTCCTCCGAACGATACACTTCCCTTACGAAGCAGACGGGACAGGGCATCCGTAGTTTGCTTCTGCAGTCTCACGATGGCTGCCGGGTCTGTCTGAGGTAAAAGTCCGTTACATAATTCCCTGCCAGAGGAGGTTCCTGCCAGAGCAGATAATTTATCTATAATTTTATGATATTCTAGGGTACGTAATGCTTTTTCGTTCATAATTCCTTATAAGCCTTTCTACTTTTCTGTTGCGCCAAAAGATACTATATCTATTTTACCTTAAGTTGTAAAAAAATAAAACAATAAATTCGAGATTAAAGGCAGAGGCTTAAGGCATCCTAATTCAGGAGCATGTTACGTCTTCCCCAATCGGCCATCTTATCAAGAATAGGAATTAGGGTTTCGCCCTTGGCTGTCAGCGAGTACTCGACCTTCGGGGGGACCTGCGGGTATTCATTTCGGAAAACAAGTAGTTCTGTTTCCAGCTCCTTCAACTCCTGAGCCAGCATTTTGTGCGTAATATTCGGTAAGGATTTCTTAAGTTGGGAATATCTTAAAACACCTTGTTCAGCTAACGCATAGATAATCAGCCATTTCCATTTGCCACCAACGATAGACAACGTATAGACGATAGGGCAGCCTTGTTCATTTAGGGGCCAATTTGCCATAATTACACTCTCCTTTTATATAGTATCTTACATTAAAGTGCATACTTCCTTTTTTCATCATATCATATACAATAGATTTGTAAACAAAAATATGGTAAAAAGTAGCATACATTAGGAGTTAATATTACAAATTGATTCCATCAGCAAAAGGTCATGGCATCGGAAGTGTCATGATAGACTGGTCCGGCAACTTATCGGAAAGCTCGCTTTCAGGAGAAGCTGTGGACCAGGCATCAGGACATTTTATATCCGTGCCCTATGCTTGAGAAATTAATAAAAGAAAGGGGTACAATAATGAACGATTTTTTACAATTAGCTAAAACACGTTATTCTACAAGAAAATATCAGGAGAGACCGGTTGAACAGGAGAAGCTTGAGGCGATTCTGGAGGCTGGCCGGGTTGCTCCGACAGCCTGCAACTACCAGCCACAGCGTGTGCTTGTGATCCGGGAGCAGGAGGGACATCAGAAGCTTGCGAAAGCCTCGGCATACTTTAACGCACCGTTGGCAATTGTGGTTTGTGTCGATCATAATGAAACCTGGAAGAGACATTTCGATCAAAAGGATGTCGCAGACATTGATGCAACAATCGTTACAGATCATATGATATTACAGGCTACAGCTCTTGGGCTGCAATCAGTGTGGATCTGCAAATTCGATGTGGTTAAGATGAGAGAACTCTTCCATATACCGGAGGGTATCGAGCCGGTCAATCTTCTCGCAATCGGTTATGAAGCAGGGGAAGGTAAGAGTGCAGATCGACATGCCACTTTGCGTAAACCGCTGGAGCAAACAGTGGTTTATGAAAGCTTTCAATAATTCTGTCAAAAGTTTAATCCTGAATGATCGGACAAAAGCCCTTTTCCGGAAAATAGAGTCAGAAATATATTCTGTTCTCCGGAAAAGGGCTTTTTGTCTAAATCTCTGAATAATGCATTTTTGTCTAAATCTCTGAATACTATAAATTGACAAATAATAGACGTTCAACTATGATGTTTTATGATAAGGAATAACTTTATGACAATGAAGGGGATAAGAGTCGGATAAGACATTCCTGACTTTTGAAATGTTATTATTTGACATGGGATAGGGACGTATGTCCCTTATTTTTGCATTATTATACGGTATATCTATATTGGGTGTATTGGATATTTATGCCAAACCAGTTCGGATATAGTTTAATATGAAGATATGAAAATTATAAATATTAAATTTATAAATATTGAAATAGGAATAGCCAGGATAGGGGAAGATGTATGAACTTATTAGATGTATATCAAGGAAGTTTACCGGAGCGTTGTTTCATAACCGATGATCCCTACCGGGTGAAAATGATTGCAGCTCACTATCTGGATGAGGTGCAGATTTTTTCTGAAATAAGAGGACAAGTCGGATTGATGGGAAAATTCGAAGGAATCCCGGTGACCGTCATATCAGTTGGAGCAGGAAAACTGTCAACTATGGCTTATCTGGCGGAATTAAATCGATACCATAAGCTTAAGCGACTCATTTATTACGGAGATTGTGTAACCGATGAGGTGGGTCTGCCGGTTGGGTCTACCTTGTATGTGACGAAAGCACTTGAGAAAGGGATATCCTATGCTCCTTCCGATCCACTGCTCTCAATTGCAGTAAATAGATTAACATTGGATCATATAAAAGCTTATCAGGGCATTACAGTTACTGAAGAAAATTACCTAATTCATCCTAATTATATGAAGCAGTCAGATAGTAATATATTAGATTTTACAACCTCGACAATCTATGGTTTAGGGGAACGCCATAGAGAGATAGAGGTATTGTCTGTTCTTAATGTCTGTGAAAATATCAGCAGTCATGAAGTGATTCAGGAAGCGGTGAGACAGAGCGGCAATCAATTGGTCATCCGGTCGGTTCTTAATATACTATCGTGTAACAGCAATATTTAAAATAAATAAGGGAAAAGGGAGAGAAAAAAATGAAAAGATTTAGAAAGGCTCTGTTATGTATTATCATGTCGTTGCTATTTGTTTTAAACAGCATGATACCGGCATTAACAACGGAAACAGTGTTTGCTGCGACGCCAGAGATTGATACGAGCTACAAATCTACAGTGAATGAGCCACTGGATATCGTTGGAAAGACGGATCTGGCTACCTGGAGCTATAGCTCAGCCAATGTAACGACGGCGGCACCAACCTTTCCGGCAACCAGTGGTTATTATGGTTCCGGTTCTACACTGCAGTTATTCAAAAACAATGTCCCATTTGCACCGACTTCTTCCGATAAAGTAAAATTTGGTTTCTCAACCGGAACCATCTCTACGAGCGGATTTTCAGGGCAGGCGAATCAGGGATATTGGCAGATTAAGACATCGACCATCGGTTTTAAAGGTCTGGTGTTTAATTTTATTTCCCGCTCTTCGAACACCGGTCCGAGAGATTTTAATACAGAATGGAGCACGGACGGAGTATCCTGGAATGCATTCGGGAAAACTTATCAAAGTACCGGCTGTCAAATAAAAATCGAAAGTACCAGCCCGGCGGAACAGTTTGGTATGGCGTTACCGGCCGGTGCAGAGAATCAGAGTACTCTGTACATCAGAATAATTCAAAAATCAGAGGTCTCAGTAAATGGAGGTACAATTGCCACAGGTGGCACGCATGGTGTGAATAGCTTACAGCTATACGGCAGTAAGGACCCATTATATACGACTGCAGCAGTAACGGCAGCTCCGGATGCCTCCGGAGCGATTCTTGATGTAACTCCGATCACATTATCCTGTACCGATCCCGGTGCACAGATTTACTATACCACGGATGGTACGAATCCGGCGGTTGCAGTAAGTGGTGGGGCAATCACCGCAACCGGTTCTGCGATTGCTTATAGCGGATCCTTCACAGTAGCCACTCAAGGTGGGTTTAAGGGTAGTAATCCCTATGTAGTCAAGGCGATAGCTATTAACTCCCCTTTACTGCCAAGTGATGTACAGACATTTTCCTTTAATCAGCAGGCGATAACCTCCAATCTGGATGCAAAGAGCCTTGCTAAAGATACCTATGCCTGGGTCAAGGGAATCGGAACCTATCTAAACGGTAATAATACCTTGTATATACAGGATGGTATGAATCCCGGCAGTGGATTGTGCATTTATAAATCATCAGGAAATTTCTCGTCTTATGTTGGAAAAGAGATTTATGTCTATGGCAAAGCTTCTCCCTATAACGGGTTGATGGAAATTGTTCCAGATACAATAGATGCCTCCAATATAATTGTACGAAATGAGACCCCGACGTTACCAACACCCACTAAGATCATGCTGAATGAGATTAGTGATAAAAAATATGAAGGAATGCTGGTAGCATTGGATACTATTAAATTGGATAAGGTAGCCGGTACGGATACCAGTAAATATAACAACCATAAGATCAGCCAGAGCAGCGATACTGCGATACTACGAGGCAAGGGAATAGCAACCTCTGTAGGTATGACCGGTTCTTATGTGAATATTACTCGGGCTGTTGTTACCTTTAATAATAATGATACATATAAAGGTGCCTATCTGCTTACCACAGATACTGCAGAGCTGGTATCAACAGCAACACCTACCGTTGATTTCCTCACTTCTGATATTACAAGCGGAACGGCAGTGCCTCTGAATTCCGTAGTAAAGCTGTCAACGGTGACTGCAAATGCAACCATTACATATAGCTTAAACGGGGGAACACCGGTTACCACATCGGGTAACACAGCGGATGTGATCATTGATGCCTTCGTGGATGGTAAAGCTACAATTACTGTAACAGCATCTGACGGTTCCTATACAACCGCACAGCAAAGCTTTACTTATACGCAGAGTAAAGTAAGTAATGTCACTGCAAGTCCGAGCAGCTTAGCAATCTCGCCCACCACGTCAATCACATTGACAAGTTCGACAGCTGGTGCACATATTCTTTACACGATATATAAGAATTCCTATTCGGATACAGATGGAACCCTCGTAGGCTCACAGGATCAGGTATATACCGGTCCGATCGCCATGGATGCCTCCTATTTCCCGGTCCGAATTGTGGCGAAAGCAGTACTGGCCAATTACCTGGACAGTGATAGCGCAACCTTCAAGTATACTGCTTTAAAAGCAAAGGGCGGAGAAAAGAACTACTATGGTCAGATACATGGGCATACGGCTGAGAATTCAGACGGTCAGGGAACTCTGGCAGAAGCAAATGTTTATGCAAGAGACGTTGGAAAACTGGATTTCTTTATTCTAACTGACCATTCCAACACCTTTGATAAAGCGCCAGCTACTGACAGCCTTGCAACCATAAAGGATTTAAACAGCTATAATACGGCAAATCAACAATGGCTTAACGGTAAATCAGAAGCAGCAAAGGCTACAACAAGTACATTTCTCTGTGATTACGGTTATGAGATGACCTGGTCAGGCGGACCCGGACATATCAATACCTTTAATACAACCGGTTTTGTCAGCCGTAATAATACAGTTCTCAATAACAAGACAAACGATGGCGGTTTACAGGCTTATTACCAGTTGCTGAAGGATACCCCGGGTTCGATCACGCAATGGAACCATCCCGGAGCTACCTTCGGTACCTTCGCAGATTTTGCTTATTATGATCCTACTTTAGATCAGAGAATTAATCTGTTGGAGGTTGGCAATGGAGAAGGTGAAGTTGGCTCCGGTGGATATTTCCCCTCTATTGATCAATATGTTTTGGCATTGGATAAGGGCTGGCATGTAGCTCCGACCAATAATGGTGACAATCATAAGAAGCTGTGGGGAACCTCCAACACCTGTGCTACCGTAGTCTACACAAATGACTATTCGTTGAGTGGCATCTATCAGGCGATGCAGGATCTTTCCGTATGGGCAACCGAGAACCGGGATCTGGATGTTACCTATCAGCTGAGCAGCGGAACTGAGACCTACAGTATGGGAACAATCTTGGATGCTCCTCCCGTAGCAGCTGAGGTAAAAGTTACGGCTTTGAATCGTAACCCCGGCACAGAAACCAGCAACATTGCATCAATCCAATTAATCAGCAACGGCGGCAAGGTTGTCGATAAGAAGGCATACAATGCAGGCAGCAGCAATGTTACTTATACCTATGCGATGACCGCTCCCAAAGCAGGCTATTACTTTGCAATGATTACTGACAACAAGGGCTTTAAGGCAGTAACTGCACCGATTTGGTTGGGTTCAGCTCCTAAGGTGGGAATTACATCAGTGGTGAACAGCTCCATGATGCCTGTTACGACAGAGACTTTGAATCTAAAGACTACTTTCTTTAATAATGAGAGTACAGCTGCGTCCTTAAAATCAATCACTTATACAGTAGAAGGTGAACCGGATGCCAGTGAAACCTTGACACCGTCTACCAGTATAGCAGCCTCAGGCACCGGTACGCATACCTTCAATTATACTCCGACAACAACGGGTACAAAGACGATCAAGATCAATGCTGTCATCACGGTGAATGGTACGGATATGATTTGCAGTTCATCCGTTACGATGAAGGTAATTGATATCAATAGTGTGGTCTATGTCGGCTTGGATGCATCCCATGGAAATGAATACGTAAGTGGTGGAAGCTACCCTAATTCCATGGCGAATATGATGACCTTAGCTGCCCAAAATGGTGTAAGAGTAGTACAGCTTAATACCTCCGAAGAGTTAATCAGTGCATGCAGCAATGAGAAGTATAAGATGATCATCCTAAATGCACCATCAAGAAAGAATGTAACGGCATGGCCTAATCCTAAAAATTATTCAGAGGATGAGATTGCTGCATTAAAGAAATTTTCTGAAAACGGAAATACATTAGTATTCGGAATTATTGCAGATTATGCAGAAGCCTCAAACGCGGATGCAGCTTCACCGAAAAAGCATATGGCAGAGCTTCAAAATCAGGTATTGACTGCAATCGGCTCCACACTGCGTGAAGGTGATGACGAAGTCATGGATGATGACATGAACGGTGGCAAGCCTTATCGTTTATATCCGACCGAATTTAATATGTCCAATCCTCTGATGCTTGGTGTGGTGGATGGTCAGACCTATAGCCAGTATTCCGGTGCTACGATCTACGCAGTAGATCCGGTTACCAGTGAGAGAACAACCACGTTACCTAGTACCGTGAGTGCACTGGTATATGGCTTCCCGACCACTTATTCGGCAGAATGCGATAACGATAATTTCGGTTATGATACAACGAAGGATACCTTCCCCTATGTTACTGTCGGATCCAATAAGACGGATAAGGGTATGAACAATACGGACGGCATCTACATTCCGAAATACGTAAATCCCAACAGCAAGGTAAGTGCGAATCCGGAAGAGAAGCTATTGGCAGCATCTGAATATGTTCAGCATGCCAATGGCAAATCCTCCTTGGTTGTGGTTGCGGGCGGTTCTTTTATGAGTAACTTTGAAGTCGCAGTTACGATGGAAAACTCTGCTACCTTGCCTTATGCGAACTATAACATTATGGATAATCTCTTCAAGGCTGCTAATCCTGAGAAAATAGTCAGTGTTGCTGATGCAAAGAAGCTGTCCGATGGTACTGATGTGATTATAGAAGGAACAGCTACCAGTGAGATTAATACTCAGAGCACAGATACAAATACAAATAAGGGCTTCTTCGATTGTATTTATGCGCAGGATTCGACCGGTGGAATCAATTTGTTCCCGGTTGCTGCTGGAATAAAAGAAGGACAAAAAGCTAGATTTTATGGAAAAATTGCACATTATCAAGGCGAAGTTGAACTTTCGGTTTCAAAATTCATTATTTTAAATAGCTCAATTAAAAAAATAACGCCGAAGGTTATGAGTACAAAAATGTCAATGAGTCCGGATAATACCGGAGCGCTGGTAAAAACAACCGGTGTGGTATCAAATGTATTAAAGGATGCAGATGGAACGGTGAATCAGTTTACTGTCAATGATGGATCCGGTCCGGCGATCATATTCATTAATGGATATATCACAAAAGGAACGACACTTCCCTTTGTTACAAACGGTGCTGTAGTATCTGTCACAGGCTTGGCCTCCATTGGTGAGGTGGCAAGTGATTCGAATATGCATGCGAGATTAAGAGTAAGAGATCGTGCTGAAATCTTGAATGTATCTGCAGAGGCAGTGAATGAAGCAATTATGAAGTTGCCTTCTGTTGCAGGTGTGAAGTTGACGGATGAAACGGCCATTAACTCAGCAAAAGCTGCTTATAATGCATTATCTGAGGACCAGAAGGCCCTGGTAACGGCTGCAAATGTAAAGAAGTTAAACGATATGTCAGCTAAATTAGCAGAGCTGTTAAGTGCTATTGAGACAGTGAGCAAAGCAATTAAGAAGTTGCCAT
Organism: Bacillota bacterium; assembly: GCA_023414355.1. Lineage (GTDB taxonomy): Bacteria > Bacillota > Clostridia > Lachnospirales > Lachnospiraceae > Mobilitalea. The sequence continues at coordinate 10,404 of JAEZOB010000057.1, read as the reverse complement.
CTGTAGCTAGTGTGAAGCTGACCGATGAAGCTGCAATTAATTCAGTGAAGGAGGCATATAACGCATTATCTGAGGAACAGAAAGCTCTGATAACAGCAGATGATGTAAAGAGGTTAAATGAAGCGGCGACTATATTAGCAGTGCTTAAGGCTGAAAAGAGTAATCCTACACCCAGCCAACCCTCAAATCAAACACCTGAAAAAGTACCTGTAAAAACACCTGAAAAAGGTCCTGATAAAGCACCTGAGAAGCCCATCGTGATAAAAAAAGTTGAACTTGACTTATCTAAAGAGGATTTCTCCGATACAGCGAAGGAAAAGACCATAACAATAGAACCGGAGGCAATCAGTGCAGCAATCGAGGATACGAAGGTAACAAGCGTGAGTGTCTCTATGAAGCTCCCGGAAGCTGTACTGAACAACGAAAAAGCAAATACCAATCTCGTGCTCAATGCTGAGGTACTTGAGAAAGTGAAAGATACCGGTAAGGATTTAACCGTATCGGTTAAGAACGAGGATGATAAGGAGCTTTACTCCTGGACCTTTAATAAGGATGCATTAAACGGGTCCAAGCAGGAGCTTACTGATGTGAATTTGAGTTTGAAGGTTAGCAGTATCGCTAAGGACGCCGAGTTTGCTGATATAGCGCAAAATGGTTCTAATCCGGGCTTAGTAATCAGCTTTAGTCAAGAGGGTACACTTCCGTCTCAGGCTTCGGTAAGAATCTATGTCGGTGATCAGGAAGCGGTGAAACCGGGTAGCTCGATTTATTTATATCACTATGATCCAGAGACAGGTAAATTGAATACGCTTCCGAATGGATATCAGTATGTAGTTGATCAGGATGGTTATGTTACAATTGACTTAGTGCATTGCTCCGAGTATGTAATATTAAAGGAGAAAGCAAAAGCTTCTCAGATCACTTCGTTACTCGATCAGATCTCAGTTCGTGTTAAGAAGAAATCACTGTCTGTGAATAACAGTAAATCAGCACATTCAGCGGTAGCAATACAGTTCCCTACTACCCTGGAATTGGTCAACTCCCTTAAAGATAAGACCTCACAGTCAGCAATCGGGGCGGTAACAGTATCCTATCAATCAAGTAATCCTAAAGTAGCAACTGTAGATAAAAAGGGAAAGATCACTGCGAAGGGTATCGGTAAAGCAACGATTAAAACCATAATTACGCTTTATAACGGTAAGAAACGAGTTGTGAAAATGAGAGTTACAGTAGCAAAGTAATCGTTAACGATAGAAAGCGCGCTTCGTGAACCTTCTATTGTCATGAGTTCGAAACCACCCCAAGGACCTCCTGAGAAGGTCAGTGGGGTGGTTTTATATAATCTTGTTAATCGTAGCATTATCGTAACCGATTTTTGCATAATTGCATGGAAATATTGCCAAGATGTGGTATAATGAAAGGAGCCTTTTGTTTACAAATAATTCATAGTGTGTTCATATGTCAATGATAAACTAGGACATATGTATCATAAGAATTCTCAATTATGTTAGATCTCTTAAAAGGAGAATAGGAATGTCTGAGAATGACAAGAAGGATTTTGAATTTATTAAGGAGCAGGTAATAGAAAAAAAGCGCAAAAAGATTAAGAAACGTCTGATGCCTTTTGTCATTACGATCTGTCTGGCGATACTGTTTGGTCTGATTGCTGCCATTACCTTTGTCGTCGCTGCGCCCAGATTAGAGGAACTTCTACATAAAGAAGAAGAGACAAAAACTCCGGCTGAATTTCCGACAGTATTTCCGGTAGATCAGACCCCCATCGTTACGCCGACTCCTGTTCCGAAGGATAATACGAAGGACGAGACTAAGGTTGATGGAGATAATATTGCGAAGATACCTGATACAGTAGTGGTTGATAACCGGATTGAAGCCAGCTTGAATGATTTTGTCAGTATGTACGGCGAGCTTCGTAAGGTTGCTTATAATGTCAATAAATCATTAATAAAGGTAATCGGCATAACAGAGACTGAAGATGTGTGGTTTGGTACCCATGTGGAGCTGACGGAAGAGACGACAGGACTTTTACTCCATAATGATAACGTGGATCTATTGGCACTTGTCAGCCTTGATCGTATCCGCAAGGCTGATCGTATCCGTGTAGAATTCTCAAAGGATTTCAGCGTAGATGCTACGATTAAGGACTATGAGACAGAACTCAATCTTGCAGTGATATCGATTCCGATCAAAGAAATTCCAGCCAGCTATTTGGAAAGTATTGAACTGGCCAAGCTTGGTGAATCCTTTACCCTGACAGCAGGAAGCCCGATTCTAGCCTTAGGTAGTCCGAATGGACATGTCGGTTCGATGGAGTTTGGTATTATCTCCAGCGGTAATACAGTTTCTTATATTACGGATAACCAACTGGATCTGTTTAATACAGATATTGATGTAAACGATAAAAGTGATGGTATCATCGTAAATACACAGGGAGAGGTAATCGGCTTGATTACTCGTACCCTGAAGGACGGTATCAGTGACGGTCTGAACATCTGTATCGGAATCAGTAGAATAAAGCCACTGTTAACAGATATGCTGAATAATGACCCCCGTATCTATTTCGGTGTGAAGGCGGAGAATATGACTGAAACCACCAGAGCGGAGCATGAAATCGCAAACGGTATTTTTGTCAACGACGTTTTAGAGGACTCACCGGCATATGAAGCCGGAATACAGGCTGGAGATATTATTCTTCAGATCGAGGATTCGATGATTATCGATACGAGTGATTTCTATAGCACATTATCAATCAGGAAACCCGGCGATAAAGTAACCGCCAAATTGAAACGTACCGCGGGTAATTCCGAAAAAGATTTAACAGCAACGGTTACATTGACCGAAAAGATGAAATAAATAGATCAGGAATGCGTAAGAAAAGAGACTTCTCACGCATTCCTTTTTTTATGCTAAGCATGAATGAAAGGATCAAAAGGTGTTGCACACCTACCAGTTATATATTACTAGAGGAAGCTTGTTTACATAGCAACTATCATAAATGGAAGGCATCGAAGGTGATTTGACTCCTTAACAATAATTTATGCTTTATATATCCTCCTTGGTGGGGTATAATATTGATGAACTAAGAGAGGTACCGATAGATTAGAAAGGTAGAGATGATGAGATATATTCAGGATTTGAGAGAAAATGACTTTATTAAGAACGAGATTTACCTGTGTAAATCCAAACAGATATTGACAGGGAAGAGCGGTAAGACCTATGCGTCTCTGATCTTACAGGATAAGACCGGAACCATCGACGCGAAGATATGGGATTTTGGCAGTGAAATCGAGCAGTATGATTCTATGGATTTCGTACATATTGATGCCAGGGTAACCAGCTTCCAGGATGCGCTTCAGCTCAATATCAGTAAGGTTTACAAGGCACGGGAAGGGGAATACTATCCGGAGGACTTTTTTCCGGTTACCAATAAAGATGTAGAGACGATGCTCCGTGAAATTAAGGGTTATGTCGCAGCGATTAAGGATCAGAATTTAAGGACATTAGCGGAAGCCTTTTTTGTGAATAATGCGGAGTTTATCAAGCAGTTTAAGAGCCATTCCGCTGCCAAAAGTGTTCATCACAGCTTTGTGGGCGGATTGCTGGAGCACACACTCAGTGTGGTGAAGCTTTGCGAATACTACACGACCAGTTATCCTATCCTGAATAAGGATTTATTGATTACGGCAGCACTGTTTCATGATATCGGCAAGCTGTATGAGCTTTCGGATTTTCCTGCAAATGATTATACCGATGACGGACAGCTGCTGGGACATATCTTTATCGGTGCCAATATTGTAAGCAATGAGATCAAGAAAATGAATAAGTTCCCGACAAAGCTTGCAAATGAGCTGATCCACTGTATTCTCGCGCATCATGGAGAACTCGAGTATGGTTCACCGAAGAAGCCCGCGACGGTGGAAGCGATGGCACTTCATTTTGCGGACAATACGGATGCCAAGCTTCAGACCCTGACGGAAATGTTTGCTTCGGGAGATCCGAAGTCAGAATGGTTGGGTTATCAGAAGCTGTTTGAATCAAATATCAGACGCAGCACCAAAGAGAAGGAATAAAGCTGCTACGGAATGGTGGAATATATGACAGAGGTCGTTAAGAAAAATGATCAGATAGAAATCACAATAGAAGATATCGGTTCGGAGGGAGAGGGAATCGGACGATATCAGGGTTACACCCTATTTGTTAAGGATACAGTCATGGGGGATGTGGCTCTGGTACAGGTCACGAAGACTGGAAAAACCTACGGTTATGCCAGACTGGTGAAAATTCTTTCACCCTCAACTTACCGTACCGAACCCAGATGTTCGATTGCTGCCAGATGCGGCGGCTGTCAGCTCATGCATGTGAACTATGATAAGCAGCTGGAGTATAAGCAGGACAAGGTCCGCGGATGCCTGACCAGGATCGGCGGATTTTCTGATGTCAGGATGGAGCCAATCTGTGGTATGGAGGAACCTTATCACTATCGCAATAAATCTCAGTTCCCGGTTGGCAGGGCAAAGGATGGAAGTATTGCCATCGGCTTTTATGCCGGAAGAACTCATTCCATCATTGACACCTCCCATTGTTATATCGGAGCAGAAGTGAACGGGGAAATACTTGCATTTCTTCGTAACTTTATAGAGAAATACCGGATCGAGCCCTATGATGAGGAAAAGCATCAGGGTCTCCTGCGCCATATCCTGACAAGAGTCGGGTACAGCAGCGGTGAGGTCATGGTCTGTCTTGTAGTAAACGGTAAGGCCCTTCCCCACCAGGAAGAGCTGATCGAAGGCTTGCGGCAGGTTCCGGGGATGAAGAGTATCTGCCTGAATGTAAATAAAGAGAAGACGAATGTAATCCTTGGCGAGAAAATCATACCCTTATGGGGTGAGCCCTATATCACAGACAGCATCGGAGAAATCCGCTATCAGATATCACCACTGTCCTTCTATCAGGTGAATCCGGTTCAGACGAAGAAGCTGTATGATATCGCCCTCGACTATGCCGATCTGCATGGGGAGGAAACTGTATGGGATCTCTACTGCGGGATCGGAACCATCTCTCTGTTTCTGGCACAGCGGGCAAAGAAGGTCTACGGTGTTGAGATTATACCTCAGGCAATCGAGGATGCAAAGAGAAATGCTTCTCTGAACGGAATTACCAATGCGGAGTTCTATGTCGGGGCAGCAGAAGAGGTGCTTCCTCAGAAATATAGGGAAGAGAACATTAAAGCAGATGTGATCGTCGTAGATCCGCCGAGAAAGGGCTGCGACCAGAGCTTACTGGATACTATCCTTGCAATGGCACCAAAGCGAGTGGTTTATGTATCCTGTGATCCGGCAACCCTGGCAAGAGATCTGAAGTACCTGTGTGAGAAGGAGTATAGACTGGAGAAGGTCAGAGCAGTAGACCAGTTCGGGCACAGTGTACACGTGGAGACGGTGGCGTTGATAACACATTATGGTGTTGGAATTGTTCATGAAGAATAAAGTTGGTACATGAATAAAATAGTTAGTACGTAAGTAAAAAAGATGGTACGCAAATAAAAAAGTCGGTACATTATACAATTGTATGAATATACACATAAAAAGAAGAATATACATCAATAACCAGATGAATATTCTTCTTTTGTATATAAATATAATTCTACATATTTTAATCTATATCTCCGTATCATTATTTTTTGATTTTAGTAAGTTATTAGTATAATCTAAATAGAAATTATAGCTCGTTAGTGGTACTTGGACTTTGTTAAGAATTATTGATGGATTTATATTAAAATTATCTAATTCATTTATAGTAAATTTTATTTTTCTTTTATAATATTCACGTGGAGTCTCTCTAAATTCATTAATCAAAGCTCTGGTTTTAGGCATTTTATTAAGATGTTTTGCAAATCTAAAATTTAAGATTCTAGTTAAATGTTGAATAGTGATTATTTCTGAAGAGTTAAGATTTAATATATTATGTATGACCTCATAAACCTTTAAGTAATAAAATGAATCTTTTTCATCCCAATATTCTTTTCCTCGAGTTGATTTGGGAAGAATACTTTCCATCCACTCTTTCTCATATTTGGATAACCATTCGTAAGATGTTCTTGCTTTCTCATATATTTGAATACGATTTAAAGTGGGCTCTTTCTTTAACAGGTCTAATAATCTATGTTTATACTTTTCTGTTTTAAGATTATAAAGGGAATGAGAGTTATTAATATTTTGTAAATTGCCTTTAGCAAAGCTAGGAATACTTACATTATTATAATTTATAAAATCTTCAATCTCTCCAAATAAAAAATCAATAAATAATAAATGTCTAATTGGATGAATTGATAACTCATTATTGGTTGTAATAGCTTCTAGCCAACTGTTTCTATTATTCGAGTCTACATTAGATTTTAAGAATAATAAATATTCCTGTGTATGATAGTTGATAAAATCTTGATGCAATCTATATTGGCACACATTACCATTATTATGATAATATCCTTTCTTATAAAGCATTGATTTATATTTCTCTTTTGTTAAGTTAAAGTACGGCATTTCATAATAGTATTTTAAAAGTTTATCTATATTACTGGTTAATTTTAAATCATGAAAATTTTCGTGAATTATTTTTTCCTTGGATAAATCCAATTCATTAATATCATAGAATTTAACAAATTCCTTGTTTTCTGGTATTTGGTAAACATGTAATAGATATCTATGTTTTAGACAAATAAAATTACTATCAATTTGATGGCTTCTATGTATATAGGCTTCTCCAAATTTTTCTTTATCTTCTATAATACATTCTGGACAATATGCAATACCATTAACTTTAAATAAAGAACCTGAAGTATAACCTATTGAAGCAATTGAAGAACCTAAGGATTTAGTAGTATTTTTGAAATTATTTATAGCGTTATTGAATCTTTCATCAGGTGTAAAAGGTTTATAAACTGGTAGTATTGTGTGAGACTGTATAAAATAATCGGGATTGATTGAACATTTTTCAGGAAGCTGCTTACATAAATATTCTAAATTATTAGGAAAATAAAAATTAATATGTGCATAACGATTCCCAACTAATTCAGTAACAGTAGCAGTATAATTATTATTACCAGTTAATTTATTGTACCGTACAAATATATTATATAAACTTTCATCAGGGTAAGGCATGGGAAAAAAGTAAATCATCAAATCTCCTTTGTAATTGTTACAGGAACAGTTTTTATGGGTTGTAATATAATAAAGCCTCAATTTCTTTTTTTACATTATCGGAACAGGATGCTTTTAATCCTGCAATTCGGTATATCTTTGTTTTTGACAATGTTTCATTTTTGTTTACTAACCAATAATAAATCGTCCTTACTCTTCTTAGTTGGTATTCTTCAACAGGTTCGACAGAAGATTTAATTAACGATTGAGTTTTTGGAAGTCTGTCTAAATATTGCTCCAAGATATATGAAATTCCTAAATCAACTCCAATTTTATTAACTGTAATTCTAGTTAATCTTTTAGAACACAGTATTTGTTCAATTTCATTGGATACCAAGGGATAAAGCTCTATATCTCTATTCTCCCAATTTACTTTACTTTTGCTATTTGTTTTTCTAGGGCGGTTTTTGCATATATCTAATACGTCATAAAGTAACTCTTTATTGTGCTTGTACAGATACTTATATTCCCTTTCATATAATCTTCTTATCTGGTATACTCTGGGAGGTGTAGAAAATGACATTATATATTTTTGAATAATAGCTTTATATTGATTACATAAATGCTCAGATATATTATTACACTTAACTTTGTTCATATTACTGGCATAATGACTATCAGGGTGACTTTCCCAACAAAAATTAAGCCCTAATTTGATGGCGTATCTTATTACTGTTTTAGGGTCACAATGCATTCTACGAGCAATAGAGCGTAAACTGCCGCCATCATTTATTATTATATTTGTTAATTTTTCCTCCCAAACATGTCCGAGAGCCTTAATGCTTTCATAGCTATATTTATCAATATTCGATTCTAGGAAACTATGCTTGGTATATATAAAACCGCAATTGCATTCAAAGATTCCAACAGGCATTTTGGTTTTGGGAGCTGTTGTAACTGAGTAATCTGAAATAACATCCTTATGATAATGGTCAGCTACTGGATTTAAACATGGCCACGGACCTTTACCAAATAAATTCATAGAATGATTATAGGTATCAGTTAATATTTTCTGTAATTCTATTTCGCTATTATTACATATAAAAATCAGAAAAAGAATGTGCTTTAACGGGTGATAGGCTCTGTATGTTTTATTTAAAAAATCTTGTAGCCAGCAATACGGTTTATTATAGTCGATATTTAATTTCATTTTTTGAAGAAAGCTATCTTCATAAAAAGCAGTGAAATCATCTTTTAACTGTGACTGACGAATACGACCTTTTGCAGTGAGATAGTCCAAAGTAAATAATTTATAAATATATTTATCATGTAATGTATTGAAATTAATCGTATGAGTTCTGTTGTCTTGGTTTAAAATAAAATTTGTAATTTTAGCTACTGATAAATAGTGCTTTAAATCATGTGAAGAGATATCAGGAGTATCATGGTCAACATATGAATTAATTAAATCATGTCCATTAATGCAGACACTCTCTAGTGGGATAATATTATATTTATATTTGGGCAGTATAGGTTCATTGCATATGGGACAAGTAGTTCTTAAAAATATATTATGTTTATGGCATACAAAAACACCATCAAGATTGTGACTTCTGTGGATATATACTTCTCCATATTTTTTGATATCCTCACTTAAGCATTCAGGACAGTATTTTAAATTCATTAGGCAATTTATACTGCTTGCCATTACTCCTAGTTTCTTATATAAGTGTTTACCTTCATTACTTTTCATAGAATTAATGGAGTATATTTGCATTTTATTATTCAGAAAAGGGTAATATAATGGAAGCATTGTAAACTTGAAGATGATATCATCTGCACTATAATCAGTATCTTCAAATTGTTCTAGAAAAGAGGCAATATTATAGGGGAAATCAACAAGTGTAAATACATGACTATTGTTCCCGTATATTTCAAAGTAAGTTGATTTGATACTTCCGTATCCGGTATGCTTATAGTATCGAGCAATAGCACTATAAAGCAATTCATCTGGTAGTATATGTGGAAAGTATCTTAGCAAGCAAATCACCTCTTTGCATTATTCAGTAAATTCATTAATATCAGCTATAAAATTTGAAGTTCTTAAGATATCATAAACAGGAGCTTTATCTTTCATAGCTTTTTTATATAATTTAAGAATACCAGAGGGTTCCTTTATATTGTTATCTTTTACTAAGTTCCTTTGTCCCTTTTCTAAATCTTTGCTATTTAATGCAATTTCAAAAGCGTACTTATTTAATAAATTTACATCTGCATTTACACCATATTTATTAAAAGCTTCTATAGCGGCAGCTACGCCATCTTTTCTTGGAAACCCTGCTTGGCTTAGCCATGAAGCTATAGAAATTATTTGAGTAGGGTATGGTTTGTCATTATCAACATTATTGATTAAAGAAATAGCTTTACTTTCTTCGGATTTTAATATGATATCCCAAGCATTTTTACTTATATAAACATCTTGATATTTTTCTAAAGCTTTTTCATTTTGGGTTTTTAATGCAAGTAACATCGGTCTGATAGGCTTTAAACAATCTTTCGCAACAGCAGATATAATTCCTTTGGTTATTTTTTCTTTTCCAGTAGAAATAGCACGATATTGTGCTAACATAAATAGTTTAACAACAATATCGGTAATTCCTTGAGATTCTTCATACATTAAATCGCTTAATTCATCATTAAAATCAACATAGTTTTTAGTGTACTGGAATTTGAACATTTCTCTATTGAATGCTATCCACTCTTCATCCTTTTCTATTCGATTCCAAAAGGTTGGTGTTTCGTCACCACATATTCTTCGACCATTCCTAAATTCTATATTAAAAAGTGGAATTGCCTTCAAAGTACCTATTAGTATAGTTGGTACATTCACAGTATTTGAAATTTCTACAAGCAAATCAATAATTTGTTCTTGATTTTTTCCTTTAAGTCCTCTAATGTTTTGTAATTCATCAAAAACAATAACTCCAACATAATGTAAATCTAAAACAGTTTTCAAATAATTAGGAAGTTCAGAGGCGTTTTTATCGACTGCTTTTTTATAATATGTGCTTCCTTCTAAAAGTTCATCTATTTTGTATAAAATATTTAAACATAATCCTCTTGGGTAAGCGTCAAATCATACGCTCCCAGTAAATTTAAAGCGCCGCTTACTTGCGACGCTTGCTGTAGCAATCAACCGGGAGTGTCTTTGACCACGGCATGAGTGGCTCCAGCTTTGATTGTTCTATAT
>JAEZOB010000020.1 GCA_023414355.1 Bacillota bacterium | reverse complement strand
AGATATAACTTGTACCATTCTTCATGAGTGAGGTTAATTTTGCACGCCTCTGCCATCTCGGTAAGATGTGCTGGGTTCATAGTTCCAGCAATTACTTGCATCTTAGCTGGATGTCTAAGAATCCATGCAATCGCGATAGCTGCTTTTGTAACACCATACTGATTGGCTAATTCAGAAAGAACCTTGTTCATCTCTGGAAATTCAGGGTTATCGATAAACATCCCCTTAAACATTCCATGCTGAAGTGGAGACCATGCCTGAATGGTAATATCATTTAGACGACAGTAATCAAGAGCTCCTCCATCACGCATAACTGACATATCTGTCGTTTTGTTGTTCATATATAAATCCTGATCGATCAACTGTGACTGCTCTAGCGAAAGCTGCAACTGGTTAATCTTAAGAGGTTGTTTTACATATTTCTTCAATAATTCAATCTGCATCGGCATCGTATTGCTGACACCAAAATGGCGTACCTTTCCTGCGGCTTTGAGTTCATCAAACGCTTCTGCTATCTGTTCTGGGTCATATAACAAATCAGGTCTATGTAATAGCAGAACATCTAGGTATTCCATTTTTAATCTCTTAAGAATTCCATCGACACTTTCAATAATATTCGACTTTCTCCAGTCAAATATCTGCTTGTCGAACCTAAGACCACATTTTGACTGAATAGTTAAGTCTTCACGTTTTACGTTGGTAAGAGCAATGGCATCACCGAATCTTGTTTCTGCTTCACCGCCACCATAACATGTGGCATGATCTATGAAGTTAATACCTAAATCATAGGCTGTCTGAATCATATTTGCTGCATCTTCTACTGAAAGAGCTGGCATACGCATACAGCCAAGTATAAGTCTGGATACATTTTCTGGTCCATTTGCGATATTTACTTTTTGCATCTTATTAGCTCCCTTCCTTCACGAAACCATCAATTTATAAATTGCTTCTACATCCTCTTGTTTAAGTGACACAAATCCACCTATTTTTCCACCTTCATTTCCTTTTCCGTAACAGCAGGTGTATGCTAGTTTCTCAATATCTTTTTCCTTTGCGCCAAGTTCCTCAAAGTTCTTAGGCATTCCAATAGAAATTAAGAAGCTTCTAAGTGCCTCGATTCCTTCCTTAGCGGTAACTTCAGGATGAGCAAAATCCATCTGACATCCCCATACTCTAACCGCAATCTGTGCAAATCTCATAATATCATGAGACATATTATAAGTAAAGACAGCTGGCATTGTTACAGCAAGACCTGCTCCATGAGCACAATCATACAATGCAGATAATTCGTGTTCTATCTGATGGCTGGTCCAGTCCTGAGAACGGCCAACACCAACAATATTATTATGTGCAACCATTCCAGCCCACATAATGTTTGCTCTAGCTTCATAATCCTCAAGATTAGCCATAACCTTAGGAGCCTCTGCCTTCATGGTAAGGATGAGAGACTCAATTAGGCGATCTGTAACTTCAACATCTTTAGAGTTTGTAAGGTAACGCTCATATAAATGTGCAACGATATCTGTAATACCACACGCAGTCTGGTATGCAGGAAGAGTTTCTGTAAGAGCAGGATTTAAGATAGAAAACTTAGGACGGATTGCATCTCCTGATGCACCTCTCTTAATCATTCCATCCTCATTGGTGATAACTGAATCAGGCGAACCTTCAGAACCTGCAGCTGCAATTGTAAGGATTGTACCTACAGGAAGTGCTTCTTCGATTCTTTTCCCCTGATAAAAATCCCAAAAATCTCCGTCATATACTACACCAGCAGCAATTGCCTTAGAAGAATCGATTGTGCTTCCTCCACCAACTGCAAGAATAAAATTAACTTTCTCTTTTTTGCAAAGTTCAATTCCTTCATAAACAAGACCACTTCTTGGATTAGGCATAACACCACCGAGATCAACAAATTCAATGTCAGCCTTCTTAAGAGACTCCTTTACTCTATCAAGTAATCCAGAGCGTACTACCGAGCCACCACCGTAATGAATCAATACCTTGCTACCACCAAATCTCTTCACCAACGCCCCACAATCGCTCTCGCGATCCTTACCGAATGCAAAAAATGTAGCCGAATAAAAATTAAAATTCTCCATTGTAAACCTCACTAATTTTTAGTATTATAAGTGTACTATACAACTTGAAGTTAGCTTTAAGTCAAGTTTTTTTGGAGGAATTATGACCTATACAATTACTGAACTCTCAAAAATGTTTCATTTACCAGCATCGACAATACGTTATTATGAAAAAATTGGGTTACTTGAAAATGTAGAACATGTAAATACATATCGCAGAGTCTACGACAAATCACATGTAGATCGCTTGAATGCCATAGAATGCTTTAAAAAAGCTCTTCTTCCTTTAGATGAAATAAAAGCTTTTTTCACATATGAAAAAGACATGGTTGCCAATTCTGAGAAAATATTAGACATGATGAAAACTCAAGAAGATAAAACTTTAGAAATGATGAAGGATTTAGAAACAGGACTTACACATCTGCAGAAAAAGATTCGTTACTACAGCTTGGTTAATGAAGCGATCAAAAATGATTCCCCATTACCAAACTGGAACGATGTATAAAAGGTCACAAGCTCTAGGCTCTCTTACCAGAGAAATACAGTTTTTGCCCTTTACAAGTCTTATATTTTTACTCTCCTATGCAGATTACATAATATAAGTTTTTAACATGTATTCTCGCAGTAACAATAAGAACCAGGCAACTATAGTGAAATACGTAATTGCCTTTCTTCGATGCATTAATAGAATTTACAAGAGATTTATAAGTATCCTCTCGAATCTCCATTTTAGCAAACTCTTCTCTGGCAAATTCAGCCAAATTATCCAGCACCTGTTTCTTCTGAATTACAATAAAATGAGTGCTTTGAGAATTCCCTCCACTTGGAGCATATCTTCCGGCCTCAACCACCTGATGAATCAGTTCTTCAGGTACCATTTCTTCTTTAAACTTTCGAGTACTTCTTCGGCTTTTAATAAAATCCAACATATGTTTACTCCTCATATTTCCAGCCATGCTCACCATGATAAATCATCTGTTTTGTCATTCCACCATCAATGCAAATATTCTCTCCGGAGATGAAGCCTGCCTTATCAGAGCAAAGAAAAAGAATCATATTAGCAATATCCATTGTATTGCCTACTCTACCCACAAGTTGCTGACTAGCATCTGGACCTTCATATACAGCATCTCCCGTCTCAATCCATCCAGGAGAAATAGAATTAACTCTAACCTTTCCGGCCATGCTAACAGCAAGTGCGTGTGTAAGAGCCGCAATTCCTCCTTTGGCAGCTGTATAGCTCTCAGTCTGGGGCTGACTCATTCTGTCTCTTGAAGAAGACATATTAATTATACAGGCACCATCTGCAAAATGTTGCATAAATAATTTTGAAAGATAAAATGGACCTGTCACTCCAACAGCCATAGCATATTCAAACTCTTCATATGAACATTCACCTATACCACGCATAATCGGGAGGGCGTTATTAATTAGGTAATCAATATGACCATGCCTATCGATTACATATTCTGCAAAAGCTTCAAGCACATCCTTTTTACTTACATCTCCAACATAATGGTCTCCAGCAGCAATATCAATTACCTCTACAATTGCGCCCCCTGACTCAAAGGCTTCTTTTGTAGTTTTACCAATACCATGTGCTCCACCAGTAATTACCACGACCTTATCTTTAAACTGCATAATTTACCGCCTTTTATTTAGTAAATCCAATTCAAATCCGTAATGTTCAATTCCATCCTCTAGATAGATATCAGTGACAATTTGAAAGCCAAGACTCTGATAGAAATCCTTTAGATATGCTTGTCCGGATATTCTTATTCTTTCTGCCTTGAATTCTTTCTTTATAATTCCAATAGCCTCAAGCATCATCTTTCTGGCAAAGCCAAATCTTCTGTGGCTTTCTTTAACAACAAGTCAGCCAATCGATGGTATCTCATAAGAGATTCCTGCTGGAATTACTCTTAGAGCAGCTATTACTTCACTGTTATCCATACCAAATATATGAATGCATATCTTGTCCTTCAAATCAAGATCCTGATATACGCAGTCCTGCTCTACAACAAAGATTTCACTCCTAAGACGCAAAATTTCATAAAGTTCATCTATTGTCAGTTCGGAAAATTCTTTTCTAAACCATTCCGTCAATATTTTATCATCAGCACTTTCTCCATCAGTTATTAACTTCTTCCATCTTTAACAGATTTCGATCCAACTTCAAAATGGTACTTCTCAATTCCAAGATCCAATTTGCTCAAAACTCCACCCTTATCAATAAATGACACTGTTTCATCTTTCTCTATTATAACAGCGAGATAGTACCGTATAAAGGAATATCGTATTTAATATTCAAATAACTATAGTGCCACGTCGTAAGTTGGTCGTAATAGTTTAAAGAGAAATCCATGTCTATATCAACCAAGAGTCTCGGGATGTCACTCGGGGCAATGAGCCCACTACAGTACATACGTAGTTTGGGACAGGCAAGTTAAGTCTAAGAAAGCGTCTGCATCCCACCTAATAAGAGTAGGCTATCAATATAGTTCATTTAAATCTATATGTTGAATTTCATCGCTTTCTTCCCCCTCAAATCCTGATCTAGAAATAAAAACATATTTATAACAATTCATTCCTGTCATTTTTACCTGAGATATTTCTTCTTTTATCATTTTGTCAGTTAACGGAGCTTTCTTGAATTTCACCTCATAAAAGACATATCCCTTTTCGTCCTCTGTAACTATGTCAAACTCTCCATTTGTATGATTAACCGGATCATCATAGTAATACTTACCAATCTTTTCAAAAACAGGGTCCATAACGCCTCTTCTGTTCAGCCTAATCAGATATTGCTTACAAATCTCTTCAAATTGAAGGGGCACGAAGTATTCTTCAAAATCTCTTTCTATATATTTACTATAAAACATCTCTGAATCCATAAGCTTCAATTGTGATGAATATCTGAAAATATATCGAAAATAAAACATGGAAAGATTATCACAAATATAATAGCCGGATTTTTTCTTGTTATTCTCATCATTAATTGGAGCCGTCTTGGTAACCACTTCCATGCGAATAAGTTTATCTAAAACATCTACCAAGGTTGGACCACTTGAAACATGAGATTGTGAGAGAATGTCGCTATACTTTGAATAGCCTTTTGCCAGAGCTTCAAATACCTCATTTGCGTTTACGATTTTTGATATTTCCGCATTCAAATACATGGAAACCTCATTTTCAAGTCTTGCTCCTGAAGAAGCAATCAGGTCTATGATATTCTCTCTTACTGTTTTCGTATCATCGATCAATCGATTAAAATAAGGAATTCCACCAAACACTGAATAAATACGAACCTTCTCCTCTGGAGAAAATGCTGGATAGAACTGTGAGGATTCATAATAGTCCATTTGCTTAAGATCAATAACTCGATCTATTCTTCCGAATAATGGATTAGAATGTTCCAGCAGCGATCTCATAATATCCACATAAGATCCCAAAATAATTAGAGTCAACTTAGAATTGTCTCTATATTTATCCACCAACGACTGCAGAATGCTGTCTAGCCCACTTATATTTTCTCGCAAATAAGGGTATTCATCCAGAACAAGTATTATTTTCTCCTTACCGGATAACCGAAAGATATAATCCAAGATTTCCTCAATCTTAGTATATCCAAGCTTTGGAAGATTGAATATTTCTGAAATCACATCACAAAGGCTCTCAGTATTGCTTGCCTCTGCTACCTGCTTACATTCATAATAAATACTCTTTTCTTTTGTTTTGCTTATTGCCTGCTTTACAAGTTCACTTTTTCCTACTCGTCTGCGTCCGTAGATTAGTACCATTCGCATCTGATCTGTATTGATTTCTTTATCAATTTTGCTTAACTGATCTTCTCGTCCAAAGAATTTCATTCGATTCAATCCTTTCCAATTCGGTTGTCGTCGAGTTATATATATTCTAACACTTAATATCAAGAATGTAAATATTTAATTCGGTTGCATCCGAGTCGGTTGTATCCGAGTGAAATTTCTATAGATATTCCCCTTTAGAGTTTCTATTATTTCGAAAGGAAATGTTTCAGCGCAACCGTCAGGTATTTCTTCCAACAACACAATAATCTCTTTCACAAGTTCAATTGCTTCTTTGCTATGTTTTCCTTCTAGTGGCATATGTCTCACACACCATATTTGATCATAGATTTCAACCTGCGCGATAAGTGTTTCGACATCCATTCTAAAATCGGATTCATTTTTTTCGTTTGCCTCACCATAATGCGCTATCATCATATGCAATCTCCTAAGAACTGCTTTTCTGTTAATGTCGAGCGGAATATATACCCGAACATTATCTTCTTGCTGTTCTGGTTCACTGACGTCTGGTCTAAGTTCCATGATTGAATTATCAATCAGCCATGGCTCATTAATATATAGTGGTGTTTTGTCCTTTGGAATCGGATAAGGATCCAATCTATGATATTCCATCTTTGTTATCTCCTGTTCTTATTGTATTTTAGCAAAAATCTCATAATTTCTTCATACATTTTACTGCTCCCTCTCTTATTTTTCACGAAACATAATACTACTTCCACATCACTGTTGCCAAGTGTTTAACTACCTCGATAGTATCTTCATTAAATCCTTCCAAATCTGAATAACTAATTGCATTATCATTAATAAGTCTAGCAAGGCATAGTACCACATCCTGCTTTCTCATCTCTAGACATACGCCAGGCTTTTTCTTATCTTTATTCATTCGTTCATATAGCTTCCAAAATCTATGGGATGAACTTTCATCTCCGTTCAAAAGCTCTATATATTCTTTATTGAGCTTCTCTATATAAGCTTCCTGCCATACTACTATCTTACTTCGAAAAAGTTTCCACTCACTCTTTGACACTTCCATAACTTTCTCCTTCTATTCAATGAAACTCAATTAACTCTTTCATCAGTTATCTAAATATATTATATAAATCCACCTTCTTAAAATACAGCTTTTTACATTATATTTTGAAATATTCTATAATATATTAATAGGCTTACTCATTCTGCCTGTCCAACCCATCGATCTAGCCCATTCCTTCATAGATTCCTTTTCAGATAAATCCTCACCATGAAGTGCTTCCAGCATGCCGCAGTAACCATGGATTCCCCCAACATCATCACAAACCGGTAGCGCATCTGCAGCCACGCAAACCGGTCGATGTTCCTCAAGCGGTCCCAACGGGTTTCCGGACGCTTCATACTTTTCCTTAGTATCATAGCATGCTATTGCTGTAATTTTCACATTCCAGTCATCACCATAATCGTACCAATAACGAAGTTCCGTAAGAATCGGTGTTGTAACCTGTACTAGACACCCTTCTTCCTTTTCAGAATCCTTTCGCGTTCGTCGATTTGAAAAATCCCACGCATCAAAGTTTTGTATCCTTCCGGGCATCAGTAATATGTCATAAATCGGTAACCTTTCTATTAATTCATCAAAGCTCCCACCAAAAGATATGCTGTCTTCAAGTTCCTTTATTGTCACCTCTGTAATTGGTGCGATACGTTTTATCTGATCAGCCTTAGCGTCCTTATTTCCCGTCTTTTCTGCTAGTATTCTACACTCATCCATCCACTCTGAAAATGATTTTCTAACCTCTAATATTGGATACCGTTCAAATAATTCTTTAACATCCTGCTGACACCGGTAGAAATATTCTCTCGTTCCTCCATAATAATATGGTCCTGTATATTTTCCCCTTAACCAGTTTTTCACACTAATATTTGCTTTATAGTCGTCATCCCAATATATATCTTCAAAGTCTTCACATGGGAAGCGGAAATACATTCCTGCAAGTTTTGCCCATTCTGTAAATTTACCTGATTTTATCATCTTATTATATTCTTCTTCATACGGATGATAACTGTGTAAATGACTATTCTGCCAGCCAAACGCTCTGTTGATTGCATAATGAAGTGCATGCAGAGTAATGTCACCCGGGACAATAATATCTCTTGATATATCGTTAACCATTTTCCCATATTTGGTAAGTACACTAATTTCATTTTCTTCTACGTATTTATCCTCCATATCTAGCACCAAATGCAGCTTGATAGCATAGGGGGTTGGTCGGTCGCTGCCTAACTGTCTAACACGTTCTTGCATTACATCCAATTTCTGCATATAATCGTTCTCCTTTTCATTATTTGAATTCATATATTGACTACTATTTTGATTTTTCTTCTTTATCTGTGAATTTTCAGCAACCTGCATTCGTTCACGGTAACCTTCACTTCTTACAGCTTCATTACTTCGCTGGTCTTTGCTATACTGTCCTCTGCTATACGGAATATATGACTGAACATTCTTTTCAGATATAAAAAGTTGTTTTGCAATCTCGGAAACAGATAATCCACTTGCATACAGAGAACCTATCAGATCACTTGTATTACTATGCCACAATCCCTCAGTAATAAGAACACGTCTTACTTTGATGGGATATGTGCCTAACTTTTTTGCTGTTTCTTTGACAGATGTCGTTTCTTGAAATAATTGAATAATCTTCTGATATTGATTGACTTTTGGCTCCTCCATATATACTTTCCTTTCGTCTTCTGATATGAATTATCATATCCTTTATGCTTTTACGTGTCAACCTTACCTTTTAACAATTTAAGAGGGTGTTGATTTCTTACAGTCTGCTTCATAATTATAAAAACAGGCAACCAGATTGCTCTGATTACCTGTCATTTGAGTGTAGACTTATAAAGATTTTTATTAAGTTTCTAAATCAAGTGGTCGTAAGTCAACCTAAAAAAGCGTTCACAACCCTTTATTTCTCTTCTTTTCTCTCCAAGCTCTTCATCGTCGGGAAATTAGACTTGATAATTTAAAGTCTTTTATATGTCTTTATTTCCTTATATTCTAAGTGCTCTGTATTTCGTCCAAATCATGATTCTTTATATTTCTATATTAATGGTCGTAAATCTGTCGTAAGCTGGTTGTAAATGTTAATCTATATCTTTATCTACATCTTTTGTGCTTATGAATAACAAGATATCTTGCGTTTGATATAGAGTATCCGACGCTTCCATTTCGGGCCAAAAGTCAAAGAAATTGCCGCCATTCGGACTTGCGAGTTGCTCAGGAAATATTCTATTATGTATAACTATATATGCTGTTGTTCCACCAGTATCTAAAGTAGTCGAAGTCCAACCTGCATAGTTGGTTGATCCAGGATAATCGGTAACAATTCCGCTAGCTTTACCATTACCATTGACTACTAGGTTCGCTCCATAAGTGGTTACATCTTCTACTTTTTCTCTTCCAAAACCGAATCCTAAGATAAAAGTAATACTACCATTACGATGATACCCATCGCTTTTTTATAAGTTTTACACATTGAATAACCTCCTGGTCTATTATATAAATCAATAGTCTTATCTTTTTGCTCTTGAATATCTTTTGCTAAACCTGCCAAGTTTGAATACTAATTAACATCAAAACTGTAATTCGTAGTGTAGTAAAACCCCATCCTCCTCTGATACCCAATGAATTGCATTCTCAGTCACCACAGGGTCTTCGTCATCATGTAGACGAATATCGCCGAGTGAAGTTTTACCCAAAAGCTTCTTTCCATTATCGTCGAGTATCATATAATAAGTCATAGTCGCTTTGCCATGCTCTTCCCACAGCACTATGAATCTTCCATCACCTATACCGACAAGCTGTGGTTCAACAACCTCATTATCTGTGAGCCAGTTGATTTTTGTGTTGCTTCCCTTCGTAGGGTCGAATACGCTAACAAACAGCTGCTGCTTCGTATTCTGTGCCCCTTTTTTACCTGCCGCACCGACGAACATCACTCCGCTTGCAGTCTCTGCAACACCACCGAGTTGTGAGTTAGTATAGTTATCACCGCTTTTACCTTTAAAGGTGAGAATGGTGTTACTAGTAGCTTTGAGGCTCTTTATATTAAGCAGGTCTGCTACAAAGGAGCGCGGCTTGGCATCGCCTAGATCAACAAAGAGCCACGATTTCCCTTTGGAATACCATATCACCCGCTGGTCAAAGGAATGGCTTACCCACGGATTTGACGACAGGCTATCATAAACCTTTTTCATATTGCCAGTCGACACTGCGATAACATCCTTTCCCTGATGTCCGTTGTACATCTGCCTTGCATAGGAACAGACCAATATACCATTGTTAATCGCAACCACACAGTTGCCACCATTAAAAGGATTTTGCGTACGGGCACTAGCATTACCTAAATTACCGACAAAGCCTGTTGTCTTTACCAGATCCCCCTCGCTTGTGTATTTTGAAATAAACACAGTGTTAACATTCTTATCGTATTTACCACTCACATCAGCATTGATTGAATTGACAGCACCGTTTCGCTTGCCTGTCACAGCATAGTAGTATCCATCAGAATCCTGTGTCAAAGCCCCGAATTTTGGTGCAGCCTTTTGGATGACTATGGATGTTCCATCTGATTTTTGTACATAGATATTGTCATCCTCCTCATCCAGCACATAGGCGTAGGCGAATTTTCCCTCTGCGTCAAGAAACTGAGAAATCGGGGAGATATCTCCAATATTGCCGGGAGCAGGTTTGGTACTAAATATATCCTCTGCGTCACTTTTTTCCTTATCGTTTGGGTCACCCCAAACTACATAAGTGGACAAGGTCGCCATGCCAACCTTCTTTGAAGAAATAGGGACTAAGGGTGCCGGTGTGGGCTTTGCACTTGCTTCGGCTACTGTTATAGTATATTCTCCAATCTTTTTGTCTTCATATCTAAGCTCGATAACCTTTCTTCCACTGCTAGTAAAGGAACGATTCCCTGTCAGCTGCACCGTATTGGAGGTATAGAAGGTAATTTTTTTTGAGACATCTATCTCCTCTTTGTCAATACGAGCCTTTACAAATATGCCGTGAGTATCAAATTTATCACCTACTTCATACTCTGTTTTAATAGGGAGCGAGACAATGTAAACTTCTTGGTCGGTCGGTTCTTCACCTCCAGTTATATAATTACTCCACCACTGCGGTATTAGCTCATCAGGAGCTTTTACCACTGTAAATCTCGACCTGAAATGAATATTCGATGCTTTTGTTAAATACAGCTTACTATCCTTCGTTGCAGTGCAGGATTCTATACCGGTCGTAATATCAAACCCGTGATCCGCCAATGGGGCAAACTTATACTCTACATATCCGCCTGCGTTATAAGTATATACAATCCACTTACAGGCTGTTTTACTGGCGACGATATTGGCATATTCTTTTGGCTTATTGCCTGAATAATTGCCTTCAAATGCTAGGTATTTACCATTTGAGTCATAAATATAGTATTTATCATCACCCAAATGCTCAAAATAGAATGTGTTTCTTGCCCTCCTCGAGGGTAATACCAAGCTGCCATCAATACGGAAGGTACCCATATCGTGAGAATAGATCAGATACCAGCCTGACTTGATTTTTCCATCTGTCAGATTCTTCTCACTCGGCACAAAAGGCCAGCTATCAGCAGACGCCGACATTGGCAATAAAGTCAGCACCATAGCCAGCACAATAATTATACTCATTACTTGCTTTTTCATAGGATAATTCCTCCTTACATTTTTACTGGCAACTTCTTTTGCAACATAACCCTTACTCTAGAGCTCGACGTAATAATAATATATTTCAATCAATAAAACCATTAACCTCACGAATTGGATCGCGTTTACTTAGTGTCTGCTTTGATAAATGAAAGCTTCGCATGATCGGGAGCACTACCGGAATACTCCCAAACAGTAACCGGAGTACCATTCTTGCTGCTTTGTCCGGAGGCATTGACGAGTAGCTTCTGCTTACCTGCATCTCTTATCGTACAGAAATTACTATACTGTGCAATTCTCCACTGGTGAGGAGCTCCGCTAGAGGTTGATACCATAAGCTGGTCGCCATTCTTGCTGGAGGGCTGATAGACATAACCACCATCAAACATGATTTTATAAATATAGTATCCATCCTCGTCGACAAACATCTGCTTCACCGTAAAGGGTTCGTCCGGTTTTTTATCCGAAAGCTCCAGGTAACGAGAACCTACCATTGAGACATACTTATCTAATATTTTGATATAGTAATCCCCATCCGCAAGATATTTGGCATCTTTGCTGATTACACTGATTTTAAAGCTGTTCCGCTTTTCTCCCTGATAGGAGCAATTCACTGTCTTACTTCCTGCGACAGTAAATTTGTAACCATCATAAATCTTTGTTCCATTGACATCAAAGGTAATCTCATTACTGATATCAGTCTCATTTCCATAAGTATCCACCCATACTGCTTTAAAGCCCTCTGTTTCAAAAGCTTCACCAACTTTATAGGTGATCTTATCTACTACTGTTCTGAAGGAAGCGAAGGGTTCTTTATATATGATCTTTTGCTGATATGGATTCCCAACTGCTTCATCATGAGCTTTTCGATGAGCTTCCTTCTGACTATTTGCGTAAGTCTCTATCTCCTTTTTGTCTTTAGAGGAACTTGGGGAATAAGTCTTATATTTATAATCAGGCTCCAAGTAGTTTGCAGAAACACGATATACTTTCTTATCCTTTATATAGATAGTATAACTATCAAATATCTCCAAGTTATAAACTGCATCCAGAGAACCGGGGTATATGATATGACCTTTGCTATCAAAGTAACCAGAATTATCGTTATAGTGATTAAGGCCACCCGATACTTCACGGAAGTTTTCAGAGGTGGAGAAGATTTCTTTTCCATTCTCGTCGAGTATCAGAGTTTTACCCCCTGTTCTTACATGATAGACATCGATACTATATTCTGCATCCTTAGATTTCTTGCTTACATATGCTTCCACTGATTGATACTTTGCAGGTATAATTATCTTACCTGTCATGTAATCGATTACACCTGTTCCATCTTTCCCATCCATACCTATTACAGAGGGGCGCATCTCCTGATCAACCTTATTAATATTACCCCCAAGGTCTCTAAAACCATCGTACTTGCAGGGTACAATCTCTTTCCCTGCGTTGCTGACTATCCCTGACTTGCCGCTCTTGGTAACGATAGCATTACCATTCTCACCGTTACTCCATACTGCATAATCAACCTTGTCATAAGTGGGTTTTATTATCGTCTTGCCTTTATAATCATAAAGCCCCCACTTTTTACCCTGTCGTTGTAACCAGATATAGCCTCTGGTGTTAAAATCACTCTTTCCGGCAAACTCCTTCTCATATTTCCCCAAGCCTAAAGCCTTCGTTAGATTGTATTCTTTTCCATCTGCTTTTACAGAGTACCAAGTGATAATCTCTGAGTTGTAATCATGATTGTATTTTCCGTTTAATGTAATGGTCAGATTATATCCATTTGTAAAGAATGAAGAAAGCAGATTATATTTTCGTTTACTGATTTCTTTTCCCTTTGAATCATAAATTCTGCCATCGCTTACAAATATTTTGCTTTCATCGTTATATCCCACATACTCGCCAAAGGGAATCACTTTCTTATTGTTAATGTCGATTACTCCATATCGGTTCGATATCGCAGGAGCATAATATTCCAGCTTAGGGTTGATTGCATTAGTGGTGATAATTATCTTGCTATCGGGAATAATCTGAAAGTAGGCAAAACCAAAGCTAACCTCCGCCTTCTGTACATCAAGATAGCTACTTTGCGTATAGGTTGCAGGAATCATTACTCCCTTGGGACCAACTAACCCTGAGAAAGCGGAAGCACCAAACTTAAAACTGCCCCTCTTGATGTCCTCCTGCTTCTGCCATGCTTTACAGACCTCGTAATTCTTGAATTGATCCGGCTTAACATCCATTTCATAAAAGCACAAATAAGGTCCCTTCTGGGGATACTGTTGATAATCATTCGACGATAAAAGGGATAAACCTGTAATATATGTTTTCCCTAAGATATCCTTACCATTCTTATCAATAATCGAGCTCTTTCTGAAGTCACTAATCAGTTTGTCCGAATAGCCTGATTCTGTGAATACCAAAGCATGCCCATCATTAAAATCATGAATTCTGAAGTAATCACCGGAGGGCTTCTTATAGAAACCATAGTCGTCTGCATTATTAAGAGCTGTGTCTAAGAAAGGTGTGACATACTTGTTTGGAGCAACAATTTCCTTGTTTTTTTCCAAATTCCAATATCCCAGGTAGAATTCATTGTTCGATCCATACTTCTTCTTAAATACATACAAAGGGCAGACTCCCTCAGACGGCATTCCCACAAAATCATACTTACAGGGAATGACTTCCTCTCCCTTCACATTGAGTAACCCCATCTTACCGTCACGAACTGCTTGCGCGTATCCATCTAAGAAATAGATCGGTTGAGCAGGCTTATAATCAGAAGCGGCAATATCTCCGGACCTGTCAATAATATTATCATAGATGGGTTGTACAACAAAATTTCCGTACTTATCTACAAGCCCTACTTTCTCACTAAGTCTACCATCATTACTGTTGTATCCTATGGCAACTACGCGGAGACCATTCTCATCAAACATTGCATCAAAAGTGGTACGGTACTCTGCCTCTGTGCCTAGATATACCGGCTCATTTTCTGATGTGGTTTTTGCTGCTAACGCCGCATTCGGTATCATCGTAATACAAATTGCCGCGGCTAATAATAATGAAAAAAGTGGTTTAAACATTTTGCAATCATTCCTTTCCATGTGAAATATATACTGTACATGGCTATTTTGCAATATATCTCAAGCCAGGTGCCCTTGATATAAGAGTAACATATTCTATCTAAATAAACCATTTGCCGCACGAAACGTAGTTTCTACCGCACGAAATGTAGTTTCTACCGATAAAATGTAGCTTTTCTATAAATTCGAAAAAGCAAAAAAAAGCCACACCAGTGATTGATATGATCGCATTTTCCTGTATCCCATTATTTCCCTAATAATTTATCTGCCCAATCAACCACCATCAATTCAATAAAAGCCAGATTTATCTTGGTGGCACCAACCAATCTCTTGTAAAGATCTCTCGCATCCGCTAAAAATTTTCTCCTATTATCATTTAGCTTTTTTGCTACATAATTCAAATTTTTGTATTGTGATATTGAAGAATACCAACAAGTGCCTGAAAATCAAGATCCGTAGGAATGAACTCGTCTTCCTCTTTCGCAATGAGAGTCAGATAGGTGTTTTATCAATCTGCTGTTCCTCAATCACATAGTTACTGTCCTCTTTTTTATCTATCATTTCTGCTAATGATTTCAGTATTTCTGACTTATCCATATTGAATTCTTCTATAATGTCAAGCCTAAAAGTATTGATTTTTGAGGCTTTTCTTTAAATAGTAACCTCAATAAACAGAGCTAAAAGTGTATGACAGTCATTGTATCCTGTACTGAATAGCTAAAAATAGGTATAATTTATAAAACATCCTCTTGTTTCTCTTTATAAAGGCTACAAATCCTCTGAATAGCTATGATGGTGAACCTTCCGTGTCTAAAGGGATCATGTCCCAACTTCCTTCATCCCACCTGTTCATACACTGAGTACCGGCTAAGCTTTCAAACAGGGGCATGCCCTACAGAGAGAACTACTGCCATCGCATAATCTTATAAGAAAGCTAAAGTATATTTCGAAGCATAAAAAGAATCCC
Source organism: Bacillota bacterium (assembly GCA_023414355.1). Taxonomy (GTDB): domain Bacteria; phylum Bacillota; class Clostridia; order Lachnospirales; family Lachnospiraceae; genus Mobilitalea. The sequence goes on along the minus strand of JAEZOB010000020.1, from coordinate 70,664 downwards.
CCGTTTCCAAGAGATTCTTTCAAATATACTTTATTATTTGGTCGTAAGTTGGTCGTAAATCTTGACCTTTGTTTTCTCAAACCCGCATAAATACAGGGTTTATTTCTCCAAGCTCTTCATCGTCGGGAACAACAACACATCCCTGATCGCCATGGAATCCGTCAACAGCATAACCAATCTATCAACACCAATTCCGATGCCACCTGTCGGAGGCATACCGTATTCCAGTGCGGTTAAGAAATCCTCATCTAGCTGATTTGCTTCTTCATCACCGGCTGCACGAAGAGCTTCCTGCGCTTCAAAGCGGCCTCTCTGATCCAAAGGATCATTCAGCTCGGAGAATGCATTTGCCATCTCTCTGCGGGTGATAAAGAGCTCAAAACGCTCTGTATAATCAGGGTCGTTCGGCTTTCTGGAAGCAAGCGGTGAAATCTCTACCGGATGATCCATGATAAAGGTCGGCTGTACCAAATGCTCTTCTACAAATTCCTCAAAGAACAGGTTGATGATATCGCCTCTCTTATGTCTAGCCTCGAAGTCGATATGATGCTCCTTCGCAAGTGCTTTTGCAGCAGCCTCATCAGGAACCTGACTAAAGTCTATATTCGCATACTTCTTAATTGCTTCTACCATAGTAAGTCGATCAAAGGGCTTAGATAAATCGATCTCCACACCGTCATAGCTGATGGTGGTGGTACCAAGCACCTTCTGAGCAACGGTACGGAACAGCTCTTCTACGAGATCCATCATGCCGTAGTAGTCAGTATAAGCCTGATATAACTCCAGTAAGGTGAATTCCGGATTATGTCTGACGGATAATCCCTCATTACGGAATACACGTCCGATTTCGTATACACGCTCCAATCCGCCCACGATCAGACGCTTTAAGTACAGCTCCAGAGATATTCTAAGATGAATATCCTGATCCAAGGCATTATGATGTGTATTGAAAGGTTTCGCCGCAGCACCGCCGGCATTCGGCACAAGCACCGGTGTCTCCACCTCGATGAATTCTTTATTATCAAGATAATTGCGTATCTCTCTGATGATCTTGGAACGCTTAACGAAGGTATCACGCACCTCGGGATTCACAATTAAATCAATGTATCTTTGTCTGTATCTGGTATCGGTATCCTTCAGGCCATGGAATTTCTCCGGCAGGATCTGGAGGCTCTTAGTTAACAGAACAACCTTTGTTGCTTTGACAGATACTTCACCGGTATGGGTCTTAAATACCTCTCCCTCGATACCGACAATATCTCCAATGTCATACTTCTTAAACTCTGCATAGGGCTCTTCGCCGACTTCGTCTCTCTTGACATAGGCCTGGATATCACCGCCTAAGTCTCTGATATTACAAAAGGAGGCCTTTCCCATAATACGCTTTGACATCACACGTCCGGCAATCGAAACGCTTTTTCCTTCAAAGCTCTCAAAATCCTGTATGATATCACTGGAGTGATTGGTCACCTCATACTTCATGATCTGGAAGGGGTCCTTCCCATTCTCCTGAAGTTCTGCAAGCTTCGTTCTCTTCACCTTCAGTAATTCATTGATATCCTGCTCTGTTTGAATTCTTTCCTCAGCCATGAATTTCACCTCTTATCGCAGTAAACTGCCTCTCTTCAAGTCTAATCCTTGGTAAAGCTCGCTTACTTCATCTAAATATTAGTTTGATCTTTGAATTCCCAATATCTTATACTGCATCGTGCCTGCATGGGCATCCACGCTCACAACATCCCCAACCTTTGCTCCGATCAGGGCTTGACCGAGAGGTGATTCATTGGAAATCTTACCTCTTAAGCTGTTAGCCTCTGTAGATCCAACCAGCTTATATTCAAGTTCCTCGTTAAATTCGATATCTAAAATCTTGACCTTGCAGCCAATATTGATAACATTAACATCTACTTCGTCTTCTACAACAACTTCTGCATTCTTCAGGATCTTATCAATCTCTTCAATTCTCGCTTCGATATCTCTCTGTTCATCCTTCGCTGCATCGTACTCTGCGTTCTCGGAAAGATCCCCTTGCTCTCTTGCTTCCTTTATCTTCTGGGCAACATTTTTTCTCTGGTTAACCTTCAAATCGTGAAGCTCTTCTTCCAATTGTCGTAATCCCGCATAAGTCAATATGTTCTTCTTTTCTACCATAAAACACCCTTCCTCCATATTGCTTTTTATACAATATACAATACATTCAAAGTATTATATCGTATCAATTGTTTCTTGTCAACATTACATTATCTCGCAGTAAAAAGTCTGCCGGCTTAAAAGTTACATTATATCTTATCTTCAATACAACTAAAATATTCTTTCGTTTTATGAATAATACAAACTACCTTATTTTAGCATTTTTGTATCTTGATTTTATTTATCGGCATATTATTTATAATTCAATACCCTTTAAGATATTATCGAAGTCAAACGTAGCAAAATAATCCTTTGGAGTCTCTGCACGCCTGATCATCTGTACCGTTCCGTCTTCCTTCAGAAGTAGCTCGGCTGATTTCAGCTTTCCGTTATAGTTATAGCCCATGGCAAATCCGTGTGCTCCGGTATCATGGATCACGATATAATCTCCGATGTCAATCTTCGGCAGCATACGGTCAATTGCAAATTTGTCATTATTCTCGCAGAGAGAGCCGGTGATATCATATTTGTGGTCACAGGGCTCATTTTCCTTGCCCATGACTGTGATATGATGGTATGCACCATACATTGCCGGTCTCATCAGATTGACTGCGCAAGCATCCAGTCCGATGTATTCCTTGTAAATGTGCTTTTCATGAATCGCTTTCGCCACCAGGTGTCCGTAAGGTGCCAGCATATAACGTCCCAGCTCCGTAAAGATAGCGATATCTCCCATACCGGCAGGTACCAGGACTTCCTCAAAGGCTTTCCTTACTCCTTCGCCGATTTCCATGATATCGTTTGCCTTGGAATGAGGCTTATAGGGGATACCCACGCCGCCGGACAGATTGATGAATTTAATATCCGCACCGGTCTGATCTCTAAGCTCGACTGCCAGCTCGAATAAAATCTTTGCTAACGTCGGATAATATTCGTTTGTTGCAGTATTACTTGCCAGGAAGGAATGAATTCCGAAGGTTTTCGCTCCCTTCTCTTTCAGCCTCTTAAAACCGTCAATCAACTGTTCCTTCGTAAAGCCGTATTTGGCATCTCCCGGATTGTCCATGATTCCGTTGGCTGTCTTGAAGACACCGCCGGGATTATAGCGACAACAGATCGTCTCAGGAATACCTGCCACCTTTTCAAGAAAATCAATATGGGTATAATCGTCCAGGTTAATGATGGCTTTCAATTCGGTTGCTTTGATAAATTCCTCCGGAGGAGTAGCATTGGAGGAAAACATAATATCGCTTCCCGAACAGCCCAAGGCTTCCGACATCATCAATTCTGTCATCGAGGAGCAGTCGACACCGCAACCTTCTTCTTTTAGTATATTGAGAATATAGGGGTTTGGTGTTGCTTTTACTGCAAAATATTCCTTAAAGCCCTTATTCCAGGAGAATGCTTGATATAACCTTCTCGCATTTTCGCGAATCCCCTTTTCATCATAAATATGGAAGGGAGTCGGGTATTTCTTAGTAATTTCCTGCAGCTGTTCCAATGTCACAAACGGTTTTTTCATTAAGAAACCTCCTATATCATATTGTAATGTTTCGTGTAAATTATAACACGAGAAGAACTACGGTGTTCCTGCAGAGGCACTCACACCTCATTCTTTATGCAGCATCATCGATGTAGCATGTAGTTTTATTATGAAAGACAGATCGCTCCGTCTATTCAATCTGTTCGTGGCTTTACCAGTTCGTACTTGCCTGATTTTATGATATTGATAAAATCCTGAATGTTCTCGGCCGGTCTTCGTAGTGCCACACCGCTGTGGAGATTCTCCATACCGTGGGCATCGGTACCAGCCGTCATTCTCAGCTTATGCTTTTTGGCATAGAGATAAGCCTCACGGTCAAAAACCTCACTGCGATTGCCTATATTGATTGCCTCCACCGCATCCACATATTCAGGAAACAGGCGTACCTCCGGGATATAGGCCCTTATTCGGAAGGGATGAGCGTGTACGACATAACCTCCATCCGCATGGATATGCTCATACTGTTCCTTGATGGACCAGTCAAGAATCTCAGGATGGTTCTTCAGCCATTCTTTATCCAGACCGAAAATCAGGAATTCCGTTGTATTAAAATTTGCCTCCCAACCAAAGAATACTGACAGGCCAATTCTGTCTCCTGCCTCTTTGGCCTCTTCATAACCCTTGCAGAATAAGTCCACACGTTCTTCCCAGGGAAGATTTCGCGGTACACAGCAATTACCGTTGAAAAAATGATCCGTTACGATAATTCCGGCATAACCCGCCGCCTTGTAGTATCTGACATGTTGTTCGCCTGAAAATAGGGCACAGGCACTGGCTGCTGTGGTATGCAGATGCGTCTCATATAAAAATAGGCCCATAGTACTTCGTCGCCTTTCATACCGGATTTTAAAGTAAGCCGGCTATAAATATAATACGAATTGCATAAATATACTATTCGATTTTATCTGTCATAATTTTACATCATTCTTTCAATTCCCCAGAGCCGAAAGAATTCCCCCTGTCGCTCAGCGTCGAGGGGGTTATAATTTCATCTTCAATAATTGTTCCTATTATACATCATTCTACGGTTTTTTCAATCACTTTTTTCATTTTTCTGCAAATCACAAATTTGTCCATAAATATGGCCATTTTTATGGTACGAACGTATGATTGCAATACTTCTGGAAATCTTTCAATTTATGTGATATAATTACCAGGATGATTAAAGTATTACCACAATATATAGCTATAGCAAGGCAGTATACCTATCAGCATATTGTATATGGGGCTATATACTGAACCTTTTTACTTTAGTCACAGGATAAAACATTTACAGAAGGGGTTTACACCATGGAACAATATAGCGGCAGCCAGATCGTCGTATTAGAGGGCTTGGAAGCAGTTCGGAAGCGTCCCGGTATGTATATCGGAAGTACGGGTCCGAGGGGTCTTCATCATCTGATTTGGGAGATCATCGATAACGGTATCGACGAGCATCTGGCAGGGTTTTGTACAAGGATCGATATCACATTACTAAAGGACGGCGGCATAGAAATTTGTGACAACGGGCGAGGAGTTCCGGTCGATATTCATCCGACCAAGAAAATCCCTTCGGTTCGCGTGGTCTATACGATTCTTCATGCCGGCGGCAAATTCGGCAACTCCGCATACAAGGTATCCGGTGGTCTGCACGGTGTCGGCGCCTCCGTAGTGAATGCGCTCAGTAAGCGTATGATTGTCGAGGTAAAAAGAGACGGCAAGGTATATCGTGACGAATATATTGACGGCGGTCATCCGATCGTCAAGCTGGAGGATGGACTTCTTCCTGTGGTCGGTAAATGTAATAAATCCGATACCGGAACAAAGGTAATCTTCTATCCCGATGATTCCATCTTTGAAACTGTAGAATTCAAAGCTGATATTATCACTAAAAAGCTGAAGGAAATCGCATTTTTAAATAAAAATCTGTTAATTCATTTCACCGATCAGATTACGGGAATCGAGAAGAATTATCAGGAGGAGTTCGGTATCAAGAGCTTTGTCTCCTATCTGACCCGTGAGATGGCACCACTCCATGAGGAACCGATCTATCTGGAGGGAAAAAGCGGTGATATCGAAGTGGAAATCGCTTTTCAATATACCGACAGCTACACCGAGCAGATTAATGCCTACTGTAATCGTATCAATGTTGTAGACGGCGGTACTCTGGTCACCGGCTTTAAATCCGGTCTGACCAGGGTTATGAACCAATACGCAAGAGAACTGAATATCCTAAAGGAAAAGGATGAGAATTTCGATGGTAAGGACATCCGAAACGGATTGATGGCCATCATCTCCATCAAGCATCCCGATCCGCAGTTTGAAGGTCAAACCAAGACCAAGCTTGGCAATACCGATGCAAAGACTGCCGTAGAGGATGTATTCACCTCAGAGTCAACCCGTTGGTTTGACAAACACGTAGAGGTGTTAAAGACCATCCTGGATAATTCCATGAAGTCCTTCAACGCAAGACGTGCCAGCGATAAGGCCCGGGTTGCCGTCATGAAGCAGTTAAGTGATGTGGACACCAGAAGTAAGCTGGCTTCCTGCTCCTCCAAGAAGCCGGAGGAATGTGAATTATATATTGTAGAGGGTGATTCTGCGGGCGGTACCGTAAAAACCGCCAGAAACAGAAGAACTCAGGCAGTGCTTCCCTTACGCGGTAAGATTCTGAATGTAGAGAAAGCAACTTTAGAGAAAATACTTGTCAACAATGAGATCAAGCAGATGATTGCAACCTTTGGCTGTGGTATCGGTGACGAATTCGATATCTCAAAGCTCCGCTATGACAAAATCATCATATTAACCGATGCCGATGTCGATGGTGCTCATATCAGCACCCTGCTTTTGACCTTCTTCTACCGGTTTATGCCGGAATTAATTCTGGAAGGAAAGGTATACCGTGGGCTACCCCCTCTTTATAAGGTTGATTACGAGACCTCCGGTAAAGGTAAGAAAGCAAAGCAGTCCGAATATCTGTTCAATGATTTCGAGCTCGAGAAGTTCAGGAAGAAGGACGGCAATAAAATCCTGAGTCTCCAACGCTATAAAGGTCTTGGAGAGATGGATGCCCATCAGCTTTGGGAAACCACGCTAGATCCCGAAACCCGCATTCTGGCTCAGATCTCTATCAGTGATACCGTCGAAGCAGATGAAATCACAACCATGCTGATGAGCAGCAATGTTCCTCCGCGAAGAAGCTTTATTATGGAAGAAGCAAGATATGCGAAGGTAGATATCTAAAATAAATCTGAAAGAACCAGAATTATCTTAAAGTTCGTATCTGCGACATCCTCGGTACGAACTTCTGACATAAAATATGTCAAGATTTACGGAGGTTACAATGAAGAAAAATACTGATCAGATCATTCAGATGGACTTTTCCGAGGAAATGAAAACCAGTTATCGGGACTATGCCATGAGTGTTATTATCGCCCGTGCTTTACCTGATATCCGCGACGGTTTGAAGCCGGTACAAAGAAGAATTCTGTATTCCATGATTGAATTGGGACTGGATCCCAATAAACCACATAGAAAAAGTGCCCGTATCGTCGGTGATACCATGGGTAAATATCATCCTCACGGAGACAGCTCCATCTACGAAGCACTGGTACGCATGACGGAGGATTTCTCCCTGATGGTCCCTTTGGTTGATGGACATGGTAACTTCGGCTCCATCGATGGTGATAGTGCTGCCGCAATGCGTTATACCGAGGCAAGACTCTCCCCCGGCTCCATGGCTCTCTTAGATCATTTGGAGAAAGGACTGATAGACTTTGTTCCAAACTTCGATGACAGCGAGAAGGAACCTGTCGTACTCCCTGCAATGATACCAAACCTTCTGATCAACGGAACTACCGGTATCGCGGTAGGTATGGCAACCAATATCCCTCCCCACAATCCGGATGAGGTGATTGACGGCGTCATCGCCTATATGGATAATCCGAATATCACGGTCAGGAAGCTGATGGATTACATCCCCGCTCCCGACTTCCCGACAGGAGGCATTATCACCAACCAGGATGATCTTCCGGCACTGTACGAAACCGGAGAAGGTAAAATCAGAATTCGCTCCAAGGTCGAGATAGAAAACGGCGATTCAGGCCGTAAGAATATTGTGATTACAGAAATACCTTACACCATCGCCGGTAACAAGACAAAGCTGGTCGAGAACCTCGCTGCTTTGATTAAGGATAAGGTATTCGATGAGATTTATGATGTGCGTGATGAATCCTCCAAGGAAGGGATCCGCATCGTAATCGAGGTTAAGAAGGATCGCGATCTGGATAATCTGCTGAACGGTCTTTATAAGAAGACCTGCATGGAGGATACCTATACCGCTAATCTTCTGGCTGTTAAGGACCAGCAGCCAATCGTCTTTAACCTAAAGAACATTCTGAGTGAATTCGTGAATTTCCAGGTAGAGCTTTATACCAAGGAATACGAGTACCTGCTGGATAAAGCCCTCAAACGTCTGGAGATTGTCGGCGGTCTTATCAAAGCAACCGATGTCATAGACCTGATTATAGAGATCCTGCGAGGCAGCTCCTCCGTAAAGCAGGCAAAGGCTTGTCTCATGGAGGGTAACACAGAGGAGATCCGTTTCAAATCAGAGCAATCCAAAAAAGATGCCTCCAAGCTGGATTTCACAGAACGTCAGGCAGATGCTATCCTCGCGATGCAGTTAAGCAAATTGATCGGTCTTGAAATCTTAAAGCTTCATGAGGAGAACGACTCTCTGAAAAACTCTATCAAGGAATATCAGAAGATCCTAGGAGATACAAAGGAGCTTTACAAGGTAATCAAGGGACGTCTCAGGGAGTATAAAAAAGTCTTCCACAAAGACAGAAGAACCGTACTTGCCAATGCAACGATTTCCGATTATGTGGAGGAGGTTAAGATTGAGGATATTTATATCCTGATCGACCGTTTCGGTTATACCAAATCCATCGATGCGGTCAGCTATTCCAGAGCCTCCGAGGATAACCTAAAGGAATTCGTCTATGTGATCCTGATGAAGAACAATGACCGATTGTGTGTTTTCACCGCAGAAGGGAATATGTATCAGGTCAAAGCAGAAGCGATTCCTCGATGCAAATTCAAGGATAAGGGTATTCTGATCCATAATCTGTGTAAGTTGGGCAAGGAAAATGCTGTCCTTTATACCTCCTTCGAACAGCTGTATGAATCTCAGTTACTCTTTACCACGAAGGCAGGCTTTATCAAACAGGTATCCGGTGTAGAATTTGAGACAAATCGTTCCCAGATCGTCTCCACCAAGCTGGAGGACAAGGATGAAATTGTAGCGATCAATCTGCTATCGGCACATGAAGTCCTTGCAGGCAATTTAAAGGTAATCCTCCTGACAGAGAAGGGCTTATCCCTCGGCTTCCCTCTCTCTGAGGTAAGTGAGCTGAAGAAGACCAGCCGTGGTGTAAAAGCAATTACGCTTGAGAAAAATGATGCATTAGCCTTCGCTACCGCTTTAAATCAGAACACGGATACCTTCCAGTGTGGTGACAAAGCCTTAAGTGCCAAGAAGGTCCGTATGCGTAAGCGTGGGGACAAAGGACAGAAGGCCACCCTGTAACACCTAAATAAATTCTAGTTCAATGGGCTGCCGTGCGAAATTGTGCGGCGCCCTTTTTTATGCTTGTGGTGTTTATCACACTACAAGTTATGATAATAGCGTGCGAAGAATTACCCCAACGGAGACACGTTCTCACTCGGTTGCCGCTCATAGCGGTACATAAGGTTTTGGCAGAAATGCACTGCCACAACCTAAGTACCGATGGCGGCAAACGGTCTCCTTATGGAGTAATCCTTCACAAACTATTCCTTTTAGTTATTGTTGTGATAAACACTTTAATCGAATGAGGCGCCACACAATTTCGTACGGTAGCCTCTCGAACAAAAAAATAATAGATCTCGACACATAAATTAATTCAGTTACCCTGATAGCCCGATTGCCCCTAGTCCTAGACCAAGATATTAGTGAAAGAACGCAAGGGGCTTTGAAAACCACTTATTACATCTTGAATCAACTTGATTTTTGCCTATAAGCACCTCAACTCATGCTATTTACCATACGTTTTACACGATCACGATGTGTTTCTTCCCATCGTCGATCAGCTTTATCCGGTTGCCCGGATGATTAACTCCATCGACTGATATAGCTTCTGTAGTGAGCTTTCCCTTACTGCGGCTTTCTACCCGGATTTCGTACTCGGCGGTGCCGTAACGATAGTTGATGATATAATCACCGAAGCTTGCCGGTGTTGCCGGGTCGAGAAGCAGCTCATCTTTTTCTTTGCGAAATCCCAAAAACCAGAACAATAGGCCTTGATACATCCAACCGGCTGAGCCGGTGTACCAACTCCAGCCGCCTCTTCCTGTGTAGGGAGGACTGAGGGATATATCGGCGATCATGACATAAGGTTCCTTCTCATAACGAAACGCATCCTTTTTATTATGCGTAATATGGATGGGATTGAGTATGGAAAAGAGCGTATGTGCCATGTTGCAGTCCTTCAGCATGGCTGTCGCTATGGCAAGCCAGACTGCAGCATGGGTATATTGTCCGCCGTTTTCACGAATCCCCGGGATATAATTTTTGATATAGCCGGGATTCTTCTCCGTCTTATCAAAGGGTGGATAAAGAAGCAATGAAAGTGCTTCCTCTTCTCTGACAAGGTAGCGCCATGCCGACTGCATGGCAGTCTTTGCCCTTGTCTGGTCGGCTCCTCCTGAGATTACACTCCAGGATTGGCTGATCGAATCAATTCTGCATTCGTCGCTGTCTTTTGTACCAAGCTTCGCACCATCATCATAAAATGCCCTCAGATACCATTCACCATCCCAGGCATGTTCTTCGATACTGACAATCAGAGCATCCCGCTTCTTCTGCAGCTCATCAGCATAGGTGTGCTCACGCATTTCCCTGCACAGAGGAATAAAGTCGCCAAGCAAGGTATAGAAAAACCATGCAAGCCAGACACTTTCGCCCTTTCCTCCAATGCCCACCTTATCCATACCGTCATTCCAGTCTCCGCCTCCCATCAGGGGAAGGCCATGAACCCCTAAAATTGTTCTGTCTATCGCCTTCCTGCAGTGCGTAAATACATTTTCATAAAGCTCGGAAACTTCCGGGATAAACATCAGATCATGCTGCCCATCCTCAAGAATTGGGCCCTTGATATAGGGGACTGTTTCCCCTAATATGCTCCTGTCTCCTGTACTTCGGATATAAGCTGCTACACAATAGGGCAGCCAGAGGAGATCGTCAGAGATTCTCGTCCTGACTCCTATTCCCATGGGCGGATGCCACCAATGCTGCACATCACCTTCCTCAAACTGCCTGCTGCAAGCGATCAGTATCTGTTTCCGAAGCGCTTGCGGTTCCGTGAGTACAAGCGCCAGAGTATCCTGAAGCTGATCCCGATATCCATAAGCTCCGCCGCATTGATAGAAGGCTGCTCTGGCATTGATACGGCAGGATACGGTCTGATAAAGTAACCAGCCATTCACCAGATAGTCCACTGCCTTATCCTTTGTCTTAACCTGCACTGAGCCCAGCATCCTGTTCCAGTAAGCCTTTACCTCTTCGAGCTCCCGTTCAGCCATAGCTACATCAGAATATTTGCTCCGAAGCTTAAAACGCTCTGCTCCGTCAGCACATGCTCCGAGACCAAATAGGATTGTCCTGCTCTCTCCGGTCGGTATCGCCACAGAGATCTGAACAGCTCCGCAAGGGTCAAGACAGACTCCGACATTCTCAGAAAGCCGCATCTGTGCTCCCCAAGGCTCGGTGATGCTACCCCTCTGTCCCAGAAATTCATTCCGATCTCCGGTATATCCGATGATTGCTTCATTTGAGAAGAGAAAAGCAGTGCTTTTTTCAAAACTCATCGTATAGATATTATTGGCGCAAAGACACTGCTGTGCCCCATCAAAGGAGGTTCTTATATAAGGGTTGGTATGCTCTCTCTGCGTCCCCAATACCCATTCTACATAACAGGTGAGTCTCAGATACCGAAGCTGGTCAGAATGATTCGTCAGCTTAACCATCCAGAGCTTCAAAGGATCCTGTAGTGGTGTAAATACAGTCATTTCCTGACTTAAGCCCTCCTCCTCATGTAGAAAGCGGGAATAGCCGAAGCCATGTCTGACGACATAGGTTCCCCGATCCATTCTCCCAAGTGAGACAGGGGTCATCACTTCTCCTGAGACCTCATCCAGGATATAGATTGCCTCGGAGGCCTTGTCTGTCACAGGATCATTGGACCAGGAGGTCAGTTTATTTTCCCTGCTGTTCGTGCTCCAGGTAAAACCGGCCCCTGCCTCTGATATCTGAAATCCAAAGCTTTTATTCGCGATTACATTGATCCATGGTGCAGGAGGTCGATTGTTCCCCTCCAGAAGGATCTCATACTCTCGTCCATCCTCTGTAAAACCTCCGAAACCGTTAAAAAATTCCTTGCTCTGCTCTTTCGGAGCAGTCTCCTTAGGAGAAGTATTTACCGGCATAGTCGCAAGTTCCACTTCCAAATCCTCCTTTAATAGATATACATTTATTGACAGGTAGAACAGGAGGATTTTCCTCCTCTGAAATATACATTTATAGACAGGTAGAATAGGAGGTTTTTCCTCCTTTGAAATATACATTTATAGACAGGTAGAATAGGAGGTTTTTCCTCCTTTGATCTATTCATTTATTAGCAGATAGAATAGGCGGTTTTTCCTCCTTTGATCTATACATTTATTGACATACAGAATAAGAGGATTTTCCTCCTTAAGCCTCATATTCATCCAGCGTCTCAAACAGATTATCCTTCGCATTTTTAAAATATATTCCGGTCTCATAGGAGAATACCACCCTGGCTACAGTATGCAGAAGATCAAGCTCAGACTGGGCCAGATCATAGGTATGGAGCATAAAAAAGCTGGGTTTTTCTCCATCACTGTCATAAATCCGCAGAGAACTGGTAAGCTCATTGATCAGATAATCTACTTCCTGAAGGTAACCATGGGCTGCATCCGTCAGGATGACCAGATCCACCGGAATTCGATTAATTCTAAGATACTCGTATGCCTTTAATACATCCCGAATCATCCTTTCCTCACTGATATCCGAAACCTGCAAAAGTAATATGGGCTGATCCCCCGATATGCCGAATCTCCATAGACTACTTTGATTTTTATCATTACGAAGGATGTATTCCCCCGGTCCCCGATACAGATTGGAGGGGTAAAAAATCGGGCTGATCAGCTCCTGAAACGCATTCAGCTGAGTCTTATTGATCTCCAGATACTTTAACTCGATATCCTTCTGTAATCGGAATTTCTCCAAAATATCTTCCATGCGGTAGGATACACCGAGCTCCTCACCGATCAGCTTTGCTTCCTCCTTGGAAGCGCATACCCCCGTAATATAAGCAAGTGTTACCGTCTCTCCTGCATCCAGGCAGAATTCCGCCCGAAGACTCATAATCGGATCATTGCAGAAGCCGGAACGGTTAGAGAAAGGGATGCTGTTGACCACAGAATCCGGGTTAACAAGGGTATTATTTCTTCCGATAAACTTCTTTCTGTCATTCTCATATTCCAATTTTCTGCACAGCTTTTTATTTGTGCGGAGCATATGCAGCAGGTATGGCTTCTCACCTGTATTTTTTCCCCGCCTTCTCGTCAGAAATATCGCTTCCTCATCCAAAAATTCACTTTCAAGAAAGAGTTTATTAAATGCGGGATGACTTAACTCCGCCATGTGGGTGTCGTCCACCATCTCAAGATAGCTGGTTATCTCAAGGCGTTTCTCCTCCTTACTGTGATTGGTTAGAAGCAGCTTCCTGATCTCGATATCAAGATCTGCATCCAGGCTGACAAGGGTATGAGTAGAAATATCCCCGTCCCTACGTTTAAACTCAGCCTGATATGGGGTAAAGATTGTCTGGTATTCCTCAGGCTCCGTCAGGGTAGGGTGATATGCAGAGCTCCATAGCCTTCCTTTACTCTTATCCTTGATATAGATATAGCTTCCGGTATTGGCATAGACATCCGTTCTAAACCGGTAGAGCATCCTATCCTCATATTTACTGAAACCGTCTCCGTCCGAGGTGATCATCAGGGAATAGTGTCCGTTTGAAAGATAGTTTACCGCAGGAACAGTAGGCGCTACACCACTGATATAGCGGCTGCTGTAGCCGTCCTCCTGAAAGAGTGGTTTTCCGATCTTAATCGTATAACCCCTTTTTGCAAGGGAAATCAGATGTGATTGTCTCTTTTCCTCCAAAAGTACCTCCACCGCTTTAATCATAGGTTCAGCATGAAAGCGCTCCCGAAGGATTCCCTGATGCAGGTAATTATTGATTGCAGCCAGAATCATTCCCTGATGATGTGCCATATAAGATCTGACGATACAATAGGGTGTCATATCTATGGAGCTTGGTAGGTTGAAATCTATCGCTTCGTAGAAACCAAATTCACCAAAGGCGCCTAGCTTCTGTAGCTCCTTTAGATTCTCCAGACAACCCTGTTCTGCGACATCCAGTGCCAGCATCGTTGCATAAGGTGCTGTTACCATAGAATTCTTTCGAACCGGTTGTAACCTGATCTTTGGTACCCCAAAGGCTTTGTATTGATAATTCGAATTTAGGTCAAAGCGGTAATACTGGGACTCCGAAATCCCCCAGGGTATCCCGACCTCCTTCGCATAATGCATATGCTGAAATACCGCCGCTTCCGAAGTCTGGGCAAAGACAGAGTCTTCATATTCCTTGAACACCAGATTTGGCATTAGATACTCGAACATCGTCCCGCTCCAGGATACAAAACAAGGGATTCCCTTGACAATTGTCAATGGCCTTCCCAGCTTATACCAGTGCTTGAGCGGAATCTGTGCTGAAGCTATCGCAAGTAGGCTTGTCAGTGCGGATTCCGAGGCCATCAGATCATAGCATCCGGCATCCAGCTGATTGGTATCCACATGGTATCCTATATGGAATAACATTCTCTGGTGGTTGAACAATGCCCCAAAATCAGCATTGATCAGTATCGTATCAATCGTATTGCATAATCTTCTGACCCTGTTTTGCAGATTGGCTCCGTGTTTTTCTTTCTCTGCGATCTTTTTCAGGCTGGGACAATTCGTCAAGCTTTCTTCCTTCAGCTTTAGTGTACAGACTTCATTTACCATCTGATCGACGGCATGCAGAAATTCCTTCGTTCTCACGCATCCATCCGCATCCGCAGACCTGCACCGTGCGCATTCCCTCCGACTCAGTTCTTCTGTCATACCATCCCATATCTCAGTGATATCTGCAATAAAATCACCGATGGTATGATAATCATCTTTTAATACGTGCATATTTCGAGTATCCTTCTCCTGCCAAAGCTCATTATCGCTCTGCCGAAGAAGATATTTTAACTCACTGATAAAGGCAGTAGAGTACAACGGCTGATCCAGAAGCTTAGAAAGACCATTCTTTAGTGTCACCAGATGACCAAGAAAATTGCCGCTATCCACAGTAGAAATATATGCGGGACTCAGTACCTCAAGTGTACCGATATGATACCAGTTAAATAAATGTCCTTTCCATTTCATCAATTTCTGAACCGTATCCATAAGCTGTTCAGCCGCCAGTACCGTCGAACTAGCTGTCTCAAAGCCGAAATCCCATGCTGAAAGAATGGCAAGAAACTGTAGCCCGATATTAGTAGGGGACGTCTTGTCACTGATTTTCTCCGCCTGAGACATCTGGCAATTATCAGGACACAAGAAATGATTCTCCTTGGTCGAAAAGCTCCGAAAGAAGCTCCAGGTTCTTCTTGCTGTCTCAAGTAAAAGCTCAGTATCCTGCGGCTGTTCACTTCTGCTCATGCTAGGCTGACTGATATGATAAGCAATCCGGTAAGCAAAGGTCCAGACCAGGCAGACTCCTGCTGCCAGAAGCTTTCCGATTACACTGCCCGGTATCATTATGATAATTACGAAAAGCAGGATCGCCGGAGCCAAAGAGCTGATCATAGTCAGGAAATAGCCTCTTTTCGTGTGTATAATAGAGGAATCTACTGCTTCGGCAGTATTCCAACGCAGCAGGTTCTTCCTGCTGATATACAGCCGATATAAGGTTCTAAGCATTGCATCAGTTGCGATATAGGCCCGATAGGGAGTAATGATAAATTCTAATAACGCTCTCTTAATCATGGTTTTAAGAGCCTTTAGGAAGCCTTTATAGACCAGTGCCAGCTTCGGTCGAAATAGCTTCTGCGTCAAGGTTGCGATGCTTAGAACAATCAGTCCGAAGATATCATTAAAAAACACCGGAAATATCCAAAGATACCAGACCATGGGGAAAAAGGAATAACACATCAGCAAGAAAAGTGTCTTGCTTAAGGGGACCATACTTCGCCTAAGATTGTCGAATACCTTCCATTTCGCAAGTGCACACAGAGTCTTTCCGTCTGCTGTCTTCTTGAAAAACAGCCAGGGAAACAGCTGCCAGTCTCCTCTGATCCACCGATGCTCCCTCTTTGCGAAAGCGATCACACTGGAGGGAAAGCTGTCCATCACCTTCGCATTACTGGAAAAGGCTGTGCGGGCATAACAGCTTTCAAAAAGATCGTGACTCAGAATTCTATTCTCCGGTACCTTCTTGTGAAGAAGCTTATGAAAGGCTTTCACATCGTAAATACCCTTTCCGATATAAATACCCTCGTTAAAGATATCCTGATAGATATCCGAAACCACAGCACCATAGTGTGCCAGTCCTGATTCTCCTCCAAATATCTTTGCAAAGGGACTCCCTTTCCTGTCTACGATATGATTGCGAACAGAAGGCTGGATGATGACATAGCCCTCCAACACCTTTTGATTCGCACCGTCCAGAACCGGCCGATTCAACGGATGATCGATGAGTCCGACCAGCTTGGCAGCATTGTCCCGAAGCAGATTCGTATCCGCATCCAGAGTGATCACATATCGAAAGCTTCTTAAAATGCTTTCATCACAGAGCAGATAGGAATAGCTGGTTTCCACCCTGGTAGCGCCGCATAACAAATGATTAAACTCCTCCAGCTTACCTCTCTTCCTCTCCCAACCCATATAGCAGTTCTCGGAAGGGTTCCACAAACGGCTTCTGATGAAGAGGGAAAACCTTTGATGTTCAAAAGGATATTGCTCATTCAACTCCTTGATCCGAAGGACCAAGGCAGCTTCAATGTCTTCATCCTTGGGTAGGAACTCTTCCTTTGAATCCTCATAATCCACCAGAAGGGCGAAATACAGATTAGACTGGCGGTTCGCCAGATAATGCTTCTGGAGCCTGTCTAAATACTCGAGTCCCTGCTCAACGGAGGATACAATGACAGGCATGACTACAAAGGTTCTTGCTTCCTCCGGTATCTCTGCCAGATAGTTCAGAGAGGGTATCTTCTTCACCATGATATTTCTTGTAAAGATGAAGTTATTGATCTCCAATGCTATTCCGAGTAACATCGGCATAGTGATGACAAAAATCAATACTATAGAGCCGGTACTTCTTATACTCCTAAGCATGCCTAAAGGATAGGATTGCAATACGAATACTGCGAGAAAGATCAGAAGCAGGGAGGAAAAATACAGGTACCCTTTTCTATTTCTTTTTTGTTTCAGTATTCTTGGCTCTGATCGATTCAGAAGCCTTGCTTTCAGAATCGGATAACCTTTTCCCAGCAGATAGGAGCCCACATGATGCGGGCGGTGAAGATCGGTTCGGCCTTCTTCGGCAAGCGCTAAACAGGTATCGGCTATCTTTTCTTCATAAATCTTATATCGAAGGGACAGCTTAACTATCACGCCACGATACATCCCTTTGGCTTCTGAGTCCATCTTTTGATAGATTCCCTCGGGATCCTTTCCCAGAACCCTTTCCAGGTAAGAGTATTCTTCAAAAAACTTTTCCTCATCCAGCTCATTGATATCCCTCAGGCTGACAATCAGCGCTCGTATGTGTGTCTCCAAACAGGATTCAATCCTTCCTTCATCCTGATAGATATCGCTTGCATGAAGCTTCTTTCCCGTCTCAGAGAAATGATAGTCCAGATAACGCTGTACCGATACCACATCAAAGGACATATTCTTTAGGAGATAAAGAACATGTGAATGAAATGAGGATATTTCCTGGTCAGCTTTCAAGAAGCACACGCAATTCTTCTTATCACTGATATTTTTTGTTCCGATATATGAACTGACATCCGTCAATAACCGGGAAATATCAGCTACCTCTTGCCCGACCTCCAATCTTTCTTTCAGAAAACGATCCGCATCGGACTTGATCTGGATGAGCCTCAGAATCTCACCTGATATCTTGATAATCTCCTCCAGCAGGCAGAAGCCCAGCATCTCCGGTAGTACCCAGATTTCCTTGTCAGTCAGAGCAATTTTCTTCTGATATGCCTTCAGCATGACAGAAATATTCTCTTCACTGATATGTCCATTACAGAGAGCAACCATCTTCTTCGCAACAATGTATACCCTTGGAAATCCTCGGTATTGCTTCGTCATAAGTATGGGCAGGACGGCATAACTTGTCCCTGAGGTACGTACCTTCTTAATCTCCCGGTACATCATCTGAAAGTTATCAAACAGCCATCTTGCTGCAGGGATGAGGGAAAGAATATCACTTGACATCTCAGAAATACTATCTCTGATT
Source organism: Bacillota bacterium (assembly GCA_023414355.1). Taxonomy (GTDB): domain Bacteria; phylum Bacillota; class Clostridia; order Lachnospirales; family Lachnospiraceae; genus Mobilitalea. The sequence continues at coordinate 52,322 of JAEZOB010000020.1, read as the reverse complement.
TTATTCAACTTCTTATAGGCAATCTGGTTATAATCATCCAGGACAAAGCTGTAGCGAATCAATTTCACCTGATCATGGCTCTCTGCCAGCCCGAGCATCTGCTTTTCCCAGTCTTTGGGACAGAGCTTCTCATCCTCTTTTCCCGCAGTCTCATGAAAATCTACTTTCTTACCAAAATGACTGAATCTGTAATAAAGCAGCAAAAGAATGAACCCGATAAAGATCAGTAGCAGGATCAGAACAATAAGCTGAATAAAATTATTTATATTGAACGCTTCTTTTGATAAGATAAGCAATGCTTTCTTCCTCCTTTATTAAAGTTCTTCCTGAAAAAGAACCAAAAAAATAACACAATGATATATTGTGCCATTTTTATGGTTCTTATTAGTATTCTTTCAAAAAGTGTCAGTATAAATGATAAAAACAGCCCTGTTTTTGTCAGCGAAACAGGGCTTAGCGGGGGTATACAAAACAATTCATATACTATTCTATATAAAAATCATTCTGCATATTCACATTATATAATTTTACGACCCAGCAAGTCTGAGGATCGTCTGATACTTTCCTTGGTCTTCGTGAAATCATAATTCATGAAACCGGAGGTATCCTCTTCCTTGTCTGCTCTGTATTTGAAATTTAAATTCTTAAAAAGTAACTCCAGATGCTCTGCAAAGGTAATCAGCTGGAGCACATAATCTGTCAATAAGTCCGGGCTTGTACTGAGCTCATCATTCAAAAGCAACTTCTCCAACTGGTAAGAAGCCTCAGCTAACCCGCCTGCGCCAATATTACCAAACATCTTCTGAAGTGTCTGTGTGATGGAACGAAGCCCCTCATATTCCTGCGTCATTATCATAGTCTGAAGGATGGGCAGCTTCGATTTTATACTCTTTAATATGGATAAGAGAGCTTGCGCGTAATTCTGAAGATTTCCTATAAAATATCGATTTCCTGAGTCGAAATCAATCTCAGGAACACAATCGAACATCTCCCGTGTTACTCTTCCTCCCATGTATGATCCCCCTATACTCCTATAAATCGTTATACAAATACCATATATTGTAATTTATGTAAATAATACCACGATATGGTGTAAATGTAAACAGAATAACACTCACAGAACATAGGCTTTTTTACCTAATATTCGTGTATTTCCTGTGCTTTCGGCCATATTGGTGTAATTTCTTCCATTTCTGCCTTCACATGAGCATAATGTTGAATATTTGACATAATTCTCACGGCTTGCTATATATATCGGAGAAAAGTTATATTTGCACTAGCATATTTATAAAAAATGTTGTATCATGAAGCTACATTTTTTATAGAAGCATGTTCTAAGCTTTATTCATCGGGCTTTTAGCATGAAAATAAGCATTTGTGTCGCGACAAACAGATCAATAGGATATCTAGGAGGTTATAACGTGGAAAAAGAAATCGTTATTGTACTTGACTTTGGTGGCCAGTATAATCAATTAATAGCCCGAAGAGTCAGAGAATGTAATGTATATTGCGAAGTCCTGCCGCATACGACCAGTCCCATGCGGATTAAGGAATTGGCACCGAAGGGAATCATTTTTACGGGCGGGCCGAACAGTGTATATGATCCGGAAGCTCCCTCCTGCGATCCAAGTATCTTCTCGTTGGGAATCCCGATCCTCGGAATCTGCTATGGCTGCCAGCTGATGACCCATCTAATGGGTGGAAAGGTAACCAAAGCTCCATTACGTGAATATGGCAGAACCGAGTTAAATGTAACCACCTCCTCCAAATTATTTCAGTCAGTATCCGCGAATACAATCTGCTTAATGAGTCATACCGATTATGTCGAGCAACCGGCAGAAGGCTTTGAAGTCATCGCTAAATCCGATTCCTGTCCTATCGCTGCTATTGAAAATCCCCAGAAGAAATTATACGGTGTACAGTTCCATCCGGAGGTTGTCCATACAGCGGAAGGAACTCAGATGCTTCATAACTTCTTATACGAGGTCTGTGGCTGTTCCGGTGATTGGATTATGTCTTCCTTCACCGAAGAGATGGTCAAATCCTTAAAAGAGAAAATCGGTGATAAAAAGGTCCTTTGCGCATTATCCGGCGGTGTAGACTCCTCTGTTGCAGCCGTTATGATCAGTAAGGCGGTCGGCAAACAGCTGACCTGTATCTTTGTAGACCATGGCCTGCTTCGTAAGAATGAGGGCGACGAGGTAGAACAGATCTTCACTACCCAGTTCGATGTGAATTTCGTCCGCGTTAATGCACAGCAGCGCTTTTATGATAAACTGGCAGGAGTGTCCGAGCCGGAAGAGAAGAGAAAAATCATCGGTGAAGAATTCATCCGTGTCTTCGAAGAAGAAGCAAAGAAGATCGGAACTGTAGATTTCCTGGTACAGGGAACCATCTACCCCGATGTCATCGAAAGTGGTCTCGGTAAATCCGCTGTCATCAAGAGCCACCACAATGTAGGCGGTCTTCCGGATTATGTAGATTTCAAGGAAATCATCGAGCCCCTGCGAAACCTCTTCAAGGATGAGGTAAGAAAAGCCGGACTGGAGCTCGGTATCCCTGAGAAATTAGTATACAGACAGCCTTTCCCCGGACCCGGTCTTGCAATCCGCATCATCGGCGATATCTCCCCCGATAAGGTCAAAATCCTTCAGGATGCCGATTATATTTACCGCGAGGAGATCGCAAAAGCAGGCCTGGACCGTTCCATCGGACAGTACTTCGCCGTATTGACCAATCTTCGAAGCGTCGGTGTTATGGGTGATGAAAGAACCTATGACTATACGGTTGCCTTAAGAGCAGTAACCACCACAGACTTTATGACCGCAGAATTTGCGGAGCTTCCTTGGGAGTTACTTGGAAGAATTTCAAGTAGAATTGTCAATGAAGTAAAGCACGTAAATAGAATCTGCTACGACATCACGGGTAAGCCCCCGGCAACAATCGAGTGGGAATGATCGCGTAAAGCTCCAAGCCATATAAAAACAGAGGAAAGACTTCACCGAGAGCTTGCTCTCGAGGGGAGTCTTTTCTCTGTTTGGGAGGGCGCCAGCCCGCGTGCAATAGGTAATTCATCTGCTTAACAAGATTCATTCCCACGAATTTGCATTATGTTACCTTGAACCCAAATCGCATCATTATTGCTAATCGGTTTTAAATTTAACGTAGCTTCATATGTATCTATTATGCTTTGCGCTACTTTCTTGAATGGTGCGCTATTATAATGAGGTACCGTATAGAAATCTACCAACCCCAAAGCACTATACTCTTTCAAAAAGGGAGCTTTTTTCACACTGTCCATTTTTTGAGCGTATTCAACATCAGCTGACGCAATGATGGCTCCGGCAGATTCACCAATGTAAAGCTTACCGGAATTTACTTCATCTATAATTATTTTATCTGCCCCTGTACGCTTTAATTCTTGCAACAAGTAAAATGTATTTCCTCCTGTTACATAGATAAAGTCATTATTTCTTAACTTGTGATTTATTTCTTCGCTGGTGGCGGTAGATATTTCAAGATTATCTACAATAAGCCCCAGTTTTTCAAGTGCTTTCCTACCTGAGTCAACATAGAATGTAACCTTTTCCACTACACTTGCTGTCGGGATAAAAGTTACTGATTTACCCTTTAAATCACTATCGATGCCTGCAAATATATTTGCTACATCGCTAAAAGAGGATGCTAAAAATATTTTTATCATAGTCCTGTCTTCTCCTTTTCATTTGGATTTAATTATAGTATATTATAAAAAGGTGTCATATCATGATACCTTTTATTACATGCTATTTTAGGAGGTGTGTTTATATAATTAAATCAGAACGTATCAATGATATGATGCTGTATCTAAATAATAGAAACTCCTTTCATTTGAAGGATATCATGGAGAAATACAATATTTCTAAGAGCACAGCGCTTAGAGATATAAAGTCGCTAGAAGAAATCGGGATGCCTATTTACTCGGAACTTGGCAGAAATGGTTATTATGGAGTCCTTCAGAACAGGCTTCTTTCTCCCATTGTATTTAACACAGATGAGGTGTTTGCCTTGTATTTTTCAATGCTTACCCTAAGAGCATATGAATCTACCCCATTCCATTTAAGTATAGAAAAATTAAAGCAGAAATTTGAAAACTGCTTTTCTTCTGAAAAAATTGAGTTACTTAAGAAAACAGAAAAAGTTCTTCGCTTAGATATTATTCCTAAGAGCAACTACTGCGAGTTTTTAAAAGATATTTTACAGTTTGCCATAGAGGAAAAGGTTTGCGAAATACAGTATCTTAAAAAGGATGTAGCGAAGCATTATGTTCTGCAATTTTTTGATGTTTCTGCTACCTTTGGTCAATGGTACGCTGTTGGTTATGATTTCAATGCAGAGAAAATACAAGTGTTTAGGTGTGACAAGGTGTTAGCTGTGAAGGAAAGTAAACTGTACCAACCAAAGTCAATTTCTTATTTTAAGGTTTCTGCCGATATGCTGTATAAAACCTCTACTGCAACAGAGTTTGAAGTATTGGTGTCCGGTAAAGGCATAGATATATTTCAGAAGGAACATTATCCATCCATGCGGCTTGACATAGAAAATGGGCAGAATTATATTCGAGGATTTTACAATCAAGGTGAGGAAGACTTCATAGCAAGCTACTTTATTGGGTATGGGGAAACAATATTATCTATCGAGCCTACTAAGTTATCAAAGCTAATATGCGAAAAAATCGAAAAGTTGCAATTACATTTTTTAACAATGTAATTGCAACCGGATCAACTAGTAAATATGGATTTTGATATTTCATAAGTATCGCCACAAGAGTATTACTATTCAAATAACACTAAAATATATTAACCGTATGGAGGTACTTTATCAGCTATGGCTTGGAACTTTACCTTATACCATACTTCCCTATCATTCCAAAATCATATGTTTTATCATAGCTCGGATTACTTGAGATAAAGTGAATCATTACCGGTGTATAGTCGAGCTTAGGGTCATTGTCAAACAAGAACCTGTCAGCCTGGCGTAAGGCTTGAAGTGCAGTAGGCATTTCGTTATAAAAAATTTTGTTTCTTATATAAGCATTTCCTATTACTTCATTACCGTCCACAAGCACAGAACCAAGTAAAACGAGCCCGTCTTTACGCTGCTCCCAGGAAATCCTTACTTCATCACGCATATCTGTGACTTGATCCTCTGCATAACGTGTCGCTACAAATACAAATAGTTCCGCTGAGATATCCGAATGTGTAATCGTATATTTTCTATTCATCACAGGCTCATATGGTTTCATTGTATCCCGATATTGCACAAATACCTTTTGCGGATTAAGCTTTCTCACATTCCAAACCTCTTACATGTTTTACTTCTATATTATTCAGCAGATGGAAATTGGCTCATTAATCTGCTCTATCTATTATCTTATACATTTCCTCAAATCCATGAATCGTATAATCCGCCGCGTCGCAGGTCCTTCCCCCGACTTCATCGAAGAAGCAGGCAGCTATCCCTGCATTTTTCCCTGAAAGGATATCCAGCTCCCGATCTCCGATCATAATCGCTTCCTTAGGATTCATATGATATTTGTCAATAAGATAATAGATCGCATCCGGACTCGGCTTTCTCTCAAAATCTTGCTGGGATGTGATGCACTCAGTGAAATATTTATCTAAGCCATGGGCTTTCAGATGCTTTGCGGTAGTCACTCCCCGATGGGTAAATATATAATTATACCTTCCGGAGGTACTGATATAACTGCATAACTCTTGAATTCCGGGATAGGTCTTGCATAAATCCGTCTCCATCTCCTTCCGTAGCTTCTTATACTTCTCTATGAACTCTTGATCGATCTGATATTTCTTTTCATAATATTTTATCGTATCAGAGATGGACAGCTTCATGTGCTGCAATATCTCCTCCAGCGGCTCTGCTATTCCTACTCCCTCTAATGTCTTCTGAAAGGCAACACTCATGACCGGATAGGTGTCAAATAGTGTTCCATCAAAATCCCAAATAATATGTTTATACAAGCTTCGTTCCTCCAAATTATATGATCTATAGCCAGAATCTAGCTTCCTGCTACATTCCGATGTTACCGGTGTAATTATAGCATAAAAGAATACAAAACAATATAGTTCTACCTTACTTTAAATAAGCAGTCATCACCTGACATGAAGCTCAAATCTTTCCCAATGTATCTGAACAGCCTGTTCCTACGTCACATGATAACTCCTTGCGCATTTTGGCATCCAAGCTTTCACAGGGAGTTTTCTTGGACACTAGGCATCTGGAATCTTCATGTCTTTGGCACCTCGCTCTTCAATTAAGTTATGTCTTTAGCACCTCGCTTTTCAATTAAGTCATGTCTCTGGCACTCTCTGGCATAATTTAACATTATTATTGACAAACGATAATTTCAATCGTATAATTATCGTAAAACAATAATTATGGAGGATAGTTTCTATGAAAAAGCTGGGAAGACTTCTGATACTGGAAGGTATCATATCCATCGGTTTGGCTTATCTCATGTACTATGTTGCCGTACTCACGAGTCCGATGGATTTATTATATCAACCCTTTGACTGGATTGGACTTGGCTTGCGTCGGTTATCACTTTCTTCTCCGGTGGGGAACTGGCTGGCTCTGTTTCTCTATGGAATGCTTTGTCTCACTCCGATCTTCTATCTTCTTATAAAGAAGGTGAGAACCAGACTTCAGAAGATTGATCTCCTGCTGCCAATCATCAGCCTCTTTAGCTTTTACATGCTCTATCATTTTATAAATCCTGGGCTTATGTTTGAGTGGGCACCTCAGCAGATAACGGCTGATCTATCTTTCCTTGGGATCATCAAAATGGCTTTTGTTATCATTTTTTACTCGCTATGTATAGCCTACTTCATGCTTCGTATGTTGGGAACACTGGCCGTTTGTAATACCGAGAACCATCGGCAATACCTCGGTAAAAAGCTGCAGCTGATACTTGAACTGCTTTCGGTGATGTATACTTTCCTGATCAGCTATTTCTCTACCTACGAACTTTTTGCTATCCTGGATAAATACTCTGCCAAAGCTGATCCCGGTTTATTTTTTAAGTCTATTCTGCCGGATCAGGGGGATGCCTTCCTCAATCAGGTGGTCGCAATCCTTAGCTATCTGCTCCAATGTCTGCCTGTGATCTTTGCCATCTGTATCCTGGTGGCAGGAGTCGAGCTAATCAAAGAGATGATAGCTCACCATATGGAGCCGGAAGAGTACCAGGCTGCCTCTCACTTAAGTAACATCGGGAAAAATGCTGTTTATGTAACCATCTTCAGTAATCTGGCTTTGAATGTGCTCCAGTTCCTATTATCCAATCAGCTGAGAGATACTGATTTTAGCTTAAATATCACCCTGTCTCCGTTGATCATTGCCTTTGGTGCCATGATCCTATCTGGATTTTTTAAGGAGACCAAAGAGCTGCATGAAGATAACGAAATGATTATTTAGAGGTGATACTATGGCGATACAGATACATCTGGAGGATAAATTAAGGGAACGCCATATGACTTCCAAAGAGTTATGCAAGCTGGTAGATATTACAGAAGCCAACCTGTCCGTACTCCGAAGCGGAAAAGCAAAGGGCGTTCGGTTTTCAACCCTGAATAAAATATGTCACTATCTGGAGTGTGATGTCGGAGATATCCTATCCTGTGACGGGAACCTTGAGGAGGATGAAGATGAAGAATAGAATTATATCGGGATTTGTACTATCCCTCTTATTATTGCTGTCAACCTGTATTCTTTACGGCTGCCAGTTGGCACAAGAAGATGATTTTACCGCTCACGAATCAGAAAGAATGTGTGGTATCTTCGTTACCATCGGACTGGATACGGCAAAGTTATATAATGAGCAGCAAAAGAACGCACAGTTCAAAATCAACAGTCAGGGAAAATTAGAGGTCCTAAATATGAACCCTGCTTCCATGGAAATCGAAGGGATCATGACAGGAGACGGACATGTGAAGTTCGGAGAATATCAGGGTTACTATATGGGCGAAGGGGAAGTGATTGACACCAATGGAAAAAAACAGCCTACGAATTTTGCAGACCCGGGGTTCTATGATGTGAAATGCGCCTATAATGAGAAGGATAATGGGAAAGATATCAGTTTTGAGGGCACGCTTGCCATTAAGAAGAATTCAATGAAAATTATTCATATGAATCCGGTATATCAAAGGGGGGACGGAAGTCTCTATACTATATTGGGGCAGAATATGGGCTATTCAAGTAGCGGCAATTCCTCTGGCATGGTTTTATCGCAGACCTTTGCTAATACAACCACCTCCTCCGGTAGCAGTCGCCTTGTTAAGAAAGAAAACACCTCCTTCAAAGTAAATATAGCAATGGTTGATGAAGCCACTCAGATTATGATCAAGGAAATGAATAGCAAGGACGAGCTGATCAATGCCACGGAATATTTCCCGGACAGTCCCGAGGAATATGTCGTAGATCCGAAAGCCTACTATATCCTTGTAGAGGAACGAAATCACAACAAAACCGATAATATAAAGCGCTATATCTATAATCTTGAGAGTATTAATCTTGAAGAGTATTATATCGGGCATACCTGCCACTTCCCGGGAGATGATGCTGTGATCGGTGTGAAGAACATTCATTTTGTAAATAAGAAGACGACGGACAAAAAATAATTTACACCTATATTCTATGAGGCGCCAAGAACAATTTCATGGGGCCGCCAAGAAACGTTCATTGCTAGTTAAGGAACAGTGATTATCCTATGCTCCTTAGCGAAGCTGAATTCATTGTTTCCGGGCAGCCCCATGGTACTGTTTACGTGTATATATAGATAATTTATAGGGTTTATGATAGTACTTATATTACAACTCTACAATGCACTACAGACTGTCTATTGCCAGTTTTCGTCCTTCCTCCGTCAGGCAGCCCTTCAGAAGGATGGATATGATGGATCGGAACAGCTGATCCGAACTCATATCGTGATTATAGGTATGGGTATGAAGAATATGATTCACAGAACCAATCATCATTTGAACCACCAGCCCTTCATCCATTGCAGAATCAAATAATCCGTTTCTCTTGCCGTCCGCGAACAACCTCCCCAGCTTATCCTCTATGAGATGCTGACGGATTCTCTCTATCTTCTCATAGGCTTCGGGCATACTCCTCTCCAGATAATCCAGCATAGACGGATTAACAGAAGCAAGTCTTTCTGCCATTGTCTTTAGAAAAAGACTCAGCTTCTCAACCGAGGTGAGGCTTTGATCCTCCAGAATTTTATCCAGCTTCTTCTCAATCCCAAGAGCGATAAAATCCATTGTATGCAGAATCAATTTTTCCTTGGAAGGAAAATATTGATACAGCGTACCCTTCCCCATGCCGACTCCTTTGGCTATATCATCCATAGTAATCTGTGCAATACCGTTACTGGTAAATTTTCTGAATGCAAAATCTAGAATTCGCTTCCTTTTTTCTTCTGAAATCATAGTCTCCTCCTCTTAAATCCTGCGATACTTCTTCAGTGCAAAGATATTTATAACAAAGAAAATCAGTATAAAGATAAATAGCACCAGCAGATCCATTCCAACATCCGACAGTCCATCTCCCTTGATCGTAATCGCATAGAGTGCATCACAGGCATAATAGACCGGCATAATTCTTGCAATCTCCCCCAGACGATAAGGGAAAGTATCTAGGGATATCAGCCCGGAGAAAAATATCTGAGGGATGACAACTACGGGTATGAATTGCATAATCTGAAATTCATTATTTGCAAAGATGGAGCAAAATGCTCCGATGCATACAGCTGACATGGACATCAAAATCATAATTACTCCGGCGGATACAATAGAACCTGCGATTGACATGTTCAATACCCATTTCAGATAGAGCAGCAGGATCATGCTCTGGAGGATGGCAAAAATGCCAAATCCAAGTGTATAACCGAGAATAACCTGCCATCTCTTCACCGGTGTTACCATCAGCCTTTCCATCGTCTGATTCGTACGTTCCCTCACAAATGATATTCCCGCAATAATAAAGATCAGGAAGAAGGATATGACACCCATGAGTACATAGCCCAGGCTGTTAAACATATTGGCATCACTGTCTCCGTACATCAGATCAACCCGCATGGACCCTTTCAGGCTCATAGTCTTCATCGCATTGGTTATAGCTTTTTTTATGACACCTGCTTTCACCGCATCGTTACTTTCCAGAAGCAGGACAAGCTCCGTGTCATCCATATAGAGGAGTGCATCCATCTCCTTCTCTTCCAGTTTGGATTTTGCTTCCTCTATGTCCACGGATGTCACTGTAACCTCTTGTTCCTCAATCGCCTGAACCAGTTTGTCTGATAAACCATTTACCGCAATATCTGCCTGATAATCAGTGTCACCCAAGAGGAAGTATAACAGCGTGAAGATAAAGATCGGCACCAGAAGGATCAATCCTAAGGATCTTTTGTCATTTACCGTCTGGCGAATAATACGCGATATAATATTCATCGTCTTCATGCCTTGGTACCTCCTTCCTGCAGGAACAGCTCTTCCAGTGAATTACTCTCTGTCTTACCTAATAATGCCTCCACAGTATCGCAGGCAAAAACCGATCCGTGATAGATCAACCCAAGGCGATCACACCTTACTGCCTCATCCATAACATGTGTTGTCACGATGATTGTCTTCCCCTGTTGCTTCTGTCTGGCAAACTCCTCCCAGATCTTTCTTCTAAGTAGCGGGTCAATACCCACTGTCGGTTCGTCCAGAATCAAAAGCTTGGGATCATGTAGTAGTGCAATCGCCAGCGATAAACGCTTCTTCATTCCACCGGAATAGTTGATCACACGTTTCTTACGATCAGCCTCCAATTCTACCAGACGAAGTACTTCCAAAGCTCTTCTCTCCTGCCGGGATTTACCCATATGATACATACCACCAAAGAACATCAGATTATCATAGCCTGAGAGATCGTCATACAAAGCATCATTTTGCGGCATGTAGCCAATATGATCCAGAACACAAAGATCCGGTACCGTATGATCCATAACCCGAATCTCTCCTTGATCAGCCTTGATGGCACCTATGATCAACCGGATCAATGTGGTCTTGCCAGATCCGGAGGGACCGATCAATCCGAAGATTTCATTCTCCCAGATAGCAAGATTGACGTTTTTTAAAACTTGCTGTTTCTTGAATGCTATTGATGTATCCTTTACTTCAATCAACATAATTGCCTTCCTTTCAAGTCGGTACTATCAGAACTCATTTCGTATTTTGAGTTCTATAATACCTCTTGCTGCTCATCTTGTCAATTAATAATTTTTGTCGTACATTAAAATAATTTTTGTCGTACATTAAAATAATGCCCTGGTACATAGCGAAGTGTTAAGTTCACTATAATACCAGGGCACTTTATGAAGTATAGTTAATATATATTCTATTTTAAAGATAAGGTTATCCCTGTGATTGTCTGAGTATATACTGTGGATGCAGGTATGATCTGCTTCGTAGCTTTGTCAGTATAGCTCTTAACACGAACAAAAAGCACCTGATTAACAGAGACATTCTTTAGGATTAAGTCCTTATTGGGAGACACAGAAGACCACCTGGCCTTACTTAAATCCAGTGTCATATTCGGCTCCAAAACTGTATATTCATAAGATTTTCCGGTACTGTCAAATACCTTGAGCGTTGAATTTACAAGTGTGACTGTTCCAGAAAAGCTTGGTTGTGCCGGTATTGCAATCACTTTACTGGAGGATGCTGCTTTCTTATCCGTTGCCGGAACACGAAATTCAAGGGTCGTTGCTGCAAACGGTGTTGCATAGGTTGCATTTGTTACTGAGGATGTACCATTATAAAAATACACGCTGACACTATTATTCGAACTGGTCATTGTTACCGGAAGCCACGCACCGGTAGGTGTTCTATACTGCATCCCAGCCTTAAGACCGGTGATACTTAACTTGCCTCCATCAAACTTAACGGAGGGTGCTGTAGGTTTTTTGGAAATTTTAATTGCGACAATCTTACCTGCTCTTCTCGTAGGCATGGCTTTTGTCCTAAAGTTAATCGTTGCTCCTTTAATCTCCATAGGCCTTGTATTCATCGTACCGCTGGCACCTAAGGTAATCCATGGACCGTTTTTCCCTTTTTGATATTCAATCATAGCCCCTGAGTTGGTTGCATATGTAATACCACCGCCGGTTACTGTTATCGTCATGTCCTTATCAGGTTCTGACATCAAGGTTACTTTTGTTGAAGTAGTGCTGTTGCTGGTTTTTAAAAAGAGATAGGATTCCTTCGTTTTTAAAAAAGAGGAAATATCAACCGTATAGCCTGAATCCTCAAGGCTTTCCCAAGTCTTCTCGTTATCTGTACTCAGATATACTCTCCCAGAATTTACCGAAGCATCCAATAACTGTGTCTCATAATTAATCGTATAGTTCACAGTTGATGCTTGTGCGATCCCGGGAGCTTTTATCAGTAGGAATGTCAATACCAACGCAAACATAACAGCTGAATATCCCAGAAACTGTGTTAATCTCCCCATTCTTTTTCTATTACTTACCTGTTCCATCCTTGATTACCCCTTCCATATTTACTATCCTGATACGTATAAAGGAATTTTGAATTACCAAATATCTCCCGATTAACGTATTATTCGTGATTCAAATGCCAATCTGTTCTTTGATACCCTGATTAATATATTAATTATAATATTTATCGGCATATATCGCAAGGGATTAACAGTTTTTAACATGCAAATTAAGGTAATCTTAAGAATTTTCTGATTTAAAGCAACTAAAATAGAATCTCTTATCTTTAAGCATTGCACTGTCCCCACAAGTCAGACCTAAAAATCCACTCCACCACAAAGTGTAACTATTTGGGAGCACATCACTTCTCTATTTTATAATCTTTTTATCTTATAATCTTCTCTGTCTTATAATCATCTCTGTCTTATAATCTTCTCTATCTAATTACCTTCTCTATTTCTGAAATTTCTTCTACATGCAGATACTCCTTTACTCTCAGAAGGATCTTTTGTTTTGCTTCCTGAGGAGTCATGCTGTAGGCAGAACGGACATAATCCTCTCCAAATAGTCTCTCACTGATACAATAATTGGCTACTGACCATCCATATTCTTCATTCTTTTTATTCGTCCTACGACGGAAGCTCCTTACTGTAAGATAGGTCTGCATCTGCAGCTGGGATAAAACACCTTCAAATCCCTTTTCTCCGCCTTTCGTAAAACCCGCAGCCGCTTTAAGCTCATTGGAAGGAATTACCTCGCACAAATTCATGACATCCATGATCTTCTTGGCACGATAACTAGCCATACCATCCTCATATCTACTGTCAAAGTCGTAGCCGTCTCTTCGATAGGAAGCAAAGATTGGATACCATTCTCTTGAGATAAACCCGGCACGATTGCCGAATAATTTGCCATAGGCGATGTGACCTTCACCGGCGATTACCTCACGCCATTCCCAAGGATCCTCAGTCGGACTGCCACTCCACCAGCCACCGCTACCTGCCCGCTCTTCGACAGAGAAGCCTGGAACACTATTCTTGAATAAGGGCAAAAAACCGATTTCATCAATCAATTCAGATAATTCATCACTTGTCTTTATTCTCTGAGGATCGTTTGGATCCAGCCCTTCCGGTATCCATTTACCATCAATTGTAATCATCTGCTTCCTCCTGTGTTTTGTACTATTTAATCATTCCACCGTGGAAATAACACTCATATACCCTTCTCTCGAGTAAAAACATTTCCTCATAGCCCTGAAACCATTCCACATCTCCATCTATCTTACAATGATAGGAATAATCACCGCTCTTATATACAAGAGGTCCACGGAATGGATATTCCTCCGATACATGAAGCAGTGCTTCCTTCAAAAAGTTACCGGAAAAATCTTCGCCTAAATTCCTACCGGAGTAATTCATCGACCAGATTGGAGAATCCTTCACATATAGGACCTCTTCACCGATGAATTTCTCACCGCCGAAATAAGAATCCAGATAAGTATATTCGCCTTCTCTATATCGATAATCCATGGATTCCGGTCTCGAAGAATCCGTCTTATTTCCCTCACCGGCATAGCATTCCTTCTTCGCCTTACACAAGAAAGCAACCATGGGTTCCGTCATTTCCCTCTTACCTTTCGGGCGATAGGAGCTGCATTGTCTTTCCTCCACCCTCAGAAGACTATCGATACTGATTTGAAAAAGATTGCAGATAGCAATCAACTTATCCACCTCAGGATAGCTTGCACCGGACTCCCATTTTGCTACAGCCTGTCTTGATACTCCAAGGGTTTCTGCCAGCTCCTCCTGAGATAAGCCCTTTTCTTTTCTGATTTGTACTATCTTTTCTTCGAATTTCATCGATCAGTTTCTCCCTTCTTATCATAGAGGCTCCTTCTAATATTCGAAGGAAATCCAGTTACAAAGATAAGGATACCTTAGGTTCCCTCAGGTTTCTATCAAGTCATAGATACATTTTGTCAACCACAGGTTGCGTTTTATTTACGGCAGAATATTCCCCGCTGCTTTATATAATTCATACCATTCTTCTCTTGTTAACGGTAGGTTGGAACCTTTGCACGCTTCCTTCAGCCGCGTTACGTTCGTGGTTCCAAGGATCACCTGAATATTTGCCGGATGTCTTGTAATCCAGCCAACCGCAACTGCTGTGTCGGTTACTCCGTATTTTAAAGCGATATGATGAATCACTTCATTTAACTTGGCATACTGTGAGGTATCCCCCAGGAAAGGGCCTTCGAAAAAGCCCTTCTGAAAAGGTGACCAGGCTTGGATCGTGATACCGTTCAGCCGGCAATATTCCAACACATTGCCTTCATAGTTAACGCTTTGCGGTGTATGCATATTGGCCGTCAATCCGCTGTCAATCATCGGTGTATGCGCCAGACTGAACTGTAACTGGTTAAATACAAGAGGTTCAGAGAAATACTTCTGCAACAGCTCCATCTGCATAGGATTAAAATTGGATACACCAAACTGCCTAACCTTTCCCTGGTTCAATAAGATTTGAAAGGCTTCTGCCACTTCCTCCGGTTCCATCAGAGTATCCGGTCTGTGCAACAGTAAAAAATCAAGATAATCCGTCTGCAGTCGTTCGAGTATTCCATCCACACTATTTAGAATATGCTCTCTTGAGAAATCAAAAAAGCCCTTACGAATTCCACATTTGCTCTGTAAGATCAGCTTCTCGCGGAGCGTAGCATTCATTCCGACAGCTTTCGCAAAATGACGCTCACATTCTCCACCACCGTAAATATCTGCATGATCAAAGAAATTAACACCCTCCTCTAGCGCTGTATGAAACAGAACGTTCAATTCCTTTTCAGATAGGCTGTTGATTCTCATACAACCCATGATAATATTAGAAACCTTGCGGTCTGAATGTTCCGGTGTAATATATTTCATAACATTCATTGCGACAGACCCTCGTCTGCGCTCTCCCTTCCTAAATCTGCTCCTTTCGGATTATCCATTCAGTTCGTCCAGTGTCCTGTCATATGCCGGTAGAAAATCCTGCATAAAAATATCTACCTCTCGTAATTTCATAGAGATTAATATCTCACGAAGTGATTTTTCTGCACTGACGAACTCTGAATTGCCAGCCTTCCGCTCTTCGATGCATTTGATCAATGCAGATAGCTTATCCGCTGCCTTCACCAGCTTCCAGAGGTATTCTTCCCCTTCTTCAGGAAAGAATATCCCTTCATAGCTTTTTCTGATATCCTCGGGAAGCATCAGAAGCAGCCGCTTGGCAGCCGCATGCTCGACCGCCTTAAAGGCACCCTGGATATTCTCGTTGAAATACTTGATGGGTGTTGGCATATCACCGGTAATAATCTCTGTAGCATCATGATAAATTCCGATCAGAGCGGCTTTCTCCGCGTTTAAACTTCCACCAAGACGTTCGTTGCTGATAATCGCCAGAGAATGCGCAAGTATACTTACCTCCAGCGAATGCTCACTGATATTTTCAGAAGTTGAATTTCTCATTAATGCCCAGCGCTCAATATACTTCATCCTGGAAATCATTGCATAAAAGCTGTTCTCCATCTGATATCCTCCCATCTATAAGCCCCGGCTGATCTGCATTCCGGAGGTTGTTTTCTCACTATCTGATTTCTAGTAAAATGTAAGCCGCACATACATTATGTGAACTTTTAATGCAAAATGATAAAATGTCAAAAGGTGCTGCGCACTTCTTTTGCTGATACAGTATACCGATAGACAAGCGAGCTTATCTATCGGTATACTGTATCAGCAAAGCACCTGCGGTACTTTTGACATTTTAGCAAACTATATTACATTTATAACTTATCGTCTATCGCTTATCTCTTAAAACTTACCTCGTATAGCTTACCTATTACAACTTATCTTACATAACTTATCTTATATAACATATCTTTTACATCTTATCCTTTACTTCTTATCCTTCTTGCCCAGCTCGAGATACTTTTTTACATATTGTCCGGTGTAGGATTTCGGGTTTTTCGCAATCTCTTCCGGTGTACCCTTGGCAATCACGGTACCACCCTTGTCTCCACCCTCCGGGCCGATATCAATGATATAGTCCGCAGTTTTTATCACATCCAGATTGTGCTCAATCACTACCACAGTATTACCTGAATCGGAGAATCTACGGAGTATTTCAATCAGTTTATGAACGTCTGCAAAATGCAGTCCTGTTGTGGGCTCATCCAGAATATAGATTGTCTTGCCTGTACTGCGCTTACTGAGTTCAGTGGCCAGCTTTATTCTCTGCGCTTCACCACCGGACATCGAGGTTGACGGATGCCCCAGTCTTAGGTAGGATAACCCTACGTCATTTAGCGTCTCGATCTTTCTACGAATAGAGGGAACATTTTCAAAGAAATGAACTGCTTCCTCAATGGTCATATCGAGAACCTCATAAATATTCTTGCCCTTATACCGAACCTCCAGCGTCTCACGATTATAACGCTTACCTCCGCAGACCTCACAGGGCACATAGATATCCGGCAGGAAATTCATCTCAATTTTGAGAATTCCGTCACCGTTGCAGGCCTCACAACGTCCGCCCTTCACATTGAAGCTGAATCTTCCTTTGGAGTAACCCCTCATCTTTGCATCCTGGGTCGAAGCAAACAGATCTCTGATCTGGTCAAATACTCCGGTATAGGTAGCAGGGTTGGACCTGGGTGTTCTTCCGATTGGTGACTGGTCAATATCAATTACCTTATCCAGCTGCTCGATACCAATCATCTTCTCGTGCCTTCCGGGAATGGTGCGTGCACGGTTTAAATCTCTTGCAAGCCTCTTATATAGAATCTCTGTGATCAAAGAGCTCTTACCTGAACCGGATACACCGGTAACACAGGTCATGATTCCCAGAGGAATGTCTACATTAATTTTCTTCAGATTGTTCTCAGTAGCTCCAATTATGGAAAGATATCCGTTAGGTTTGCGTCTCTTCTTCGGCACAGGAATCACAAGTCTTCCGCTTAGATAAGCACCTGTGATGGATTCTTCCACCTTCATAATATCCTCGGCTGTACCTTCGGCAATCACTCTTCCACCGTGCTCGCCTGCACCGGGTCCGATATCTACGATATGATCTGCTGCGAACATGGTATCCTCATCATGTTCAACCACAATCAAAGTATTTCCTAAATCCTTCAGATTCTTAAGTGTCTTTAACAGCTTGTCATTATCTCTCTGATGAAGTCCGATACTTGGCTCATCCAGAATATATGCAACTCCGACAAGGCCGGAACCGATCTGAGTAGCCAGACGGATACGCTGAGATTCGCCTCCGGATAAGCTTCCTGTTGCCCTGGCTAAGGTTAGATATTCCAGGCCGACATCGATCAGAAAATTGATTCGGGCTCTAATTTCCTTTAGAACCATTTCTCCGATTTTTAATTGCATACTGTTTAGCTGAAGATCACGCATAAAAACAGCCAGCTCGCGGATCGAATAGTCTGTAACTTCTGAGATATTCCTGTCACCAACCGTAACAGCCAGCGCTTCCTTCTTCAATCTCTTCCCTTTACATTCGCTGCAGGGAGTGGTCAGCATAAAGCTTTCGTATTCCTGCTTTGCTGATTCAGAACCGGTTTCCCGATAACGACGTTCCACATTCCGAATCAGACCTTCGAAGACCACGTCATAGACGCCGACACCGCGCTGTCCGCGGTAATGTACCTTCACTGACTTTCCGTCCGTACCATAGATAAACATATGGCGTACTTCCTCAGATAACTTCTCATAAGGAGTTTCCAGATCAAAATGATACTCCTTCGCGAGCGCTTCCATAATACACCTGGAGTAACTCCCCTTATCCGTAACAGATTGCCACCCGGGTGCAGTAACGGCACCATCAATAATACTTTTACTTGGATCAGCGATCAGAAGCTCTTCCGAGAACTCCATCTTTACACCGATACCATGGCATTCCGGACAGGCACCGAAGGGGTTATTAAAAGAGAAGATTCTCGGTTCAATCTCATCGATACTGATACCACAGTCAGGACATGCAAAATTCTGGCTGAAGGTAAGCTGCTCGCCATCTATGATATCGATATATAGCAATCCCTCTGCCAGCTTGAGGACATTCTCAATAGAATCAGTAAGTCGCTTTTCAATTCCTTCTTTTACAACAAGACGATCTACAATAATTTCAATGTTATGTTTATTATTCTTCTCCAGCTTGATTTCTTCTGTTAATTCATACAGGCTGCCGTCAACCCTTACTCTGGCATAACCGCTTCTCTTTGCCTGCTCAAACAGCTTCACATGCTCACCCTTCCGTCCTCGTACAACGGGAGCCAAAAGCTGTATCCTGGTTCCCTGGGGAAGGCTCATAATCTCGTCTACCATCTGATCGACCGTCTGCTTCTTAATCTCTTTGCCACACTCCGGACAATGAGGAATACCTATACGGGCATAAAGCAATCGGAAGTAATCATAAATCTCCGTAACCGTTCCTACAGTAGAACGCGGATTACGGTTGGTCGATTTCTGGTCTATGGAAATAGCCGGCGGCAATCCTTCGATGCTCTCGACATTTGGTTTCTCCATCTGACCAAGGAACTGTCTTGCATACGAGGATAGCGACTCCATATACCTCCTCTGTCCCTCTGCATAAATTGTATCGAAGGCGAGGGAGGACTTACCGGAACCGCTGAGACCGGTCAATACAACAAACTGATCCCTGGGGATATCAAGGCTGATATCCTTCAGATTATTCTCCTTTGCACCTCTGATTCTAATGTAATTCTTTTTCTCAGACATAGCTTCTCCTATATATAACTCTTATCATTTTATGATAAGGGGTCTCTGCAAAGAGGCCCCCGCACTTCCTTCTATTAACCTTGCTTATCCTTACCGTCTTAAGCTTATACTCACTATCTCAAACTTAGCCTAATTGTCTTAAGCTTGTCTTCACTATCTCAAACCTAGCCTCATTATCTTAAGCTTGTCCTTACTATCTTAAGCTTGTCCTTACTTGGACAGCTCGAGTAGTTGCTTCTTTAATTCGACCATCTTATCACGCAGCTGTGCTGCCAGCTCGAAGTTTAGCTCTGCAGCAGCGGTGTGCATCTGCTTGGTGACTGTTTTGATCAGCTCTTCCAGCTCCTGACGTGACATGGATTCCATATCCTTCTCCATATCATTCAGATTCTTCTCAGCCTTCTTCGATATACTGATCAGGTCCCGAACCTTCTTCTTGATGGTTGTCGGTGTGATACCATTTGCTTCGTTATATTCCTGCTGTATCTTTCTTCTTCGATTGGTCTCTGTAATCGCCTTGCGCATCGAATCTGTTATATGGTCTGCATACATGATTACATGCCCGTCCGCATTACGGGCTGCACGTCCGATGGTCTGTATTAGTGATGTCTCGGAACGCAGGAAGCCTTCCTTATCTGCATCCAGTATAGCTACCAGACCGATTTCCGGAATATCCAGACCTTCTCTAAGCAGATTAATACCCACAAGCACATCAAATAGATCCATACGCATATCACGGATGATTTCAGCACGCTCCAGGGTCTCAATATCAGAATGGAGGTATTTGACACGGATACCGACTTCCCTTAGGAAGGTGGTAAGATCCTCCGCCATCTTCTTCGTTAACGTGGTAACCAATACTTTATACTTTTTCGCAATCTCTTTTCTGATCTCACCCAGCAGATCATCGATCTGACCTGTCACCGGTCTGACATCCACTTCAGGATCCAAAAGTCCGGTGGGACGAATCACTTGCTCTACCCGAAGCAGCTCGTGCTCGCTCTCATATACAGAAGGAGTAGCAGATACAAACATGATCTGACTGATCTTGCTCTCAAATTCTTCGAAGTTTAACGGTCTGTTATCCAGGGCTGAGGGTAGACGGAATCCAAAATCTACCAGTGTAGACTTACGGGACCGGTCACCTGCATACATCCCCCTGACCTGAGGCAGAGTGATATGGGACTCATCTATGATGATCAGAAAATCCTCAGGGAAGTAGTCCATTAAGGTATGGGGCGGACAGCCCGGTTCCAGTCCGGTCAAGTGTCTGGAATAATTCTCAATGCCGGAGCAAAAGCCTGTCTCTCTCATCATCTCAATATCGAAGTTCGTCCTTTCAGAAATCCTCTGGGCCTCGAGAAGCTTATCCTCGCTCTTGAAGTATTTGACACGTTCGATCATTTCCTCTTCAATATTATAAATTGCCTTCTCCAGCTTATCAGGAGCAACGACATAATGAGAGGCAGGGAAGATTGCGATGTGCTCCAGGCTATCCTTGATCTCTCCTGTCAGCGTATCTATCTCCAGTATGCGTTCCACCTCGTCACCGAAGAACTCTATGCGAATCGCCATCTCACCCGAGTAGGCCGGGAAGACCTCAACCACATCTCCGCGTACACGAAAGGTACCGCGCTTGAAATCCATGTCATTTCGGTCATATTGTATCTCAATCAACTTCTTCAATATCTCGTCCCGGTCCTTCATCATACCCGGTCTGAGAGAAATCACCATGTTCTGGTAATCAATCGGGCTTCCTAAGCCGTAAATACAGGATACACTGGCAACGATGATGACATCCTTCCGCTCAGATAAAGCAGCAGTAGCCGAATGCCTTAGCTTATCAATCTCATCATTGATGGAGGAATCCTTCTCTATATAAGTGTCCGTAGACGGTACATATGCCTCCGGCTGATAATAGTCATAGTAGCTGACAAAGTATTCTACAGCATTCTCCGGAAAGAACTCCTTGAACTCGCCATACAGCTGGGCGGCCAGAGTCTTGTTATGAGCGATGATCAGGGTCGGTTTCTGAAGCTGCTGGATCACATTTGCCATCGTAAAGGTCTTACCGGAGCCGGTAACACCAAGCAGTGTCTCACACTGATTACCACTTCGAAATCCTTCCACAAGTGCCTTGATTGCCGCCGGCTGATCGCCGGTCGGCGAATACTCCGATGATAATTTAAACTCCATACAAGCATACCTCCTGGCTGCTTAACTAATATAACGGCAGAATATTCCTGCCATGTTCTTTAACGAAGGTAATTATAACATAGCAGGAATGTAAAATCAATACATTTTCGAATGTTTGTTCTATTTTTAGATGTTGTCTCCTTCATGACAAGCCTGATTACATAAATCAAGAAAGGCCTTCTCAAACCTTTCATCATCAGCGGTTGTTCGCTTTTTAGCACGTCCTGTCGGATGGTTATTACCTCCCCAACGTTTCCCGGCACTCCGATATTGCTTGGCAATATCCCGTTCCATGAGCAGGATATCAATGTTGCTGTCACTATACAGCTTACCTGCAGGATGAATTGCATAGGCTCCCTTCCCCAGAGCCATCGCTGCAACACCATAATCCTGGGATACCACGATATCTCCCTTCTCAGTACGGTTCATTAATGCAAAATCCACTGCATCCGGAGCTTTGCTGACGAGTATAATCTCGCTGTAATCCGAATACAGAATATGACTTGTATCGATAAACATCAGAACCGGAAGCTGATGCACCTTTGCTATTCTCTCGATGATTTCCTTCACAGGACACGCATCTGCATCTACTAATATCTTCATTTTTTCTCCACCTTTTCTGTTCCTGCTGCCTGCCGGAAGTCCTCTATATTTTTAATGCTCCAGCTTAATACGGTATATTTCTGTATAGGTCAGCTTCCCCTCTACTCTCTCCGATTTCATCAGGCTAAGTCCTTTAACCTCAATTGTCATCGGCTGAATCGTAGCTTCAAATTGCCTGCTGTCGAAATCCGACTTCACTCTGATTCGTCTTCCAAGGGTCAGATGAGGTTTATATTCCCCATCATCAATATCGAAAAAGCCCTCCTCCTTCAACTCTCGGACCAGCTCCTTCTGACTTCTCCAAAGTACCGTCTCCTGCAGGACACCGATCCAATAAATATCTCCTTCCCTGCAGGGAAATCTGCCAAAACCCCGAATCGATAGCTCAAAGCTCTTCGCATTCGCCTTTTCTACCGCCCGCTGCATCGCCAGTTTTACCTCCTCAAGACGCTTGGTCTCTCCGATAAAATTCACTGTAAGATGCAGATTCTCTCTGGAGGTAAAGCTTCCGACGAGGGTATTTGACTTCAGACGAAGCACCGTATCATAGATAGAAGTCTTACTGTTTTCATCAAATAATATCGCTGTAAATAATCTCATAAGATCACTCCCTTCCTTTGATTATAATCCATAGTATCTCCCATGAAAAGAACACTTTTATTCTTTCAAAATGAATATATACATTGTAAAAATGCGTGCTAAACGATATAATAAACATATAAGATAGCTTTCTTTCAGATACGGAACCGATACACTATGATGTGACTCAAACGCTATAGAAAGGAATCCCATCCTATGAAAAGAAGAACCAGACTGATGCAAAATCGTATCGCCGGTGTTCTCCTTCTGGCACTGCTCTTTATTGTTGTTTATTATTTCTCCATGAAGGAGAATCGTTCCGATACGGTCAACCAAGCCGGAAGCATGGAGGTTCATTTCATCGATGTGGGACAGGGAGATGCCATTCTGATCGAAGCGGATCATTCAGCTATGCTGATTGATTCCGGTGACTTTAGTAAACACTCCGTCCTTACCGATTATCTGGACTCTCAGAATATTACCAAGCTTGATTATGTCATCGCAACGCATCCACACATTGACCATATCGGCAGTCTTGATTCAGTACTGAAAACCTATGAGGTGGAGAAAATCATTCTTCCCGATGTCCTACATACGACGAAAACCTATGAAAACCTTCTGGACACCATTGAGAAACGAAACCTTTCTGTTACCAAAGCCCAGGTTGGCAATCTTTATTATCTCGGCTCCGCCAGTTTTACCATTCTCGCACCAAATTCAAGTAACTATGAGGATGTGAATAATTCCAGTATCGTAATCCGCCTCTGTTACGGTAAATCCACCTTTCTTTTTACCGGAGATGCTGAAACTCCATCCGAGGAAGAGATGCTGGCAAGCGGGATGGATCTATCGGCGGATGTCATCAAGCTCG
Organism: Bacillota bacterium; assembly: GCA_023414355.1. Lineage (GTDB taxonomy): Bacteria > Bacillota > Clostridia > Lachnospirales > Lachnospiraceae > Mobilitalea. The sequence goes on along the minus strand of JAEZOB010000020.1, from coordinate 28,744 downwards.
GACACCATGGCTCTGCTTACAGCTCCGGCAAGAAATTTATAGAAGCAGTGAATCCTACCTATGCAGTGGTTAGTGTTTCAGGTGATAATGATTACGGGCATCCTCATCCCAGAACCCTGCGTACGATCAACCGTCAAAATATTAAGCTCTACCGCACGGATAAGCAGGGAACCATCATATTCCATACCGATGGAAGTACAATATCGGTCAATCGAAATAACTACAAGATAACAAAAAAGGATTTAGAATAATCGGAGGTCTTTCTATGATGAAATATACCATTGACCGTTTTGAAGGTAATTATGCCATTTGTGTTCTTGAGGATCAGTCCATTGCCTCTGTCCCGAAGTATAAGTTACCTCTGGGCAGCAAAGAAGGTGACTGTCTGATACAGGACACGGACGGCATGTTTCAACCCGATCGGGAAGAAAAGGCGATAAAAGAAAAAAGGATTCGCGATAAGATGAGCCGTATCTTCGAAAAAGAATAAACAGATTAATTCTGATCCACAAGAAAGGAAACAGCCATGGAAGTAATGGAATATCTATACCCTGAAGAAAAAAATGAAATGTATCATTTACTCATAGAACAATTAAAGGCACTGCTGGACGGAGAGCCTCATGTGCTTCCCAATCTCAGCAATGCCTCTGCTTTACTGAATATGGCTTTAAAAAATATTAACTGGGTTGGTTTTTATCTTATAAAAGAAGGTGAGCTGCTTCTGGGTCCCTTCCAGGGTAAACCCGCCTGTATTCACATCCCTGTCGGCAGGGGTGTCTGCGGAACTGCGGTTGCGGAGATGAAGACCCAGCTGGTTCGGGATGTTCATGAATTTCCCGGGCATATTGCCTGCGATAGTGCTTCCCGATCCGAAATCGTTGTTCCCTTAATAACGGAGGGTCGTATCGTTGGAGTTCTGGATATTGACAGCCCGCTGATCGGACGTTTCGATGCTGCGGATCAAGCTGGTCTTGAAGCATTTTCAGAAGAGCTTACCAGCGGCTGTAACTGGATGCTGTAGAGAATACTCTCACTATTGGCAGGCGCTCTTAATCGCCTCCATTACCTCTTCTGTATCCAAGCCTTCGGCATCAATGATGATATGGGCATATTTCTCATAGTAGGGGCATCGCTCCTCATACAGAGACTGCAATGTCTGCCCTTCTCGAAATACCACGCCTCGCTGCTTAATGTTGCCGAGGCGTTGATTAATTGTCTCAAAGCTTAAGCGGATATAGACCACTGTTCCTATGGATCTGAGATGTTCCATCGCCTCAGCTCCGTAGATAACACTTCCGCCTGTTGCAATCACGGCATGTTCTGTCTGTATGCTCTTATTAACCTGCTCTTCTATCGCGATCAGTCCCTCAAGCCCGTCCCGCTCAATGATATCCTTTAGCAGGCATTGCTCCTGTTCCTGAATCAACAGATCTGAATCTATAAAATGAAATCCAATTACCTTTGCCAGGATGACGCCTACCGTACTTTTTCCGGCTCCCGGCATTCCGATTAAAACAATATTTCTCATACTCTTCTGTCCCTTCCTCAATGATGATTAATGAAAGTATAGCATGAAACAAAATAAGATGAAACAGTAAACTGTTTCACCGGTCACGAATAAAGCAAGTTGCAAAATACCCTTAGGCGGAACCAGTAAGGATACAGGGAACCCTGTATCCTTACTCTGTTACCCTCCGGAATGTTTTATAGTAGCTCCTTGCTTTTTCAATTTTATAGGTTTTCATATCCTTATTGTTGTGCTAGAATAGTTAAAAATTCAACAAAGGAGTAACATCTATGGCACAATTACTGGAAGCCGCGATGGTGATCAGCTTTGGTATCTCCTGGCCTACCTCCATCCTCAAATCCTATACCTCCCGTACAGCTAAGGGAAAAAGTATTATCTTTTTATGTTTTGTCCTGATCGGTTACCTGTTCGGAATAGCTTCAAAATTCATCAATGGTAATCTGACCTATGTCGTCGTATTCTATATCATTAATTTCTTTATGGTGTTCCTGGATTTCTGTCTGTATTTCCGTAACCGAAAATTGGACGACAGAAGGGATGCAGGAGAGGCTGTATAAATCAGACAGAGTACAGGAAGCGATCAAAAGCTGCTTGTCCTTCCGGATCTCTTTTATATACTCCTGCGTGGATCAATACCTCTAAGAACACCTTTCCTATCTCCGTATGCAGAATGTCTCCTATGTTCTCACGTTTCAGTTTCGGATAGGAAGGCAGGAATGCTTCTACCCAGTCCGCATGCTTTTTAAGAAGCTCATGGGACCGAAGATCTCTCCCCTCCAGGATAGCTTCTGACACCAGCTCCATCTCTTCCTTCAATCTGGCAGGAAGGATCGCCAGACCCATGACCTCGATCAGTCCGATGTTCTCCTTCTTGATATGATGCAGCTCCTCGTGGGGATGAAACACACCGAGCGGATGCTCCTTCGTTGTCAGATTGTTTCGCAGTACCAGATCCAGCTCATATGCTCCATCTCGCATTCTGGCAATGGGCGTAATTGTATTATGAGGTTCCCCCTCCGTGTAGGCATAGATGCCTACGCTCTCATCGGTATAGGTGCGCCAGGCGGCAAGAAGCTTTCCACCCAGCTCCACCAGACGCTGATCGTCTTCCCCGCGCAATCGGATGACTGACATGGGCCAACGGACAACACCGGTCTTTATTTCTTCATAACCGGGAATCGTAACATATCGTTCCACCGGGGCTTTTGCCATGGTGAATTCGTAATTACCTCCCTGAAAGTGATCATGACTCAGGATGGAGCCTCCGACAATTGGCAGATCAGCATTGGATCCGACAAAGTAATGGGGAAATAGCTTCACAAAATCCAGCTGCTTTCGAAAGGCGGCCTGATCAATCCGCATCGGGATGTGTTCCATATTGAATATGATACAATGCTCATTGTAATATACATAGGGCGAGTATTGAAATCCCCAAGCCTGCCCTTCAATGGTGACCGGAATAAACCGATGGTTCTGCCTGGCAGGGTGATCATTTCTTCCTGCATAGCCAACATTCTCGGCACAGAGAAGACATTTCGGATAACCACTTTGCTTCACATTCCTTGCCGCTGCAATTGCCTTGGGGTCCTTCTCCGGTTTACTTAAATTAACGGTGATATCGAGCTCTCCATACTCCGTCTTAGTAATCCAATGTAAGTCCTTCTTGATCCTGTACCTTCTGATATAATCTGTATCCTGGCTAAAGCGATAGTAAAAATCCGTAGCAGCCTTGGGTGAAGTGCAGTATAATTCCTGAAATCTCCGGTTTAGTACACTGGGTGGCGGAGTCAGACAGCCCATAATTTTAGTGTCAAATAAATCTCTGCAGGTAATACTGTTCTCCTTGATTAGTCCCTTCTCATACGCAAAATCAAGCATTCCATATAATATTTCTTCGAGTTGCAATTCCTGTGGAGTCACTGCCTCTTTCCCAGTCACTGCGGGTTCCTCATAATCCTCCAGTTCGAACAGCTCCAGAAGTCGATTGATTGTATAGATCTTGTCCTCCGGTTCAATCAATCCGGAGTTTTCCGCATATCGGACCAGCTTATCTATCAGTATGTATATCATGTCTGTTTTATGCCTTTCCTGTTTATTGCCTTTCCTGTTTATTGCCTTTGCTGTTTATTGCCTTTGCTGTTTTATGCCTTTCCCGTTTTATGCCTTTGCTGTTTATTGCCTTTGCTATTTTATGCCTTTGCTGTTTTATGCCTTTCCTGCTTTATGCCTTCCTTTTTTATGCCTTTCCTGTTTTATGCCTTTGCTATTTTACATCTTTGCCATTTTACATCTTTGCTGTTCACGTCTTTGCTGTTTTACGTCTTTGCTGTTTTACGTCTTTCCTGCTTACCTCTATCCTGCTTACGTCAATTCTGCTTTTATGCCTGTACTTTTTCCATGCTATATCCTTGAGGATGGTTTTTATGCCAGTTCCAGGCAGAAGCAATGATCTCTTCCAGCTCTGCGTGCTCTGGCTTCCATCCTAATATTCTCTGCGCTTTTTCGCTGGACGCAATCAGCTTCGCTGGATCTCCCGCACGCCTCGGAACAGAAACCGCCTTTATTGGCTGTGCTGTTACTCGTCTGGCTTCTTCGATTACTTCCTTCACAGTAAAGCCTACCCCGTTACCGAGATTAAAGATATCACTTGTCCCACCCCGTCTTAAATAATCCACTGCAAGAATATGCGCCTGGGCTAAGTCTGTCACATGGATATAGTCTCTGACACAGGTACCGTCCTTGGTATCATAATCTTCGCCAAAGATGCTGATGGCTTCTCTCTGTCCGTTAGGAACCTGAAGTATTAAAGGAATAAGATGGGTTTCTGGATTATGGGCTTCCCCGATCCTGCCATTTTTATGAGCTCCACAGGCATTGAAATAACGAAGGGACACATAACGTAGTCCATGCGCGAGTTCTGTCCAGCGGAACATCTTCTCCATGGAAAGCTTTGTCTCCCCATAGGGATTGGTCGGTATGGTACGATCTGTCTCAAGAATCGGAACTCTCTCGGGTTCTCCATAGGTAGCGGCCGTCGAAGAAAATACGATTTTATCCAAACCATGGGCTACCATCGCCTCCAACAGGACCTTGGTACCGCAAAGGTTATTGTCATAATATTTCAGAGGATTGGTCATGCTTTCTCCCACCAAGGAATTGGCAGCAAAATGAATCACCGCATCAATCTTCTCCTGTTCGAAGACACCGTCAAGAAAGCTCCGATCACGGATATCTCCCTGATAAAATCTTGCCTTCGGATGCACTGCCTCCGAATATCCTGTTTCCAGGTTATCGATGATGACCACATCCTCGCCCCTGTCAATCAATTCATATACTGTATGGGAACCGATATAACCGGCTCCTCCTAATACTAAAACTGCCATATTATCCTTCCTTTCTTACTTACGTATACAAGTTTTGTTAAGGTGCCAAAAGGTCCTTCGCACTCTTTCCCGATATTTTCAACTGTTATTACAAGCAAGTTTAGTTACTTCCTTATAAAAGTTTTACTATAGTGTCAAAAGGCGCTGCGCGCTCTTTCCCTGATACTATCAATTTCTATTACAAGCAATCTTGCATAGCAGTCGATAATATCAGGTAAGCACCTGCGGTGCTTTTGACACCATAATTAAACTTTATAATTGTATCGGGCCATCTCCTACCTCTACCACATAGAAGGAGGCAGGATAGCCGATTCTTTCTTCATATTCCTTACCGACATTTCTGATAAATGCATCGATATATGCTTCCCTCACAATACTGACTGCGCATCCGCCGAAGCCTGCACCTGTCATTCTTGCTCCGTAAACACCTTCCTGCTTCAATGCAGCCTCTACAATGGTATCCAGTTCTACACCGGTTACCTCATAGTCCTTCTGTAACGAATCATGGGAGGCAACCATCAGCTTACCAAGGTACTCCAGATCATTATTCTTCAGAGCCTGTACTGCCTTGATGGTCCTTTGATTCTCATATACAGCATGCTTGGCACGTTTTCTCTGGATCGGATTCTCGATTACTCCCTTTTGTGCTTCAAACTGCTCCTCTGACATTTCTCCCAGTGACTTAACCGGAAGTACCTTTTGCAGTGCTGCCAGAGCTGTCTCACATTCACTTCTCCGCTCATTGTACTTCGAATCCCCCAGTCCGCGCACCTTGTTCGTATTCATGATGACAATCTTGGCATCACCAAGCTCCAGCGGCGCATACTCATAAGAGAGGTCCGCTGTATCCAGGAAGATGGCATGATTTTTCTTACCCATAGCCACTGCGAACTGATCCATGATACCACAGTTCACTCCATTATAATTATTTTCTGAATACTGCCCGATCAATGCAAGCTCTGTATTCGTTAACTTCAGATCAAACAAATCCCTCAGCACGAAGCCGGTCAGCACCTCCAGAGAAGCAGAGGAGGATAGTCCTGAGCCATTCGGAATATTGCCGTAATACAGGAGATCCAGACCATACTCGATAGAAAATCCCTTCTTCTTCATTGTCCAGAGAACACCCTTGGGATAATTGGTCCACTGGTCTTCCTGCTTATATTCCAACTGCTCCAGAGAGACTTCGAACACACCGAGCTGCTCGAAATTCATAGAATAGAAGCGCAGCTTATGATCCACCCTCTTCCTTGCTACTGCATAGGTTCCTATTGTCAACGCGCAGGGAAATACATGCCCTCCGTTATAATCCGTATGTTCCCCGATGAGGTTGACCCTGCCCGGAGCAAAATATACAAAGCAGTCACCTCCCGCACCGAAGATCGTCTCAAATTTCTGAAGTAATTCCTGTTTCATACTCTTCTCCTTTCATTTATTTTATATTTTCTGTTTTATTGCAGTATTTTTGTTTGTTTGAATATATAATACTCCCTCCTGCATTGTTTGTAAAGAGGGAGTTTTGGTAGTTTCCTAAAAATAAAGTGTCAAAATGCTTCGCATCTTTCCTGATAGGAGTAACTGCTATTACAAGCGAGCTTGTATAACAGTTGCTCCTATCAGAAAACACCTGCGGTGTTTTGACACTTCTATCTTCCGTATTCTTATGAGAATATTAATTTCATGATAATGCCCTGTGGATAATCTCCGAAGCCTTCCCCAAACAGATTGAAGCCTCCTTTATGAACTGCATCCTCCCCAATCCCGATTCTGACTGAGATATAGTCTCTGTCTTCGAGATGAAATTCTTGCAATTCCTTATCCTTTATCTTCTCCTCATCCAGATAACAGCCCTGCTCTGTGACAGACCAGGTCTTGAGAATTCCGTACTGTGTATTCTTATCCGGCCACCAATCAGGGTTGAGTTTTCCCCTTCTGCCGCCAAAATCGCTCTGACAGCTCCAGGTTCCGGTATCCTGTCCATTGATCCAAAGTGTGATATCAGAGGGATAATTCAAATTAAATTCGTGATCCTCAGAGCATAACTCCATAGATATTTCCAGGCGTTTTAACTTCTTCCCCGAGAGAGCATTCGTAGGGAAACGGTACTCAATATAGCCATTTCCTATCCAGATCAGCTGTGCCTCTGTCCGCTCAGGCAGATAAAAGCAGCGGGGATCATCTTCTGAACCGATGGGTCCCTTGGCACTTGCCATCCCGCAGGTAGGTTCAATTCTATAATCCACAAAGCCGCCGATAGGCATCCTGATGACTTCTTCGTCCTGTTCGAGATTTTTGGAGGTATTCATCTCCACATAGACATGATCCAGCACGATACGACAAAGCTTCATCGAGCCACGGATTCCTGGCTGGAGTGTGGTCTTTATGATCCCTGCTTCCTCCAGTACCTTTACATGTGCCGCTGAGGAGGAGGCGGGAATATTCAGAAGCTCAGCAATTTCATTCACATTCAGCTCCCGATAGCGCAGCTGCCGTAATATTTCTATCCTGGTTTCTGATGCCAAAGCCTTTGATATGGCTGACAGATGCGCTAAATCGTCCAGATTTAATTTGATGGTCTGAATCATACTGCCTCCATTCCTACGTAGGTTCTATGTGTAAATTTAAGATATCAGTTTTGCAGACATTTTATTAAGCATGAATTAAGTTTGTACCTAAGTATTCTATTCTTCACCGAATATCTGAATTCCCCGATGCTCCACCGCTGTCGAGAATACAATCTGAGTACTGGTTTTTCCGAATTTCTGTACCTCACCGATAAAGGCATCCAGATCCATTGTGCTCTGAAAGCATACCTTAATCAACATAGAATAATTACCGGTGACGCAGTTACATTCCATCACATTCGGACACTCCTTAATAAAAGGATAAAATTCCGGTTTCTGAGCCGGGGCTACCTCAAGGTTTATAAAGGCAGTAATGTGATGCCCGAGCTTCAGCCAATCGATGTCAGTATGATATCCCTTAATAATACCCTGCTTCTCCAGGCGTGCTATTCTCGCTGCCACGGCAGGTGAGGACAGATATACCTTCTCCGCAAGAAGCTTTAGGGGCACCCTTGCATTTTCCTGAAGCATTATTAATAGTTGTTTATCTATGTGATCCATCAGAGACCTCCATCTTCTCGTATCATTATGAAACTTTCTGTCTTAATCATGTAAAGTTCGACTTACCTAATTTTATACCCGGATGTTGTTATATTCAAGTGGTTTCAGACTTCTAGTTCACGTTCTTCTGCAAAAGTGCTTCAAAACCACTGCTGTACTTCATGGAACCATCCGCATATACCCACAATGCTTCTGTACCTTCCATGCTCTCAATTAATTTCAGGCCCTCTTCCTGCGGCAGGTTGAATATTGTGGTCGAGAGAGCATCTGCTATTCCGGAATCCTTTGTGACAATGGATACTGCACGATAGTAGGTCGAAGGCATCAAAGTCTTCGGATCGATAATGTGATGGTAACGCTTTCCATTTACCGTATAAAATCTTTCGTAATCACCGCTAGATACCAGGGAAAGGTCTGAAAGCGCCAGAATATCCAGATAGGGCTCTTCACTTTCCAGATCGGGATTCTGAATCCCAACAGCCCAGTCTTCTGCCTTTACCGTGGAAGTATCCGTTGTCTCCTTGATTCCCGGTCCTCTGCTTCCGATGGCACGTACATTTCCACCTACACTGAGCAAAGCGTTATGATATCCATCTGCTATAACCTCGCCGGCAACTCGCTCTGTTGCATACCCCTTGGCAATTGCCCCCACATCCAGTCTCATTTCAGGATCTGTTAAGTAGACCGTGGATGCTTGTTCATCTATGATTACCTGATTGAGATCCGTATGCTTTTCCTTCTCCCGGAGCAATTCCATCGGTGGAAGCTTCGCTTTATCCGGATCATTTGTTCCTTCCTCACGGTAGGTATGCCATACAGATAGAACTGCACCATAAGCAATGTTTACCTCCCCATCCGATAAGGTATAGACCTCCTTACCAAATTTAAGCAGATCAATAATTTTCTGATCCACCTTCACAGGTGCAACTCCGGCATTATCATTGATGGTTTTAATATTATTGATTCCTGAATAATCTTTATATATATCATAAAGCTCATGATACTCCTGCAAATGATCATGAACAGATTGTGCAAAATCAGAAAATTCCTTTTCACTGTCGGCATAGCCAAGAATCGTGGTAACCGTATCGAACAGTTCCAAAAACTGAGCCTGATAACGTTCCGGTTCCTTCTTAACGCCACAGGCCATTAGATTAAAAATCATAGCTGTAACCAGTAATACTATAATAAATTTTTTCAAGACTTCACCTCATTTGATGTAATATTTCTTCGTAATATCGATAAGTTCGGAGTGCTTCCTATTGCATAACAAAAGCTGCTGCAAATATAAGTCGGTACACTATATCGTATCACGTTGCCCCGATATATGTAAACCCTTATATTTTGCAGCAGCCCTTGGTTAACTAATCATCCGTCTGTATTACTTTGCTGCGCTTGCAGCAGTAGCCGCCTTATCAACATTAGCCATGAAAGGTCCGATATGTACTGTTACAGAAGCTGCGAGATCTGCATCAGCTGCCACTCCTTGATCAGTTAAAGCGATACCCTTCACATCAGCTGCAGTCTTGCCTACACAGTAAGCAGCAAATGCATCTGCCTGCTCATACCATTCCTTGCCGATAGCGGAAGCCTTCTTCATACCGTATGCATCCTTCAACACCTGCTTTGTCTGAGGTGCAGCTGCAAGATCGGTTGAAATCACACCGGTAGCAGAGAAATTAACATTTCCCTGGATTGCATCAATGATGCAGCTTGTGATCTTGCTGTCCTTGCCTAAGGTTACTACAGCAATATTGGAGTAGGACTGTGCTAAACCTTCCGCATCAGCGGTAGCATCAGCAGATTTGGCAATATCAGTAGTGATTGCAAGTCCCAGCTTATCACCCTTCTTAGCGCCCTTGTCTGTAGCTGCACTTACTGCCTGTGCTACAGCTTCGATAAAGTCACCAACACGTACTGTTACGGATGCTGCTAAATCTGCATCTCCGGCTTTGCCTTCTTCATTTACAGCTATACCCTTTACTTCAGCAACAGTCTTTCCTACGCAGTACTTTGCAAATGCTGCAGCCTGCTCATTCCATTCCTTACCGATACCGGAAGCGGAAGCCATGCCGTACTCTGTGCCGAGTTCATTCTTTGTCTTGAAAGTGGAAGCTACATCTGTTGTAAGCTTTCCCTCTGTAGAGAAATTAATCTTTGTCTGTGCAGAATCAAGTTTACAATCAATAATCTTGCCGTCCTTGTCAACTAATACGGCAGCGATCAGGGAATCTGTCTGAGCCAGTCCTTCAGCATCAGCACTAGCATTTGCTGATTTTGCTAAAGATGATACGACAGCGAGACCGGTCTTTACAGGTGCACCACCTGAACTGCAGCCAACTAATAATGATATCACCATGGTTACGCAAAGTGACATAGCTAAAATCTTCTTCATAGTTTTTCCTCCATGTAAGTTAGTTTATAGTTCTTTTGTTTCTTTTATATTAATTCCCGGTGTTGCAGGAATAATATACTTAAGCGATCAGGGCACTGACTAAGATTACCGCTGCGTTCGCACCCATAATGATCATAAAGTTTTTAATAGCCATCAGGAAGGTTGTGGCTTTCTCCTGTTTGCCAAAGAAGGTATTGATGTTCTTCTGTACCGGAATTATAGTAATCAGGGACAGAAGGCAGATCGGTGAAAGCATTCCAAGTATTACCATGAGTATCGTTGCCAGATAAGTCATGTAGTATAGTCCGGCAAAGAGATAAAGTGCTTTCCTGCCGATGTAATACGGCAGGGTATGTCTTTTTACTGCAATATCCTTCTCTAGGTCACAGATATTATTTGCCAGCATGATATTGGCTGTGGTGGCAAAGGGTGCAACAGAGAACAATAGTAAGGATAATAATGGCATTACCTGTAGCTTCAGGAATATTGTCGATAAATTAACACTTAAGGTCAAATATGTACCCTCTGGCTGATTGATATAAAGCATCAGAAAAGGGATCAAAAGTCCGTAGAATATACCGGATATTACTTCACCCAAGGGCATTCTAGAAATCGGAAGTGGTCCATAGGTATAAAATACACCACATAGGAAACAGAGTCCTCCGACCAGAAGCACCACCAGATCAGTCTGCCACGCCAGTAATACCCCGAGTAAAGTACTAATCGCAAACAGTACATAAATAATAACTAATGCAGTGCGGCGAGGAAATTGCAGCGTCTGGTGATTGTTCTTCGTATCGATATAGTTATTGATTGCGGTTGTCGTTAAATCGAACAAAAACATCGATCCGAAGAATAAGAAGGTTAATCCCCATTGGATTGGCTGCCCTTTGTATATAAGAAAGGCTATCGTATAGATAAATGTAAAGGTACTGGTTATCTTCGTCATGATTTCAACATAGCTCAGAAATCGCTTCACCATAGGCTTACCTCACACGTGCCGCTTTATTTAGTACAAGAAGCAGCTTCTCCTTCTTATTTTTTTCTGCCGGAAGCTCGTCTATCAGCCGTTTAGCCTTATCATAGTACTTCCCTGCCATACTTCGGGTAAAATTAAGGCCGCCGGTCTTTTCTACCGCAGTATTAATCTCATTTCTTGTTATCTTATGTTCCAACGCTTTCGCTTTGAACTCTCCAAACTTCGAAAAAGCATGGATCAGCGGAAGAGTAATGACACCCTGCTCGTAATCTGACTGAACCGGTTTGTGGGCAGCCTCGACCGTATCCTCAAAATCGATACAGTCATCCGTCAATTGAAAAATCATTCCTACATAGTAGCCCAGTTGCCGGTACCTGTTTGCCTCCTTCTCACTGCAACCTGAAATTACCGCACCGGCAAAATAAGAAGCTTCAAATAAGGCGGCCGTCTTACCTGAGATGATTTTTAAATATCTGTAAATGGAAAGGTTGATGTTTCCGTTATTCACATGTTGATTCAACTCACCAAGGCATAATCTGCCGATATAGTCGGGCAGCTTTAGATCCAGATAATCCTTTTTATTTTCAACGGAGCCAGCCATACGAAGTGCAACGGTCAGCAGATAATCACCGCAGATGACAGCAGTGCGTTTTCCGTATTTTTTCTGCAGAGTCACATCCCCGCGTCTCAGCTCGGCATTGTCAATCACATCATCGTGTACCAGAGTAGCCAAATGCAGAATCTCAATCGCCGCGGCAATCTTGATGGCATTCGGATGCACCTTGCCGTTCGAATCCTCAGCGCAGTTGATGACCGAGAGAGCACGAATGTATTTTCCTCTGGAGGAAATCAGATGCCTGGTATACTCGCGGATGAGGAGTGGTGATTTTAAGAGCGTTCTGTCAACCTCCTGCTTCACCAGCTCCAAAGCCTCCTCCGCAGGAATTGGCTCAATATTTACTTCTTTTTTAACCTCATTAGTCATTATAAATATACCACTTTCTGACGAACGGGAGCTTCTTCCACAGCTTCTTCAGACCGGGATATGCGTAATAGTCAAGTCCTAAGGATCTGCCTGCGCCAATTAACACAGCTATTCCGGCAAAGATCATCCAGAACGTCCCAAGATACAAGCCTGTCGTACATACGAACATGAACTGCAGTACCAGGGAAACAGCTGCTGCAGGAGCTGTAAATAATCCTCCCATCAGTGCCAATCCAATTAAAATTTCAGCTACAACAATAAAGATCTGCATGAACATCTGAACACCGTCATTTGGTAAGATTAGTTGATTGACGAACCAGTTCATCGCCGGGATATCCAATCTGAAAGCATAATCGCTGATTTTAGATTCCGCCAACTGCTTACCGCTGACAAAGATGAATCTGATTAATCCCAGGATATCAAAATTAAAAATCACATGACCGACAGCCTGTGCCGCTGCACCTGCCGTATCAGCCGCACCCTCTGCAGGTGTTGCCGAGGAGGCAGCGTCTGCTGCTACTGGAATTGCTTTTGCCACATGGGTCGCTACTACTGTTACAACCTTGTTCAATGTATCTGCTGCCGCTGTAGTTGCGGAGGATACAGCATCCGGATTCGTACTGGTCGGTGCTGAGGGATACAGGATACTGTTATACCAAGCATTCGCACCACCGAAGAAGCCATCTAACTTCGGAGCCTTAAACCAGCCCTCCACGATCTTCATTACACCTTCAAATACCCATACAGCTCCGAGCCATACTCGAAGGGGTACCAGCAGGAAGCTCGGAGTACGGTTGGAGAAATGCCCTCCGACAAAGCTTCTGCAATTACGAATTGTGAAGAACTCCTGCTTCATATAATGGAAAATCTTATTCCATCCAAGAACCTGAATGAAATAGATGATATTAATAAAATGCTTTGCAAACATTGCCAGGAAGGATGGCATACTGAAGAAATGATTCGGCAGACCTACATGGCAGACACCGTATCTTCCTCCGATGCTGACCATAACACCGTGGAACTTTGGCTTATACTCCTCAAGCTTTCCTTCACCAAGCATCGCACAGGCCAGGTTATGGGCTGCAATATCCGCACTTTGCTCACAGTTCTCAACCATCTGGGGTACAGGACGTTCCTCACCCTCAGCTATAAAATACATATTATCACCGATGACGTAGACGTTGTCTGCTTTGGTGGATCGAAGATAGGAATCTACCTGAACACGTCCTCCGCGGGTTACTTCTAAAGTATCCCCGGTTTTTTGAATTATATCATTGCTCTGAATTCCGGCAGCCCAAATGATGGTACCTACCTTGTTCTTCACTATTTTATCATTTATCTTCAGCTCGATAGAATCGCTTTCAATCTTAGTTACCAACGCATTCATGATGAGCTTGACTCCCATCTTCTCAAGGCGTCGTGCCACTTTAGCAGAAAGCTTTTCCGTCAGATTCGGAATCGGTCGACTTAGTCCGTCCACATCGACCAAAGTAATGTCATCACGTTCTATATCAAATTTTTCACATAAGAATGGAACATATTCCGCTAATTCACCAATCATCTCAACACCGGTAAAGCCGGCACCTACCACATAGAAGGTAAGCAGTCTTCTTCTTTCCTCGCGGTTTGTCTCACGGGAAGCCTTGCGGAAGGTTTCATGAATATGTTCGCGCAGAATCACCGCATCATCATAGGACCACAGCTTAAAGGTATATTCTTCTGCCCCGGGAACTCCATAAAAAGTAGGCTTTGATCCTGCTGACAGAACCAGATATTCATAAGGATATACCTCATTCTCTCCAATTACGGTGTGCTTCTCAAAATCTATGGAAGTAACCGTATCCAGCTTCACATTCACCTTGCGGCCGGCAAATACCTTTTTTAAACTGATTTTGATACTGTCTTCATCCACACGGTTCGCCGCCACTTCATGCAGCTCCGTCAGCATGGTGTGAAATGGATTCTTATCAATGATGGTAATGCTGATATCATTGTGTTTTTTAAATTTCTTTGCTAATTTTTTCGCCGTAAGTATCCCGGCATAACCTGCGCCAACAATAACTATTCTCTTCTCCATGTCTACTCCTTACTGTTTTTTCACCTATAAAATTATATAAAAGGGTATTGAATATAAATATTTTTTACGAAAACTTTCGTAAGTACCTTGTTAACTTTATAACAATCTAATCCATACCAGGTAATGCTTTTATAATGAAAAGTTACATTTATCGCCATTAGTATACCACGAAATCATAGATTTGAAAACATATTTTAAAAAAATAGTCAATATGGTTACTATTTCCCCTTATTTCTCCCGTCGAATAGACATATCATACAAATCTGATAGGAATTGAATACCTTCCAGTGAAATATGTCACATCAAGTTGATAACAGAGCTGGTAACCCCTGGGTGAAAAAGGAAGCTGCACCTTTCGGTGCAGCTTCCTTCTTCGTATCTATTCTATTCTTCTCCCCGGTGCTGCTGTATCTAAAGCCAGCAACCCCCTTACACACATGAGTATTTGTGAAAAAACTGTTGATTTTTTTCACAAAATGTATCATTATTATATCAAAACATTTGTTCTGTAAGCAGGCATATAATTATTATACATCAAGCAAGAGACCAAAAAGGACAAAAATTGCTAAGCTGGAGTAGGAGAAGCATGGATCATTATCTTTTGGAAATCATCAAGAATACAACAGAATATATCGAAGATAACCTGCTTGAGGAGATAAATCTTGACAGCATTGCTAAAAATGTCAATGTATCCAAATACCACCTGCTTCGTATCTGGAAGGGTGCCACTTCCACAGGTTTGATGGAATATGTACGACGGAGGAGAATTGCTGTCTCTCTTACGGACCTTCTGAATGACAGATACAATATTGACTTTCTTTCTTCAAAGTACTCCTTCGGAAGTGAACGTACCTATAAGCGTGTATTTAAAGAGGAATATGACATGACCCCCGCCAAATGGCGCCGGAATCCTACCCCGTTACAGATACTGGATCGCTTTAATGCTGATTTCATGAATCTTGCCGGAGAAGGCTTAATCTTCTTTCATTCCATCGTAATCCTTCCTGCCTTCCGACTTGCAGGCGTCGAATACAGGGTAGATATTCAAGATAACTATAAAAATCAGACAGCCAATCGCTACGGAGTCGACTTTTTCCATCGAGCTCGTACAGAAATCCTCGATCCGGTAGAAAAGGATATTTATTATGGTCTGACGACGATTCCCGGAAAGCACCAGAGTTATACTCTGTACCAGCCTTCTATTAAGGTGAACAACTACAGTGTGGTGCCTCCGAATATGAAAATCAGGCATATTAAGCCTCATAAATACGGTGTGTTTAAATACATAGGAGCTCATAGTCCCGAAGAAATCTCATCAAAAACCCTGGAATCAATCTGGCGATATGTCTTTACTATCTGGATGCCGACTATGGAATTCAGTCTGGATGAGACCTTTCATTTTGAATACATCAATTACACCATCTGCAATAAGCATTACTGTGAGTGTGAGCTGTACTACCCTATCTCGGAGCTAAGGTAAAGGTCGGTACTCACTTATTTTGTGAAAGTCTTATCTCCGATACCACAGCAGCAATTTTCTGTTGCTCCGCCGCATGATTGATGCCTTCTATAATATCCTCCCGATAGATGTCAACTATCTGTTCCATCAGTGTATCCTTCTCCTCTTGCGTCAGGATGTCCAGGGCTGCTGCCAGCATCCTGTCCGGCTTTTCACCAAGCTTCTGTATCACTTTACCCAGGCTGCCTGTCTTTCCGGATTGGGAGGACATACCCTCCAACAGCTTTGGAAGTAACTGGCCTATCACCGAATTATAATCAACCTCATTCAGCTCTATCTCTAATTTTAACATATCTCGCTCCGCCCTTTCCGTATCCAGAAATCTTAATGTATTCACAGATATCCCCTGTAGGGATTTCTCCAGTGCTTGATTCATGATCAGTTGTAATCGACTCTGATTACTCAGTATCAGGTGATATGCTACCGAATTTGTCACCTGATTCGGGATCAATTTCAAAAGTCCTCTTGTGAAGGAACTGGATTCCCCATCCTTCACAAAGAGTCTGCCGGCGAGCCTTTTCGTCAGACCGGTATCTTCCGAAGCCTTCATAAATGCTTCAGGAATAAACCTCTTTGCCAGCTTCTCATATTCTAATTCAACCAGCTTCATCTTTATTGTAAGCACAGCCAGGCCTCATTTCCTAATTTATTCCCCATAATCCTAACTTAACAAACCGGGTAATTCAATACTATTTGCTACTCAAAAAGTAGAAATTACAAGGATAGGATCATTATATCAATGATCACCCTCAAAGTATATGTATATTCAAAAGCTGTAGCCTCCCTCTATCACATTTTCACTTTCTTGCAGTTATCGATCAAAAATCTTGAAATTATTGAATAAGGATGATAAAATAAATACTAATATACCACGTCAACAACTCCACTGCTCCTAATCACAGCAGGATTATACTCCGAAAGGAGGTACAGATGAACGCATTGAATTCCAACAAAGCAGCGATTGAAACCTGTATCAACAACAAATACTTTTCGGTTGCTCATCTTTATTTTGAAGAAAAGACTCTGGATCTGCATATCCATGACTGTTATGAGGTTTACTATTCCATATCCGGAGGGAAGCAATTTCTGATTGATAATAAAACCTATATCATTCAGCCGGGAGATCTTTTTTTCATCAATCAGTATGAGAGCCACCATCTATCGCAAATCGATCAGGCAGAGCATGAACGGATTGTGCTCTCCATCTACCCTGATTTTTTGAAATCTCTGTCAACGGGAAAAACAGAGCTTGACCATTGCTTCACCTTTCGGGAGCCCGGCTTTTCCCACCGGGTATCTCTTGACAAAAGTAGCCAGCAGCGTTTTTTATATTATATTCATAGGCTGACCACTTTATCGGGCTATGCTGAGGATATCCTGGAGAAGCTTTCTTTTACGGAACTGATGGTTTTTTTGAATAAAGAATTTTTATCCAGTCAGCAGAAGGAGGACTTTTCGGAAATTCCGAATTTTCAATACGACAAACAGGTCAATGATTTAATGGAATACATCAATGCCAACATCAACGCTCCGATTACTCTACAGCAGCTGGCAGATTCCTTCTTCCTAAGTAAATCCTTCATCTGCCGTATCTTCAAGCAATCCACCGGTACGACCGTGAATAAATATCTGACCGGGCGTAGAATCAGTATTGCCAAAGCCCTTTTGTCGGAAGGCGTCAGCGTGAATGATGTCTGTGAGCAATGCGGCTTCATGGACTACAGCACCTTCTTGAAAGCCTTTACTAAAACAGTAGGCGTATCTCCAAAGAAATACGCCATGTATAATAACCATATTTAATTCTGCGGTTCGTATCCTGTTAATCCTCGATACGGACCGTTTTCTTCTTCCATTTTCCCGAAAAGAAAAACCATATGCTCATGATTAACGTACAGGCTGAGGCAAAGGGCACTGCCATCCCGACACCCTTCAGGCCAAGTCCAAACACACTGCTTAACAGGTATGCAGCCGGAATTCGGATCACAATGGAAGACATAATATTATTGATCAGTGAGAAGGTCGTGTGCCCAGTACCGATGAAGAAGCCGATCAGGCAGAAGGCTGCCGGTACCAGCAGGTAGTCAAAGGAAAACGCAAACAGGTAAGGCACCCCAATCTGTATCAACTCCGGGTCTGAGGAGAACATCATGAGTATCTCCTCCGGGAATAATCTGGTTAGGATAAAGATTGTCACAGAAATCAAATAAGCTATCCCCATCCCTGTCAACATAGTTTTAATTGCTCTATCCTCGCGCTCGGCCCCGATGTTTTGCGCTACCATGGCTGATATGGCGGCATTCATGGCAAGTGCGGGAAGGATAGCAAAGCCATTGTATTTTCCTACGGCACCAACTGCCGCGGAAGCGGTCACACCGATATAATTCACCAGGGTAGTCATAAATAGGAAGGACAGATTCGTAATCACATTTTGTATTGTCAAAGGAATTCCCAGCTTTAATATCCCCTGTAAATGTAACTTGTCAACCCGAAAAGAACGTATGTTAAAATCAAAAACGAATTTTCTCTTTTTTAAGTAAAGGATGCATAAAAGCATACTAAGCGCCTGGGAAAAAACCGTCGCTATCGCAGCACCAAAGGCACCCTGGTGCAATCCTCCGACCAGTAGCAGATCCAGTACGATATTCGTAAAGCAGGCAATCGTTACGAAGATCAGGGGGCTTTTGCTGTCACCCATGCCTCGCATGATGGCACTGAGTGCATTATATCCGAAAATGAATACTGTCCCGAGCGCTGTTACCACAAGATAGGTACTGGCTTCCGCAAAGGATTCCTCCGGGGTATGTATGAGCCTCAGGATCGGGTCTTTCAATACCAGCATTAACAGTGTCATAATCAAAGCAGCCACGATCAGGGAGGTCAGAAGCGTTCCGATGATTTTCTGAAGCTGTTTTGTCTTCTCTGCTCCAACCGACTGTGCTATCATAATCGTGCCGCCGGTACTGATGCCTATGGCTACATTCAATAAAAGCATCGTAACCTGTCCTCCGATATTCACACCGGACATGCTGTAGGTTCCGTTAAACTGACCTACAATAACCATATCAGCGACACTGTAAAGCGTCTGGATCAAATTAGAGATGATAAAGGGGATCGCAAAAAGGATAAGCTGCTTCGCCACATTACCCTTAGCTAAGTTTTTCTGTTCGTACATAACGGTTACCTTTTCTTTCTGTTTTCTTAGCGATAGTATGATACTGTTTTTCTATGTGCTTTATCTATATATAACATATTTTTACTCTACATTCAAACTATTAATCAAGTCTTACTTGCTTAGCCACAACCCCTCCTGTAGCTGTTGACATTTCAGGCAATAAATGTTACGTTGGCATAAATATGATGAGGCCTAAGGCATGAGGAACATGCAACAGCTGCAATTGAGGAGACGGGGATTAGTATGACACAAGATATAGAAGGATATCCGGACCATCGAGAAGATCCTGGGAATCACATTACGCATTTCCCTTTTCTTCGGAATTCTGTTTACCATCCTTGTATCGCTATTTCCGAATCCGATTATGCATCTATTCTCCAATGAGGCCGATGTCATTGAACAGGGTGTGCAGTATTTGAGAATCATTTCATTTTCTTATGTACTTACTGCAATTACAATGATTTACCTCAATATCATGAGAAGTGTAGAGCGGGTTATTATTGCGACAATTGTCTATCTTGTCTCCCTGATCGTCAATATCCTGATTGCAATCCCATTGATTTTCGGATTATTCGGTCTGGAACCCATGGGCATTCGCGGAGCTGCTTATGCCACGCTGGCAGCACGAGTCGTAGGAGTATTCCGTGCCGGAGGTGATATCAACTTCGGACTGTTTCTTGATACTACTACCATGTGGTGTGGTTCCATCCTATGCGGAGCTTTGGCTGCCTTCGTCTTCAAGCTGCCGATACCGGTCGTCTATATCATTCTGATGAGCGACGAAGTAATTAAGATCCCTTTGACTACCTGGCGCTATAAGTCCATGAAGTGGGTCAGGAATGTGACGCGCTAGTTCGGTATTCTCTCGGGGTCACCCCGTATTTCTTTTTAAAATGCATCGCAAAGTTAGAATGGGTGCTAAAAGCTAAATAGGAGGAGATTTCTAATAATCCAGCATCCGAAAAGGTCAGCATCTGCTTTGCGGCCTCCAGTCTCTCATTCATGATATAGTCTCGGATCGTCACACCTGTTTCCTTATGAAACAGGGTGGATAGATACTGCGTGGTCAGTCCGCATTGTTTCGAAAGTTCGGTCAAGGTAATCTGGTAGTGCAGATGATCGAGGATATAGGTAATGCATTGTTCCACCGGGTAGGAGAAAGCTTTCTGCTTTCTCTGTTTTCTAACCCGTTTGGTGAAGTCAAAGACCGCTACGACAAAGAGACTGTTTACTTCATCAATATTTTTGCAGACATCCATCTTCTGAATATATACATCACTCAGATTATAGGCTTCAATTTCCGGCAACCCACCTTCGATAGCGCTTCTGGTCGCAAGAGCAATACCGGATACAAAGATATACTGTACTTGACGAAGAGGATCCTTGGAAAGATATCCCACATAATGATCATGGAGGGAGATGTCGACAAGTATCGTATTCAGAACTTCCGTATTACCACTCCTGACACAGTCAAACAATTCCCTTTCCAGCCGATATACCATGCTGCCTTCCAGTGTTTCTCTTTGCTCAAAAATCGCCTGGCCGTAAGCCTTCATAACATCCTTCGGTGGATCACCAATCGGGATTTCATTCAAGCTCTTGACCTCAAATTTTACCTTCATCCATATCCCTCCAGATACTTCATACCTCTTCATTATTGTAGCATAGAATTCATATTAAAAATAGAATAATTATCTTAAAATTAAGATAGTTTTTTATCCCATATCTGGTAATATGAAAATGAGTTTATGTATTTTTGTGATACTGGTATTACTTCATTATGGGAGGTATGAAACTGATGGATTATAAAGCAAAAGCAAAAGAACTTGTAACGCAGATGACTCTGGAGGAGAAGGCCGGACTCTGCAGTGGTAAGAACTTCTGGTATCTGAAAAGCATAGAGCGATTGGGACTAAGCTCTATTATGGTTACAGATGGACCTCATGGACTTCGTAAGCAGGCCGGGGCCTCTGATCACCTGGGCATAAATGACAGCGTCCCTGCCACCAGCTTTCCGACGGCAAGTGCAACAGCCTGCAGCTTCGATCCCGAGCTTCTGGAGAGAATGGGCGAAGCACTTGGCGAAAAATGTGTCAATGAGGATGTATCCGTGATTCTCGGACCAGGCACAAATATAAAAAGAAGCCCTCTCTGCGGACGTAATTTCGAATACTTCAGTGAGGACCCGTATCTCGCAGGAGAGATGTCAGCTGCACTGATCAAGGGAATTCAGAGCAAAAATGTAGGTACCTCCTTAAAGCATTATGCTGTCAACAATCAGGAATCCTGTCGTATGACCGTAGATTCCATCGTAGATGAACGTGCTCTTCGAGAAATCTATCTAACCGCCTTTGAGACTGCCGTGAAGAAATCAAAGCCCTGGACAGTTATGGCGAGTTATAATAAAATCAACGGAATCTATGGCTGTGACAATAAATATCTGCTCACCGATATCCTCAGGAAGGAATGGGGCTTCGACGGTCTTGTTATCAGTGACTGGGGTGCAGTAAATGACCGGGTGCAGGGTGTCAGAGCCGGTATGGATCTTGAGATGCCTGCTGTTAATTATGATACAGATGCAGAGCTTGTCGCAGCAGTAAAGGATGGCTCCTTATCCCTTGAAGATCTTGACCTCTCTGCACAACGTGTTACCGAGCTTATCCTGAAGGGTCAGGAGAAGAAATCCAAGTCCGGCAACAAGGACAAAGAGCATCATGCTCTCGCCAGAGAGATCGCAGGAAAATCCGCCGTACTCCTAAAGAATGATGATCAAATCCTGCCCATCTGTCCAACCGCGAAGACCGCTGTGATCGGCCAGATGGCTAAAAAAGCAAGATACCAGGGCGCAGGCAGCAGCCGAATCAATCCCGCCTTCCTTGATAATGCCCATGATGCCTTAAAGGAAGCCGGTGTTAGTGTTTCCTATGCCGATGGCTATACACTCGGAAGTAAGAATGTAGAGGAAGCTCAGATTAAGGAAGCCTGTGAGCTGGCAAAGAAAAGTGATATCGTTCTTCTTTTTGCAGGTCTTCCCGAGGAATATGAAAGCGAAGGCTTTGACCGCACCTCTTTGGATATGCCGGAAAGTCATAATAAGCTGATTGAGGCAGTAGCTAAGGTTAATCCCAATACCATTGTAATCCTGCAGCTTGGTGCGCCCGTACTGATGCCCTGGAAGGACAGCGTAAAAGGTATCCTTCTCATGTATCTTGCCGGCCAGGCAGGCGGTGCCGCTACCGCAGATTTGCTGTTGGGTAAGGTAAATCCCAGTGGAAAGCTTGCCGAGACCTTCCCCGCCGCATTACAGGATAATTCCAGCTTTTCTTACTTCCCCGGCACCTCGAGATCTGTTCCATACCGGGAAAGCATCTATGTGGGATACCGCTATTATGATACAGTGAAACAAAATGTATTATTCCCCTTTGGATATGGCTTGTCCTATACAACCTTTGAATACAGCAACCTCGAGGTAGAGGAGCTTTCTCCTCTGAATTATAAGGTCAGCTTAGGTGTCACCAATACAGGAAAAGAAGCAGGTGCTGAGGTCGTTCAATTATATATACACTGTGCTGCTTCCAAGCTCTTCCGCGCAGAGAAGGAGCTGAAGGGCTTCGCAAAGATTTCTCTGGCGCCCGGGGAGAGCGGAAAGGTGACAATGATATTGGATCAGCGCAGCTTTGCCTATTACAATACCAAGGTTATGGATTGGTGTGTTGAGGGTGGAACTTATGATCTGCTGGTCGGTGCTTCCGGTACGGATATTCGTCTGAAGATTTCTCTTTCTCTGGCAGGAGACGGAAAGGAGATGCTGCTCGCGGAACAGTACCAAAAGCTGACTGAATACCTTCACCCTTCCTATCCGCTTCGTATCAGCAACGAGCAGTTTATCTCTCTACTAGGCTATACTCCCAAAAAAGATCATTTCGGAAAGCCCTACGACAGAAACGCTACTCTGGGAGATATCAAAGATACCGTAATTGGCAGAATACTCTGCTCTGTTGTGAAGAAATCCATGAAGAAGATGCTTGGCGGGGATACCACTCCTGATCCGACCATGGTATTAATGATGGAGAAATCCGTCATGGAGATGCCCCTTCGCTTTATGAAGATGGCAGGTGGAATTACAAACCGCAAGTTAGAAGGCATCGTTGCTCTTGCCAACGGCCACTTCATCCGTGGTATCGGAAAGTTGCTGGCCAAATAACTGAGACTTATAAAATGAATACAAAGAGGCTATTTTATAGATATTGAAGCCAGCTAAGGTATGGGCTATAGGTATCCCTACCTGATTTGCTCGTAAACTCGCCATCAGGTTCGCGTGCGCATTCGCATATATACAAGCAAGCTTGTATATGCTCACTTTGCTTTCGCGCACATGCACTGTCTGCCGAACAGCTTGCCGATATTGTGAGATCAGAAACGAACATTTATGTTCGATTATGACACATAATAGCGGCAGGATGTCCGGGATCCAGTGTGTGAGGAATGCCTATAGTTCTTACCTTAGCTGTCAACACGTCTATTACTACAGCCTCTTTGTAGTCATACTATTAAGTGAAAGCCGGCAGCGTCCCGTTGTTATTTCAATCGCTCCTTAACCTAAACGCTAGCTTATTTGCATTTCTTTCCTCTCTGCCTGAGCAACGGAAAATCCCCGCTCTCCTTCAGCTTTTTCATATAGTCTGCTCGCCTGGACTTCATTCCGTCGGTGTCTTTTTTATCCATTACGCCAAGCTCTGCCAACTTATCCAGAACCTTGTCCTGTGCTTTTCTTTCATCGTCAAGCAGGGCATATACATCGTTCTTCTGATCTGCCGTTAAGGTGTTCCATTTCCGGATTGCTTTATTTACCTTTTCTTCAAAAAGTGCTCTGCTGCCTTTCTGGTTCGTATCCCTTTCCGACAATGTCATCGTCCCTGTATCCGTCTCAGCTGCAAGGGCAGTAACCGGAGTTACTCCAACGATTGTGACTGCAACTGCTGCCACAATCCCAAATAATCGCGCCTTAAACATAAGCTCCCTCACTTTCTCAACAAGCAACAGGACAAAGACCGGCTTTCAAATTGTAGTGTTCCCAAGCCTTTCATTTGAAATGCGTCTTCTTCCTCTGAATTGATTTGAAAACGCTTGCAAAAAACAAGGAAAGAAGCTACTATAATTACATATCAGACCGATGATAGACTTTATTGGTCTGTCGGTAGCTCTGTCAGACGGTAGTGCTCATCAGTTTGTTATTAAGTGCAAAGGCTATTGCGATTGAAAGGTACGAGTGATTTTATATGGATATTAATATACAATATTTGGGAAGTAGGAAACAGACAGATATCCTTCAATATACCCTGAAGAACGATCTTGGTATGGAGGTACATCTGTTGAGCTGGGGAGCAACCATCCGCAGAATCCTGCTTCCGTTTTTTGATGGAAGCAGAAAAAACATCGTCCTATCCTATGCAGACTGGACCGATTATATAGATAATCCAATCTATGCCGGTGCCACAATCGGACCGTCTACCGGCCCACATCATAATAACAGCGGTATTTCATATCCCTCTATCAGAAACTGGACGGAGGTGGAAACCCGTGTGGACCAGGAGGGCTGTAGTGTGAAACTGTCCGCGGTATTATCTGACGGAGAGGGCGGCGATCCCGGGAAACGAGAGCTCAAGGTTATCTATACGTTAAGCAATGATAATGCTCTTCGAATACGATATCTCGGAACAACTGACCAAGAAACCTACCTTAATCTATCTAACCATACCTATATTAACCTAAGCGGTGATTTTACCAGATCAGCATTGGAACAGAAGCTTCAGATTAATTCCTCCATGGCTGTTGTAAACTATCGCGACCAGACGCCGGCAGCCTATTCCCCCTGTGCCCACTCTCCCTTTGACTTTTCCTCAAATCAGAGGATTTCTGAGCAACTACTCAAATATCAGAAGAATTCCCAGCTACAAAGTGCTAAGGGCTTCAATCATGCTTTTCTGCTAACTGAATCCTCTCTCGGAAGCCGGGCGCTGACTCTGGGGTCTGACAGCTCAGGTTATTCCATGGATTTATATACGGATGCTCCCTGTGTCTGTTTTTACTCCGGAGGTCTAATAGACAACAGCCTTTACCTGTTTGGCGATGTCAGGTCACAAAAATCCTGCGCAGTGGTCTTAAGCCCGCAGGATCTTCCCGATACTCCGCATTTTTGCCCGGAGAGATGTAGCTATACCACACCTGACAACCCTTATGAAAGAACGATCCTTTATCGGTTCTTCAGATAATATTATTTCGGACAGGTATAAGCTTTGGTTCTTCAAAGGGCAAACAGTCAACGCCAACGAAGAAAAGAAGCAGCCTTCACAAGAACGGAGATACGACATGAAAAAGATACTTATGATTGGTACAGGTGGAACGATTGCCTCTAAAGCAACTCCTGACGGGCTGCATCCCCAATTGACCTCGGAGGAAATTCTTGAGTTCATTCCTGCGATATCGAAGCAGTGTGAGGTTACTACCCTGCAGTTGTGTAATATCGACAGTACAAATATCTCACCAGACCTGTGGCTTTTGCTGGTGAACAGCATTCGTGAAAATTACGAGAATTATGATGGCTTTGTCATCTGCCATGGAACCGATACGATGGCTTATACGGCAGCGGCATTATCCTATCTGATTCAATTTTCTCCAAAGCCAGTGATCATTACCGGAGCTCAGCGTCCCATCAATATGGAGGTTACAGATTCCAAGACCAATCTCTTTGACAGCTTTTATTATGCGTCTTCGGGGTTGGCCAGTGGTATTCAGATCGTATTTAATGGCAGGGTCATTCTCGGAACCAGGGCACGCAAGACCCGGTCGAAAAGTTTTCAGGCCTTCTCCAGCATTAATTACCCTTATCTGGCAGTGATACAGGAGGAACATATCATCCAGTACATCTCTCAAAAGAGTCTGGATAAGCCTGTATTCTATGATCAGTTGAATCCCAGGATCTCTCTCTTCAAATTGACCCCCGGTGCAGATCCTGATATCCTGTCCTATATGCTTAGTAAAAAGGATGCAGTAATCATAGAGAGCTACGGTGTAGGCGGAATTCCTTCTTTTCCCGATAACACCTATTTTGAAGTAATCAAGGAATGGACTGAGAAAGGCAAGATCGTCGTAATGACCACCCAGGTTCCCAATGAGGGAAGCGATATGAATATCTATCAAGTCGGTCACGAATTAAAGAGTAAAGTAAATATTCTGGAAGCCTATGATATGAATATGGAAGCTGTCGTCTGTAAGTTGATGTGGATCCTTGGAATCACGAACGACCCTGAGGAAATCAAGAAACTGTTTTATACAAATATCAGCAACGATATCCTATATTAATTATCATGATAGAAGGAGCATATGCTTTATTCATTCCATTTTTTATGAATTACCGGTATATCAAATTTTACATGCATTATGAATATCTTAGTTGGTAAAATAAAATGTAAATTTTTCTAAATTTCTTCTCTTCTCATGAATATTAGTGTGACCAATCGATAATAATATTAATGTTTTAAACAACTAATATCAGGAGGAAATAGAAATGGATAACACAAACAGAAACAATACATCTAATTCCAGCAGAAACGATGCAAATACCAGCAAGAATAACTCATCAAATTCCAGCAAGAACAATACCGGTTCTTCCAGAAATGATGCTGGCTCCAGCAGAAATGACGCATCCGGTTCCAACAGAAACAGATAGGAACGAAGCAAATAAAACGTTGTTTTAAAGGTGCTGCATGTCAAAAAGTGAAAGGACCAGCTTCCCCAAGCTATATAGTGGGAAGGCTGGTCCTTTCACTTTTTATTTCATTACTGCGATATCATGCCCATGTAATATATGGCCCGTCAGTGATTGGTAACTTTTACTTATCTGAGACTATCCCGATTGTGGTCATACCCCACTCCTGATTGTAGCTGCATTCATAGCCAAAAAGCTCAGCAAGCTCCTCTGCCGGAAGCACCGGAAGCTTACCTGCTAGCTGGGGCTGCTCACCGTTATCAAGAGCATTTTTTACGGTTTTTCCATTCACCTTGATCGTCCTGCTGCCAAGGATGAATTCTACTTTTGTCTTTCCCTTGATTACTGTTATAGTCTTAGTCTTGCTGTTGAAGGTAGATTTGGCTCCGATCGCCTTCAAGGTATTATCCCATGCCAGGAATGACTGATTATTCAGGATCCTGGTCTTTATCGTACTCATTTTACCGTTAATATATAATTTGGTTTGTGCATCAATAAAATCATCGATTGTCTTCTTGATTTTTGCCTGCATCGGCTTCTGTGCTTCTTCCACCATTTGAGGAAGAGCTGCATTCAAGGCTTTTATTTCTGTATCTACCGTCGCTTTAATGAATGCCTCAGGAACAAATTCTTTTAAGTAAGCCGGAATCTGCTTGATCAGGCTATCGCAGGCATCTGTGTCCACAGTTGCCATTTGCGAATTCACCAGTGCATTAATCGGATCTTCGATAATTTCCTTCGCCAATTGACTGATTTCTGCTTTCATCTCAGCTTCCAGCGCTGGTCGCAAAGCCGCTTCCGCTGCCGGACGGATTCTCTCCTGATATTTGATTGCTATCTCCTCTGGGGAAAGGTCCTGCATATCCTCCGGAAGCTGTTCTAATACCGCCGGAACAACACCTTCCACCTCTGACTCGATAGACTCACTGATTGCCGCATCTATCACATCCCCGATCTCATAGATGAGTGTTTTAATCATTTCCTTAACCTCATCATTCATAGTAGTTGAAACAAGATCGACAGATTGAGCGATATCTGCATTAATCTTCTTCGGAAGCTCTGCAAAGGTCTGTTTGATCTGTGCGGCTGCTTCTTTCTGAGCCTTTTCTATTGCCAACTGCTTTGTCTCAGCAGGGATCATGGATAATACAGATTCCGGTGGCAGACCCGTAAGCATTCCAGATAAATCCGGCTGCTGATAAACCACGTTCTCAAAAGCGGCTTTATTGGCAAGCAAATTTGCCTGAATTACCTTACTGATTGCTTCCATCTTCGGCCTGGTGAACGTCGCCACCTCCTCCGAGAGTGTGGGAACCTTTTTTAAATATCCTGCATAAACTGCCTCTGCAATTATTTTCTCTCCTCCGGATAATCCCTTTAGAAAAGATCTGTCCTCCGACGCTGCCTCTGCTTTCACAAGCGGACCTTGTACTACCAGCATTACTGTCATAACGAATAATAAGATCAATGAAATTACTTTTCTCATGTTCTCCTCCATTCTTATGTACGTTTCTTTGAAGCGTTTTGAACATTTCTCATGGTACTATTCAGTTAATAACATTATATAACAGATATGGAATAAATTCAAAATTTTTATACTAATTTGCGATAGGACAATGGAAAATGAAGTCTTACGACTTCATTTTTGCTTGGAGCTGGGGAACCCCGTTTCTAAGCATAAAAAAATGGTTCTATAATAAATATTGGGGTGATACTTCACCCCGATATTTTTTTATATTAAAATGCACTTATAACCAGCCTACCTCCCTCCGTTCTGCGACCAAACTTACTAAAAAGGGGTAGATGTATAAGT
>JAEZOB010000001.1 GCA_023414355.1 Bacillota bacterium | reverse complement strand
TCCGAAATGCAACAACAATCAATCATTTTATCGTTACGGCAAAGATTCTGATGGGTATCAAAAGTATCTTTGTCGGAACTGCCATCATCAATTTGCACCCAAACGCCCGAGGGCGGAGGGGGCAAATTGTCGGCGGAAATATCCACCCTGTCCTGTCTGCGGTAAGGCTAGCTTTCTGCATCACAATTATGAAAACTACAGCAACTACCGATGTGGAGACAAAAAGTGTAACCACTCATTCTTTGTTTGGAAATCCACAGCCGTAGCCAACACTTCTTTGTCCGAGCTGTTCGGCAAACACGACTTTAAACGTATGCGTTATCCAGTTCAGACCATCATTACGGCTCTGTCTATGTTTTATTTGGGTAAAAACTCGTTTCGTAATATCAGCCTGATTCTGCGCACCGCCTTCAACATTAAGGTTTCTCATACCACGATAAGCAACTGGTGTACGAATTTTGCGCCGCTGTTTGATGATATGCGAATCCGGCTAATGCCGCTTCTAGACCTGAATTCTGATGAGTGGCATGCGGATGAAACGGTCGTGAAAATTGCCGGCGTTAAGCACTACATATGGTTTGTCATAGACAGTGAAACAAGGTTTGTAATCGGTTTTCATTTGTCGCCTTACCGTAACTCCCCACAAGCTGTTTCTGTGCTTCATGAAGCACAGAAACAAGGTGCGCCAGCTGCCATTGTTTCAGATCGTTACAGTGCCTACAAAGTGCCTGTAAAATCTCTCTTTCATGGCGTAAAGCATATTCGTGTCGAAAGCTTCAAAGACGATATTTCTAACAATCTGATTGAGTGCTTCAACAAGCAGTTCAAGGCTTGGTACAAAACCAAACAGGGCTTTTCTTCTTTTGCTTCTGCCAACAACCTGATTTCTTTGTTTGTCTTTTCTTTAACTTCATCCGTCCTCATTCTGCTTTGGCTGGCATGACTCCGGCTCAGGTTGCTGGTCTTAATCTGTCTCGCAAACAAAAACAGCAGTTCTTGCTCGTTGCTTGAAGCTTTTGTACGTTTGGCGGTGCTGTTTTTTCATCTTAACTTTACAGAGCCGTTTATCATACCGACGAGGATAAAAACGTAACCACCGTACTAACAACAGTATACATTTCTATACGGCGGTTGTGGTGTGCAGGTTGCACACATCAGCAAATAAATAAGCATTTTACAAAGCAAAATATTAGTATTCGTTGAAACAATATGGGAATTACGATATAATTGTGGTGTGGTTTACAATTTCCGCAGCGTAATATGCTTTAAGGGAGGAACGGCTTATGGCACAGTACAGGTTAAAGGCGAACCGTACCAGTACGCTGCTTCACCGATTGTTTAAGGCTCCCAATCTCGATGAATTTTTACAGAATAACATCACTGCATCGCAGTTCCCAGAGTTTTATATTTATATATCCGATCTGTGCAAACAGACCGGACAGGTACCCGAGCAGATCATCAAACGCGCAACGATTGACCGTACCTACGGGCACCAAATCTTTAACGGAACACGCCGACCGTCGCGGGATAAGGTAATCCTGCTTGCCTTCGGTTTCGGTCTTAATGTGGACGAGACGCAGGAGCTGCTTAGGATTGCGCAGAAAAGCACGCTCTACCCAAGAATCATGCGCGATGCGGTGATTCTTCGTTGCTTAAACGACCACACGGATGTGATAACAACGCAGGGTATGCTTCAAACGCTCGGCTTAACCCTGTTAGGCGGTGAGGATAAGCATGGATGAACTCTTGCTGCAAAGCCTTTCGAACGAATATGATTGTGACAGGTATCCCCATGAATTTTTGGCGGAGTACGAGCCGATGGAATGCCTTGCGCACAATGAAGCTGGTGAGACCCTGCTCGTACAAAGTAAGCGAACGGGTGTACTCTTTGTGACCAAATGCTATATAGAAAAAGCCCTGCTCTCCCGCACAAGCGAAGGGACGCTGTTAAAGGGATTGACTCATCCGGGGCTACCTGCCTTTGTGGGTGAATATCAAGACGACAACATGCTGTGTGTGGTGCGCGAGTACATAGAAGGAACCCCGTTAAACCGGTATGCCGCACAAAAAAAGCTGTCGCAGACCGAGCTTATAAGCATTGCCGTCCAGCTTATTGATATCTTGGGCTATTTGCACGGACAGACCCCGCCGATAATCCATCGCGACATTAAGCCCCACAATATTATTGTGGACAACACGGGCAAGGTTTGGCTTATCGACTTTGGGATCTCCCGCATCTACGACGAATCCGCCAAAGAGGACACTGTGTGCTTTGGAACAAAGCAGTTTGCGGCGCCCGAACAATACGGCTTTTCGCAGACCGACTGCCGCGCTGATGTTTTTTCTTTCGGTATTCTGCTGGGTTGGCTGTTAACAGGCGAAACAGACCGAAAGACGATGCTAGCGCGCATCAACAATCCTCGCCTGAAACGGTTGGTTGCAAGATGTACGGAGTTTGCCCCCGAAAAACGACATCAAACTATAAAAAGGGTTAAGAACGCGCTTCAAAATGCCGACGGCAGCAAAAGCAAACGGTTTCTGCGGCGTGCGGCAGGGATTCTTGCCTGCATGATGTGCTTGTGCCTTGGCTTTACGATTGGGCGATACACAGAGCTTACACCGCCGCTCTTATTTGAATCCCGCGTTACCTTCGAGGAACCGCTGATTGAGCGGGCGGTGCGCCTTGCACTGGATAAAACGCAGGGCGAGCCGATTGATGAAGCAGAGCTTTTGAATGTGCGTGAGCTATATCTTTTCGGCGATCACGCGGTGACCGACATGGAGGGCTACATAGCGCTGGGGCAGCACATGGCAGACAACGACGGCGAAATAAAGAATGGCGAAATCCGCTCCCTGGGCGATGTTTCTAGGCTTAAAAATCTAAGATTTCTGTGTGTGGCACTTCAGGATATCCAAGACCTATCCCCCCTGAGAGAGCTTACCGAGCTGGAGCAGCTTGACCTCAAGCATAACCCGATTGAGGATGTAAAGCCTATCTCCGCCCTGCCTGCCCTGCGGATGCTATGCTTGTACGATACCCAGGTCGCCGACCTTTCCTCCTTATCTTCTTGTCCAACGCTTGACAATCTGAATATCGGCAACACTCGAATCCGGTCGCCATCCGCGTTATCAGGATTAAACAACCTCAGGTACCTGTATATGCGCGGCGCTCCCTTACAAACTTTGTCTGGAATTGAGCAGTTTGCGCATTTAGAACAGGTGGGGTTTGATGACGTTGCAGACGGGGACTTAATACCGCTCCTGTCACTTTCGCAGCTCAAGGAGGCCCATCTGGGCGAAGCGCTTCGACAAAGCGTACAAGACGATTTGCCTCAGGCAGAATTCTCGGTTATGTACCAATGAATCGGAGAGTATTTTCAAATTAAAACTGCTTAAGCCATCCTGTCACTCCTGACGGATGGCTTAAGCATAGTGTCTTGAGCTGATGAACAGAGTCGCACTGTCGATCTCTTCCTTCCAAGGTACTAATCAGTGTTGTTGTAAGATAAAGGCAGGGTTTCCCCTGCCTTTAGAACAATATTTAACCTGCTATTTCTATTCTTTCGATGCGCCTTTCAAGGGCTTCAATCTTACGTTCCAGCTCCCATTGCTTTTCGTGGGTCAGCTTGTAACCGTCGAATAAAGCATCGATGCGCTTTGTTATGTCGTTATCCATATCGATTCTGATAGCTTTTATTTCGGCTTCAATAGAATGTAGTTTGTCGGTGGTGGCTATGTTCTGCTCGTCAATGATTTTGGCTTGGTCGGAGAACATTTCGGCAATCTGGCTAAGTAGTTCTCTATTATCCATGGTACATCCTCCTTAAGTCGGTGGCTCTACTGCCATTATACAGGCGTTTGGTCGGGTTGTCTAGGGGTTTAAGTCTTCACAAAATGGCCTTGTACTCCTTGTAGCGTTAGTTGATATTCATTAACAGACTTTGCTTTTCAGTCTGGAGTAAATCTCCGTACGAGCCAAAATTGTATGGGACACGCAAACATTGAGGAAACCGGCGCGATATATCCATGACGATGTGGAGCATATGCGTTCTGCACTTGGCGTCGATTTATTAGCACTTCTTTTGTGAGTACTTCCTTTTTGAGTTTTTGCGCCCAGAAATGGCAAGCAAAAACCCGCACAAACGTGATGTTTATGCGGGTTGATGGAGCTGATGAACAGATTCGAACTGTCGACCTCTTCCTTACCAAGGAAGTGCTCTGCCGTCTGAGCTACATCAGCATATTAAAATGGCGACCTGAAGGGGACTCGAACCCCTGACCTCTAGCGTGACAGGCTAGCGTTCTAACCAACTGAACTACCAGGCCATATGGCAGGGGCAGAAGGACTTGAACCCTCGGCACGTGGTTTTGGAGACCACTGCTCTACCAACTGAGCTATACCCCTATATAATGGTGGGCCTTCAGGGACTCGAACCCCGGACCAACCGGTTATGAGCCGGTGGCTCTGACCAACTGAGCTAAAGGCCCATAAATACCGCCCAAATGAATCTATGTCAAGCAATTATTATATTCAAGTGGCTCCCCAAGTTGGACTCGAACCAACGACCCTGCGGTTAACAGCCGCATGCTCTACCAACTGAGCTATTGAGGAATGTATGGATTCAACAGCTCAGTTGGTTCCGACTTTGAGCTATTGAGGAAT
>JAEZOB010000081.1 GCA_023414355.1 Bacillota bacterium | reverse complement strand
GAAAAAACAGGAGGTCAGCCATATGCCATACATCTCACTGCTCATACTCTTGCTCATGATTGTTGTGAACTTGATTTTCAGGTTCGCGTCGTTGTTCCGGCTCACCATACCGGTGCTGTATGCCATCGTCGTTCCGGTCTTTTTTCCGGACTGGCTGCACCAAAACGAAACGCTCGTGACGGTGATCTGGTTTGCGCTGATCAGCCTTGTGATACTAAGCTGGATCGTGACGATCCGAAAGAGAATCCGGTTTAAGCGTGCTCAAACGGATAATGTACAAAGTTAAAGGCCAAGCATCTCGCGCACCACTCTGTCTGACATTTTCACAGCGCCGGTGAGCACCAAAAGGTTGAATATCAACTCGCCCACGTACGCCCACACGATGCTCACGGCGCTGGCGTCCTCAGCAATCTCGGGCGGTGACGCCGCAAACACGCTAAAAATGATGCAGGCGAGCACGATGATCGCGCCTTCCATACAGACAGCGGCATAGCTTTTCAAAAAGCTTTTGCCAATCTGAGACGTTGGTTCGCCCGCAAACGTTGAAATCGGTATCGGGGCGATGGCTGTGTACAGATACAGCCGGAAGAAACGTCCATACACGCTCATGATCATGATGAACGACAGCACAGTGATGAATATGCCGCCGATGAGCGTTAATGCCCATAGCGGTATCGAGTCCCAAAAGCCCACCTCGTTGATCTTTTGCACAATGATGTCCGGCAGCACGATATCGTTCTGCGCGCCAGAGCCGACGGCATTCATTGCTGTAGACATAATTCCCTGAACGATTCGGAAAAACGCCATCATGATATCAAGCCCGTACGTGACGGCGGCTTTTGCCAGCACGAACCGAATGAATATCTTTAGTGCCACCTCCGGCCGCTTGATCTCCGCAAAGCTGCCGCACGTCCGTATGACGCCGGCCACAAAGAACAGTACCAAGAGTGCGAGCCCGATGGCCTTTAGCGCATCGTTGATCGTCAATATCACGTTCCAGATATCACCGCCTTTGAAGCTCTCGGGAGATTGCGTGATAATCTGCCATATTTCAGACAGCTTTTGATTCCATGTATCTAGTGCATTATTCAGGTTATCGATAATGCCCATATCCTGCCTCCTGTCTTTGAGGCAGACCTGCTCCTCGGCAGGCCTGCCTACGCAATTTCATTACCGGCAGGTCTCATCTCTGCCGGGCGTTTTGTCCTTAATCACGCCATATTTGTCATCCACATAAAATCGACCGACGAAGGGATTAAAAATAGCGGAGCAGCGCACACCGCCAAACTCCGCCACATATCGGTTGTCGCCGGTCTTCTCCACAATCGTCGCTTCCCTCAGTTCGCCGTCCAGCGAGTGGATGTGCATCGGTTCTGTAATCGGAAGGTTGAACATAGGCTCAGCCTCCCGTGATGAGATTCAGAATCTCTTTGGCAAAGGTAATGATCACACCGCCCGCAAGGGTCAGAAAGCCGTTGGCGCGCTGCGACGGGTCGTGGCTCTTGAGCGACAAACCCACCTGCACGATACCAAACGCCAGTAGGATAAGGCCGATAGCACGGATCAAGCCGAATATGAAATCCGACAGGTTGCTGACCACCTTTATCGGGTCGTCATCGGCGGCAAAGGCCGTCGCCGAGATAGAGAACACCAGCACAAGGACACAGAAAGCGCAGAAAAGCAGCCTCGTTCTTTTGGACATCTTCATTTGTTTTGTTCCTCCGTTTCTTTGTTGAGTATTTTGTTAATCTCCTCGTCGGACACCACCTCATAGTCAGCGTAATCGCCGTCAAGGAGAATGTCGTCCATATCGAGGGCGAGGGGAATTTGGCCGTGAACATATGGCGGCATTCCGCCGTCCGCGGTCAGTTTGATATTCGGGTGGCGCAGTATGTCATACTTACCGTCCTGCACCGCGCGTTCGCCGCGTATGAATAGCAGCGCATAACGGTTGTCGAGCATGCGCACCTCATCCGGCATGTACAGCTCGCGCCCGGTGATCTGCCAGTTTGTCGAGTAGCTGCCGCTGCGGCCTTTGCTCTGGCCGTACGTATTCGTGTCGATGGTCGCTTTGCCGAGCAACTTGCTGATGTACTCGTGCGTGGACTGCTCGTTACCGCCGAGGTAAACGAATTCATCGCAGTTGCCCACAATGGATTCCCATTGCTTTTCGAACAGCGCCTTAAGCTGCGCGAGGTTCTGCAGGATAATGCTGACGCTGATCTCCCGCGAGCGCATGGTTGAAAGGATTTTGTCAAACTCATCGGGCAGGGCGACGTTTGCGAACTCGTCCATGACGCAGTGAACATGGACGGGCAGCCGCCCGCCGTAAACATGGTCGGCAAGGTAATAAAGCTCCTGAAAGAGCTGCGTGTACAGCATGCCGATGATGAAGTTCAGCGACGAATCGTTGTCGGGGATCAGCGCAAACAGCGCTACCTTCTTTTTTCCCAGCGTCGGGAAGTCCAATTCGTCGTGGCTGACCACGCTCGCGATCTGCGGCAGGTTGAATTTTTCCAGACGTACGCCCAGACTGATGAGAATGCTCTTGGCCGTTTTGCCTGAAACGAAATGTCAAGGACTTTTTAGTACCCCTATCATTCATTGCATAAAAAAAGCCACTGTAGATTTCTCCACAATGGCTATAAAGTCATGTTTTATTCACTTTTGATTACTGGCAAGCTCATGCCCAAACTGGAAGTTTATTGGTTACTCCCAATCAAAATTTTCTTTTCCGGCACCGACTTCAAAATGGTATTTACCGATACCGAGGTCAATACCCGAGAAGTGGCCTTCACCTGCGGTGATGGTTACTTTGCTCCCGTCACCCTTGACCATGTAAGGCTGCTTATTAAGTGCCGTAGGAGCATATAGAAGTGCATCCACGCCATCAACAAACCATTGAGGTGATGTTCCGTTGTACTGGCTGATTTCCGCTGCGGTTTTGGATTTATGCTGTACACCCTGTGTCTGACCATAACCGATAGCAATAACACCGTTGATTCGGACGTCTTTGCATTCAAGATGTTTCAAGGCACCTTTTCCGTTGAACATACCTCCGCACCACCATGTATTCAAACCGAGAGTCTGAGCATACAGGCAAAGGTCCGCGCCACAATAGCCCAATTTCTCATCCAAGTCAGAGTTTTCCTTTCCCGCAAGAACGATATAGCTGTGGACGGTCTTAGTCAGTAGCATCTTTGCCATGCCACCGATACCATCGGAGTTGCCTATAACCAGTTTCATGTTCAGTCCGTGAGTGGTGTTGTTTTCTGCGATTCTGGCATTCAGCAGTTCCACCAGATTGGAAGGAATGGGTTTATCAGTATATTTACGAACCATGTGCCTTTGTTTGATTGCTTCTTTTATTGTCATAGTGACCTCCTAATCTTCGTATGATACTTCAATGGCATCATTTATTTCACTAATAAGTTGAACAGCAACTTCAATTATCTAAAAACTTTTTGATACATACATTTACAAACTCTGGATTATCCACATTAGAATTATGTGCTGCATTTGGAATCCAATAGAACACTTTTCCCGATTTTGTATCAATGTATCTTTCCTGCATATACTTACCTCAATGTAAAATTCAAATTTTCGCTCTCATCGAACACACCAATTATATCACGAAATATACAATTCTTCTACATGCTTTTTTACCTATGCAGTGTGTTGTGTTCCCCTGACATCATTCTCAATCAGCCTCTTTATCTTGTCCTTCATGGTTTCCTTGGCATCCTCATTGAAATGCACTCTCACAACATACATTGTGCCACCTATCTGCTTCCTGAGTGCTACCGGTGTGTGTGATTTTCTATTCTCCATTTTGTGTTCTCCTTTTTGTTTTGCCTGATAAGGAAGAGCCTCTTTCAGCTGACAACCGGAAGCTGACAACCGACCTTCAAAAACTCTCAATTCCTTTTATTTATAGTTACTTTTCCTAAATTTACTTTTTCTTAAATATTCCGTTGCTTTCGTTGTCAGAACTATATATACCCCTTAAAAATATAGTAAATATAAGGGTTTTAAGAATATAGAACCGACAACGAAGTTGACAACGGGATAGACAATCAGCCGACAACCTACTGGGCATTTATATGTTCATCTACTCGTCAAAAAACGATAACTGTTTCATCTGTTCTTCGGTCAGTGGTTGAAAATCATTCTCTTTGTTGTCAGGCTTCTCCCATCCTTTCTGCCGGCGATATGGCTCAGGGAAATGTCTTGGATTACTAAAGGCAATCCAGTCACTACAGTTATTCATAATGTCGTTAATCTCTCGGATTTCCCATTGTGCCGGATTTCCGTCATTCCCCAATGCTTCAGCGTACAACTGCCTTGAACACACCATATTTGCTTGGCAATGCTCCAAATAATCAAGAATGAGCTCTTTCTTGGTATCTTCCTGCACAAACTGTTTCTGATACTCACGAAGCTCTTCCTCAATCTTCTTTGGGAGCTTCAACTGAAAATCGCCACTCTTATAGATTACCATTGCTTCTGCCCACATTTGGTCTATATATTCCCTTGATGCTTTTTCATCAGCAAGGATATGAACCTCAGCCTTATCCGACCTACACAGAATAGGCAGAAATCTTCGGTTTCCCGACCTATCCATAGGCAGGAAATCCAGTGAATTTGACGAACCGGCAAACACGCACTGCCTCTTATGGTCTTTCGGATGCCGGTCATATGGCGTCTTATAAGTATCCTTCTGTCTGCTCATAAAGGACTTGATTTCTTCCACATTCTTGGCATTGAGAATAGCCACCATTTCAGGATGCTCCACCAGCAAATGCCCTTGCAGTTTGCGGTACACATTGTCATCATCCATCTTCTTCAAGTCATCCGTAAACCAGTCGTCCTTCATGGCAAGGAAACGCAGAAAAGTGGATTTACCGGCTCCCTGACCACCTACCAGGCAAAGCATTACCTCAAACTTGATGCCTGGGCAGGAAACTCTTGATATCATACCCATCATAAAGAGCTTCATTACCTCATAAGTATAATCGCTGACCTCTGCTCCTAAGAAATGATGCAGTGCATAGCGTATTCGCTCCTTGCCATCCCATGTTAAGGAATTGATATAATCAAGAACCGGATGATAGCGGTTTTCATTTGCCACAACCTTTATCACATCCTCAATTCGCTTTTCGTTGGCTAATCCATAATGCTTTTCCAAATAGACAACAAGAAACTTCAAATCCACATCCGTAAGGCTCTCACTCTCCCGATACCATCCCAAATCCCTTGTAATGTCAATTTTGTCCGTAAACATATTCAGCCGGAATGCACCTTTCAGATTAGGGTCATGCATCAAAATCAGACGATAATTACCGACTGTTTTCCTGACTTCTCCCTTTTCTGTGCACTCCAGTATCGCCCTGACTTCTTCGATACTCTTCAATTCTTCGTACAATCGACTTCACCCCCTTTCCAATGTCACAAACAACAAAAGCTCTGTCAGGGATATCCTTTTCAAGAAGAGTATCAAGCTGATATTCTACTTTACTGATATTCTGCAGAGCTTCTACAAAGCAGGGATGCAATTCCTCATCCATGCTCTTCGGTGCATATTCAGTTTTCCATTTCCTTAGCAGATGATAATAGTCCGACAGAACCCTAAAGCACTGCCTCTGTTCCTCATCCAATATCTGCTCTGGTGTTTTCCTTGGTGCTGTCTTTTTCGGTGGTGCTCGGTTGGTTGCATCATAGTTTAGTCCAAAGTCAGATGCAATCTTCATTGCAGCTTCCTTTGGTGCAAGACCGAAATACTTTGCAACAAAATCAATGGCATCTCCGGTATCTCCACAACCAAAGCAATAATACCTCTTATCCATCTTCATACTGGGAGTCTTGTCCTTATGAAACGGACAGCAAGCCAGCCCG
Source organism: Bacillota bacterium (assembly GCA_023414355.1). Taxonomy (GTDB): domain Bacteria; phylum Bacillota; class Clostridia; order Lachnospirales; family Lachnospiraceae; genus Mobilitalea. The sequence continues at coordinate 29,254 of JAEZOB010000081.1, read as the reverse complement.
CTCCGGTTGATTTTAATACCATACTGCATAGCCACTTGCCTTGCAGTGACATTGTCCTTCACTACTGTAAATACATTCATGCTTATCCCAACTCCTCTCCCCTTGATTTCTTCTGTGCCGGTGCTTCGGTAACATTCACTTTCTGCTCCTCTACAAGCCTCTTATTTGCCTCAAGAAGGGCACGAACCGACTTCCTTGCATGTTCCTTTACCTCAGCTTTCTTTTGCTCCTTTAAGCGTGGATTTTGCAATGCTCCCATAACCTTATCAGCCACCTTCTGAGCCATGCTCCTGAGCTTGTTCTCCAAATTATCAAGGCATCTTCCAACAAAATCCCTTTTATCCTTTGGTGTTTTTCTCTCATCCGAAGTCAGCCACTTTTTATACTTGCGAAGCTCCTCGATATCTTCCTCTCTGGTCTGTTCTGCCACTGTTTCAGATACTACCTCACATGCTTTTTCATAGGCATCCTCAGCAACCTCTTCCACAAAGGCTTCCAAATCAGAAATCTTCATTGTGAGTGCATCTATTGTTGCCTGATTTTCAGCAATTCGCTTTTTCTGATTTTCAATAATAAAGTCCTGCTTCTCAAGATAGCTTACACCACCATAAACCGGCTCGAAATCAATCTCGACTCCGTTTCTGTGGGCAATATCCAAAAATATTTTTCTACATTCTGCATCAAAACTTATTTTCCGGTTATTGTATTTTCCCTTTTTCTTTGTCGGGTCAGGAAGTTCAAACCCCAGTTCTTCCAGTGCTTTCTCTTGCTGTGGGCACAACTCTCCATACTGATTTTTTGCATCAAACACATGCCTCTCATGGATATGTGGTGTTGACTCATCCATGTGCAATGCCCAGTCTAAAATGTGAACATGAGAACCATATCGTTTATTAAATTCCTCAAAATACTCTGCCACTACCTTAGCCAGCACATCTGCCGAAACCGTTTCGTCTATATTACCAAGCTGTAACACAGTTTCTTCCGGACAAGTCTTATTATTTTTCAGTACATCATCAATGGTTCTGTTCCGTTCCGGATGCCTTGCCATCTCATTTCTCTCATTCTGTGCATCCACATGGTCTGAGTAATGCTCAAAATAATAGGCACGCTCAACTTCGGTAAAAGTAAACTGCCTCTCTTGAGAGCTACCGGCAAAGCTGTAACCTTGGTAGCAATCCCAATACACATTTTCTTTTGTCCTTTCAGGGTCAATATGCTCACTGTTCTCCACATCGAAATCTCGGTCATTATGCTTTACATCATAGACCCCATGCTTTCCGCTTCTGCCATTATGCCTTGAAGCTTTCATTCGTTTTTCTCCTTTCCACTGCTTTCGTTTTTCAAAGGCGAAGCCGTTTTTTCCCTTGCGTTTGCGACAAGTAATACCCAGTACTTATCGTCGCAACGACAATAAACTGGGCAAGGCTTCCGCCCTTGACCTGATGAAGGCTCTGCCTCTCAACTCCGACAAAGGTTGCACCTCTGTACTCTGCTCCGAAGGAGTTGAAATCTGTTATCCCCACAAGACGGATAACACAGTTCAACTTCTTCGGTTGCTCTGCATTTCCTGCGGAAATTTGAGCATGAAAAAAAGCACTCAAGACTTCTCTCAAGTGCTTTTACGAAATCCTACCTCGGCGTTCCGATTTTCGGCTCTAATGCAAGACTTCCTACTGTTGCATAGACTCCGTTCTCTCTGTCCTGCCTACGGATTTCTTCTTTCATAGCTTCTATCTTTGCTCGCTTTTCGCTCTTTACACGCTCTTCATATTTCCTCTGCCATCCACTTTCTTTTCTGCGAAGATACTGCTGATGCCTCTTGTCCTTAATTCTGTTAATCCGGTCAATCTCTTCCTGCTCTTCCGGAGTAGGTTCTGTCATCATTGCCGGTGGAACATATCGCCCAACAAAATTAAAATAGATTTCAATCTCCTGCGTGGTTTGGATGCTCCCCTTTCTGTCTCTTTCATGCACCAGCACCTTATCAACAAATTCATTTATCATTGCCGGTGTCAGTTCCTCAAACTTCTCATATTTATCAATCAATGCCATAAATTTACTTGCAGAATGTTTGCTCTTCTCATATTCAGTGAGCTTCACTTCCAATTCCTTAAGCTCTACATCAAGCTCTGCTTTTTCCTTGGCATACTGCTTATCCAAAACCTCATATCTGCTGTCCGGCAGTTTACCAAGAATGTTGTCCTCATAAATTCTACAGATTAGCTTCTCAAGCTCCTCACAGCGATTTTTAGCCACTGTAATTCTTGCCCTGACCTTTTTTACCTCTGCGTCCTCTTGCGTGGATTGTGCGGTTGCTATGGTATCTATAAACTCGCTCCGGTCATACTTTGCATATTCAAAGATTGCCTTGAGCATATCCCCAATCAGCTCCAGCACCACCGACTCGTTAATTCTATGCTGAGTATTGCACAATGTACCAACCGGCACCTTACTGTAAGCAGAGCATGTATATTGTGGTATTCTCTTGCCATTGCTTGTCCGATGCACATACATTTTCGCTCCACAATCAGCACAATACATAAGACCGGTAAGTACATGATGCTCTCCCCATCCGTCCGGATATCTGCGTACATTTGCTCGTAACTTCTGCACTGTATCAAAGGTTTGCTGGTCAATAATCGGCTCCTGCGTATTCTCAAATATTACCCAATTATCTTCCGACACATAATGGCTCTTTTTATCCTTAAAGTGCTTCTGCGTTTTGAAATTCACAGTGTGACCTAAGTATTCTCTTTTCTTCAATATCCCAACTACTGTTGATGAACCCCAACCATAAATGTCTTTAAATGTCTTATGCCTATTGTTCCCTTGCCCAAAGCGTGCCATATGCACTGCCGGTATTTCTACTTTCTTCTCCTGCAAAAGAGTAGCTATCTGATAAGGACCCAGCCCATCAATAGTCCATTTGAATATCTGCCTCACGATTTCAGCAGCTTCTTCATCCACAATCCAATGATTTCCGTCATTTTCATCTTTCAGATATCCGTATGGTGTAACACTAGCCACATGCTTTCCGGATTTTCCCTTGGACTTGAATGTGGATTTTATCTTTTTACTGATATCCTTGGCATACATTTCATTCATAACATCCCTGAATACAAGGAAATCGTCATCTCCATTGTAACTGTCATGGTTATCGTTAATTGCAATCAGACGGACTCCCTTTTTACGAAAGAACTCTCTAAGCTGACCTACCACAAGATAATCTCGTCCTAATCGGCTCATATCCTTTAGGATAATGGTTTCCACCTCTCCATCTTCCACAAGCTCCATCATAGCCTTAAAAGACGGTCTTTCAAAGGTTGTACCGGATATACCATCATCAGTGAAGTGCCTGAACCTAGTCCACCCTTTTTCTCTGCAATAATCTTCTAGCAACTTCTTTTGATTTGATATACTGTACGACTCCCCAAGGTTCTCATCCTCTCGGCTTAATCGTTCGTATAATACAATAATCTTTTCACTACTCATGTTCTGCTCCTTTCCTCTGTATTTGAGCCAAAAATAATAAGCTCAAAGAGAACTTTTAATCTAAGGTACTAAAAATACTCTTTCAGCTTATTACACCCGCGGCCAGCTTAAAGATGTGATATTGCTTGACAGCCAGATGCTCCGGGTCTCGCATCTCCAGCCGCTCAAACAGCTCGTCCAGCACGCTCGCGTATTCTTCGTCCTCCTCGCGGACATCCGCCGCGCCGATCATCTCCATCACCATGGGGAAGTTCTGCTCATGCGGCGGCGCTTCATGAACGAGGTAAAGAATGAGCGCTTCCATCAACGCTGTCTCCGCACGCTCCCAGAATGGATCATTGCTCTGCGCGCCCTTGGGCGTGGTATTGCGCACGATGTTGTTGACGAGCTTCAGCACGTCCTTGTCATCCCGAAGGTAGGTGAACGGATTGTAACCGTGCGAGCGCTCCGTATGGATGAGGTCGAGGATGCGCAGCTCGTAGCCCTGCTGCTTTAGCAGATGCCCCGTGTCCCGCAGAATTTCGCCTTTGGGGTCGAGTACCACGAATGACGTATTGCACTGCATGACGTTAGGTTTGGCGTAGAAGCGCGTCTTGCCGCTGCCGCTGCCGCCCACCACCATGACGTTAAGATTGCGTCGGTGCTTGCGCCCATCCAGCCCGATGCGGACGTTCTGTGAGAGCAGGATGTTGTCAGCCTTGCTTTTGTCCGCATATTTACGGCAAAGCTGCTTCGGATCGCCCCATTTGGCGCTGCCGTGTTCCTCACCCTTGCGGTAGTTGCGTTTCATAGCGTAATAAATGCCGATGCCCAGACCGTAGATCAGTAAGAAGATGAGAATGGCCTTGGGCGAGTCGGCGCACCACGATATGGCCATAGGGTTTTTCATCCCGCTTGTGAATGCGGTCATGATGCCCGAAAGTCCCTGAGATAAAAAAGGAGCGACGATTAACGCCGCCCACACCACAGGGAGAAGCCCCAGACCCCAAAGGACCAGGCTTGTCTTATTCGTATTTGGTTTATTCATCGCTCTAATTCCTTATTTCGTTTTCTCTCCTTCCGGGTGGGCGCGTCCATCACATCGAGTAGCGTTTCATCCACAAAGTCTGTATCGCGCCCCTGCGCCACCAGCTCGTTGCGCGTTTCGTTCAGCGAGCCGATAATGAGGCGCTGCTGGTACTCGTCCACCTCGATGACGCGTTTGTCCTCCATCTGCATCACCTCTCCGGCTGGTTTTTCTGCTGCTGCCGCTCGGCGTACAGGTTCCTGTCCACGCGCTCCATGATATCGCAGGCGGCTTCGCGGACACGCCCGAGCATCGCACGTTTGCTGGCGGTATCCAGTCTCGCCACGTAGTCGGGAATCTGTTCGTTCGACGCAGCATATGTAATGCCATATCTGCGGCAAACAATGTCTGCCGCACTGCTTGATATAAAGGCATCGCGGGACGGCTCGTCGGTTGTGTTTTCGGCGTGAGCCAGCTCGCAGGCGATATGGGCAAACAGAGACTCGCCATCCATGTTGCGGGCGACATAGACTGTGTTATCCTTATCCGAATACAGCGCCCCGATCTCCTGTGAAACCGAATCGGACACATTGATGGGAACGGGCGTATCCGTCACCAGCGCCTTTAGCTTTGAGCGAATGGATGCTTGTTCACGCTCGCGCATCGGCTTGCCTTGCGTTTGCGAGACATCGAAAACACGCTTTACATCGAAGCTGGTTCCCGTTGTGCCGTCTTCGCGTTGATACTCGCCGTTGGCTTCCATCACCATTAGGGCTTTTTCGTAGCGTTTGACGGAACGCCCGCGCTGGTGCCAGTCGTCGAAGCTCATGACGTATGTGGCATCCGGCTTCTGAGCCAACACCAGCAGGGTATTGGCCACACTTGTCCTGCCGAGTCGTGACTGCATACCGAGATAGTCGGAAAGAGTCTTGGCGCTGGAAAAGGTTAAATCCGTCATGCCGTCAATGGCCTCGTATAGCTTTGCGCGCTCCGCCTGCTTGCGCTGTGCCCAGACTTCCTTATCAAACAGCTGGTCATTGTTGAATCCTGAGCTTTGGTTCTCAAATAAACTGTCGAAGTTCTCCATGTGGTTTTACCTACCTTTCAATGAATTCTTATTTTTGCTGCTTCGTGCAGGCTGCTGATGGATGGTCTGCCGCGTCTTGTCTTTGGCAGGAGCACTCTTTTGCTGTCGCCCATTCCTGATCTCTTTGATCTGACGACGCACAGACGGGCGCTCAGGCTCAGCGGTATCTCCTTTGATTTTTGAGAAAGGCGCGAACGGAGTCGATTTTTCCGTCCCCGCCTTCGTAGGGTTTGACATGTCCGTGGGCTGCTTGTGCTCCGTTTTCTTTGGGCCGTTCAGCAGCTCGTCCAGCATGCTCTCGTCCATGGTGTGTCTGGTCTTTTCAGACGGTGGGGCCGTGCGCTCCTTCTCAGCTTCCGGCTGCTTTGCCTTGGTTTCCCGTGCTTTCTTAATGTCCTCACGTATTTTCTCAACATCCACCGTGGAAAGCGCAAATCGTTCCGCGATGCGGTTGACCTTGGCGGCATCGTTGGCATTCACCACGATATCGCATAGCCCGTCCTGCTGCTTGCGGTTCAGCACGGCGGCATACAGAACGCCGTATTTGCGCGCTTCTTCCGCAAAGCGTCTGAGTTCGCTCGTCTTGATAACGAACACCTTGGTCGGCTTGCCGTTGAACGCCTGCATCCTCGTCTTGCCCTTGGTGCGCTTTTGGTCTTTCAATGCGGCAATGAGGAATGTTGCGAGCGACAATGCTGCTTTGCCTGCGAGATTGGTTGCCACCTCAATTCCTTTCACAGTCAGATTAGTCGCCATACTGACGACTTGTTCTGCCGCATCTCCTGTTTGGGTCATATGTTTTCCTCCTATTCTTAGAATAAAAAAAGACATTCCCCGAAAGGAATAGTCTGATTTGTTAGATTTTAATTTAAATGGTACTAAAAAATAAGGGTATTGAGCAGTTAAAAAACCACCGAAGATTTACTCCGATGGTTTACCAAACCAATTATAGAATTATTGTTGCTTAACAATTAAATCACCAAAACGTGCAGATACTTTTTCACCATTACTTTTTTCGCTTTGCCATTCTTTTAGATATTCTTCTGCCCGCTGATCAGGAAGATTGATAAAAAACTTAAAATCTTCTATTTTTAAAATATCTCTATAGAATGCAGTTTTCAGCATTTTTATTATTGCAGCAGTTTTCGCTAATTCATATTTTTTTTGAAAAGTTTCATCGTTACTTATTGGCTCTAATTCGATTTTATCAATTCCATTCTTTTTTAGATAAGCAAAATAAGAGGACAATGTTGCATAATTTATATAACCATATCTTTTCATTCCCATCATTAAAGAAGATAAACTTATCTGTAAATCCTTCTTAACTGGAAATAGTTCTGTTAATGAATTAAAGTTTTGAAGCGTTGAATTGTAAAGCAATAAAAGCTTACGAGGACAAAGGAAATAGCCAGCAAAGCAATCCGCCATAGAATCAAGTAAATTCTTTTTTTTGCTTGAACTTAAGTATTGTTTTATTCTACGTTTATAGAGTGGTCGATGTAGAATAATATGCGCATACTCATGGGCGATTGTAAAAAGTTTACGCTCAACAGAAATTTCCGCATTATCATTTATAAATATATAACATCCACGCGTGTCATCACATACAGAAAGACCAGAGATGTCTGAGGTGCAAAAATCCTTAAAGAAGATATTGATTCCTCTTTGAGTTAGAGCAGAGATTATAGATAAAGCTCCTTTATCCTCCATACCAATAAGACGTCTTTGTTCATCCGCAATACGTTCTATTTCCACCTCTAATTCTTCATCCAGAACTAGTTTTGGTGCAGAATAATCTGAACACTCATAATTAACATTAATTAAACTTCCTTGATATTGTACTGAAAGATTGTACTGTTCAGGAATAAAGCATATATTTCTATTAATTGATTTAGCCAACTCGACGTATCTATTTATATATTCTAAAATCGAGTCTGAAAAATCGTCAGTAGCAACTTCGTAGTTAAGTACTGATCTGAAAAGTATTGCTGGAACTTGCTCGCTCTTTTCATTTATAAGTTCATCAAGAGATACGTTAAAAAAAGATGCAATTTGCACAAGTTTAACGCTATCAACAATAGAAATACCTTTGAGATAATTTGTAAGGGTTTGTCTTGTTACTCCTAAGTGTTGTGCTAGATCGGTTGCAGGAATGTTTCTTTCATCTAATAGGCGGAGAATATTTGTAGCAATGGCTCTATTAGTATCCAAGCAAAATACCTCCAATTTAAATATATAGATAATTGTTGTTTTTATTATATACTAAGTGCATAAATAGTCAAGATTTAAGTAAATATTTTTTACACTTTCCACTCAAAATTAAGCTTCATTTTAGGATAGGGTCAAATTTTTTTACAATTTCTATTGACATGTATTTGCTGTTACTCTAAAATGAAATTGATTTAAAAGGCCATGTAATGTCTACCACCGTTACAGGGCATGAAAGGGGGGGCCGACCCGTGGAATGTATAAAATAAAAGAGAGAACCGATAAGTCCTCTCTCTGCCGACAAAATGTGACCATTGTTAGTGTGGTTCAGTGGTCAGACGTTTCCACTTGTAATTTCAGGGCTACCACACCCTTACTCATACTATAAGTGTGTTTCATTTGTATTATAGCTTGAGTATAACCAAATTTCAAGTGGGAATGTTAGGATAACCGCATAATCTTTACTTAAGAAAGAGGTAAGTATTATGTCTAACATTAACAAGGATAATTCCGCTGGAGCCAGCACAGAGAATCAACATGGCAATAATAGCAACCCTGATCGTCCGTCACCTCATGAACTTTATAAATTCATGGTTAAGAACCAGATGTTCGAAACCACGGAACGAATTGTGACCGGTCGACAGATCTGTGAAATTGCGGGTCTAATTCCTCCAGAGAAGTATAAGCTGGACGTGAAGCTCAAAGGCGGAAAATATGAGGAAGTGGGATTAGATAAGTCAGTGGATTTGTCAAAATCCGGGGTAGAGAAATTCGTCTATATTACTCGCGATCAGACGGAGGGTTAAAACATGGCTCTCCGACGTGAATTTTTGTTTGGAAATGAGGATACTGAATATCTAAACGTAAATCATCCTGGGTGGGAATCGATATTGAATGGTTGTCAGAGATGGCTTCTTCTAAACAATTTTAAGATACCCGCGGGATATACGATCCACGAATGTACAGTGGCCATTTCTATACCGGCTAACTATCCATCTCAACCGTTGGATATGGCATATTTTTTCCCATATATTCATAGAAAAGATGGACAAGTTATTAGACAAACCGATAGTTCAATGATTATTGACGGGAAATCCTTTCAGCGTTGGTCTCGGCATTATTCGAGTCAGAATCCATGGATTCCAGATGAGAGTAATATTGCAACTCATATTATGGCAATTCGCGATTGGCTCGACCGCGCTTTAGAAGGACAGGTGGTTGCATGACAGAGTATTCTTTTCGATTAACCCAAAAACAATTTGATTTCATCGGTGGCCTCTTGGCCACTGATGAAAAAGAATGCTTCGTTATTGCCGACTGCGGAAAAGGCAAAGCAGAATGGTCACATAGCGTTGAACATAAATCTTGGTGTATTAAAGGCACCCCTGAGGTATGGCCTATAGAAAAAATCGCTCAATTCTCACCTACACAAAAAAATGGGGATTGTTATTGCATCTTTGTTAATAATGAGGATAGATTGCATGGATTGTTTCGTTCTAATGCAGACATTCTATGGGCTACTATCAACCAAGATTCATTATCTGTCTATTACTCAAATGATCAAGATCAATTAGAACCTTTTGATAATTGTTGTATTGTAGGTCATGATCTTCATTTCATTTTCAATGATAAAAAGCATATTGATTTATCAGGACAACTCCGCGAACGAACTGCACAGGCATTTGGAACTGGAACAGCTGAAAACCTGTCTAAGCTAACCATTGGGATTGCAGGAGTATCCGGGACAGGTAGCATAGTAGCTGAGCAATTGTTGCGGTTAGGGGTTAAGAGGCTTGTCCTGGTTGATAACGACGTTGTTGAAAGGCGTAATCTTGGGCGAATATTAAATTCTACTTCACAAGACGCCCAAAAAGCTGTAAATAAAGCGAAAATGGTTCAACGGGTTTATCAAGCAAGTGGGTTGCCAACCGATGTTATTGCAATAGATACCGTCATTTTAGAGCCTCAAACCGTAAGGGCTCTTTCACAATGTGATATCCTATTCGGATGTTTGGATTCGGTTGATGGTAGACATCAACTAAATCGTATTAGTACATTTTATTGTATTCCATATTTTGATCTTGGTGTCTCATTAACAGCTGACGGAAAAGGCGGTATCTCTGAAATTACTGGTGTTGTGCGCTATGTCATCCCGGGGGAATCAACTTTATTAAGTCGAAAAGCTTATACGCTTGATCAGTTAAATTCTACAAGCTTAAAACGTGACAATCCCCTAGAGTACGCTAATCGACTTAAAGAAAAATATATCCAAGGTGCACAAGAAGGCAGCCCAGCAGTTATTAGTGTAAACATGTTAACCGCAAGTCTCGGTGTCAATGACTTTCTAGCTCGTATTCACCCTTACAGAGACGATTCCAATGAACATTACGAAACCATCTGGATTGATTTGGTTAATATGCGTTTTTGCTCAGAGTCTCCATCCCCTTCAGATAAAAGCTATATTAAGTATATTGGAATTGGAGACTGTTCGCCCCTTCTTAACATGCCCGTTCTAGGAGATACTGAAAAATGATAAAAGCATTTGTCTGCATTATTTCGAACAAACTAAAAAATATCATCCCATTCTTCACGCGCGGTTATAGTATCAGAGTTATTGATGATATCCCTGACGATATTCAAAACGGGGTAATTTACATTATTGGAACTACATTAAACCCGCAATATGCCATGTTTCTATGTCCATGTGGGTGTGGCAGAAGAGTTGAATTAAATCTGAATACATCATCAAGACCATGTTGGTCACTCAGGTGGCATCTGACTGGTACAATATCCTTTAATCCATCAATTTGGCGGAAACAAGGGTGTAAAAGTCATTTTTACTTTAAGAAAAACAAAATCCACTGGTGCTAAGCTTTTGTGGGGCTCATATAAAAAGCCCCACTTTTTTTATGCTTGAAACTTTAACTCTTATATACTCCCCATTACTTTAGTAATTCGTTGATACTATTATAGGAGAACAAACATTCTGCAATACCATAATACCGTTATTTAAAGCATATCGCCGGAACTAAAGCCGTTCTCATATTTTGCGAGCTTTATCTTCAGCTTATATATGTTAGCAGACATCTCACGCAGCCTGTTGGGGGAAGCAACCTGCATATTACATTGTATAACGTTTGTCACATTACTTATCTCGGAATATATCTGTACGAGTTCGTCTTCCGCGATGTCCGCCAATTCAAAAACCGGCAACTGGTTCAATTGCCTTTCCAGTACTGCTGTCGAAACTTCATGTTCTGCCCAATTATACTCGATCTCCTGATTTTTGCATTCGCATTCTCGAATAAGCCTTTCAAATATTAACTGATCAATCTCGAATTTCACATTGCGGAGATAACTCTGTAGTACATATATAAAGGAACGTAGCGTTCGTTTGCGTTCCTTCAATATCGTAGTAAGATAGATCAAAATAGCAACCAACGCGCTTGAGGCGATACCTATACCAATGTCATACCATAACGCAAAATCTTCGTTCGTTGACCCTACCGATATTAAAAGGATTCCGGCTAACATAAATAACGCTATAAGCCAAATTTCCCGTATTCCTCTCAACGTTTTTTTCAATTCTGGCCTCCACAAAATCCAAATAGTGTTTTCTTTCCTGAGCGATATTATAGCATTAAGACCGAAAGACAGGCAACAAATCCAAAACATTTTAAGTTAGACTATAGTAATTAGCAGATAATTTTATCAGTGTGCTTTATTATCTGATGTCGTACTTTATTGTCTTTTTTCTGCTGCTTAATTTTTACCTGTTTCTCCGCAATCACTTCAGATCGTTCCAGAATAGCGTTGCACTGCTTCACATCCTGCCGCAATGCTTTGAGCTGTTTAGATATGGTGCTAATCTGTGTTACAAGCTGTACCCTGCGTTCCTCCGAGACGGATATGCAGCGTATCTCGTTCGACAAAGATTTGCGCTCGTCATTCAGAGTAGCAATTCTCTGCTCTGTATCCGTACGATAGGCATCTAGCTGCTCCCCGCTGTCGATGCCATACCGATGCAGAAACTTCGCCTGCTCCGTGATGACATCCATCAAACGCAAGTCTTCGCGTAATAAAAAAGGCGCCTGACCTGACGGTTGGCGCTGCGCTTCTCGAAGCTTGTATAGATAGTAAAAGTAAAGTGCACGAAGCCCCTTGCATGTGACGCGGGTGAGCTTGAAATCCCCACGTACCTTCACGCGTTTAGCAATGGGCGGAGTAGGCTTTGGAGGTCGTTCCGATATCCTTTGACGAAGGATCCGCTGCCTTATAGCTTCCTCGGTGTAATTATCGCCAAGCGAACGAAGACGTACAAACCGTTCCTTGCCCTGCGGGCGTACCTTCATATATTTGCCGCTCGTAACAACCTCGTAACCCTTTTCCTTCAGGCTGCGGGTAAACGCCTGAAAGCTCATAGAAACCATAACAGCCTGATCCACATCCTCACTTATGGCACTGCGCCATGTACGCTGTCCATCGTTCTCGGCTTTCCATTCGGCGTAGTGCCTAGCTCTGCCACTCTCAGGATTCTCTACAACAGATAGTCCATAAGCCATGCACAATCTATCGGATGTCTGCCGAAGCAGCCGATATGACGCGTTGCAGTCGTTATACTTCTTTCCATCCAAGAACGACACCGAATTAATCACGAAGTGGTTATGCAAATGTCCTTTGTCGAGATGTGTTGCGACGATGACTTCAAATCGTTCTTCCCAAAGTTCCTGCGCCAGCTTTACGCCGACCTCATGCGCAGTATTCGATGTCGTTTCTCCCTTTGCGAAGGATTGATATGCGTGAAAGGCCATAATTCCATCCTCTTTGCAAAAACGCCGTTTGGTAATAACCATTTGGTCTCGTGCCGTTTCAGGATAGCAGTTCAGGCCGGTGACAAACAGCTTCCTCTCTGTCTTATGATCTTGCATTGTATAATCCATCACATCTCCAAGCCCCTGCAAATCGCTTTTCGAATAAAGGGATGAGTCGGTCTTATCTGGATTCATGGCGTAATTGACGACCTTATCGAGTCTGCCCTTCACATCCCAGATCGCCGTCGTTGCCATAGTTTATATACTCCTTATTTCCGGCAGGATTATTGCCTTTTGAATTTCCAGTATCGCTTTTCGCAATTGAGCCGCCTCGCAATTAAAACCCGCTTCATCCACATATCCCGTTGTATTCGCCTTCGCTGCCAGCTGATTAATGTTACCTCCAATGGCGTGTAACTCACGCATCATATTGTAAAAATCAATGGGCGGCAGCTCTTTTGGCGTATAACCATTTATCAATGAACGTAAGTAATTTTCTTGAGATAATCCGGTTCTTTTTGCATTATCACGCAATCGCTGACTTTCAGCTTCATTCAGCCAAACCTGTGCGCGGATATCTCTTTTTCGCATTGTATTTCATCACCTCCACTGCAAAATTGAAGGGGTATTAGGGGCAAGCCCCTAACAAGCGGATTTTGGGAGACAAAATCCAGTGCTTGCTAAGACAACGCAGAGGCGTTGCCCCTATACCTGCCGGGAAAGAAATCACCTTTCAATGTCACGCGCATTACGGCTCTCCGGTGCTTTGACAGGGCTTTTTTCGAAGTGATCCACCTGTTTAAATCCAATGCTATCCACATAATGCGCTGTGCATTTTCCTCGTTCTTTGACGACGACCACGTCACTTACTGATAATGAATGTCCTTTGAAATCCGCTGGATGCTCCATATTGAACTTATAGAACAAGCTCTCCAACGATTCGTTTAGTCGCATATGGCCGGAATAGACCAGGTCGTAATTGCGGATATCGCATTTGATACCGTTTTTCTGGAGGTAATCGAAAGATTCAAACCGGATGCCGTGCAGATCATCCGAGCGTTTGAGCTGATAGATTGAATATTGGCGCTGCAGTAAGTTTTGATGCTCGGTTTCCTCAGATGGCGGTTCAGCTGCTGACGCTTCCACCTTCTGCACCTCAATCTGACCGTTAATCGAGTAAAACATCTCAGGCGATTCAAAGAGCTTTGCATACTTTTCAGCCAGTTCTCCAGATAGTTCTGAGAAGTTATCCTCACTCAATCCCACGATGAGGAAGGTGCCGGCGATAATATCGAACATCTCACCGCTTTTGCTGTAGACAGCGCGGTTGAGCGGAAGCCCTTCCATTTTTCCTTCTTCGTTGCATACCAACCCCACCAAGTCTTCATACGGATATATCGCTTCAATGTATCCGCCCACCTCTCGCTGCAGGGAATGTAGACCAGAGTCAATATCCTTCATATACGGTTTCTTCATGGGTTCAACAACCAATACGTTCATTAAAAATCCTCCTTTTATTCTTTTGTTATCTTTCGGGCTCACCCCGCATGCGGATGGCTGGCGATAGTCCCTTCTCTCTCTGGAGCTGGTGGTTATAGTCCTTGCCCTTATCCGGCAATAGCAGCTTCGTGATGTAGCGCTCCGGCAGCAACGCGCAGATCGTCTGTGCAGCTAATCTGCCAGCCTCGTCATTATCGAGACATAGGACAATATGGCGTACATATGGATATTCATGTAGATATTGCGCCAATGCAGTAGGCAAAGGCGTCTCAGTGAGATTTCTTCTTGGCTTATAGACACCTGATAGCGAGAGGTAATTAAAGTCCTGCCATGCGTCCTTTCGCAGTGTGGCGAATGATAGGAGATCGATGGCGCTTTCAAACAAATATACCGTGTCCGCATCTTGGTGGAATGGTAGAGCAAAAGCATATCGCTTATCGCTGCCATCTGCCTCGCGCAGAAACACTGACGTGGGGCTGGAACTGCGCACCATGGCGTATCTCGCTTGTCCACTGCCGTCAAATCCCACGAAGACGCAGTTGTGGTTTTCGTCCTCATACAGTCGTTTCGTTTTGATGCAATAAGCCAATATATCTAGGTCAATACCGCGACTGGTCAGGTATTGCAGCACACGTTCGTTATTGGCATAGGGTCTTGGCAGAACAAATGGCAGCTTTTTCGGTGGTTTCACTGTAAACGTAGGTGGCAATGGGGTATACGGCGTACAGTCACACAAGTGCTGAACAGCTTCAACAAACTCTATGCCGCGCACCTTTACGAGATAATCCAGTGCGCTCCTGCCACCGATACCCTGCGACCACCAGCACCATTTACCGTTAGATATTTTTAAGCTGTCGTGTGTCCGAGTAGTGTAAATGTCCGAATTGATTCTCACCAGTTCATCCGGCTCAAAAGCTTGCAGATATGAAAGCAAATCCATTTGCTTCGCCTTTTCAATCTGTTCTCTAGTGACATAACTCTGTCTCGTGTTCTTTGTCATAATCAACTCCTCGTATGAAAAGAGCACCGAATTGCTCCGGTGCCCTTTTCGATATGATTAATGCTCTTATCGTGATATATAGTCTATCTCCCTGTCATCCTCCTGTTCTGGCTCGCTGTCAAGTACTTCCGAGCTGCCTTTTTCCATGTTGAGCAATGCGTCCAGCTCGGCCAATCTTGAGGCTTTCTCCGCCAGCTCCTGTTCCTGCGCAAACGGCTTATCGACCTCCAGCTTGCCCTCTTCCACCTGTCGCAGTAAATCCTCCAAGCCACGTTTGCATAGCTCCATTTTCTCTGGCAGCCCTGACAGTGCATTGTCTATCCTTGATATGTTTCCATACACATCGCTGCCTAAGATGATCGAATGGCTGAGTACGTTTTTCAGCGTTAATTGAAATGCCTTTGAAAACGTATCAAAGGACAGTACCAATGTGAAACCGCGATATTCGCCAATCCCTGCAGGTTCTGGAGAGGTCTTGGCTTTACATGCGTCCAGCAGTGCCTTACCAGCAAACTCCTTTTCGTCATACTGAATACCGCCAACTGTCATGTGCGAAAATTTCTGACCATCCTCCAGCGCAAATTCGTTTAGCCGGTCGATGTCCTGTTCATATCCGCGGATACGCTCTTCAGTCTGCCGTATCTGGGAAGGGAAGTACTTGTGCAGATTGTCCTCCATCGCGTACCGTTGGCTTAAGTGACTCGCCTTCAGCAGCTTCAGCCGTGCCACCTGAATATCGAGGTCCATCTTCTCCTTGATATATGGATTCCCGGTGGCTAGTGCTTTGACTTCAGCGTAGGAGAGTGCGGTTTCGTCTATGTCCTCACAACTACGCACAGGGCTCTTGCTGGTCATGATCTGTGAGATGAATTTCTGCTTGTTCTCAATGGTTTGCCACATATACGAGTCGAATGTGTTCTCGGTGACATACCTGAAAACATGCACCTGTTCGTTGTCGTTGCCCTGCCGGATAATCCGGCCTTCGCGTTGTTCGATATCCGAAGGCCGCCAAGGCACATCAAGATGATGCTCGGCCACCAGCCGCTTCTGCACGTTTGTTCCCGCACCCATCTTGAAGGTAGAGCCCAGCAATATACGAACGTTACCCTTGCGCACATTGGCAAAAAGCTCGCTCTTTCGTATCTCCGTGTTCGCGTCATGGATAAACGCGATTTCATCCTCTGGTACGCCCATTTCGATCAGTTTACGCTTAGTATCGTCGTACACGTTGAAACTGCCGTCATAATGCGGCGTCGAAAGGTCACAAAACACTAACTGTGTCAGCCGTTTATCTCTGTTCTGTTCCCACAGACGGTAGATATTGTCCACACAGGCGCTGACCTTGCTGTCCTCATCGTCGGGTAGAAGCTCGCTAATCAAGCGCTGATCCAGCGCCAGCTTGCGCCCATCATTCGTGATTTTCAACATATTGTCCTCGGTCGCGTCCACCATACCGTTGCGCACCCTTTCGGCACGTTCGGCCAGCTCCCCCACCATGCTGCGTTGGTGCTCGCTCGGTTTGATCACCACGTTGTAATATTCCGTTTTCGGCACGGGCAGGTTCAGCATATCGGCGGTCTGGATATCGGCGACCATCTTGAACATGCTGATCAGTTCCGGTAGGTTATAGAACCGCGCGAATCTCGTTTTTGCCCTGTATCCTGTGCCTTCGGGTGCAAGCTCGATGGCCGTCACTGTTTCGCCGAACGTCGATGCCCAAGCGTCGAAGTGCTGCAAGCCCTGGCTGCGCAGCGTCTCATACTGCAAATACCGCTGCATGGTGTAAAGCTCAGTCATGGAATTGCTGATCGGTGTACCCGTTGCGAACACCACACCGCGCCCGCCGGTCAGCTCGTCCAGATACCGACACTTCATGAACAGGTCGGAGGATTTCTGCGCTTCGGTTTGTGCGAGACCGGCGACGTTGCGCATTTTGGTGATGAGAAACAGGTTTTTGAAGTTATGCGCTTCATCCACAAATAGACGATCCACGCCTAGCTCCTCAAACGTTACCACATCGTCCTTTCGGCTGGTATCGTTGAGCTTGTCCAGCTTGAGCTTGATGGCTTTCTTCGTCTTTTCAAGCTGCTTGACCGTAAACCGCTCCGCTTTGGCGGCTTTGGCGTCTGCGATGCCAAAAACGATTTCGTCGAGCTGTTCCTGCAACGTGGCTTTCTGCCGCTCGATAGACATGGGTATCTTCTCAAACTGGCTGTGACCGATGATCACCGCATCGTAGTCGCCGGTTGCGATTCTACCGCAGAACTTCCTGCGGTTGCGCTTTTCAAAGTCCTTTCTGGTCGCAACCAAAATGTTGGCGCTGGGGTAAAGCTGTAGAAACTCAGCCGCCCACTGCTCTGTCAAAGTTAGTTTGAGAGTTTAATAATTGGCTTTAGGTTATAAAGTGAATTTATTCTATACATTTTGCTTAAAACTCCAACTACACATCATTCAATATTAATTGACTTAGAATAATGCAAATCTCACTTAGCTTAGTTAAAAACATAAGGAAAGTTCCGGTTGCAATTACGCATTTTATAATTAGTCATCAGAATTACAATCTCAACGTAAAACGACATTTAGAAAGGCACGTTAGCGGTGATCAAAGAGGATTACGCCGCACGCCGTTTTCTCAGAAGAAGGGCAGAAGATGTGCGGACCGAAATGTTATTAAATAGCTATAGGCTATCAAGGTACACTATTATATCTTCCGTTCTTTAACAAGGTTCAACTATATGCTTCCTCGGGTAACTTTCTCGTAACTTATAAATCAAAATCTTTTTGCATAAACTATAACGTATGTGGCATGGTAGTTTAATGAAAACATGGCACTGATCATGCCAAAATCATGGTTCAAATCCATGCCATGTCACCAACCAATTATCGATACAGTCGCTCAATAATGGTTAGTTTTAGTTAAAGTAAATCATTTCGAACAAACTCCAGATTCTTTATTGACTGTATGACATTAATAATCGGGAGTTTCGAACTACTGAATTTACAGCCTCATCTTGAACCACATAATTCGGAATCAGTGCTTCCACGCGCGATAATTGCTCTTGTATCCTATCCTTTAATGGTTTATTCTCTTGTTGACAAGCTACTATCCAGTCTTTCTTGCAACTGCAGGATATTTGATCAAATACATTCGCATCACGTAAACGGTTGTAATCGATAATAGCTTTTGCAAATTGCACAGAACAATTTCGTTCATCTGTGCATTGATTACTCGAATACTCCGCCGGAACAGGAAAATAACCTACTCCTCCTATTCCAAACATATATGAGATATCCGAGCACCGCTTCGCTACTTCGGCGACCGACCACAGCCAAGGTGTTGTATAGTCACCTGTACAGGTTAATGCATGAACTAATGTGTAATAATGTATGCTCATCGGCTCGAAACTTATCCTAGCAAAACCAATTTCCTTCGCAAAATGAGCTGTTGAAACCGCTTCTTCTATTGCTTCCTGTTCAGTTAAAAAGGGTGGTTTCAACAGAACATAGGCGAGAGGAAATATTCCGTTATCATTTAGCAGTCTTACCGCTTTTTTAAATTGGTTTTTGGTACCTTGTTTGTTTATGCAAATATTCCGAATAACGTCGTTCTGCGCTTCTACACCCATTCCAATTTCTAATTCTATTCCACTTCCAGCAAAGAGTTTTACCAAAGAGGAAACGGTATCTTTTGTAATATACTGAGGGCGAGATTCTATCGTTATTCGTTTTACTCCTTCGATATGCATAGCCAAGCGTAAGATACATTCTTGTGCTTTTACGTCCATTTCTTTGCTATTTATATAATTGCCCTCTTGATTAATCCGAAGCCAAGTAATGGGCTTTTTTTCACGTTTCGCAATATCCCAAACCTGTTGATTCCCGATTGCCGCTGCAAATTGCGCCACATGAAATTGAGGATTCTTAGTCAAAGAAGAACCCTTTGTGGAACCCTCAAATTCGCCGCACATTGTGCATCCACCTTTTTTTGCCCATTCGCAGCCTGTTGGCGACAGAGTGATTGTCAACGCAAGCACAGATTCGCCATTAAGATTTGAATATTTAATATGACATTCAGCAGCACGATCCCAGCACGTTGTTTTTCCAAATTTCTTGCTTCTTAAGGACTTAACGCAAGTGACAATGCGCTTTAATTCATCTTCATATTCAGATTTATCTCCAAAGTTGCTCATGTTGCCTCCTTTCTTGTGTCAGATGCCAATTCCGACAAGTGTGTCTGTCTGTCCGTGTACCTTGTAGTGAATACGAGCCATCACCTTCACTCCTATAACTGACTTAGAACCGTAAAAAGCACTAATTTTGATATGAGGCTTTTGCCTTTTGTCCTCAGACACTATGGTGTTTATATCGCAGGAAGCAGTTTCTTTCATAAAACGAGAAATATCCTCCTGTATAATCCATATTTCTCCTTTTTGTACAAGAGGTTTTATCTTATTAAGTCTATCACTGCAATCGTCATTTGCTCCTGTATCTAACCGAAAAACTTCTCTGCTTCCCCAGTTCCTTGATAAATCTGTTCCTCCATATTTTAAAAAGAACCTACGTTTACTCTTTGTTAATCTACAGAATGTTTCAATGTCAACAAAGTTGCCTGTTGTATCGTAAAAACCATATGCTCCTGACTCATTAATTTCAAGAAATGTTGTGAAAGGGAACATACTGCGAATCTCATCACTAAATTCCGACTTTGTATACCGATAGAAGGGTAACAAATAAATAGCCTTCTGATCAAAAATGAGATTTGGAGAAATTCCGAAAACGAGCTTGCCCTCATTCGCTAATCCCATATAATGATTAAAATAATTGCTTGTTGTTAATGAGGCTGCGGAGTGAGCCGTAATGTAATCAATATTGTCCATAGAGACTTCTTGGTCAATTCCCCAGTATCGGAGTTTCGGACGAGTTTTGTTGAACAAATATCTTATCCCTGGAGGCTCAGACGCAGCATCCAACATATGGCACACCTTGGGTTGTGATTTGCCCGTAGCTTCTACTATATTATTTGAATAATCATCTGTATAAGCAAATATTTTACTGGGTAGATTACATCCTATTCTGCAAAGTGCTGTTGCTATTAAAGGGATATCTCCCCATCCTGATCCGGGCGGCTGAAGTTCATAAATTTTCCCGGTCACGGACTGATCGGTTCTAAAAAGAATGGGTTTTCTCCAACAAAAATCAGGCAGACTACGATGGTAATCCAGATCCATTCCCCCGACATAATCTGAAAATAATATTCGTAAAAGGGGAACTTCATTTTCAAAAAGAGCTTTTCTAGCAAGCCTTACTACCGTGTCGTAGAACTCGTCAATTAGAATACGCTGTCTTTCAATCAAGCGGTGCATATTTTCGCCAATATTAATTGGATGGTCAAAATACAACGGGAGTTGATAATTTCCACCACCGATACTGGCTGTTAGTTCTTCTTGTATGTATTGCGTCATGTCTCCCAAAAGTAACTATCCTCCCTCAGCAAAGAGTGAATATAAAAAGTGGGGTTATCACATGAAAGATCGTGATAACCGCCAAGCAGACTGAATGCAAAGGATCGTCACGCAATTAATAATTGAGTCCCGGCGATAACTTCGCTGGTACTGCTGGATTTACATCCTCAATTGAAGCACAAGGATATGAGCAATAATCAACTGATAAGAACCCAGCGGGACGATAATTTCCGCTCGCCTTTGCTCCGCCAAAAGGAGCGGCTGTTGTAGCACCAGTAAGAGGTTGATTCCAGTTAATAATACCGGCTTTAGTTCCAGCATAGAATTTTTCATAGACGGATTTTTCTATGGCGACGATACCAGCGGCAAGCCCAAACTGAGTACTATTCGCCCTTTCAATAGCTTGTTCCAGACTGCTGACAACCGAAAGTTGAAGTAGCGGTCCGAAAATCTCCACATCTTCCACTTCTATGTTTGTTACGTCAACGAGTGAAGGTCGGACAAAGTTTTGCCCCAATGTCGGTATTGTATCTGCTGGAACGATAATCGTCGCTCCTTTTTTGATTAAAGCTTGATAATCAAGCAGGAACCGTTCGACTGCTTTCTGATCAATGAGAGAACCCATAAATGGAACCGGATCGGTGTCAAACTGTTTTCCGACGACTATGCTTTCTACAGCGTTTTTCAACGCCGGAATATACTCGCTGGCAACTGCTTGATTCACGATAATGCGTCTCGCAGAAGAACACCTCTGTCCGCTTGAGATATAAGCGGACTGTATGGCAATATGCACCGCAAGGCGAACATCCTGATAATCCCAAATAACCAAAGGACTATTTCCACCCATTTCGAGGGCACAAATTTTATCGCTGGCATCTGCGAGCTTTTTCTGGATCTCGACACCTGCATGACGACTACCGATAAACAGAACCCCTTTTATCTCCGGCAACCCAATTAGGAAGTCTCCGGCGGCTCTATCTCCGTGTACAACTTGTAAGACATATTTCGGCACTCCAGCCTTATGCCAAAGATCTATGTAATATTCGGCAGACTTCGGCACTCGTTCACTAGGTTTGAAAACAATTGAATTTCCAGCAAGCAAGGATGGCATTATATGGCTATTCGGCATGCTCATTGGAAAGTTAAATGGACCCAGAACAGCCATTACTCCATGCGGTCTGTACCGGGTAACAGATGTACGCCCATTAACCTCTTTGATTTTTTCTTTTGCTCTCTCGTCATAGGCATCAAAAACCGCTTGAACTTTGTTGACCAGAGAGTTAACTTCTGTTCGTGCTTCCCAGAGTGGCTTGCCATTTTCTTCGGCAATGATGGTTGCTGCTTCTTCAGCATTCTCCTTAACCAGCTGTGCGAAAGCTTGGATGACTTCCTTGCGACGTTCTAAGCCGACAAGTTCCCACGCAGGTTGACTTGCTTTTGCCGACCTCACTACTTCAGAAATTTGTTCCTCGCTAAACACCTCTCCAGTCCATACAACTTGCCCAGTTGTGGGGTTAAGTGATTCGAGAATTTGTTTCATGACAATAGCCTCCTAACTAAATAATACGAAACCGTTTCCTGTAAACACCAAATATAACATAATCAACAGGAATCCTGCGAGTCCAATTAAGTCAAGCCAAACCGCAATTTTTATTGAAATTTGGTTCTTCCATATGTTTGTATTCATACCATATATCTGCCTTGCTAAATCGGCTACTATTTCTTTTTCTAATATTTCGTCTAATCGTTTCATGTACTCCTTATTGTCTTTATATTTATGTATACCCGCCGATGAACGATGGTTCTTAATTGTTGACGCTGTTGTGCCACTTCTCATTTTAGGGATTACGTGCCAAAGCGTAAGTCCAAGACTAATTAAAATTGGCACGAACATCATGAACACCATGAAAATTGTAAAATTGCTCTCGACGAACTTACATATTGTGTCTATACAACTATTTGTGGAGCGTGGTGCGAATGTATCGCTTTTAATTCTACCAACAAAAAGAGTAGCTCCACCAAGAAGTATTGTGTCAATCGTGGCAAGTGTAGTAACCTTTTCCTCGCACCATGTGTATAAATCAAGTTGCTTGGATACAAGATTTTCAAGGTAATGAATGCGTTCTGCACCTTTGAAAACAAAGGCGTCTTCCCCTGCATCTGGAGATGGCAAATCAGGTGCTGCAACAGATGCTGCATTGGCAGAAGCCTGATCCTGTGGTTTTTTAGTTGCCTGAGCGGTATGTTTACTATTGCGTCGACGCCTATTGCCCACAAGCAGCACCCCCTCTCGCAGAATGGTATTTTGTCCTTAAGTGTTTTCAACTAAAATTCCAGTCCCAAATCTGTCCATTTGTAAATAATACCATTTATTTACTACTTCTAAAAATGCCATTATCGCCATAATCAACTTCTAATTGAGGCCTATTATTCCAAGTGATAATTATAGACAAAATCCTTTACTCGAATAATATCATATCTCCCATAATAATACAATAACCACACTTGCTTACCAAGAATATAACCCATACTTCAGGATCAGATAGCCTTGTTTCTTGTCTGTGACTGAGAAATCTATTTAATATTATTGAAGGCGGAAATGAAATTAGGGCATGTTAACATACTTTTATATATTCAATCTCATTTTTCATTGTGACCCTGTATTTTGTTATACTGTCTGGAACTAATTTAAGTTCTTGCTGTTCAAATCTGAATCTTTCATTGCTTTCTTTACACTGCTTATTATTAAAAAATAAAGCGTAGCAGATACCATTATCGTCTTTTGAACTTCCATACTTTATGCCATCGATATGGATACCTCTATAAAGATAAATATATCTAAAGTATTCAGCAACTATTTGAGCCGGTATATATTCAATGCTTTCCATAGTATCTATCGGTCTTACTATGTTTTCATTCAATTTTCTTAGGAACAATATTGCTTGCCTGTTTTCTCTGTTTTTTCTATCGAATAAACTTGGAAATGTTATTGGCCCAATCTTCGTCAAATCCAATATTATTAGCTGCCTTAAATTAAAAAACTCAGCAACAGTAACAAATGTATATTTTGGATCATATATCTCCAGAATTGAAGTCCTTGTATTATTAGCACCATAGAAAATAGATATTCCTTCGGCACTCATCCTATTGGATTTGGCCTTATGCGATGGGGGGGAGCAAATATCTTTTGGAAACTCAAATGTTTCTTCTTCATTATGCATTCTTGCTCTAAAGAATCTTGTATTTGATGGCACCTCTTCAATTAGTGCTAATTTTTCTACCTTTTCACCAATATAATCAAGAACGGTGAATGGTGCATCTTCGTTATACTCATCTCTCTCAGGCATTCTAAAAAAAACGTATCTCGTTTTTTCTTTTACCATTTTACAAAACTCATCCCATAAGGATAACTTTTCACTGTTCTCACGCAACCTATACGGATCTCGTTCACACCATATATCATCTTCAATAGTGTTATAGACATCATCTAGCAAATCGTCATCCAGTTCCATATCATAAGCCAAATGATCATATATTAAATCATAAGTGCCCCAAGTATCAGCATTTTTATATTCGCCTTTTTCTACTGACATTACATTTATAGCTTTTTCATACTCATAAAATATGCCAGACATAATTTCGCCGATTAATTCTTCCCCAGAAATACAAATGGTTTCGTTACTGCAGTAGCTACACGTATCAGATTCGCCATTTTCAATAATATAATTCTTTAACGCATAATCCCCTACACAGTCAGAACAAACCATCTTATCAAGTGAACCGTAACCTCTTTCTTGGTATTCAATCATTTGATTTTTTGCTAAACCCATTTATTAATCTCCTAAGAATTCTTATTCAAGACGTTTGTAAACTCTATATATTTCGTAGGCTTGCTTCCGAAATCTGACCAAATGTAATAATTGTGAAATTCACATCATAAAACGCATTACTAATAATTCTCTCATTTACAATGAAAATTTCTTTTATTGACCATCCATCTCCTTGTAAACCATAATGAGTTTTTATGTCTTCTATATGATCCTGGGCCCATAATGAACGCCTATGATGCTTAGTAGCAAAGCACTTTTTATTTCCGTCATCCACAAACATACTTCTATACTCACAGTCCATTTCATAGGGGCTTTTTGACAAATTAAAGTCTTTAACTTCAGCTATAATTATTTGTTTTTTGTCTGAGACTATAAATAAAAGATCTATATCACCTAAAGTATTTCCCTTATCATCGGATATATTTTTATGGTTTATTTTCTTAAGATTCTTATCAACAATAAGCCCATAAATTCCAGCGATCTTGTTGTATACTTTGTCATTAAAATCTCTACCTCGCTTATTGCTTATTTTCCCAATAAGCTCAGCTAATTTTTTCCCCCTTGTTTTAAGCTTGCCTTCATGTATTAAATCAATAGTAAACATAAGCATGTGAAATAATTGCCTGTTTCCCCATATCAACTCATTATTCCGGATTATAACAGGCCTCCTAGTAAAAGATAACTCCCTATTAAACCTCCAAGGGTAAACATCCTCTTTTCTAAATGGCGGCTCTGGTTTTAAATAATCATCTCTTATGGTCAAAGAAATGTATTTAATCATCTTGTCGACCTTCTCTATAGATAGATTTGGAAGCTTGTCAACAATCGATGCAATTAACTCATCTTTATCTGCTTTTTTCACATCATCTTCTGTTAAATCCCCATATGATACTATTTCAAGTACACATTGGCTAAAATCGATAAACGAGAATGAATATTCATCAAAAAAAGCATCATTTAATTCTTGCTCAATATTGGGGAACTCTGTTTGCGGTAAATTCTCAGTTGGGCTAGGACTTGAAATTCTATTCAATTGCTCTTCACGAGCATCAGAATTTAATATTGTTAGTTTGTTAAATTCATCTTGTTTCATTCCGATTCTATCAGATTGTAGTATTTCTATTGGTGTATTAAAAATACTATAGAAAAATAAGTCGTTTTTATATGCCCAATCAATAATCAACGAACATATCGCTAATAATCTTTCATACTGCCATTCTCCTAATATCTTCGACCCGTTGGGGGGGCATGCCGCTATGTATTCAGCTAGAAACTTCATTGCTCGTGAGGATTTATTTAATTCATTGAAATCATTGAGTATTTTTTCTTGCTTTTCTGGATAGCAAGCAATATCATAAGCGTATCTTTTTGGGCTAAGCATAAGATTATACATTGCTTTTTCAAGATCTGAGCATACCAATTCAACAAAAAAATCCGGTCGTAATTTTTTAACCTGATTTTGAAGCATTTCATATAAATAGCTTACTACGAAATTTGCTACTAAGGTTCTGTCTTCATCTTTAATAACTCCATATGTCCATTTTCCGGATGCTAATACAGCACTTCCGATATCATCCAATAATTCATTCTCGTCTTCCGCTTTTATTGTTCGGAATCTTTTATCATTTAATGGTTTAAAATATGGATAATTAGTATAATCAATATAGAACATTTTTCTTTTTAGAGGATTTGCGAATACACGATCAAGTCTCTCAATTTCTATAATCTTCTCAACTGTAAAATTTCTAAGTTGTACTAATATTAACTCAGTTAATTTTTTTTCTATAAGATTGTCCTTTGAATTAAATAGTCTAAAGGCTTCTGGGGTCCAAACAAGCTTAATTATGTTTTCGGAAATTTCAAAGTTAATTTTATCTTCTAAATTAGAAGGTTGTTCTGATTCATAATAGTAATCGTGAGGATCTCCTGTTAACTTGATTTCAAGATTTATTGTATCAAATATAAAATTACTTATTTCTATTATCTTATTACATTCTGCCAACCAAAAAGATATCGTATCTACAAGAGAATAGTATAAGTTTAATTCGTCCATCGTGTTAGCTTGAGGACAACAAACCCATATGCTTACATTCTTTAGTTCAACTAATAATGCCATTCTGGGTTCATTGGAGTTTGAATTTACGAATATTCCTCTATCTTCATCATTTAATACAACCTCTGTTAAATACGATCCTTCATAAGATTCAACCAAATGCCTTTTTTGCTTCTTCATTGTTCTTATTACATAGTCTATTGAATCCCCGGGTGCAATATATAAGCTGTTTTTCCTCGGATTGAAATCATCATTTAAATAGAATGAATAATCATTGCTAACATATATCTCTATAGCATTTAGTTCAGTAAAAAAATTTGGTGAATATGGCAAATTGCTTTTTGCGCGAATATACCTAGGTATAAACGCTGTATTAGATCTCTCATTAGTAGCAATACAACTTAAATCAAAAGGATTAAGGATAAGCGGTCTATAAAAGAAATCTGTTTTGATTCCTGCCCTGATTACTCTACCAAATGAATTTACAATGGCAACATGAAAAATATCTTCATCAGTTACATGCTGAAGATGCAATTTTTCAAAGTGATATAATAATCTTTTTTCTATTAGCTCGCCAAATTTATCATATGGACAATTTCCATACATTGTTTTATCGGTATAATCTGTACCGTCATCATTTATGCATGTAACAATCATTATCTGATTATTAAATACATTCAATAATATCTCTTTATAATTACTACGCTGGTAAAGCTCTATTCCCCAGCTATCTTCCCTTATTTTTGCATGCCCTAAATTACTTAAAGATCTTAGGCAGTCTTTCCAAACAGATTCATTGTAGAAATTTATGAGTTCTGATTTATGGCCGTATTTGTCGGCTAAACAGATGACTTTATGAACTGCAAATGAGGCAAGTGAGGTTATATTTAATATAATTGAATTATTGTTGTCGGTTTTTATGAAGGGCTTATTATAAAATTCTTGCTGTTCAGAAATCAGTGCATTTTCAATACCTCCTCTTCCAAACTCAAAATATAGTTCTTCCATTAACATATCATTTTGTAATGTTGCTCTAATAAAATTATTATCGATTATAATGTTTTCTGCTACTTGATCAAGTTTACTCCCTGGAATGATAATATCTTTAATCTCTTTATGTTCCAAGTTGTCTATACAATACCCTAGCTCAAACGCAGCAGAATTTGATATCATAAGTATCAATCGAATTAAACTAGATGCTAGCTCCAGAAAATCTTGTTGAAAATGTTCGGCATGTGATATAAGAGTTTTTATCATAATCTGCAGGCAGTATCCCGGAATGTAGTTGATTCCATTAAAAATAGAATAATTTTCATAAAACATTATATTTTGAATGAAAGTATTTTCCGCAGGATCAATACTACTTTTTAAATCCAGGCTACCAATACGATTAATTATATTTCTAAATTTTCCACTACTCATCTTATTCTTTGAAGTATAGTCAGCTCGGTTTAATGAAAGAATCGAAGCTACTAAAGCATCAAATAATACACTTTTATTCTGGTTCTCAGGTATAAGGTTTAGCGCTGAGAGTTTTGCTAGAAAGTCAAAAATATCATATTTTATTACTTCATCAAGAATACTCTGAATTTCTATTTTATCTCTGGATTTATTATAAGCATTTTTAAAAGCATCAAGGGGATCATGTTCAGTTTCATTTAGAGCATCAAGAATTCTTTCATCAAAATCCTTCAATTTCAGAACCTCTATTAGTATGTTTATAGATCATTTGTTATATGGTCACGTGTTATATTACAGTTAATACTATAACAACTACCAATTAATATTTCAATTAGCAGTAGCAAATACTTCTAATACTGTCTGTGTTGTTCAATACAAACTATCGAATCTTAATCATCTCGATATACGGAAAGCGAAAATGAATAGTCATATGCTGCTGAGCCTTACCGTCTACCTTCTCAACCTCATCAATTACAATCTTTCCTATTAACTCATTTAGAATAGAAGCATCCAGTTCAGCAATATAAGCATACTTGCCGAAAATAGAAATAGCGCGGTTAGCGGCTGCTATGTTTTGCTCAGTATCATGCATTGAAGCCGAATGCGCAGCAATAATACTCTCCTGTGCTTTTTGTTCAGTCTGCGTTTGTTCGAGAATTCGCTTAAAATTGTCCTCGCTTAATGCTCCAGATGTCCAATCCTGATATAACTTCCCGATCATCTTGTCGAGTTCTTTCTTCCGGTTAACCGCGCTCGTATATTGCTTATTCCGTGTGTCGCTCTCCTTCTTAGATAATTTTTGTGTTTGGGAAATCAGCTTCTCAATCGCGGCATCTTTATTCTCAAATGCTAATTTCGCAAGGGCTTTTATCTCGGCAAGCACCGTATCATAGATTAACTTCTCATTCGTCCTGTGCTGTGTGCAATGCCCTTTGCCATATCGATTGTAAGTCAAACATGAATAGTGCTTTTCACGCGCACTGTTATACCGCGCCGTCATTGTTTTGCCACAGGTTCCGCATTTCAACAAACCGGCAAATATGGAGTATTCGCCATTGTGACTAGGGCGTTTGCGATCGTTGATTTTGTGCTGTACGATGTCCCATGTTTCACGGTCGATGATAGGCTCATGAGTGTTCTCAACAACGATCCATTCTTCTGGAGAGCGATAGCCCATCCATCCAAGTTTAAAAGCGCAGATATTCTTCTGAGACGCGATGCTACCGATATAAGCCGGTTGCATGAGTATTTTCTTTACCGTGGTAAGATTCCACGTACAGCAACCTTCCTCGATCTCTCCTGTATCAAAACGAGTATGATAACTACGTATACCGCGCTGTC
>JAEZOB010000079.1 GCA_023414355.1 Bacillota bacterium | reverse complement strand
CGTCTGTCATTTGTACCTTGTGTACTGGTTTCTTTTCTCTTGCCATAATAAAAGGCCTCCTATGATTTAATATTTTACCATAGAAGACCTTATAAATCCTTATTTACAGAAAAACTTTCACAGACTCACTTGCGCCGACGAATGCAGGAAGATGACTCAATAATTTAAATTCATAATTCAAAAGGCAGATGAAATATCTTACTCATGTAAGATGTTCTATCTGCCTTTAAAATACTGAATACTTAATTACAAGTATGAAAAATCAAATTGATTCCTTTTCTGCGTAACACAATTTTTTGATTTGAGAGTTAATATCGTTTAGTGCTTGCTCAGAGGATAAAATCACAAGATAATCTCCTGGTATGATCTTTGTCGTTCCGTTGGGCACGATTTCTGTATTACCGCGATGTATTCCGACGACAAGGGAATGCTCCGGCCAGACGATATCGCATATCTTTTTATCGCAGATCATACTGCCGAATTCTACCGGAAATTCTAGCACGATTCCTTCTTTTTTATTCTTGATCAAGGTTTCATTATGGTTGGTAATTCGTTCAATCAAGGCTTCATAGATAGGAGTTACCTTTAAGACATCTGATAATAAAAGAGCAATAAAGGAACAAGCAGCTACAGGAAGGATATGAACGAGAGACCCGGTCATTTCTGCTGTTAATAAAATACTGGTGATAGGAGCCTTCACAGAGCCGGATAATGCTCCTGCCATAGCGCAAACAGTAAATATAGATATATATTCTGATGGCAGCCCTACACGAGATGCAAGTAATCCGATTGTACAGCCGGACAAAGCTCCAATAGAGAGTATCGGCATGAAGATACCTCCGGGAATACCACTACCGAAACAGATACAAGTAAAAATCAGCTTAATAACAAGAAAAACAATTATTACATCAATCGGAGATGTTCCTGTCTCTGCAATCCGAACCAAGTTCTGCCCACCGCCCAATACCTGTGGGATAAAGAGACCGCAGGGAAGTGCTATCATTAGCGCTATGAAAGGGCGTATCACCTTGGGAACATAATCATATCCTACTTGAAATTTGAGCAATACTTTATTCGTTAAAGAACCGATAAAACCGGAAATTAGACCGACTGGTACCAGCCATAAGTAATATTTTTGAGGAAGCTGTGGGATTGTAATAAAATCAAGGACAGGCTTCAATCCGAAAAAGTATTTTGATACGATGTCGGCTGTTAATGATGCTGTAGTAGCAGCGATCAGGATAAGAGGGGAAAAGCTTCTATGTACTTCCTCCAGCGCAAATACAATACCCGATAACGGAGCGTTAAACGCTGCTGAAAGGCCGGCTGCGGCACCTCCTGTGATTAGATAATTCTCCTCTAGCTTATTTTTGCTAATTTTTTGAGCGATCGCCTGGCTGCCGGAAGCACCAATCTGTATTGAGGGGCCTTCTCTGCCAAGGGATACTCCTAGAAAAGAGGTAATAATACCGGCTGTGAAACGAACGAATAATATAGTATACCATTTCATTTTCATGCCATAGAGAAGGATACCTTCCACTTGTGGAATACCACTTCCGGTTGCCATGGGCTCGATTTTTATGAGCCATGATATAAACAAAGCAATGAATGAGATTAAGATTAGCCATGGGAAAATCATGATAGGATTATTTCTTAAAAAATCATATAGTTTTATGGCTGTTTTAGTACCGGATTCAATGCCTAATCGATAAAGAACTACTAATAATCCTGCAATAAATCCCGATAGAATTCCTTTCACTGCAATTTTCCAACGAAGCTGATTTAGACCAGATAGAATTCGATATACTTTAGATACACCCATACGAGCCTCCGTTTATCCGTTACTACAATGATGAAGTATACCACTTTAATAAAAAAATGCAAGATTAGATATAAAGATTAGATTATAATAAGATTAGGTGTACGTATTGACATTAAAGTAACTTTAACCTTTATAATTATATAAATTATATGAATAAAGAAGGGAAGAACCGTCATAGAGACGTTACATGGTTGTTACTATGAAAGGCTTTGAATTATGAAAGGACTTGATGCCATGAGTATGTCTCAAATTGAATTGAAACAAGAGGTTACAAGAAATGATGCACAGTCTATTCTCAGTTGGATGAAGGATCATGAGATAACGAAGTATTTAAATGAATCGACAGACATTATTTCTGAGCTACAGCAAACCATAGAAAGAGTCAACACAATGATAATGACTCATCTCTTTAATCGTTATGGCAGCTTCTATCTTATTTACTCAGATCATACAGAGCCTGTTGGATTTTTGAAGCTTGTAAGAAAACCAAAGGAAACGGAGATCGTAGTCGTAATTGGTGATAAAAAAAGATGGGGAAAGGGCTTAGGAAAAGCTTCAATAATAAAAGGCTTAGAAATTGCTTTCTTTCAATGGCGGGCTTCGCTTGTAATTGCTAAGATAAATCCCAAAAATGTACGATCAACGAAAGCTTTTGAAAATTTGGGCTTTCAAGTGGAGAATGAATATAAGAACATGAAGGTATATAGCCTGTCTATAGATGATTATATTACGAGACTGACAAAAGTGACATAGTCTTTGATACTATTGATATATTTATGGCTATAGAGATAGAATAAATATAATAATATTGATAATAGGATGGGATTAATATGAGAAACTTTTTTTCGATAGGAGAAATATCAGATTTGTTAGGTATTCCGAAATCTACGCTTCGGTATTGGGAAAGCGAAGGATTGATTGAGAAACAACGGGATGATGTTAATAATTATCGAAGATATAGTCCGAGTTCTCTTGTTACGATCTCTGATCTTGCACATTATCGGTGTCTTCGGATGTCACTGCAGGATATGAAAAAACTGCCCCAGCTATCCCCGGAAGCCTTGGAGACGTCACTAGATTCACTGAATCAAGATTTAGATATGAAGCTTTCTGAACTAAAGATGGCGAAGGACTATATTAATAAGAAGAAGGAACATATCCAGGAATATCAAAAACTAATGATCAATCAATATCAGCCCGAACAACCAGACTATAATCAAATCTATCAATTCTTCATTGATGATACAGAAGCATGGGCCACATATATCAAGGATCAATACCAGTCTATCTTGATTTATAACCCTGAGGATAGCATTGTAGAGACCGGATTGGTAATTCCAACACACGATAATCATCCCAAGCTTTGGGAGAAGGATCAATCACGGCAATACTTATCCTTTGTATTAAAAGTTACCTATAGTAACCCCACGACAGAGGATTTTAAACCTCATTTAGATCAATTAAAGAAACAAGGTTATCAAATTACCAGGCTTCTTGCCAGATACCTTTTTTCTGCCTGTGATGAAAGGTATTACGATTATTATAAAGCATTTGCTGAAGTTGTGATGTAGCAAAATCGATACTGCAGAGTGATACACTTTACTCAGATAGTTGCTACTCAGCTTGCGAATACCATAAATGGAGGTTGGAAGAGTGTCTCAGGAAATTTATATTACGGAGAGCGATAAGTTAAAACTACTTGACTTTCTTGATAAAAATGATTTAAGAGAGGTGCGGATAGCAAATAATCTTAAGGCTTTAAAGGCTGAGATAAGCAAAGCCATAGTGATAGATCCGGAGGTATTCACCGATGCCTTTGTGAAAATAAATAGTAAGGTGAATATGTTAGTAGATCAGGAAGAGGAAGAGATCATTTTGGTTTATCCAGAAGATGCAGATATCAGGAGTAATAAGGTTTCCGTACTTTCTCCGATAGGAACCGCTATTTTGGGGTGCTGCGAAGGAAGCTTTATAGAATGGATTGTTCCTGACGGGTCAGTACATATACACATTCAGAGTATTAAGGATTAAAATGTGTGCGAAGCGATGACAGATATTACTAGAAAAAAACGCAAATATGTAACTATAGCACTGGTAGGTATCCTCATTGGGGTAATTGCAATCATAAGCGGAATGATACAAACACTTTTGTAAAGGATAAGATTAAATTGTTAGGAAGAAGGCAAAGAAGGGGACATCTGGCAGAAGCTTCTTATGCAGAAATGGCACCCTAATGAACACAGCATATATTTGACAATGGAATATAATCTTGATATGCTGATGTTTAATTAAGCTATAGAGATACGATTTGGAGGTGAAATAATGCAATGTAGGATATCTGCTAGAAGTAAAATACAAGATAATACGGAATATATTGCAATTCAGGAACATGGTTTAGAAGCACTTGTTGAAACCGAAGCAGGGGATGGCAGTGCCCAAAATCCATTCCATACTAAAATTATGATTACAAATAAAAACGATGCCGCATGGTCGGGAATTATTCATGTGGAGGTTCTGTTTCCAAAAAGACAGCCACGCTTTTTTTTGCCGGCTTTTATGTATGGAAGAAATCGTGGCGAAACTCCACAAAATGTTCAGAATGAATTTCCAAGACTGAGAGAGCAGATGAAGCGACCATCCTCTCCCTGGTGGATGATTAGAAGTGATCGATTGAGTCACCCGGTTGCCTTGGTTTTTGACACCGATAAAATATATGGACTTTCCGCAAGTCCATACTTTGTGAAAAAGGATGGAATCAAACAGCAATGGATACCACAGGTGCAGGGTGAGTTTTATCAATACGGCGGATATAGCTGCTCGCTGGAAAAAGGGACTGTGGGATACACACTTGGCTATGAAAATGCGCCACTGTTATATGTAGAATCCCATGTAGTAAGGGAAAGAGCAGCATTAGATGAAAATTGCTTTGTCCTTGAGAAAGGAGAAAGTATAGAGTTTTATATAGATAAATATGAATACGAAGCAGTATCGGAATTAGATATTAATCCGGTACTTCAAGAGGTATATTACCGCTATCATCAGAGTCCGAGAACGATCAGCAGTATTCAAGCAACAGTTAGTGATTTGGCTACTGCTGTTTATGAGGATGCATGGATAACGGAGGAGCGCTGCTATTCCTGTCAGGTGTTTGATGAAGGGGACGTCCATTATCGTTATAACAATATTTTTTCGATTTCATGGACAAATGGGATGGCTGTGGCTACTCCGATGTTGATGGCAGCTTTACGATTAAAGCATGAGAAAATGCGTCAGCAGGCTTTGGATTGTATTACTAATATTATTGAGAATTCCTTGAATCCTGCTAACGGCCTGCCTTATGAAGCTTTTGAGGATGGCATATGGAGCAATCAAGGGTGGTGGTATGATGGGATGCATGTACCCGGACATAGCTCCTATATCATCGGACAAGCATTGTATTATATTTTAAAGGCCTACGAGTATGAGAAGATCTATGCCAATTGCATCCATGAAGAATGGTTGACATTTGTCGTAGGTGTACTTGAAAAAATCGAGGGCCAAAAGAATACGGATTATGAATATCCCTTTATCTTATCTTCAAAAACAGGCGCAGGAATCGAATATGATGCCTTAGGCGGTTCGTGGTGTATGGCGGCTTTAGCTTATTATTCCCTCCTTATCGGAGATCGTACCCATGTAGAGGGTATGCGAAAAAGTGAAAGCTATTATTATAATGCATTTATTAAACATATGGAGTGCTACGGTGGACCGCTTGATACGGATAAGGCCGTTGATTCAGAGGGGGTTTTAGCCTATATCAAGGCGGTAAAATACTTACATTTACTCACGGGTGACAATCTATATTTAGATCATATGAGAGATGCAATCCACTACGAATTAACCTTTAAATTCTGCTATCATTCACCGATTAAGGTACCTCCACTTAGCAGAATTGGTTGGACAAGCTGCGGAGGCAGTGTGACCTCCACCGCAAATCCGCATATCCATCCAATGTCCAGCAACCTGGTAGATGAGTTAAATTATTATGTGGCGCATACGAATGATACTTATATTAGAGATCGTATGATGGATACAATTGGATGGGGATGTCAGACTTACAATACCTTTGATCAGGAATATGATTATGGAAAGAAAGGATGGATGTCAGAGCGCTTCTGCCACAGTGAAGGTCTGTTATCACAAAAATATAAAAATGGTTCAATAGCTAGCACCTGGTTCTGCTTAATGCCGTGGGCAAGTGCTTCAGTTATAGAGGGATTAGCGGGAGATTGCTGGAATTTATAACAAAGGTACCAGCTTAGGTGCATGATTGGTGGATAGGGATGAAAAAACAAAACTGAGTATTATCGGTATCGTCAAGCCTTGATTAATCTATTGAAATAGAAATTATAGGGGACTGGAATAGTTCTTGACTATGCGACGAGATGGAGTATAATGAGCATTAATAACATAAGAAAAGCAATGAAGGAAAAGAGTAAATCGATAGGAAGCAAACAGAGAGAGGGACATTTGGTGGAAGTTCCTTATGTGGAATTTGATTGAAAACCATTCCTGAGCTGTAACACAGAACATAGTATGTGTTATCGTATGCCTGCGTTAAAGGATAGGATTTGATGGAATCCGAAGTGAAAAGTTAAGGTGGAACCGTGCGGAAATAGTGCACCCTTAGACAGATGGTAATTTGTCTAAGGGTGTTTTTGTTATCCGGAAGATGAAAACCTTTTGGCCGCACATTTGCTTAAATTCAGAATTCTTTTCTTATGTTATCAATTTTATTACCGAAAGGAGACCAAGGAATGAAAGTGATAATGAAGAATGGAGAAATCATCGAAAGTTCATTTGGAGAGGAGGTTGGACGAAATGCGTTACGCCATACCGCAGCGCATATTCTTGCACAAGCAGTAAAGCGCTTATATCCGGAGACAAAGTGTGCAATAGGACCTGCGATTGAAAACGGGTTTTATTATGATTTTGAGTTCGGATTCGAGTTTACGAATGAAAGACTGCCGGAGCTTGAAGCAGAAATGAAGAGGATTGTAAAGGAAGCCCTACCTATGGAATGTTATACAGTAAGCCGGGAAGCTGCGATCAGAGAAATGGAGGAGCGCCGGGAAAACTATAAGCTGGAATTACTCGTCGATCTGCCTGAAGAAGTATCAATCAACTTCTTTCGCCAAGGTGACTATGTGGAGCTGTGTGCCGGTCAGCACGTATTAAATACAAGTCTTGTCAAAGCAATCAAGCTGACAGCACTGGCAGGAGCATATTGGAGAGGCGATGAAAAGAACCGTATGCTGACAAGAATCTATGGTACGGCATTTTCAAAGCAAAGCGAACTGGATGAATATATCACGCAACTGGAAGAGGCTAAGGCGAGAGACCATCGAAGAATTGGTAAGGAGCTTGGGTTGTTTGCTCTCATGGAGGAAGGCCCCGGATTTCCGTTTTTCCTTCCAAAAGGAATGGTTTTAAAGAATTTGCTGATTGATTATTGGAGAAAAATCCATGAACGTGAAGGCTATGTGGAGATATCCTCTCCAATGATGCTAAAACGTGAGCTGTGGGAGACCTCAGGACACTGGGAGAAGTATCGTGAAAATATGTACACCACAGAAATAGATGATATCGATTTCGTGGTAAAGCCTATGAACTGTCCGGGTGGAATGCTTGTGTATAAATTGCAGTCACATTCTTATAAGGAGTTGCCGATCAGGATGGGCGAACTTGGACTTGTGCATCGCAATGAAAAATCTGGTGCACTGCATGGACTGATGCGAGTACGCTGCTTTACACAGGATGATGCTCATATCTTTATGATGCGGGAACAAGTGACAGAGGAAATCAAAGGTGTCGTACGATTGATTGATGAGGTCTATCATAAGTTTGGGTTCAAATATCATGTGGAGTTATCTACAAGACCGGCGAAAAGTATGGGCAGCGATGAAGATTGGAACGAAGCTATTGAGGCCTTGAAGCTGGCACTTGAAGAAATGAAACTTTCGTATGTCATCAACGAAGGAGACGGAGCATTTTACGGTCCAAAGATAGATTTCCATCTGGAGGATTCTATCGGAAGAACATGGCAATGCGGAACGATTCAATTGGATTTTCAATTACCGCAGAGATTTCACGCTGAATACATTGGTACTGATGGGGAGAAGCATCAGCCTATCGTTATTCACCGCGTTGTCTTTGGTTCCATCGAACGGTTTATCGGTATATTAATCGAGCATTATGCGGGAAAGCTTCCGGTCTGGCTTGCTCCGGTTCAAGTGAAGGTACTGCCGATTTCGAGTGCCCTGCTACAATACGCCAGCATGGTGACAGATAGGCTAAAGGCCGCCGGTATCAGATGTGAACTCGATCTGCGTGATGAGAAGCTTGGTTATAAAATACGTGAAGCCAGGCTGGATAAGGTACCGTATATGGTAATCGTCGGGAAGAGCGAGCAGGATGACAATATGATTTCCGTACGTGGAAGGGAAGAGGGAGACTTAGGAACCATGCTATTTGATGATTTCATTAGGAGAATAGCAGACGAAAACGGTGTTTCTTCAACTCACTGATCAAGGGCGCTTCATAAGAAGGGGGGATGCTCGAAGCAAATCCCTCAGGTAATTTAGATTCCTAAGTGTATTCATCAAGAAAGTCCCATGGCGTTTGAGGTTTCAAGCTGTCAAGGGACTTTCTGTATTTGGGAACATCGTAGTTGCTTATAAAACATCGGAATGAAAGCGATTACTTACCTTAGGTACTTGGTAGTCACAGACAGCTTTAGCTCTTTTTGCTTGCTTTGTGGAGAAACACCATAGCCCAAGGCCAGGCTCGATACCGGGGAAAAGCCGTCCGGTAAATCTAAGTATTGATATAATTCAGAATCGAGCTGTATCGCCATAATAGAACTCCATAAATAAACACTTCCAATATTTAAGTCAGTAGCCGCCAGTAACATGTTCTCGGTCATGCAGGCAGCATTCGCATATTCTGCATGTGGGAATTTGACATAGGGTTTGGCTGATATGACAATTACAGTCGGAGCACCATAAAGAGGGTCAAATTCGGGGGTACCTCGTAGTATTGCTGCCCTCTGAGATAGTTTCTTTAGTACTTCCGGATTTTGGATTACAGTAATGTGCATTGCTTCATATTTACCCATACCAATCGGGGCGGCACATCCTGCTTTCAAGATGAGGTTTAGCTCATCCTCGGTGATCTGCTCAGGTTGATATCTGCGTAATGAGTGACGTGATAGTATTGCTTGTATTAATTCCATGAGAAAGGCTCCTTTCTATTTGCGCAAAACGATTTCTTTGATATAATAAATGTACTCGAACGATCCTTAATATGACAAGTACGCAGAAAATTATGAGTAGGTATTCTTTTTGATACTGAACAGAAGCTAAGCAGATGAAGGGAATACCGGGCAGAATGGAGTGATGGTTTGGAACAATCAGAACTACAAGAATTTATTCAAAGTATTCGAGCTTCGGATGGTTCGGATGAGTGTTCTGTAAAACAGGCAGTTGATATGATCGGAGGTAAATGGAAGCTTCGCATCCTCGCACTCATCGTTCGTTTCGATTGCCTGAGATATAACGAAATGAGACGAAAGCTGGATGGGATTACCAATACCATGCTGGTCAATTCCTTAAAGGAACTAGAAGCAGATAACCTTATAAAAAGGATTCAATATAATGAGATGCCGTTAAGAGTGGAGTATTCCCTGACTGAAAAAGGAAAGAGTATTTTACCTGTACTACTGGCAATGTCAAACTGGTGGAAACAGTACAGTTCTGCTCCATAGTAATACCGGCTGATTTTATAGAATTATTGAAATTAGTAGTTGACTTTTGTACACTTTTATAAGATAATATCTAATGCGCGGTGCTTCAGAGAATGCACCCGCATATCAAGAAAATCGAGGCGTGGCTCAGTTTGGTAGAGCGCTGCGTTCGGGACGCAGAGGCCGTGGGTTCGAATCCCGTCGCCTCGACGAAAGAGACCTGTCAGTGAAATTACTGACAGGTTTTTTGATTCGCTTTTTTATGCAGTAATATTGTTAATTTTATTAAGAAAATACATAGTAAAAACTTGATTTAGATAGAAAATTATTTCAAACTTGACAAAAAATGGGCACAGGTATAATATTGCTGTAATTTACTCAGAAATAATCTTTTACTATAACCGTATGTTGGAATGGAGGATCTTATGGAATTGATAATCAGAGATATGAGGGATACGGATTGGGAAGCAGTAGCAACCATTTACCGGGAAGGAATTGAGACAAAGATTTCGACCTTTCAGGCAGAGGTGCCAACCTATGAGGCATGGGACAAGTCGCATATCAAAGCTTGCCGAATAGTCGCGGAGGAGAATGGACAGGTAGTAGGCTGGGTAGTCCTCAGTGCCTTCAGCAGCCGCTGTGTATATTCAGGAGTAGCGGAGGTCAGTATTTACATAAAAGCGGACAGTCGAGGGAAAGGAATCGGCGAGAAGCTGTTTCAGGAAGTGATTCAGGCCTCGGAAAAGGAAGGCTTTTGGACGCTGCAGTCAGGAATTATTGAAATCAACAAAGCGAGCATCGCTTTACATAAAAAAGCAGGCTTCCGTATGGTCGGCTACCGTGAGAAGATTGCCAAGGGCCACAATGGTGAATGGCAGAATACGGTGCTGATGGAGAGGAGAAGCCCGCTCTTTTAAATCAGAGGATGAATGAACGCTTAGCTGTAATACTATAAATAAGTAAATATCCGAACTTGTTAGTATACTTTATTAATCAAACTACCTGTATCTTCGTCTGCTACTACTTCAATGATTTGCAGGTCCCGTTCTATTGACATGTTATGGAACTCATTATTACATCGGATCAACGGCTT
This sequence comes from Bacillota bacterium, assembly GCA_023414355.1. GTDB lineage: Bacteria > Bacillota > Clostridia > Lachnospirales > Lachnospiraceae > Mobilitalea. The sequence continues at coordinate 104,052 of JAEZOB010000079.1, read as the reverse complement.
TGTCTTTTCTTCAGGATTGATATAAACAATTTTTCCAATCTGTTCATTGTTTAGACGTACAAAGCATCCGTAATAATAGTTTGTGATATTGTTCATGAAGGCCTGGCAGATATATGGATCCAATGCTCCGAAGCCGCAATTTTGAATTTCTTCAATTGCTTTAAAGGGAGATGCCTTTGCATGATAGGATTTCGTTGCTGTCATTGCATCGAAGATATCAGCTACGGCAATAATTCTTCCGAACAGGCTGATATCATTTCCTTTTAGTGCAGAAGGATAACCGGATCCATCATGCCGCTCATGATGAGACAGAACCCCATCAAGAATGGCCGGTTCCAGATTGTCGTACTTTTCTAGCAGATGATAACCGAGTCCGGGATGGGATCTCATGATCTCATGTTCACTTTCAGTAAGCGCTGTAGATTTGTTCAACAGGCTATCTTTGATCTTCGCTTTTCCTATATCATGTAAGAGTCCGGTGCAAATTAGTAAATACAAATCTGTTGAGTTTAAATTGATCCATTTACCAATAATGTAAGAGATACAAGCGACATTAACCGGATGTGAGTACATATAGGGATATTTATCCTGTATATTATTTAAGAGATGAAAGAAATTTATTTTGGATTTCAGAACCTCACTTATCTCGAAAGCACTGATTTTTATGGGTTCCAGATTTAGGCTTCTACTGAAACGAACATCCTCTATCAGACCTTGCGATGCTTTCATCGAATCATGATAGACTTCTTCAAAATTCATCATATGGCTATCCCCCTTATATAGATTCTAAGTTAATTTTTCTTCTTTTGAATCAATATACATGAGAGAAAAGAAAAAAACAATCAAATGGCACGATTGGCAAAAATATGGCACAAATGGCCTTGGTGCAATAAAAAATACTCCGATCCGACGAAAATCTTCGCCTTTGATCAGAGTACTGCGGTAGTGCTATGATTTAAAATAAAATGGAGACAGCTGGGCTTGAACCAGTGACCTCTTGCTTGTCGAGCAAGCGCTCTCCCGACTGAGCTATGCCTCCATAAATGAATTTCGATTGAATAAAACAGCTCCCCATGGGACTCGAACCCACGACCTACGCATTACGAATGCGTTGCTCTACCAACTGAGCTAGGGAAGCATAATAATTATTATTAAGTTATAATCGGCATTTACACGTTATGATTATCGTCCGAAACAGACTACTCAACTATTCTATTATAAACAGTATAAAAATTCAAGGACTTTTTCATAGAATCTATTCAGTTTTACTCATATCATGATACTTATTAAAAGTGTCTATCAATAATTATAAAGTAGAAAACAATTCCAGTATGATACAAGTTAGATAATAATAAGGCCTCCTGTGATTTATTCACGGGAGGCCTTAGTTTTATCAAGCTCTTAATTATCGCTTTTCACCCATAAAGCATAGACCGATGGCACCCGGACCGGAATGAGCTCCGATGCTGGGGCTGACATAATTAATGATGATCTGTCTGCCGGGAAGCTTCTCCAGAACCAGTTCCTTAAGATATAGGGCATCCTCCAGGGCATCGCCATGCGCGATGCAGATTGCTTCATCACTTTCAAGGTACTTACCCATACATTCCAGCATATTGTTACATATAGTGCTTAAGGATTTTTTGCGACCTCTTGCCGAGGAAAGGGCTACCAACTGACCCTCAGGGTTCACGAAAAGAATAGGTTTGATATTGATCATGGAACCAATCACCGCAGTCGTCTTGGAAATCCTTCCGCCACGATGCAGGTGGAATAAATCATCTACAGTAAAGCGCACGCAGAAGTCTTGCTTGTGCTCCTCCAACCAAGCTGCAGTCTCATCAATAGACTTCCCCTCTTCTCGGAGTTGAACAGCCTTCAGGACGAAAAGACCTTCTCCCATGGATGCATTCAGAGTGTCGATCACAATGATCTTCGCATTAGGATTCTCCTCCATGATTTCATTTGCTCCGGTTACCACATTGCTGCAACCACCACTTAATGCGGAGGAAAAACTGATATGTAATATATCATAGCCCTGGTCAGTGTAACCTAAGAAGGTCTTCCTGATCACCTCAGGATTACTTGCCATAGTAGTAGGCATAATTCCGCCACGCATCTTGTCATAGAATTCCTTAGGAGTGAGATTGATCTCATCGCCGTAGGTAATGCCCTCCAGATCATAATAATGAGGAATGATGCCGATTTGCTTTTCCTTGATGTAGGCGTCAAGTAAATCTGAGTTTGAGTCAGCAGTAATTACGAAATTGCTCATCTTATTCCCTCCCAAATAGTAATGCCTAGTTCTATTCTACAAGACGCTCACTCTTTTAGCAACTGAATTTTATTCTCTGTTTATTTTGAATTAAGAAATTGTTAATAACTCGGTTTTTGTAAAAAGTAATTCTATTATTTTTAAGTATTCATACATATAGTTCATGTTTTATCTATTGACAATTGATACTAGAAAAGATAAATTATTAATAGTTTCGTATTGCAAGGATGCAGTAATGTTAAACATAAATACTATTAGAATTAATACGAAGGGACACTAGGATGGAAAAGGAAAGTAAGAAGCTTCGACCGAAGAAAATTGAATTGAATGAAAAAGCAAAAAAGCAAAAAGCAGAGGGAGAGCAGAAGCAGAAAGTAGTAGCTTCCGGAAAAATCAGCAATTTTATAAGCAAGCTATATAGTATCAGAGTAAGACTACTCCTCGGTTTTGCTCTTCCGGTTATCCTAATTGCTGCATTTGGTATCATTTCCTATAATAAGGCGGCCAAGGCGATAACTCAGAATTATGAGTCAATCGCAGCGGATGCTTTGAATGCAGTGAGGGATAATATTTTTATGAGTGTGGATGCTATATCATCAAAGTCTTATGATCTGGCGAACAACGAGAATGTTAAGAACTATTATAATAATGTGGATGAAATGAGTGCAGAAGAGAGTGACGTAGCATATAAATCTGTAAAAACAGAGCTGTCTAACGCAAAAGCCTCCCATGATTTCGTCTATGCGGTACATATCCTTGGTGAACAGGGCAATAGCCTCTCCTCAGTAGGAGAGCTTCCGGCTGATGTTTTTGCCGGTTTTGAAGCCTCTACGGAAGGAAAGTTGATTACCTCCTCCACAGAGCGGTATTTATGGGTCGGTTCTCATAGCTATATTGACGAGCAGTTAGGTAACACCCAAGTGAATTATATTACCTCAGTCATCAGAAAGATGTCCGAGAATAACGGGTATATTATCATAGATGTTCCGAAAGGCGGTATTGTGAATTCCCTTTCAAGCATAAATCTTGGAAACGGAAGTATCGTTGGTTTTGTAACCGGAGACGGAAATGAGGCATTGGTAAGCTCAGCAATCACGAAGGAAGATAAAATCGAGATAAAGGAAATGACCGAACAGGATCAGGTATTCGGAGCTCTTGAGTATTTCGGAAAGACGAAGGAAGCAAAGGATAAAAATGGCCTTTCTTATGAAAAATATCAGGGAAAGAATTACTTATTCCTGTATAGTAAGGTAGGAAGTACCGGAGCTACGATATGTGCGTTGGTTCCTAAAAGTACAATCCTTAAACAGGTACAGCAGATAAAGCTATTATCATTTGTATTCGTAGCCTTGGCCTGTATTGTTTCCGGTTTTATCGGTACAGTTCTTGTTAACGTAATCAGTAAAGAGATTACAAAGCTGGTGAAGTCAATTGCTGTGGCTGCGAAGGGTGATTTAACCACCAAATTTGAGACAAAGCGTAAGGATGAATTCAGAGTATTATCAAACAGCCTGAATGAAATGGTGGAAGGGATGAGAAGCCTGATAGAAAAGGTTGCTTCCGTAGGAGAGACAGTAAATTCCTCTGCAGACACCCTGTCAACCACCTCGAATGATATTCTTCATTCTACCAAGGATATTTCCCTGGCGATTGATGAGATTGAGAAGGGTGTTGTTCAGCAAGCAGAGGATACGGAGCGTTGCTTATTGCAGATGTCTAATCTCTCCGATAAGATTGGCGTGGTATATGAGAATACTTTTGAGATTGAGAAGATAGCCAAGAATACAAAAGTAATTGTCGGAGAAGGGATCTCAACCATCGACGAGCTGAATGATAAATCTAGTGCCACCACAGAGATTACGAATGTGATTATTCGTGAGATAGAGGAACTGGAGCTTCAATCACAGAGTATCGAAAGCTTCGTGGAAGTGATTAACGGTATCTCAGAGCAGACGAATCTCTTATCTCTGAATGCTTCTATAGAAGCAGCCAGAGCCGGAGAAGCCGGTCGCGGCTTTGCAGTGGTAGCAGAGGAGATCCGCAAGCTGGCTGACCAGTCGCTGAAGGCAGCAAAACAAATTAACGCAACAGTAGATGCCATAAAGGCAAAAACAAAGGGGACAGCAGTATCCGCCAAGCAGGCAGAGAGCATTGTAGCTTCCCAGATGGAAGCACTGACAAAGACAGTACAGACCTTTGAAAGCATCAACGAGCATGTTGAGAATTTGGTAGAGAATCTGGATCATATCGCAGAAGGTGTGAAGGGTATCGAGACTGCCAAGGACGATACGCTTGATTCCATCAGCAATATCTCCGCAGTATCGCAGGAGACTGCAACCTCCTCAGAAGAGGTAAGCGCTACTGCAAATAACCAGATCGCTTCCGTAGAGAATTTGAGTACCTCAGCGTTGGCACTTGCCGAGGATGCTAAGAAACTGGAAGAAGCAATCCAATTATTTAAGATTAAGTAATATGATAATAGAAATAAGTATTGTGATGATAGAGGCAAATCATATTAGAATCAATCAAGCAATCATACTGTAATAAAAAGGAAAATCATAATATGATCAAATGGTAATTATTCTGTGACGAAAGAGGCAAACATTGTGACAAAGGAGGCAAAAGGTCATATCACTATAGGTGATATGATTAACATACATCAGAAAGCATCTGGAAAGTTCACTTTCCGAGGGCTTTCTGATGTATGTGATCCGGTTGCTCCAGCCGGACCTTTTGCTGAATATCATTCCTGGACCTTTGCTGAGCATTAATCCCAGGCCTTATGTCAATCTTATCATCGGACCTTTTCCTAGCTAATCATAATATAACTCCTTCCCCACCATAGAGCAATATTCCTTGAATTCAGGTATGCTTCTGGCAGCGGAGGGAGTTTCTTTTTTTATAGCATCGGGGATTTTGAGAATAGTTTTTACAGTCCCAGGACTACCTGACAATATTACGATGCGATCTGAGAGACTGACAGCCTCTTCAATATCCTCCGTAACCAGGATGGCGGTCTTCCCTTCCTTATGGAGCATCTCTTGTAATTCATCTGCAGCTGACCGACGGTTTTCGCCCTGCAAGGCAGAGAAAGGCTCATCCATGAGGAGGATATCCGTATCCAAAGAAAGGGTCCGAAGGATAGCAGCTCTGGATTTATAATGCTCGGAGGGTTTGATATCCCTGCCGTTGATATAGATTAGACCTTTGGTAGGCAGGATACAGCCAGCAATCAGAGAAAGCAGAGTAGATTTGCCGCTGCCTTCCGGACCCAGGATGCTGATAAACTCCCCTTCCAATACATGAAAGGATACATCCTTTAAAGCATTGATATCCTGATCGGGACAACGATAGGTATAGCTTAAATGGTCGATTTTTAATAATTCGCCCATGAGTTACCTCCATACTTTCATAATTTATTATATGAGTTCGAAAGCAAAAGGTGCTGTACACATAGGCTTCATGGCATAGTTGACTTTATACGATACGATGAATATAATAGTAATATAAATTCTGTGAACTAACACAGATATATGGGTCGGTTGAAGGAATTGGGAGAGTCCATAGTGATATGGAGCCGAAGGGGTATGCGAAAACTCTCAGGCAAAAGGACCAGTTCTGGACGATACTCTGGAAAACGATTCGGCACCGAAGAAGCAATTTTCTGCCCTAGATACAGTTGTAGCAGGAGAGAATCTTTCAGGTAAACCAACAGAGGCGTATTGATTATTTCAGTACGTCTTTTTTTATTGCCAAAAATTAAACAATCTACTGAGCAATTAGAAAGGAGATAAAGAATGGAGAAGAAAACTCCCTTATATAGCTGCCATGTAAAGGCAGGGGGAAAGCTGGTATCCTTTGCCGGTTATCTGCTACCGGTTCAATATGAGACCGGAGTCATCGCTGAGCATATGGCCGTCAGAACATCAGCAGGATTATTTGATGTATCTCATATGGGTGAGGTAAGGCTGACAGGAAGAGATGCCTTAAGCAATGTCCAGAGGCTGGTGACCAATGATTGCAGCAGGATGGTTGATGGCCAGGTGAAATACAGTCCCATGTGCAATGATAGCGGAGGTGTGGTTGATGATCTGCTGGTATATCAGAGGAATCAGGAGGATTATCTGATTGTAGTCAATGCCGCAAACCGTGCTAAGGATGTAGAGTGGATGCTAAACCATATCAAGGGAGAGGTGACGCTTTCGGATCTCTCCGATGTTATAGCGCAGCTTGCGCTTCAGGGACCGAGGTCTAAGGAAATCTTAAGCCGCATCGTCCCGGAGGAACAGTTACCGGCGAGATATTACACCTTTCGTGAGGGGATTGATGTAGGGGGAATATCTTGTCTGATCTCCAGAACCGGTTATACCGGAGAGGATGGCTATGAGCTTTACTGCAGTCCTGATAAGGCCCCAGTATTATGGGAGCTACTGCTTGAGGTCGGTAACTCACTGGCAACGGGAGAGGAAGCTGCTCAGGGAAAGTCTGTGATTATTCCATGCGGACTCGGAGCCAGAGACACTCTGCGGCTTGAGGCTTCTATGCCGCTTTACGGGCATGAGATGGATGAGACGGTATCTCCGTTGGAGACCGGACTTGGTTTTGCGGTAAAGCTGGAGAAAAAGGAGTTTATAGGCAAAGAGGGGATACTGAATAGAGGTGAACCGACGAGAGCCCGGGTCGGACTAAAGATTACGGGAAGAGGAATCGCCAGAGAAGCCTGTACGGTGTATACCGGTGAGCATGAAATCGGCAAAACAACCTCAGGCACACATTGTCCCTTCCTTGGCGGACCTGTGGCTATGGCGCTGCTGGAGAAAAAATTTAGTATCCCAGGTACGGAACTGGAGGTTGATGTCAGGGGAAGAAGGATTTCGGCGCAAGTCGTATCGTTGCCTTTTTATAAGCGATTAGAATTAGTATAGAACAACAGTAATAGAAATGATTAATTACACAAAACATAAAATAAATCATTTTAAATCAGGAGGTAAGAGTACAATGAAGGAATATATGTTTACGAAATCCCACGAATGGATTAAATATGAAAATGATACCACTGCTCATATCGGCATTTCAGATTATGCTCAAAAGCAGCTGGGAGACCTGGTCTTTGTCAATCTGCCGGAGGTGGGTGACGACCTGGTTGCCGGAGAGGAATTTGCTGATGTAGAATCTGTGAAAGCGGTCTCGAGTATCTATAGTCCGGTTACCGGTAAGGTGTTCGCTGTGAATGAGGAGCTTTTGGACCATCCGGAGCTGATTAATTCCGATGCTTATGAAGCATGGTTTATTGAGGTCAGGGATATTACCGATCAGTCTGAGCTTTTTACAGAAGAGGAATATAAAGCACTTCATTCATAGGAAGGAGGTAGGGTGATGGGAACCTATATACCTAATACGGGCAACGAACAGAAGGAGATGCTTGGAACACTTAATTTATCCGAGGTCGCTGAGCTCTTTCTCGCAATTCCTACCGAAGTTCTATTAAAGGAACCCTTGAAGCTCGACAGGGGATTATCGGAATTTGAAGTGAGACAGCGAATGACAGAGATGGCAAATAAGAATCGGGAGTTTTCCATAATATTTCGTGGAGCAGGAGCTTACAATCATTATATCCCATCCATTGTAACGCAGATTACCTCCAAGGAGGAATTTGTAACTGCCTATACACCCTATCAGGCAGAAATCAGTCAGGGGATTCTGCAGTCCATCTTCGAGTATCAGACGATGATCTGTGAACTGACGGGGATGGAGGTATCCAACGCTTCAGTCTATGATGGAGCAACTGCCGCGGCGGAAGCGGTGATAATGTGTCATGAAAAGAAGAGAAGAAAGGCGGTAATCTCGGCAGCCGTTCATCCTCAGACGATTGAGACAATCCGAACCTATTTAGACGGAACGGAGATGGAACTCATCCTGGCTCCCGTGAGAGAGGGTAGGACTGATTTGGAACAGCTATCTACACTGCTCGAAGGAGACACGGCATGTATCCTGCTTCAGCAGCCCAATTACTATGGTTTACTGGAGGACTGTGAAGCTGTCGGAAAGCTGACAGCAGATACTGAGATCAAATACATCTTAAGCTGCAACCCGATTTCCCTCGGTATTCTGAAAGCTCCGATTGAGTATGGTGCAGATATTGCTGTCGGGGAAGGACAGCCGCTTGGTATGCCACTCTCCTTCGGCGGACCTTATCTTGGATTTATGGCAACGACAGAAAAGCTGATGAGAAGACTTCCCGGTCGAATTGTCGGTGAGACGACGGATGCTGCTGGTAACCGGGCATTTGTACTGACCCTGCAGGCAAGAGAACAGCACATCCGAAGAGAGAAGGCTTCCAGTAACATCTGTTCCAATCAGGCCTTATGTGCGATGACAGCAGCAGTGTATCTCGACGCCATGGGAAAAGAAGGCCTGGGCAAGGCGGCACAGCTCTCCATGTCGAAAGCCCATTATCTTGCCGAACGGTTATGCGAACAGAAGGAATTTATCATGACCTATTCGGGAGAGTTTTTTAATGAATTTGTGACTGATTTTACAGGAAATGTGGATGACTTACTGAGTAAACTGGAACAGCGTGGAATTCTCGGAGGATATCCGTTGGGAGAAGGACGCATCCTATGGTGCGCCACAGAGATGAATACCCGGGAAGAGATCTATTCCCTGTGTTATCACATAGAGGAGGTGCTTGGAAAATGAAGCTGATATTTGAAAAATGTAATCCGGGCAGAGGGTTAAGCTTACTGCCGGATTGCGATGTTCCGGTCATCACCCCTTCCGAGACTTATGCCAGAACAACAGAGCTTCGCCTGCCGGAGGTATCGGAGACAGAGCTTTCCAGGCATTATACTCAACTGATGAAGCGTACCTTCGGTGTCAATGATGGTTTTTATCCGCTTGGTTCCTGTACGATGAAATATAATCCGAAGATCAATGAGGACATAGCCAGACTCCGGGGCTTTACAGGCATACATCCGTTGCAGCCCGAACGGACGGCACAGGGTTGTCTTGAAGTGATGAAGCGAACGGAAGAAGCCTTATGTGAGATTACCGGTATGGACGCCATCGATTTTTCTCCTGCGGCAGGTGCTCACGGAGAATATACGGGGCTGAAGCTCATACGGGCTTATCATCAGGAACGTCAGGATACGAAGAGAATTAAGATTGTCGTACCGGATTCTGCGCATGGGACGAATCCGGCCAGTGCTGCGATGGCAGGCTTTGAGGTGATTAATGTAGCCTCCGACCAGGAGGGCAGGGTAGATTTAGAACAGCTGCGAAATGCTGTCGGAGAGGATACAGCAGGTTTTATGCTGACGAATCCAAATACCTTAGGGATCTTCGATGAGAATATCCTGGAAATCACAAGGATAATCCATGATGCCGGAGGCTTGAATTATTATGATGGTGCAAACTTAAATGCGATCATGGGAATTGCCCGACCCGGAGATATGGGCTTTGATGTGGTGCATCTCAACCTTCATAAGACCTTTTCCACTCCTCATGGAGGCGGTGGTCCGGGCAGCGGTCCGGTTGGCTGTAAGGAGTTTCTGATACGATACCTGCCTTCTCCAAGGATTATTCTGACGGAGGGAGGCTATCGGTTTGCAGATCAGACGGATACCGGAATCGGCAGAGTGAAAGCCTTTCATGGCAACTTCCTTGTTGTAGTAAGGGCACTGACGTATATCTTAACCCTGGGCAGAGATGGCCTTCGATGTACTTCCGAAAATGCAGTCCTGAATGCTAACTATATGCTCAATTTGCTAAAGGATACCTTTGATATCCCTTTTGCTCCGCCCTGTATGCATGAATTTGTCCTCTCCCTGGAGGACTTGAAGAAGGAGAAGGGGGTATCAGCCCTTGATTTTGCCAAGGCACTGTTGGATTATGGGATTCATCCCCCGACGATGTATTTTCCTCTGATTGTCCATGAGGCTTTGATGGTGGAGCCGACAGAAACTGAAGCGAAAGAGACATTGGAAGCGGTAGCTGATATCTTTAAAAAGGTATATGAGATGGCTTTGGAGAATCCTGAACAAATGCATCTATGTCCGCAGACGACCCCCATCGGCAGGCCGGACGAAGTGAAGGCAGCCAGAAATCCGATAGTAAGGTACAGCTTCCCGGATGAAACAGTATAGGAGAGATACAGTTTCTAAGAAGAAACAGAGTAAGAGAGAAATAACTTCTCAAAAGAAACAGCATTAATAAGATACAGATTTATGCAGGAAACAGCATAAGTGAGAAACAGATTTACACAAGAGACAGCATAAGAGAGATAGAGCTTCATCTAGGAAAAGCATAGGAGCGGATGTATTTGATAGATACGATACGTTTTATTACGACGCAGGAGACCAATCCTTATCGCAATCTAGCATTGGAAGAGTATCTTCTGAAGCAGGTCAACGATAGGGAGGTCATCCTTTATCTCTGGCAGAATGAAAAGACGGTAGTCATCGGTAAGAATCAAAACCCCTGGAAGGAATGCAGGATAGCCGAGCTGGAAGCGGATGGTGGCAGATTGGTCCGCCGCCTGTCCGGAGGAGGAGCTGTATTTCATGATCTGGGAAATCTGAATTTTACATTTCTGGCAGGAAGAGAGAATTATGATGTGGATCAGCAGCTGGAGGTCATCCTGACCGCTGTGAATGCCCTTGGGATACCTGCAGTGAAGTCCGGAAGAAACGATATTACCACAGAAGGTAAAAAATTCTCGGGAAATGCCTTCTACAGTGACGGTACTCATTGCTATCACCATGGTACCATCCTGGTGAAGGTGGATATGGCGATGCTGTCCCGTTATCTGAATGTCTCCAGAGAGAAGCTGGTGACAAAGGGTGTGGAATCCGTCCGTGCAAGAGTGACAAATCTGTCGGAGTATGTTCCTTCTCTCAACATAGAACAGATGAAGCAGGAACTGCTTCGTTCCTTCCGGAAGGTGTACAGCTTAGAACCGGAGGAACTGACCTTGTCTGAAATGCCTACGGAGGAGATCGAGCATCTGACTCAGAAATATACCTCCCGAGAGTGGAATCTGGGAAGGCGGATGGAATTTAACTACTCGGTTGACAGAAGGTTTTCCTGGGGAGGCATTGAGCTTTTATTCATCGTAAGTTCCGGCAGAATCACAGAGTGCAGGATTTATACCGATGCCTTGGAGACCGGGGTCTTTGAACAGCTTTCTGATGCTCTGACCGGATGCGAATTTTCCTCTGCAGCCATAATACGGGAGCTGAACAGACTGCCTGCTACAGAGGCTGTATGGAAAGAGGATATAATCAATTTAATCAGAGATGCAGCAATCTGATTGTGATAGGAAAAGGAGGTGGGTTTCCAATGGTGGAGAAAGAGAATAGAATAGCGGAAGCCTTTGATCTGGTTGTCATCGGAGGTGGGCCTGGAGGTTATGTAGCCGCAATCAAAGCCGCTCAGTTAGGGAAGAAGACGGCCCTAATCGAATATCGGGAGATTGGAGGAACCTGCCTGAACCGTGGGTGTATCCCAACGAAGACACTGATGCACAGTGCACAGCTCTATAATGAGGCGCATAGACTGACTGAGTTCGGAATTAACATAGGTGAAGCAAAGCTATCTACAGAGAAGGTATGGGAGCGTAAGGACAGGGTCGTAGAGAGGATGAGAAACGGAGTAACTGCGCTTTTGGAAGCCAACCATGTCACGATAGTTCATGGAAAAGCAAGTATGATAGGGCGAAGCAGTCAATCGGCAAGAAACAGAGTTGAGATTGCTTTATCAGAAACGAAGGACTCCTCTGAGCAAGCATTGCCACTGGAGCTGGAGGCAGAGAAGGTACTGATAGCCACGGGGTCAAGACCAATCCTTCCAAATATTCCGGGGATAAAGCTTCCCGGAGTGCTCACAAGTGATGAACTGCTGGAGAGGAAGGAATTATATCCCAGACTTCTCATCATAGGAGGAGGAGTGATCGGGATAGAGTTTGCTACGCTCTATCAGGAGCTTGGCTGCAGAGTTGAGATTGTGGAAGCGATGGACCGAATCCTCCCTTCCATGGATAAGGAGATCTCACAAAGTGTCACAATGAGCCTGAAGAAAAAGGGAATTATCCTTCATACGAAGGCAATGGTTCAGGAGCTTACACAGGCTGCCGATGGAACTTTGGCCTGCAGATACCATGAGAAGGAACAGGAAAAGGAGGTTTTGGCAGACCGTATCCTTGTTGCGGTTGGAAGAAAAGCTTACACAGAGGATTTATTTACCGGGGAATTTAAGCCGGAGACTGATGGAGCTTACCTAAAGGTTAAGGAAAACTTTGAAACAGATATTCCGGGTATCTATGCCATCGGGGATGTTATTCGCGGGGTCGCATTGGCTCATGCAGCTTCCGCGCAGGGAATTGCCGCTGTGGAAGAAATGTTCGGTCGGGAGATCTCGGTGAATCTGTCTGCCATTCCATCCTGTGTATATACAATACCGGAGATAGCTACAGTGGGATTAAGTGAGGAGAAGGCTCTGGAAGCAGGCTATGAAGTTAAAACAGGAAAATATCCGATGCTGGGCAATGGGAAGACTATTCTTTCTGCGGGTGACAGAGGCTTTGTAAAGCTAATCTCTGATGCGTCTACGGATCGACTTCTCGGAGCGGTACTTCTATGTGACCGTGCAACTGATATGATTAGTGAGCTCACGATGGCAATGGCCAATGGACTGACTGTAAAGGAAATGGCATCTGTCATCAGACCCCATCCGACCTACAGCGAAGGAATTACAGAAGCCTTAGAGGATATCCACGGGAATGCCATTCATCTGATGCCGCGTTAGTGCAGGTGCTATATTCCTTATATAATGATGGAACTATAAAAACAATAATATGAAGTTGAGCAACGCCTATTCCACTGTTGTGAAATAGGCGTTGAGTATTATCATATGACTTCCCTCGGCTACTTTAAATTCTTATAGTAGAAGATGGCAAGCTGGGTTCGATCACGTAGCTCCAGCTTCTCCAGTATGGTGCTGATATTGTTACGAACGGTACCCTCGCTTAAGAACAGCTGCTCAGCAATTTCTTTATTGGAGAAGCCGTCAGCAATTTTCTTAATGAGCTCCAACTCCTTTTCAGTGATTCCGTATGTTATGATTCTTTTATGCTCACCCGAGCGTCCAATCAGATTAGGAAGCTTTGTGATAATTTCATTACCAAAGACATTCTGCCCGGCATACACTGCCTTTAATGCGGGAAGGATGCTGTCATAATCCTGTTTCAGCATATAGCCCTTGGCACCGATTCGTAATGCACTTATGATATAATCGTCATCCAGAAAAGTGGTAAGATATAGAAGCTTTGCCTCTGGATATTGGGACAAAATCTGCTCACCTGCCTCTAGCCCGCTTACGGGCTCCATTCGAATATCCATCAAAAGCACATCAGGTTTATACTTGTGATAAAGCGCAATGCCTTCTTGTCCGTTGTTGCCTGTTCCGACGATAAGAATATCCGGATCTGCACTGAGGATAATTTTAAGAGAGGAGCAGACCAGCTTATCGTCATCTACTAATAAAACTCTCATACTTTACTCCATTCTGCTGCCAAGAGGCGCGGCATTTTAAAATTTCTGAAGAATTTTGGTGTTCTCAAATTTCTGGAAAAATTGGTGTTTTAAATTTCTTTTTTATTCTTCTTTCGGGAAGGAGATAAATAATCTGAAACCGTTCTCCAGAGACAGATTGATGTTTCCTCCGAAGCTCTTCACTCGGTCACATATATTTCGCAATCCCATGCCGTCACTGAATTCCTCATTCTCGAAGACTTTATGCAGAGCCTTTGCCCGATGCTCCTCCAATTTGCCGTTGTCCTGAATGATCAGCTGGTACATGGCAGGATGTTCGTGAAGCTGTAAAGATACTTTGGTCGCATCGGAATGCCGGATGATATTAGCGAAAGCTTCCTTCGTAATGGCGATGATGCAATGCTTGAGACGAATTGGCGGTGAAGTGGAATAATCATATTCATAGCGGACGGGACAGAAGGTGAAATCTTTTACCAGACCTTCCAGTGTCGCGTATAAATCTATGGATTCATCATACATGTTATGAATACTGTTTCGAATCTGGTCCATGCCTTCGGATAACGAAGTTTTAAGCAGAGTTAATCCCTCGCTGGTCCCTTCCTCCTTTGTGATTGTGAGCAAGGCTCCGACCTGCAGGAGCGCTCTTGAAAGCATGTGACCAATATTGTCATGGATTTCCTTGGAGATACGATTACGCTCATTCAGTCTTGCTAAGTTAATTTCGTAATCCTGGTTCTGCAGCAGAGTCTGGTTTTTCTCCTTTAGAAGAAGAGACATGGCGGTAGAAGTATCTCGCAGCTCGTCGTACTCCGCTTTCATCTTTCCCAGCTTATCGGTCTTCATTTTCTGCAGATAGGAAATCAGGAAAATAACAGCGATGAAAGCCAGGGTAACAGAGGAATAATCCGACCAGTGATATACATAGATCAGGGGTAGCGATAGTATGACATATTGCCGTCTTGTATGTAGCAGATCATATTGCAATAGCGGCAGAAAGATAACAAAGCCCGGGAAGATAAAGCATAATAAAGCATAAATCAGATTACCAGCAAGCCGGATGCGGTAATCCTCATAATATACGAAAAGGCTGCTCAGCAAAACACTCAAAATCACGGCAACAATATAATAGTTATTCATTGGCTGAAACAGGTAGAGAGTAAAACAGCATAGGAAGATCAGAAGCTTATCGATGATTTCGTTCATAAATGCTCCTATCATGGATATGGTAATTAATTCTATCTGAACTTCAGTATTGCATGATATCTGCACGATGTCAAGTCGCTGCAACACGGTTTTATTAATTGAAACAGCTTGGCAGGAATGATATAATTGGTTAATGTAATTAGAGCCACGAATATGACAGATAGGAAAGGATTTATAAAATGAGAATACTTGCGGAAGATACCATGGCATTGATTGTAGATTACCAGGAGAGACTGATTCCCGTCATCGACCGGAACGAAGAACTCCTGCACCATACACAGATTCTGATGAAAGGTTTACAGGTGCTTGGGATTCCCATGCTGATAACCCAGCAGTATACCAAAGGGATTGGCATGACTGTTCCAGAACTTACTGAGGTTTTGGGCGACAGCTTTACCTATGAGGATAAGGTCAGCTTTAGCTGTGCCGGTGATGAGAGTATATTAGAGAAAATCAAGGCACTTAGAAAGAAGAATATCATAGTATGCGGTATTGAAGCCCATATCTGTGTACTTCAGACCGCAATAGATTTAATTGCACTGGGGTATCAGGTGATTTTAGTAGAAGACTGTGTAGGCTCAAGAAGGGAAAACGATCGTAAGGTCGGAATTAAGCGTGCAGTTTTGGAGGGTGCCATCCCTACCACCTATGAATCCATTCTCTTTGAGTTGACTAGAGTTGCGAAGACAGAGACGTTCAAGGAAATATCAAAATTAATCAAGTAACGTAAGACTGTTGAGAAGTATAGGAGCGAAAGGGATGTAAGCGGATAAGAATATTACGCTACTGGAACGTAGTATATCACACAGAAAGAGAAAGTGGTAACTTCCCATAATGCACTCTTTGGGAGACACACTGCAGAATTTGCATGCGACAAGCGAACATTCATGTACGAATTGTCGCATACAAATTCAATAGTGTGTCTTCCGACGAGTGTGTGAGGGAAGCTACCACTTTCTCTTTCTGTGTATAGTTGTAATCTTGCAGTGGCTTCTATTTCAATGACATTTGTCATTGCATTCGGTGACGCTGCTCACTGGAATTGTACCCCGGGATTTACTATAGTATAACTAAGCAATCAATCAGATTGTTCCTTAAAGAGGAACTGATTGATACATGAGAAATTGCAGGAGGGTTGGTCCTCCGGTATAAATATGGCTAAGAGATGATTAAGGAGGATTAGAAATGGTAGTAGAGGTGGAAGGTTTAGTGAAGCGTTTTGATAAGCTGGTAGCTCTGGATTATCTGGAGCTGAAGGTTGATGAGGGGGAAATCTTCGGACTACTAGGACCGAACGGCTCCGGTAAAACAACTGCAATCAATTGTCTGTTATCTTTACTGAAGTATGATAAGGGAACCATCAGGATATTTGGAAAGACAATGACGCCAAATGCATATGACATCAAAAAGGATATTGGAATTATCATGCAGAATGTTGCAGTATTTGATGAATTGACAGTGTATGAAAACATTTCATATTTCTGTAGTTTATATATTAATGATAAGGATGAAGTGAAGCGGCTCACCGATGAGGCTATCGAATTTGTTGCTTTGGAGGATTATAAGGGCTTTTATCCTAAGAAGCTGAGCGGCGGTTTGCTACGGAGATTGAATATCGCATGCGGCATCGTACACAAGCCAAAGCTGATTATTTTAGATGAGCCTACCGTAGCAGTCGATCCGCAGAGTCGTAATAAGATCCTGGAGGGAATCAGGAAGCTGAATAAGGATGGAGCAACAATCATTTACACCTCACATTATATGGAGGAGGTTGAGCAGATTTGCTCCAACATAGCAATCATCGACAAGGGAAGAGTCATTGCGCAGGGTACCAAGGAAGAGTTAAAAGCAATGATTTCAATCGGAGAGAAGATTTCCATGGAGGTATTCCAATTGGAGGAGGAACCTTTAAGGGAGCTTCGAAGATTACCGAATATCTATTCCGTAGAGCAGAGAGAAAACCTTCTGGAGATAAAATCCAAGAAGGGTAAGAACAACCTGGTTGCTGTTCTGGAATTCATGCAGAAAATGAATATCAGCTTTGGCAAGGTGATCACCGAGATGCCGACACTGAATGATGTTTTCCTTGAGATTACAGGAAAAGAATTAAGGGATTAAGGAGGAGAAGGATGAGTATTCAATTATATCTGACCAGACTAAAATGTCTGTTTCGCAATAAGGAATCCATGTTCTGGTGTTACATGTTCCCGATCCTTCTAGCTACCTGTTTCTTTTTTGCCTTTAATAACCTTTGGAAGATTGAAGATTTTAAGTCAGTACCAATCGCTTATGATAATGAAGGCGCGAAAGAGGACGGACTTGGCCAGGTTCTGGAAGCTGCCGAGACTCCCGAAGGAATTCGGATGTTTGAGGTGGTCCGTTGTGACGAGTCAGAGGCGAAGAGACTGCTGGAAGAAGGCAAGATCACTGCTTATATCGTTGGAAGTACCGATCCTAAGCTTTTCATCAAGGACAATGGACTTCAGGCTACGATCATCAAAGGTTTCCTGGACAGTTACAAACAGATGTCTGCAACCATCCATACCATTTTAAGTCAGAATCCAAATGCAATGAACGAGGGTTTGATAGATGACGTGATGAATTATGGGAGCTATATTTCTGAGGTCACAAACGAGAAGAAGCCGGCACAGCTGTTAATCTATTTCTATGCATTATTGGCATTTTCCTGCTTGTATTCGGCTAATTGGGGGTTGGATGAGATAGTAAATATTCAGGCGAATTTATCCAACCGGGGAGCTAGAGTCAGTGTTTCACCGGTTCGCAAGATGAAGCTGCTGCTTTGTAACCTTGCTGCTGCCATGACAGCACATATGGGAAGTATGATCCTGTTATTCCTTTATATGTATTATATTATCAAGGTTGATTTTGGCAATCATCTTCCTCAGCTGTTCCTCGTCTGTGCGGTCGGGTCGTTAGCAGGCCTGGCATTGGGTGCCTTTGTAGGTGTAAATGTAAATAAAAAAGCCGAGACAAAGGAAGCTATTCTTACCACTTGTTTGCTGGGAGGAGCATTCCTATCCGGTATGATGATGCCGAATATGAAATACATCATCGAGAATAATCTTCCGGTACTGGGTTACATCAATCCTGTCAATCTGATCACCGATGCGATGTACAGTCTGTATTACTATGATACCTATGACCGGTATTTCACTAATCTGGCTATTTTGTCAGTGATCTCTATAGTACTTGGAACAATATCCGTGATAAGAATCAGGAGGAGCAGTTATGCAAGCATTTAAAGCGTATTTTAAAATATTGAAGAAGCATATCGGTTCTGTGCTGATTTATGTTGTGTTGTTTTTCTTCCTCACGGTTCTTTACTCGGGAAATATCGGGAAGGATGATAACCTGTTCGTAGCTGATAAGGTACCGACAGTATTAATCAATGAGGATCAGGACAGTACATTGGTCAAAGGTTTTACAGAATACCTGGGTCAATATGTGAACTATGTAAAGCTGAGGGAGGGAGACTCCATACAGGATGCTTTGTATTACGGTAAAGTCGCTTATGTACTGACCATACCGGAGGGCTTTACGGAAGAGTTTTTAAGTAGCGGAGAAGGAAAGCTGTCGAAGCTGACTGCACCGAACTCGGTCGAAGCGGTTACAGTTGATAATGCCGTAGATAATTATTTCCATATGGCGAAGGTATACAGCAGCTATATGCTGGGGATGAGCCAAGAGCAGTTGAATGTCCTGGTTCAGTCGAGCCTGACGCAGAAGACAGAGGTTGCATTAACGAATAAGGTTTTAGATTCTGTCAATGCTGGGAATAGTTTCAATAAATATTATTTTAATTATTTGGGATATATCATTATCGCAGTATTCATCATGTGTGTCAGCATTATCATGTTCTCCTTTAACAGCCTGGATATCAGAAGAAGACACACTGCAGCACCTATTTCTAACCGAAGACTGAATCTACAATTGATTTTGGCTAATTTCATCTATGTGGCTGCATTTATGCTGCTTTTCATCCTGGCAGGTTATCTATTGAATAAAAATAGGCTGGTAAATATCAATACCCTGCTTTATTGGCTGAATGCCATGGTGTTTGCTATCGTTGCGCTCTGTATCAGCTACCTTGTAGGAATCAGCGTCAGCAGCAAGAAGGCCATCGCAGCCCTCTCTACAGCATTATCCTTAGGGTTGGCATTTTTAAGCGGTATGTTCGTTCCCCAGGAGCTGTTGGGTGCTCCGGTCCTGAGAGTGGCAAGCTTTACGCCGTCCTATTGGTTCGTAAAAACGAATAACATGATTGAGAAGATTTCCTCCGTCAGCTGTGACTCTCTTTCAGGAATTGCCGGCTCCATGCTGATCCAGCTTGGTTTTGCGGCAGCAATCCTCTCGATATCACTGGTAATCAGTAAGAGAAAAAGACAACAGGCCAGCTAAATATAAGGAGTTATTGAACGAAAATTGTATGGTGCCCCTTTGGTATGTTATTTATCACATACCAAAGGGGCACCATACAATTTTCTTGTGATACCCCCTTTATGATAGATTGCTAATAGCTAATGCCCTCGGGAAGATATACTTTTATGTAAGGATAACGGTCAGAATAGCTTGCATTGTATTCATAGCTGTAAGATATGGTATCTATGACTTGCCGGAACTCATCCGTATCAGTGATGATTCTGGGTACCAAAGGTGTTCCGAAGGAGTTAGTCAGATTGATGTCTTCGGGGAAATCGCACTGGATATTACCACCGTCGATTACCACACTTCGGCTGATATTTCCGATTGGTAACGCATTAGGAGCAAAAACATCTATGTAAATAATACCATTCTTAATCAGAATATCTCCGAAACCATTTTGATCACCGATACCGACGATATTCGCACCTTCTCCGCTGATCGTGATATCTCCCTTATGAATTTCAACATGAACGCGGCCTGCAATTGCTCCGATGCCTGAGCTGCAATAACCGCTGAAACGGATATTGATAACGCCATTCTGAATTATGATTTTACCTTCACATTCCTCCATACCACCGATCGCTGAGATATACCTGCCGTTACATTTGATCACCAGATTACCGGAGGAGACAAGATCTATCATTCCCCGTAGACTGCCAATACCGACAGCTTTGGTACCTTCCGTAATCAGCTTTAACTTACACTCTTCAATGATTATTCTCGCATTTCCATCGATGCAGCCGACACCGACAGTGCTGAAACCGGAGGATTCAACATAGATATTACCGGAAATGAGATGGATTAAGGATTGATTTGGATTCTGACCGCCACCGATACCAACTGACATATTGCCACTGCTGATAACCTTGATGATTCCTGTAGAGGCTAGGGTGATATTGCCGTAGGATTGAAGCGGAGTACCGCCGATACCTACCTTATTAGTACGCTCCGCCTGAATGATGAGGTTACCATCACCACACACTTCCAGGGAAGAGGTTTCGGGAACTCTGATCCCGTTGTAGGAAATATAATTATCTCCGATCAGACGTATTGTTACTGAGCAGCAATCGCCAAGAATTATGGTTGGTCTATCATTACTGCGTAAATTCACCTGATCCAGGATCAGGGTACAGCTTCGATTGTCCGGGATGATGATATTCATATTGGCAACCATACCCTGATTCCCCTGCAAAGTCAATTCTTTTTCGAGAACCAGAATATCAGAGTACAGATCCAGAGTCAGTGTGACCGGGGATAGTAGCTTTTCACCCCGGGTTTCATATATTCTGCTTACTGAGCTTTTCCCGAAGCTCCTGCTATTTATTTCTTTCAGCTGTGTCAGTATTTGTTCCGGAAGGCGTTGTAACATTTCCGGTGAGGGATAAGCTGTATAGAAGCCCTGGATATAGTCTACGTTGAGATTGATGACATATTCAAATTCTTCGTAGGTTTCAATTCTCTCTGCAATTATCTTAATATTATTTTTAGAGGCAAAATGAATCAGGTTTCGGACCAGATGCTGTTTCTTAATATCTGATTGAAGATTGCGGAGAATAGATGCATCTATCTTCACGTAACTTGGATTGGATTTAAGAAGATTGGCTTCATTGAAATATTCAGTTCCGTAATCATCCAGAGCAAGCTGAAGGTTTGTTTGCAGTAATCTGGATTTAATCAGCTGCAGCCCATCTTCCGTCAACATGGCAGACTCAGTGATTTCGATTACTACATTGGCAAATTGGGAAGAATAGTTCTGGTAAAGCTGATTAAAATCGTCATTCGTCAGTTGATGGCCTGCAATACTGTTGATGAATATTTTCTTCGAGCCAAATAACTCATGATGCTCTTTGATAAAACATAGGACATTTTCGAAGGTATACTTTTCTATCTCATAGAGACGGTTTTCCTTATCAGCAAGATGAAGAATTTCTATAGCATTCAGGCCAATAGTATCCGGATTTGTTCTCATCAAAGCCTCATAAGCAAATATCTCTCCGGTTTTTGCATGTATAATAGGTTGAAAGTGATAGGTAAACCGATTATCCTTCATCAACAGCTCGAATTGAGATAACTTTTCGGCTTTGGCTCTGTAAGCGCTCTTATGAAACAGAGTTTCTGCAAGGTAGATGAGCTCTCGGTTCTTCTTGGCAAGAAAGATTGTGAAGCATAGGCATAGAATACCTATTGAGATTAAAATGGCTGAAAAAGGTCTTGAATACTCTGAGTTTATCAGGGAGGTAATTAATGCCAGAATTGTTACGATTAAATCCAAGTAGAAAAAGCTGAGAATAATCTTTACTCTTTTATGAAATGTCTCAAAATCATTGTCTCTTCTCTGCATAATGCACCAATGCCTTTCGCTGGATTTCAATCATTTGTATAAGGGAAATAATTCCTGTTTGTTTTATGAATTTACACATAGATATAGCATAATTCTAATGAGAAGACGGAATTATGTCAATCATTCAAATAGATAACGAGCATATTATTATGCAAATCTGCGTGGATTGCGGTAGAAAGTTTTGAAATCGAATACAATGAACAGATGCTGTTCTGATTAAGTGACAACAAACAGAACAAATGTTTGAAGATACATTGACTTTCAAAAAAAACTTTGATAAAATAAAAACAGAACAAATGTTTGATTGCGGGGGGCGTGGGTATGGTTATTCAGGAAAATATGTCAATTCAGAGAAAGCTCGAGGTTTTATCAGATGCGGCAAAATATGATGTGGCCTGTACCTCCAGTGGAGTAGATCGTCAGGGAGATAAGAATTCCATGGGTAACAGTCTGGCTTGCGGTATCTGCCATAGCTTCTCGAATGATGGCAGATGCATTTCGCTGCTTAAGGTTTTATATACCAATGAATGTATTTTTGACTGTAAGTATTGTATCAACAGGGCATCCAATGATATTGTACGGGCATCTTTTACTCCGCAGGAGATTGCAGAACTGACGATGGAGTTCTATCGACGTAACTATATTGAAGGACTATTTTTGAGCTCAGGGATTTTAGTCAGCCCAAATTATACAATGGAATTAATACTGGAGGCATTGAGACTCCTACGGGAGGTCCATCATTTTAATGGATATATTCACTGTAAAGCGATTCCGGGAGCCGATCCTAACCTGATCGAAATGCTGGGCTGGTATACAGATCGTATGAGCATTAATCTGGAACTGCCTACGGCAGAAAGCCTTAAGGACCTGGCGCCGCATAAGAGCAGGAAGAATATCCTGAAGCCTATCCGGCAGATACAGCTTGGGCGGAAGGATCACAGGGAGTTTCTTGGACTTCCTGATTTTCAGGCTCAGTCACGCTCGCTCATCACAGCCCGGGAAGATCATGATATCAGGGAGATCGTGACATCAACCTCAAGCAGTGTTCCGGCGCTGATTAAGCCAGCCGGAAGAAAACACTTCGTTCCGGCTGGGCAAAGTACACAGATGATCGTTGGGGCTACGCAGGAAAGCGATTATCAGATTATGTCTGTAGCTGAGGCACTGTATGATAACTTTGACCTAAAGAGAGTTTTCTATTCCGCCTTTATGAACGTGAATCAGGATAGTCGTCTGCCATCCACCGAGAGTGGCCCGCCGCTTCTTAGGGAGCATCGCCTTTATCAGGCAGATTGGCTGCTTCGTTTTTATGGCTTTCAGACGAATGAATTACTGGATGATCTCCATCCGAATTTCAATATCTTGCTGGATCCGAAATGTGATTGGGCACTTCGTCATCTGGAGTTGTTTCCGGTAGAGGTGAACAGAGCGGATTATTATACCCTGCTTCGAGTCCCCGGAATCGGAACTAACTCGGCACAGAGAATTATTGCCGCCAGAAAAAGCGCGGTGTTGGATTTTAAAGATTTAAAACGAATGGGAATAGTTTTGAAACGTGCAGTCTATTTTATCACTTGCAATGGAAGAATGATGTATCCAATTCGGATCGAAGAAAATTTTATTACCCGCCAACTGGTTGCATTGAAGGATCAGCTTCCGCTGGGGGTAGAAAAAGATATCACCTATCGGCAGCTTACTCTATTTGACGATGTGAGCTTCACACCAAAACCAAAGGAGGCAATCTTATTGGCATCCGGTGTCTGAGTAAGGTTGCAGTTGTGGCAAAGAGTGTTATATTAGGAGTTGATCAGGAATGGAGAATAAAAGAATATACCTTTGTGATGACAGTATTGACGGAATTTTTACCGCTATTTATCAGGCTTGGAGCTCGCGACTCGGGCATTCTAATATTAAGATCGAAGAGAAGTGTGAGGGTAGTAAGTATTCCAATATTGAACTGTTTGCTGAATATGTAGTCGTAGATACAGATATGGAGTTATCCATTAAGGTGGCGAAAGCCATCAGGACGAAGATATCGGACGAAGCATATGAGATGGCCTGCCATGTGGCTCTTTCTGACTATTTGGGTAAAGCAGACCTGATTTATCGTTTTCTGGTTCTTGGCTTTGCCGTTGGTTCCTCCATCGTGGAGCACTTAAGTAATGAGGTGGTCAGTAGGATGAGTAAGGTCAATAAGAATGTGTGGAATGAGTCCCATCACTTGATGGGCTTTGTTCGTTTCTCCGAACAGGCAAATGGGCTGCTGACCTCGATAATCCACCCAAAGAATAATGTCCTTACCTTATTAGCCCCGCATTTTGCTGATCGATTGCCGCAGGAACGTTTTTTGATCTATGACGGAAATCGTAAGCTGGCAGCACTCCATCTGCCCGGAACTCCGTGGATTTTGGCTGAGATACCTGAGCTGGATCAGGAGCGTGTCAGGGAGGTGTCCGGGCTGGAGGATCAATACCGTGAGCTATGGCTGACTTTTTTTGACCATATCTCAATAAAAGAACGTGAAAATTACAGGCTCCAAAGGAATAATCTTCCGCTTCGTTTTCGTAATGATATTACAGAATTTAATCGCAACTATGAAAACAAGTAATTTTTTGAAATGTATAAATCAATTGAACTGAGAGATACTATTCCTGTAAAATTGATAATTTTATAGGAGGAGTAGCGATGAAAAAGAAATTTCTGATATTATTAGGAGTATGCAGCTTTGTAATATTTGCGTTCTGTGCATGTGCTGCAGGAACCAATAAAAACGGTACAGGTACGAATAATACAGTAACCAAAGCACCTACAACAACCAATGGAACCGGTACAGGAACCAATTCAGGAACGACTTCGGGTACGACATCCGGAACAACCAATAATGGCACTGGAACGACAGGTGGAACAACAGGCGGAACAGGAACCGGTACAGGAACAACAGGTGGTACAGGAACTGGTACGGGCACAACCGGAGGAACGACAGGCGGTACAGCAGGTGGAACAACAAGTGGTACCGGCGGCGGAACAACAGGTGGCACAGGTTCCCGTTAATCATTTTATCAATAAAGGAAGTACAGCATGAGATTATATCTCAGACTGTACTTCTTGTTTTGTGAACAAATCAGATTGAAGACTGTACTTCTTGTTGTATACTCATAACTCAGACAGTGCCATTATGATGCTTATATAGATCGATGATTTTTCGCACATGCTTTGCACAATCCGTTGATTTGAATTTGATGCTCCCTGATAATAAAGCCTTCTTCTTCCATGGCGTCTTCAAGAGCATGTATGGGACAGGAAGGAAGGTCAAATATCTTCTTACAGTCATCGCAGATTACAAAATGTTTATGTTCATTTTTGTCGGTTTTGATACGATAAAATATTTCATTATCATTTAGGTGATATTTATCAATTAGATTCTGACCGAGTAAAGTATCAATGGTCCTATAAATCGTAGACTTGGCGATCTTCGGCAGGGTAAGAATAACCTGTTGGTAAATTTCATTGATCGACATTGGACGGTCCGAATCCTTCAATATAGTTAAAATCAGCTGTTTCTGCTTCGTATTTCTTTGGCTGTCCATAATAGCTCCTTTACTTCGGATGATTAAAAGGATGATCCGATGATTTCATAACGAATATAGTTTTTATGATTTATCGTATTCACTCCGATTTTGTTCATGCCTACACTCTCGGCCAAATGAAGAGAGGGGATATTTTCCGGTAAGATGAATGCGGTAATCCTTGGAGCAAGCTCCTTCAGACAATAATTGATGGTAGCTTGTACAATTTCTTTTCCGTATCCATTCTTCTGGTAGCAGGGATCAATCAGATAACCAAGCTCATAAATCGCTTCTCCGTCCACGTCTTTAAGCTCTATGCCGCAACGTCCGATCAACTGATCGGTTTCTTTCAGATATACACCCCATAATCCAAACCCGTAAAAAGAATAGATATTCTTAATATAGGCGTTCAACTTCTCCAGCTCCACAGACGGATCACGGGTAAAATCCTCCAGGAAGTTACTGACTTCAGGTTTGGCACAGATGGCAAACAGGCTGTCAGCATCCCCAAGGCTCAATTCCCGTAGGATACAATGTTTTGTTGACAGGATGGTTATCGGTTCCATATGAGCACGCTGATATACACGAATCAGGAACTGATAATCTACTTCTTCAAATCCTTCCACCAGCATCGCTGCCTTACCTAAATCCTGTTGACCGGAATTCGGATTAATGAAACCCAGGCAGGTGATTCCGGCTGCAGCAGCTGCGGTGACTCCATGACAGGAGTCTTCGATTACAAGACAATCCGAAGGTTCCACCCCCAGTTGCTTTGCGGCTGCGAGAAAGATATCAGGTGCCGGTTTCGGATGTTTCATGTTCATTCCGGATATGTAACCTTCGAATAACTCGTTTATCTTAAGAGTATCCATAACACTTTCTATGGCGGCTGCCGGAGAGGAGGAAGCTATGATCAGCTTTATTCCATTTTGATGTAGATTCCGCATTAATTCTGTAATATATGGTATAACCGAATAACCCTCCGACTTAAGTAAGAATTCCTTGGCTTCATCGTTTGCTTTTAATAATTCATCCTCCGTAACAGAAAGATGAAACTCCTCTATCATTTTTCGGCACATGACCCTTGTGCTGGTACCGATAAAACCATAGGCATACTCTATCTGAATTGAAGTATTATATTTTTCAAGGGCTAGAACCGCGGCTCTGGCATGTTGAGGCTCGCTATCGATGATAACGCCGTCCATGTCAAAAATGACTGCTTTTAACAAAATTGAAACCTCCGGATTTTTTTATTAGTATACATCTTTTATGACGGCCTTTCAATAATCAAATCATAGCCCACAGATCCCATACGAAAAACGAAGTAAATTTGGTTGCACCTCAGTAACATGAATTGCTATAATAGCATTAATCCCGGTTTAGTACCTTTTCAAAAAGCAGTCCTGCTAAGATCCAGACCGGCGCATAATCAAAACGGATGATACCCTTGTAATTAAGCTTGGCCTTACTGTAATCCCAGGGACAGGCATTATGCTTTTTTAGAAATAGTCCACTGGAATATTCACCCAAATAGATGAGGAAAGCATAGATCCCTCCGCGAAGGAGAGTTGAACGGTTTTTGAGTTTTTGACTGATCGGGCTGAAGCAGGCTGCCATTCCGTAAATCGGAAACATCCATACAGAGGTGTGGCAGGTTAGGGTTTTGTCCTTGTGTTTTCTCAAGGCATCCAAACCGGTCCACAGACATTCCATACACCAGCCAATGAAGCCACACAAGATGAAGTTGGTAAGGAAGCTTTTTTTCATTGGTACCTCCGGAATATTTTGTGATAGATATAGTATTCTACGATCCTGTCAAGCTATTCAGGGAGGAAGCGTAAAAATCATTCTGAAAGTACCAGAATGATCCTGAAATTTGAAACTACCAATTTCTCCTGAAAACATCTTAACGCTGTGAAAGAAAGGAATAACGAATGGAAATTGAACGCAAGTATGCCATCCTTCGGATGCCGGAGGACCTATCAGGGTATGAGAAGAAAGTGATCGAACAAGGATATCTCTGCCATAACCCAACCATCAGAATCAGAAAAAGTAATGAGGAGTATATCCTTACCTATAAATCGAAGTTGGGTGTGGACTCGTGTAAACAAGTCAAAGCCAATGTGAATCATGAAGTGGAGCTTCCTTTGACAGAGGAAGCCTATTACACCCTGAGAGCAAAAACGGATGGAAACATGATCTATAAAACAAGGTATCTCATACCACTACAAGATGGACTGACAGCAGAGCTCGATGTTTTCGAAGGCTTACTGAAAGGGCTTGTATTTGCTGAGGTTGAATTTCCGGACATCAGTTCTGCCACAGAATTCATTCCGCCGGCGTGGTTTGGTAAAAATCTGTCTCCGGATAAAAGATTTACAAATTATAGCCTGTCCTTATGTTCCGCACCGCCTGTCATTGATCAGTGAAACAATATTAGCTAAAAACTCCTCTATCAGAAGCATGGATAGTACACAGCGGTATGCGCATACTATTTCAGAACAAATCTTTTGATGAATAGGAGGAAGCTATGCCAAAGGACAGTCAGCCGGATAATAAACGTGCGAGAATGGATAAAGCCAATGGGCAGACACCACTTACAAAGGAAAATCAGAACAAGAACAGGAATGCCAAAAGAAAATCCGTAAAAAATAATGATGTGTAATGAAAGGTATGATTAGCGAATGGCAAAAAATGGAATGAGACGGTACTTTGTAACAGAGCCAACAGAGGTCAGAGAAAAGAGAGTGCATATGCCAAAGGATGAGGTTCCGCCTGTACCTGAGATTTCCGGTAAGGCGAAGGCCGGACATGAGAAATCATCACCTATGGGTGATCATAGTGATCGCAATGCTTGAAGAAACTATTCAAACAGTTTTTGATGAAATGACAAGGCATTTGCTGACTGATGAGAAGCCTTCTGAATATATGGAGAAGTTATCTGACCGGAAGCAGTTTCAACTTTATCCCTTCAACCTGCTGATGAGGTTGAAGACAACGGAACAATCCCTAAAATATCATGCAGAAGGGAATGCTTGGAATCATACTATGCTGGTCCTGGATGAAGCAGCGAGGGTTAGAAGCAAAAGTAAAGATCCGTTGGTATTTATGTGGTCCGCATTGCTGCATGATATTGGAAAGCCTACAACGACGAGAATGATGAAAGGTAGGATAACCTCCTATGACCATGATATAGCAGGGGAGCAGCTGAGCAAGGAATTTCTGAACTGTTTCCTGGCAGAGGAGAGATTTATTCAGTCCGTTACCGCAATGGTAAGATATCATATGCACATGCTTTATATACTTCGCAGGCTTCCCTACGCTGATTTCATGGGACTGCTTCGAAGGGTTGATATAGAAGAACTGTCATTATTATGCCTATGTGACCGCCTTGGGAGAAAAGGAGCAGATGCCGCTGCTGAACGTAAGGAGTATGCTGAGTTTCTGAAACTTTTACAAAACAGTCTTCAAAAGTCTAAGGATAAGATCTGCTAAAGAGATAATGTATTATTATGACTTAATAACGGATGTAATGCATAGTTATGCAAAAACCTGTCTACAACTTCTTGAGACAGATCCGTTATTAAGTTTTTTGTTGTCTTTCAAACAAAAGAAGCTAGTGAGTATGATAATGCATGAAAAGTCCTGCACAGGTAATTACATATAAGAAATAGTGACATTTTATATTTATTATGACGAATTATGAATTACGGAACACATTCCTAAAAATATTGCTGGATTTTTTGGGTTCCTTACATTATAATGAAAGCTAAATATTTATCATTATTAGTATTTTTGTATAAAGAAAGAGGTTAACGCAAAATGGCTGAGAACTATATTTACACTATCGTAAAGAAGGAAAGTCTGGCTAATTCTATTTATCTTATGGATATTAAAGCTCCCAGAGTAGCAAAAAATTGTTATCCAGGACAGTTTGTCATAGTAAAGATGGATGAAAAGGGTGAAAGAATTCCGCTTACGATTTGTGATTATGATCGGGAGGCCGGAACAGTTACCATTGTATTTCAGTCGCTCGGATCTTCTACCAAGCTGATGGCTACATATGAAGAAGGGGAAGCCTTCCGTGATTTTACGGGACCTTTGGGCCATAAGTCCGAACTGATCGATATGCCCAGAGAAGAGTTATTACAGAAAAAGATATTATTTGTTGCCGGTGGCGTTGGCGCGGCTCCTGTATATCCTCAAGTAAAGTGGATGAAGGAGAACGGATACGATGTAGATTGTATCATCGGAGCAAGAAATAAGGATTTAATTATACTTGAGGAACGGATGAGACCCTTAACAGAAAACCTCTATATCACAACAGATGACGGTTCTTATGGATTCCATGGAAATGTGAATGACTGTATTAAGGATCTGGTGAATAATCAGGGTAAGAAATATGATCTTGTCATTGCAATCGGTCCTATGATTATGATGAAGTTCGTATGTATCCTGACCAAGGAATTGGGAATTAAGACTATCGTAAGCATGAACCCGGTTATGGTTGACGGTACGGGAATGTGCGGTGCCTGCCGACTGACTATCGGAAATGAAGTAAAGTTCGCATGTGTTGACGGACCGGAATTTGACGGACATCTGGTTAATTTTGATGAAGCCATGAAGAGACTTCAGATGTATAGATCAGAGGAAGGAAAAAATGTTCTCAGAGAGAGAGAGGGTGCGACCCATCATCATCCCGGCTGCGAATGCAGTGAGAACGATTGATAACTGAGTTTGCCGCAAAACGGTGTTTGGAGGATGAATCATGGATGTTTTGAAAAAGGTTCCTGTGAGGGAGCAGGATCCCAAGGTGAGAGCAACTAATTTTAACGAGGTGTGCCTTGGTTATAATATGGAGGAAGCGATGGAAGAGGCTTCCCGCTGTATCCAATGCAAGAATGCGAAATGTATCTCCGGATGTCCGGTTAATATAGACATTCCGGGTTTTATAAACGCAATCAAGGAAGGCAATGCCGAGGAAGCCTTCCAAGTAATCGGTAAATATTCGGCGCTTCCCGCTGTCTGCGGAAGGGTCTGCCCTCAGGAGACACAATGTGAGGAAAGATGTATCCGTGGCATTAAGGGTGAACCGGTTTCTATCGGAAAGCTGGAACGTTTTGCTGCTGACTGGGCAAGAGAACATGATATCAAGCCCGAACCTCCGAAAGAAAAGAATGGTAGGAAGGTAGCTATCATCGGATCCGGTCCGGCCGGTCTTACCTGTGCAGGAGATTTGGCTAAGCTAGGCTATGATGTCACAATCTTCGAAGCTCTTCATGAGCCGGGCGGAGTTCTTGTCTATGGGATACCGGAATTCAGACTCCCGAAGGATACCGTAGTAAGGGCAGAGATCGAAAATGTAAAATCACTTGGTGTCAAGATAGAGACGAATGTTATCATCGGTAAATCTACTTTGATTGATGAACTGATGGAGGAGGAAGGCTTTGAGGCGGTATTTATCGGTTCGGGTGCCGGACTTCCGAAGTTCATGGGTATACCGGGAGAAAATGCCAACGGAGTATTTTCGGCAAATGAATATCTTACACGAAGCAATTTGATGAAGGCCTTTGATGCCAGCTATGATACTCCGATTATTGCGGGTAAGAAGGTTGCGGTTGTCGGTGGCGGTAATGTTGCTATGGATGCGGCCAGGACAGCTCTCAGACTTGGTGCAGAAGTGTATATTGTTTACCGCAGAGGCGAAGCAGAGCTTCCGGCAAGAGTGGAGGAAGTACATCATGCAAAGGAAGAGGGCATTATCTTCAAGCTGCTAACGAATCCTAAGGAAATACTGGTGAACGAAAACGGTTGGGTATCCGGTATGCGTTGCGTAGAAATGGAACTTGGCGAGCCGGATGCAAGCGGAAGAAGAAGACCTGCTGAAAAAGCTGATTCGGAATTTATACTTGAGCTTGATACAGTAATCATGTCTCTCGGTACCAGCCCGAATCCGCTGATATCTTCAACAACACATGGCTTAGAGACGGACAAGCATAAGTGCATCATCGCAGATGAAGAGACTGGCCTGACATCAAGGGAAGGTGTCTTTGCCGGAGGCGATGCGGTTACAGGAGCGGCAACAGTAATACTCGCAATGGGAGCAGGCAAGGCTGCAGCTGCAGGTATTGACAAGTACCTGAAATCGAAATAACAAAGGAAAATACGTTGAGGGGAACGTATTGGAGGACTTATGGGATATTTTATGATTGGCCAATCCGCCGGAATAGCTATTCTAGTGGCAATTGCACTTTTAATAATATTATTTATCATAATTGCAATCAGATTAAGAAGCCTTAAAAAGGAAAAAAGTCGGGTGGACCAGGAAAATCAGGTTGTGAGAGAACGTAATCAGGAGCTTGAGGATATCTATAACTCTGCTATTGTATCTTTGAATGAGTTAACAGGGAAGTATGATGAATTAAATAAGAACAAGGAAAGCATGAAGAAGCTGGCTTATACCGATTATCTTACGGAGCTGCCAAACAGAACTGCTTTTACTGAGATGCTTGATAACATTATGCTAACCCTCCGTAGCGAAGAGACAATAGGAATTATGGACATTGATATTGATAACTTTAAGAATATCAATGATTCCTTAGGACATTCCTATGGGGATGAGCTTTTGATCGATGTAACCTACCGTTTGAAGCAAGCAATGGATGAAAATGATTACCTTGCCAGAATCGGGGGAGATGAGTTTGTAGTTTTAACCCAGAATCTGAATGATACTGCTATTTATGAAGAAAAAATCAAAAAGATTTTGAATGTATTCAGTTATCCTTTTATTCTGTCTACAAAAGAGTATTTTGTCACAGTTAGTATCGGTGTTGCTTTTGCACCGAAGGACGGCAAGAGTTCACAGGCTCTGATCAAAAATGTGGATTCAGCTATGTATGCGGCAAAAGGAAACGGTAAGAATACTCACGTTTACTTTGATTATTCCTTCAACCAGAAGCTAACTGAGAAGATCGAGACACAGTCCGAGCTTCGCAAGGCAATTGAACGAGAAGAATTTATCCTGTTCTATCAGGCACAGATGAATCTGGAAACCATGCAGGTAGTGGGTTTTGAGGCATTAATCAGATGGAACCATCCGACAAAGGGCTTGGTATCCCCGGATGATTTCATACATCTGGCAGAGGAAACAGGCTTGATCATACCGATCGGTAAATGGGTTCTTAAGACAGCCTGTTATCAGTTAAAGCAGTGGTCGGCAGACTATCCAAAGATTACTATGGCGGTGAATCTATCCGCAAGACAGTTCAAAGACAGGGATATCGTTAAGATTGTTTATGATGCTATTGAAGAAACAGGAATTAATCCCAGTAATTTAGAGCTTGAGATTACAGAAAGCATAGCTCTTGATGACATTGAGTATACGATTGCTACGATTCAGGAGCTTCGTAAGATTGGTGTAAACTTCTCGTTGGATGATTTTGGTACAGGATATTCCTCCATGAATTATCTGAAGCGTTTACCGGTCAGCAATTTGAAAATAGATAAGAGTTTTCTAAATACGGTAATGGAAGACCGCAGTGATCAAAAAATTATTCAGACGATCATAACTCTGGCAAGAAACCTTAATCTGGATGTCATCGCAGAGGGTGTTGAGAATTTTGATCAGGAAATCTTCCTAAAGGAAGCCAATTGTGACAAGGCGCAGGGTTATCTTTATAGTAAGCCTGTTCCCAAGGAGATGGCAGTTCAGTTTTTAAAAAATAATGATTTTCTGCTCTAGGCCGAAAAAGGAGATTTACACGATGCACAGCAACAGGAAGTTAAGTTTAGAGGCAATATTCATTACTGTTCAGGCAGTATTGTATGCCGGCTTTCTGACTTTGGATCTGACAGTTACAAGCATCGCACTCTCTGTAACCATAAAGTATAGTATCGTTCTTCTGTGCTTTTGCTATGCGCTTTTACGCGCAGGCAAAAGCACTTTTTGTTTACGACAAATGAAACGGCATGCCGTTTCATCTTGTTTACTTCAGGCAGCCTTATTCTTTACTGTGATCTCGGATCTGTTTATCCTGATACTTGACTATTATATCTATGGTGTCCTGACCTTTATTGTGACTCAGGAGCTTTACAATCTTCGCCTGGTGATATTGCTTTCAAAAAAAGAGAAGACAGAAGCTTCTGCGGCCGACTGCAGAAGAATAATTGGAACAGCTTTTCTGAAAAGAATATTATTACAGATAACCATAGCTATCGCGGTATGTCTGCTTCTCAAATCAGCAGGAGTCACACTGGATGGACTCTTAATTGTCAGCGTATTTTATTTTATCTGTATCTCTTCGAATGTAATTTCCTCCTTTGCCCTGTTGAGACAGAAGCCTGGGGCAAAAGGTAACTTGATTTATGCAATCGGTATGCTGTTGTTTCTACTCTGTGATATTAATGTGGGTTTATTCAATCTTTCTGCTTTTATCCCGATGCAGGAAAAGATCTATTCCATTCTTTACTCTGCGTCAACAATTCTGATGTGGGCCTTCTATGCACCTGCACAGACCCTGATTGCGATTAGCAGCAAGTACGAAGAGGACAGAAGATTGGACAATACCAACAAAAAAATTTGAAAAGTTCATGTAAAAATATGACAGGAAAAATCTTGCCATTCTTTCAGGATTTTGATAAAATTATGTTATAAGTTCTGTTTAAAGCTTGTATCTGTAATTATTTAAGCTTATATTCTATCATGCCGAAGCTATTACAATTAATTCTAAAACACTAATCAATGAAATCTTAAAACTATTCCCTGTTAATTCTATAATGATCCATTATTTCATTAAGTATATATCCTCCATCCCTATGTCAATATCCTGTCAATTTGAAATGGATTGTTCATGATTCCTAAATAGATTTTTCAAGCGTCCATTAGCTCATATTAATAAAAGGTAGAAGTATTTTATTCATAGTTTTCTCTGTAAATCTCGTTTACTCATCTTTGCTCATTTTTTCCCCATTCGTCAAGCTTTCCTGCTTCAGTTGCTCATTATGGGTGTATATCACCTATTAAATATAATAAGGAGGATCATAATATGGTACAAGTGGTACGAGAAACCACCTCGGAATATGGTTATTTTGTTCAGTCGCTTCTGTCAATGGTAACAGAACGTATGGGAAAGGAGTATACGGCCAGTATATATAAGGTGATGAAGAATAATTCACTTGAACTGGATAGCCTGGTATTATTGAAGGAAGGAAAAAGCTTTGCCCCCAATATTTATCTGCAACCATATTATGAGGCGTATAGGCAGGGGATAGGTCTAACCTCTCTGGCCGATAGACTATGCAGGATATATGAGGAATGCAATACTCCTGTTATAAACGGGGATTTTAGCTATACCTTTCAGGAGATGAAGACGTACATTGTTTACAGACTGATCAGCTATGAACGGAATCGAAAGCTACTTGAGCAGGTGCCTTATCTTAAGTTTATGGATCTGGCTATTACATATCACTGCCTGATCAGGGATGATCAGGACGGAATTGGAACAATCCGAATTACGAACAAGCATATGAGTATGTGGAATAAGGGATTGAAGGAAATTCATGACTGCGCGGCAGCGAATACGCAGCGCTTATTTCCGGCAAGTATTAACAGCATGGAGGAGGTTATCTGCGGTATGATGGCTGAGGGAACTGACAATCCTATTGCTGTTAGTGGTTTGAGAGAAGATCAAAAATTGAAAAGCTCAAATATGTATATTCTGTCAAATGAGAAGGGGATTAATGGTGCAGCCTGCCTCCTGTATCCCGAGGTATTGGAGAAGTTTGCGGGGCGATTTGGTTCGGATTTTTATATCTTCCCCAGCAGTATCCATGAAGTGATCCTAGTTCCGGCTAACAACTTAGGTAATAGCAATCAGTATGCCGGCATGGTCAAAGAAATCAATGATACCCAGGTTGCACCGGAGGAGGTCCTGTCAGATCATATCTATTATTATTCCAGTAGAAGTGGTCTGAGAATGATGGAATAGTGTAGGTTTACCAGTGTTTCCCTAGGTCGGTTTGGTTGACATAATGTACTGTAATTGATAGCATGAATGTTAGGGGAATGTACATAATGTACAACTCAAGCTTACACTCAACCAAACTTACTGACGAAGGAGAGACATACTATGGAAAGATTACGAAAAAGGATTTTCAGAGTAAGAATATGGCTTGCATTATTGATGGTTATGACAGTAGTAACCAACGGAGCAATGACTGTCACAGCATACGCAAAACCATCCAGAGGAGATAAAACAGCTCCTACGGCACCACAAAATCTACATGCAACCTCAGTTACGGATACTTCGGTATCACTTTCCTGGAATCTCTCAACTGATAACGTCAAAGTTACATATTATGAAATCTATAAGAACTATAGCTTAAGCGGCACATCAACAACAGCCACTTATCTGGCGTCCGGATTAACTCCTAACACTTCCTATAGCTTTTATGTCGTAGCAAGGGATGCGGCTGGCAACAGTTCGGTAAAGAGTAACATTCTTACTTTAGCAACCTCGGCTATGACCCCCGTTCCAACTGCAACGCCGGCACCGACAGCAACGCCAGTACCGACAGCAACGCCAGTACCGACAGCAACTCCAGTACCGACAACAACGCCAGTACCGGCAGCAACACCGACAGCGACCCCTGCACCTACAGTGACACCCATGCCTACGGTTCCTGCAACAAAGGTTGTCGGTTATTATGCAGCATGGGCGGCCTATTCGGGCTATACACCCGATAAAATCGATGCATCGAAGTTGACACATATCAATTATGCCTTTGCCAATATCGGAAGTGATTTGAAGATCGCTCTGGGCTATCCGGATGTTGATGCCTCCAATCTCGCAAAACTGAATGCATTAAAGCAGACGAACCCGAATTTGAAAATTGTAATCGCAGTAGGAGGCTGGTCCTGGTCGAGTAGATTTTCAGATGCTGCTCTGACAGATGCATCCAGAACTGCTTTTGCTGACAGCTGCGTTGCCTTTCTTGTAAAATACGGAATTGACGGTGTGGATATCGACTGGGAATATCCGGTCAACGGTGGATTATCTACAAATATCAGAAGACCGGAGGATAAGACGAATTTTACCCTTCTGATGCAGAAGTTAAGGGAAAAGCTTAATGCTCAGGAGGCTGTCGACGGGAAGCAGTATATCCTTAGCTTCGCAGGAGCAGCAGGAAGCTGGTATCTGAATAATATTGAATTAAGTAAACTACAGCAATATGTGGATTATGTGAACCTTATGACCTATGATCTGCATGGCTCCTGGGATCAGTATACCGATTTTAACGCTCCTCTTTATACTAACAGCGATCCGTCACCACAGTATAAGGACAGCGTGGATCAATCAGTCAGAACCTGGCTATCCGCAGGATTACCGGCAGACAAGCTGATTATGGGAGTGCCCTTTTATGGATACATATTTAAGGCAGTAGCAAATGTTAATTTCGGATTATATCAGACGTATTCCGGTGCTCAATCCATCAATTATTCCAATATTGTGGCTAACTACCTTAATGCGCCCGGATTTGTCCGCTATTTCCATTCTGAGTCCAAGGTGCCGTGGTTATTCAACGGATCTACCTTCATTACCTATGAGGATGAAGAATCCATGGCACTGAAGGCAGCATATATAAAGAATAAAGGACTGGGTGGAGCGATGATCTGGGAGCTTAGCCAGGATCCAAACAGAATTCTTTTGGGAGCGTTATATAACGGTTTAAAGTAAAAATAGAATATTAGGTAAAAAACCGGGGCTGGTGCAGTGAAAAAATATAACCGCAGCAGCCTCGGTTTTTAGCGAATTATGGTAGCTTTTCTTCCTTCATACAGAATAACTAACATTTTTTATGAGAAAATTATAGGATTATACATATTTTCTGTTTCAATATTTTTTACAATGTGTTATAATAATGAATCGAGCAATAAAAACATATATTGATTCTCATCGATTTGGTTCGATTCGTGGTAAAAGTACCCCACGCACAAGCTGAATATTTCAGTACTTTTGCGTTGTTTTGAGATGCTTTTCGAATATTCATTTTGTGCGTGTGATACTTTATCACAGGAACCAGGTAGAAAATTTAAGGAGGACATTTCAATGGCAAGGAAAATGAAAACAATGGATGGTAATAATGCAGCTGGACACGTGTCATATGCATTTACCGATGTTGCAGCAATCTATCCTATTACACCTAGCTCCGTTATGGCCGAAGTAACTGATAAATGGTCAGCAGAAGGCAAAAAGAACATTTTCGGACACGAGGTAAAGGTAGTTGAGATGCAGTCTGAAGCAGGAGCAGCCGGTACAGTTCACGGCTCTTTAGCAGCAGGTGCTTTAACAACTACATACACAGCATCCCAAGGTTTATTACTTATGATCCCCAATATGTATAAGATCGCAGGCGAATTACTTCCGTGCGTGATCCATGTATCCGCTCGTGCTTTAGCAAGCCATGCATTATCTATCTTCGGTGATCACTCCGATATCTATGCTTGTCGTCAGACCGGCTTTGCGCTTTTAGCAAGCAGCAACCCTCAGGAGGTTATGGATTTAGGTGCTGTAGCTCATCTGGCTACGATTAAAGGAAGAGTACCTTTCTTACATTTCTTCGACGGCTTCAGAACCTCTCATGAGATTCAGAAGATTGAAACCTGGGATTATGAAGATCTGAAGGAAATGGTTGATATGGATGCAGTTGAAGCATTCCGTCACAACGCATTAAATCCTGAGCATCCTGTACTTCGTGGTTCCGCTCAGAACCCTGACGTATTCTTCCAGGCAAGAGAAGCTTGCAATACATATTATGAGGCTCTTCCCGCAATTGTTGAAGAGTACATGGACAAGGTTAACGCTAAGCTTGGTACAGATTACAAGTTATTCAACTACTATGGCGCAGCTGATGCTGAGCATGTTATCGTAGCTATGGGCTCTGTAAATGATACCATCGAAGAGACCATTGATTTCATGAATGCAAATGGTGCTAAGGTTGGTCTCGTAAAGGTACGTCTGTATCGTCCTTTCCGCGCTGATCGTTTATTGGAAGCAATTCCTGCAACTGTGAAGAAGATTACGGTTCTTGATAGAACCAAAGAACCCGGTTCTCTTGGCGAGCCTTTATACTTAGACGTTGTTACAGCATTAAAGGACAGTAAGTTTGCTAATGTTCCCGTATTCAACGGACGTTACGGTTTAGGCTCCAAGAACACTACTCCTGCTCAGATTATTGCAGTATATAAGAATACCGAGAAGAAGACCTTCACCATCGGTATCAAGGATGATGTTACTAACTTATCCCTTGATATCAAGGAGAATCCCAACACCACTCCTGAAGGAACCATCAGCTGTAAGTTCTGGGGTCTTGGTGCGGACGGTACTGTAGGTGCGAACAAGAACTCCATCAAGATCATCGGTGATCATACCAATATGTATGCTCAGGCTTACTTTGACTATGACTCCAAGAAGTCCGGTGGTGTTACCATGTCCCACTTAAGATTTGGTAAGAAGCCGATTAAGTCAACTTACCTGATCACAGAGGCTGACTTTGTAGCATGTCATAATCCTTCCTATGTTAGAAAGTATAACATGGTTCAGGAGATTAAGAAGGGTGGTACCTTCCTGCTCAACTGCGGCTGGGATATGGAAGAGCTTGAGAAGCATCTGCCCGGACAGGTTAAGCGTTATATCGCTGAAAACAATATCAAGTTCTACACAATTGACGGTATCAGCATTGGTAAGGAAATCGGCTTAGGCGGACGTATCAATACAATCCTTCAGGCTGCGTTCTTCAAGCTTGCAAACATCATTCCTGTAGAAGAAGCCGTTAAATATATGAAAGACGCTGCAACTGCATCCTACGGTAAGAAGGGTGAGGCAATCGTAAAGATGAATCATGATGCGATTGACCGCGGTCTTACAGGTCTGAAAGAGATCGCAGTTCCTGAGAGCTGGAAGAACGCTCAGGATGAAGAAATCCTAATTAAGGTTAGCGAAGGCAGAAAAGAAGTTGTTGATTTCGTAAATAATATCTTAACACCCGTAAGTGCTCAGCAGGGTAATGATCTTCCTGTATCCGCATTTGCAAATGCAGCTGACGGTACCTTACCTCAGGGCTCCTCTGCATACGAGAAGCGCGGTATTGCAGTAGATGTTCCCGAGTGGAATCCTGAGAACTGTATCCAGTGTAACTTCTGTTCCTATGTATGTCCTCACGCTGTTATCCGCCCGGTTGCTTTAACCGCAGAGGAAGCTGCTAAGGCTCCTGCAGGAATGAAGAAGACTGCTATGACCGGTGTTCCCGGCTTAGAATTTGCTATGACTGTTTCTTCCCTTGACTGTATGGGATGCGGTTCTTGTGCTAATGTATGTCCCGGCAAGAAGGGTGAGAAGGCTCTCGTAATGAAGCCTCTTGATACACAGCTGACAGAGCAGAAGGTATTTGAATATGGCCTGACCTTAGAAGAGAAGCCTGAGGTTGCTGAGAAATTCAAGGATGTATCCGTAAAGGGAAGTCAGTTCAAACAGCCTTTACTTGAATTCTCCGGCGCATGTGCAGGTTGTGGTGAAACACCTTATGCTAAGTTAGTAACACAGTTATTCGGTGACAGAATGTTCGTTTCCAATGCAACAGGCTGTTCCTCCATCTGGGGTGGTTCTTATCCTTCCACACCTTATACAGTAAACAAAGAAGGACATGGTCCTGCATGGGCTAACTCCTTATTTGAGGATAATGCAGAGTATGGCTACGGTATGTTCCTTGCTCAGCAGGCATTAAGAGACAGAGTAAAAGCTAAGATTGAAGCTTTGGCTGCAAATTCCGGTAAGGAAGACGTTAAGGCAGCAGCTGAGAGATATCTTGCAACCTATAACAATGGTCGTGAGAATGCAGGTGCAACCAGAGCACTCGTAAGAGTACTGGAAGCTTGCGGCTGTGCTGAAGGTAAGGACATCTTAAAGGATAAGGAATTCATGTCCAAGAAGTCCCAGTGGATCCTCGGCGGTGACGGTTGGGCATATGATATCGGCTTCGGCGGTCTCGATCATGTAATTGCAAGCGGTCAGGACGTTAATATCTTAGTATTTGATACCGAGATCTACTCCAACACAGGCGGTCAGTCCTCCAAATCTACTCCTACCGGTGCTATTGCACAGTTCGCTGCAGCAGGTAAGGAAGTGAAGAAGAAGGATTTAGCTGCAATCGCAATGAGCTATGGTTATGTATATGTTGCTCAGGTTGCTATGGGTGCTGATTATAACCAGACAATCAAGGCATTCGTTGAGGCAGAAAGCTACAACGGTCCTTCCATCGTAATCTGCTATGCTCCTTGTATCAACCATGGAATCAAGGGTGGTATGGGCGTATCTCAGACAGAAGAGAAGAATGCGGTAGCTTCCGGTTACTGGAATATGTTCCGCTTCGATCCTCGTGTAGCTGAAGAAGGCAAGAACCCGTTCCAGTTAGATAGCAAGGCTCCTTCAGCAAGCTATCAGGATTTCATCAAGAATGAGGTACGTTACAGCTCCTTAGTTCGTCAGAATCCTGAGAGAGCAGGGCAGCTGTTCGCTAATGCGGAGAAGAATGCGATGGCTAAGTATGAGCATTTAGTTAAGCTTACTCAGCTTTACGGATCCAACGAATAATTTTTCTTAAATGTGATTGATAAGTACTAAAATGAATAAGCCCGACAATGAGAAATCATTGATCGGGCTTATTATAATGTGCGCCTAGCGGCGCACGTTTTCTACACGTAAAAATCATGATTTAGTACCTTGTGCTGTTATCGGGAAAAGAGAATCATCGGCGGAGGACACCGGAGACGGCGGCAGAGCAGGAGTCGCTTGTTCGGGATGTGGCAGATTTTCCTCTTCTGCAATTGTTGCTAAGGTAGCTGCTATTTAAGAAAATACAGTGATCACTAAGGGAAGCTCCTCCCGCGGAACACATTTGAAGATGCCACAGGATAACGCAGCCACCAAAGTCACAAACTCACAGGAATTCATTCAATCACCCCAATAAAATATATGAAGAATGCTTTTTCGTGTTTTGCAAGAAGGTGCTGCTATCTATTATGAAGTAAGAAAATATAGAAATTATCTTTATCAAGATAAATACAACAATATATGCACCGATATAGATACAAAAATATAAAAAAATAGAACAAATATAGAGCAAATATATAATAAATCATCTTGTATATAACGTCACAAACAAAATCCGGTTACTTTTACACAGACTAAATCAGCCCGGAAGATAATAGGGGCTTCTCACACCTGATATGCTCGTAAACTCGCAATCAGGTTCGCGTGCGCGCTCGCATATATGCAAGCAAGCTTGCATATGCTCGCTTTGCTTTCGCGCACATGCACTGTTGAAAGAACAAATCTCCGCTTTGTAGGTCAACGAGCGGACAGTTCTTTCCGATAGTGACATACAAAGAGGAGATTTGTACTGGCTTCAGTGTGTGAGGGAAGCTCCTGTTATCTTCCGGGCTTTCATAACCTATACCCTGTAGCTAAATAATGTAGTGCACCTGACTGGATTTGAACCGGCGGCCTTTCGCTCCGGAGGCGAACGCTCTATCCACTGAGCTACAGGTGCAAAGTGAAGTGCCGTTCAGGCACTTCATTTCTCTGATTTTTCAGACTATGTTATTATATACTATAAATTTTGCAAAGTAAAGAAGCTTTTCAGCTATTCACTTACCTTTTTCAGCAGATATCTCTTCTTATATTTGATCCCGGCGTAGGTAGACACCCGGCTGACAATGCTGTAATTTACGATCCCTCCGACGGCACCGGCAATAGGAATACCCTGTAGAAATTTTGTTGTTAACAATGCCTCAGATAACATGCCGGAGGTTGCTTTCATCTGCTGCTCTAAGTTTACGTTGATATTGATTCCACTGTCAATCTGGTCGGCGAGGAGTTCCAACTCCTTATTTAGCTGTACTTGCGGATCTCCCTTGCTGATTGCTGTGCTGATCAGCAGCATGATATAGCTTTTCTCCTCTTGTGTATCATAATGAAATCCATAACTGAGAGCAATCTCATAGACAGTCCTCAGTAGGACAGTCAAAAATAATGGGATGTCGGGAAGGCCAATGCCAAAAAGTCCAAGAACACCGCCTTCCAGTACCGAAAAGGAGGAGTTGATCAGCCTGGCTTGCTTAGAATGTCGATCCAGCTTTTTGATATGCTTTTTACTAATCCTTTTTCCTAAGGCATAATTATTGATGTCAAACTCCAGCTCAATTTTATTCTTATCGTAGCTCTTTTCAATATATGGAATTCCTTTTTCAAAGACAAGCTGAAAGCCTTTATAAAATGCGCTATTCAATGTGTCCTGTAATTTTACGGGAATTTTATCCTGAAGCTTGTTCATTACAGGAGACAGAGTATTTTGCAATAAGGTATTCCCGGATTGGCTTAAAAAACACAATTCCCGGTCTTCTATCTGTTTTAACTGTTGCTTTAGGGTTTGTACCATGGATATCACCTTTCCTGAAGTTAAATTGCCGGATGATAACATCAATAAAACAGTTCACTTCCGATTCATTTATTTGCTGCTTAATATAGATGATGTAATAGGCTCTGGCCTATTTAAGTCGTAGAGAATAGACCCTATATAAATTAAGTATGTGTTAATTATATATTCTAACCATATAAATGTAAAATATATTTATTCTAGGGTGGATAAAGTATCAAAAGGATCGAAGATACTCTCAGAATAATATGAACCATTTGACGGATCTATTCGTGGATATGTTTTGTTGTCCTAGGACGAACCGGCAAAATAGCAGAGTTATATTAAGCTTATTAGAGGAAAGAAAGATTAAATGTTACAAAAATGTTAAATAATGTTACATAAAAATGAAATTACTGGGTTGATTTTTATTTCGCTTTTTGGTAAAATAGGAAAAGCAGATGTAGTTGTGTTCTAATTGGTATGATTGAGGAGATATAATGAAACTTAAATATAAAAAAATAATATTACTTACAACAATGAGTACTATGGGCATTGGCATATTAACTTTGTCCGTTAGTCAGGACAGACCCAAAGCCCAGGAGAGTAGTATTCAAACAATTTTAAATACAGAGATTGCAGATGACAAGGCCACCACAGAGAATGATGCACTAATGGCTACGGCTGACAGTACCGCTATGAAGCTCGCCGAGGCAGTGTCGCCTACGCCTATTCCTTCTCCAACTCCGCTTCCTGATTATCCGGTCGAGAAGAAGGGTGCCTATCCTGAGATAGATAAGCTGTTTGAGACCTATTATACAGCTAAGAATAACCGAGACATCGATACCCTGAAAAGTATTATCAGCGATTCTACCAAGGTCGAGTCTGAAGAGGAATTGCAGGCAAGGACCGAATATATCGAAGATTATAAAAAAATTGAGACATATACGAAAAAGGGACTCAAGGAAGGAACCTATGTTGTATATGTATATCATGAAATTAAATTTACCAGTATCAATACGGCAGCACCGGCACTTTCTAAATTCTATGTCGTAACCGGTGAAGATAATAAGCTGAAGATCTACTCCGGAGAGATGGATGCTGATACCAAAGCATATTATGATGCTTGCAGTGAAGATAAGGCTTTTGTGGAGCTGACAGAATTAACCGATGAGAAGAGTGCTAAGGCTAAGAAGAAGGATGAGGATCTGGCAAGCTTCTGGAAGAGCATTGAGAAAATGGCTAAAGCATCTGCCAAAGAGCAGGAAAAGAAGGACGAGGA
Organism: Bacillota bacterium; assembly: GCA_023414355.1. Lineage (GTDB taxonomy): Bacteria > Bacillota > Clostridia > Lachnospirales > Lachnospiraceae > Mobilitalea. Next base: position 59,924 of record JAEZOB010000079.1, on the reverse strand, counting down.
GACGAAATCCACTTCTGAGGGTGAGATACAAACGCAGTAGCTCTATACTGGTTACTAATATGAAGATCTTTATTATTTGACAAAAAACTTAATAATTCTATCAATAACTCCTTATACTATAATTATAAATTTAGGATAAGGAGTGTTTTTATGATAACAAACGTTGATCTGGATTTGTTGGAGAAGACCTATCAGAATGCAAAGATGGGCATCACGGCAATCGAGGCGGTTCTTGATAAAGCATCCGACAGAGAATTCTACAGCGACTTAAACAAACAGCTGCAGGATTATAAGATGTTAGCAGGTAAGTCGAAACAGCAACTGAGAAAAAGCGGTGCACATCCTAAGGATAATTCTTTATATAAAAACATGATGTTGAAAAGTAATATAAAGATGAATACGATGATCAATTCCGATGATAGCCATATTGCCCAGATGGTAATCCAGGGTAGTACGATGGGAGTGACGCAGATGACCAGATTACTGCATGCGAATGAGGGTGCCGATGGGATCAGCACACAGATTGCCAAGGATTTCGTTAAGAAAGAAGAAGACAATATTAATATAATGAAGAACTACCTATAAAATGAAGTGATTTTCATATGACTAGATTATAGCAAAAGACATTTTACAAGTAGTTGATAGAAAGAGCACCATCTGGTTTCCCGCACATATGTCGGGAAGGCCAGACGGTGCTCTTTCTGTTACGTTACTATTTTACGAGATCTCTATGCAATAATTGTTGCTTTACTATTTTGTTTTAAAATTATCATATCCTATGAATCAAAATACTACGTTTGGATGTGCTGTGTATAGTCGAAAGATAGGCTGGTACTGTTTAGGAAAAGGGTAGACGAACTATTTTAAATCAAGTATAATTAGCTAAATACATCCGGCCGTAATGCTAAATTGCCGGAAGCAGGACGAAAGGTAAGGTGGATTATGGCTAAAAGGACAAAACGGCTGACTTCTCAGGAAGAGGATCAAGAAGTAATCCGTATCAATAAATTTTTAAGTGAAGCAGGGATCTGTTCCCGCAGAGAGGCTGATCGTTTTATTGAAGAGGGCAAGGTCAAGATTGACGGGCAGATAGCACAGATGGGCTCCAAGGTAACGAAGCAAAGTCAGGTAACCTTTTGTGGGAAGCCGGTAAAAAAGGAAGAAAAATTAGTCTTAATTGCATTCAACAAGCCGGAGGGGATCGTATGCACCACAGATCATAACGAACCGGATAATATAGTGGATTATATCGGTTATGGAATGCGAATTTATCCGATCGGTCGTCTGGATAAGGATTCAGAAGGTTTGATCCTGCTTACGAATGACGGAAACATAGTGAATAAGATTCTTCGTGCAGAAAATAATCATGAGAAGGAATATGTCGTAACCGTTAATAAGGAAATCACAGCGGATTTCATTAAGAAGATGTCCATGGGAGTCCCGATCCTCGATACGGTGACAAAACCCTGTAAAGTAGATCAGATAGATAAATATACCTTTAGCATCATTCTCACCCAGGGTCTGAATCGACAGATCAGGCGAATGTGTGAACATTTTGAATACCGGGTCGTTAATCTGAGACGTGTACGAATTATGAACATTAGACTCGGAAGGCTAAAGACTGGTGATTATCGCAATGTAACGGAGAAAGAGATTGAGGAACTGACAAAATCCTTTTTGGATAAGAAAGGAAGGCCCTGATTATTTCGAAAGAGGCATCCTATGGTGATTACCTGTGCTATGATATAAGAAATTGAATATATTCATGTAAGAAAGGGATAGAGTATCATGGAAATCAGAGAAGAGATAGAACAGCTCAGAGCTTTGCTCACTTATCATAATGACCGTTATTATAACCAGGATGATCCGGAGATATCTGATTATGAATATGATCAGCTCTCACAGAAGCTTCGTAAGCTGGAACAGGAGAATCCCCAGTTTGCAGATGAGGAATCACCTACCCGTAAGGTTGGCGGAGTTGCTAAGAGAGAGGCCGGAGTATTGGTGAAGCATAATGTTCCCATGCTGAGCCTTCAGGATGTATTTTCTAAGGAAGAGGTTGTTGGCTTTGTTGAAAAGGTACTAAAGGAGCGGCCGGATACCGTCTTTGTCGTAGAGAAAAAGATAGACGGGTTATCCGTCTCCTTGCGTTATACTGAAGGAAATCTGACGATGGGTGTGACCAGAGGGGATGGTATTCTTCAGGGTGAGGACGTTACAGATAATGTAAAGGTAATTAAGGATGTCAAGACAAAGCTCAAGGATGCAGTTCCTTATATAGAAATTCGCGGCGAGGTCTATATGAAAAATGAAGATTTCGAAGCGGTGAATGATCGGCTGGAGGCAGCAGGGAAGAAGCTTTTTGCCAACCCCAGAAATTGCTCTGCAGGAACACTGCGTCAGCTTGATCCGGAGGTTGTAAGAGAACGGAAGCTTTCCTTATTCATATTCAATGTTCAGGATACGAAAGGATTTACCTTTACATCGCACTCGGAGAGCCTGGAGTGGCTTCAGAAGCAGGGAGTGAAGGTGAGTGAGGGCTATAGAAAATGTAGAACTGCTGATGAGGTGTGGGAAGCGATTACACAGATCGGAGAAGAACGCGGTAATCTTCCGTATGATATCGACGGAGCAGTAGTCAAGGTGGATAATTTAAGAGACAGAGAATATTTCGGAGCTACCTCGAAGGTACCCCGCTGGGCTATCGCCTATAAGTATCCTCCGGAAGAAAAGGAGACAGTAGTGAAGGAGATTAGACTGACTGTCGGCAGGACGGGCAGGATTACTCCGACAGCTATCTTTGAGCCTATCAGACTGTGCGGTACGAATGTGGAACGAGCAACACTGCATAATCAGGATCGCATCGACGAATTGGATGTACGGATCGGAGATACCATAGTTGTCCGAAAAGCCGGAGAGATCATTCCCGAGGTCTTATCCGTCAATAAAGTAAAGCGTCCGGAAGGCACTATACCCTTTCGGATTTCCGCTACCTGTCCGAGCTGCGGTGCACCTACGACTAGAGATGTCAACACAGCAGATACCAGATGTACGAATATTAACTGTCCGGCACAGCTTTCTCAGCATATTATAAATTTTGTCGGACGAAATGCCATGGATATTAAAGGCTTTGGTGAAGCCTATGTTGAGGTACTGATTCAAGAAGGGTATCTGAAAGATATTGCAGATATCTATGATCTGAAAAATTATCGCGACGAGCTGATCGAAAAAGGTCTGATCGGAAAAGAGAAAAATACGGATAAGCTTCTTAAGGCGATTGAAGACAGTAAGGAGAATGACATTGACCGTTTGATTACCGGATTGGGAATTAAGAATATCGGCCGCCAGGCAGGAACACAGCTGAAGAAGCATTTTCGTTCCTTATATGAATTAAAGTCTGCTTCCTATGAGGAACTGGTAGCAATCAATGATGTCGGTGACATTACAGCCAGATCTATCGTTGATTTCTTCGCAAATGAGGATAATCTGAAAATACTTGACCGGCTGGAGAAAGCAGGAATGAATTTCTATTCCCAGGTCGAAGAGGCTTCAGGGGAGAAACGTTTCTTCAACCTAACCTTTGTCATTACCGGTACGCTTCCTAATATGGGCAGGACTGAGATGGAAGAACTGGTTGTGAAGCATGGTGGCAAGGTGTCCGGCAGTGTATCGAAGAAGACCAATTATTTGATTGCAGGCGAGAACGCCGGAAGTAAATTAACGAAAGCGCAGGAGCTTGGCATACCTATACTTACGGAGGTGGAAGTACTGGAAATGCTTCAATAAATCAAAAGGGATATTTTGGATAAACTTGTGATTGTTTGTTGATTTATTTAGAAAATCATGTTATGATATTTTTTGCTATGACAAAAATGTGAAGATGGTGATGAAGGATGCCGATTAGAGTTCAAAGTGATTTTCCGGCGAAGAAGGTTCTGGAAGATGAAAATATATTTGTGATGGATGAGACCAGAGCGACGCATCAGGACATCCGACCGTTGCAGATTGCAATATTGAATTTGATGCCGATCAAAGAAGATACTGAGGTACAGTTGCTTCGAAGTCTTTCCAATACTCCACTTCAGGTAGATGTGACCTTTTTGACGACAGAGACCTATGTCGGGTCTCATACACCTACAAGTCATTTGGATCAGTTCTATTTGACTTTTGAAGATGTGAAGGATCGTAAATTCGACGGCCTAATTATTACAGGGGCACCTGTGGAGCAGATGGAGTTTGAGAAGGTAACCTATTGGGATGAGTTGGTACGGATCATGCAATGGTCTGTAACGAATGTTACTTCAACACTCCATATCTGTTGGGGGGCACAAGCAGGACTCTATTATCATTATGGAGTAAAGAAAAGCTCACTGGATCAGAAGATGTTCGGTATCTTTGAGCATAGAGTTATGGAACGAAAAGTACCTTTCGTCAGGGGTTTTGATGATGTCTTTTATGCACCTCACTCCAGATATACGACTGTTACCCGGGAAGAAATCCTAACACGTAAGGAATTGACCATACTTGCGGAATCTGAAGAAGCCGGTGTATTTATCGTTATCGCGGAGGAAGGAAAACAGATATTTGTTATGGGGCATCCCGAATATGACAGAATATCCCTTGATAAAGAATATAAAAGGGATGTAGCAAAGGGTTTGGACATTGCCCTGCCCAAGAATTATTATCCGGAGGATCAGCCTGAGTCAAGGCCGAATCTCGTCTGGAGAGCGCATGCCAACGCAATGTACACAAACTGGCTGAATTATTATGTCTACCAGGTCACACCTTATGTATTATAAGATGGGAATTGGAAGTAATCAAGGTAACTCCTTACGAATTATAAACGAGTTACTTCATATTAACTAAAGTCACACCTTATGTTTTATAGGAGGACTTGATATTAACAAATGTTATAACTTATGTTTTATAAGGTGGAACTTGTCAGTAGTCGGAGTCACACCTTACGCTTTATAGAAGGTATTTATGAATAATATAACTTGCACCATGCCTTTACCAGGTGCGATTGGGAAGAAGAAATAAGGTCTTAAAAGGTGCGAAACAATAGGGATTAGGATAAGACCTTAAGTACTATGATCATGTTCAGTAGGCGTGGATGTGATTTGACATTTGAATTCAGTTTTTAGTTGGGGGACTAGGTTGTATGAAACTGATCAATGCGTTACAAAGCAAGCCTACATTTTTACTGATATTGATGATAGCGATCGTGAGCTTACTAATCATTGGTGTTGTTGTAGTTTTGCTTTGCCGCTTGGCTAACGAGAAAAAGGTTACCGAAGCGGCTCTGGAGCTAAAGAGGATTACGAACAGTATTCGGGCCGGGCTTGTTCATTTTACCTTGGAGGATTGCAAGATATTATATGCAAGTCAGGGTTTTTATGAAATGCTGGGTTATGATAAGAGTTCGGCAAAGGCAGAGAGTAAATTCACCCTGCTGGATTTTATTGATTCAAGAGATACCAATTTTATGGATATTGTTAAAGAGCAGTTGGAGAATGATGTAATCCGGTGTGAGACACGAATGATTTCCAAGGAAGGTAATGTCTTACATACCTTAATGACGGGTAATAACGCAATGACGAAGGATGGGAGACATACCTTATCTGTGGTGTTTGTGGATATATCCGAACAGAAGCAGATGCAGGAATTGATTCTTTTGGAAGGAGAACGATATCGCATAGCGACGGAGATATCCAAAGATATACTTTTTGAATATCATATACAAAAGGATGAAATGATTTTTACTGATAAGTTCAGGGAGTTATTCGGATACAATTCGCTTATTTATGATTTTTACTCCAGATCTGAACTGCGACGCAATACCATCCATCCGGATGATTGGGGGATCTATCTGGAGTTATGCGAGGAACTCAGACAGGGCAAGAGCATTATCGAAGCTGAATTTCGTATCAAAGGCAAACTGAATGAATTCATCTGGTGCCAGCTGATGGGAAAGACAATTTATGATGATGATAAGAACCCCCTTCGAATTATCGGAAAGCTGGTAAATATCGATACGCAGAAGAGAGAGCTGGAAGCGCTGGAATATAAGGCTACCAGAGACCCGTTAACTGGCGTATACAACAAAGAGATTACAATTAAAAAAATTGATAAGTTTATATCCGGTAGCAAAAACGGTTTGCATGTTCTGATGTTTGTTGATTTTGATGATTTTAAGAAAATTAACGATACCTATGGACATCTACCGGGAGATAAGGTTTTGGTCCATGTAATCGGTTGTATTAAAGATCGATTTCATGATGGAGAGATCATTGGAAGAATTGGTGGCGATGAATTCGTAGTATTTATAGGGAATATTACGGATATCGACGAGGTTTTACATAAGGCTAAGCTGCTAAAGGAAGCTTTGGATACGGTTTATATTAACAATGAACAGTCTATCAAGATTTCAGCAAGTATCGGAATTGCTATCTATCCGGAAGCAGGTCATCATTATGAGCAATTGATATTCCACGCAGATCAGGCTTTATACGAGGTGAAAGAACAAGGCAAGAACGATTTTATGGTATATAAGCCGGCTATCTAAAGTCCTTTCTGGAGATGGCTTTGGTAACATATAGAAAACAGAGGCAAATGACGCATAACAGAAGACAGAAGGTCAGTAGAAATACTACTTCGTTCATGTGCGTCATTTTTTTTATATATTCATAACTCACCTTCAGAAGATATCCTGCTATAGTAACGATGATTGCAGGTTTCACTATGCTATCGATGAGACTAAGTGAGAAATGGACATTCCTTAGTACGGCAAACGTATCAAGACCGGTAACAATCACCTGACCGATCAGCAGTGAGATCAGATATCCTTTGATACCCAGTGCGGGAATCAATAATGCTACCAGAACTATCTTGCATAGGGAGCTGATGATGGAATTAATAAAGGTTATATTAGCTTTCCCCAGTCCATTAATTATACTGCCTAAGGTGGTCGTCAGGTAAATCAAAGGGCAGAGCCATGCCAGTATGACCAAATAGGTTCCGGCTAATTTATTATGAAAAACTGTGTTACCGAGATCCTGGCCAAAAAGTAGGAATAATCCTGTGCTGAGGATACCGATAATTATGCTATATTTTACCGCGATCATCGAGGTTTTCTCAATCAGCCTCTCATTGTTTACAGCCTGAGCCTCCGATACGGTTGGCAGAACAAGAACAGCCAATGCATTGATGAGTGCTGTAGGAAACAGGATGAAGGGAATGGACATCCCGTTTAGAATTCCGTAAATTACTAAAGAATCCTTAACACTTAAGCCTGATCTTCGGAGCATTGCGGGTATTAGTATGGCCTCGATACTGTGAAGGATACTGAGTAAAAGGCGATTAGCAGATAGAGGAACGCTTAAACTCAGCAGGTTGTTCATAATCTTGCGACGATTGTCTTCTTTGGCATAGGGATTCGTACCACCCGACTGTAGTTTCTCAAGGGAGGAGGTAACTGTTAGAGATACTGAGTTATAAATACAGGAGGCGATTTCACCAACGACCAGGCCCAGGACAGCCAGTTCGCATGTTACCCTGCCGTCGCCATTGCCGACATAGATGGCCAGAATATATACGAAAACAACTCGGATGACCTGCTCCAGTAGTTGTGTTGTAGCCGGCACACCTGCTTTCTTCAAACCAAAATAATAGCCATTAATGCAGGCAGTGATACCGCAGAAAGGAAAAGCTGCGGCCAGAATTTGCAGAGAAACGGTGCTCCTTTTCTCAAGAAGAAATCTCATAGCAATAAGATCTGCGTTAAAATAAAGCAGGATGGACAGAAGGATAGCCGATGAAACAGACAGAAGAAGCCCCAGAGGGAGTATTTTTTTGGCATTTCGTATATTCTTCCGTCCTACCTCTGCGGCAACCAGACGGGAGATCGAAGTCTGAATTCCGGTCGCATAAATAGTAAAGCATATTCCGTAGACGGGAAAAATCAACTGGTAGATGCCCAGTAGCTCTGCTCCCATGGTATTGGACAGGAAGATGCGGTAGAAGAACCCGATGAATCTTGTTATGAAGCCCGCAATTGTCAGAATGATGGTTCCTCTGAGAATGTTACTCCGTTTCCTCTGTCTCGTCTGTCTGACAGTCAGCTCTCTATGTTCCATAACCGGACCCTCCCAGTACTTTTCTATGTATATATATTTGGAAATGAGTGAAGTTATGTTACAAGCATAAATAAAGAAAGGCGATGAATGAAATATTATATACAGGTGTGATTTTCGTCACAGAAAAATCTAGAAAAAAATGATATAAATAGGATTGACAAGAATTATACGAAGTGCTATGCTAATAACCGAGTAATTTAATAGGAATTAATTTAATAGGAATTAAATCACTTGGAATTGATAACAATAGTAAAGCACATCAGTACATAAATAATACTAATAAATAAGTCATGATTTTCATGGCAGTAAGATGAGGTGAAGGAAATGAAGCTGTCTACCAAAGGCAGATATGGTCTCAGGGCAGTGCTGGATCTCGCGGTACATGCAGATGAGGAAGCTGTTGCTTTAAGCCAGATTGCAGAGCGTCAGCAGATATCAATGAACTATTTGGAGCAGTTGATAGCAAAGCTGAAGAAGGCCGGAATTGTAACCGGAATCAGGGGAGCACAGGGAGGTTATAGGCTGGCGAGACCTGCAGATGACATATCAGTCGGGGATATTCTCCGAGCATTGGAGGGGGATTTAAATCCGGTAGATTGCTCAGAGGTCAATAGCGACAGTTTTTGTACCCACTCAGATTCCTGTGTAACAAAATATGTCTGGAAGCGTATTAGTGATAGTATAAATGAGGCTGTAGACGGGATAAAGCTTTCAGAACTGGTAAATGAAAGTAAAAAAGTTCAGATGGGATCCAACGCCACAGATACAAAAGCAAAACAGTCATGTGGTAAATAGAATATTAGGAGATGACAACATGGAGAAGAAGATATATTTAGATAATGCTGCTACAACCAAGACCAGACCCGAAGTAGTCGAAGCAATGCTTCCATATTTTAATGAGTTATATGGAAACCCTTCCAGTGTGTATGAATTTGCCACTCAGAATAAAAAGGCAGTTGACGAAGCCAGGAATACAATCGCAAAAGCACTTGGTGCAGAGAATAATGAGATTTATTTTACCGGGAGTGGTACCGAAGCAGACAATTGGGCGTTAAAGGCAGTTGTCGATGCATATGCTTCGAAAGGAAATCATATCATTACCTCAAAAATCGAACATCATGCGATATTGCATACCTGTGAGTATCTTGAGAAACACGGTGTTGAAGTAACTTATGTGGATGTAGATGAAAGCGGTATCATCAAGTTGGATCAGTTGGAGAAAGCAATTCGTCCGACTACTATACTCATTTCTGTCATGTTTGCGAATAATGAGATTGGTACGATCCAGCCGATTAAAGAAATAGGGGCCATAGCGAAAAAGCATAATATCTTATTCCATACGGACGCGGTACAAGCCTTTTGCCAGATCCCTATGGACGTCAACGAGTTGAATATTGACATGCTGAGCGCCAGCGCACACAAGCTGAACGGACCAAAGGGTATAGGTTTCCTTTATATCCGAAAAGGAGTAAAGATCCGGTCCTTTATCCATGGCGGAGGACAAGAACGGCAAAGACGTGCAGGTACGGAGAATGTACCTGGAATTGTTGGTTTTGGAAAGGCTGTAGAGATTGCCCAGGCAACCATGTCAGAGCGTACCGAACAAGAGAAAAAACTACGTGATTTATTGATGAAACGTGTCATGGAGGAGATCCCCTTTGTTCGTGTGAATGGTGATAAGGTGAGAAGACTCCCGAACAATGCAAACTTCAGTTTTCAGTTCATTGAGGGAGAATCACTATTAATCATGCTTGATATGAATAACATCTGCGGTTCCAGCGGTTCCGCTTGTACTTCAGGATCTTTGGATCCATCTCATGTGCTTTTGGCCATTGGACTGCCCCATGAGATAGCGCATGGTTCTTTGAGACTCACCGTAAATGAAGAGATCACTGAGGATGAGATCAATTATACGATAGACAGAATTAAGGAAATTGTTGAGAAGCTCAGGAAAATGTCGCCATTGTATGAGGATTTCATGAAAAAGAGATAGAATAAAGCGATTACCAGAGAATAGCGAACTATCAATTTACGAATAAACGGAGGAAAGCATATGTATACAGAGAAAGTTATGGATCATTTCACCAACCCCAGAAATGTGGGTGAGATAGAGAATGCAAGCGGTGTGGGCACAGTAGGTAATGCAAAATGTGGAGATATTATGCGTATCTATCTCGATATTGATGATAGTGGTATCATTAATGATGTGAAATTTAAGACCTTTGGCTGCGGAGCAGCAGTTGCCACCAGCAGCATGGCAACGGAACTCGTCAAGGGAAAATCAGTGAGTGAAGCCTTACAGATCACTAATAAAGCAGTTATGGAAGCATTGGACGGTCTGCCGCCGGTGAAGGTTCATTGCTCTCTGCTGGCAGAGGAAGCAATCCATGCAGCACTTTGGGACTATGCTGAGAAGAAGGGGATAGTAATCGAAGGATTACAGAAACCGAAGTCAGATATCCATGAAGGTGAAGAAGAAACCGAATATTAATTTGTATCGAATATAAAAAATCAGGCTGATGTATAGAAATCGGTCTGAAGTGTAGAAATTGGACTGAATAATCGAAATTGGACGAGTATTTGGAAGCGAATTGAGTGTTCGAATTCGTATCGATTATAAGTATTTGGTTGGGAAGCCTCATAGTATTTTAAAGTTGGAGGATGGCATGGAGAAAGTTGTTGTAGGTATGTCAGGAGGGGTTGACTCCTCTGTGGCGGCATACCTTTTGAAAACGCAGGGATATGACGTAATCGGTGTCACCATGCAGATCTGGCAGGATGAGGATGTCTGTTCCATGGAGGAAAACGGCGGCTGTTGCGGCCTAAGTGCAGTTGAAGATGCCAGAAGAGTAGCCTCTGCTCTGGATATCCCATATTATGTAATGAATTTTAAGAAGGAATTCAGGGAGAATGTAATTGATTATTTTGTAGCCGAATATCTTCAGGCCAGGACTCCGAATCCCTGTATCGCATGCAACCGATATGTGAAGTGGGAAGCATTGCTTGGGAGATCCTTGAATATCGGAGCTTCCTATATCGCTACAGGACATTATGCGGGAATCGAAAAGCTTCCGAATGGTAGATATTCCATCAAGAAATCTGTGACCAGAGCTAAGGATCAGACTTATGCATTATATAACCTGACACAGTATCAGTTGGCACATACCTTAATGCCTGTCGGTGCATATTCAAAGGAAGAGATCCGTGAGCTTGCCAGAGATCTGAAGCTTCCTGTTGCGAATAAGCCTGACAGCCAGGAGATTTGTTTTGTACCGGATAAAGATTATGCAGGCTTTATCACCGGATACCTGCAAGAGAAGGAGCTAACCCAAGCTACGGATCAATCCAATCAGAATAGATTTAACGGACTGCGTCCAGGTAATTATGTGAATACAGCAGGAGAAATCCTTGGAAGACATCGGGGACTGATCCATTATACGGTAGGACAGCGAAAGGGTCTTGGGATTGCGATGGGACAGCCGATATTTGTAGTTGAGCTTCGACCTGAAACAAATGAAGTTGTGCTGGGTACCGGGAATGAAGTATTCTCTGATCACCTGACAGCAAATCACTTGAATTTTATGGCCATAGAGGACCTTGATGGAGAACTTTTCGTGGAAGCGAAAATCAGATACAGCCATCAGGGTGCCCGTTGTCGCATCAAAAGAACGGGCCAGGATGAGATAGTCTGTATCTTTGAAGAACCGCAGCGTGCCATAACTCCCGGACAAGCAGTTGTTTTCTATCAGGGAGATTATGTGGTCGGAGGCGGAACAATCCTGAAGTAATTTTTATCTTATTTAGAAAATTAGTTTATTTTTGTATATAGAAAGCCAAGTGAAAAAACTATTTAAATAAAAGGGATGTTGTAAAACATTCTTTGAAAGCCAAGGTAAGGATACTATACATCCCATCATGCACTGTTTGACGGACGCATAGTATCCTTACCTTGGCTTAATTATATATTTTTAAAACAATCTCTTTTTTAGTTATGGAGCGCTTTGCTATGTTATAGTTTTTCATAGCTCGGCTGCCCGTTTTTGAAGGTAGCATAATACTTGAAGCCTAACCCTTTCAAATAATCGGGAATTAGTTGAAAATCATAGCATAGATGTTCCGGTCTATGTGCATCTGAACCGATCGTGATTAATTCACCGCCCAGTTCCAGGTAGCGCTTTAGCACTGCCGCCTTGGGATGGGCATAGCCTAATCCGTATTTTAGGCCCGCAGTATTGACTTCAATGCCCTTTTGGCATTCCAGAATGGTACGAAGAGCCTCGTCAAGCAGATCCTGATATTCCTCATAGAAGTAGTCTGCCTTTTTCCCATCAGCAGTGGGAACATAACGGATGATATAATCCAGATGCCCATAGATATTAAAGAACTCATGGAACCTTCTGCAATTATCGATGATCGTACTGAAATAAGCGCGGACCCCTTCTTCCTTCGTACGATTCTCCCAGAACTGGGGATAATAAGGATCAACATAATCCACTACGTGGGTTGATCCAATCGCGAAATCAAAGGAATACTCCTGTATCAACTTTTGAAAAGCATCTTTCACCTGGGGCTGAAGTCCGAGTTCTATCCCTGTGAGAATCTCAATCCGGTTCCTATATTGATGCTTTAGTTGTTGAAGCTTTTTTACATAGGGCTCCGGATCGAATACAAAACTGATATCTCCTTTATGTGGATAATCATAATCCATGTGATCTGTAAAGCATATCCTTTTTAGGCCCAGTTCGATCGCTCTATCGATCATAGATTCCATCGTAGCCTTTGAATCTCCTGAAAAATCTGAATGAACATGGTAGTCTCCGATAATCATAACTTGTACTCCCTCTCCTCTATCATACTAAAAGAATTAATTCACCTGCACAATTCCTGAAATATCCGTCGGCGATACCATGGAATAGTTCGTGTAATATACAACAAATCCCGGCTTTCCTCCTGCAGGCTTTTTCACATTCTTTTTCAAGGTATAGTCAATTTCCACTTTGTCTGCGTCTCTTCCGCTGGAATAGTAAGCTGCCAGTCTGGCGGCTTCTTCGTAGGTACGATCTGGAAGCTCTGCACCACCGCATTTTACAATGACATGGGAGCCGGCGATTTTTTTCGCATGAAACCACCAGTCACCACCCTCTGCAAATTGGAAGGTAAGCTCATCATTCTGGAAATTATTTTTGCCAACGTACATATGGTATCCATCAGAAGAAATATAATGGAAGGGCTTGCTTTTTGATGCTGTTTTCTTTGGAGCGGCTTTCTTCTCCAGTTTCTTGTTACCACTGGTGAAACGTCTTCTGATATACCCATAATCGGTAAGCTCCTGCTTTAAGGCAGCCAAATCAGCTTCTTCCAAAGCAATATCGAGAGCAGTCCGGATGGATTCTAGATGCTCCATTTCCTCCCTGGTTTCAGCTAATTGTGTAGTCAGTGCATCATAGGTACGTTTCAGTTTGCTATACTTTTCGAAATACTGCTTTGCATTCTCCATCGGTGAGATGGTCGGATCCAGTGGTATGCTGATTTCTTTGTCATCATAGTAATTGATTGCATTCAGAACCTTTGCTCCCGGTTCCAGCTCATAACCGTAAGCTGTAATCAATTCTCCGTATACCTTAAACTTGTCACGCTTCTCTGTATCCAGAAGTTGTTTTGATTGCAGATCGTATTTCTTGCCGGCGCGGTCAATAGCATTAGATACAACTTTTCTTAAATCAGCCGATTTCTGACGGATTCTGGCAGCTGAATTTTTGGATGCATAGAAGGTTTCCAGGAGAGAAGAGATGCTTGTATAGGTCTGCACCTCATGATCCTTATAGCAAGTAAGGAAAAGACTTGAGAACTCTACCGGGGCACCGTCTTTCACAACGATATTTGGTTGGAAGGCAGCACTTTTCACATCCTCCATCAGCCTTTCAAAGGTCCTGTACAGATGGAGTCCGATATCCGAACTTAAGGCTTCGGGATAATCCCCGGCATCAACGGAAGCCCTGCAGCAGATTTCATTTGCAATAAGCGGACTGATTCCGGTCAAATTGCTATATAAAGCCTTTCCAATGGGCATGGATTTACCAAGCACCGAGGATCGGAAATCTTCATAGGTAACGGTAAGTGGATCGAGCTTATCAGCAGTCTGGGGAATGAAGTAATTTCTGCCTGGAAGCACCTCTCGTACTGAGCTGACGAACTGATTGATTCTTTTAATGCTGTCCAGGATGACCATAGAATCATCACAGAAGATGATATTACTATGCTTTCCCATTAACTCAATAATGAGATACTTCGTGCAGAGATCACCCATTTCATTCAAGTGTTCCAGCTTGAAATTCACGATACGCTCCAAGCCAGGCTGGGAGATATCAAGTATTCTTGCGCCGTTGATATGCTTGCGAAGCAACATACAGAAATTTGGCGCAGTCAGTGGACTGGGCTTCGTGTTTTCTGTAAGATAAATCAAGGGAAGTCCGGCACCCGCAGAAAGCAACAGCTTATATTGCTCCTTTTCCTGACCTTTAATTGTCAGAATCAGCTCGTCCTTCTCCGGTTGGGCTATTTTATTAATTCTGCCGTTCAGTAAGGCAGAGCGAAGTTCCTGTATGATATTAGCGATAACGATTCCGTCAAAAGCCATGATATAATATCTCCTTTATTCAAGTGTTCCTTTAGGGATGCTTCATAGTATACCGTCAATAAAAAGCGTCTTCACTGCTTTTATTCTCAGACAGGTATGATTTTCTGCTATAATCAAGAATTATAACATACCGGAAAAGAAATGAATACTTTTTTCCTGAAATATGCAAAATAGTATGGGTTAACAAATAAATCATTGCCGCAGGAATAAGGAGTAGGTGAAAACCGGTTTAGTATAACCTCAGGATATGACAGTTATGCTAAAATACTATATCTGAATTGGGCTTTCACAGAAATATTCTATTGAATTAAAGCGAAAAAGTGGTTATAATGAAAAAAGCAAATTCAAAGGCGCATTTGTTTATTTTTATGCGTCTTTTTTTTGTAATTTTAATCAAAGGAGATTAAATTTATATGGGATACGTTGATGAGGTAATTGAGCGAGTAGTGAAGAAAAACCCCGCAGAAGCTGAGTTCCATCAGGCAGTTAAGGAAGTTTTGGAATCCTTAAGAGCAGTTGTAGATGCGAACGAGGAGAAATTCAGAAATGAAGCACTTCTTGAGAGACTTGTTGAGCCCGACAGACAGATTAAGTTCAGAGTTCCGTGGGTAGATGACAACGGTAAGGTACAGGTTAACACAGGCTATCGTGTTCAGTTCAACAATGCGATTGGACCTTACAAGGGTGGTTTACGCTTACATCCTTCCGTAAATATCGGCATTATTAAATTCTTAGGTTTTGAGCAGATTTTCAAGAACTCATTGACAGGACTCCCGATCGGCGGTGGCAAGGGTGGTTCTGATTTCGACCCGAAGGGCAAATCAGACAGAGAAGTATTGGCTTTCTGCACCAGCTTCATCACCGAACTTTATAAATATATCGGCGCTGACGTTGATGTTCCTGCAGGTGATATCGGTACAGGCGGCAGAGAAATCGGCTATATGTACGGTCAATTCAAGAAGATTAAGGGAACCTATGAAGGCGTACTGACAGGTAAGGGTTTAACCTACGGCGGTTCTTTGGCTAGAACAGAAGCTACCGGCTATGGTTTATTATACTTAGTAGAAGAAATGTTAAAGTGTAACGGCAAGGATATCAAGGGTAAGATCTGTACTGTATCCGGTTCTGGTAACGTTGCAATCTATGCAATCCAGAAGGCTCATCAGTTAGGCGCGAAGTGTGTAACCTGTAGCGATAGTACCGGTTGGGTTTACGATCCCGATGGTATCGATGTAGCAGCTCTTCAGCAGATTAAGGAAGTTCAGCGTGCTAGATTAACCGAATACAAGAAGTTCAGACCGAATTCAGAATACCATGAGGGCAGAGGCGTATGGACTGTGAAGTGTGATGTTGCTCTTCCCTGCGCTACTCAGAATGAGCTTCTGATCGATGATGCTAAGGCACTTGTAGCAAACGGCTGCTTCGCAGTAGCTGAGGGCGCAAATATGCCTACAACCTTAGAAGCTACCGAATATCTGTTAGCTAACAAAGTATTTTTTGCTCCCGGTAAGGCTGCTAATGCAGGTGGTGTTGCTACCTCCGCATTAGAGATGACCCAGAACAGCGAAAGATTGAGCTGGACCTTTGAAGAGGTTGATGCGAAGTTAAAGCAGATCATGGTTAACATCTTCCATAACATGGATGATGCTGCAAAGAGATACAATGCTGCTGGAAATTATGTAGTAGGTGCTAACATCGCAGGCTTCGAAAAGGTTGCTACTGCTATGATGGCTCAGGGTATCTGGTAAAATAAAGCAGGATAACTGAATAGATAAAATTATAACTGGTATAAGATTCAAGCCATGTCAAGACGATGGCCGGGATCTTATACCAGTTTTTTGATTCTGTTCCTTCCTCCTCATAGCTTTATGTTCTCGGTTTTCAGACTTCATATCATAAGTAATGAAAGAATTTGTCATAAGCCGACTTCTCCATATTATCTACACAATCGATTGATAGAATAAAGGAGAACAGTACGTGAGGGGACGTTGGATTTCATCATAGCAGATCGTTATATTTATTTTGCAATAGTCCTACAGAAATAATAGCAGCCTCACACATGGAAAGGAGAACACAGATGACTTCAATCAAAACATTAACACTATCGGTAAATAATATGACTTGTGTTAATTGCGAGAATATTATTGAAAAGGAATTATCCAAGGCGGATGGCGTTCTGGGTGTGGAGGCCAGTTATTCCAAGGGAAAAGTAAAGATCACCTATGATGAAGCTTTTATTCACCCGGATGAGATGATTCTTTTATTGGATCAGCATGATTACAACGCTGAGATTTATGACGGACAAGAAAAGCTTAATGAGAAAATCAAGCCTCACGAAAGAAATCCACAGGAGAGAAATTCTCAGGAAAGAAACTCTCAGGATAGAACATTACAAATGAATAGCAAGAATTCGAATACAGAGCAGAAGAATAATAATCTGACTAATATCACAGCAGCAGCAATCATCCTGTTTGCAGCCTATCTGATCGCCAATCATTTTGGTGCGTTTGATATCATCAGAAATTTCCCGGTGGCGAAGGCAGGTATGGGTTACGGGATGCTGTTTATTATCGGTGTTCTGACCTCAGTCCATTGTGTCGCTATGTGCGGGGGCATTTGTCTCTCCCAGACTGTAGCTGCGAAGGATACCGGTACGGAGAAGGCTAATAGATTTACAACAGTTCGTCCCAGTCTTTTATACAATCTGGGTAGAGTGATTTCTTATACAGTCATCGGAGGCATCGTCGGCGCACTCGGTTCTGTAGTCAGCTTCTCCGGACCCATGAAGGGCGCGGTGCAGCTATTGGCAGGGATTTTTATGATCATCATGGGGTTAAACCTGCTGAATATCTTCCCATGGTTGCGTAGATTAAATCCCAGGATGCCCAAGTTTGTGGTGAAATGGCTGAACCCTCTTCGTGGCCGCAGTAACAGCCCGCTATATATCGGGTTACTGAATGGATTGATGCCCTGCGGACCATTACAGGCCATGCAGTTATATGCACTATCTACTGGGAGCCCGGTCAAAGGTGCAATCTCCATGTTCCTCTTCAGCATCGGAACCGTACCGCTCATGTTTTTATTTGGTGTACTTGGTTCCCTTCTGAATAAGAAATACACCAAGAAAATGATGACAGTTAGTGCTGTGCTGGTTGTATTCCTCGGAATATTCATGCTCCAGAACGGACTTGGACTTTCCGGACTTGCCGTTCCTACGATACCCGCTTTTGCAGGTCAGGCAGAAACAAAAGAAGCGAATGTTGCAAAAATTGAGAACGGCGTACAGGTCATAACGACAGGACTGGAATCCGGAAGATATGAGCCGATCATCGTGCAGAAGGGCATCCCTGTGAAATGGGTAATCCAGGCTCAGGAGGGTGACATCAACGGTTGTAATAACAGTATCATCATACCGAAGTTCAATCTTCAAAAGGACCTTGCGGTGGGAGATAATGTCATCGAGTTTACACCGGAGGAGAGTGGAACCATCCCTTATAGTTGCTGGATGGGAATGATTCGAAGTAAGATTACAGTGGTGGATGACCTAAACAGCGTCGACAGCAATACCATCGCAGATAGTAATTCCTCTGCCGGATTAGGAGCAGGCTCCTGTTGTACCGGCGGCTATGCCGGTGGCAGCGCTCAGACTGCTCCGAAGGGCTCAGGAGGCCCCCGGACGGCACCGGGTGACTCGGACAATAGTGCCGCTCAGGCGCCAAGATTGGACGGCGGTTTAGCAGGAGGCTCCTGTTGTCAGTAATTTTTTGGCCGATACGATTAATTTAATGGATGCATAGAATTCATCAATCATCAAGTTTCAATCAGATAGAAATTCAATCATTGCAAACTATAAAAACCAATGAACAGGAAGGAAAATCAATCATGAATAAAAAATCCAATCATAACTCAAAAATACTTATTATCATAGCAATTATAGTGGTAGCCGCAGCTGCAGTGTTTCTAAATATCGACCCGAAAAAGGATACCAATGAAGCAGCTTCCAATCAAATCACCAAGGTAACGGACAGTGATATCGTCATTCCATTAGCCAATGTGACCGAAACACCTTCCTTCTATCCTGCGTCCATCAATGGGATCAATCTGGAGGTAATCGCGGTAAAGGCAACAGACGGTACGGTCAGAACCGCATTTAACACCTGCCAGGTATGCTACAGCTCAGGAAAAGGATATTATAAAGTTGAAGGGGATAAGCTGGTTTGTCAGAATTGTGGGAATTCCTTTGGCATGGATGATGTGGAAGTAACAAAAGGTGGTTGTAATCCTGTACCGATTACACCTGAATATAAAACTGTGGATGATACGACAATAACGATAACAAAGGATTTTCTTAACAAAGCCACTGTAATCTTTCAGAACTGGAAATAAGTTTTTACTAAAAAATTAAGAAAGGTTGAGAATATATCATGAAAAAAGAGACAATAAAGATTGGAGGCATGACCTGTGCAGCCTGCTCGCAAAGAGTAGAAAAAGCAATTGCGAAGCTGGATGGAATAGGGAGCGTATCAGTTAATCTGGCTACCGAGAAAGCAACCTTTGAATTCGATCCTCAGGTTATCAGGCTGTCGGACATCAAGGATTGCATCGTAAAAACCGGATATCAGGCACTGGCATCCGACACTAATACGGTTGATCAAGATAAGCTGCGTAAGGAGAAGGAGATTAAGACGCTCTGGACGAAATTTATCGTCTCAGCAGTGTTTGGATTACCGCTATTATATGTAGCAATGGTGCCGATGCTCTCCTGGTGGCCTTTTCCGGTTCCGAGAAGTATCAATCCTATGCTTTATCCGCTCCGTTTTGCATTATTGGAAATTCTCTTGGTTATTCCGATCATGATTGCGGGAAATCGCTTCTTTACGGTGGGTTTTAAGGCATTGATTCAGAGAAGCCCCAATATGGATTCTCTGGTAGCAATCGGTACCTCCGCAGCATTTATCTACAGTATTTATAATACCTGGAGGATTGCAAGCGGTGAGTTCGGCGCAGTGGAGCATCTTTACTTTGAGACGGCGGGTGTGATTATTACTTTGATTTTGCTCGGTAAATCCCTGGAAGCAGTATCTAAGGGAAAGACCTCAGAAGCAATCAAAAAGCTGATGGGATTGGCACCGAAGACGGCTACGATTATCAAGGACGGTAAGGAGAAGGAGATCCCGATTGATGACGTAGAAATCGGAGATATGCTGCTTGTCAGACCGGGAGAGAAGATTCCGGTGGATGGCGTGGTATTGGAGGGGAACACCTCCATCGATGAAGCCATGCTGACTGGTGAAAGTATGCCTGTGGATAAGAAGATCGGCGATAAGGTCTATGCAGCCAGCATCAATAAGAATGGTATGATTAAATTCAAAGCAACAAAGGTAGGAGCAGATACCGCATTGGCACAGATTATAAAGCTGGTCGAGGATGCGCAGGGCTCCAAGGCACCAATTGCGAAGCTGGCTGATACCGTATCCGGTTACTTTGTACCGGTGGTATGCGCCATTGCATTGGTTGCATTCTTTGCATGGTTCTTAACCGGTCAGTCTCTTGCATTCTCCTTAACTATATTTATATCAGTGATTGTAATCGCCTGCCCTTGCGCACTTGGACTCGCCACTCCGACTGCCATTATGGTAGGAACCGGAAAGGGTGCGGAGAATGGTATCCTGATTAAGAGTGGAGAGGCTCTGGAGACGGCTTATAAACTAAACACAATCGTATTTGATAAGACAGGAACCATCACGGAAGGTAAACCGGAGGTAACGGATATTATTCCAACCGAAGGAATCAGCCGGGAAAGACTCTTAAAGCTTGCGGCCTCCGGAGAAAAAGGCTCCGAGCATCCCTTGGGAGAAGCAATCGTAAGAGGAGCAGAGAAGGAAGGACTTGAGATGCTTCCGGTTGAAGCGTTTTTAGCTATACCCGGGCAGGGCATCGAGGTTACACTTGATAAGCTGAAGGTGCTAATCGGAAATAAGAAGCTGATGGATCAAAGGAACATCTCTTTGAATGATCTAAAAGAGAAGTCCGATCAGCTGGCAGCAGAGGGTAAGACTCCGATGTATGTTGCCATGAACGGAAGGCTGTCCGGTATCATTGCTGTGGCCGATGTGGTTAAGGAGAGCAGTGCAAAAGCCATAAAAAGACTTCAGTCCATGGGAATTGAGGTTGCTATGATCACAGGCGATAATAAAAAGACGGCAGAAGCAATCGCAAAGCAGGTAGGGATTGACCGAGTCCTTGCTGAGGTGCTTCCTCAGGATAAATCAAACGAAGTAAAGAAGCTCCAGGCAGAGGGTAAAAAGGTATGTATGGTTGGAGACGGAATCAATGATGCTCCGGCGCTGGTACAAGCTGATATTGGTATCGCCATTGGCTCCGGTACGGACGTGGCTATGGAATCCGCTGATATCGTTCTGATGAGAAGCGATCTGATGGATGTACCGACAGCAATTAATCTTAGTAAAAGTACCATCAGAAATATCAAGCAGAATTTATTCTGGGCATTTGGTTACAATGTAGCGGGAATTCCGATTGCAGCAGGTATTTTACATCTGTTCGGGGGTCCGCTCCTCAACCCGATCTTTGCAGCGGCAGCCATGGCTTTCAGTTCCGTATCTGTAGTCAGCAATGCACTCAGACTGAAGGGCTTTCGAGCATACCGATAGAATAATGAAAGGAGTAAGTAAGATGAAGAGAATAATTTTTGTAGTATTTATGATGATATTGATAGTGGGACTGACTGCCTGCAACAAGCTAGATGTGGTAGGAGATCAGTCTGTAAAATCCTTTGAAGCGATCCTTTCGGCTGTAACCGACCAGGTAAGTAAGGATGACGAATTCGGTGGCTGGAGCATGGCAGCGCTTGATCATTCGGCTAATTTTGAATGGTCTGAGGACTTTAGTAAGACAACAGAGTATGATGTCAAACTGGTGGTTGATGCTCAACCATTTCTGGATGCCGGTCTGGACCCGGCAAAGCTTCCGTCGGGTATGTTTGTTGACAATCAGATTATCGTCGGAGCTTCCCTGGGGGATGATAAATTCACGTATGTCGGAACTGCATCACCACTTGATTCCTACAAAAAACTTGTTAGTAATTATCGAGACACAATATCTTACCATGCGGCACTTGACCATTACGGAGTAAAGATGGATAATGGAAATATGTTCGAATGGGCAAAGGATATGAAGACCAATGATAAGGATATCGTTTTTGTCCTGAATCCACAACCCTTCCTTGATGCCGGAGTAAATCCGGAGAAGGTGGAAGGATGGGCATTTGCTAAAGTGGAGACCATGGATGATAGTGGGAAAAAGATACAGGTTGATAAATTCCTGAAACCCTTTGATGTGGAAAGCTAGATGGATTTGTGCCTGCAGCCGGGCACAAGCTGATCTACGCATTATCTTGCGTATTTATGGAGGGTAACGTGCCACTGATAAAAATACTAATTGTTGAAGATGAAGAAAAAATTATAACCGTAGTAAAGTCCTTTCTGGAAAGTAAGGGCTTTGCTGTGCTTACGGCACAGGATGGAAAGAAAGCAATCGAGATCTTCGATCGGGAAACAATTTCTCTGATCTTATTGGACCTCATGCTCCCGGAACTATCGGGTGAAGAAGTGTGTCGTATCATTCGCAGAAAGTCTAAAGTGCCGATTATTATGTTGACAGCCAAATCCGAGGAATCAGACCTTTTGAAGGGATTGGGAATCGGTGCAGATGATTACATTACAAAGCCCTTTAGTCTGAAGGCGTTATTTGCGAGAATAGAAGCGGTACTCAGAAGGTCAGTAGATGATTTGCCCGGATCGAATACCAAAAAATCCTTCCGGGAGGGAGAACTGACGATTGACTATGAATATCGAATAGTGACAAGAAATTCTGTAGAAGTCAAGCTAACTCCAAACGAATATAAACTTTTGACCACATTGGCCAAGTATCCCAATAAGGTGTTTACCAGGGAGGAATTGATTACTGCGGCACTTGGAGAAGAATTTGAAGGATATGACAGAACCATTGACAGCCATATTAAGAACCTCCGACAGAAAATTGAGTCCGATCCAAAGGAGCCTTATTATATTAAGACAATCCATGGAGTGGGTTATAAATTTGGAGGTGAGTGACAGATGCGCAGCCTGAAGTCAAGATTATCCCTGTCCATTCTGATGATTGTGCTCCTGACAATTGCCATCATCAGTGTATTGTCCAATTATTTCATTAACCGGCAGTTTACTGATTATATCAGCAGACAGCAGGAGTTGAAGACCCAAGTGATCACTACCAGTATAGGCCAGCAGTATTCCATGCAGACTGGGGAGTGGAACTTAGACTATATCCATGCGATTGGCATGTCCTCTCTTTATGAAGGTTATATCCTGAAGGTCTATGATCAGGAGAATAAGGTGTTATGGGATGCACAGGCTCACGATATGAATCTGTGCAGCAGGATCATGGGTGAGATTTCCCAAAGGATGCGGATAGAGTATCCTCAGTTGGACGGAGAATTTACTTCTGTAACCTATCCGCTGCAGCAGGACGGAAAATCAGTCGGAAGTGTCAGTATCAGCTATTTTGGTCCGTTTTTCTTAAATGAGAATGATTTCAAATTTTTGAGATCCTTAAATATTATTTTACTTGGGGTAGGAGCTGTCTCGCTACTGATTTCTTTTCTTGTCGGAACTATGTTGGCAAGACGAATCAGCAGTCCGATCCTAAAGACGGTAGAGGCAGCAAAGCAGATAGCAGACGGTAATTACGGAGTACGCATTCAGGAAGAGCTCGACACGAAGGAGCTGGATCTGCTGGTGGGTTCGATCAATCATCTTGCTGCTTCTCTGGAGACTCTAGAGAAGCTTCGCAAACAGTTGACAGAGGATGTGGCTCATGAGCTGAGAACACCCATTACCATCCTTCAATCCTACTTAGAGGCCATGGCGGATGGATTATGGGAGCCGGATCAGGAACGCTTGCAAAGCTGCTATGATGAGGTGGAAAGGATCGGCCGACTGGTGGGTGATTTGGAGAGTCTGGCCAAACTGGAGGGTGGCATTCTGAAACTGGATCGACAGCAGGTGGAATTGTATCCTCTGGTGGAGCAGGTGACAGCCACATTTGCATTGGAGATTAAGAATAAGAACTTACAGGTTGAGCTTCAGGGAGCGAATCCTTTCCTTATAGCTGACCAGGGAAGGTTAAAGCAGGTAGTAATTAATCTGTTAAGTAATGCAATTAAATACTCCACAGAGGGTTGCAGTATAACCTTTGAACTCTTTGAGACCAGAGACAGTGCAGGCTTCAGTATCCGTGACAACGGAATCGGAATTGCAGAAGAGGAGCTTCCCTATATCTTTGAACGATTTTATCGGGCGGACAAATCCCGTAATCGGTTGACGGGAGGGACAGGAATCGGACTTACTATCGTGAAATCGATCGTTGAGGCACATGGGGGGCGGGTATCTGTCCGAAGTAGGCCGGGCGAAGGAACCACCTTTAACGTCTCGTTGCCGAAAACATAGCATAGGAACAAATAGTCAAGTTCTAATACAAATAACTTAATCCGGTTCTAATGTAACTATAAGGGCTCCGCGATATGATATAATGAATATCATATAACGGAGCTTTCGGATTCCTCAGTGTTTCTCATTGAAGATATCCCATGGTGATTACCGTTATATTTAATATATCCTTGTGATATAATCGTTATAATTAATAGAAGTACTGTTAAACTGGGTTAGATAAAAAACTTTTAGAATTTTATAATATTATATTGACATACAATATTATATGATGTATAGTATTGTCAATCGAACAATATTGTTTTAATTATAAAATTCAGAAAGGAGTGAAGACTATGGTATTTAACACCGGTTCAGCGCTTCTCGATGCGATTGTTCTGGCAGTAGTATCAAAGGAACCGGATGGAACCTACGGATATAAAATTACGCAGGATGTCCGAGTAGCTATTGAAGTTTCGGAATCCACATTGTATCCTGTTCTAAGAAGGCTTCAGAAGGAAGATTGCTTGGAAGTATATGACTTGGAGTTCGGAGGAAGAAATCGAAGATATTATAAAATCACCGACAAAGGAATGGTACAGCTTAGGCTTTATAGAGAAGAGTGGGAGAATTATTACAGTAAAATAAATATCATATTTGAAGGAGTGAAATAGATGACAAAGCTAGAATTCATGAAGGAACTCGAAAGCTTATTGTTGGATATCCCTTTGGAAGAACGTGAAGAGGCTCTCAAATATTATAACGGTTATTTTGAAGATGCAGGGGAAGATCAGGAAGAAGGAATCATAGCAGAATTAGGCTCACCGAAGCAGGTGGCTGATATTATAAAGGCAGATTTGATCTCCAACGCAGCAGAGCGCGCTCAAAAGGGGTATTATACAGAGAATGGGTATCAGGATGCAACGAACTGCAACGAACAATTCGTTGTAGCTGATCCGAAGAATATGGGAGCAGAGCAAAAGGAACAAGGAACTGCTTCAGGACAGGGTACACCACGGTATACGAACCAGAACACTTACCGGTCAGCAGGGCAGGGTGCCAATCAGGGTGCAGGTACTTACAATCAGTCAAAGCAGACAAAGAATAATGACAAGGTTGCATTAATCATATTACTTTGCATCTTTGCAATTCCTGTAGGCATACCGCTACTTAGTGCTGCTTTCGGCATTGCGGTTGGATTAATCGCGGCTTTGTTTGGAATTATCGTTGGGTTTGGGGCAGCAGGGATTGCCATGATCTTTGGTGGTATCGCACTTTTTATCTCAGGTCTCATCCAGTTAAGCGTACCGTTAATCGGTTTTGCAATGATCGGCAGTGGTCTAATCGTATTAGGTCTGGGTATGCTGTTTACCATGATCAGCGGTGTAATCTGTACCAAGGTATTACCTGCTTTGTGTAGAGGTATTGTTCATTTATGCAGATTACCTTTTAAGAATAGGAGTGTGATGGCGTGAAAACATTTACAAAAATATGGCTTGGCATAGCATTGGTTGCCTTGGGTTTTGGTATAATACTTATCATCATAGTTGTATCATCCGGTGGAACTGTCGTAAACATTCCCACAGTTTCCTATCAGGAGAGTTACAGTGGAATTACTGATATAGATATGGATATTGAATTTGCAGAAGTAAAGGTTATCCAGGGAGATACCTTCTCCATTGATGCAGAGGATATTCCGGAGAACAGCTTAGAATCTTATGTCGATAACGGGACATGGGTTGTAAGACAAAATGGAGACAATGAATTTAGTCTCTTTGGCGAAAATATTCACCTTGGTGACATCCATGGCTGGAGATGGTGGAATTATGATGATCCCAAGATTACAATCACAATGCCTTCTGATTTTACGGCTGACGACTTCAAGTTTGCAATCGGAGCGGGTGATGTCATGATAGAGAAGGTACTTGCTTCAAAAGCTGATTTCATTGTTCAGGCAGGCCGGCTGGTTGTTGATAATGCATCAGTCAGCGAAGAATCAAATTATAATGTGGGTGCCGGAAGCATAGAACTCAAACAGCTTCAGGCAAAGGATGTCACTATTGACTGCGGAGTCGGCAGTGTACTCATAGAAGGGACGATAACCGGGAATAATGATATCACCTGCGGGGTCGGCAGCGTCGAACTGAATCTGGAAGGCGAAGAAGATGACTATTCCTATGATATTGAATCAGGTGTCGGTAATATCAATATAGAGGATGAGCATTTTAAGGGCATCTCGGATAAGAGGATAAATAATGACGGTGCAATTGGAGCCTTCAAACTTGATTGCAGTGTCGGCAATATTACAGTTGATTTTCGGTAAAAAGGTTGTATTATTATAAGTAGATGGTAAAAAAATCTAGAAGGAGGTTCTATCATGGAACAGAAAAAATTAGTCAGATCAAATTCAAATAAGATGATTTGTGGAGTGTGTGCAGGTATTGCGGATTATATCAATGTAGATCCGACAATTGTAAGACTGGCTTGGGTGCTGTTTGGATTTGCAGGAGGCTTTGGCGTTCTGGCATATATTATCGCAGCGATCATCATGCCCGTTCAGGCATAATAAAGATAAATATATTGAGTTCTCGCAAATGCGATCAAGTCAGTAATTTACAACAAGGTTATTAATAGGATAAGATAAAGTGAGAAGGAGGTGCTGCAAGCACCTCCTTCTCTATGTGTGACCTGGCGGGTGCACGTTTCAACGTGAATTAAGGTATATGAGTCCCCGCCGGTTAATCGACTTAATTGGCAAGGTGCCAGAATTATCGCATAAGCTAGACAAGGACTGTTGCACAACAACTGTAAAGCCAGGGTAAGAAGAAAAGACACCCCGTAATGCACTGTTTGCCGGACAGTCTGCTGATATTGTATGATCAGAAGCGAACATTTATGTTCGATTATGACATTTAATATCGGTGGGATGTCCGGGAACCTGTGTGTGAGGGGTGTCTGTTTTTCTTATCCTGGTACAATATAATCATGCAACAGTCCTGTTTCTTAGTTTACATCACCTTATTAATCAGTTCAATTACCTGCTCGGCTTCATAGGGCTTGGCTAGAAATTCTGCTGCCCCAAGTCGGATCGCATCAATCATCTTAGTTTTTTGCCCTGCAGCTGTTACCATAATGATCTTTGCATCGTTATTATAGCACCTGATTTGTTTTAGCGCTTCCAAACCGTCCATAATTGGCATGGTGATATCCATGGTGGTTATTTCCGGCTGTGTTGCTTTAAATTTTTCGAAACCATCCTCCCCATTTTCGGCTTCAGCGATGATTTCATGTCCATAATCCTCCAGAATTCCACGGAGTATTTTACGTGAGGTTTTGGAATCATCTACAATAAGAATTCTTGCCATGGTTACTACCCTCCTAATTAATACAGATACGGTTATTCATTGCGATTATAATATCTGCCTGTTCCCCGTTGATCAGAAATGGAACGATATATAGGTCATCCTCTGATGTGATACATTGATTTGTATAGTATTCAGGAGGAGCCATTTCGAGCTCGATATCCTCCTGGCTAAGTTTCGATGCATATATGCCGTTGGTGCAATTTAAGAATTCGCATACAGAATCAAATGCATCTTCATCCAGGCCCTGGAATTCTTCTTTGGCAAAAGGCTTAGCTATGGATAACAAAGCCGGATCCTTGCCAGCGAGACCGATGAATAAACCCGGATTCCCTAAAAGCCTCTGGGATGCAAGGGCTTGAAACGGATAGCTACTGATCTTGTGAGCTTTTTTCAATATAATATTACTATTAATGAAGCGTACTACATTGCGGATTGCCAGACGGGCATATTCTCCGTAAATAGGATGGTCTGTATCCACAAAAACCGGTATGATTCGATCGATATCTCCGGTTTTTAAAGAATCTAACTCTGAATCTGAAAACTGAAATTCTTTTTGAAAATCCTCCAGAGCGCCCTTCATTTCCTCCATCGTAAGATAACCACTTTCCGATAGAAGTTGCAGGAATAGTAAGTAAGCATTGCCCTGCATATTAAGCAAGTATGTAACCTCTTCCTCCAGAAGATATCCCTTTTCGACAGCGACATCACCAAAGCGCTTGTCCATTCTCTTCTGAATATCATTGATTTCGTCAGCCTGCTTTACGGTCAGTAAGTTCTCGGCTACTGCGATAAATCCAAGCTTTGCCCTGCTTTTCTGAAGCTGCGCGATCAAATCTTCAAACTGCGATTGAGAAATCTTATTCTTTTCCACCAAGTAATAACCAAAATAAAGCCCGAACATGATATTTCCCCTTTCGTATTACAAGTAATCTCGAGCATCTATATATGATAGAAAATCCGTTATTAGTAACCCCCATTACATCATATACGAATTTTTTATATAGATTGTATCCAATTATCAATATACAACACTATCTACAAAAATAACAGATATAAAATCAAAATAATGCATCAATATCGATTATTTTTAAAAAATAGTGAGAATATATCATCTATAGATTTTTTTGCCAAATTTGATTGTTTCCTCGTGACAATCCGGGGTTTGTATGATAAAGTAATGTTTAAGTTAAATGAAGAGAAAGGCATGTGTATCCTATGAAAACAATGATCGAACTAATCGCGGAAGATGTGAGGGATGCCTTTATTAAGAAAGGCTATGAAGAAAAATATGGGGTGGTTACCCTTTCCAACAGACCCGATCTGTGCCAATATCAGTGTAATGGAGCATTGGCGGCAGCGAAACAATATAAGACGGCTCCTATCAAGATAGCACAGGATATCGTAGAGGAGTTGCAGTCCAATCCCAAATTTCAGGAAGTTGCGGCGATCATGCCGGGCTTTATTAATATTACCCTAAGTGGAGAATATCTGTCAGAGTACTTAAACCGTATGAAATCTGACGAGCATTATGGTGTAGAGAAGGTCAAGGAGCCTAAAACTGTTATCATTGATTTCGGTGGTCCCAATATTGCTAAGCCTCTGCATGTAGGACATATGAGGTCTGCTGTGATCGGAGAGAGCATTAAGAGACTACTCCGCTTTATGGGAAATCAGGTCATCGGTGATGCACATCTCGGTGATTGGGGAACCCAGATGGGGCTTGTCATCGCGGAACTGAAACGCAGAAAACCTGAGCTCATCTATTTCGATGATTCCTATACCGGTGAGTATCCAAAAGAAGCTCCGTTTACCATCTCTGAGCTGGAGGAAATTTATCCTGCGGCCAGTGAGTTTTCCAAACAGAATCCGGAGTTTAGAGAAGAAGCAAAGACGGTGACGTATCATCTTCAGAACGGGCATAGAGGTTATACCGCTCTTTGGAATCATATTCTAGAGGTTTCGGTAACGGATTTAAAGCAGATCTATGACTCTCTTATGGTAACCTTTGATTTATGGAAGAAGGAAAGTGACGCACAGCCATATATTCCTGCTATGATTGAGGATTTCAAAAAGAATGGGTTTGCAAAAATCAGTGAGGGTGCCCTGGTGGTAGAAGTAAAGGAAGATACAGATACCAAAGAGGTTCCTCCTTGTATGTTATTGAAGTCAGATGGAGCTGCATTATATAATACAACAGACTTGGCAACCATCGTAGAGCGTATGAAATTATTTCAACCGGATCGTATTATCTATGTTGTGGACAAGCGTCAGGATCTGAATTTTGAAATTGTATTTCGATGTGCAAGAAAGACAAAGCTTGTAAAAGAAGATACCCAGTTGGATTTTATAGGTTTTGGTACGATGAACGGTAAAGATGGCAAGCCCTTTAAGACCAGGGAAGGCGGCGTCATGCGTCTGGAATATCTGATCAAGAGTGTGACGGATGAGGTTTATACAAAGATTATGGAGAACCGCAGCATGGAAGAAGAGGAAGCAAGGAAGGTTGCTTCCCAGGTAGGTCTTGCTGCACTGAAATATGGCGATCTGTCAAATCAGATTTCTAAGGACTATATCTTTGATGTAGATCGTTTTACCAGCTTTGAGGGGGATACCGGCCCTTACATCTTATATACCATTGTCAGAATTAAGTCTATACTTGCGAAATATCAGGAAATGAAAAAAGAAGCAGTATCTTCGGCTATTTTACCTGCTACTTCTGAGGGCGAGAAAGCTTTGGTACTTGAACTAGCCAAGTTCAACGAGATGATCTACACAGCAGCGGAGGAGATAGCACCTCACCGTATCTGTGCTTATATCTATGATCTTGCCAATGCCTTCAACAGCTTTTATCATGATACAAAAATCATTACCGAAGAGGATGAGAAGAAACAAGCTTCTTGGATTGCTTTGATTACTTTGGTTCAGGACATATTAATGACCTGTATCGATTTGCTCGGTTTTGAAGCACCCGAGCGTATGTAAAAACAGACAGAGGTGATGGTATGTTAGTAAAGAGAACAGCGGAGCTTAAGCTTTTGGAGGAGCAATACAGTACCGCAGGAAACAATCTTGTGATTTTATATGGAAGAAAAGGAATGGGAAAAACCTCATTAATCAAGGAGTTTCTTGTGGATAAGCCATCGGCTTTTTACTATGAAGGAATGGAATGTGAGGATGAGCTTCAATTTCTTCTTATGAATCGAAGAGTCCATAGGGAGAACGGCTCCTATGAATTGACAGATTATCCGATCCTGTTCTCTTCCCTCCTCAGTAGTGGAGAAGACAAGACTATTATCATTTTGGATGAATTTCATTATATTCTGAAAAGCAGCAGTGACATACTGGAAGCTTTCCGGATTCTGAAGAGTCAGAACAGGTCGGTGATGTTTGTCTTATGCAGTTCCTCCATCCGTTGGGTAGAGAACGAGATGGTAAGCGAACTCGGTGAATATGCCGCTTTTATCACTGCTTATATGAAGCTGAAGGAATTTACCTTTGTGGATTTTGTAAATCGCTTTCCGAAATCCTCTGTCGAGACCTGCATCTATATCAATGCTATTCTGGGAGGAATTCCTGAATATCTGGCTTCCTGGCAAGAGAGCCTTTCTGTGGAAAAGAATATCAAAAATCTTCTATTGAATAAGAACAGCAGGCTAATTCATGCTCCGCAGCAACTGCTAAAGCTGGAGCTGAGAGAGCCGGCTGTCTATAATACGATTCTCTATTACTTAGCGGTCGGAAACCGGAAATTGAATGATCTTCACAGCAAGACCGGTTATTCCAGAGCTAAGATCAGTGTCTATCTTAAGAACTTAATCCAGCTTGATATTGTTGAAAAATTAGTTCCTCTGGATGAGGAAGGGAAAGAAAATGCTATGAGGGGACTTTATCGTATTAAGGATAATTTCCTCAGCTTTTGGTATCGTTTTGTATTTCCGAACCTTTCTGAGATTATGCTTGACAGTGCGGATCGGATTTATACTCGAGAAATCGCACCTGATCTGGATACTTATATGGAGGAATATTTTGCAGACGTATGTACAGAGTTTTTAAAACTGATGAATCTGCATGAAAGGCTACCAGAGAAATTCATCTGGTGGGACCGATGGTATGGAAAAAACGGAACCATCGATATACTGGCGCAAACTGGGGATAAGAAGACTCTGGTGGGGAATTGCCATTTTGAAAATCGCATCACTGAGCCGGAGGAATATCTTGCGCTGCTGGCCTTGGCTGATGAGGCAAAGGTAAGTTCTGATTACTGCTATCTGTTCTCCAGAAAGGGGTTCTCTGACGAACTGAAAAAGATGGCCGCCGATCGAAAGGATTTGATTTTAATCGGTCTGGAGGATTTATAAAACAAACGTTTCACAAAGGATGGGAGAGCATCATGTATCGTCTGATATCAAAATTAATGATATACAAGAACTTAAGGTCGGATAGTCTGCTTTTGGAGCTGGCAGATATTATTAGGGAATTTGACCAAAGCGTTGCAGACAAAAGGGAAGATGCCTTCGTCAGGGAAGACATCACCAATCGTATTTACAGTCTGATGAATAAGCTTCTTGATCTTGCGACCGAGTATGGCTTCAATCAAAATCTTTGGCACAATTATCTGACCTATCTGCTTGTGACCACTGAGAATCCCTTTAGCATAACCTGTGAGAAGACCGGAGCGAAGGAAGGCACGGTCAATGAATTCGCAAAAAATGACTTCAGGATTTTTAAAGCACTGTTTGATTATGAGTTTGCAACACTGGAACAAGCGCTAGGAATCAATTGCTTTTCTGTGATATCTGATTATCAGGCAATTGAAAAAAGCAGCAGCCGTTACAACAAGAGTGTCAGTGAGAAGGTCAGACTGCTGAGCAGCCGGATTGAACAGGCTGAGGATGAGGTAGAGATATTTGGATGTGTTACAGAATTTTATCGCGATTACGGGGTAGGAATGTTCGGTTTGAATAAAGCCTTCCGTATCAGCAAGGTGTCAGACCAGTTGGAATTGGTACCGATTACTAATACCCTTGAGGTAGCGCTTTCTGATCTGGTGGGTTATGAAATCCAGAAGAAAAAGCTGGTTGACAATACCAAAGCCTTTGTCGAGGGTAAGAAAGCAAATAATGTTCTGCTTTTCGGTGACAGCGGCACAGGAAAATCCACTTCCGTGAAGGCGATCCTGAATGAGTATTATAAAGATGGACTCAGGATGATTGAAATCTATAAGCATCAGTTTGAGGATTTATCCGCAGTCATTGCACGCATCAAAAACCGCAATTATAAGTTTATTATTTATATGGATGATCTATCCTTTGAAGAATTCGAGATAGAGTATAAATATTTAAAAGCCGTGATTGAAGGAGGACTTGAGAACAGGCCTGATAATGTTCTGATTTATGCTACTTCGAACCGCAGGCATCTGATCAGGGAAACCTGGAATGACAGGAGTGACATGGAACGAAATGAGGAGCTGCACCGTTCCGATACTATGCAGGAGAAGCTGTCCTTGGTAGCACGGTTCGGAATTACAATCAACTTCTCGGCACCTGCTCAAAAGGAATATTATGCAATTGTAATAGAACTGGCTAGGCGGCAGGGGATACGCCTTAGTGATGAGCAGCTCTGTGCCGAAGCAAATAAATGGGAGCTTTCCCATGGCGGTATGTCGGGGCGTACAGCGCAGCAATTCATCACCTATTTGGCAGGACAATCTGAAGAAAAGGATTAACTGACATCGGCAAGATTCAGTCTTTATTTTCATATTTGAGGCTATATCATAAGATCAGAAGGGACGGGAAGAATATGGAAAAGTATCGGATTTTAGTAAAAGGGATTATTCAATTAGATGAAAAGTATCTTATTGTAAGAAAATGGTATGATGATCGCGTTTTAGAGCCGTATCAGTGGGGCTTTATTGATGGTGCGATTGAGTTCGGAGAAGCTCCGAAAAAGGCTATTCTGAGGAATGTGACTGAACAGACAGGACTTTCTGTCGTCATAGACCGGATTCTGTATACCTGGTCTTTTATGACGGGAGAGGTATTCAACATTGGAATTAGTTTTTTATGCAGGGCTACCATGGCCGAGGTGTTACTGTCAGAGGAGCTGGTGGAGAGTAAGTGGGTGACGAAAGAGGAGTTAGAACACTATGTTGATCGTAAAATCCTTGATGACCTGGAATCCGCTGAGCTGTAACCAATCATTTCACTAAAGGAGCTTATTTCATGTTTACACTGATTAAGAACGGTTATGTAATCGATCCTGCTTCAGGCAGGGAGGGTATATTCGATGTCCTGATCGAAGGGGACCGAATAGTGAAAGTTGCTGCAGGGATTGAGGTGGACGAGGTTAGAGACGATGCTATACAACGTGGAGCCAGTTTGTCTGTAATTGATGCAGCAGGTAAATATGTCATGCCGGGTTTTATCGATCTGCACGTACATCTGCGGGAACCGGGGTATGAATATAAGGAGACGATCGCAACGGGTAGCATGGCTGCCGCAGCAGGGGGCTACACCTCGATTTGTCCAATGCCCAATACAAAGCCTGCGACAGATAGCGGGACAATGATTTCTTTGATCCTTGATCAGGCAGATAGAGAAGCAGTTGTTAATGTCCTGCCGGTCGGTGCAATCACCCTTGGTCAGGCAGGAAGTGAGCTTACGGATATGAAGGAGCTCAAGGCAGCAGGTGCAGTAGCGGTCAGTGAGGACGGGAAATCTGTGATGGACACTGCATTATATGCCAAAGCAATGAGACTGGCGGCATGGCTTGATCTACCGGTTTTTGCTCATTGTGAGGATAAGAGTCTGGTCGGGAAAGGTGCAATCAATGCAGGAAAAAAGGCAGAACAGCTGAAACTTCCGGGGATCTCTAATGCAGTAGAAGATATCATAACTGCGAGAGATATCCTGCTGGCGAAGGAGACAGGAGCAAAACTCCATCTATGCCATATCTCAACCAGGGATAGCGCAGCGATGCTGGCACTAGCGAAAAAGAGTGGAATTTCAGTGACTGGAGAGGTCTGCCCACATCATTTTACATTAACGGAAGACGATATCCTTTCAGATGATGCGAATTATAAGATGAACCCACCGCTTCGGAAGCGCGCTGATGTCGATGCACTAAAAGAAGCATTGAAGGATGGGACGATCGATGTCATATCGACGGATCATGCACCACATTCTGCAGAAGAAAAAGCAAAATCTATGGCGGAGGCACCCTTTGGTATTGTAGGGTCTGAGACGGCATTTTCCCTTGTGATGTCAGAGCTTGTCTTAAAGGGGTATCTGACTCCGTACCAGATGGTCGAGAAGATGAGTACGAATCCGGCACGGATCCTAAAATGCGACAAAGGCTGTATCGGTGAAGGCAAGATCGCTGACCTGGTCATTGCGGATCCGAAGGCAGAATATAGCATAGATGTGAACCGTTTTTATTCCAAAGGGAAAAACTCGCCGTTTTCGGGGAGAAAAGTGACCGGGCGGGTGGAATATACCTTCGTCGGGGGGAAGCTGGTCTATCAATATCAGGAATAATCGGTGGATAAGGTTTCTATTTGCAGAACAGGATATTTTAAATAAGTTAATATATAGAAAGGCACAGGTGGTTAAAATGATTAACAGGTTAGTAGAAAAAATCGAGAAGCTGGAGGCACCGATTGTCGTCGGTCTGGATCCGATGCTGGAGTATATTCCGGAACATATCCTTCAGGAAGCCTATGCTACGAAGGGCGAGAATCTGGAGGGAGCTGCGGAGGCAGTCTGGATCTATAACAAAGGAATCATTGATGCGACCTATGATCTTGTTCCTGCCGTAAAACCTCAGATTGCGATGTACGAACAGTTTGGTATTGAAGGATTAAAGGCATTTAAGAAGACAGTTGATTACAGTAAGGAGAAGGGGCTGGTAGTTATTGGTGATATCAAGCGCGGTGATATCGGTTCCACTTCAGCAGCCTATGCCATCGGACATCTGGGTAAGGTAGTACTTGGAGGCAAGACTTACCGTGGCTTCGATGAGGATTTTGTAACCTTAAATCCATATATGGGAGCAGATGCAATCAATCCTTTCCTGGAGGTATGTAAGGAAGAAAATAAGGGAATGTTTATCCTGGTCAAGACCTCCAACCCCTCCAGCGGAGATTTTCAGGATCAATTGGTAAATGGAAGACCTCTCTACGAGCTGGTAGGAAAAAAGGTGGCCGAGTGGGGCGAACAGCATATGGGAAGTACCTACAGCTATGTTGGTGCAGTGGTCGGAGCAACTTATCCCGAGATGGGTAAAATTCTTCGTGAAATTATGCCTAAGACTCTGATCCTGGTGCCCGGCTATGGAGCTCAGGGAGGAAAAGCCGAAGATTTGGCTGCTTATTTTAACAAGGATGGGCTGGGTGCAATCGTTAATTCCTCCAGAGGAATTATTGCTGCATATAAGCTGAAGGGCTATGAGAAATTCGGTTCAGAACACTATGCGGATGCTTCCAGACAAGCAGTTATAGATATGAGAGAAGATTTGAGACAGGCATGGAGGGCAGCTAAGAAGTAGTGAAGCCGTCTCGACGCCGGGTCAGATAAAGAAACTCGTAGAACTTATGAGAAATTTGTAAAGCTTATAAAGAAAATTCGTAGAACTCATGAGAAACACGTAAAAACTTAAGAATAAAATTCATAGAACTTATAGAAATAAATGAGAAAAAGGAGATGGCTCCATCACAAACAGTGAGGGGAGTCCATCTCCTTTATTATTCATGAACAATCCTATTAGCAAGTCTCCGGCTGCGGATATTCTACCCCAAAGGTATCTACAGTAACTTTTTTCATGATTTGGGGTTCCAGAGGCATGTCGGAATAATCGGTCTTAGTCTCGGCAACTTTATTTACGGCTTCTATTCCCTCAATCACTTTTCCGAAGGCAGCATAGGAGCCGTCCAGGTGAGGAGATTCTTTATGCATAATGAAGAATTGAGAACCGGCAGAATCCGGACGCTGTGACCTGGCCATCGAAATCACACCTGCGGAGTGCTTTAAATTATTGGGAAAGTTATTATATGAAAATTCGCCCTTGATAGAATAGCCGGGACCACCCATGCCGGTACCTTCCGGGTCGCCACCCTGTATCATAAAGCCACGGATTACTCTGTGAAATTTTAGACCATCGTAGAAGCCTTTATTTACAAGTGAAATAAAATTATTAACTGTGTTAGGAGCAATCTCAGGATATAATTCAAGCTTGATTACATCTCCGTTCTGAAGTTCCATTGTAACGATAGGATTCTTGTTTGCCATCTCTTTTCATTTCCTCTCAAATTAAAATTTACATTACCATAAAAATTAATTGTACCGCTCAGCTGTCATAAACCCTGGTGGTAAATATATCATAGTAAATCAGACGTGTCAAGGCTTGGTGCATAGTTTGCAATTATTTCCGAGAGGTTCAAAAAAATACGAAATAAATTATAAATCGCTAAAAAAAGTGAAAATATTCAAAAAATCGCTCCCAAACCAATGTATAGTTGGTAATTACTTACGAAATTAAGGAATGTCTAAATATATTATGAATTTTTTACTTGTAGAAGTTACAAAATCTTCCGATAATAAATATAACATTCGAAGGCTTATGTTCATAAGTAATTAGAAACTCTTGATTCTATCTTAGTATGTTTGGGTATTAAGACATATTTAATTAAATTACTTAAATAATATACTTATAACTAAAATATTTTTATGCTTTTTGTGGGGGCTACTGAAAAAGAAAAATAATAAGGTAGGAAAGGACGTAGTGAGATGGGGGAATTATATACTTTTGGGGTGAAAACAGGGCAACATTGCGCGATGATCGATATTACCAGAGAGATCAGAAATCTTGTCAGAGATAGTGGAGTTAAGAGTGGCATCTGTATGATATTCGTACCTCATACGACTGCCGGAATAACAATCAATGAAAATGCGGATCCGGATGTGATCCGTGATTTTATGATGGAAATGAGTAAGCTGGTACCTATGTCTGATAACTATCACCACAGTGAAGGGAACTCCGCAGCTCATATTAAAGCAAGCATGATGGGATTCTCACAGACATTGATCATTGAGGAGGGAAGGCTTGTACTTGGAACCTGGCAAGGAGTTTATTTTATGGAATTTGACGGGCCCAGAGTCCGAAAGATCCAGGTGAAGATTATCGAAGGGTGACAAAATGCAGACTTAACATAAAAAATAACAACTCTCCTAAAAAATGCCTTGTCGTGTGAATAGATTTAGGTTATAATCAACGCGAGCGAGGATGCGAAGCATCCTGGCATTGTGTATCCCGTACTTTAATATAATTATGGAACCTTAGGAGAAATGTTATGTCAGTCGCGATGAAGAAAAACGCCGTAATAACAGAGAACAGCATGCTTACCGAGGATATCTACGATATGTGGCTGGAAGCAGAAGATATTGCATACGATGCAAAGCCGGGACAATTTATCTCTTTATATTGTAAGGATGGCAGTAAATTATTACCCAGACCGATCAGTATCTGTGAGATTGACAGAGAGAAGGGAGCCGTTCGTCTGGTTTACCGGATTGCCGGAAAGGGAACGAAAGAATTTGCCTTGATGAAAGCGCAGGATACCATCGAGATCATGGGACCGCTTGGTAACGGCTTTACCCTGGAAGGAAAGAAAGCGTTATTGATTGGCGGAGGGATAGGGATCCCACCGATGCTGGAGCTGGCAAAGCAACTAAACTGCGAGAAACAGATCGTATTAGGCTATAGAGACAAAACATTTCTTGATCAGGAATTTCTTCCCTATGGGAAAGTATATAAATCGACCGAGGATGGCAGCAGCGGGACGAAGGGTAACGTACTGGATGCTATCTGTGAACATCAACTGGAGGCAGATATTATCTTTGCCTGTGGGCCGACACCAATGCTTCGCGGAATTCAGTCTTATGCTTTGGAGAAAGGGATCGCAGCCCAGCTTTCATTGGAAGAGCGTATGGCCTGCGGTATCGGAGCATGCCTCGGTTGCGTCTGCAAGACAAAAGAGACAGATCATCACAGCAATGTGAAGAATAAACGTATCTGCAAGGACGGTCCCGTATTTTATGCACAGGAGGTGGAGCTATGAAGCTGAATGTAGCTTTAGCCGGTGTGACCTTCAAAAATCCTGTGACGACAGCCTCCGGTACCTTCGGATCCGGCATGGAATACAGCGACTATGTGGATTTATCAAGGCTTGGTGCTGTTACCACCAAGGGAGTCTCCTCCATACCCTGGCCGGGTAATCCCACGCCCCGTGTGGCGGAAACGTATGGCGGAATGTTGAATGCCATTGGTCTTCAGAATCCCGGTGCCGAGGTGTTTATCAATCGCGACATCCCCTTTCTGAGACAATATGATACAAAGATTATCGTAAATGTGGTTGGAAAGACAACAGAGGAATATTGTGATGTGGTAGAGCGTCTGTCTGATTGTGATGTGGACATGCTTGAAATCAATATCTCCTGCCCTAATGTGAAGGAAGGCGGTATTGCCTTCGGGCAAGATCCAAAGTGTATAGAAGCGATTACTTCAGAATTGAAGAAACGCGCGAAGCAGCCAATTATCATGAAGCTCAGCCCGAATGTTACCGATATCACTGAAATGGCACGGGCTGCCGAAGCGGGTGGGGCTGATGCCCTATCTCTGATTAATACTCTGACCGGCATGAAGATAGATATCCACCGTAGGGCATTTTTACTGGCCAATAAGACCGGAGGGCTGTCTGGGCCTGCAATTAAGCCTGTTGCAGTTCGGATGGTTTATCAGGTGGCTCATGCAGTGAAGCTACCGATCATAGGTATGGGTGGTATCGCCACCGCAGAGGATGCATTGGAATTCATTATGGCAGGAGCCAGCATGATTGCGGTTGGTACGGCCAATTTTATCAACCCGACAGCAACGATAGACATCTTGGATGGGATTGAAGCTTATATGAAACGCTATCAGATCGAGGATATCAAAGATTTAATCGGATGTGTGAAATAAAACTAATTTATTTTCCATAAAGGCTATGAATTATTCGGTTTTGTGGTACAATAATGATATGCAGGAGGAAGTATATGGAACAGTATAAGAAGGAATTTATCGAATTCATGGTGGACTGCGGAGTATTGAAGTTTGGTGATTTTACTACCAAAAGTGGACGTAAGACCCCTTTCTTCGTGAATACAGGTTATTACCGTACAGGTACTCAGCTGCGCAAGCTGGGTGAATACTACGCAAAAGCAATCCATGATAAGTATAGCACGGATTTTGACATCCTGTTTGGTCCGGCATATAAGGGAATTCCGTTAAGTGTTGCTGCTACTATGGCAATCAGTGAGTTCTACGGTAAAGAGATTAAATACTGCTCTAATCGTAAGGAAGTCAAGGATCACGGAGACACGGGTATCTTGCTCGGCTCTCCTTTGACGGACGGCGACAAGGTTGTTATTATCGAAGATGTCACTACTGCAGGCACATCCATCGGAGAGACTATGCCAATACTGGAGGCACAGGCAAAGGTAGAAGTACTTGGCCTTGTGGTATCTGTGGATCGTATGGAGCGTGGTCAAGGCACCAAGAGTGCTCTCTCTGAGATTGAAGAGAATTATCATATTGCAACGACAGCAATCGTAACCATGGAGGAAGTTGTAGAACATTTGTATAATAAGCCTTATCAGGGGAAGATTGTGATTGATGATACATTAAAAGCAGCAATTGATGCATATTATGATCAATATGGTGTAAAGAAATAGAACAAGCTAATCCGGGAAGGAGGGATTGTAATATGATGGAGAAGATATATCACACAATGAAATCGGTCGGAGTATGGAACCTCGTAATGGGGATACTGCTGATTGTTGCAGGAATTGTATCCGGCATTTTGCTTATTCTGAACGGAGCCAAGCTGTTAAAAAAGAAATCTGATTTGTTATTCTAGTTAATATCCAATCGTGATAAATCATACCCTAAAGAGACGAAAGTCATTTAGGGTTTATTTTTTACTCTTTATTCCTTTTTATAGTTTGCGAAACAGTTTCGTCAATGATTGAAACAATACATCAGTTTTGGTAGAATATAGAGTACTGAAGTTAATATGATAAGGATTCTGATGGATAAAGGTAGGGACTTTGATATGCATGATATGAGCTTATATGAGAAAAAGATTATCAATGATGAGGAATTTCCTGTTCAGATTTTTACCAATCATATCAGGAAACCCAGCTTTTATTGCCCACCACATTGGCATGAACACTTTGAACTTCATTATGTTATGGACGGACAAGGTACTTTTTTTTGTAATAATAAACCAATTAGGATGGAAGAAGGTAACCTGTTGATCATTAACAGCAACGAGCTTCATGAGGGGTTGAGTATTACCAAGCACTTCGAGGCACTTGTGATGATTTTTGAGATGGATTCCTTTTCGAAGGAGATTGCCAATTGTAATGTTATTTTTCAATCCCTGGTGGAGCAGGATAAAACGATCAAAGAACTAATGGAAAGCATTTATAACGAAGAAAATAATAAGAATGTAGGATATAAGCTGTCCATGAAGGGAAAAATATATGAGCTGATTACTTATCTTCTCAGAAATTATGTTGTGGAAAACCTCTCTGATAAGGAATGCATCAAGCGGAATAAAAACCTGACACGTCTCAATATGGTACTCCAATATATACAGAATAATTATACTGAGCTGATTGCTATTCAGACATTGGCCGATCTGGTACACTTAAGTGAATATCGCTTCTGCCATCTGTTTCGCGAAAGCATGGGCCTAAGTCCGCTCAATTATATCAACGAGGTGCGTCTTAAAACAGCCCATCACCTACTGGAGCAGAAGGAGCTGACTGTCTCAGAGATCGCCTCAGCAGTAGGATTTCAGGATTACAATAATTTCGGACGACTTTTCCGTAAGTATTACGGGTATGCGCCCTCTGCGATTTGGAAAAGTGTCAATATGTAAAAAGTAGCAAGATAATATGTGCTTTCAGCAAGATATCCATAGCAGTTTATTAGAAAGAATTATATGATTAGGTAAAAGGAAAGAAAGTAGCAAAAGTGCGTAGCACTTTTCCTGATAGAATAGATAACAATGCAAGCTCGCTTGTAATAGCGATCTATTCTATCAGGAAAGCACCGAAGGTGCTTTGGTACTTTCGTATTATATTAAATATAAGGAGGACTAACGATGAAATTAGGTACATTAACGGTTGTATTAGGCGATATGCCTCTTGATAAGGCTTGTAGCTTCCTTGCTGACAAGGGAGTTCAGATGGTCGAGATCGGCTGCGGAGGATATCCAGGGAAAGCACATTGTGATCCGGATGTTCTCTTAAACGACGAGAAGGAGTTAAAAAAATTCCAAGATACGATCAAGAAGCATGGATTGGAAATCAGCGCTTTAAGCTGTCATGGAAATATGGTTCATCCTGATCCGGAGACCGCTAAGATGTATGATGAGGATTTTACAAAGGCAATCCTTCTTGCTGAAAAGCTTGGAATCAGCATTATCAATACCTTCTCCGGTTGCCCGGGAGGCGGACCGAAGGAAACAGTGCCTAACTGGGTAACCTGTTCCTGGCCTGAGGATTATGCAAGGATACTGGAGTATCAGTGGAATGAGGTCCTGATTCCTTACTGGAAGAAGAAAGTAGCCTTTGCGAAGGAGCATGGTGTGGACAAGATTGCTCTTGAGCTTCACCCCGGTTTCTGTGTATATAACACCAGTACGCTGCTTAAGCTTCGCGCAGCAGTAGGTCCTGAAATCGGTGCGAACTTTGATCCCAGCCATTTAATCTGGCAAGGTATGGATCCTTGCTTATGTATCAGAGAGCTTGGTAAGGAAAATGCGATTTTCCACTTCCATGCGAAGGATACCAAGGTTGATAAATATAATACTGCACTCAATGGTGTCCTTGATACCGGTCATTACGGCAATGAGTCGACACGTTCCTGGATCTTCAGAGCAGTAGGGTACGGTAATTCTGCTGATTACTGGAAGGCTATGGTATCCGAGCTTCGTATGGCAGGATATGATCATGTGCTTAGCATAGAACATGAGGATAGCCTGATGTCAGGCCAGGAAGGATTGACCAAGGCGATCAACTTCTTGAAGGATGTTTTGATTTTCGAAGAGAAAGGAGTTATGTTCTGGGCATAACTTCGTAAGAATGGAGATTACTATGGAACAACAAAATTATATGCTTGGTATCGTTGGTTTTGGCGGAATGGGCAATTGGCACCGGGAAACGATCGATACGATTGAAGGATTAAAGGTTGCAGGCATTTTTGATATAGCAGAGGAACGGAAGAATTATGCCGAAGAGGTTGGTGTATACAGCTATGGCAGCCTCGAAGAGCTTTTAAATGATGACAGAATTGATATTGTTCTTGTTGCAACCCCGAATGATTTGCATAAATCAATTGCTATTTCAGCGATGCGTGCTGGAAAGAATGTTGTAAGCGAGAAGCCGGTCACGATGAATTCCAAGGACTTACAGGATATGATAGATGTTTCTCGTGAGACCGGCAAGCTGTTTACAGTACATCAAAATCGTCGTTGGGATGAGGACTTCCTGACGATGAAAAAAATATATGAGGAAGGTACTCTGGGTGAGGTATTTCGGGTTGAATCCAGAGTTCATGGTTCCAGAGGTATTCCCGGTGACTGGCGTCAGGAGAAGGAGCACGGAGGTGGCATGATCCTGGATTGGGGTGTTCATCTTCTCGATCAGTTGCTTCAGATGATGGGAAATGCCAAGCTGAAAAGAGTTTACGCCAATGTGACTAATATTACTAATACTATGGTGGATGACGGCTTTACAGCTCATATGAGCTTTGATAACGGTGTTGAGGCTTTGGTGGAGGTAGGTACAAGCAACTTTATCTCACTTCCCAGATGGTATATGATCGGTCAGAACGGTACTGCAATCATAGAGGATTGGGATATGAAGGGTAGAATCGTCCATGCTGCGGGGAAGGATGAGAAGGATGTGGTTCCTGTCCGCACGGCAGCAGGTCTGACGAAAACAATGGCACCGCGTCGCGAGGATACGATCAGTACGGAAGAACTTCCGATTGTGAAAAGCGATATCAGAGATTTTTACCGTAATGTCATGAAGGCGATTGCGGGAGAAGAAGAGCAGAAAATAAAACTTCCTGAGGTTATGAGAGTCATGAAGCTGATGGAAGCGATTTTCGAGTCCTCAGAGAAAAAGAAGGTTATTGATTTTGAGTAATTACAGATAGGAAAGCGATAATATTTCCGTTTTCGAAGAAAGCTTTGGGAAGGGAACTGAATTTGAGAAGGGAATTGAATTTGAAAAGGGGGTATTATTATGAAGACTTTACCGGTTGCATTACAGCTTTATTCCATACGTGAAGAGGCTCAGCAGGACTTCGCAAAAACCGTGCAGGAAGTGAAGAATATGGGGTATGACGGTGTGGAGCTTGCGGGGTTATATGGACATACTCCGGAGGAAATTCGTGATATTTTAAAAAATGTCGGACTGATACCGATGTCAGCTCATGTGGCTTACCAGGAGATCATGGAAGATATCGAGAAAACGATACACAAATATGCTGTCATTGGTTGTAGCTTTATCGCTATTCCATACCTGTTGGAACAGGATCGTTACGGTTCAAAATCTTATGAGGAATTCTTGAAGAATATTCCTGCTATCGCAGAAGCATGTCAGAA
Organism: Bacillota bacterium; assembly: GCA_023414355.1. Classification (GTDB taxonomy): domain Bacteria; phylum Bacillota; class Clostridia; order Lachnospirales; family Lachnospiraceae; genus Mobilitalea. The sequence continues at coordinate 15,570 of JAEZOB010000079.1, read as the reverse complement.
GGAAGGAATCACATTGCTTTATCACAATCATGATTTCGAATTCCTGAAGACAACAGAGGGCAGGTATGTGCTGGATGCTTTATATCAGTCATTTTCCAAGAGTCAGCTTCAGGTAGAGCTGGATACCTGTTGGACCAAGGTTGCCGGTGAAGATCCTGCTGCTTATATGAAGAAATATGCAGGAAGATTGCCGGTGGTTCATCTGAAAGATTACGTCAGTACCAACCCGGTAGTATTTAGCGCAGTAGGACATGGAGTTCAGGATATACCGTCAATATTAAAGCAGGCAGTGAATGGCGAGAGTAAATGGGTGGTTGTGGAGCAAGACAGTCATAATCAAAAAACAGCGATGGAAGATGCACGTATCAGCCGAGAGTACTTAAAGGGTCTGGGATGGTAAAGTGAAGAAGAAGCATCTTCACTCTTCAAAGTTTGTGCCTGCGTCTTCCTCGGCACAAACTTCTTATAGATTAATTTATACCAATAATAAACATGGAGGATTTATAAATGAGAAAGGTTAAAGTAGGCATTGTTGGATGTGGCGGTATTGCGAATCAGAAGCATCTGCCCGCAATCCAGAAGAATGGAAATTATGAGATTATCGCATTCTGCGATATTGATAAGGCGAAAGCCGATGCTGCGAAAGAAAAATTTGGTACGGAGGATGCCCGTGTATATACTGATTATACTGAGTTGGTAAAGGAAAAGGATATTGAGGCTGTTTATGTACTCACTCCGAACAAGTCCCATTCTGCGATTTCTGTCGCAGCTATGAAGGCCGGAAAACATGTTATGTGTGAGAAGCCTATGGCAAAATCCTATGCAGATGCAAAGCTGATGCTGGAGACGGCTAAGGAGACAGGAAAGCTTCTTACAATCGGATATCAAAACCGATATCGTCAGGATTCTTTATATCTGAAGAGAGCTTGTGAGAATGGAGATCTTGGTGAGATATATTATGCCCGTGCGCATGCGGTCAGAAGACGTGCTGTTCCGACCTGGGGCGTATTTTTAAATGAAGAAGAGCAGGGTGGCGGTCCCTTAATCGATATCGGAACCCATGCACTTGACTTAACCCTTTGGATGATGGACAACTACGAGCCGGAATCTGTCACAGGTTCTGTATATCGTAAGCTTGCAGAGCAGAAGGAGCAGGGCAATGCTTTTGGCGAATGGGATCCGAAGGAATTCACAGTAGAAGACTCAGCGTTCGGTTTTGTGAAAATGAAGAATGGTGCTACCATCCATCTGGAATCCTCCTGGGCATTGAATACACTGGAGGTTGATGAAGCAAAGACCAGCTTATGCGGAACAAAGGCCGGAGCAGATATGAAGGATGGTCTTCGTCTTAACCGTGTTCAGTATAACAAGCAGCTGGTAGAGAAGCCTGATTTAAGGTCTGGTGGTGTTGCTTTCTTCACAGGTGTCAGCGAGGAAGCTCCTGATATTGAGCAGAAGGTCTTCTATGAAGCAATTACTGAAGGCAAGCCCTTGATGGTGAAGCCGGAGCAGGCAATTGCGGTCACCAGAATTCTGGAAGCCATTTATGAATCTGCCCGTACAGGTAAAACTGTATATTTTGATTAATTGGGAAACTAATATTTCCCTTGACAAAATCTCCTTTTTATCATACTATGTGGCATAGAAGTAATACACTTAGATTATTATATGAAAGTTATTCTGGAGGAAACAATGTACACAACACTTAGATGGATCAGATTTGAAGCTATTATGACAGCAATTTTACCGGTTAACGGGATAAGTGCGTCCAAATTTCATAGCTTCAGGCAAAATCCTATAAGTTAGCTGGATCCTTCAGAACAATCAGAAACCTACTGATATTTGAAACCCAAGGCTTATTGGCTTTGGGTTTTTTTATGTCCTGTAGAGAGTTGGACCACTTTAGGCGGGCGGGCGAAGAACAGATGGTGATATTAGATAAATTGGAGGTTTTTTATGATAGAGTTAAGTGTAAACGGACTGGCTAAGTTCTATGGAGCGAATAAATTATTTGAAAATATATCATTTGAGGTCAAGACCGGAGAACGAATTGGTCTGATCGGTCAAAATGGAAGCGGTAAAACAACAATCATGAAGATTTTGATGGGGAAGGAAGAGTATCAGATTGGTGAAATTAGTCTGCGAAAGGGTAATCGAATCGGATATCTGGATCAGATTCCGGTGTATGAGGAAACCTTCAGTGTGATGGATGTATTAAGAATGGCTTTTGAACAGGTTTCCCTGCTGAAGCTGCAGATGGAGGAGTTGGAAGAGAAGATGACATACCTCACCGGTGATGAGCTGGATAGGACTGTCGATCAATATGCAAAACTGAGTGAACAGTTTGAATTTCTGCACGGCTATGAGACTGAGACAAAGCTGGATAAGATTACTTCGGGGTTGATGATTGACCAGCAAATGAGGAAACTCCCCTTTGATAAACTGAGCGGGGGTGAAAAGACGAGGGTTATTCTGGCAAAAATTTTGTTAGAGGAGCCGGATATTCTGCTTCTGGATGAGCCCACCAATCATCTGGATCTGGTGACGATTGAGTGGCTGGAGGGGTTTTTAAAGGAGTATAAGGGAGCAGTATTGATCATCTCCCACGATAGATATTTCCTTGATAGTGTGGTAGGTAGGATAATCGAGCTCTTTGGTGACCATATCGAAGCATATCTGGGTAATTACAGTTTTTACGTGGTGGAAAAGGAGCGAAGGTTCCTGATCGATCTGAAAAATTATGAGAATCAACAAAAGAAGATAGAACGCATGGAGAATCAGATTGAGCGTTATAGAATTTGGGGTGTAATGCGTGATAGTGAAAAGATGTTCAAACGTGCGAAGGAGCTGGAAAAAAGGCTTGAGAAAATCGAAGTTCAGAAGCGACCAATATTTGAGCAGCGTAAGATTCGTCTAAATCAGAATATGGTAGGACGGTCAGGTAAAATGGTGTTGGAGGTAAAGGATTTATGTAAGGGCTTTGATGGCCTCAAGCTACTCTCCGATGTCAATTTCCAATTGCTGTATCAGGATAGTGCCTGTATTATCGGAGAAAACGGAAGCGGAAAATCTACCCTCCTGAGGCTGATTCTCGGTGCCTTGGAAGCGGAGGAGGGCAGTATCAGACTTGGTGCACAGGTAGTCATTGGCTATCTGCCGCAGCAGGTAATCTATCCTGATGAAGAGCAGACTGTATTGGAGTATTTTTCACGACTACACAACCTGTCAGGAGGAGCTGCCAGAGCACAGCTGGCTAAGGTATTGTTCTGTAATGAGGATGTAAATAAAAAGATTAAATTCCTTTCAGGCGGAGAGAAGAGCAGACTCAGGTTATGCTCCCTGACCTTTACCGGAGTGAATTTTCTGATCCTGGATGAGCCGACCAATCACCTGGATGTAGACTCCAGAGAGGTACTGGAGGAGACACTTTCCGAATTTGAAGGAACGCTGCTTATGGTATCTCATGACAGATATTTTATCTCGAAGCTGGCTGATAAAATCATTGCCATAGAGGACAATTCTGTTACAGTTTATGACGGTGATTATGAATATTATCAGATAGAGCATAAGAAGCTGCTGGAGAGACGCAATTCATCCGAGCAGAAGGGTGATCAGCTGCAGATAAAAACACAAGCAAAGACTGCAGATGAAAGACCTTCACAGAAAGGACCTTCACAACAAAATCAGGTTAAGACTTCAACAAGTCTTCCGGAGAAGATTCAAGAAAATCAAGCCAGCAGCATTGATAAGAAGAAAAACACTTATCATATCGAACGCTTCGAAAAGCTGATAGAAGACACTGAAGGGAAGCTTGAAGTGCTGCGAGTGAACATCGAGCGCTATAGCTCCGATAGCTTACGGCTAAATGAACTTTATGAAGAAAGGGTGAAGCTAGAGGCGGAGCTCGAAAATGCTTATCACCAGTGGGGTGAATTACAGATGCTTAGCTGAGGTCATTGGCTGGGGATTTTAAATTATCATGTAATGCTGAAATAAGTACAAGACTGAAATAAGTACAAGGGCGAAATAAGTACAAGGCCGAAATAAGCACAAGGGCGAAATAAGTACAAAGCCGAAATAAGCACAAGACTGGAATAAGTACAAGGCCAAAATAAGCACAAGACTAAAATAAGTATATGGCCGGAATAAAACACAAGACTGAAATAACATCGGATTGAAATAAAAGATGGATTTTTAACCATATTGGTTGTATAATCTTCTTCGTATCATTTTACAGATGGAGGCTATTTTGAAAACACAGGATTTTTATTATGATTTACCCGAAGAATTAATTGCACAGGATCCCCTGGAGGACCGTTCCGGCTCCAGATTATTGGTGCTAGACAAGGAAACCGGTGCGATAGAGCATAAAATATTCCGTCAGATAACTCAGTATCTGCATCCCAACGACTGCCTTGTGGTGAACAACACGAAGGTTATTCCGGCACGTCTGATCGGTGAGAAGCTTCACGATACAGAAACAGCAGAAGGCGGCAACAAGTCAGAGGAAGAAAGATCTTTAACACCCGGAGCGAGAATAGAACTGTTATTATTAAAACGAAGAGAAAATGACATCTGGGAGACTCTGGTGAAGCCGGGAAAGAAGGCAAAACCGGGTACGAGAATCAGCTTTGGTGAGGGCCTTCTGACCGGCGAGATTATAGATATTCTGGAGGAAGGGAATCGTCTTGTGAAGTTCTCCTATCGGGGAATTTTTGAAGAAATATTGGATCAGCTCGGACAGATGCCACTCCCGCCCTATATTACTCATGAATTGGCAGATAAGAACCGGTATCAGACGGTCTACGCCAAGCTGGAAGGCTCTGCAGCAGCACCTACCGCAGGATTACATTTCACCAAAGAGCTGCTGACAGAGATCGAAGAGATGGGAATACCGATTGCGAATGTTACATTGCATGTGGGACTTGGAACCTTTCGTCCCGTGAAGGTAGAAAATGTATTGGAGCATCATATGCATTCTGAATTCTATCAGGTTACCCAGGAAGCGGCAGCGATCATCAATGACACAAAGAAAAGGGGAGGTCGTGTGATCTGTGTGGGAACCACCAGTTGCAGAACCATAGAATCGGCAGCGGATGAAAACGGTGAGGTTCATGCAGGCAGCGGTGACACATCCATCTTTATTTATCCCGGCTACCGCTTTAAAGTGTTGGATGCCTTGATTACGAACTTCCATCTTCCAGAATCTACCTTGATGATGCTGGTGTCTGCACTGGCAGGGCGCGAGCATATTATGAATGCGTATGACATTGCAGTACAGGAGCGCTATCGTTTCTTCAGTTTTGGCGATGCGATGCTGATACATTAAAATATTAAGAACGTAACCTTAACAAGGGCATATGTTATGAGTATAAAATAAATTATGTTAATATTTACGGGGCACTTAAAATAATGATAGAAAAATATTTTAAAATAACTATTGCATTTTGAAATAGACTGTGATACACTCTCGTTTATAAATTTAATAACGACGACAATGAAGTCAAAGTAAATTATTTGCTTTGACTTTTTTGTTTACGACAATGAGGTCAAAGTATGTTTATTGCTTTGACTTTTTTGTTTACGACAATGAGGTCAGAGTATGATTTAATACTTTGACCTTTTATATTACGACAATGAGGTCAGAGTATGATTTAATACTTTGACCTCTTATATTATGACAAAGAAGTCAAAGTATGCCTCATTGCTTTGGCTTTTAATTTGTGACATTGTTATCTAAATGTTATCTTTTGACTGTTTATCTCATTTAGAAAATCAGAGATTAGGATGATAATCAAAAATTCTGGAGGGCTGACATGGAAAATCTGAAGTCAAAAATGGTTGAAGAAAAGCATAAAAGGACGATAATAAAAGTTCTATATAGTATTGTGTTTTTTGTAATATTTTCAGGTTTGTTTACCATTGGCTTCTGCTTATCGGAGCATATCAGATTGGAATCATTAAATTGGTACGTGACCGGATTGGTGATTGGTTCCATCATTCTAAGTTCTGGTATAGCGGGATGTATTCAAGTATCGATTTTTAAACTGGATTTATATAAAAATCATTTCATATTTAACTGGAAAGTTGATAGATAAACGTAACAAAGAGAAATTAAGGGGTACCCCATAATATAAATAATTTTAAAATCAGGAGGACAATGTATGTATTCATCAGCAAACACGATTTGGGTTTTAGTAGCAGCCGCCTTGGTATTCTTTATGCAAGCAGGATTTGCAATGGTGGAAACAGGTTTTACAAGAGCTAAAAATGCAGGTAACATTATTATGAAAAACCTAATGGATTTTTCTCTCGGAACACCTATTTATTGGTTATTAGGTTTTGGTATTATGTTTGGAGGAAGCGGTGCTTTATTCGGTAGCTTTGATCCGATGGCCAAAGGAGATTATTCCGCTATCTTACCTTCCGGCGTACCGCTGATGGCATTTCTGATCTTCCAGACAGTATTCTGTGCTACCGCAGCTACGATTGTATCAGGAGCGATGGCAGAGAGGACAAAATTTTCATCATATTGTATTTACAGTATGGTAATCAGTGCAATTATTTATCCGGTTTCAGGACATTGGATCTGGGGCGGTGGCTGGCTTGCCGATCTGGGTTTTCATGATTTCGCTGGCTCGACAGCAGTTCATATGGTTGGCGGCGTTTCAGCATTAATCGGTGCTAAATTCTTAGGTCCACGTATTGGAAAATATGATAAGAATGGAAAACCGAAAGCAATCCCCGGTCACAGTCTTACTCTTGGAGCATTGGGTGTATTCATTCTTTGGTTCTGCTGGTTTGGTTTCAACGGAGGTTCAACCGTGTCTGCAACAGGAGACGATGTTCTGGCTTCCATGGGAAATATCTTTGTTACAACCAATATGGCAGCAGCAGTGGCTAGTATCACGGTAATGTTGATTACCTGGATTAAATATAAGAAGCCGGATGTATCCATGACCTTGAATGGATCCTTGGCAGGTCTGGTAGCAATTACCGCAGGCTGTGACCTTGTCAGTCCTTTTGGTGCTGCTATTATAGGTATCATCGCAGGCTTTGCAGTGGTATTTGGAATTGAGTTCATTGATAAGGTTGTAAAAATTGACGATCCTGTGGGTGCGATCGGTGTTCATGGAATCTGTGGAGCCTTAGGTACTATTCTGACTGGTCTCTTTGCAGTCGAGGACGGATTGTTCTATGGCGGTGGAGCTTCGTTCCTGCTAACACAGGTAATTGGTGTAGCTTCTGTAGCGGCCTGGGTTACTGTAGCAATCACAATCACGTTCTTTATTATCAAACATACGATTGGGCTCAGGGTTACAACTGAAGAAGAAATTGCCGGCCTCGATATTCACGAACATGGCTTAGCAAGTGCATATGCCGACTTCATGCCGCATGTAGAATTATCAGCGGGAATTCAGGGAGCTGCTGTGACTGGCAGCAAATCCTTATCCGAGTCTGTACCGGTGACACGTATTACTAAGGAACAGGATGGAAAAGAAGCTCCTAAGATTACGAAGATAGAGATTATCACAAAACAGAGTAAATTTGAAGCTTTAAAAGTTGCAATGAATGCGATCGAGGTGACAGGAATGACAGTTACAAATGTACTAGGTTGTGGTGTCCAGAAGGGTTCGACAGAATTCTATCGTGGTGTGCCGATGGAAATGAATCTTTTACCGAAAGTGCAGGTTGAAATTGTTGTCAGCAAGGTACCTGTCAGTCTTGTGATTGACGAAGCACGAAAGGCATTATATACCGGGAATATCGGTGATGGAAAAATCTTTGTTTATGACGTCGAAGATGTTGTTAAGGTCAGAACCGGCGAGACTGGATATGATGCTCTTCAGGGAGAAGAATAAATCAGATCATAGATTCTTTATTACAACTTAAACAGATGAGCTAAAGAATGCCCCTTAGGATATGTTGACTAAGGGGCATTCTTTCTGTTGTTTACGAGATAATCGTGAGTATACTTTTGTTGAAGTCTGATTATTAATTACTCAAACACAATGTGGCGTTAAAGTCATATGTTGATAGCATAGGATTCAAAGATACAAATCATCTGAAAAAATGATGAAAATTACTAATTAGAATTGTTGAATTTTACTATTGTATATTTTAAATAAAAGTGATAGACTCACGTTTATAAATTTAATAGCAACGACAACGAAGTCAAAGCAAATTACCTGCTTTGACTTTTATCGTTTATGACAAATAGGTCAAAACAGTAATTCTGTTTTGACTTTTTTATTTAAGACAAAGAAGTCAAAGTGTTTTTGCTTTGACTTCTTTTTTTATGGATTAATGGTTAAGAGCACGTGTTATACGGGATTTTCATTATAAAAAATTTTAGGAGGTATCATCTATGGATATGAAAGTAACCTTGGACACCTTATGGGTCCTACTGGCAGGAATGTTGGTATTTTTTATGAACTTGGGTTTTGCATGTGTTGAAACCGGATTTGCAAGGTCGAAAAATGCAGTAAACATTTTATCAAAGAATCTCATTGTATTCGCGGTATCCTCTCTGGGATTCCTATTGCTGGGATTTGGATTTATGTTTGGGGATGGGAATGGGTTTATCGGGTTGAGCGGTTTATTTATGTTGACCGGCACCGATACTTCGCCTGCTACTAATGAAGCTTATGAAGGTGTCTATTCTGCATTATCCTGGACTGGAATTCCTTTATACGCCAAATTTTTCTTTCAGCTTGTGTTCTGTGGAACAGCTGCTACCATCGTATCTGGTGCAGTTGCTGAGCGTATTAAGTATATCTCCTTTATAGTTTTCTCCTTTATTCTTACCTTAGTAATTTACCCGATTATCGGACATTGGATTTGGGGTGGCGGCTTCTTGGCAGAGATGGGCTTTTTTGATTTTGCAGGTGATACAGTAGTCCACTCTGTAGGAGGTTGGGGTGCATTGGCAGGAGTAATTATTTTAGGACCCAGAGTAGGCAAATACACTAAGGATGGAAAGATGAATCCTATTCCCGGCCATAATATGAGTTTGGCAGTCATTGGTTTATTTGTTCTTTGGTTAGGGTGGTTCGGATTCAATCCTGGTTCAACCATGGCAGCAGATCCGGTAGCTATTTCCCATATTCTTATGACTACGAATACGGCAGCAATTGTAGCAGTATTAACTTCTACTGCAACCTCTTGGATTATCATCGGAAAACCGGATCTTGGTATGACAATCAATGGTTGCCTGGCTGGTCTGGTTGCCATTACAGGCAGTTGTGCTTTTGTTAGTGTAACCAGTTCCATAATCATAGGTGCAATTGCAGGAATTCTTGTAGTATTTGCTGTAATACTGTTTGATAAGTTAAAACTGGATGATCCGGTTGGTGCATTGGCAGTTCACCTGTTCAATGGTATTTTCGGTACTTTGGCAGTTGGGTTGTTCGCGGAGGATGGTATCACTGGAGTTGCAACGGGCAATGGGTTATTTTATGGAGGAGGCTTTAAGCTATTAGGTATTCAGGCGGTAGGTGTTCTTGCAGTAGGTGCATTTACTTTTGGATCTTCTGTGATCGTGTGGTTCTTAATTAAGAAAACAATTGGACTCCGGGTATCGGTACGTGAAGAAATCGAAGGTTTGGATATTCATGAGCATGGTAATCAGGCATATCCTGAATTTCCTGCCAGAAAGCAATCTTATACCATGCTGGTGAAGGATATTCATGCAGATGAGAAGGAGAGGAAGATATATTAATTTTTAGGAAATTATCAATAAGATTAAGGTAATAAAAGGAAAGATAGACATTTCTGAGTACACAATACTACTAATTAATGATTGTTCACTATGAATTATAGTCTGATCGGAAAGTAAAGAAAGTGCTTTTGGTACCTTAAACTATATAAGGAGGATAACTTTAATGAAACATATTAAGGCAATTATACAGCCTGATAAACTGGCTGATGTCAGAGCGGGTTTAGAGAAGACGAAATGTTACCGTGGAATTATCATTACAGATGTAATGGGTCAGGGAACCCAGAAGGGCATTGTCCAAGCATGGAGAGGTGAAAAATTCAGTACGGATTTAATTCCCAAGATAGAGATTGATTTAATCGTAATGGATGAAGACGTGACTGAGATTGTGAAGATTATCTATGATAACGCTCGTACCGGGGAAATCGGAGATGGCAAGATATTCATTTACAATGTGGAAGAAGCGATTAGAATTAGAACAGGTGAGAAAGGAAACAGTGCGCTAGAGTAATCATCTGCATAAGTTTACGTAAGATAAGATAAAGATCCGGAAGACTTTCCTGCAATTTCCGATACCTCTTAAGGTAGGTGAAATGCAAGGTGGTTTCCCGGATTTTATTTGATTCTGAAGGATAAAAGGGGTAGACTGGTAATGACTTATAATTTATGATAATAACAAGTGGATTTAAGCAGGAATAACCGAGTTTGCTCTAATATTCAAGCTATTTAGTGGTATACACAGAGAGAAGCGAAATAGATGTTATTCAAAAAACTCGGTCGGGAGGGGGACAAGGGATGAAGGGAAGAAAGTTGGAGTACAGTGCACAAAAGAATTTCTCAGTATTCGAAGATACCATGGTTGAGATGACCTGGCAGGAGGTACAGGCGGGAGCTGATCGAAAGGCCGTCGTACTGCTTCCGATCGGAATTGTGGAGGGTCATGGACCTCATCTGGATTTGTCGGCAGATTTTTACATCAGCACTTTGAATTGTAGGTATTTGAAGCAAGAACTTGAAGAAAGAGAGATAGAGGCTATGATCGCGCCACCTTTTTATTGGGGTATCAGCAAGGATGTGTGCAGTTATGCAGGCACCTTTTCGGTACGGCCGGAGACGATGAAAAGCCTTCTTGTGGATATTCTTCATTCGTTGAAGAGTTGGGGATTCCGAAGAGTGTTTGTTCAAAATGCACATGGTGACCCAACGCATATCGATATGATTAAGAGTGCAATTGCAGAGGCTAATCAGATGTCAGATATCAGGGTTTATTTTATGTGGGAATTGGGAATTGAAGTGGAGAATGATATTATTTTTCCGCAAATGAGAGAAGACCGATATCAGCCCGATTATCATGCAGGAGCGATTGAGACAGCTCAGATGGCAGTATTTTTTCCGGAGAAGGTTCGTGGTGAAGTAGCAAAAATCTTAAAACCTCAAGACACCTTCCATCCACTGGCCTACTGCGGAGATCCGGCAAGCTACGAACTGGAATATCATATACCGGAATTTATATCTGCTGATACGAAGCTGGATGCCCTTAAAATAGAAGCATTGTTGAAGAGGGATGGAAAATAATTGATTACATGCGAATAGATTTATCTAGGGCATAAATAAATTGTGATCCGTATCAAAGGACTAGTAAAATATTGAATTGATAAGAGAGTGCGTCCGACCGGAAGAATCTGATCTGATAGCACTCTCTTTGCACTTCATTTAATTATTCTAATATCCTTTAAAAAGCAGCGATAGGAAATTACTGTTTTGACATCTTAGCAAGTATGCTTCGGGCTACACTGATGCCGTTGGCAGAAGCCTGCTGTAAGCCCCTGGTCACTGCGGCGCCATCACCGATGGCACGGAGACCTTCAACACTGGTCTCAAAATCAGTATTTACCACAACCTTATTGGAATAGAATTTTACCTCTACCCCATATAGAAGTGTCTCGTCACTGGCAATACCGGGTGTGACCTTATCGAGAGCCAGAATCATTTCCTTGATATCCACCATAATTCTGTGAGGAAATACCAGCGACAAATCACCGGGGATGGCATCCTTTAAGGTGGGAATCAGATTGTTTCTGCAAAGACGTTCTTCCGTGGTTCTTCTGCCTCTCTGGAAATCTCCGAAGGTCTGTACCAGGATTCTGCCGCCGCAGAGCATATTGCTTAACTGAGCGATATGCTTGCCATACTCGATCGGAGTTTTGAAAGGTTTCGTAAAGTTCTTAGACACCAGAATTGCAAAATTGGTGTTATTGGTCTTGTACTCTTTGGATTTATAGGCATGTCCGTTGACAACAGCCAGATTATTCTCATAATATTCTGTCGCTACCTCACCGGAGGGGTTTGTACAGAAGGTACGTACCTTATCGTCGAAGGTAGGAGTATAATAAACCAGTTTTGCTTCATAAAGGTTCTTATTCAGGAATTCCATGACCTCATCACGAACCTCGACTCTGACACCGATATCAACAGTTCCGACCTTTGTCTCGATACCGTGTTCCTTACAGATCTGATTAAACCAATCGGAGCCTTCACGGCCAATTGCAGATACGATCTCGTCGGCATAATAGGTGTCGCCCTTGGAGGTTAGGATGCCTTTTGCTTTTTTGTCTTCAATGACAATATCCATTACCATCGTATTAAAAATCATTTCTACACCACACTCCAGCAGATGCTCCTGCAGACGGGTATAAATTTTGTAACCCTCTTCCGTACCGAGATGACGGATGGGGCATTCGATGAGCTTTAGATTTGCATTAATCGCGCGCCTTCTGATTTCACGGATCTCCGCTTCCTTATCAACTCCGTAGACATTGGTATCAGCACCGAATTTTAAGTAGATGTCATCCGATTCCTTGATTAGCTCCATGGCCTTATCGTAACCCAGAATATCAGGGAGATTACCACCGACATCGGGAGAAAGGGAGAGCTTTCCGTCGGAAAATGCTCCCGCTCCGGCAAAGCCTGTGGTGATGGCGCAGGGCTGGCAACCGATACAATGCTTCGTGGTTCTCTTGGGACACATTCTTTTCTCGATGGGACGACCTTTTTCCACCATCAAAATTTTTAGATCTTTATTTTCCTTGATTAATTCATAAGCACAAAAAATACCGGAAGGTCCGGCTCCTATGATTATGACGTCGTAGTTTGGCATCATCAACACTCCTTTATAGTTTGCGAAAAAATCAGCCGGTAATCTTACCGGCTGTTCATTAAGCTGATCATCTTACCCGCTGATAATTCTAACATAATTGATACCATATTACAAGGAGTTCTAGATCAAACCATAATACTCCAATGCATGTTGGATGCCGCCTTCATCCACATCCAGAGTTACAAAGCTTACGATATCCTTAATAGCTTCAGGAGCATTTCCCATGGCGATGGTTTGGTTGGCATATTGCAGCATCGGCAGGTCATTTTCGCCGTCGCCGAAGGCAAAGGTGCTCTCATGTGGAAGATTCAGATGATTGATCAAAAACTGCATCCCGCTTGCTTTGGAGTAACCCTTTGGCACAATTTCATACAGATTGTGATTGCGATCGATGAAATCAAAATGAGAAGCATACTTTTCCATAAATACCTTATTTGCAGTCTCTGAGGAGGACCAGATACAAAATTTATCGATCACAATCGTATGATCATCCCAGCTTCCGGTCGGAAAGCCATTCTCATCATGATATTCGCGTACACCCTTAATAATGGGATTGGTAGCTTCTTCATCATAATAAATAGCATCGGATCCTTCCAGGACAGCATCGATTCCCAGTGCACGAAAATCCTTAATCAGCTTTCTGGTAAGCTCCTCCGGAATAAAATTCTGTAAAAGAACCTGGTCATGATACGATATATAGGTTCCGCAGCCACACACAAAACCATCGAAGCCAAGCTCTCTGATTTCCTGAGGGATAGCAGAAATGACTCTTCCTGTATTAATAAAAGCAAGATGCCCATTGGCCTGTGCTTTTTGAATTGCATTCTTTGTACTCTCGGAAATGGTATAGGTTCTGTGGCTTAAGATGGTCCCGTCGATGTCAAAAAATAGTATTTTTTTGTCCATTGTATTCTCCTTATGTATAGCGCATATGATTATGCGTACTAAAACATTTATTTCAGCATATAATAACCTAAATCAAAAGTCAAAGTTAATCATTACTAAACTTATCAACTCGAATTATGGATATTACAGCGAATTTTACAATACAGAGACAGATTTCACGGGACGGATATTCCTATGAACAGAAATAAAAAATAGACGAATGAAGTATATAACAAATTCAAAGAACGAAATATATAACAAATTCTTGACAATATGAAAAAAGTCGATTAAGATTAGTGAAATGATAATAACTATGAAGGTGAATGCAGTAGGATATATTTTCCCGCCAGAGAGAGCTTGCCACCGGCTGAGAGTGAGTTCAGGGTTCGGATATGTCTCGAAGTTCGGCACCGGAGTTGCTTTTAAGATATCAGACCACAGGGGAAGAGAAGCTTGATTCGATAAGATCTGATAAAAGAAAAGCCGGAGCAGTTCCGTTATGACTGTTGAGGAGCCTATTTATAGGCTCAAACCTGGGTGGTACCACGATGCTTTCGTCCCTTTTTTGGAGGACGGGAGCTTTTTTTATTTCCAAATAATCACGCAGTCGATACAGGAAAATTTCAAATAGGAGGAATGAATATGTTAGAGAATCTGGAACGAATTAAGGAACAGTTTGCATCTGAGCTAAATGCAGCCAATCTAAAGGAGGAGTTGGAAAAAATCCGAGTATCCTTCCTTGGAAAAAAGGGCTTGGTTACCGAAGCATTGAAGGATCTTCGTAACCTGGATGCAGAGGCAAAAAAGATGGCAGGTATGCAGGTGAACATGCTGAAGGATGAGATCGAGCAGGCCATAGTGGATTACCAGAAGAAGATGGAGGAAAGAGAATATTTAAGGGAAATCGAGCAGGCTGAACGCTACGACTTCTCCATTCCTTCTGACAAACCGGTCGGGTCAATGCATCCGATTACAATTGTGCAGACCCAGATTGAGGATATTTTTAAGACCATGGGCTTCATCATCGAAGATGGATTGGAGATACAGACAGAATTCAATAATTTCGAGGGTGTAAATATTCCGAAGAACCACCCTGCCAGAGACATGACAGACACATATTATCTGGACAACGGACAGCTTCTGAAGACCCATACCTCGGCAGCACAAAATGCAATTATGAAAAAATACGGTGCGCCGAAGCCAGGCGAACATCTCAAGGTTTTATTCCCCGGTCGTTGCTTCCGTAATGAGAACATCGATGCCAGCCATGAGAATACCTTCTTCCAGATGGAAGGAATGATGATCGGTGAGGATATCTCCATCTCCAACCTGATTTATTTCATGAAGGTGCTTTTATCCGAGGTGTTCCAGAGAGAAGTGAAGATCCGTCTTCGTCCGGGCTTCTTTCCCTTTGTGGAGCCGGGCTTTGAGCTTGATATCAATTGCGCTATCTGTGGCGGTACCGGCTGTCCTACCTGTAAGCAGTCAGGCTGGTTGGAGCTACTGCCCTGTGGAATGATCCACCCGAACGTACTTCGCCTTGGTGGTATCGATCCTGACAAATACACCGGCTTTGCTTTCGGCCTCGGCATGACACGCCTTGCAATGATGAAATACAACATCAAGGACATCCGCCTCTTCAACGGAGGAAATTTAAAACAGTTAAGACAATTTACGAGATAAGCGGATTAGTACATGGATGTTAGGGCGATTTCCGAGCTTGCTCGGGAAATCGACATGACAGACATGGATAAGCGCAAGCGACCGAGCGTACATAAGTACGCGAGGTAATCCGCTTATCAATGATTAG
>JAEZOB010000052.1 GCA_023414355.1 Bacillota bacterium | reverse complement strand
TGGCTTCTATGACTTAGCCATTGCATATCAGTCAGTGCACGTCAACTATTGAAAGCGCCGTGTACCGAACGGTACGCACGGTGCTGTGAGAGGACGGCGGTTAGTCACCGCCTCCTACTCGATTATCGATCAATACGATGATCTAATCTATATCAAAAAAGCACTTCGGATTGCGAACGAAGTTCGTTTTGAGATACGCATAGAATAGTGAGTTTTCCGGAAATGCTTCTGGAGCAATACCGGAAAGTGAAAATAATCCTGAAAAACCAGAATTATCGTGAAGTGGATTAGAAAGAAAAATTTTTTTAAAATAAAAAAGGAAATAGGAAGACCTTGTAGAATATTAGTAGTATGAGTTTGTATGAGCACGGAAAGGGAGGGAATACCATGGAGCAAAGTCTGAACATCAGACAAATGCTGGAAGAAAGAGAGCACGAAATCTTGAGTCCTTACGCTGCATTTTCGGACCGATCTCTCGGCAGGGACCGTTACGAAGAGCCCTGTGATATCCGCCCCATTTATCAAAGAGACAGGGATCGTATTCTGCACTCTAAGGCCTTTCGCAGGCTCAAGCACAAGACACAGGTGTTTCTTGCTCCGGAGGGAGATCATTACCGAACCCGACTTACCCATACCCTGGAGGTGGCTCAGATTGCCAGGACAATAGCGAAGGCACTGCTATTGAATGAAGATTTGACAGAAGCAATTGCTTTGGGTCATGATTTGGGACATACACCTTTCGGCCATGCCGGAGAACGCGCATTGAACCGGATTTGTCCCGTAGGCTTTGAACACCATATACAGAGCATCCGTGTAGTAGAGATTTTAGAGAATCATGGCAGGGGATTGAATCTTGCGAAAGAAGTCAGAGACGGCATCAGGAGTCATATGACGGAGGGCAGGCCCGCTACTCTCGAAGGCAAGATTGTTCGTTTGTGCGACAAAATTGCTTATATAAACCATGATATCGACGATGCGATTCGCGGTCAAATTATCAGTGAAGAAGAGATACCGCAGGAATTTACCGATGTGATCGGGCACAGTCTCGGAAAAAGACTGGATACCCTGATCCACGATATTGTAACGAACAGCAGAAATAAAAATGATATTATCATGTCCCCGAATATCGAGGCTGCGATGCACAGCCTACGGGAGTTCATGTTTGAAAGTGTATATATGAATAAGAAGGCGAAAAGTCAGGAAGAGCAGGCGGAGCGGCTTTTGGAAATGCTTTTTGAATATTACATGCATAATCTTGAGAAGCTTCCGGAAGAATTCATCCTAAGGATGGAGCAGAGGCAGGAGCCGGCTTACCGGGCGGTGTGCGACTATATCGCCGGAATGACGGATCGCTATGCGGTAACCAAATTCAAGGAGCTGATGATCCCATCAGCTTGGAGTGTGTATTAATAAAATACCTTGAAGGGTTGATGGTAATCGGCTTGGAGTGTGTATTAATAAAACACCTGGAGTGCTGATGGTAATTAGCTTGGAGTGTATTCATAATATCGATATTGATAGTGTTGGTTTATGATTGTTTTAACTTTACTGCTAAATGGAATGACTTGGAAATACAATGACATAATATATATATCTTTGAACTATGACAGGAGGAGCGCACTATGTTTTATTCGGACGAGCTGGTTGAAGAAATCAGAAGCAGAAATGATATCGTAAGTGTCATCGGCTCCTACATAAGACTGCAGAAGAAAGGCAGCAACCACATGGGCTTATGCCCTTTCCACAATGAGAAGACACCATCCTTTTCCGTCAGCGCTTCCAAGCAGATGTACCACTGCTTCGGTTGCGGAGTAGGAGGCAATGTATTTACCTTTATCATGGAATATGAGAATTACTCTTTTTTGGAAGCGCTGCGTTTTTTGGCGGAACGTGCCGGAATAGCTCTTCCCGAACAGGAGTATTCTGAGGAACAGAAACGACAAGCGGACTTAAAGGGCAGGCTCCTCGAGGTCAATAAGCAGGCAGCGACCTATTTTTATTATCAATTTAAAAACCAGGAGGGACAAGCCGCCTATGAGTATCTGGTGAAGCGAGGTCTTACTGAGGATACGATCAAGCATTTTGGATTAGGTTACAGTAACCGTTTCAGTGATGACTTGTATCGCTATCTGAAGAAGCAAGGGTATGAGGATGAATTTCTTGCCCAGTCAGGCCTTGTCTCAATTGATGAACGGTTAGGTGGCAGGGATAAATTCAGAGACAGAGTCATGTTCCCGATTATGGATGCGAATCACAGGGTAATTGGATTTGGCGGCAGAGTTATGGGAAATGCGGGACCTGAAGTACCAAAGTATCTAAATACACCAGAGACCAGAGTTTTTGAGAAAAGCCGTAATCTTTACGGATTAAATTTTGCGAAGGCATCAAGAAAGAATTATTTCCTGATTTGCGAGGGATATATGGACGTCATCGCATTGCATCAGGCTGGCTTTACCAATGCGGTGGCTGCGCTGGGAACAGCATTTACAACATTTCATGCCAATCTTTTAAAGCGCTATACCAATGAGGTTCTTTTAACCTTTGACAGTGATCAGGCCGGAACGCAGGCTGCGCTACGCGCAATTCCAATTTTAAAAGAAGCAGGACTTTCGATCAAGGTAATCAATATGAAGCCGTATAAGGATCCTGACGAGTTTATCAAAGCTCTGGGAGCAGAAGAATTCCAGAAGCGTATCAGTGAAGCAAGGAGCAGCTTCTTCTTCGAGATCGACGTTCTGCAGAAGGAATATGACATGGGAGATCCGGAACAGAAGACAAAGTTCTTCCATGAAACAGCAAGAAAACTGATTGGCTTTGGTGAGGAACTGGAGCGTAATTTTTATATAGAAGCGATCGCAAAAGCATATCAGATCGATATTGAACAGCTGAGGAGACTGGTAAATAAGATCGGTTCCCAGATTGTGATCGGAGCTGGTGAACCAAAGGAATTCAGAAATGAAGCGGCAAAAGCGAAGAAGGCACCGGAGGATGGAATATCCAAATCACAGAAACTGATGTTAACCTGGCTGATTGAGGATAATTCATTGTTTGAGAAGATCAAAGGATTGTTAGGGCCGGAGGATTTCACGGAGGGAATTTACAAGGAAGTAGCCTGGCTGGTATTCGGGCAATATGAGAAGGAACAGACAGTGAATCCGGCAAAAATTATCAATTGCTTCGAAAGCAAGGAGGAGCAGTCCGAGGTTGCAGCTCTCTTCTCGGCGGGGATACGGGGTGAGATGGATGAGGCCGGATGGCAGAAAGCTTTGACCGACACGGTGCTCCGACTGAAAGAGAACAGTCTGGATATGCAGAGCAAAAAAGCAATAGAGGTAAATGATACTGCACTGCTGATGAAGATCATCAATGAGAAGACTGAGTTGAAGAAACGTAGCATTACCTTCAGCAATTAGCCTGTTTATGCGGTATTGCAGGCTTTGGCATCCTGACGGACTGCATATTTCATCAAATGATGGTTAAAATATAAAAAGAGTTTGAGAAGGAAGGATTATCTATGGACGAAAGTATCGTTAAGTTTACTGAGAGGTTAAAGGAATTATTAGTTTTTGCTGAAAAGAAGAAGAATGTCCTGGAATTTCAGGAGGTAAATGACTTTTTTGCAGATATGGAGCTAGACCCGCAGCGTATCGAAAAAATTTATGATTTCCTGGACAAGCATAATGTAGATGTTCTTCGCATTTCTGAGGAGGATGAGGAAGATATCCTTCTGGAGGATGACGAGGAGCTGGAACCTCTGGATTTAACCATACCTGAAGGAATCAGTATAGAGGATCCTGTTCGAATGTATTTGAAGGAAATCGGTAAAGTACCTTTGTTGAATGCGGATGAAGAGATTGAACTGGCCAGAAAGATGGAGGATGGCGATGATTATGCCAAAAAACGTTTGGCAGAAGCAAACCTGCGTCTGGTTGTCAGCATCGCAAAGCGCTATGTCGGCAGAGGAATGCTCTTCCTGGATTTGATTCAGGAAGGAAATCTTGGTCTGATTAAAGCAGTAGAGAAGTTTGATTATCGCAAGGGTTACAAGTTCAGTACTTACGCTACCTGGTGGATCAGACAAGCAATTACACGAGCAATTGCAGACCAGGCAAGAACAATTCGTATCCCGGTTCATATGGTGGAGACCATCAATAAATTGACCCGTGTCCAGCGTCAGCTGCTGCAGGAATTAGGCAGGGAGCCTTCCCCGGAGGAGATCTCAGAAGTAATGAATATGCCGGTGGACAGGGTAAGAGAAATTCAGAAAATTTCCCAGGAACCGGTTTCGTTAGAAACCCCCATTGGTGAAGAGGAGGACAGCCATCTGGGTGACTTTATTCAGGATGATAATGTTCCCGTACCGGCAGATGCCGCAGCCTTTACCTTATTGAAGGAACAGCTGGTAGAGGTCCTTGGAACACTGACTGAGAGAGAACAGAAGGTACTCCGTCTGCGCTTTGGCCTCGACGATGGAAGAGCGCGCACGCTGGAGGAAGTCGGTAAGGAATTCAACGTCACCAGGGAACGAATTCGTCAGATTGAAGCTAAGGCGCTTCGTAAGCTCAGACACCCGAGCAGAAGTCGTAAATTGAAGGATTATTTGGAATAAGAAGCGAGAATCGCCTCATACTATTGGAAGAGGAGAACGGCTTCCTTCATGCGGAGAAAAGATAATACTTTTTTCTCCGGATGGGGAAGCGGTTCTCCTTCTCTTTTCGGGAAATAAGTCTTGCGATCCCATTCGGACAGGAAATAATTCTATGGAAAAGATGAGGGAATAATGTTACAATTAAGAACATAATACAGGAAAATTAGAGGCTGTACTGGATGCATGTCTCGGAAAATAATCGGAAATGATGGAGTGAAGAATGCAGCTTTCAAAACGTTTACAAGCCGTAGCAGACTTAGTAACACAAGGGTATCGAATCGCGGACGTAGGGTGTGACCATGCGTACACCTCAATTTATCTGGCAGACAGTGGAATATCGCCTCAGGTGATTGCCATGGATGTGAATCAGGGACCTGTCGATAAAGCAAAAGAGAATGTCAAGAGATACGGCTGTAATGACAGAGTTGAAGTAAGAAAATCGGACGGATTGGAAAAACTAAAGCCTGGTGAGGTAGACACAATTCTGATCGGCGGTATGGGTGGGGCACTCACCATAGAGATATTGAATAGAAGGCGGGATATTCTGAAAGAGATCAAGGAGCTAGTCCTCCAGCCGCAGTCTGAGATAGGTAAGGTTCGTGAAATGCTGACCCAATCGGGCTTCCTGATTATCAAGGAGAATATGGTCAGGGAAGACGGTAAATATTATGTGATGATGAAGGCTGTACAGAGGACAAGTATTGAAAATCAGGCGGATTATACCCTGATAAGGCAAGAACAGTTGTACTATGGTCGTCTTTTGCTGGATGCGAGGCATCCTGTTCTGAAGGAATATCTACAATGGGAGCTTGGAATTTGTGAAGAAGTTCTTGGAAGTCTGAATGCGGAACAGACGGATAATACACTTGCCCGCAAAAAGGATTTTATGGAAAAGATAGAATTAATACACAGAGGACTTGAATATTTCGATAAGGAGCTAAGGACTCCAAAATAGAAATCATACGAATTCAAGAATTCGTTATGGAATTTCATTTTGAACTTCTTTCAGGTATTGTTTGTGCCACCGTATGGTGGCGGAATGGAGGTAATCATGAATACAAATGTAATTGTGAAGATAGGCGATAAGGAGTATGAATATCCTGCAAATACGACATTACTTGAGATCAGCAGGGATTTTCAAAAGAATTACGGGAGTCAGATTATTCTTGCATTTGTGAATAACAAGCTCAGGGAGCTTTTTAAGCGTGTCACTGATAATTGTACCATAAACTTTGTGACTACTTCGGAGGATGCGGGACAAAAGACATATCAACGAGGTATGATTCTCATGATGCTTAAGGCGATTTATGCAGAGTTCGGTAATGAAAATGTAGAGAAGGTATCTGTAGAATATACCGTAAGCAATGGTTTGTACTGTGAGTATAGCGGACGGTTTCCAATTACTGAGGAAAGAATTGCTTCGATTAAACGAAGAATGGTAGAACTTGTCCAGAGGGATATTCCGTTTATGAAGCGCAGCGTCGGAACAGATGATGCCATTGAGCTATTCCGATTTTATCGGATGTACGACAAGCAGAAGCTGTTTCGCTATCGTCGCGTTTCAAAGACGAATATCTACAGTCTGGATGGTTTTGAGGATTATTTTTACGGATATATGCCACCGAGTACTGGTATGCTTCCTTATTTTGATCTGATGCTATATGATGAAGGAGTTTTGCTGCTGCTTCCGAACAAGAAGAATCCTACGATTGTAGAGAGTTTTGTACCACAGCAGAAGCTCTATGAAACATTAAAGGAAGCCAATGAGTGGGCAAACATGATGGATATTCCTAATGTGGCTGCCCTAAATGATGTCATAGCCCAAGGAAAGCTGAATGACTTGATTCTGGTTCAAGAAGCACTACAGGAGAAGAAGATCAGCGACATCGCCGAGGCAATTAAGAAAGCGGGGGGCAAGAAATTTATCATGATTGCCGGACCATCCTCCTCAGGCAAGACTACCTTTTCCTATCGTCTCAGCATACAGTTGAAGGCGCATGGTCTAAAGCCCCATCCGATTGCAGTGGATAACTATTTCGTAGATCGGGAGAGAACGCCAAAGGATGAAAAGGGGGAGTATAATTTTGAAGCCCTGAATGCAATTGATCTCGAGCAGTTTAATAAAGATATGACAGACCTGCTGAATGGGAAGACAGTTCAGATACCAGATTTCAATTTCGTAAGCGGTAAACGGGAGTATAAAGGAAATTTCCTGACCCTGGGGCCGGACGATATTCTTGTGATAGAAGGAATACACGGATTAAATGATGCCTTGTCTTATTCGCTTCCAAGGGAAAGTAAGTATAAAATTTATATCAGTGCATTGACTCAGTTAAATATTGACGAGCATAATCGTATTCCAACCACGGATGGTCGCCTGCTACGCAGAATGGTAAGGGATGCCAGAACCAGAGGTGCTTCTGCTCAGAAGACGATATCCATGTGGCCTTCAGTCAGAAGAGGAGAGGATGAAAATATTTTTCCGTTCCAGGAGGATGCAGATGTGATGTTTAATTCTGCCCTGATCTATGAGCTGGCAGTTTTAAAGCAATATGCTGAACCGATTTTATTTGGAATTGACAGAAACTGTGTAGAGTATGTGGAAGCAAAGAGATTACTGAAGTTCCTCGACTATTTCATCGGGGCACCGAGTGAGACTGTTCCAAAGAATTCAATCCTGAAGGAATTTGTAGGAGGAAGCTGTTTTAAAGTATGAGCAGCACGATAAGCCGGGTTCTGTCTTGAATGGTCATCTATCTTGACCACATGTTACCATGTGGCTCCAGTACCAAAAGGTACTACGCGACCTACCCTAAAGCACGGCGGGCAACCGTATCGCTTTATGTTCGGTCTTGCTTCGAGTGGGGTTTACATAGCCCCTACTGTTACCAGTAAGGCGGTGGTCTCTTAAGCCACCTTTCCATCCTTACCCGGGTAAACCGGGCGGTATATTTCTGTTGCACTAGCCTTGGAGTCACCTCCACCAGACGTTATCTGGCACTCTGCCCTTTGAAGCTCGGACTTTCCTCACCTAAGACCTTTCGGTACTAATAGGCGCGATCATCTGTG
>JAEZOB010000050.1 GCA_023414355.1 Bacillota bacterium | reverse complement strand
GGAAGCTGCCAACTTCCCGTTGACAGCTTCCTTAACGTGTGCAATTATACAATTAAATCATGAAACCAAAGTAAACCCTGATTTTTTCATTAATCTAAGGGGTTTACACAAAATTCTTTACACTCTCCAATTCGTTTAAATCATCTGATTGCACATCATCTACTGCCACTTTATTCATTCTGATTGAATTGCACTTTTGACATTTGAAAATTATCTGCATCCCTTTTTGCGTACTGTGTTTCACGCCTATAGGTTTTAGCAATCCATGGCAATCATTTGCTCTGTCACCAGGCAGCAAATCAACAT
This sequence comes from Bacillota bacterium, assembly GCA_023414355.1. Classification (GTDB taxonomy): domain Bacteria; phylum Bacillota; class Clostridia; order Lachnospirales; family Lachnospiraceae; genus Mobilitalea. Next base: position 47,840 of record JAEZOB010000050.1, on the reverse strand, counting down.
GAACTGAATAAAGGCAAAATGGACAATGATTGCGGTAAGAACCATTGGTTAAGGGTTCAACCTTGGCACCGCAGTTCACACAGACAAAACCTTGATTTTCTTTTGTTCTACTCAAACTCGGCTTCCCCTTTCTTGATTTTATCAATCAAGAAGTTCGGGTTCCGTTTTGTTCTTATTATTTAGGCTTAAACCACTCAGTGACAAATTCACCGCCAGTTCCTTTGGGGTCAGCGATTACTTCCGGTTCCTACTTCATCAAAGCGTTTTGCATCCTTGAATCCGAACCATGACCGGCTTTATTTATTTGTACCAGCCACTGTAAGGCGGAATAACTTCATATTTGGGCCCACCTTCCACCGGTATGTGTAATGTGATTTTCACTAACACAGGCGCTCGTCCCCAATTAAGCTTGAGTAGTATTCATATAAGTTCTAATCATAGTTAACTCCTAAATCTTCTATATCATCTTTTCTATACCATTACTATTCGGTGGTGGCTAAGCTTTCAACCACCCATTCATTTCGATTGTTTTCATAATTCTTCACGCCCCCTTCGTAAAAATCTCAGTATTTCTACCGGAAATCACCTGTTATGATATCAGATGATTGTTAATATTATCAAATAAAAATCTATGACGCAATACTTTATTAAACAATTTAAAATATTTGGAAGTATTATAAGAATAATCAGATTTACGATATGGTTCAATTGGTAATATTCATGGTGCGATAGTATAGGCCTTAGGGTGCATGACGGTTTATTGGAATAACATTTTGTGAATTCTTTATTGAATAAAAGATTATAATGCATTACTATTTATAGTAAAATACTTGTGATATAAAGCGGATAGGGTGAGCAGTATTATGCCAAGAAAAAAGAAGTGATAGTAAAATAGGTACATTTGAAGAGAAACTTGCATGATATTCAAGAGGGGGAGAAAGCTATGGTAGAATACTTTAAGAAGGGAATTAACGTTGGAGGATGGTTGGCACAATATGATCTCGGTGAAAGAGGAAAACTTACCTACGAGCAGAGACATGATCATTTTAAAAGCTTTATTACCATTCGAGATATTGAACAGATTGCTGCATGGGGAGCAGATCACATTAGGTTACCAATTGATGGAGAGTTGTTACTGGAAGAGAACGCTGCAGAATACCTTACCTATATTGATCAATGCCTTCAATGGTGTGAGGATTTTGGACTTAATATTATTTTGGACATTCACCAAATTGAGGGACATGAGTATTTTCAAATGCAGAAGGTGATACCGCTCTTGAAAGAAGAGAAGCTTCAGCAAAGATTGATAGAAGTATGGAAAAAGATAGCATACAGATATGCATCAAAGCAGAAACCGGTAATCATGTTTGAACTATTAAATGAGGTTAGTGATGCATCGAGAGGATATCTGTGGAATCGTTTGTATAAGGAAATTATAAAAGAAATACGAAGCATTGATAAAAATCATTATATTTTGGTTGGAAGCAATGACCAAAACAGTGTGTTTGAACTAAAATCTTTGGAGCTTATTCGTGATGATAGAATAGTTTATAATTTTCATTTTTATGAGCCACAAATTTTTACCCATCAGAAAGCGCATTTTAGTGAAGATATGATGAAATTTAATTATAAAGTTCACTATCCTGATACGGTTCATAACTTTGTTGATTTTTTATGCGATCATCCTAAATACCTGGATAAGTACAGATGGTTTGCATTAGAAAAAGAAATTAACAAGAAATTATTAGAAAAAGTTTTAGCGGATGCAAAAGCATTTTGTCAGTACTCGGGCTGTGATTTGTATTGCAGTGAATTTGGCGTAATAAATAATGCTGATTTGGACGATATCAATGCATTCACTAAAGATGTGGTAGAGCTATTTCGAGAATATGGGATAGGGTATGCGTATTGGAACTATAAAGAAATGGATTATGGAGTTGTAGATAAAAATAATAATGTACTTAATCAAAAACTGATATCAACTTTATTTGAGTAGTGTTATAGTTTTGAAGAAATATATCGTTTACTCCATTGTCTACAAATGCAAAATACTTCAAAATATTCCATATGTCAGAATACATAAAGGAGAACGTTATGCCGGTTAGTATAACAAAGAATAAACAGGATAAGCAGATCATAAGCAATATGGTTCATCAGGCATTTCCGAATCTGGAAATCGAGAAAACAGAGGAACTAACAGAGGGCTTTTTTAATGTCGCATATAACATTACACTAACAGACGGATCTGAGGTAATCTTGAAAATAGCGCCCCTGAGTGATATGGATATTATGACGCATGAGATCAATATTATGTTCAGCGAAGTGGATTCCATGAAAATGGTGGCAAGGGATACATCTATTCCGGTAGCCGAAATTCTGTATTACGATAACAGCCATACCATCTGTGATTGTGATTATTTCTTTATGAAAAAGCTTAAGGGAATGAGCTTTAACTCAGGTATGGAGTCCATGACAGAAGAGCAGAAGGACAAAGTGTTCTTCCAGATGGGTGAGTATACGAAGAGACTAAACCAAATCAAGGGAAGTAGCTTCGGTTATTATGGTCAGCCAAACAGACAGGGAGATAATTGGTTCGAGACTTTTAAGAGTATGCTTCAGGATACCTATTACGATGCTGAGAGAAAAGTGATTGATATTGCGGTACCCATGGATCGATTGCTGTCATTGCTCGACCGAGACAGGGAAGTCTTTGACCAGGTAAAAGAGCCAAAGTTCGCTCACTGGGATATTTGGGCCGGGAATGTGTTTATTCATGAGGATAAGATAACAGGTATCATTGATTTTGAACGTTGTCTTTGGGCAGATGAGCTTATGGAGGTTGGCTTTCGAACCTGTTGGTATAATAAAGCATTTCTTGAAGGGTATGGATTTCCAGAACTAAAACCGGATCAGCTAAAAAGAGCTGAGTGGTATGATATTTACCTGTTTTTAATCTGTTGCCTGGAATGTGACTACCGACAGTATGATAACCGGGGAGCATATGAATTTGGAACTAAAATGTTACTGGAATGGGTAGAAAAGAAAACGAAAGCACTTTGATGGTGATAACCATTGTTATAATCATAAACAATACAGAATTGTTTGTGAGCTTGATTTTTACACCAATCCTGCTATACTGGAATAAATGTGCAATTATATGAAATATGATTGATCCGGGAGGAAACAGTATGAAATCCATAAAGGCAGTAGATCGCAAACTCATCTCCGCGCAAAGACCACAAATAATTTAGTCGGCGATGCTTTGCTCGGAGGTCAGATACTACAGTAGCTGGTGATTATAAATGCTCAACAAGCCTTACTTCTATCAAGAGGGGAGAGGTTTATTTGTGTATGTTTTCGCCACCTGTTTCTGATTCTGATATGGATTTATTATAAATCTTAACTGCAGCATGGTTTGCCAGGCTGCAGTTTTTTTGGTCTTTGCTTCATCTGAAAATTATAATTTAGAGGAGCAGAGATTATGAATTATATTAAAGCACAGGACGTGTTGCCGGATGAGCTGGTGAAACTATTGCAGGAATATGTGAATGGTGAGTATTTATATATCCCCCGTAAGGATGGGGAAAAGAAAACCTGGGGAGAGAAAAGCGGAGCCAGAAATCTATTAAAAGAGAGAAATCTGGAAATATATCAGAAATACAGAAAGGGGCGGACTGCTGAAGAGCTAGCCATGGAGTATTTCCTATCGGAACAAAGTATCCGGCGCATTTTAAGCCAGATCAAATCCGATTCTTAAGTTTGATACAGAAAAGTTTATGCAATAGATTTTATGACGGACTTTGTATATAGTTACGTTGTAGGTATCGCTTTAAACGATACAACTTTTCTGAGAAAGGAATGAATCACATGGCATTAAAGCCGCATAGGGGTAAATCATTATGGAATTTACCTTCCCATGGCAGAGGGACCTGCCCATTATGCAAGACTCAAAGGATCAAGGTGCTATATCCTTTGATAGCAGAAGATGGAAGCAAATCAACAGTATGTAAAAGATGTCGCAATAAAAAGATAGCTTCAGTAAATTCTTTATAATGTGTTATTAGAATTAACGAAAAAGAATTAAAGTGCCAAAGAAATCTGATGACATTATAGTTCAAAGAAAGCTTATGCGATAGTATAAGCCGCTGCATGATGCTCTAGTCGTGTGGCGGCTTTTCTAAATATTGTTATATTATGTTGACATAACAAATATTAAGTGGTAACTTAAAGGGGTGGGAAATAATTGTAAAAAGCAAACTTATTGAAAAATAAGGACGCAAAGCTGTGAGTCTAAGGTATATCTTATACTATGATCGTCAAGCCGCCGGATAAGTTAACATATTAATATGTAATCTGCGGCGTTGGTCGCAGATTTTTGTTTTGTATCGACAATATCTGACAAGATGAGATAATTGGACTTGCAAATAAACAGTACGGGGAGAGAAAAAATGAATTTAATGCACAGTATCAAGATCAGGACAAAACTGGCCATTATGATTGCATTCATGGTTTTAGCAATTATAGTCGTAGGACTTATCGGTTATACCTATCATGGGAAATCGAGTCAGGAAGCAGGTACCATGATAATAACAGTAGTTATCGTGGCCTCGCTCATAGCAGTCTCCTTAGGGATTCTGATCACCATGTCAATTACAAAATCCATAGCCGGTATCGTAAAAATTATTGAGAGCACTTCTAAGCTTGATTTACGGCATGATGAAACTCATCAGGTGTTTAAGGCGTTTAAGGATGAAAGTGGAGTAATGGCAAGAGCAGTAGGGGATCTCAGGGCAACACTACGTGCCATGACAGGAAATTTATCCTCTATCTCCAGCAGTCTGGCAGCCAGCTCCGAGGAATTGGCGGCATCGGCGGTTGAGAGTACCAAAACCATCAATCAAGTGGTGAATTCAGTAAACGAAATCGCGGTAGGTAACAATGTTCAGGCAGAAACAATATCCAAGGTAAGTGAAAACATCTTATCAATGGCTTCCAGAATCTATGATGTTGATAAAGCAACAGAAATCAATTCTGAAAACTCCAGGAACTCCCTTGAGGTTATCGATGAGGGTCAGAAAGCGATCGATTTAACAATCAGTAAAATCAGAGAGAATATGGAGGTATCCGATGCGGTAGAAGCATCCGTTTCGGAACTGAGCAGCCAGATGGATAAAGTCGTCAATATCATTGATGTCATCGGCGCTATTTCTGAGCAGACCAATTTATTATCACTCAATGCTTCCATTGAAGCTGCGAGAGCGGGTGATGCAGGCAGAGGCTTTGCAGTTGTGGCAGCAGAAATCGGTAAACTGTCAAAGAATACAGCAAATTCTGTGAAGGATATTACCGAGATCATAACAGAAACTGTAGAAAAGAATAAGGAAACAGCGACAAATATCGCAAAGGCAAGAGAGCTTGCTCTTGAGCAGGAAAAGGCAATTCAGGTCACGAAGAACGCCTTTAAGCAGATTAAGGTTTCGGTGGATGATATAGCAGTGCTTTCAGAGGAGATAACAAATCAGATCAGACAGATCAATGACTCTGCAGTCACAATTACGAATCAGACCCAGGATATGTCTGCCGTATCTCAGGAATCAGCGGCGAGCTCCGAGGAGATTTCTGCTACCAATGAAGAACAGCTGGCTTCCATTGAAATGATGGCTGCATCAGCACATGAGCTTTCCATCATGGCTGCAGAATTAAACGATGAAATCAGTAAATTTAAGATTTAATCAGCTTCATTCAAAAGGCTTATGGAAAAATGTTGCAAATGATATATCGTATCTGTAAAGGTGACGCAATATAAGAAACCTATAATAAATCCATAATAAATAAAGCTGTAGACAGAGCACATTTCCGATTGGTTGAAGTGTGCTCTTGTTAAATTGTTAGTCTTATGTTTATTTGGTTAAAAATGATTGACAATTCCGGATATACAATATATACTGTAAAAAAATTCTAGGAGAACTATCGATGTCAGCAAATAAGATGTTAATGAATAACTCATCATCATCTTTCGGCTCAGGCTCATCAAGCAGCTTTGGTCTATTTTGCTATATCATAACATCTCCTTGACCGGTTCATTCATAGGAATAACCAGAGCTGATGTTTGCATATAGCAGACATCAGCTTTTTTGTTGTACGGAGCAGAATATTTGCTCTTAATATAAGTAATAAGGTACTTGTCATATTCTCGTTATAAACCTTTCGGGGTTATATATATTATAAAAGGAAAAGGAGCAGAAAGTATGGAAAAAAAATTATTTATTCCCGGTCCGGTCAGTGTCAGAAAGGATGTACTTGAGAAAATGGCAACACCGATGATCGGACACAGAAGTAAGGATGCATCCGCGTTACAGAGAGGTATTTCGGAAAAGCTTCAAAAGCTGTTTTATACGAAGAATGAAATACTCTTATCCACTTCTTCCGGCAGCGGATTGATGGAAGGAGCTGTCAAGTCCTGTACGAGAAAACGTGCTGCGATATTTTCCATCGGTGCCTTTGGCGACCGCTGGTACGAGATGGCAGTGAGTAATGGTGTGCCGGCAGATAAATTCAGTACTGAGCTGGGGAGGGCTACCCTGCCGGAGGAGGTTGAAAAGGAATTGGCCACCGGAAGGTATGATCTGGTGACGATTACTCACAATGAAACCGCAACCGGTGTATCCTGCCCAATCGAGGAGATATCAGAGGTGATGAAAAGATATCCGGACATAATCTGGTGCGTTGATACAGTAAGCTCCATGGGCGGAGTCAAAATTGATGTGGATCAGCTGGGGATTGATCTGTGCATTACCTCGAGTCAGAAGTGCCTAGGGCTGCCTCCCGGAATGGCTATCTGCTCTATCTCTGAAAAGGCAGTTGAGGCAGCGAAGCAGGTACCGTACCGGGGTTTCTATTTTGACCTACTGGCACTATACAAATATGTGAAAACTAAGGATTATCAATATCCTTCTACACCATCCCTGTCTCATATGTTCGCTATGGATTATCAGCTGGATAGAATTCTGGAAGAAGGTCTGGAGAATCGATATCGTAGACATAAAGAGATGGCAGATTTTGTACGTGAATGGGCAAAGGCTGAATTTGAATTATTTGCAGAAGAAAAATATGCTTCCGATACAGTTACGGCAATCAGGAATACAAGGGGAATTGATATAGGAGACTTGAATAAGAAGCTCGGGGAATACGGCTATGTCATCTCAAATGGTTATGGGACTCTGAAGGATAAAACCTTTAGAATAGCGCATATGGCGGATACTACATTGAAGGACATCAAGACGCTGATTGGTACCATCAATCATATCCTGGAATAGGGAGTTCATCGGACTCTAATGGTGGAAGAGAAAGAAGTGTAACATGAATTACGATAGCATAATATTGAATGCGTTTGTTTTCATGTTGCACTTCTTTCTACTTATGCTGTGTGGTCCAGCGCAGCTGGACCACACTTATTAGGTACCTTGATTTACCGGATGTCGTCTCTTTATGATATAGATGACGATTCCAGAGATCATTACGAGTGGCCATAAACCTACAAAGTAGAGCTTAGCTTTTGTCGCAATAGAGGAGAAGATAACCAGGCTATCCAACCTTAGCGGATATTCCTGCAGAATATGCGCTAGGGTAATATTTTCAATCAGGTCAAACAGCATTCTTGCCACAGGCACAATGTACAGAGCCCTATGTAACCATTTTGACTTTGACCACTGGAAAACGTATGACTGAAGTAATAGCTGAAATATGCAAAAAACAACGATAAAGAGGTTGTCGCAGATGAAGTATTTTTTATAGGCATCAAATCCACCGGCTTCCATCTGATCCAGTACCGAATACACGACATTCGGGTTATAGGATTTCATGTCAAAGGTTCCGTAACCTTGGTTATATTTCGCGACCTCCTCACTGCCCCAGGGACCACGTTCAATAAATATTAGGAGAAAAACGAACAACACTAAAAATATTATTGTCAGATTTCTTCGTTTCATTTCCCGGCCTCCTTTGCTGCTGCGACAAGCTCCATGATGTTTTTACCTGCTGCGCAGTGATAAGTGCAGCTGCCGCAGCTGAGGCAAAGCTCAGGATGGAACTCTTTCACATCACTTATATTCTTTTCATATCTCTGAACGATTTTATTTACTTTAATCTTCATAGGACAATTCTTGGCACAGGCTCCGCAGCCTTTGCACTTTGCAGCCGGATCATATTTAACCCCTTTGCCATAGGCGATGAAGTTGGTTTTTGTGGTAATCCTCTCTCCGGGAGTTATCTCTCTTGCAGATAGAATACCGCCGCCTACATAAACAGGTTGCTTAACACGGGTTTTTGAGATTTTATCTGTAAGCTCTGTCACGGAAGTACCGAGGTTAACCCGGGCAACCACGGCCTCACCGGTAGCCAAATCAGCGACAGTAAGTAATCTTGAAGCCGCAGGACAGTTCAGATACTTTGCTTCATAGATCGCAAGGAGGGTCTGAACATTCATTACCAGGATCCCTTTTTCGGCCGGAATATCCTTAGGCATAAGGGAAATCCCCAGTAAATGTTCGACCAGAATTTTTTCTGCTCCCATTGGGTAACGATCAGGAACAACAACAAGCTCATAATTCTTTGACGAAGTAGTCAAAGTTTCCTTCGTCGCCAAAAGGATTTTTTTAAATGGAAGGGCATCTGCAAGCAGCCTGATCCCAGCTTCAAGCTCGGGAAGCCGGTGCTTTAGTAACCAGGCATCATGGAGCAGACCGGGATCACATTCGACTCCGTTGATGATAAGATATTTATCGGTGGCGCGGGAATTCAATACGGTCTGAAGTTTTCTGTCTGCAGGAAAACCGCCACCCCCCAAACCGTTGATATTCATGGAGCCTATTACTTTTATCAGTTGCTCTGCGGTAATCTTCTGAGGCTGCATTCCTGTATCAGGCGTTTCAGTAAAATCCAAAAAGGGATCTACTTCTCGAAGCCGTACGACCTTACTGATTCGGGCCTTTGGGAAACGTCCTTTGATTCCGCGATGGCCTTTATGGTATTCTTTCTGATTGATTTTTAGTCTTCTGTTTCCTTTTACTTCTTTCTTCGTGATTAGCGGATATTCGTTCATCAGGACACCTCCATATAATTCTCAATAAAATTTCTCACATGCTTACGAAATAAGGGCTCAAGCCGTTCCATGTCCTCGTTGACCGCGTGATAAAGAAAGAACGGGGCATATAATTCCATCGACATGACTTCTGCATTCGCGTCTTTCAATATTCCCTGATCGATAAGAGTCTGAAAGAGCTGCTTTTGACCTTGTATAGGCATGTCTATGAAGATGTTCTTATATACCTTTGCCATCTCCTGGTTTTTAAACATTTCCATTAAAAGCATTCTTCGAAACATCGTGATCCAGGAATCCTTCGTCTGAAATAAAAAGAAGTCGATGCACATATTCTCGAATTCTTCCGGGGTCTTTAGCTCCCCCATCTTGGATTCTGCATACATTTTCAGAAACCGCTCCTGGGATGCCGCTACAATCGCATCAAATATCGCCTGTTTACTCTCAAAGTGTTTATATAAGGCACTGTTTTTTACACCAACCTCTTCTGCTATCCTTCGGACAGATACAGAATCAAAACCATAGATTGAAAATAATGACATGGATTCCTTTAAAATACGTTCTTTGGTTAACAAAGCAAATCCTTCCTCCTTCTATTTGGTGAGCACTTGCTAACCATTATAGTTAGCAAGTGCTCACCTGTCAAGCGGAATTTTATATAATAAATGAATAGTCAGGGGGTGATGAAGAGAAAATATAAAACAAAATAGGAGCATTTAAAATATATCATATTTCCTCTTGACATTTATTTGGGAGGAGTATAATATAATATCAATAATAGTAATGATTACTGTTATAAGAATATAATTTTGAGGAGGAAACGGATATGTCATTAATCGGAACAGAGGTAAAGCCTTTCAAAGCACAGGCATTTCACAATGGTGAATTTATTAATGTTACAGAGGAGAACATGAAAGGAAAATGGAGTGTGGTATGCTTCTATCCCGCAGATTTTACTTTCGTATGTCCTACTGAATTAGAGGATTTACAGAATAATTATGAGGAACTGAAGAAGCTTGGCGCAGAAGTGTATTCTGTATCTACAGATACTCATTATACACATAAAGCATGGCATGACAGTTCAGAAGCAATCAAGAAGCTAACCTATATTATGATCGGAGATCCGTCTCATACCATTTCCCGCAATTTTGATGTCCTGATTGAATCAGCGGGTCTTGCGGATCGCGGAACTTTCATCATCGACCCTGATGGTGTCATCCAGTCTGTAGAGATCAATGCGGGTAATATCGGCCGTGATGCAGGAATTCTGATCAATAAGATTAAGGCTGCACAGTATGTTCGTAACAATCCCGGTGAAGTATGTCCTGCGAAGTGGAAGGAAGGCGCTGCGACCTTAAAGCCCAGTCTTGATCTTGTTGGCAAGATATAATGAGTGATGAGAGTGAAAGAAAAATCACTTTCAGGTATTGTTTATGCCGTTGTATGGCGGCGGAACGGAGGTAATTATGCTGGATGCGGAGATTAAAGAACAGCTCTCCGAGTACCTGAAATTAATGGAGGGTGAGGTGCTGATTAAGGTCAGCACAGGACCTGATGAACTGTCGAGGGAAATGAAAGCTCTCCTGGAGGAATTGGAGGCGATGACCTCCAAGATCCGGATAGAACCGGCAATCCTGCCGAGGACACCCAGCTTTAGCATCAATCGCATCGGAGAAGATACCGGGGTAACCTTTGCTGGCATCCCCTTAGGTCATGAATTTACTTCCTTGGTATTGGCTCTGCTACAGGTCAGCGGCAGAGCACCCAGGGTCGATCAGACGGTGATGGATCAGATCAGGAAGCTTAAGAAGGAACTTCGCTTTGAGACCTATATCAGCTTAAGCTGCCATAACTGTCCTGAGGTAGTGCAGGCTTTGAACCTGATGAGCATCCTCAATCCCGGAATCGGCCATACAATGATTGATGGAGCAGCCTTCAAGAATGAGGTAGAAGACAAGGGAATTATGGCGGTTCCCACTATTTATCTAAATGGTGAGAGCTTTGGCAGCGGACGCATGTCAATTGAGGAGATTCTTGCAAAGCTGGGCAGTATACCGGATGCAGCAGAGCTTGAGCCAAAGGCACCCTTTGACGTACTGGTCATCGGTGGAGGTCCTGCAGGTGCAAGTGCAGCGATCTATGCTGCACGGAAAGGCATCCGTACCGGTGTTGTTGCCGAACGTTTCGGTGGTCAGGTGCTGGATACGCTTGGTATTGAGAACTTTATCAGTGTCAAATATACCGAAGGACCGAAGCTTGCGGCCAGTCTGGAAGAGCATGTCAAGGAGTATGATGTAGAAATTATCCGCGGTCAACGTGCCAGAAGTTTGCAGAAGAAGGAATTCATCGAGGTGGAACTGGAGAATGGTGCGGTATTGCTGAGCAAGTCTGTCATTCTCTCTACCGGAGCCCGCTGGCGTAATGTCGGTGTACCGGGTGAGCAGGAATTCCGGAATAAGGGAGTTGCCTACTGCCCTCATTGTGACGGGCCGCTATTCAAGGGTAAGGAGGTGGCTGTCATAGGCGGAGGGAATTCCGGTATAGAAGCAGCCATTGACCTTGCGGGAGTTGCAAGCCATGTCACAGTACTGGAGTTTATGCCGGAGCTGAAGGCAGATGCGGTCCTTCAGGAACGTCTTTACAGCCTGTCAAATGTAACAGTTTATAAGAATGTTCAGACTAAGGAAATTACAGGTACCGACAGGGTGAACGGAATTACCATGATTGACCGGGCAAGCAAAGAAGAGCAACATATCGAACTGGAGGGAGTCTTCATTCAGATCGGACTTGTTGCAAATACCGATTGGCTGGGTGATACGATAGAGAGAAACCGTATCGGTGAAATTATCGTGAATTCCCATAATGCGACTAATCTGCCCGGCGTCTTTGCCGCGGGTGATTGTACAGATAGTCCTTATAAACAGATCATCATTTCAATGGGTTCGGGTGCCAATGCAGCGCTTAGCGCATTTGATTACTTAATCAGACAGTGATGACAGGGCTACTGCAAAACGATCAATAAAATATAGAAACATAATAGAAATGCATAGTAACCGAAGATAGGGAGCGTACTCCCGGTTCTTCGGTTTTTTATTATGCTTTAAAATATTTCAATTTATTTTATTTATGGGGTTGACAATATTATCCTTACCATGTATAGCTAGCTACATGAGTAACCAACCAAACATGTAAGGGGATAACGGAGGTGAAGGAATGAACTTTGATCAAAATGATATGAAACCGATATTCGTAAAAATTGCAGAGGGGATTGAAGATGATATCATTAACGAAATTCTAAAAGAAGAAGATCAGGCATATTCGCAGAACCAATTAGCAAAGCAATTGGGTGTTAATCCTGCGACAGCATTAAAAGGACTGAATCTACTGGTGGAAGAGGGAACTTTATATAAGAAGAGAGGAATCGGAATGTATGTATCCGGGGGGGCAAGAAAAAAGATTATGGAAAAACGCAAACAGATATTTTTATCTAAATTGATAAATGAAGTAATATCGGAAGCCAAAAAGCTTAATATTACGAAAACAGAAGTGATTGACATGTTAAACAAATTAGAGGGGTGGGAAAATAATGAAGGCAGTGTACTGTAATGGATTAAGTAAAGCCTATAAAACAAATAAAGTACTAGATAACATAACTTTATCAATTGAAGAGAATAAAATTGTGGGTTTGGTTGGCCGCAATGGTGCAGGGAAAACAACACTTTTAAAGCTCTGCGCCGGGTATTTACTGCCAACTGCCGGAGAAGTAAAGGTATTCGGTGAAAACAGCTTCAATAATCTTACGGTACTTTCCAATCTCGTTTTTATAGATGAGCAGCTTCCGTACGATAAGAGTATGAAATTATATGATATTATGCAGCTTAATCAGAGGCTATATGAAAATTGGAGTCAAACAATCGCTGATCAACTGCTAAAAGAATTTAATCTTAAAAAGGAAATGAAGTATAGTGACTTATCAACCGGTATGAAAACGCAATTTAATATCATTATGGGATTAAGTACCAGAGCAAAACTGACTATATTTGATGAACCCACACTGGGATTAGATATTGCAATGCGAAAGAAACTATACGAGCTTATACTAAACGAATATATGGAATTTCCACGAACGATCGTATTATCGAGCCATCTGATCAGTGAAATTGAAAACATGATGGAAGAAGTTGTGATCTTAAGTCAGGGTAAAGTACTGCTACACAAAACAATAGAGGAATTACAGGAATATGCTGTGTACTTAAATGGGAAAAAGGACAGAGTAGAGGAATTCATTTAGAATAAAAACATAATTTACTTAGAAGATTATGGAAACTCGGTTAAGGTGGCTATTGAATATAACATAACAGAAAAAGAAATAGCGAGACTTTCGGAATATGGAGTAACGATTAACAGGGTTCCGATTGAGGAGGTTTTTGTATATTTGACAGAGAATAAAGAGGGAGGAGAGTATCATGTTAATCAATCAGACAAGTAAAAGATCGATCCTAGGGCTAATGAAATATATGCGATTGCAATACAAAAAGCTTTTTATCATAACGATAGTAATATTATCTGCACTAATCCTTGAGAATATGGGATATACCTTATTCACTTACGCTAAGTTTAAGACACAAGTATCAGAGTTTCCCTATTTTGGCATTTCGGTGGGAGGATATTTTGGAGCCGCTATCATAGCCATATTGCTTTCCTGTATGACATTTTTCTCGGCCTCCAAGACAAAAATTACACAGAAATTACGTCTTCCAGTCAGCCGTGAGATTTTTGCATTGTGTAACTTTTTGAACATCCTCGTGAATGCGGCAATCCTTCTTTGGATGGTAGTGGTTTCTATGCTGATTGAAACCTTGTTGGGAAAACTATTTTCTCTTAATTTTGACAATGTTATTTTTGTTAATAATGTCACCTTCGGGGATTTTAAAACTGGATTATGGCTATCGATTAGCTATGTCATTCTGGCTGCGTCTTTCGCTTACTGTTTAGGCATATTTATATTCAGATATCCTATTCAGACAGTAATCGTGATAGGAATAATCATAAGCCTGATTAGTTTATTTCCTGCCTTCGTTATGTCGATCATAGGGGAAGCTTCGATTGTATTGGTTAGTATAAAAACGTGGCTCCTAATTTTGTTCCTAAACCTTAGCGCCTATTTGCCATTAAGAAAAATGGAGGTGGTACAGTCATGAAGAAATTTATCATTCTTGCAGCAATGACTATAATATTAACGATTCTGTGCAGTAGGGCCTTGTCTTCGAAGGCAGAGGATACATCATCACAATACACGGTTGATCCCGGAGAAAAGGTTACGATTGATTTTAAAAATGCCAAAGTCATGGTAACCGGTTGGGATAATGAATTTATACAAATCAATCTTGATGATTATATTATGTATAATGACGTACCTGTAAGTATTAAGCAGGACGGGAATATACTCACCTTAGAGGATTTCAAGAAACCGGAATACAATCAATTTCTTTATAAAAACAATACTTGGCTTGCCGTACAGCAAGTGGAGCAGGATGACCAGTTTTCTGATCGTATGGAAATCGGAATATATGATTTTGAAATAAAAGTTCCTAAGAATATTCCGATAGAAGTAAATGCTGAAATTCTAAAAGCATACAATTGCAATGTTCAGGCTGTGAATAGTACGAATGCGGAAATCAGGAATTGTGATTTGGCGGATCATTTTATTGGAAACGGAAAAAGTATAGAGGTTCGAGAGACTGATATTGGCGATCATGCTTATTTTATGAATCGTAAGGTAAATCTTCGGGAATGTGATGCGAAGAGTATTGTCCTGGGGGTAGATCATGCGACAGGAATTTTGGAAGCAGAGATCAGGGAGCTCACAGGTACAAGTCTCACACTTGAGGCTCCTGATTATAATGATTTGTCCGTACTGGTACGCGATTCGACAATTGATGGCTTTACTGTTAACTCCGCAAAGGATACCGGAGATATTCAACTTAGGAGCAGTGAGATTGGCAATATTAGTAATAATTCGAATATTGAGATAATCGAGGGTGATTGGAATGGTTGGAGATATTAAAATCGCCTGTTGACGGATGGAAAATTATGTGCTACGATACAACAAATAATAACAGAAGCGATGATAAGAAATAGTAGGTATTTCGGGATTCTCAGAGAGAAGATGGTTGGTGCGAGTCTTCATGAATGAAATATTGAACCCATCTTTGAGCTGTGATCCGAACGTCTGTGACAAGTAGGCATCACCGGATTTCCACCGTTAGCGGGAGTAAGTATAAAGCATCAAGGGATGCTTGGTACTGTAAAGAGCAGAGAAAAAGGGATACAGAATAGAGCGTAAGCATTTTGTATTCGGATAACCCTCTCTGAATTTAGGTGGTAACACGGATGAAATATTCGCCCTAAGTTGACTATAGTCGACTTAGGGTTTTTTTATTCCAATTCTATACTCGCCGTTGTTATTAGAAAAATGAATGGAGTTCTTTCGGGTATTGTTTATGTCGCCATATGGCGGCGGAATGGAGGTAATTATGAAGCTTAGAAATCTTGTGGGAGACAGATTTAAGGAAAGACCGTCGGACTGCGTGGTTGACAGTCATGCCCTAATGGTACGGGGTGGGTACATCAAGTATATGGCCAACGGAATCTATTCTTCCTATGCACCGCTGAGGAACATTACAAAAAAGCTGGAGCAGATTATCAGGGAAGAGATGGACCGGATTGACGGACAGGAGGTTCTTTTTCCTGTCGTGCTACCAGGTTCCCTGTGGGAGGAATCAGGAAGATATGCCAGTGTCGGAACGGAACTACTTCGTTTTACTGACCGTAACCAAAGTACGATGCTTCTGGGAATGACCCATGAAGAAGCAGCGGTGCATCTGGTTCGGGAATATGCTCAGAGCTATACCAAGTATCCGTTTATGATTTACCAGCTTCAGACCAAATTCAGGGATGAACCCCGTCCAAGAGCAGGACTGATCAGGGTCAGGGAATTCACGATGAAGGATGCGTATTCCTTTCATACCTCCTGGGAGGATCTAAAGCAATATTATGAGAAGTGTCACCACGCTTATGAGCGTATTTTCTCAAGAGTAGGATTATCGGAGGTAATCTCGGTGGAATCCGATTCCGGTATGATGGGTGGTGATATCTCCCATGAATTCATGCTCCTGACTCCGATCGGAGAGGACAGCATCGCTGTCTGTAACTCTTGCAGATATAAGGCCAATATGGAGGTGGCGGAGAGTATTGTCCGCTGCGAGAATCAGCTTGAGGAGGCTCCGATTGAACGAATCTATACAGCGGAAGAGGCTACAATAGAAGAGATTGTGAAGCTGCTGAAGATACCGACAGAAAACACCTGCAAGGCAGTTGTATATCAGAAGAATCTCACCGATGAATATGTCATAGTATTCCTTCGAGGCGATTTGGATGTGAATGAAACAAAACTGACGAATCTAATTGGGGCTGAGATTCATCCGGCTATCATAACAAATGAGAGCGGTCTGACTGCCGGGTATATCGGACCCTATCAGTTGAAGGGTGGGTATATGGTTCTGTTTGACAGGTCACTTCGGGCTGTCAAGAATCTGATCTGCGGGGCAAATGAAGCCGGATATCATATCTCAGGCTTTTCGATGCAACGGGACTACGGAGAGGTCGAATACCATGACCTTGCCAAGATTAAGGAGGGCGGAATATGCCCTGTATGTGGCAGAAACACAATTTCAGTTGTAAGAGGGATTGAGGTAGGTAACATCTTTCAGCTGGGAACAAAATATACTAAGACTATGAATATGCAGTATGTTGATGCAGAAGGTGAGCTTCATAACCCGCTGATGTGCAGCTATGGCATCGGAATTGGTCGATTGGCAGCGTCTATCTGTGAGATCCATCATGACGAATATGGACCGATCTGGCCAATGGCAGTGGCACCCTGGCAGGTGCATCTGTGTTGCCTCCGGTCTGACGATACAGAGACGAAGACCTGTGCAGACAGTCTTTACCAGGAACTTCAGTCACAAGGCTTTGAAGTGATCTATGATGACAGGGAGGTTAGAGCCGGTGTCATGTTCTCCGATGCGGATTTACTTGGAGTACCGATCCGTGTCATTGTAAGTCCGAAAAACCTGAAGGAGGATTGTATTGAGATTGTTACCAGGGATAAAAGCTTCAATGAGAAGGCCAATAGGAAGGAAGTGCTGGCAGTAATTACAAATTTACGGCATGAACTGCAAAAAAAATTAAAATAATACTGAATTTAGTACTTTCTTGGTATTGTCAGAAGAAATAACATGATTTATGATGGATTTATGGAGATTACAACAGACAAGGAAACATACGATCATGGAGATTAAGGTAATCAGCTTTGATATTTTTCAGACTCTGGTGGATGTGAATCAGCGGATACCTCAGATTTGGCAGGGGATACTTGGTGAAGCTTATACCGGTGAGGAAGGCATGCGTCAGGCCCGGGGGGTTCTCGAGCATTATCCTGCAGCTTTACAGAAAGCCATTACCTCTGAACGCTTCTATACAATGCACGAGGTCTATCTGGATTGTGTCAATCAGGCACTGAAGAAGACCAATCTTCCCGTGAACGCCGATACGGTAGTTGAACACCTTCTGTATCAGCATTCCAGAGCACCGCTCTACGAAGATGTCGCAGAATGCATGGAGCGGCTCCATAAAAAATACAGGATCATCTTGTCCAGTGATTCGAATCATACCATGGTAGATGATTTATTAAAGAGCTTTATTTATGATGATGTGTTTATTTCGGATGATTTGAAGAGCTATAAGGAAAGTGTGGACGGAGGCTTTTTTCGTCAGGTAGTGGAACGAATCGGGGTCAATCCCGGGGAGATATTGCACATCGGTGACAGCAGGAGTGATGTTCTGGGAGCCAAGCGTGTCGGTGCAGCAAGCTGTTGGCTTAACCGGGAGCATCGTTTCTGGAAACATGAAATCAGACCGGATTACGAAATTAATGCTTTATCAGAACTTGTACCTTTACTGGGCAATTAACTATCATATCACGGAGGAACCTGGTTCAATCGTAAGAGTCCCTCCGCTTGCTTAACATTTGGAGGAACGGACATGAGAAGGGGCACTGCCATCCTATTATTATCAATACTTTTAATCATTCCTATGAATCAGGTACCAACTGCCAAAGCGAATGGTACGGTTCGCGTCATGGGTATCTCACAGGCGTCTGCTAAGGAGGTACTTTCTACGAAAAAGCAAGTGGCTGAAGAAATCAGTAAAGGACTGCTAGATAGGAAAGAACGAATTCAGGTTAAGATGAAGTATTCTGTCCTGAAGAAAATTCCGGATATGAATGCTTTTCTCGAGGAGATTGAGGCAAAAGATGACAGAGCAACAGCGAAGGATGCGGATTACCTTCAATTTTCAATCAGGCAATGGCATATGAAGACGGCCTGGATTGAAGGAGGAGATGCAACAGTCACCCTGGACGTCGTATATAAATGTTCCTATGCAGAAGAAAAGCAACTGGATAAAGCGATAAAAAATGCAATAAAGTCGCTCGAACTGGCCGGAAAAAACGACTATGAGAAGGTGAAGGCGATTCACGATTATATTATCGATAGCGTAAGCTATGATACAACGTTAAGCAGAACCTCCGCATATGATGCCCTGATCAATCAATCCGCGGTATGCGAAGGCTATGCTATGGCTGCATATAGAATGTTTTCTGAGGCGGGCCTGGAAACTAGGATTATTGCCGGATTAGGTGATGGAGCTCCACATGCCTGGAATATCGTAAAGGTCGATGGAAGGTGGTACAATATCGATCTTACCTGGGATGATCCTTTAACCAATGATGGAGAAGCGATGCGCACCTATGATTATTTTCTAAAAAGCAACAAGGACTTCACCGGTCATATAAGGAGTGCAGAATATATTACAGATCAATTCTTAAAAGGATATTCCATCTCAAAAACCAGTTATATGGAAGAATAAAAATCAGGCTGCATACAATTTACGTGTGCAGCCCTATTCATGGTGTGCCGGGTGGGCACACGCTTTTAGCGGGTGAACTATTCTGTTTTTGCATGCATGGTGGCCTGCACCTTTTATCATTTTTCGGCTTTATTGTCCAGATTGATTACTTTCATTTCTGTCAACTCATTCAGCTTTTCCCGCGTAAGGATCAGTGTCCCTGAGGGTACTGATTCGGTAGCGATATTCAGCTTTTCTGCAATGACAACATCCGCATTGCCTTGACCATGTTCCGGAATAATTATTTTAGGTTGCAGTTTGTCTATAATTGCAGGCAAATTAACAGGGACAAGCTTTCCATAGGTGCCGTTCTCAAATACCTGAATGAGGAGTACGTCAACCTTTCCGATTTGATCCAGGACATCGCTGCTCGGGATATCTCCCTGTGACGCAAAATGTGCGATGGTGATATCCTCCAGTGTAGTTACAAACATAATATTAGGACCGCCCGGTAAATCTGATTTATTGTGAAGACCCATATATCCTCGTATCGTTGCCTGATCAAAGGTATATTCTCCGGGCTCTGTAATTAGCGCATAGTCACCCTCCACCCGACTAGTATCAGTATGATCTCCATGCTGATGGCTTTCCACTACGATATCGGGAGACAGAGTATCATTTAGCATATAGGGGTCACTGAGTATCTGGAAACCATCTACTGTCCCGAAAGTAAAACAGGCATAGTTACCCGGATATTTCTTAATCAGAACACCCTCTGTAAATTCTTCCTCAGTAATCGGAGCTGCGGTAATCTCAGGAATGGTGGTTGGTGTCTCTGTGGTCCCGGCATCAGCGGATTTTTCTGCTACAGGTGTTGGAGAAGCGGGTTCCTTGCTTGGGAGAACTGCTACGGTAGGTTCGACAGGCTCATCCCTTTCTCCGGAACATGCAGACAACAAAACAGCTGAAATAATTACGGTGAGGATAAGATAGCATCTCTTCAAAACAAGGCCCCCTTTCATAAATAAAAATCAAATCCGATGAATATTATAGCATCTTCTCCTATGTCATCAAGGTAGAATACACAAAAAATTAGGTAAAAATCGCAGGAATAACAAAGATCACACCTCAGAATGTAAAGCAAAAGCGAAAGCATATGAGAAATGCGTGAAAATCACGCGCTAAAATTAGCTTTAAAAACACAAGCGTTAATGTTATAATAAGCAAAGGTCAGTGATGTTATCTGTCGACGGAAGAAGTTATTCTTCCAGCGGCAGATAACATCACTGACTGAGCAACGCGAGCGAGTGAACGGAGTTCACGAGCTTTGCTTATTATGTACAGGTAAAGAATGTCCGCCGGAAGAATGTTTTCTTCCAGGCGGAAATGAGGTTTACTGACCGAGCAACGCGAGCGAGTGAACGAAGTTCACGAGCTATGCTTATCCCGTAGATTATCCATTTCCTAGAGTAAGGAGTACTATCATGAGCCGTAAACTAAAAGTTAGAGGTGCACTTCGGGCATACTTACTTTGGCCTGCCATCTTAACAGTGGTATTGCTATGTATGAATCTGATCATGTATCCGATAGACCGGTTGGCAGGGTATGTCATGACTGCTTTTACTGTTCTATATTTTGTTATGGCAATAACGATTTATCTGGCAAAGCGTAATAAAATTGCAGCTGAGCTTGTACGCTACGCTATGGATTTCGGTCAGGTTCAGAAACGTCTTCTAAAAGAATTGAATCTTCCTTATGCTGTCCTTGACTTAGAAGGCAGGATGCAATGGGGAAATGATGAATTTATGGATATTATTCAGGAGAAAAGTGCGGCAAGACATTCTATCTCTAATATCTTTCCGGAGATCACTGAGGATACTCTACCCAAGAAGGAGAAAGATGAGGTCCTTCACGCAGTATTGAACGGGCGAAATTATCGTATACTGCTACGAAAGGTCATAGCACCTGATTTTGATGACAGTTTAAATCCTCATGATTTGGACGCGGAGAAATGCTGGGAGGATAGAAATGCTCTCATAGCAATGTACCTATATGATGAGACTGAGATGATTACTCTCCTGAAGGAGAACAAGGAGCAGAAGCTGGTGACAGGGCTCCTTTATATCGACAACTACGAGGAAGCTTTGGAAAGCATTGATGAAGTAAGGCGTTCTCTCCTGACTGCCCTTGTGGATAGGAAAATTAATAAATACATGCAAGGTCTTGATGCAATCATCAAGAAGCTTGAAAAGGATAAATATATCTTTGTGTTTCAGCAGAAATACCTACCATATCTTCAAACCAGTAAATTTGCAGTCTTAGAGGAAGTCAGAAGCGTAAATATCGGGAATGAAATGTCGGTTACTATCAGTATCGGACTTGGAGTCAATGCCGA
Source organism: Bacillota bacterium (assembly GCA_023414355.1). Lineage (GTDB taxonomy): Bacteria > Bacillota > Clostridia > Lachnospirales > Lachnospiraceae > Mobilitalea. Next base: position 26,379 of record JAEZOB010000050.1, on the reverse strand, counting down.
TACTTATATCAGCGGATACGAATATGCCCGCGCAGCGATCGATCTGGCACTGGGACGAGGCGGAGATCAAGCGGTAATTAAGGATAGAGAGAAGATCTCTTACTACGGCGGAAAGAGTATCCAGGTAGAGAAGAGTACTCGTGTCAAGGCGAGAGTAAAAGCACATGCCTTCCGTGAATTTGTGGAAGCGAAGGATAAGATCGTTATCATGGGTCATAAAATCGGAGATGTCGATTCCTTTGGTTCTGCTATCGGAGTTTATCGAATTGCAAAATCCTTCAATAAAAAATCGCATATTATTATTAATGAAGTAACCTCCTCTCTTCGTCCGATGATGAATAAATTCGCAGGAAATCCGGATTATGAAGAGGATATGTTCATAAAGAATGATCAGGCGAAGGAGATTGTGGATATCAATACCTTACTAGTCATTGTTGATGTAAATCGTCCAAGTTATCTGGAATGTGCAGAACTACTCGATCGTACCAAGACGATCGTTACATTTGACCATCATCGTCAGACAAATGAGGCAATCGATTCTGCTGTGCTTTCTTATGTGGAGCCCTATGCTTCCTCCACCAGTGAAATGATTGCCGAGATCATGCAGTATATCGGCGGCAATTTGAAGCTGAGGCCATTGGAGGCAGATGCACTCTATGCCGGTATTATGATTGATACTAACAATTTCCTGACGAAGACAGGGGTACGTACCTTTGAGGCGGCGGCATATCTTCGCCGGAGTGGTGCGGATGTCACAAGAATAAGAAAATCCTTCCGCAGTGAAATGACAGATTTTAAGATCAAGGCGGATGCCATCAGCAGTACCGAGATATATCTGAACCATTTTGCGATAGCGGTCTGCGCAAGCTCAGAAGTGGACAGCCCTATGATCCTTGGCGCCCAGGTGGCAAACGAGCTATTAAATATTACGGATATCAAGGCGACCTTCGTGCTCACGGATTTTAACGAGAAGATCTATATCAGTGCAAGATCCATTGACGAAGTCAATGTTCAGGTTATTATGGAAAAGCTGGGCGGCGGAGGGCATTTAAGTGTAGCCGGAACGCAGCTTGAGAACACAACCATTCAGGATGCAATCATCAAATTGAAGACTACTTTAACTAAGATGCATGAAGAGGGAGAGTTGTAGCACGATTCGAAAAGTGAAGGAGAGAGACAGATGGAGATTATTTTATTACAGGATGTAAAAGCATTGGGAAAGAAGGGTGAGGTTGTTAAGGTTAATGACGGATACGCCCGCAATTTCATTTTACCCAAAAAGCTTGGACTGGAAGCAACAAAACAGAATTTATACGATCTTAATATGCAAAAGGCTGCGGAGGAGAAGAGGCAGAAGGAGATTTTGGAGGAAGCCAAAGCTTTCGGAAAGAAGCTGGAGGAGCTTACCATTAAGATCTCAATCAAGGCAGGAGAAGGCGGCAAGACTTTTGGATCCGTATCCACGAAGGAAATTGCAGAGGAAGCAAAGAAGCAGTTCAATCTGGACCTTGATAAGAAGAAGCTTCAGCTTTCCGATCCCATTAAGAATGCAGGCTCCTATACAGTTCCGGTAAAGCTACATCCACAGGTAACCGCAGAACTGAAGGTAAAGGTTGAGGCTATCTAAGCCTGATGATATACAAAGCAGGCAGTCAGATTCTGCGAGGAGGAAACCTTAAATGGATGAATCATTTATAAAAAGAATACTTCCCCACAGTGCGGAGGCAGAGCAATCCGTCATTGGCTCCATGATTATGGACAAGGATGCTATTGTATCGGCTTCTGAGCTTATTACCGGTACGGACTTTTATGAACAGCAATACTGCATTCTGTTCGACACCATGGTGGAACTCTATAACGAAGGTAAACCGGTGGATCTGATTACCTTACAGGACAGACTGAAGGAAAAGGATGTGCCTCCTCAGGTATGCAGCCTCGAGTTTATCCGTGATTTGGTAACTGCCGTTCCTACCTCCGCCAATGTAAAATATTATGCTCAAATTGTGAAGGATAAGGCAGTACTGCGCAGATTAATTAAGGTTACTGAAGAAACTGCCAACGACTGTTATCTGGATAAGGAAAAGCTGGAAAGCATTCTGGAGAAGACGGAGAAGCAGGTTTTTGATATTGTTCAGAACCGTGGAACAAAGGAATTTTCAGATATCAAGGAAGTAGTACTAAGAACGATTGACAGTATAGAGGCTGCCGCGAAGAATCAGGGCAGTGTCACCGGAGTAGCAACAGGCTTTTACGATTTGGATTATAAGACAGCAGGCTTCCAGCCGTCGGACCTTATTCTGATTGCTGCAAGACCCTCCATGGGTAAGACTGCATTTGTCCTTAATATAGCGGAATATGTTGCTCTAAAATCTAATGTAACAACTGCCATTTTCAGCTTGGAAATGTCGCAGGACCAGCTGGTCAAGCGTATCCTTTCCATGAACTCAAGAGTGGATTCCCAGGCAATCAGAACCGGTTCCCTGAACGGGGAGGATTGGGCCAGCCTGATGGAGAGTGCAAGAATTATAGGAAATTCCAATCTGGTAATAGATGATACCTCGGCAATCTCAGTCAGTGAGCTGCGAAGCAAATGCCGAAAACTGAAGCTGGAGAAGAATCTCGGGATGGTTATCATCGATTACCTACAGCTGATGTCCGGAAGCAAGAAATCAGAGTCCAGACAACAGGAGATTTCAGAGATTTCCAGATCACTTAAATCTCTTGCCAGAGAGATTAATTGTCCTGTGGTCGCTCTTTCCCAGCTCAGCCGTGCGGTGGAGCAGCGCCCGGACAAGCGTCCGATGCTTTCGGACCTTAGAGAGTCAGGCGCGATCGAGCAGGATGCCGATGTAGTAATGTTCATCTATCGAGATGATTATTACAATAAAGATACAGAGGAGCCGGGAGTGTCGGAGATCATAATTGGTAAACAGAGAAACGGTCCGGTTGGAACAGTGAAGCTTGCATGGCAGGCCCAGTACACAAAGTTTGCTAACCTGGAACATTAAATTTGATAAGAATACATAGAAAGAGGGCATTACAAAGGGAGAATAGTACCAGTGACTATTGATATAATCCCTGTTAAGTAAAGTCCTCTTTTTAATTAAGGATGGGTTTACGATTAGTTTGAGTATGAAAATCATTCTGAAAGTACCAGAATGATCCGAAATTTGAATGTACCAAATTTATTCTGAATGCATACTTGTGATTACTTGCCATAAATTGCTCTTTCCTATAAATTGTTTGACAAATGAAGTACACTTGATTACAATTGTTACTTAACTCGTAAAACGTTTGCTGAGAACAGGAAAGGGAGGGGAGTTCTTTGGAAATGAAACACACAAAACTGACATACTTTGGATTACCGAAAAGTGTATATGTAATTGCCTTTGCAAGAGTGGTAAACTCTGCAGGTAGTTTCGTATATCCTTATCTGACATTATTATTAACCTCCAGAGGACATATGGGAGAACAGACTGTGGGACTGTTTCTTCTAATAGGTGCTGCAGTTCAGGTACCCGGTTCTCTGCTTGGAGGAAAGCTGGCCGATAAGATGGGAAGAAAGAAAATCATGATCGGTTTTATGGGATTGGCAGCTCTCTGCTATATACCCTGTGCTTTTTTGATTGATTACGCGAATGGTTTTCAGTACATACCCTGGCTGTTAATTCTTTCATCATTTTTCATCAGCATGTCACATCCGGCAAGTGGAGCGATGATGAATGATTTGACACTGCCGGAGAACCGTCAGGCTACTTTTTCACTATTGTATATGGGAATGAATGTCGGCGCTGCGATCGGAATGTTAATCGCGGGAGTTTTGTTCAACAACCATATGAAGCTATTATTTCTGGGAGATGCAGCGACAACTCTGTTATCTATATCACTGCTATTCTTTTTGGTGAAAGAGACTAAGCCTGAGAAGGAAGATGCCGATCTGTTTGAAGAAGAACGTTCCGATGAAAAAGCAGAGCAGGGCGGTTTGATTGCTGCAATGTTAAAAAGACCCGCATTACTGATTTTTGCTGTATTTGATATGTTTTACTCCTTCGCCTATGCACAGACGAACTTCAGCCTTCCACTACAATCAAAGCTGATATTCGGAGATAATCTGGGGGCTGAGTACTTTGGTTACTTTGGTGCAATCAACTGCGTTGAAGTAATTCTGTTGACTACGGTCATCACCCTGCTGACCAGAAAATTACGTCCGGTGTTTAATGTGTCAATTGCGGGGATATTCTTCGCAATAGGCTTTGGGATGCTATTTTTCGCACAAAACTTCTGGATGTTTGTTGTGTCCACGCTAATCTGGACTGTCGGAGAAATCATTAATGCGACCAATATCGGTGTCTATATAGCAAATCATACACCAATCACACATCGGGGACGATTTAATTCTGTCATAGGAATTATCTCCGGAACCGGGGGAGCAATTGCCCCTTATATCATGGGAGGTTTTGTTGCATCCAAAGGTGTGACCAATGTTTGGCCGGTAATATTCCTGATCTCACTCGTAGCAGCCTTCTCCATGTTCCTGCTTGGAAGCTTCGAAAAGCGCAAAAGCGAAGGAAATGTCGCAGAAAACGTAATATCATAGATCATCCTACAGGTACTGTAGAAAAGGGGAGACTCCTTTGGGGTTTCCCCTTTTTGTGTCGATAAGTTAGATGTAAAAATGTGGAAATCATATTGCATTTGATGTTTGCTATGTTATAATGTAAAAAGTGGAAAATAATTACAAACCGTGGGAGGTAAAACAAGTGGAGGAAGTTAGGTATATGATATCAGAAACTGCAAAACGTGTCGGTGTTGAAGCCCATGTTCTCAGGTACTGGCAAAAACAGTTGGAACTACCGATTTCCCGAAACGAGATGGATCAGCGTTACTATAAAGAATCGGATATTGAGCTCTTTCAAAGGGTAAAGCATATGATTAAAAATGGCTTTCAGCTCAAGGCCATCAAAATGCTTTTATCTGACATAGATAAAGCGGATATACAGGATGTACTTTTGCAGGAAACAATTCGACAGGATATCACTACATACGATACAGCGATGACAGACCATGCGGTATCAAACAGTTTAGTCTCAGGCTTGGAGCTGTTAAAGAATAGTGAGAACAGAGAGGAGCAGATGCAATACATGGAGGAAAATAATGAGAATACGAATGAGAATACGAATGAGACAAGCCTGATTATGGAACAGGCGCATGAACTACCGGAGGAACAGGGCTCGAAGATGGACCGGTTTGGTGTTGTGCTAAAGCATATCCTCCTGTCTGCTTTGAAAGAAAATAATGAAATAATTTCAAAGGAAATCAGCGGGAATGTCACCGAGGGTGTAATCCGGGAAATGAATTATCTGATGAGGCTTCAGGAGGAGAAGGAAGAGGAACGATATCGTAAATTTGACGCAACTTTGCGGGACTATCAGAAAAGCAGGATGATGGCGGCAGCCACGACGGACAAGCATAAAAGAAAGAAGTCTAAATTTTTCGCTAAAAACCGCGTATACATATAGAGAATCAAAGAGGCTGTTACAAAATAACATTTAATCCTACTCAGAAGTATCATTAGAGAATGATGATATAAACTGAGGAAGATGCCTAGAAGTTATTTTGTAACAGCCTCTATGTATTCGTTACTTATGCTGAAATTGCGCCTGTAGGGCATGTATCTGCACATGCGCCACAATCAATGCATGTATTGGGATCAATTTCATATTGGCTTGCTCCTTCGGAAATTGATCCGGTAGGGCAGGTATCAGCGCATGCGCCGCAGCTGATGCAATCAGTACTAATTGTATATGCCATTGTCAAACAACCTCCTTTTCATAGCAATCGATTACATTTTAATATATGTAAAGCAAGAATGCAAGACGAAATTAAGAGAATCAACAATTTGGTCAAAAACCTGCTAACTCATACGAATTTACAGGCTTGACGATAACTGAGTGATGGAATATAATTATGGCTAAGCTAACGAAAAAATCGGGTAGCTATCCTAGTTGATTGATACTTTATGGAAAGCAGTGCTTTCTGTCTAGGTTAACAATAATATTATTAAGGAGGAATTACAATGGCTAAGATTACAAAGGACATGACAATTGCACAGGCAATCTCAGTTGATCAGAGCATCATTCCTGTGTTATTAGATATAGGCATGCACTGCCTCGGATGTCCGTCCGCGCAGGCAGAGACCTTAGAGGAAGCAGCTATGGTTCATGGCTTAGATCCTGAAGACCTTATGGAGCGTATCGCTGCAGAAGTCGGAGAATAAATAAAATAAAAGCGGGAGAATGTATCGTTCTCCCGCTTTATTTATGCCCGTGGGCACTCATTCTACCCGGTCAGGGTATTATAATCTGTGACATTGTAGATTGCTGAACACCTTTACTTACATTACCGAAAGTATCTGTAATGCATGACCCTTAACGATAACCTCATAATGTTCATCGTAGTAAGAGGAGCTTGCATAAGTAGAACGCTCTACCTTACCATATTCAGAAATAATATTGCATACCTTATTGAATTCCTCCGGTGTATGTCCGGAAATACTGATCACAAGATAGTAAGTGGAATTCACGGGGTTCTTATACAGCGTATTGGATCCGTTATAGGTTCCAACCATGATATAAGCCAGTCCAGTGACTTCTTTCAGAGAGCGGAAGGAGTATATCTTAGTCAGGTTGGTGGAAACATGAACACCGGGTTTAGAGGAAATCTCACTTTCCGGAGCTTCCACGGTATCCAAAGCATCATCCTTGGTATTATCTTCTACATCCTCGTTTAGTTCGTCCTCCATTTGGTCAAAGCAATTTATAATTTCATCTGCGTAGGAATCCTCATCTGAGTCCGACTTTTCATTATTCTCATGAACATTAAATGAAGAGAACTTGGAAAAACGGGTATCCAGCTCATCGGGGTCTTCTACCTTGGTAATCACCAGAATAAGACATTCCGTGGATACTGGAATGGCTTCAATCATTAAAGGAATATCATCAACCTCGAAACCGAATTCATAAAAAGCCTGTTGTATCATATCGCGAAACAATGCTTTTGCCTTTTCTGTTCCATAAGCGAGCTCGCTTATCTTCAGCTCTCGGTCTATTAAATCACTTTTATTCAAGGTACATCTGATTTGATTGTCACTGATTTTTTCTATCTTCATAAAGTACACCCCTTTCTGTACTAAACAGGAACGATTCACGTACATACGAAAATCCATCCATCGGTGTAAAAAAAGTATAATTTAAATCACAGGCAAAGTCAATATATCTAGTTATGAAATTTGTATGAATGATACGTAAAAATCGCCAGATTTTCTGACAATTGGAAGTGACAAATCGTACAAATTTTGAGTAAAAAATCGTGATTTTAGACATGGATAAAAATATTGATTTGCTTCCATTATCTGGTTATAATATAGATATGACTTGGTTCTGTAATTTAAACTGATAGGAAAGGAGAGAATGCAGCAGGAAATCTGGTTTCAAAAGTATCGAATCATAAGACTTCTTGGCAGAGGAGGCACTGCCGAGGTTTATCTGGCCGAACACATCAAATTAAATTCTTATCGTGCTATCAAATGTATATCTAAAAAACATCCCTTATACGAGTTACAAAGAAATGAAGCATTATTATTAAAGAACCTGAAACATTCCTGCATTCCTATAATTTATGATATTGAGGAGGATGAAGAAAGTTCCTATATTGTCGAACAATATCTGGAGGGGATTACCCTGAAGGAGCTGGTTGTGTCAAAGGGACCAATCCGAGAGGAACAGCTGCTTTTTTACGCTATGCAAATCTGTGATGTCATTGATTATCTGCATAAGGTAGACAGACCGATTCTCTATATTGACTTAAAACCCGAGAACATCCTTGTAATGGACAGAAGTCTGAAGCTGGTCGATTTTGGGAGCGCAATTTACCAAGATGAACTGTCTGCAATGAATAAAATATGCGGAACAAAAGGCTATGCAGCTCCGGAATTATATCTGCAGGAAAGCATTGACAGTCGTAGTACTGTATATGGAATTGGTATGCTGATGTATTTTATGGCTACCGGTCGAAGCCATCCTGTCAATACAGCTGATTTAGGTAATATCGATCAGATAAGTGACTGCTCCAGGCAGTTAAAAAATATTATTAACCATTGCCTCAAATTTCATCCTGCCGAGAGATACGCTACGGCTATGCAATTAAATCATCAATTATCAGCGCTTTGGAAAAAGAGCCGGAGCACTATGGAATCAGGTCGGGTTCTATCAATTGCAGTAGCCGGAAGTCAGCAAAGAGTGGGAGTAACACATTTGTCAATTCGTTTGTGTAAATACTTTCTTCAGGCAGGGAAAGACTGTATGTACCTGGAGAAGAACCACAGCGGACAGGTAAATGAGATTAGGAAACGCTACGAAGAGGTTTCGGTTCAGGAGGGAATATACGATGTAAAAGGGATACCAATGACCACACAGGACATACCGACAAAGAATATATCAGGATATCAGGTAATGGTGCTGGATTACGGCTGCCTGAGCAAGGATAACCTTTATGATTTCCTGAAGGCGGATCGAAAGCTTCTTATATTAGGGTCAAAGGATTGGGAACTGCAGCATTCAGAACAGGTATTAAGTATGACAGCAGAATATAAAGACATTACATATTTATTTAACTTTCTGGATGGCAGACAGTTTCGCCAGGTGAGCAAAAATATGGGACAGAGGAATTGCAGAAGGCTTCCGTATGAACCGGACCCTTATGCAAGACATAACGTGAGCAAGGAATCGGAATTTTTTTGTGAGTTGCTTGGACTAAAGTGTAAAACCAGTATTCTTGGAAAGGGAAGAAAGTCTGGATGGGGGTATCACAATGAATCGTAAGCCTATGCTTCTAAAAAAGCTGGAGATGGAAGGCAGTGGAAAGGTTCGGGAAGTAATCGGACTGATCGGAACACGCGCAGGTATGGGGGTAACATATACTGCTATGATGTTAGCCTTCTACCTCGGGAATGAGCTTGGCAGAAGGACAGCGTTGATTGAGTGCAATCATCATAAAGATCTGGACCTGATACAGACGGTATATGAATGGAGTACTGAGAAGAGTGCCTACTTTTGCTTTCACAATATTTCCTTCTTCAAGAATATGAGTACCGAACGGATCGCCGATATTCTGGGTGAGGATTACGAGTATATCATTATAGACTTTGGCTCTGAGCTTTCGGAAAGTCGGGAAGAATTCTTAAGATGTAGTCTGAAAGCGGTAGTAACAGGACGCTCTGAATGGGATATTCTGAAGCTGTATTCCTTTCTTGACAGATATGAGACACTTCGTAGCAGTGAAACCTGGAATTATCTGATACCCCAGGCGAATGACAAAATGGTAACAAGATTAGTAAAAGAGACACGCCATAGGATATGGGCTGTTCCATTTACACAAGAACCCACACGCCTTAACAGCAATACCAAGCAGTTTTTTAAAGAATTACTCCGGCTGGCATAAGTAAGAGCAGGAGCAGGCACTGATTCGGGAATGGAAGTATAACATATCACAAATGACCTTCTTATCCGAAAAAAGGTAACGTTTATTTAGCCTGTCATACTCATCAGCAACTAGAAGATAGTTTCGTACTATTCCAGACAGACAGCGGCAGACCCGGTCACCGGCACTTAAAAAGCCCTCTATACTTTTTTGTCGGAAGATGATCTGCAGCTTCGGGTATTGTAAGTTGTCTGTCTGGTTAGAATAAGGGATGAAACATAAGCAAGAATAATTATCACATCGGTCATCGAAAAGTAGCGTGTGAGTTATTAATCTATCAGAGACACGTTCTCACTCGTTTGCCGCTCATAGCGGTAAACGGTCTCTGTATAGATTAATAACTCACACGCTACTTTATGTAATTTATTGCACTTACGCTTGTTATTTCCTGCATGCTTCGAAGTGTGATGAATAACACTAATATATTAGGATCTTCACTATTTTTACATGCTCCTCTTTGTCGTTTTCACAGGATTCTTCAACATATCCGTCTTTCTTACCAATTTTTAATCTGAAAAGTCGAATTAGGTAATGACGATAAATTAATAAAATGCTATAATGTATCAAAAGTACAAAGTAAGATAAAAATGGAAAGGCGTGGGTAATAAAATGGATAGACGAATCAAGACGGCATTCATAGGTTCAGCAGCAGCTGTAATTCTGATCCTCATCCTGATTGGAGCAGCAGTTGTGAAGTTCCTGACACCGAGTAAAGAGACGATGCCTCTGACTGATTATTATGAAGTAGGAGATTCCCAGGTCCTGATCATCCTTCAGAATGAAGTATCGGAGAAGAAAGGCCTGTTGCAAAACGGAGCAGTATATATAGATTATGATACGGTATTAACATATTTTAATCATAGATTCTATTGGGATTCCAATGAGAAAATCCTGACCTATACGACACCGGATGAAATAATACAATCCGTAGCCGGAAGCAAGAGTTACTCCGTTACTAAAAATATGATAAAGACTGATATGGAGACAGAGCTGCCCCTGGTCGAGATAATGTCTGACCAGGTATATCTATCACTAGATTTTGTACAGAAGTATTCGGATATGACCTATGAATATTTTGAGAATCCGAGTCGAGTAGTGATTCAATATCTATGGGGCGACTATCTTTATACAGAGGTATCAAAGAATACACAGCTGCGGACCGAAGCGGATATCAAAAGTCCTATTCTGGCTGAGCTTACCCCGGGAACAACGCTTCAATATATCGATACGGAAGAGGTTCCTCAGAAAGGCTTCATTAAGGTTATGACCTCGGATGGTATCAGGGGCTATGTGAAAACTAAGTATACCAAGGAGGCTGAGTATCAGAAGCTGGAGAGTACCTTTACACCACCTGAATATACGGCTCAGACCCGTCCCGGATCCGTGAATCTGGTATTCCATCAGGTGTTCAATACGGATGCTGCGGATAATTTGGAAGGATTGATCAACAATACCAGCGGTGTTACGGTGGTATCCCCTACCTGGTTCAGTATTAATGATAACTCTGGAACCATATCTTCTCTGGCAACAGAACGATATGTAACCAAAGCTAAGGAGCTTGGGCTTGAGGTCTGGGCTTTGGTGGATGACTTTAACCCGGATATCAATATGAAAGAGCTGCTTTCCTTTACCTCCAGAAGAGAGCTTTTATCCAATGCCTTAATTGAGGCGGCTTTAGAATATAAATTAAATGGTATCAATATTGATTTTGAGAAGGTTCCATCCAAGGCAGGACCGGATTATATAGAGTTTCTCAGGGAACTATCAGTGAAATGCAGGAATAACGGGATTGTATTGTCTGTAGATAGCTATGTGCCCTCTGCCTATACGGAATATTACGACAGGACAGAACAAGGAAAGATTGTGGATTATGTGGTAGTCATGGCATATGATGAGTTTTATGCCGGCTCCGAAGTAGCCGGTCCGGTATCCTCACTTGGATTTGTGAAGGATGCGGTAAACAATATCCTGACGATGGTTCCGAAAGAAAAGACAATCATCGCAATTCCTTTTTATACAAGGCTATGGAAAGAGACCACAAAGGGTGAGGTATCTTCCGAAAGCTGCGGCATGGGACAGGCTGCCAAGATTCTCGAGGAGAATGGAATTGAAGCAGTATGGAGTGATACCTACGGTTGCTATTATGGGGAATACGTAAAGGAAGATGCAACCTATAAGATTTGGATCGAGGATGAGAAATCTCTTGAAGAGAAGTTAAAGGTAATATCAGCAGCAGATGTCGCGGGAATTGCTGAGTGGAAGCTTGGGCTGGAAAAGAAAAGCATATGGAACGTGATTACTCCATATCTGAAGTAAGCTTCTACAAGACATTTCTAGAAATATAGATGTCATAAACTACATTTTACTCATTCATTTTACAAAAGGATAAACAAGAGAAAAGCGGTAAGGCATTACAGATGGCCTGCCGCTTCTTTTGCTATCCTTGGAGAAGTTTGGACTTTTATAGAATAGGACAGGGAACGACTTCATATGATGTAAGGAACTTAAGAATGGATGTTATGATATGAGGAAATTCTTTAATTTATTCTTCTTGCTATTTATTTGCTTTGCCTATGCGATATCTTCAGATAAATCAGTCAGTGTTATGAAGCATGCATTTCAGGAGGAGCAGAAGAAAGCGGAGAAACAGCTGATTGTGGTAATTGATCCGGGACATGGGGGAAGGGATCCCGGAAAAGTTGGTGTGAATCATATTCTCGAGAAGGATGTAAACTTAAACATTTCGATGAGGCTTAAGAATCTATTGGAACAGAATGATTTCAAAGTTATTATGACCAGGGATACTGATATTGGCCTGTATAACGAAGGAGATTCCAATAAAAAAAGGGCAGATATGTATGCAAGGGTACAGATGATTAAGGACAGTAAAGCAGATCTGGCAATCAGTATTCACCAGAACAGTTTTACCGAGGAATATGTTAAGGGAGCCCAGGTCTTCTACTTTAATAAATCCAGTCAGGGTAAAAAGCTTGCGGAACTCCTTCAAAAACAAATAGTTGAGACAATCGCAGATGGTAATCATCGAAAAGCAAAACCGAATGATAATTACTATATGTTAAAAAAAACAGATTGCCCGCTTGCTATTGTAGAATGTGGCTATCTATCCAATATCCGTGAGGCAGGACTGCTATCGGATGAAGAATATCAGGAAAAGATGGCTTATGCAATCCATCTGGCCTTGATACGTTTTATCAATGAAGGGGGATTAATGCAAGGGGAGGAAAAATCCTCATAAATTATTTTTTTGAGGTTTCCTCATCCTTCTTGTTTGATTGATAGATGGAAAGATTTGATATAAAAATAGAGATCATACAAGTAAAGAGTATGAGAAAAGTCCCTGACGGTGTGCTGTGAACCCTGCTATAGATGAAACCAATCATTGTAATAATCACCGCTATTAGGCTAATAATGCATGCGATTTTTGAAATTAATAATTTGTCACTCATTGAATTAATCTCCTTCGATGAAAGATAGAAATATAATTGGATTTCTTTCATTACATCAATCCAAATACTTTGTGATATTATACTCTATATGCATCATGATATCAATGGCACATACCTGTGATATCAATGGCACATACCATAATTGCTTTTATCTTAAGATGATGGTATAATGAGGTTCGGCGCATAATTGCCATAAGGAGCATTATGATATGAATACGATAATAAAGAAGGTTGATGAACTGAAGCTGCAGCCCGGAGATTTATCCGAGGCAACCCGTGTCCTTCGTAACGGCGGTTTGGTCGCATTTCCGACTGAGACGGTTTATGGGCTGGGAGCAAATGCTTTGGAAGTATCAGCATCCAAGAAAATATATGAAGCAAAGGGAAGACCCTCGGACAATCCGTTGATTGTTCACATATGCAGGGTTGAAGATATTGAGGTACTTGCCCGGGAGATACCGGAGATGGCATATCATTTAGCAGAAGTATTCTGGCCGGGTCCGCTTACAATAATTTTAAAGAAAAAAGATATCGTTCCTTATGGGACGACCGGAGGACTGGATACAGTCGCTATTCGCCTGCCGGCTAATCAGATTGCCAGGAAGTTGATTGAAGAGTCAGGGGTGTTTGTGGCTGCTCCGAGTGCAAATATTTCGGGAAAGCCCAGTCCCACGAAGGCGGAACATGTCATAAAAGACATGAAGGGTAAGGTTGATATGATTATAGACGGAGGTGCTGCAACCCTTGGTCTGGAATCAACCATTGTTGATTTATCCGGTGATACACCTGTCATACTCAGGCCAGGTTGTATTACTAAGGTCATGCTGGAGAATGTAATCGGCAGGGTAGAAGTAGATCCTGCGATACTGAATAGAAATCCGGACATCAATGCTGCTCCGAAGGCTCCGGGCATGAAATATCGCCATTATGCACCGGAAGGAAATCTGACAATCTATGAAGGCGATTTAAGACATGTAATCGATGCAATCAATGAGAAGGCGAAGGAGAAAGCGGAAAGCGGGAAACGTGTGGGAGTAATCGCTACCGATGAGACGAAGGCTTTGTACCATTACGGAACTGTAATGACAATCGGTTCCAGGAAGGATGAAGCTTCCATCGCAGCCGGGTTATATGCCATACTCCGGGAATTCGATGAATTGCATGCAGAATATATCTATACAGAAAGCTTTGCGGATAACAGCTTAGGACATGCTATCATGAACAGACTTTTGAAGGCCGCAGGTTACAGAATAGTAAAGGTCACTGATAATAATACAGCACAATAGCGCATGAAATGAGACACTGTGTTGTATGGAGGAGTTAAGGTTGGAGGTATCTATGGGGAAATATCAAAAGCTTATTTTTGTATGTACCGGTAATACTTGCAGAAGTCCGATGGCGGAAGCCATCTATAAAAATCTGGAACAGGTCAGCGAGATGAAGGTGCTTTCGCGGGGATTGGTGGTTCTTTTTTCGGAGCCAATTAATCCTAAGGCAGAGATTATATTAAAGAAGCATGATCTGGAGCTTCCAAACCATGTGTCGAAGGGCCTGAAGACTTCCGACATTGAAGAAAATACGATTATTCTCACAATGACGGCAAACCAGAAAAAGAAGATTCAGGAGCTTTATCCTGATGTAAAGGATGTTTTTACCATCAAGGAATTTGCAGGTGAATTGGGTGATGTAGTTGATCCCTATGGCGGTACGTTAATGGAGTATGAGGAATGCTACATTGAACTGGGTCGTTTGGTCAAGAAAACGGTGTATAAACTAAATGATGTACAGTAGAATGGAGGACAAGATCATGATAGCAATCGGGAATGATCATACCGGATATGCCATGAAGCAGGCAATTATGGAGTATCTGGATAAGAGAGGTTTAGATTATAAGGATTTTGGTTGTGGTGAAGTCAATACCAGCGATTATCCGGAATATGCGAAACTGGTGGGGAAAGCAATTCAGAGTGGAGAATGTGATAGAGGAATCCTGATCTGTGGGACAGGGATCGGTATATCGATTACAGCAAACAAGATGAAGGGAATACGAGCAGCACTTTGCCATGACTGCTTCAGCGCAGAAGCGACAAGACTCCATAATGATGCTAATGTTTTGGCTATGGGGGCGAGGGTGATCGGAATAGGTCATGCATTAAAAATTGTTGAGGCCTTCCTGGACACAGAATTCTCGAATGAAGAAAGACACATTCGCAGAATCAGAATGATGGACGAGGAATAGTTAAAGCAATTCCGCGCGGTTGACAGTATCCTGAAGAGTATAGAACCGTCCATCATAAATAGTCTTAAGAAGAGTGTTTACGGTTCTAAGCGCGTAATTTGTTTCAGATGAACTGATCAGCTTTTGTTCCTGAGCGTCTGCAAGCTCATCTAAGTCCATAATACGAATACTGCCGTCTTCAAAGAGGATAACATCAATTAACAGGTCCTCGATGATGACGGTATTTTTTTCTGAATCCTTTTTGGACTGAATGATGTCGCAATACCAATAAACAATCTGATCATTCTCGTTATATATTTTACTTATTTTAAAGCCTTTATCTAAGAAAAAGGCGGAGATTCCTCTTGCGATGTCATGACGCGGATGCAGGGTCTTCCATCTGGTAACAATCAGATCCGGCTCAGCGATAAGAATTTCGTCATCCTTAAGATGGATTAATTCTTCCGGAATAAAACGTCTGCGGTATAATTGCGGTATAATCATAAAAATCCTCCATTCTTAAGAAAAGCATGATAAAATATGATTTTTACAATTATATCATGAAATAGTAACAAGGTACAGAGATTTCGAATAAACCTTGTGTTTTTGGGAAAACTAACAGTTGACAAGTTGGGAATCCTGAAAATGGAGGTTGGTTTTTTGGAAAATAATAAGTGGGATGTATTTCTTCACAATATAAAGAATATCGTTACACGAAAGAAAACCAGGGTAACTATTTATATTGCAGTTGTTCTCTGGATTGCCGTAGCCACACAAATGCTTGTAAACAGGATGTTTCAGGAGGATGCAAGAATAACAGAAGCATTTGTCAAGACAAATACAGATGGAATGCAAAGCAGCCTGGAGATAGCGGGCGAGTATCGTACCGGATTCTTAAGTGATGAGGATAAGAAAAAGCTAATCTGCGATTTGGCTGCCGAGATTGGATTGAAGATTGACAAGGACATCTCTGTCTGGGAGGAAGGCACTAGAAGTGAATATTACTTTTATAAACAGGCAAAAAAGGCGAGCTCAGAGATTAAGGTTATCAGTGTAGAACAGGAAGAGGATGATGTGATAAAGATGAAGCATTATATAATCGTCCGACTTACTATATCAGAGGGAATAAAGAGCATTGACAGATATAAAATGCTTCTTGAAAAATCCTTTGACAGACTAAAAGCAAGAGATGTACAGGTAACACTTAGGTATGAAGGAAACAAAGAAGGAGATATGACTTCCGAAGAAAAGCATGAGCTTGCCCAGCTTTTAGTAGATGAGCTGCAGGGAAGGATTGCCTTGGAATATGATGAAGGAGATGTTTTTACAGTCTACGGATATACCGGCATGCTAAAGGAATATGTGACAACTATGGATAATAAGATAAATATTCAGATAGCGATATCCTATAACGAATTAACGAATAAAACAAGAATAGAACTTGCGACACCAATTATGGAGGAAGACTGGTAATAGTCTTCCTCCATACAAATTGCACTACGATATTAATTCTACTTAAAACCAGCGACGTCTGCTTCGATAACGTCTTCTTCTGTTGAGCAATTCACCCAGAAGCAGAAGGGAAACAATATCGCGAAGATGATTTGAATGTCTTCTTGGAGGGTAGAAATAGAGGCTGTTTGCTTCTACCTGTGGTTCATCCTCCATATCCTTAATCTTATCGTAGATACGCTCTGTAATCTTTTCAAGATATTCGCGATCAGGATATTCATCAAACATCATACTGCCATCATATTCCATTTTATCACATTCTTCATCTATTTCATGCTGAATGCGTTTTGCTGTTCTCGGATACAACTGCTTCATATAATCTACATCACGATCTAAATCAGCACTGTTATCATAACCGTAGAGAGGGAACAGAGGAACCCCCATGGGTGCCTGATAGGGATTGGTGTTCGGAAGATACATATTAGGGATTCCCTGATAAGGTGGATAATTCATGTTGGGCATTGTTCCCGGACCATAAAGAAACATTGGATTAAAATAGTAGGTCATCTCAGGCGCGTTACCAGGTTGAGCCATGGAGCCAGGTTGAGCCATGGAGCCAGGTTGGGGCATTGAACGCATTCCTTGGGGTATCGATGAAGGATTGGGTTCTGGGGGAGTTACGCCATATAGATAAGGCATGGT
This sequence comes from Bacillota bacterium, assembly GCA_023414355.1. Classification (GTDB taxonomy): domain Bacteria; phylum Bacillota; class Clostridia; order Lachnospirales; family Lachnospiraceae; genus Mobilitalea. Next base: position 9,003 of record JAEZOB010000050.1, on the reverse strand, counting down.
GTGCTCCATACCCATTTCGGCATTGGGAGCCATACCATTACCTGGAGCCATGCCAGTACTTGGAGTCATGCCTGTGCTAGGAGTAGTTCTGGTGCCAGTGCCTGGAGCAGTTCCCATACCTGGAGCCATGCCAGTTCCTGGAGCCATGCCAGTTCCTGGAGCCATGCCGGTACCGGGAGTCATGCCAGTTCCTGGAGCCATGCCGGTGCCTGGAGTCATGCCAGTACTCGGGGTGGTACCTGCACTGGGTGTTGTTCCTGTAGGTGTACCGGGTCTTGGTACAGTTCCTGTGCTCGGGCTAATTCGAGTACCGCCGTTGGTACCTGACCCGTTCCTGGGTGCAGTTCCTGATCCGGGTGTTGTTCTATTGATCGGAGTAGTTGGCTGAGTCGTATTTGGTGCAGTTGAGCCCGGAGTGAACGGGCCGGTACCTCCCGCACCACCCATAGACTGATTGTGGACATTATAATTTGGCACCTTGTATTTATGCTCGGTGCCGAAGTTGTTGCCAAAGGTAAATGACATATTTTGTACTCCTAAGCTTTTTATTAATAATATATGCAGTCGTATATAATTATGAAATCGCTTGGAAGCCAATCTTAAGATAAAATTTATAATAATATGGTTGTACTATCCACGAAAAGACATTAAAATATAGGAAGATAGTTTCCAGCTGTTTATGCTCGGATGTCTTGATTGGATACAATAATTATATTAACAAATGGTCATGTCATCATGGGTGACATAATAAGCATATACAAGAAAGTCTCTGGGAAGTCATCTTTCTGAGAGCTTTCATGTGTACGCTATTCAGCTGTATTAGCAGCTGATCCTTTTGTCATCCAAATCGTTTTATGAATATTGATAAGAATGGGTATTGTAGAATGGATGCATTAATTGGTAATCTTTTTGATGAATTGATAAATAAGGATCTGACGCTTGCGGTCATCAGTAATTCCTTCGATAAGGAGCGGATTGCGAAGGTTAAAATACGGCCTGTTTTGATTAAGCAGGAGCTTTTATTTCAGGTGTCTGAATATATCGGACAGCAGATATTCCATCACAATTATACGAAAGGGGAATTGTCTGAGAAGCTTCCGGAGTGGTTTGAGGGCTTGTTTCATCAGTGCGAGATTACCTCGGCCACTGGGAAAACAACGATCTTAATCAGTAAAAAAGGTAAAGTGACCGTGAATAGAAAGCGTGCTGACAGCCAAAAAAATGATCCCGTGCAGGAAGGTTCAAAGGTCAGTGAGCTATTGGAAGACAACCTGCTTCATAATAAGAAAAAGAATTATATTCTGGAGGAAGGCAAACCGTTACCATTTCTGGTGGATTTGGGGGTTATGACAACCGCAGGGCAAATTGTAAAGTCAAAATCGGATAAATTTAAGCAGATTAACCGTTTTCTGGAGTATATAGAAGATATCCTGCCTTATTTGAAACGTGACCGGGAATTGACGATTCTTGATTTTGGATGCGGTAAATCGTATCTAACTTTTGCATTGTATTATTACCTGAAGGTGATGAAGGATTATCCTATCAATGTGATAGGACTAGACTTAAAGACCGAGGTGATCAGACATTGCAATAAGCTAAGCGAAAAATACGGCTATGAGAAGCTTCATTTTCTTGAAGGAGATATTGCATCCTACCAAGGCAGCAGTAGTGTAGACATGGTCGTAACCCTACATGCGTGTGATACTGCTACGGATTATGCACTTCATAAGGCTGTGATCTGGGGGGCTCAGGTAATTCTCTCTGTGCCATGCTGTCAGCATGAGTTAAACAGACAGATTCATAACGAGCTTCTGAAGCCGGTTCTCAAGTATGGGATTGTCAGGGAGCGTATGTCGGCTTTGATGACAGATGCACTTCGAGCGGAAATATTAGAGACGAAAGGGTATAAGGTGCAGCTATTGGAATTTATTGATATGGAGCATACACCAAAGAATATATTGATACGTGCGGTAAAAACAAGGAAAAACGTTGATTCCACAGGTGATGGGCAGCAAAGCCTGCAAGCCTGTATGGAATTTCTAAATGTTAATCCATGCTTGCTGCGTTTGTTTGAGGAAGAGGCTGACAAGGAAGGAAAATAAAAATTGAAATACATCTACCGAATCATTATCTTATTAGCGGTTTTTATTGGGGCGCTTTATTATTTTAGTGGGGATATCAAGGAGGTTGTTTTCGAAACCAACAATACCACTGAAATGGCAAGGGCTACCTTTCCTTTGGTTACAATCAGGGAGGATGGAAATGAAATCAATCTTCTGCATGGATATAGTACAAATCTCGCTGCCAATAAACTTCGCGAAACATTGATTCCACTTGATGCAGAAAGGACCTTTGAGGTAATCATTGATCAAAAGGATTACGATATCAAAAAGCTAAATTATGAGGTTCGTGATTTTTTGGATAATTCACTGATTGAGAATGGCTCTGTCAGTGTATTTGAGAAGGCTGAGGAAAAGAAAAAAGCGAAAATCAAGTTGACAACTGAGCTTCCCATGGAGAAGGAATATGCTGTCAAAATCACGTTGATTTCCAGTGATAGCAGTAAAATGTATTATTATCAACGGATCAAAATTTATGATGATTCCCATCTGAAGGAAAAGCTGGATTTTATTATGAATTTCCATAATTCCATCATGGATAAATCAAAAGCGCAGCAGATTGTAAAATATCTTGAGCCTTCAGGTTCGGCAGATAATTCCTCTCTGGCACATGTAAATATCAATTCCAGCTTCGAGCTGGTCAGCTGGGGGAATCTGAATCCGGTGGTATTATCCGAAGCGACTCCTGCTGTCATTGAACTATATTCGGATACTGCATCTGTGGAGCTTCAATATTATGTTGAGGGCGAAGTTGCACGTAAGAAGGAAAAGTATAAAGTGACTGAATTCTATCGGGTTAGGTATACCGCGGACCGTATGTTTTTGTTGAATTATGATCGAAGGATGGAAGCATTATTTGATGTCCGGCTTGCCAGTGTTTCGAAAAATGAACTGAAGCTCGGAATCAGTTCGGAAACAGAAGTTCCGACCGTAACCTCTGCCGATGAAAAGAAGTTGGCTTTTGTCAGGGACAGGGAGCTATGGTTCTATGATCTGGAGAATAACAGGATTACAAGGGTGTTTTCCTTTCATCAGGATAACACAGATTATTTAAGGGAATTATATGACCAGCATGATATCCGAATCCTGAATATGGATGAGGAAGGCAATCTGGATTTTATGGTCTACGGTTATATGAACCGTGGACAATATGAGGGTAGGGTAGCAATCATCCTTTATCGTTTTGTCCGTACTGAGAACCGAATTGAAGAACGGCTGTATATTCCTGTTGAGGAGCCATACCAGACGCTCAAGGAGAACATGGGAAGACTAAATTATGTCAATTCACTTGGTGTATTCTATATTCAGGTATATAATAATATTTACTCCTATAATCTGATTACCAGGGAAATAACCCAGATAGCCTCAAATGTCTCAAAGGACCAACTTGAGGTACTGAATGAGCTGAACTTTGTGGCTTGGCAGGATAATTCGGATCCCCAAAAATCAAAAAATATCAACATTATGAATCTAGAGACAGGGGAGACCGAGGTAATCAGTTCGGAAGAGGGCTCTTCTATTCGACTGATGGGTATGATAGATTCAAATCTGATTTATGGCTTTGTTAAGGAAAAGGATATCTCCTCGATGATCGACGGAAATATACTTGCTCCTTTGAACAGAATTGAGATTGCTTCAGTTGATAAAAAGATTTTGAAAAGCTATTCTAAGCAGGATTTTTATATCTCAGGCCTTGAGGTAAAGGATAATATTATTGAACTTCGTCGGGTGCAGAAGGTCACAGAGAATGGACGAACTGCCTACACTCTCGCTTCCCCCGATTATATTATGAATCAGGTAAAGTCAGAAGCAAAAGCGTCACAGGTTACTTCAAGAGTGACCGATCAGGCTCTGACTGAATACTATCTCATGTTACCGAAAGGCTTTGTCATGGGATCTGTTCCGAAGATACAGAATACGGTAAACACTGTGATTGATGAGGACCCTACCATACGACTGCCGATTTCAGCGGAACAACAGATGCTCTATTACCCTTACATCAGCGGAGAAATAGTAGCAGCCTATGATAATGCAGCGGATGCCATAAGAGTAGCGAGGGATCAGGTAGGAGTGGTATTGAATAACAATCAGCAGATGGTATGGGAGCGAGGTGTAAAAGCAACAACTTATACCATAGAGAACCTTCAGAACATGACCTGGTCTTCGACGCAGGAGCAGACAGTAGAAACCTGTATCCAGCTGATGCTTGCGTGCCAGAAGGTGGATGCTACAGTCAAACAGCTTTCTGTGAAGAATTCTTCTGCCTATGATGTGCTGAAGCAAAATTCAAAATATACGCCAATCAGGCTAACAGGAATTACCTTGGACGACGCCTTATATTTTGTATCCAAAGGGAGACCTGTTTTAGCTATGACCGGTATCTCGGATGCGGTATTGATTTATGGTTATGATGCTTTTAATATTATGATCATTGATCCAAAAAATAATAAGGTTACAAAGAGGGGTATACAAGACAGTGCACAAATGTTTGAAGATGCGGGCAATGTATTTATCTCGTATCTGGAACAATAAAATAAATTTATATACAAGGAGACAAAGCTATGGACGAAAGAATTAAAGTGTTAGCACATAATCTGGTTAATTACTCAATGAAGGTAAAAAAGGGCGATAAAGTATATATTCACTATATCGGTGCATCAACACAGGATTTAGCAAGACAGTTGGTAAAAGAAGTCTATAAAGTGGGCGGGATACCATTCCCTCACTATACGGATGTCAGATTACAGAGGGAGCAACTGCTTGGCTGCACAGAAGAGCAGATGTCACTGATGGCAAGGATCGATGGCGCCGAGATGGAACAGATGGACTGTTATGTAGGCGTTCGCGGAACAGAGAATGTATCCGAGCTTGCAGATGTTCCGGCAGAGAAGATGAAGCTGTACGAAACCTACTATATGACACCCGTGCATCATAATATCCGTGTTCCGAAGACCAGATGGGTTGTACTTCGTTATCCGAATGCAGCCATGTCTCAGTTGTCAAACACCAGTGTAGAAGCTTTTGAGGATTTCTACTTTAATGTTTGTAACCTTGATTATGCAAAGATGGGCAAGGCTATGGAACCCTTGGTTGAACTGATGAACCGTACTGACCGTGTCAGAATCGTTGGACCCGGTACTGACTTGAGTTTTTCTATCAAGAATATTCCTGCGGTACCCTGCGATGGCGATCGCAATATTCCGGACGGAGAGGTATATACCGCACCTGTACGTGAGTCTGTCAACGGTACACTCAGTTACAATGCGCCGGCAGTGTTCCAGGGTTTTACCTATGAGAATATCTGCTTTACCTTCGAGAAGGGTAAGATTATTAAAGCAACTGCGAACAATACGGAGAGAATTAACCAGGTACTTGATACGGATGAGGGAGCACGCTATATCGGAGAATTTGCAATCGGCGTCAATCCCTATGTATTAAAACCGATGAAGGACACTTTATTTGATGAGAAGATCATGGGCTCTTTCCATTTTACCCCCGGTAACTGCTATGAGGATCAAGCTCCAAACGGAAACCACTCCGCAATTCATTGGGACCTTGTGTGTATCCAGACACCGGAATATGGCGGCGGTGAAATTTATTTTGATGATGTATTGATCCGTAAGGACGGACGTTTTGTGATGAAAGAGTTGGAAGGCTTAAATCCTGAGAATTTGATCTAAGGTAAGAGAGGAGAAATACGGATGAAGCTGTTAACAGCAGCAATACCCTGTTATAATTCTGCAGCATATATGAGGCATGCCATAGATACCCTGTTGTCCGGCGGTGAAGAAATGGAAATCATCATAGTGAATGATGGTTCTACAGATGATACCCAGGTGATAGCAGAGGAATATCAGGCAAAATACCCGAGCATTATCCGCGCTATCTATCAGGAAAACGGTGGTCATGGTGAGGCAGTCAATACAGGACTTGCGAATGCTTCCGGTCTGTACTTTAAAGTTGTAGACAGTGACGACTGGGTAAATGAAAAGGCACTGGCGCAGGTGATGGAGGTTTTGAAGAACCTGATTGCTGACGGCAAAAGTCCGGACCTGTTCCTGGCCAATTATGTCTATGAGAAGGTAGATGCCAAGAAAAAGAAGGTGATTAACTATCATCGGGCGCTTCCTCAGGATCAGATCTTTACCTGGAATGATATTATGCATTTCAGGCAGAGTCAGAATATTCTGATGCATTCCACAATCTATCGAACGAAGCTTTTGAAGAGCTGTGGAATTCGATTGCCGAAGCATACTTTTTATGTGGATAATATATTTGTGTATCAGCCTTTACCTTTTGTGAAAACCATGTATTATATGGATGTTAATCTGTACCGGTACTTCATCGGACGCTCCGACCAATCGGTCAATGAGCAGGTTATGATCCGCCGGATTGACCAGCAGCTGAGAGTCACCAAGATTATGATAGAAGCTCACAACCTGATGCAGATTAAGAGCAAAAAGCTTCAGAATTATATGATCAAATACTTGTCCATGATGATGGCAGTCAGCAGCGTATTTCTGATTAAGGAAGGTTCAGAAGAGAGCCTGAATAAGAAGCAGGAGCTCTGGGACTACCTAAAGTATTACGACAAACGATTATATAAGAAAATCAAGTCCCATATCCTCGGTCGCTCCATGAACCTGCCCGGGAAATTCGGAAGGAAGATTATTGAGACCGGTTATTCCATCCTAAGAAAGATTTACGGTTTTAATTAGTATATAGAAAGAAACAGCCACACGATTGCCGATTATGCAATACGTGTGGCTGTTTTATGATACACTGTAAAACTAATTGGGTAATCATTATTTACTTCCGGATGCTTGGTTCAGGGCTGCAGAGATGGCTATTTTAAATTGTTTGTTAGTCCAGGTGGCACCGGAGACGGCATCTACTTCTTCCGGAGATTGAGTCTCTATCAATTGACCCGAGTAGCCTCTGGAATTATCCCAGTCCTTAACGGCCTGATCGTAATATACCGGATTATCGAGAAACACTTCTCTGTGCTTTTCATCAAAAGGTTTATTATTAAGGAATTATTGCCAATGAAATTTGTAAAATTTGCAGTGTTTTAAAAGAGTATGCTTGTATAATTACTATTTCACTGGTATAATTATACACATTAGTGTATTGCATAATAAATTAGGGGGTATTTTATGGAGAATTATCAAATTCTGATTGTCATGTGTATCTATATGGCACTGGTTATCGGTATCGGACTGTTTTTTGCAAAACGAGCGAATGAGAATTCAGAGAATTATTTTCTTGGGGGACGCTCTCTTGGTCCATGGATCGCAGCGATGAGTGCAGAAGCTTCCGATATGAGCGGTTGGCTATTGATGGGATTACCGGGTGTTGCATATTTTTATGGCCTTAGTGATGCGGTTTGGACAGCAATCGGTTTGCTCGCAGGTACTTATATCAATTGGTTGTTGGTTGCCAAGAGATTGCACGCATATTCGATTATCGCCGGAGATTCCATCACGATACCGGATTTCTTCAGTAATCGTTTTAGAGAAAATAAGAAAATTATCATGACAATTGCAGCTTTATTCATTATGGCATTCTTTACAATCTATGCCGCCAGCTGTTTTGTTTCAGTCGGAAAGCTGTTTTCAACCCTGTTTGGAATGAAGTATCAATATATGATGATTGCCGGAGCTGTATTTGTTATTGTATATACCTTCTTAGGAGGCTTCCTGGCAGAGAGTACCTCTGATTTCATGCAGGCGGTAGTGATGATTGTAGCATTAATCGGAGTTCTTGTGACTGGTGTTATGAGTGCCGGCGGTATCGGAGTTGTATTTGATAACCTGCATCAGATCCCCGGATTTCTGGAGTTTTTCGGTATTAGCTCACCTACTATGGCAGATGGGGTGCAACAGGTGTCCGAAAGCGGCGCACCACTCTTTGGAGAGGCAGGCGCTTATGGCTTCCTGACAATTCTGTCCACTCTTTCCTGGGGACTCGGTTATTTTGGTATGCCCCAGGTGTTGCTTCGATTTATGGCTATTCGTACTCATAAGGAGATTAAGAAGTCAAGAAGAATTGCTACGGTATGGTGCGCAATTTCGTTGTTTGCTGCTGTTTTCATCGGACTGATCGGAAGAGCAGCATTCCCGACAGAGCATTTGACCGGTGGGGATGCAGAGAAGATATTTATCACCATGTCCACCCATTATCTGCCGACTGTTCTGGCAGGACTCGCGATGGCAGGTATTCTGGCTGCAACCATCAGCTCTTCGGATTCTTACCTGCTGATTGCATCCTCTGCAGTTTCCAAGAATATCTATCAGGGATTATTCAAAAGAAATGCCACTGACAAACAGGTCATGAGAATGTCACGTATAGTTTTGGTGACTATCGCACTCATCGGAATTATCATTGCTTTAGATGAGAATAGTGTCATTTTTAAAGTTGTATCCTTTGCCTGGGCTGGCTTTGGTGCAACCTTCGGACCGATCATGCTGTTCTCTCTGTTCTGGAAGAGAACCACCAGAGAAGGTGCTATCGGAGGTATGCTGGCCGGAGGTATCATGGTATTTATCTGGAAGTTGATTATCAGACCGATCGGTGGAGTATTTGGTATCTATGAGTTGCTTCCCGCTTTTGTATTCTCCTGTATCGTTATAGTAATTGTATCGCTGCTCTCGCGGAAACCGGAGCAGGAGATGCTGGAGGAATTTGAAAAGGCGAAGACTTACCGCGATATGGAATAAGGAAAGAAGAGGTCGCTGCATAACGACGGAATAATGAGATAATCGAGTAGGAGGCGGTGACTAACCGCCGTCCTCTCACAGCACCGTGCGTACCGTTCGGTACACGGCGCTTTCAATAGTTGACGTGCACTGACTGATATGCAATGGCTAAGTCATAGAAGCCA
>JAEZOB010000041.1 GCA_023414355.1 Bacillota bacterium | reverse complement strand
TTGCGCACAGTATGAGATATTTGATCCATGGTAAGTGGCCTCCTTTAAAAAACTAATAGTTTTTTGCATTTTTTAAAGTATGCCATAAAAAATATATTTAGCCTAGGCGAGCGATTTGACGCTTACTCTAAATGGAGAAGGAGGAATAGATTATTTAACAAAGAAATACGGTGTTTCCGCCTCGAGCAATGTAAAAAAGTGGATCGATAATTACAAATCACAAGGTGACGAAGGTTTAATGCGTTCTAGAAAACAAGAAAAATACTCTTTTGAATATAAGCTTCATGTTGTAGAATTATATCTAACAAGTGAGGTTTCGTATCAAGAATTAGCTATTCAAGAAGGAATTCATAATCCTGCACAGATATGTAAATGGGTGAATGATTTTCAGATTGCTGGTCCTGATGCTTTGAGACCTAGGAAAAGAGGTCGGAAGAACGTGTTTGATAAGCCAAACAATAAACGTAAATCTCAGCCTATTGAAGCAACTCCAATAGACGCTAGTGCTGAACATGTGAAACATCTTGAAGATGAACTTTTAAAGTTACGTATAGAGAATGCTTATTTAAAAGAACTGAGGAGACTGCGTTTAGAGGAGGAAGCTCTTCTGAAAAAACAGCGAGAATCATCCACAGCCTCCGAGGAGAGTTTAAACTAAAAGACATTCTCGCAGTTGTAGGTTTTCCAAAAGCAACATATATGTATTGGCAGAAAAGATTTAATAGAGAAAATCCAGATAAAGAGCTGGAGGATAAGATAATGGATATTCATGATAATAATAAGGATTATGGATATCGTCGTATGTATGGAGAACTCAGGAAACAGGGATATATAGTAAACAAGAAGAAAGTCCAACGAATTATGCAAAAGCTTAGTCTCCAAGTTATGTCTTTTACCAGGAAAAGCCGTAAGTATAGTTCATATAAGGGGAAAGTTGGAACAGTTGCACATAACAGAATTCGCAGACGCTTCAATACTCATATCCCACATCAGAAGATTACAACTGATACTACAGAGTTTAAATACTATGAGGTTGATTCCAAAGGACATATGACAATGCACAAGCTATACTTGGATCCATTTATGGATATGTGTAATGGTGAAATCATAAGCTATGGCATTGATAAGCATCCCTCTGCAACTAATGTAATGAATGCTCTTGATAAGGCAATTAAAATAACATCGGATTGTCCTTACCGAAGAACTTTTCACTCAGATCAAGGTTGGGCTTATCAAATGAAAGCTTACACCCATCGTCTAAAGGAAGAACGAATCTTCCAGAGTATGTCAAGAAAAGGCAACTGCCATGATAATTCAGTCATGGAGAACTTCTTTGGCTTATTAAAACAAGAGATGTACTATGGTGTGGTATATTATAGTTATGAAGAATTAAAAGATGAAATCGAATGTTACATAAAGTATTATAACGAACAGAGAATCAAAGAAAAACTAGGATGGATGAGCCCTGTACAATACAGGCTCAATCTCTTGGCTGCATAAAATTAGCGAGGCAGCTGAAGCTGTCTCGCTAATAAAGTCTAACTTCTTGGGGTCACATCACCCTGATGGTGCCACTAACCTCTTTTTTTTAAGCGGATAACGGGAATCGGACCCGCATCTCAAGCTTGGGAAGCTCGCATTCTACCACTGAACCATATCCGCATTGCTAATCCGCATAGTACTATTTTATTCTTACTACCAAAAAAGTCAAGCAGAAGTATGCGACTTAGGGTAAAAAAGTATGCGACATAGGACTAAAATGTATACGACACGGACTAAAAGATATGAAATACGGGAATAATCCATATGAAACTATAGATCAATAGGGGCTACCCCTCCTGCATAAGGCACCAAGCCCGGAAGCTCATAACTCTAATCAATAAACAAGTAGCAGACAAGCCACTCACACCACACTGGGCAGATTTTGTATATATTTGGTAGCAAAATAATTGGGCAAGGCAGGGAAATGAGGAATAATTAAAATATTATCTGAGAAGAATATATTTTGAGGTGATAATAGTGAAAAAGAACAGTTTTACCGAGTTTTTCAAAGGAAAAGGTTATTATGTGTTATTATTTGTCGGCATGATTGCGATTGGTGCCGTAGGTATCGTTGGTTCACAGCTTGCGTCCAAGAATGACAAGCAAGAGAATAGCGTGGACATCAATGATGTTGATGATAACATAAAGGCTGAAGTGGGGGATACGAATAAGGCCGAGAATAACCAGATATCTGAGGGAATCGTCAAAAATGAAGGCGATTCGGCTACAGATGTTGCTGCAAATGATGGAACAGCCAATGAGTTGGCAGAGAACAATGGAACAAGTCAGGATGTCGCAGATAGTGAGGATATGATTGAGTATGAAGGCTACGCTGAAGGTAATGAAGCTAATGTGGAAAATACTGACGAGTATGCTGAGACTGATGCTGCTGCACAAGCTGAGGATGCTGCGGTTGAGACCGGCTCGGCTGATGCCCGCAATGAGGCTGCCGAGACCGTGGAGAACATTTCTTTTGACGCAGACGATGGGCTTATGTGGCCTGTTATGGGCAACATTATCATGAATTACAGTATGGACCACACCATCTACTTTGCAACCATGATGCAGTACAAATGTAATCCTGCAGTGATCCTGGATGCAGAGGTTGGAACAGAGGTTAAGGCTGCTGCAACCGGTGTTGTAAAGGACATCGCAGAGAATGAAGAGACAGGCCTTACAGTGACAATGGATATCGGCAATAATTACAGTGTTGCTTATGGACAGCTCACCGCCTGTGATTTAAAGGTTGGAGATCTGGTTCAGGAGGGCTCAGTATTTGCGAAGATTGACGAGCCGTCGAAATACTATTCTGTAGAAGGCAGCAATCTGTATTTCATGGTCACGAAGGATGCTGAGACGGTCAATCCTATGCTGCTCCTTCGCTAATTCAAATCGTATGACAAATTAGAGACACAAGAAAAGAGGGGGACTTAAAGCAAATACTTTAAGTCTCCCTCTTCAATTTATCTATTTTACAGATATAAATATCCCTTAGTCTTTAGCGCTCTCTCGATTCTGTCCAGAGTCTCTTCGGTTTCAGCCACTACCGTATGCTGATGGATTCCGTCAGTCAGATCCTTTAAGGGAACGATCTTCTTCTCCTGAACCTTCTTCACGAAGTCATAGACATCCTGTCTGTTGCGGATCGTCAAGGCGGTGGCGATATCGCCGTAGATTTCATGATTGACGACCACGTCCAGTATCTTTCCACCGTTATCCACGAAGGTACATAGCTCATCCTCAATCTGGTCTGTCGTATGCTTAACCTTGAAGATCCTTTTTACCCGGGGTTCATCAGAGTGAAGGATCAGGTAGCCCTTGGTGGTAGAGAAGATATTGATTCCGGTTGCGCGCAGCAGTGTGATATCCTGTACGATTACCTGCCTGCTGACACCGAGAAGACGGGACAGCTCCCCGCCGGAGATCGGCTCTGTCTGCTCACCAAGTATCTTCATCAGCTGTTCTCTGCGTTTCGTTCCTTCCATCCGGGATCCTCCCTCAATTTCTGATAAATGCATTTGCATTTCGCGCATATTCATATATAATAAGGATGTTCATCATTAAAATATTATATACTGGCAGGCACAAAATGGCAACGCCTGAATTAAATAGAAGAAGCTGCTGCAGAATAATTTATATCTCTTTCGCGGTTAGCAGCTATATAGGAGAAAACTATGTTCCGCTTATGGGCTAAAATGTTTAAAGAGAATCGGATGATCCATGATATGGTGGTGTGCAATGATGACCCGGAGCTTCGGAGAACGCAGAAGATTTTCGCTGCAATCGATGAGATCTGCCATACCTATGATCTATCCAAACCGATTTGGCTGAATACGACGGTGGAGGACTTCAAACGTCACGACAAGACCCGCTTCACAAAGGATAATTTTATCGATCCGATTGAGTTTGATTATCTGGAGATCCATGTGATTGAAGAGGACTAGGAGGCAGCTATGGAGTCAGCGCAGTATTACGAGCTGGAGGAATTCTACTACGAAGAGATCCCCGAAGTGGTGAAGCAGCGGATCAATGGCATTTCCTACAAGGAGGATTGCAAGGTTTCCTACGCAGAGCTTCGCTACGTACGGGTTACTTATCTGGGGTTTGACGGTAAAGCTCATCCCGGAGAATTGATTGTCAATCAAGCAATCGCTGAGGATATCGTAGAGATTTTCCGTGAGCTGTATCAGCTAAAATATCCGATTGAGCGAGTGGAGCTGATGGATGAATATGCTGCGGATGATAATCTCTCGATGGCAGCCAATAATTCCTCAGCCTTCAATTACCGTGTCATCGAGGGCACGGACCGGATCTCGCTTCATGGCTATGGACTGGCAATCGACATCAATCCCTTGTACAATCCGTTTATTCATAAGATAGATGGTAGGTTGACGGTAACGCCTGTGAACGGAGCGCACTTCGCAGACCGGACACTTGACTGTCCTTATTTCATCCATGCCGGGGATGCCTGCTATCAGGCCTTTGTGAAAAGGGGCTTTACCTGGGGCGGTGAGTGGACGGATCATCAGGATTATCAGCATTTTCAGAAGGTCCCTAAGGGCTTCTGATTTATCTTCAAGCATAGATGAGACATTGATTTTCATGCCTTCAGATGGTATAATAAGGCTTGAACCAGAGAGAAGATGCACCGCACCGGCGGTCGGGAGTACTATATGAGACACGTATTAATTGCAGACAATGACTTGACTATGTTTACAGCATTGCAACAGACATTGCAGGATGATTATAGGATCGCGCCTCTCCCGGCAGTTGCGGGTCTGAGAGAGTATCTTTTGCATATTAAGGTTGACCTAATCCTTCTGACGGTATCTGAGGCGGACACGAAGAACTGTACCATCTGTGAGCAGATGAATACCCTCCCGGAGATGCAGGGTATCCCTGTTATTTTTTTGACTCGGGAAGCAGTTCCGTGGATTGAGGAGGAAGTGCTGGCTCTCGGAGCGGAGGACTGCATCACACTTCCTGCGACGAAAGCAATGCTGCGCAAAAAGCTGGAGCATTATCTGGAGCTGTATCAGCTAAGGAAGGATAATGTCCGCGCAGAAAAGTATCAGAGCGCTCTCTATAACGGCTTCGCCGATCTGGTGGATAGCCGGGATGAAGAGACGGGCGATCATCTGAAGAATGCAACAAAGTATTTCAATATCTTACTTCAGGAAGCAATCGCAAATGATTATTATAGGGAAATCCTAAGTGAGGAAGATGTCAATGATCTGCTTCGTTCGGCAACGTTACACGACATCGGGAAGATCGGCATCAACGACGGAGTGCTTAGAAAGCCCTCCTCCCTGGATCGAGATGAGTATGAATATATGAAGACTCATACGACTCTGGGAATGAAGGCATTTGATAAAGTAATCAAGGAGACCGGGGGAAACCGCTGGCTGTATCTGGCCAAGGATATCGCTTATTGTCACCATGAGAGATGGGATGGCACCGGATATCCAAACGGGCTCAGGGGAGAAGAAATTCCGATTTTTGCTAGAATTATGACCGTGGCGGATGTATATGATGCATTGACCTCGGAGCGTTGTTATAAGGAAGCGTTACCCCATCAGCAGGCGATGGAGATTATCATAGAGGGGAAAGGAAGCCTGTTCGATCCCCGGCTAGTCGATCTTTTTGTGAGTGCCAATGAACGCTTTGAAGCAGAGCTGGAAGGCAGATACAATATTACCGAACACTAGAAAGGAAGTAGCCCATGTCATACACGGCTCTTTATAGAAAATTCCGCCCGGACAACTTCCATGATGTGCGAGGACAGGAACATATCGTAACTACGCTAAAGAATCAGGTGAAAGCAGGTCGAATCGGACACGCCTACCTGTTTACGGGAACCAGAGGCACCGGCAAGACGACGGTGGCGAAGCTGCTTGCAAAGGTAGTGAATTGCGAGAATCCGGTGGACGGCAATCCCTGCAATGAATGCAGGATGTGTAAAGGCATCGCCGCCCAGACCTCGATGAATGTCATTGAGATCGATGCCGCTTCCAACAACGGCGTGGACAATGTTCGTGAGATCGTGGAAGAGGTCAGGTACTCTCCGACAGAAGGAAAATACAAAGTATATATCATAGATGAGGTTCATATGCTTTCGGCAGGAGCCTTCAATGCTCTGCTAAAGACGATCGAAGAGCCGCCGTCCTATGTCATCTTTATCCTGGCGACGACGGAGGTCCATAAGATACCGGTTACAATACTGAGCAGATGCCAAAGATATGATTTTAAGAGAATTACCATAGATACGATTACCGAACGCCTTGCCGAGTTAATGCATGAGGAAAATATCGAAGTGGAGGAGAAAGCCCTTCGCTATGTGGCAAGAGCAGGCGACGGTTCCATGCGAGACGCACTGAGCTTACTGGATCAGTGCATTTCCTTCTACCTTGGGAAGAAGCTGACCTATGACAATGTGCTGGAGGTACTCGGTGCAGTCGATACCCAGGTGTTCGGGAAGCTCCTCGGCTTCATCAGGGGGCAGGATGTCACCGGCTGTATCAAACTTCTGGAGGAGATCGAAAGCTCCGGCCGCGAACTTGGACAGTTTGTCATTGATTTTATCTGGTATCTCAGAAATCTTCTGTTAATCAAGACGACTGAGGATATCTCGGATCTTGTAATAGAGATATCTACCGAGAATCTGGCATTGCTCAAGCAAGAATCCGAGGGCATCGACGAGCTGTCCCTGATCCGATATATCAAGGTATTCTCCGAGCTGTCCAACCAGATCCGCTATGCCTCCAGAAAAAGGGTACTGATCGAGATTGCTTTGATCAAGCTGTGCAAGCCTGAGATGGAACTGAATCTCGATTCTATCGTAGACCGTCTGAAGCTGCTCGAAGAGAAGCTGGAGAAGGGGGTTGTGGTGGAAGCCAGAGGTTCTGCCCTGCGAAGAGAGGCTGGCAGTGAAGCCTCGGCTCCAAAACCGCAGGTGATCCTGCCGGAAGCATTGCCGGAGGATTTGCGGCAGGCAGCTTCGAACTGGAAGAGTATCATTGGCTCAGTCGGACGCAAGGCACCGGCTCTGGCATCCGTGCTTCAGGGAGCAACCTTAAGTGTAGAAGGACAGAGCTTACAGCTGGTTGTTACCGACCCACTCGATAAGGACATCATTGATCGTGAGACACATATGCAGCTGATCAAGGATACAATCGCACAGCTGCTGCATAAGCAGGTGCAGGTAAATGTGAGATACTTAGACAGAAATAAGGAACGTCTGGAGGAGGTACCGGATCTGACAAAACTGATCAAGATACCAATCCAGTATGAATAAATGATTTAACCGATGCTATGAAGAACGAGAGCAAAACATGGTTTGAAATCACATTAGTTCTAGGAATGCGAAATAAGCTTTACAATATGAAAGGAGATACAGCTAATGGCTAAAAAAGGTGGATTTCCGGGTGGTGGTATCCCGGGAAATATGGGAAATCTGATGAAACAGGCTCAGAGAATGCAAAAGCAGATGGAGGAGAAGACCAAGGAGCTTGAAGATAAAGAGTTCGAAGCAAGTGCAGGCGGCGGAGCAGTTACAGTAAAGGTATCCGGTAAGAAGGAGATTACCTCAGTCAAGCTTAGCAAAGAGGTAGTTGATCCCGATGACATCGAGATGTTAGAGGATCTGATCGTGGCAGCAGCCAACGAAGCACTTCGCAAGATGGAGGAGGAATCCTCCTCTATGATGGGCTCCATCACCGGTGGACTCGGCAGCGGAATGCCGGGCTTCCCGTTCTAAGAACATATTCTTAATAATAAACGACAAGGATGCCCTATACCGGAGACGGTATAGGGCATTTTATATATGTCCGCACCCCAAAGTTAAGGAAACAGTATGAAAAAGTTAAGGAAAAAGTATATTTACAATGATGGGAAAATATGGTACCCTAATAAAAATCAAAAATAATATGATGTTATGGAGAAAAAGAAAAATGAAAATAAATTATCTAATGCTGTTAGGCTGTCTGCTGGCGAGTATGAGCCTGCCTAACATGAATACTGCGAGGGGCCAGGAAGGTAGTCTTACCGAGCAGGAAACAATAGAGGATCAAGACAGTGAGTTTCAGGAAGATGATGAGGATTTAACGGTATGGAATGTTAATGAAGAAATCAAAGAGAAGGTAGGAAACCTTTATTTCTATGCATACCTTTCTGAAGATGAAGAAAGTAGCTGGATTACAAAAGTAGAGCAGATTAATAAACAGAAAATGTTCAGCTTAGTCTTTCCGGATAAAATCAAGGGCGCATCGGTCTGCAAAATAGGAAGTGCATATAATAATCCGGATTATGACGCGATCTTTAATATCTGGGGCGATAATGTTGAGCCGTTTCATGAGGTAGATGGTTATAGGGAGATGCCTTCTGGAATTACAAGCATTAAGCTGCCGGATACGTTGGTTGAACTTGAACCTGCTACCTTCTGTGGCTTCCGAGATCTGATCTCAATTCAAATACCGGATGCTGTAACTGAAATAGGGTATGATACCTTCTATAAATGTATCAGATTGAAGAAAATAATATTTCCGGCTAGTTTAGAAAGCCTGACATTTTCTGCATTTGAAAATTGTAAGAGCCTGGATACCATACAGATATCCAAGGAAAGTAAGAAATATCAATTTAAAGCTGGTATGCTTCTGTCAAAGGATGGGAAAGAGCTAGTATGGGTACAGCCGAAGATAGATAAGCTGGTGATACCATATGGAGTAAAAACGATAGGGGAAAGTGCAACTAGATATAGCTATGTAAAAAACATTTACATTCCGGCGAGTGTAGTTTCCATTAAACACTGGGCATTTACTTCTGACTCAATTAGAAGTATTACTATTTCTGATAAAAATATGAACTATACAAAATCCTCTAGCTGTATCTATGATAAGCTGACTCACTCTTTGGTTGTAGCGATTTGCACAGATGGGAAAATTACTTTGCCCAAAGAAGTATTTTATATCGCGGGTAGTTTTTCGGTGGCGGGAAAGCCAATTCAAGAATTAACCATTCCTAAAACCTTTAAGGGGTTCACGGCAGATTGGCATCCCTTGAAATTCGAATCCGAAGGATATATTTATTTTCAGTCTGAAACACCACCAGAAGCAGTAAAAGGTAGTTTCTTATCATTTACCAATTATAAGGTGCCGAGGAAAAGCTTGGGAATATACAAAAAGTGGTATTATGATACCGAGGGCATCACCGACGATACCGACGCATATACCAAAATAATAGGATATTAAGTCTGGATGAAGGCGATCAGGCGTTGAAGTAATCCTATTGATCTTATTAAGTAGAATGGAATACAATATTCAAAAACAGACCTGGATAGGGAAATAGGTAAGATATTCGCCCCCCCATTATGGTCTGTTTTTTTACTGCAAAATGTTACTGATCCAGTAGGATGACACAAAAAACGAGCAAGGTATCTTAGTAATCTGAAATATCATGATTTAAGAATAAAGATGAAGATATCACAGGAACTTCTCGTTTATAAAGATATAACGTATGAAAGGATAGAAATGATGAAGTGGAAAAATAAAGTTATATTAGCAGTGTTTGCAGTGATTGTTTGTTTGATCTATGTATTGTTACCATATCCTACAGTGACTTTGACTGATGCTAAGGAGACGGCAATAGATCAGTATATGCTTAGTAAGCTCGAGGAGTTACGGATTCCCGGTGCGGCAATCGGTATCGTTGATCAGGGTGAGATAACCATGAAGGGGTACGGTGTAAGAAATGCCAATGGAGATGAAATGACCCCACAGACGGAGATTCTCCTTGGCTCCACTACCAAATCCATCACGGCTGTAGCGATTATGCAGCTGGCAGAGCAAGGGAAATTAGGTTTGGATGATGCGATTATCAAATACTTACCTGAATTTTCCTTTGATCAAAAGGAAGATTCCAGAGCGATTACCATAAGACAGCTTTTGAATCAGACCAGCGGTATTGCAGGACCTACCGGAGGCAGTGATTTTCTGGACGGTGAACAGACAGCCGATGAATTTGTGAGCAGATTAAAATACGAAGCATTAAGTATGAATCCGGGGGAGGAGTATCAATATGCAGAGGCAAATTATATCATCCTGGGGCAAATCGTGGAAGCAGCCTCAGGGCAGACCTACGCCTCTTACGTGGAAGAACATATTTTTACACCGCTTCATATGACACACTCCTTTACGACGAAGGAGGCTGCACAGGAAAGCGGGCTGAGTGACGGATATCGTACCTGGTTTGGCTTCCCGGTAAAAGTCGAACTGCCTCATCCAAAGCAATACTTATCCGCCTCCGGATTATACTCCAATGTGGAGGATATGGTGCATTATATGTCTATGTACCTGCAGGATGGTTCTTATGAAGGAAGAGCTATCCTCTCGGAGGCTTCACTGAAAGAAATCACCAAGCCGGCAGTTTTATTGAAGCATCCGGTAGGATATTCCTATGGAATGGGTTGGTTTGTTGGGGACGGTGTAATCACGCATGACGGCAGACCGACGAACTACTACTCTGCAATTATCATGAATCAGGAGACAGACCGGGGAATTGTGCTGATTGCCAATACGAACAACAGACTGATCACAGCGGAGTATATGATGCCTATGGTTTTTGAGATGATGAATGCCTTGGAGGGAAAAGCGAATACGGGGGCCTCTTTTGGTTTTCGCCAAATGTATCGGTTGCTGAATGTAATCCTGCTCCTGATGTTTGCGTTGCCGTTGTATCGTTTTATCCTGTTCATCAGGAAGAAAAATCAGAAGAGCCTTATTCGAACTATCATTCCCGAGCTTTTGAATTTCTCGGTTGTTCTGAGTATACTTCTATGGCTATTGAACAGCTATGGAGTACATTTAAGAATCGCTTTTCTGGGTCAGCCGGATATCGTATTAGTAATAGTAGCTACATTGGTACTGATTCTCATCAATATAGTAGTAAAGCTTCTGATTTCTCTGAAAAAGGCTACAGCCGAAAAGCAATAATGAAAGATGGCGGATAGTAAATATAAAAAATGTAAGAAAAGTGTAAGAAAAGTGAAAGAGATAGGTAAAGTAATAAACAAAAGAGATATTGAAGTATTTAAATAGATGGTATAAAATGTAAAAGCAAACCAGGTAGAAAAGATAATACATACTACGCAGTCGATGGTCAACAGGGGATTACATCACTGTATAATAGGGTTACGATGTAAGACATTATAATTCATAGGGGGGATTTTATGTTGAAGGGGATTAGAAGAAAAGGATTATATATACTGGCTATTATATTGATTCTGGTACTTGCTGGCTGCGAGAAAAATACCGATAATGCTACAGAGACTGGAACGAACATGGAGTCAGGTGCCGACAGCACGATTAATTCAAGTGGGCAGACATCGGAAGAGGCTACCAATTCTATGATACCAACGCCGACAACAACTCCAACAGCAGTGCCTGTGTCGATAACAAAGGAAAGGCCAAAGACAGATTTTCGTGCTGTCAAGCCGTCAGTTGCTAATTGGTCCATGCTCAGGATCACACCGAATAAGCTCGAGGAAGCTAATATGTGGGGGGATGCCTATGACTTCAGGCTTGCAGACTTAGCCTGGCTGGATTTATCGGAAGAAGCAGAGGGGATGAAGAATATCGTATTTGATACCTTCACTACATGGCCGGACAAGCTGCCCAAGGGTTTTGACCCGGAGGCTGTGATGGAGACAGGCAAAAATCCCGGACTTGGTATTAGAAGCCTCCATGAGAAGGGTATCACCGGAAAGGGAGTCAACATTGCAATCATAGATCAAATGCTTCTGTTACAGCATCAGGAATATGCAAGCCGGATTAAGCTCTATGAGCAAGGAAATGGGGATATGACGGCCAGTATGCACGGCCCATTCGTGGCAAGTTTATCTGTCGGAAAGGATATAGGTGTTGCACCTGACGCAGGGTTGTATTTTATCGGAACCTACAACTTTAATATGTTAGGTGGTAAAATGGAGCTGGACTTTACTCATTATGCTGATGCAATTGATAGGATTCGGGAAATTAATGCCGGTTTGCCGAAGGAGGAGAAGATCAGGGCGATATCAATTTCAGCTTGTTGGAGTCCCGGGAATAAAGGCTATGAGGAACTCACTGAAGCGATAGAACGAGTGAAGCAAGAAGGAGTTTTTGTTATTTCCTGCAATATGTTCGAAAACTATGGTTTCTGGCAGTATAGTCTGGATAAAGAACCTGGTACCGACCCGGACAAAGAAGAATCCTACAGGAGTATCGAATGGGGACGTTGGATCGATGAGGTTTCTCATATCGAGGGCTTTCCGAAATACTTTCAGGATCAATTCTCAAAAGATTTTATGGGAGAGTTTCTGTTAGTCCCGACAGGTTCCCGCACCTATGCGGAAGCTACCGGGGAGGATGTGTATTGCTTCAGCCGACTTGGAGGATGGAGTGCGATGGAGCCCTATATGGCTGGTTTATATGCTATGGCCTGCCAGGTGAAGCCTGATATCACACCGGAGCTTTTCTGGAAGACAGCGCTGGAGACGGGAGCTGTGAGAGAGGTCACGAGAGGTGGCAATCAATATCCTGCCAGGATGCTCAATCCGGTTGCACTCATAGAGAAGCTACAGCAGTAAGTAATTCATGTAGTAATTTCAAGAGACACTTAGGGTAGAGAAAGTTTCTTGCCCACTCGTACCTTGTCCGGCTTCTCGCTTCAGACGGTAAAGACTTGATCTTGAATGGAATTTGCTTGAAAATCGGTGTTCTTTACGGTATGATGGAACAAGGGTAAAGGAGCCAAATTCATGGATTACTATAGCAGACAAATCAGTAAATTAATAGAGGAACTATCCAGACTTCCCGGAATCGGGACGAAGACAGCACAGCGACTGGCTTTCCACATCATCAATATGCCGGAGGAACAGGTATCCGGCCTGGCAGCTTCTATTGTCGAGGCAAAGAAGAACATCCGTTATTGTGCAGAATGCCTGACTTTGACGGATAAGGAGCTATGCCCCATCTGCTCTTCTCCGGGACGCAATAAGAAGCAGATCATGGTGGTGGAGAATCCCCGCGACCTAGCAGCCTATGAGAAGACAGGTAAATTCGACGGTGTCTATCATGTCCTTCACGGTGCGATCTCTCCGATGCTTGGAATCGGACCTGCCGATATCAGGCTTAAGGAACTGATGCTTCGTCTTCAGGGAGATGTGGACGAGGTGATTATCGCTACGAATTCCAGTCTGGAGGGCGAAGCGACAGCCATGTATTTAAGTAAGCTGATCAAGCCGGCGGGCATCAAGGTCAGCAGGATTGCCAGCGGTATCCCGGTAGGCGGTGATCTGGAGTATATCGACGAGGTTACGCTATTACGTGCTTTTGAGGGACGAATCGAGCTGTAAGCGTTGTAAAATGTTATCCAATAAAAGCTATTTCAACAGGAAAAAACAGTCTTACAACAGGCAAATATAGTTTTACAACGCAGGACTAAGCCTTGCCCCGTGCACCTCTTTCTCCTGCTTTTTTGTGTGAATAAAAGAAGGAAGAAAGACAGGGATAGAGGCAGGAAGAGAATTCGGGAAATAGGGATTAAGGGGAAAAGAGAGTGAAAAATGCAGGAGAAGGAGTAGGGAGGAAATGCATTTAAGAGCACTGATTTCTAAGAAGAAATAAAAGTGTGCAAACCAATTAAGTTAGTTAACTAATTCTAAGGAGGAAGTATAATGAAATTTTTAAAAAAAGTATATGAGGGTTTAACTGCTCTCATGCAGTTTCCTTATATTAAGCTTATAGGTGGGTTAATAATAATTCCTCTGTTTTTAGATAAAATTATATTTTCAAATGAGTATGTATCAGCTGTTTCTAACGATGGTTGGGCAGGTTTTTTTGGAGGTTACTTAGGTGCTTTAGTTGGTGCTTTTGCGACTATATATGCTGTGAAAAAGCAAATAGTATATAATGAACAAATAAGGAAAGAAGATGAGGTTTTAAACATTAGACCTTATTTGAGTATGCAAGATACTAATTATGACTTACATGGAGCTGGTTTAATGATAAAGGCAAAAATATATAATTATGGAAAGCATGCAGCTTGCAATATATTGATTTTGGATGGTCAAAGAAGCAACGAGAATGCATTAGAGCATGAAATTATATGGGCAAAAAATTCATCAATTGGACCAATGGGATTTATAGAAGTTGAATTTATTATTAAAACATTCGACAATAATAAATTTCTATTTTATGATATTTTGGGAAATTCATATACGCAAGAGATCAAAGTTCATTCGTCTGAGACGAAAGAGGTAGAGTACTTATGGACTGACCAACCTATTATGTATGTTAAGAGAGAGACTGTATTACCAAAGAGATTATATGAAGTATAATACTTATATATTATAAACTCTTTAGAGGAGAAAATAGGCAAACTTATAAAATAGTAGAATAATATTAAGACTTTGTGTATGCTCTTAGAGGCAGACGGTGTCGATAAATGAGACTGCCCTTAACATGATAAATGGATGATCCAATTACAAACTTAATAAAAGTAATTTTAATCCAATTTTATGGTTGACAATTATTGTTAGCGTTGTTATAATCGTTTTAAATTAAATATGTATCTTCAGGGCAGGGTGAAATTCCCTACCGGTGGTATAGCCCACGAGCCGCAAGGTATGATTCGGTGTAACTCCGAAGCCGACAGTAAAGTCTGGATGGAAGAAGATTATAAAGCTGCTTTTTAGCATTTTCTTTAATACATTACTCTGAGATGATTGATTCATTTCAGAGTTTTTTGTTTCTAAAGATAAATCGTTAATTTGAGCCTCTGCCTTGAACGTATCTGTTTGAGGCATTTTTTTATTTCAGGAGGAAGCATATGACTGACGAAAAGTATATGTACCATGCCCTTTCTCTGGCCAAAAAAGGAATTGGTTCTGTAAATCCAAATCCTTATGTAGGTTCAGTTATTGTGAAAGGTGAAAAAATCATTGGAGAGGGTTGGCATGAAACCTATGGTGGCTGGCACGCTGAACGGAATGCCCTTAATAAATGCAAAGAGGCCCCTTATAGTGCAACCATGTATGTCACCTTGGAACCTTGTTGTCACCATGGGAGAACACCACCTTGCACGGAAGCTATCCTACAAAGTGGTATAAAAAAAGTGGTCATTGGTTGTCTTGACCCTAATCCTCTGATGTCGGGAAAAGGTGCAGCAATTTTGAAAGAGGCCGGGATAGAAGTAGTAATAGGCGTTCTGCAAGACAAGTGCCAGGAGCTGAATGAGGTTTTCTTTCACTATATTAGAACCAAGACTCCTTATGTTGTACTGAAGTATGCAATGACACTGGATGGAAAAATATCAACTGCAAGTGGGAAATCCAAATGGATCACAGGCGAAAAAGCAAGGGAAAATGTACATAAAAGCCGAAACCGGTACGCTTCTATTATGGTTGGTGTGGGTACGGTAATTGCTGATAATCCCTCTCTCACTTGTCGTATCGATGGAGGCAGAAATCCAATACGTATTATCTGTGATACAGAACTAGTTACACCACTTGAAGCCACTGTAATCACTACAGCAAGAGAAGTAAAGACAATAATTGCGACAGCTTGTGGACAAGACGAAAGGCATAAGCCATACCTTGCATACGGATGCGAAATTCTTCAATTAGCTCGGAAGGATCATCATATTGATTTAAATCATTTGATGAAAGAGCTTGGTGATAAAGGGATTGATAGCGTACTGTTAGAAGGAGGTTCCACACTCAATGATTCTGCGTTACAAAACAGGATAATAAATAAAGTGCATGCTTATATCGCACCTAAGCTATTCGGTGGTGACCAAGCTAAAACGCCGATCGGAGGAGCTGGTATCCGGGAAATTGAAGGTTGCTTCAAGCTTAAAAATCAAACAATTACATGGTTTGATGAAGATATTTTTATAGAAGGGGAGGTGGATTATCCATGTTTACAGGGATCGTAGAAGAAATAGGCATTGTCAGGAGTATTAAAAAAGGAGCTAAGTCTGTGAGCTTAACGATTGAATGCAAAAAAATATTTGATGGTGTGAAATTGGGGGATAGTGTGGCTACATGTGGTGTCTGTCTGACAGTAAGGGAGATCAGCAGCACTTCCTTTACCGCAGATGTAATGAATGAAACGCTATCAAGATCATCACTTGGAAGCCTTACTATCGGAAGCAGAGTTAATCTGGAACGTGCTATGCCTGCAAGCGGAAGATTTGGCGGTCATATTGTATCGGGGCATATCGATGGTACCGGTAAGATCATATCTATCAGAAAAGATGATATCGCGATTTGGTATACCATAAAAACCAACTCTAAAATCATGAGGTATATCATAGAGAAAGGTTCGATTGCCGTAGATGGAATCAGTCTTACGATTGCCAAAGTTACACCTGACAGCTTCTCTGTATCGATCATTCCACACACCGCGAAAGAAACAACACTTTCGGAAAAAAATAGTGGCAGCTTAGTAAATCTGGAAAATGATATTGTTGGGAAGTATATTGAAAAGTTTTCACAAAGCTACAATGGTATTACCAAAGAGTTTCTATATGATAATGAATTTTAGGAGGGATTTTATGTTTCAGTACAATACAATTCCAGAAGCCCTGGAAGCACTCCGAAAAGGAGAAATCATTCTTGTGACGGATGATGAAAACCGTGAAAATGAAGGTGACTTTATCTGCGCTGCAGAATATGCCACGAAAGAAAATATAAATTTTATGGCAATACACGGTAAAGGGTTAATCTGTATGCCGATGAGTGAAGAATATTGCATCCGCTTACAATTGCCACAAATGGTAAATCGTAACACAGAAAGTCATTCGACCTCCTTTACAGTGTCTATAGACCATGTGGATACCACGACTGGGATCTCCGCAGCAGAACGAAGTATTACTGCTCTCAAAGCTGTTGAAGAATGTGCTAAACCAGAAGATTTCCGCAGACCGGGGCATATGTTTCCTCTCCTTGCCAAGAAAAATGGGGTCTTGGAACGGGATGGGCATACAGAAGCGACGGTTGATTTATTACGTCTTGCAGGTCTGAAGGAGTGTGGTCTGTGTTGTGAAATCATGCGTGAAGATGGGCATATGATGCGAACTCCGGAACTGATTGGTTTAGCACAAAAATGGAATATGAAGTTTATCACGATCAAGTCATTACAGGAATATCGTAAGAAATTTGACAATCTGGTAGAACGTGTTGCAAGCCCTTTATTACCTACAGATTATGGTACTTTTCGCAGTTGTGGCTATAGAAACACTATCAATGGCGAGCACCACGTAGCATTAGTAAAGGGTGAAATCGGCGATGGGCTAGAGGTCTTATGCCGTGTTCACTCCGAATGCCTTACCGGTGATGTCTTCCATTCCTCGCGTTGCGATTGTGGGGAACAGTTAGCCCAAGCGATGAGAATGATTGAAGAGGAAGGTCGCGGCATTCTTCTGTATATGCGCCAGGAGGGTCGTGGCATTGGTCTGCTTAATAAATTAAAAGCCTATGAACTTCAAAGTCAAGGGATGGACACCGTAGAAGCAAACCTTGCGCTTGGTTTTGATGAGGATATGCGAGAGTATTATATCGGAGCGCAGATCCTGCGTGATCTGGGAGTAAAAACCATGCGTCTTATTACAAATAATCCTGACAAGGTATATCAGCTTTCGGATTTTGGTATTGCAATTACAGAACGTGTGGCAATAGAAATTGAAGCAAATGAGTACGATAAGCGTTATCTGAAAACAAAGCAAACTAAAATGGGTCATTTTTTAAGCTTAAAATAAAAACAATATAAGGAGAATTTATTATGAAAACATATGAAGGAAAATTGGTATCTAAGGATATAAAAATAGGTATCGTTGCAGCAAGATTTAATGAATTTATTACCTCGAAGCTACTCGGAGGTGCTGTGGATGCGCTAATAAGACATGAAGTGAAGGAGGACAACATCGAAGTTGCATGGGTTCCCGGTGCTTTCGAAATTCCGCTGATCGCTTCTAAAATGGCAAAAAGCAGAAAGTATGATGCAATTATATGCCTGGGTGCGGTAATCCGTGGAAGTACAACTCATTATGACTATGTCTGCAATGAAGTATCAAAGGGAGTTGCTCAGGTATCATTAAACAGTGACATTCCGGTGATGTTCGGTGTACTTACCACTGAAAATATTGAACAGGCAATTGAACGTGCCGGAACCAAAGCAGGCAACAAAGGATTCGATTGTGCAGTCGGAGCAATCGAGATGGTTAATCTCATAAGGGAAATAGGAAAGAATGACTAATTTAATCTTTGATTATGACGGTACGCTTCATGATAGTATTAAAATCTATGCACCGGCGTTTCGCTCTGCTTACGCCTATCTGGTGAGAAAGAGATTAGCTATTCCTAAGGAATTTGCTGACTGGGAAATCTCCTATTGGCTGGGGTTTACTGCAGTGGAAATGTGGAGCTCCTTTTTGCCAGACCTTCCCCGGGAGGAAAAACAAAAATGTAGTGAAATAATCGGTAAAGAAATGCTACACCTGATCAATCACGGTGTGGCAGAGCTTTACCCGCAGACAGAAGATGTATTATTAAAACTGAAAGGAAAAGGCTATAACTTAATATTTCTAAGCAATTGTAAGCATGCTTATATGGATGCTAGCGTTAGACAATTTCGACTTGACCGATTCTTTTCCGGATTTTACTGTTCTGAAGACTTTGGATTTAAACCGAAGCATGAAATATTTGATACAATTAAAGCAGACATTCCGGGTGATTTTATTGTAATAGGAGATAGGCTGCAGGATATTGAGATGGCAAAATTGCATAATTTGAAATCAATTGGATGTCTTTACGGGTATGGGACTCCCGCTGAATTAAAGTCAGCCACTGTTCAAATCAATCAGTTACCTGATATATTGCAGTTATTATCCTAAAACGTCACTGTTCTCAAGCATATACCGGGGAGTGCAGCTCTTCCTTCAACCATTGCCTAACTGCTTCTGAATTAAGTCTCTGCTTATTGAGTAACAGGTAGCTTTCCATTCTGGGTGGAGTGCTTTCGAGAAGTTTTACTTCTACAAGGGAGCCTTCTTTCAGAGACCTCCTGGCAGCGGACTCCATCATGAAGCTAAAGCCAATTCCTTCTTTTAAAAAAGGAATGATATTACTGCTTATATTGATATCCAGTTGATATGCGTAGTTATTCGGAAAAAATGAATAGAACCATTCCTGAAATGCTTCAGTCAGAATGGCAGAAGACAATAGGGGGAGGTTCCTAAGCTCATTGTCTGTGATGCCGCTGGCTATGGAACTATTCTGCGGTCCCGTAACCAAAATGATCTTGTCGCTATAGAAGGGTTCACATAGATACTGCGGAGATTTCGAATCCAGATATGTGTATGCAATGTCCAGTTGGTTTTCATGAAGCATTTGTATCAGCTGCTCACTGTGTTCTATCGTAACTCTTGCGGCAATATTTTTATTTTGTTGCATATAGTGGAGAAGCATGTCCTGAACATGACCATCATAAATAGAGTGAACAACACCAATATGAAGTGTATCTCTAAATAATTCCAGAGCCTTCAGTCGAGAAATGGCCGAATCTTGTATGCTTAATAATTGTTTGGCGTAGGGGAGAAAAACTTCTCCTGCATTGGTCAGGGTTACATTTTTATTGGTACGAATAAATAGGGTCTCCCCTATCATATATTCCAAATGCTTGATCCTGCTTGTGATGGTGGATTGAACCACATGAAGTTGTTCTGCTGATTTAGTAAAGTTTTTCAACTTAGCTAAGCATAGGAAAGTGTTTAAAAGCTCATTATCCATGCTGCATATCCTTCCTCTCTATAATGAATTTTTTCGATCGATATCATTCAAGATATTCGTTATACACATTGAACTATCTCTTATATAATTTAAATGAAATGATCGGATGTGAATTGTTTTAAGCAAAATGCCTTGCAATAGCTTTATTATACATATAATACGTCAATACAACAACGTATTTATTACAGCCTAAATTAAAATGTATCAATTGATAAAGTCGATTGATAGAATGGAATTCATCCGGTGAAGGCAAGGACAGTTTAGAGCTATATCAGAAAGAGAAACAAAATAACTTGTAGTTCTTTCAGGTATTGTTTATGCCGCCGTGTGGTGGCGGAATGGAGAAAATTATGAGTAATCTATGGATGAGACCAACATTAACACTTGAAGCAGCGAAAGTGATTTCTATAGCTGCAGAAGCTGAAGCGGATAGAAACGGTTGGGCTGTAGCTATCGCAGTGACAGATGATCGAGGAGAACTCTTACATTTTGTTCGAAGGGATAATACTACGAATGCTGCAATAGGCATAGCACAGAAGAAAGCCTTCCATGCAGCAAATTACAGGCGTACTACCCTCTTTCATGAGAAAATATTGGCTGAGGGAAGCCAAAACATGGGAGTGTTGAGCTTGCCGGATTGTATGCCTATTGAAGGGGGAATACCTTTGATGTATGAAGGGTATGTCATAGGAGCGATAGGAGTAAGCGGCGTAGAATCGGACAACGATGGCAGAGTTGCACAAAAAGGCTGTGAAGCCTTTGAAAAACTAATGACTATTCAGAGAGAAGGCAAGAAAGCTAATGGGTAATATTATTTTGCTAGTTGTAGATGTGCAAAGTACACTAATTAAGAAACATCCTTATAATGAAAAGAAAGTAATTGAAAATATTAATAAGCTTATATTAACTGCAAAGGGTAGTAATAAGGAAGTTGTATATGTACGTCACAATGATGGAGAAGGTTCCGATCTCGAGATGGGTTCCGATGGCTGGCAGATTTATCATGATATTGCACCTGACAATGGTGAATATATCGTTGATAAGGAATATAATAGTGCTTTTCATAAGACTGGATTGAGGGAGTATTTAGAAAGAAAAAAGATAGATACTATAATACTGGTAGGACTTCAAACAGAATATTGTATAGATGCAACTTTAAAAAGTGCATTTGATTATGAATATAAAATAATTATTCCGGAAGAAACAAATACCACGTTCGATAATGAGTATCTACCAGGTAGGAAACTCTATGAATTATATAATTATAAGATTTGGAATAATCGCTTTGCTAATGTTCTATCGATGAAGAAGGTAATAAGGCTTCTGCTAGACAGTTTCTCCTGACGGGATTTTATTGACAACTCATATACAATATCGCAGTTTATTGTGACAATAAAATGAAAACAAAAAGACCTCAGCGTTACCGCAGAGGTCTTTCGTGTGTTAGGGGAACACAATCTATATTGGGGGGAGAGGATGGCATCTTGATACTTTGAGTTTACCACTCGAAGAATGTCTAAACATGTAGAATCTTTACCTATATTAGTACGATTTTTACTAATATTAACTATGTTAAGATATTTTAACTTTTTATACAACCAAGAGTACATTTCATATGTTATTTTTACATAAAAAAACACTATGAGGATTGTTACGCCCCTTCTTATAATAAACAGCTTTTTCAACCATCTACTACAGGGAAAGCATAACTGAACTCATAGTGCTTGCATGATTTCTATGTCTATTGAATTGGTATGATTCTGGAGTCCATATTGAAATAGAGCTTCCACTCATTGTCCTTCCGCTTCCAAAGCGATACTACATGAAAAAGTCCACCTAAATCAGATTCCTCCGGAGTCTCGGTTTTTACATTGACCACATAATGAATCTGTACAGCCTCGTCACTTGAATAAATAACCTCTTCATTCTTAATATCATATCCGGTAATATAAAAATCCCGGATATACTCTGCATATTCGCTGCCTAAGCACCGATACCCGCCGCAGATCATAATAGCATCCTCAGTAACCAGCTCTTTGAAAGCAGCAACATCCCTGTTAAAGGCTGCTTCCCACATGGCATATTCTTTTTTAACTATCAATTCTTCCTTGCTCTGATCGCTCATCATTATCCCCCATTCTATTACCGCTAAGCTACAATTATCATTTTATTATACTGTCATTGTTTCTGCAATACAAATTGTTTAAAGTAAGGATAGAGTACCGCAGTGAAAGAAGGAATAAAATTCTTAAATGCATATCATGCAATTAATCACTGCGAAAATATTAAATATTCAGGTTGCCAATTTTTGTGTTAATGTTAAAATGAGAGATAACACAATCAATGGCTTTAATGTCGGGGCTTTAAGAAGAGGATAATCTATGCTGAAGGATTTTGTATCATTAATAGAGAAAGAGCAGTTGCCTGTATATGGAGTTGTTGTTCTAAGGGATGGGGAAAAGCTGGTGGAGCATCATTTTATGTCTGAGAAGCGAAGAAATCTTTATTCCGCGACAAAGAGCATCACTACCACTGCTGTCGGACTGGCCATAGAGGAAGGTTACATAATGCTTGAGGATACTCTACTGACCTTTTTTGAGCAGGATGTGCCGAAAGGAATGCAGAAGGAGCATCTGGACAATTTGAATAAGATAACGGTAAAGCGGTTGTTGACAATGTCTATCTTAGATTATACCTTTGAACGACCAGTTTGTGATAATTGGCTTAGTTATATCCTATCTATTCCTGTTCCAAGGGTTGATCAGATCGCTTTTTCTTATAATAATTTCAACTCCTATCTGGCAGGGGTAATCGTGGAGAGGACGACGAAGACAAGGATGCTGGATTATCTTGCTCCTAGACTTTTCGAACCACTTGGGATCAGTCATGTGGAATGTGCCTATAGTCCCGAGGGCAATTATTACGGTTCCACCGGTATGTATCTGTCCATCAATGAGCTAGCCCGGTTTGGGCAGCTTTATCTTCAGAAGGGTAACTATAATGGCAGGCAGCTGGTTCCAAAAGCCTGGGTGGAGGAGGCAACCAGTAAGCAGATTGAGACAAGAGAAGGCGGGTATGGATACTTCTTTTGGAGATATCGGGATAATACATACAGGGCAAGTGGTAAATGGGGGCAGATGTGTGTCGTGATTCCCGAGAAGAATGCCGTGATCGCAGTAATGTCCGACCTTCAGGACGAGAAGAGGGCTTCCTATATGAAGCAAAAGCTGTGGGAAACGGTCTATGCAAGGCTGTAAAGCATTGAATTATCATGGAAAAGGAAGCCTAAATATATATTAAGTGATCATGAAACAGGGGGATAATAACGATGAATATTAGAATGGCAGAAAAGGCCGATATTGCGCAATTGGTTGAAATGCGAATCGGATATCTTATGATCGATTGCGGTGAGATGACCGAAGAGCAGCTTCAGGCAATCAGGAACCAGCTTCCCGAATATTTTGAGAGGCAGTTGGGAACCGGAGTCTTGGCCTATGTAGCTGAGGAGGAGGGCATCCTGGTATCGACAGTACTGATGGTGATTGTTGAAAAGCCTGCGAATCCTCACTTTATCACAGGCAAGACAGGGACTCTTCTGAATGTATATACAAGACCGGAATATCGCAGGCAGGGGCTTGCCGGTAAGCTGATTGACCTGGCAATACAGGATGCGAAGAAGCGAAACCTGTCCTACATTGATTTAAGCGCTTCTAAGGAGGGCTATCCGCTTTATAAAAAGATTGGTTTCACGGAGGCTCAGTCTGATTTCGTGCCGATGAAGCTTGTATTGTAAGGTGGCTTGCAGGAGAAGTCGCGGTTTTCGGGAAAGGTGCGTTCGTATGAGATGGAATAAGGAAGAGGGGGAAGAGAAATTATGACAGAGAAGAAGTTAACGTTGAGATTATTAGATGGAAATTATGGTGTATGTCGGTTAACCCTTGGGGGAGAATTCCCGAAGTGGGCGCTTGGTAGTAGCTTTTATTCGATTACCAAGACCTCGGAGGAATTATCCGTAGTATGTGCCCAGCGGGAGATACCCGAGGATGTCCTCTGCGAAAGAGACTGGCGTATCCTTAAGGTAGAAGGCCCGTTGGACTTCTCCTTGGTAGGAATATTGTTCTCCGTCAGCATGGTACTTGCAGAAAATGATATCAGTATCTTTGCCATATCCACCTATGATACGGATTATATCCTGGTGAAGGATAAGGATTCGAAAGAAGCGGTTCGTGCGCTGCGAGACAATCATTATTGTGTTATAGCATAAGAGGAAACAGTCCGGAGGTGAAAATGGAGAAGCAACACGATGAGGATAAGGAGAGATTTCGTGAGAAAGGTTAGTTCCATCGTTATATTAGCTATGGCAGCAGTACTTCTCTTTGGTAATCAGGCGAATGCTTATGCGGCAGCAGTGAATGGTGATAAATATAGTAAAATAGATCAATATCTGGAGAAGGAATGTAAAGCAGCACACCTGCCGGGAATGGCAGTTGTGCTTGTTGATAAGGATAAAGTATTATTTTCGAGTACCTATGGCAACTGTACTAGCTTAGATGCTCCGTTTTTCATAGGCTCTAACAGCAAATCCTTCACTGCGGTTTCTATCCTTCAGTTGGTGGAACAGGGGAAGATAGAGCTGGATGCCTCGATCTCTACATACCTCCCGAATGCCAACGAAGGGGATAAGATTACGGTCAGACAATTACTCAATCATACCAGCGGAATTCGTACCTATGATACACAGAAGCATTATAAGGTTTCTTCCGGGCAAGGAACCCATGTCTATGCAAATACCAACTATGGCTTACTGGGACAGATCGTTGAGGCAGTGTCTGGGAGCTCCTATTGTGATTATGTGAGCACAAATATCTTTCAGCCGTTGGGAATGAGCCATAGCTTCACCTCCTTGGAGGAGGCCAAGAAAAATGGTCTGATAACAGGATATCGGAATTATTTCGGTCTGATGCTTCCGGAGGAGCTTCCCTATCCAGATGTCAAGGCCAGAGGCTGGGTGTCAATCCCCGCCGGCTATCTCCTTTCCAGTGCTTCTGATATGGGAAGGTATCTGCAATTTTATCTGAGAGGCGGAGAAAACATCTTACAGCCGGAGAGTATTCAGTCGATGTTCGGAGACAGCGTTAAAATATCCTCGGATAGAGAATATGGCTTTGGCTGGGGTATCAGGAAGGATTATCCGGAGATGGTAATCTCCCATAACGGACTGGTGGAGAACTATAGCGCGAACATGTTTATCCTTCCTGATAGCGGAATTGCCGGTGTAATCCTAATGAATATGAATGATTATCTTGTGGCAGACGACATGACCGGAATGATTCTACACAGTGTTTTAGAGATGTTATTTGACAAAGCACCGGTCTACATAAAAGATTATTCATACCTGCAAAAGCATCTGTTGATGGATGGATTATATCTGCTTCTGGTTGTGTTATGTATCCTTCCTATCCTGTTCTTCAGAAGATGGAAGAAAGCGATGAAGAATGGAAAGAAGACAGGGGTTATCTTAAGCTTCCTTTTCTTCCATATTCTCCTTCCAACTATTTTACTGCTGGTACCGGTTATCGTAGCGACTCCGATGTTTGTGATAAAAGCGTTTGTCCCGGATTTATATCTGGTTCTGGTGGGAGGAGCAGCTGTTGCGTACGGTGTGGGATTGTTTAAGATAATATATATTCTAAAGACTAAGAAAGTTTCGAAGCATTAAGGGACCACTTTTAGGATGTGAGATTATACTGGAAGTTACGGGAACGATAAGGGTAATGTGGTAAGAAAAAGCATATTCACACTTTGAAAATGTAAATAAGAATTTGTTGTATTGTGAAGAATGTACATAGAAATGGAGAAAAGGATGAGACGAGATATATTATTATTGGGCAATCCGGAATTATATAAAAAAAGTGTAGAGGTACGACAGGAGGAGCTTCCCGAACTAAAGGCTGTGATTGAGGACTTGCATGATACCTTGATCGATTACCGCAGGAGATACGGAGCCGGACGTGCAATCGCAGCCCCTCAGATAGGGGTGAAGAAGAGACTGATCTACATGAATATTGGTGAACCCGTTGCATTCATTAATCCTATCTTGAGCTTTCCCGATGAAGAAATGATGACAGTACTTGATGACTGTATGTCGTTTCCCGGACTTTGCGTAAAGCTGTTTAGGCATGTCAGATGCCGGATTGATTATTATGATATGGATTGGAAGCCCTGTGTGATGGAGGTTTCAGGAGACTTATCAGAACTTCTTCAGCATGAATTTGACCATCTGGATGGAGTTCTTGCTACCATGAGAGCAATGGATGAGAAGGCTCTCTATATGGATAAATCATCCTATCAGGAGGGATAATGTATGAGTCAGGCTACGAATTGTGAAAGCTGTATCCATTACGTATACGATGATGAGTATGACTGTTATGTTTGTCAGGTGAATTTAGATGAGGACGATATGGGTAGATTTTTAAGCAATACAGCCTTTCACTGCCCTCATTTTCAATTCAATGATGAGTATAAGATTGTAAGAAAACAGATTTGATTAAAACCAATTCATGATTTATTGTATTTACCTAACCTATCATCTCATGGTATAATAAGAGTATCAAAAGTATCTTTTGATTTTGTTCATGTAAAGAATACCGACAGATCGACCTGGATTTTCTGGCTGATCGGAACTACATCGGATAAAGGAAGGGATCTTAAAGGAACCTTATTATGTACCGCTAGGAGTGAGTTGTATGGAGGTTAGAGCTTGTAAAAATTGCAGAAGACTATTTAAATATGTCTATGGTCCCGAGCTATGCCCTGATTGTATCAATCTTGTAAGGATGGATACCGATCTTCAGAAAAATGAGCCCAATAAGCTTGGCTTAAAGGCTTTGGTTTTTGAAGAAGAGAAGAAGCTGGAGCAGGTAAAGGATTATATTCTGGCTAATCCCAAAGCGGCAATATCGAAGATCGTAGAAGAGAACGGTGTATCGGCAGCCAAATTATTTGAATGGATTCGAGAAGAAAGATTGGAATTCTCCGACGACTCAGAATATGCATGGTTCGAGTGTGCCAAGTGTGGTGCGAAAATCAAGAGCGGAATATATTGCAATCGATGTAAACCAAGGTAATTGAATAATATACTGAAAAGTATGAAAGCCGCGGCAGGTTTCTGTCTATACTATAGTATAGCTGTATTCCTGCAGCGGCTTTTTACAATGCTAATTTAGTCTGGATAAATATTCCTCATGTAAAATTTTGATATGTACAAAACGCTTAATTTGTGATAATTTAGTGTAGTATGATTTTCTTTCATATTGATTTTAAGGGGAAGGTAATCCCTTCCGATATAGACAATAATAATATAATATTTGAGGGGAAGGGAAATGCCTTCCGATATTGGTTGTGTAAATAGTAGTTTTTGAGGGGGAGGACAATCCCTCCCAGTATAGATAATGTAAATAATATAGTTTTTGAGGGGAGGGATTCGGGAATGTCTTTTAGCTATAAGCGTATGCGGTCTTTTACTGGGATGCAGCTATTCCTGAGTACTCTTTTTTTGTTGCAGATTGCCTTGTCACCCTTGGCCTATTCTAATGCTACAGGTTCGTCGGAGCGTTCGGCAGGCAGCCCTTTCCCCAAATATCAGGAAGCCTATTTCGTTAATGATCTAGCGATTAATGAAGTTCTGAATATTATCAGTATCAACCGGATTATGAATAAGTATTCAGGGGATGTGCAGAGACTCATCGGCAGGCTACATGAGATCTGGATGGCACCCGTTGTGATTCTCGGAATAATGCTTGTTTATACAGTAACCAATTTTAAAGTCCTTCGGCAGCGGAAGTCAATTTTGTCAACTTCTCTGGGTGGACATGCTCCACCGGCGGAATTCATTTCGCTTATTTAAAATTATATAAAATGAAAGGACAGAAAAGATGAATAAGAGAAAGCCAGTATTCTTTTTAGTATTAGCAGTAGCCATTCTTATGGTATATACGGCTCTTTTTGGACTCACCATTCCAATGGGCAATGATCCCATTAAAATTAAAGGTGCCCCTGATATGCGATATGGTATTGATATCCGAGGTGGTGTTACGGCAGCCTTCCAGCCGGAGGGACTGGATCGTAAGCCTACCATTGATGAGCTGGAATCAGCAAGAACCATTATTGAGACAAGACTTGATTCACAGAACATTATGGACCGTGATGTAACGATCGATAAACAGAACGGATATATTCTTGTAAGCTTCCCGTGGAAAGCAGATGAGAAGGAATTCGATCCCCAGAAGGCGATCGCAGAGCTAGGTAAG
The DNA here is from genome assembly GCA_023414355.1 of Bacillota bacterium. Lineage (GTDB taxonomy): Bacteria > Bacillota > Clostridia > Lachnospirales > Lachnospiraceae > Mobilitalea. The sequence continues at coordinate 29,467 of JAEZOB010000041.1, read as the reverse complement.
ACAGCACAGCTGACCTTCCAGGATGCCCAAGGAAATGTCATTGTAGACGGTTCGCATGTAGCCAAAGCTGCTCCGGGTCAAGATCAGAGTTCGAATTCGTATGTAGTAAAGCTTACCTTTGATGAAGAGGGTACGAAATTATTCAGCGATGCAACCGCAAAAATGGTTGGACAGCCGATCATCATTTATATGGATAAGCAGGAAATTCAGACCGCAACCGTTAAGGAGCAGATTTCCGAGGGTTCAGGCCAGATTACCGGTCAGAAGAGCTTCGAGGATGCTAAGAAATTAGCGGACACCATTAATTCCGGTGCTTTGCCTTTCTCCATGATTACCAAGAATTATTCCACCATCAGCCCGTCCTTAGGAAGCGGTGCTCTGAATGTTATGGTTCAGGCAGGTATTATTGCATTTAGCTTAATCTGTATCTTTTTGATTTTCTATTATCGCTCCTGTGGTGTGGTTGCTGCCATTGCACTTTCCATCCAGGTGGCAGGTCAGCTCCTGGCATTATCAATACCGCAGATTTCTCTGACTCTCAATGGTATCGCCGGTATCATCCTTTCCATTGGTATGGGTGTGGATGCGAACGTTATTATCTCAGAGCGTATCAGTGAAGAAATTAAGTCAGGCAAGAGTGTTCAATCGGCGATTGCAGCTGGCTTTAAGAATGCCTTTTCTTCAGTATTTGACGGTAATATCACCGTACTTATTGTTGCATTTATCTTAATGTGGTTGGGTTCAGGAACACTGAAGTCCTTCGCATATTCTTTATTTACAGGTATTGTGTTTAACTTTGTTGCAGGTGTGACTGCATCCCGTCTGATGATCAGCTCCCTGAACTCTTACAAGACTCTGAGCAAACCGAAACTTTATACCTGTTTGTCAAGGAGGGTAACACTATGAAAGATGTAAAGAATAAGAGCTACGTTAAGGAAGTAAAAGTTACACCTGAGATGTACAAGGAGAATCATATTGTAGGCTTTTTTGCAAAGCGCAAGATTTATTTTGCAATCTCCTTATCTATTATGTTAATCGGTATCATCATGGCTTTTATCAATGGGGTACAGCTTGATATTCAGTTCAAGGGCGGCGCAATGCTGAAGTATACCTATGTTGGAGAGATGGATGCTGAAAAAGCAGGAAGTATTGCAAGTGACATCTTTAGTAGACCGGTATCAACTCAGCTAGTCGAAGATATCGCGACCGGTGAAGATAAGCTGGTATTGACGCTTGCCGGTAATTACGGTGTGAATGCTACTGAACAAGATAAGCTGGATATTAAATTAAAGGAAGCTTTCCCTGACTCTCAGCTGAAGCAGTCAGAAACAACGATAGTAGAACCTTTCTTCGGAAAGAAATTCTTAAGCCAGGGTATTATTTCTATCGTGCTGGCCGCTGTACTGATCTTGTGCTATGTATGGATCCGCTTTAAGATTATGGGTGGTCTTTCCGCAGGTGTTATGGCGTTGATTGCTCTGGTACATGATTGCTTTGTGGTATTCTTTACCTGTGTTATCTTTAATATTCCGATCGGTGAATCCTTCGTAGCTGTGGCACTCAGTATCCTCGGTTACTCCATCAATGATACTATCGTTATCTACGATCGTATCAGAGAGAATGCGAAGACCTATATCGGCTATCCTGTAGAGGTAATTACTGATCTGTCCATATCACAATCTATGATGCGTTCCATTATTACGAACGTATGCGTTATGATCAGTGTCAGCCTTGTATATATTCTTGCATTTGCTCACGATATCAGCTCGATCCAGAGCTTTGCACTTCCGATGGCAGTAGGTTCCATCAGTGGTTGTTATTCTACCATCTGTATTGCCGGACCGTTGTGGGTTATGTGGAAGAAGAAAAAGGGAGACACACTTCTTTTCGAAGAGAAGAAATCTACTCCTAGCTACAGCTATAAATAATAATATCGTTTATTATAAGGAAGGTGCTTTTGGCACCTTCCTTTTTTTACGCATATTATGCCCGGCAAAGCTGATCCCACTAGCCTAGAATAGATGTTTGATACAGTTCAACCATAATAAAACTAAAGCATAAGACAAGGGAGGTACTAGTTCCCATGGTGAGTATTTACGCACGTCGGTACTTAGGTTCTGTATTATAGAACCTTATGTACCGCTACGTAAGCAACTAAGTGAGAACGCCTCACCAGGGGGACTAGTACCTCCCTTGTCTTATTCGTAACTGGAAGGCTGAACAGCTATACTATTCTTGCAGTTGAAGCCGGACTATGCTGCTATTTCTTGACCGACGCCGCAAAAGAGAGTAGAATGAAAAAAATGGGAATTGAGATACTAAAAAGACAGGTATGCTTAGAGAGGAGGATGGAGCTTATGGAAGGAAGTAATCTGTTGGCTGGCGGAGTGGATGACTTAAATGAGGTAAAGGAATGTCTTCTGGAATTGTATGGATATCAATCGAATAATGAAACTCTGCTTCTGGAAGAGGAAGCCCTGGAGAACAATATCAATAGTACACAGAAGGAAGCAGAAGAGGAGATTGAGAGAATCACAGGGAAACGCCGTCAGGAGATTGAAGATGCCTTCGATAAACAGCTGGATAAGCTTCATGCTCGCAGTAAGCGTATTAGAGATAAGAGGGAAAGAAGCAAGGATCTCAAAGTATCCCAGCGAATGATGGCGGAGACTGCCGATATCCGTTCGGAGAATATCCAACTAAAGCTTGAAGCAAAAACCCTATTTAAGCAAAAGCGTATTCCGGGCATCTGTAATACAAAGCTTTATTATGCACTATATGCCCCCTCGTTTCTGTCGGATTTTGCGATACTTCTGGGAACACTGGTGCTGGTACTGCTTCTTGTTCCCTGCGGAATTTATTTCTTTCTCCTTCCGGAAGAAAAGATCGCATATCTGATCCTTAGCTATGTTCTCTCCGTACTCTTTTTCGGAGGATTATATGTACTGATCGGTAATCGTACTAAGGTCAGATTTACAGAAGAGATTCATAAGGTAAAAGGGATCAGGGCTCATATCAGAACGAATAAGAAAAAGATTGCCGTCATAAAGAAAAACATTCGCAAGGACAGGGATGAAAGCACTTACGGACTACAGGAATTTGATACCGAGCTTGCAAAACTGGAACAGGAGACAGCGGAAATTGTGTCTCAGAAGAAGGAGGCATTACTCACATTTGATCAATCCACCAGCCGTATTATCGCTTCCGAGATTGAAGGCAGCTATAAGGATAAACTGGAAGGTCTGAAAGCAGAGTATACTAAGGCTGCTGCTTCCAGCAAAAAGACTGAGGAGAGAATTAAGGCATTGACTCTGAAGGTGGCAAGCGATTATGAGCCTTTTCTTGGAAAGGACATGATGACCCTGAAAAGGCTGGATGCGTTGATCAATATCCTTCAGGAGGGGAAGGTTGCCAGTATTTCTGAGGCAATTGCCCTTTATCATAAGAATGCGGAGAATACGAACGAAGATCCGGAATAAGCTTAAGTCAGGCTGAACTGCTTCAGCTTGCAGATACAATAATTGATACCCAGGCAAATCTGATCCGCCATAGACATAACAACATTCAGTCTTGTTGTCTGTAATAACATATTGTCAAGCATGCCCGAGAAGTTAACGATACCTGTGATGAAGATATCGCCGACCTCGGGCAGATTTTTATCCACCCCTGCGCCTGGCTTGAGAGGCCCTTCACCGATTGTGATAAAGCCGATATGGTCGGACCTTCCCAGAGAAGCATCGATCGCGATGATGAAAGCAGCCTCATGTGTCTCGTAAATGGTACGGATGGTATCTCTTAGATTTTTTGCATGTACAGGTTCTTCCAGAGTTCCGTACACATAATAATTATGGTAGCTTTTATATTTGGAAAGTTTATATCCTATAATCGGACCAAGACAGTCACCGGTAGCTCTGTCTGAACCAATACAAAGGAAGATGATGGTTTTGCCCTGAAGTACCTGTTCCTTGATTAACTCGGATAAAGTATTACCCAGCTCGTAGGCTGTGGTTTTTTCGGTGGAATCGAAATAAGTAGTCCGGTTTTTGGCTTTTACGAAAAGATTCATTGCAACACATGCCTTTCATTATATAGAGTCTGTTCAAAGTCTGCTCATACGCAATTCTATGAAAAATCTTAGATAAAGTATTACCAGAAATACTAAATAATAGACGTATTAATCAAAGAATTCTGACTGTAATTCCTCATAAAACATGAATTTTCATCGGTGTTGGCTGCAAGGTTTGAAATAAATCAGCGTAAAAGCTCGACAGGGGAGCTTTTTATGTAGAATTCTAAGGATAAGTTCTGCCTGAGAGAAAGCCCAATATGACAAAAAGCCTGTCCAATTCATGCTATGATATCCTATATTTGTGGCATATGCGGATGGGAGTGAAACCTGTGATAGAGACGATCTATAGTAACGAAAGCGGAGAGGGAGGCATATCCGGCAGAGTACAGCCTGTATTCAAGATGCCGAAGAATGTGCGTCAGATCGGGAAAAGCGGTTCGATGAAAAAAATCTATGTGGAAGATTATGTTATGACTTTCATCAAACAGCTGGCAGGAGGAGATTTTTCTAAGTGTAGGATCGCTGTGCTGGTTGGCCAGTGCATCCGCCTTGATAATTGTAGAAACATATTCATTTCCGGCGCAGTAGAAGTGAAGGATATCGATCCGACTACAGAGATTGCCTTTTCCAACGATCATTGGAATAAGATCTACGAAGAAATTAAGAAGTATTTCGTAGAGACAGAAATTGTAGGGTGGTTTATCGGAGGGCCAGGGTATCTTCTGGAGGATAAGGAAAAGATAACGAAGGCACATGTCAATAATTTTGCAGGACAGGATAAGACCCTCTTAACCTATGATAATGTGGAAAAGGAAGAGGCTTTTTTTAGCTATGAGAATAATCGCCTGACCAGACAGGAAGGGTTCTACATATATTACGAAAAGAACGATGAGATGCAGAACTATATGATTGAACACAAAGCCACGCCGTTAAGCGGTGAGGCTGATTATGATGATCGAATTTCCAGGGATATGCGCGTCGTTCTGCAGAGTAAAAAGACTCCCCAGGAGGAGAGCAAGAGCATTAATCGCCTTATGTATGCTGCCGGTACGCTGCTTGCTGTCATTGTTCTGGTTGTTGGAGCGGCTATTTTGAATAATTATGATCAGATGAAGAGTATGCAGGATACGCTAAACTATCTGTCGCAAAATATGGAAGAGGTACAATCTATCTTTTCGGAAGGAAGGAATACTGCTTCAATCGAGGATAGGACAACCATGATTGGCGGACAGTCCTCCGATGCTACGGATGTGGAGAATAACGATACAAAGACGGAAGAGGACAGTCTGGATGTGGAGGATGCCCCGGGAGATGTAGAACGACTTCCTATAGAGAAGGATCAGGAAGAGGACACAGCCCCGAACGAAGATCTGGTGGGTGATGAGGAAGATCAGGAAAAGAACAAAGACAGTCAGGAAGATAAGATAGAGGACGGGAAAAACAAGGAAGAAGATAAGGATACGAATGAAAAGCCCGGAAATGAGAAGGTAGTAAAGGCTGAGGTGAAATATTATATCGTGCAGAACGGGGATACCCTTGCAGACATTAGCTATAAGCTCTATCATACCTATACAAAGGTGAAGAAAATCATGGCACTGAATGGCATTGATGATCAGGATCTGATCTACGTTGGACAGAAGCTGATTGTTCCGTAAAGAGGAGACATTTCAAAACAATATATAGAAAGTGAAGGACTGTTACAAAACATTCTTTGAAAGCCTAGGTAAGGATACTATGCATCCCATCATGCAGTGTGTGATGGACGCATAGTATCCTTACCTTAGCTTAATGATATATTTTGCAACAGCCCATTCCTCTTTCTATAATTCTGGCTTCAAATATTTGTTGAGATTATTCTGCCGCTGGAATATAATAAAGTAAATTCTGCATAAAGTGACACAAAATCACACTAAACTCACTTAGGAAAGAAGCCAATGGGCACATCCGAGACCATGGCCATGAGGAATGAAGCGATGCTGCGGATTGCAATTTGCGATGATTTATCGGATCAAATAGAAAGAACCAAAGCTGCTACAGAGCATTATTTCGGCGAATACCCGGATGAGCCGGTTGAAATTTTTACATATGATACTCCCCTGATTTTTCTGGAGAGTCTTAATAAAACAGGCGGCTTTGACATCCTGCTTTTAGATATATGTATGCCAGGTATTGATGGTACTCAAGTGGCAGCGGAGATTCGTAAACGAAAGGAAAAGTGTGAGATTATCTTCCTAACCATCAGTGACGAATTCGCTGTAGATGCCTTTGCCCTGAATGCAGCTCATTACCTTATTAAGCCCTTCACACAGGTACAGTTTAACGAGGCAATGGATCGGGCCATGCTTCACTTTGCCGCAGGAAAAGTTCTAAAGATCGCATTAAAGCTGGCTGGCGGTGGTACCCAGATGCTGGAGTTGAATGAAATTCTCTGGATTGAGAGCAGAGACCACATCCAGACCGTGTATTTAAAGGATGGCTCCAGTGAGGAGGTCAGGGAATCACTATCACAGCTTTTTGCCACTCTGGAAGAGCTATCTCCGGGGCAGTTTGTTAACCCTTACAAGGGCTATATCGTTAATCAAAAAGCCATCCGAACCGTGGAACCTAAGGAGATTACTATTCGTTCAGGACAGAAGATACCTCTAGCACGAGGTACCTTCCGCGAGTTTTCTGACCGATACTTTACTTATCTATTTCCTAAGGGAGGACGAACATGAAAGAATTATTACCGGATTTTTTAAGAGCTATCGTCAGTACTACCATGAACGTAGTGCTGATGCTCTCCCTGCTACAGCCGAAGTATGGAAAGAAAGTGACCCGCTTAGCCATGTTAGGGATCCTATGTGCCGATCTTGGTACCGCCATCTTTTGTTATCTCAGCGGAAACTTAACCCTGCTGGCCAGGATCGATATGGTGCTGTTTGCGGTACTTTGTTTTGCGGTCAAGCCTCTCTTTAAGGACACCTTTATGCAGTGGCTGTTCAGTTATATTACGATTCAAAATATCAGCGACATGGTCATCATAATCAGCTTTCATGTTTCCAGAAAGCTACCCTATCCGCCCTATGCCAATGTAGTGCTTCGGCTTGCGCTATTCCTGATATTCTACTTGCTGCTCAGATACCGTATACGTCCTCTCTATCGCCAGGCGGTCGAGCACTGGAATGTATACTTTTACGTAGCTTTGTCCGTGTATATTGCATTCACCTTCTTTGTTATAACCTCGGATGACATTGTGGCAACACTGACCAACCAGGCGGCGTCTATGTTACTGATTACCGCCATAGCGATAGCTGCTTACACCTCGATCTGTCACTCCTTGTCCACTATTTCCAGGGAGCATACGCTGAGAGAGGAAAAACTACGTTCCGATTCCAGACAGGAGCTTTTACAGACAGAGCTTGCCACGCAGGAATCATTTGTGAATCTGGCAAAGCAGAATCGCCATGACTTAAGGCACCATAATGCCTTACTGGCAGATTATCTTGAGCGCGGGGACATGGAGGGTGCTAAGGAATATTTGCTCCAACATGACACGCTCATCACAGAAGCAACGATGAAGCAGTATTGTAAAAATCCGGTGGCAAACGCTGTTCTGCGGCTTTATCACCGACGGGCGGAGAGCGGAGGAATCGCATTTTCTGCGGAGGCTGACATCCCGGAAAAGTTGCCTCTCAGCGCACCTGAGACCGGTGAGCTGCTATCCAATCTGTTGGAGAACGCTTGCGAGGCATGTGAAAAGGTTGAAACTAGCAGATTTATCACACTGACTACACAGACAGAAGACGATAGCCTGCGATTGGAGCTGCATAACAGTGTTGCAACCCGGACCAGCTTTGATAAAGCAGGGATGCCACTTACGACCAAAAAAGCCGGTGGCACAGGTACAAAAAGTGCCGCGACCATTGTGAAGCGATATAGTGGTATGCTTCATTTTTCTCAGGAGGATAACGTGTTTATCACACAAGTCATTCTGCCTCTAAACTGAAATCTTCATTATCCGTACCCTCATGATGATTTGCCATTGGTAATTTATTTGATAAAAGCTTGTAAACCCTAGAATAGGGGTTTACAAGCTTTTTTTATGCAATTTCGAATTAAATAGACAGTTTGCGCAAAATTATGACATTTCACGCAAAAATGTCCTTAGGAGAGTTATAAGATGTTACCCTATCATTATTCATAGAACTATCAATGTAGGAGGGAGGTTTGCAATATGGGCATTTTAACAGACCGGACAAGCGAGATTGAGCAGAAGCTCAAGGCAATCCATATCGACAAACAGGATGGCTGTTCTTTCTGGAAGGCGCGGGATGGCAGTATCGTCCAAATGAAGCAATGCTGGTACTGCACCTACGGTCAATTCGACCGGGAGAATCCGGATATTCACAAAAAAGGCTTGTGCAAATTTAAAACTTAAAAATAAAGGATGGCTATGTAGAAATCGAGTAAACGAATAAAAAACTCCGACTGCCGGCACCATTTGCTGATCGTTAAAAGACACGAGAAAGGATGTAGTAATATGAAAATGCCCACATCGCGTACTGTTTATAAGGTACACCAAATTGAAAGGCTGTCTAAGGAGGAATATTCACGGGCAGTTGAGGAAACAACTCGCGCCTTTCAAGGTGATCCCACCTTCGACTTTATCTTCCGCTCACCAAAGGAGCTTGCGCAGTTGGTAAATGTCAACCTACGTTATTACTTAAAAAGGGGCAAGGTATTTGGTGCCTTCGATGGAAACGGTGTGTTGCAGGGTGTTTCCCTGTGGAACGAACCGGGTGGAGAGCCTATCACTGCCAAAAGCGTTCTTATGAGTGGCCTGCTTGGCGCTTTTTGCAAACTGTTTATTCGCATCAGACCGGACAGCTTCTATCGTATGATCAAAATGTCTGACTGTACTCAGGAGCACCATCCGAGGGGAGAGCACTGGTATCTGTACTGGATCACCGCTTTTCGCCCGGGTGCAGGGGGAGCACTGATCGAGGACGCCATTGTCCGTTTTTATGGATATGATTTCTACTTGGAAAATTCTAACCCTTCCAAAAACAATCACTTTTATAACAAGTACGGTTTCATGCTGTTACCGGAAATCGGATGGCACGGTGGTATATTACAGCCAATGCTACGAAAAACAAAGGTTGAAAGTGAGGAAAACTACATGAATAGGGTTAAAGCGAATCCTTGTCGTAAGGAAGCGTAAGGAGATGTCAATATGAACAGAGACACCATTTTTCGTAAAGCAAGCTTAGACCGGGTATCATCCCCGGAGCAGTTGAGCGACTATATCAAGGTTTCACGTCCCAGTGTGTGGCTGATTTTGGCGGCAGTAATTGTGCTGTTGGCAGGCGTGTGTGTCTGGGGCGTGTTTGGCACCCTCACCACCACTAGCAATGCAGTGACGGTGGTACAGGGTAGTGCGGCTACCTGTTATGTCTCAGTCGTGGAGGCGAAAAGCATCATCCCCGGTATGGAAATAAGCGTGGGTGATTACACAGGCAACATCACGTCCGTTGCCCAGGCACCAATAGAAATCACCAACGATTTCGATGCCTACGCGCTCTACTTGGGTGGATTGAAAACCGGAGAATGGATGGTTCCGGTGAAGGTGGATATTTCCATCCCGGAAGGCGTTTACATGGCTAAGATCACGCTTGAAACAATATCGCCTATCTCCTTTGTGCTGAATTGAGGTGGGCTATGACAGAAGAAAAAAAGAAATTTAAAAAACCAATTGAAAAAGGACATGTAAAGGTGCCTGTCGTAATGCAGCTCGAAGCATTGGAGTGCGGAGCCGCAAGTCTATGTATGGTGTTAGCCTATTACGGTAAGTGGGTGCCACTGGAGCAGGTGCGGGCAGACTGTGGTGTCTCCCGGGATGGCTCTAAGGCCTCAAATATCCTGAAGGCTGCACGAAGCTACGGACTGAACGCCCGGGGCTACCGCTATGAACCCGAGAAACTCAAGGAAAACGGTTGCTTTCCCTGTATCATACACTGGAATTTCAACCATTTCGTAGTGCTAGGCGGCTTCAAGGGCAACAAAGCCTACTTAAATGATCCTGCCAAGGGTGAGTACAGCGTTTCAATGGAACAGTTTGATCAGTCCTTTACCGGTGTCTGTATCTTTTTTGAGCCGGGTGAGAGCTTTGTGCCCGACGGTAAACCGAAGAGTACCTGGAGCTTTATAAAAAAGCGCATGGTGGGAACCGGTGAGGCGGTGGCTTTCGTAGTACTCACCACGGCCATTACCTCCTTGATGGGCATCATCAATCCTGCTTTTTCCCGAGTGTTCCTAGACCGGCTGATTACTGGACGGAACCCGGAATGGTTTTATCCTTTTCTGTTGGGCCTATCTCTCGTAACAGTAGTGACACTGATCATTGCGTGGGTGCAGGCAATCTATTCCTTGAAACTAAATGGTAAGCTGGCCATTATGGCTAATTCCTCATTTTTATGGCATGTGTTGAGAATGCCCATGAAGTTCTTCTCACAACGCATGGCAGGGGACATTGCTATGCGACAGGCGCTTAATGAGGGCATTGCAGACGCACTGATCTCCACCTTTGCCCCTCTTATACTCCAGACGGGCATGATGGTGTTTTATTTAGCAGCCATGCTGCGTTATAGTGTGCTGCTGACAGCTGTGGGTATTACGTCGATCCTGGTTAATCTCATCATGGCGAGGGTTATCTCTAAGAAACGGATCAATGTCACCAGAGTGCAGATGCGCGACTCCGGCAAGCTGGCCGGTACCACTGTGGCGGGTATTGAGATGATCGAGACCATCAAGGCCAGCGGTGCGGAAAACGGCTTCTTTGAAAAATGGGCAGGCTTTCAGGCCGGATTGAATACCCAGACAGTGAAATTTGCACAGGTCAATCACTACTTAGGTCTGGTGCCTACACTGGTATCCTCTCTCACCTCCGTTGCGGTGCTGATGTTAGGCGTGTATTTAACCATGCAGGAGCAGTTTACTGTAGGTATGATCCTCGCATTTCAGGGCTTTTTAAATGGTTTCACCAGCCCTGCCCAAGCTCTCATAGGCGCAGGACAGACTATTCAGGAAATGCGTACCAATATGGAACGGATCGAGGACGTGATGGAATACCCTACAGATGTAAATTACGATAACGGCTTCGAAAAAACGGCTGAGTATGACAAGCTCTCCGGTGAGGTGGTCATGCGGGACGTGACCTTCGGCTACTCTCCCCTGGAGGAGCCGCTCATTGAGCATTTCGACCTGCACTTAATGCCCGGAAGCCGTGTGGCCTTTGTCGGACCCTCCGGTTGCGGTAAGAGCACCCTGAGTAAGCTTATTTCTGGGCTGTACCAGCCGTGGAGTGGTGAAATTCTATTTGACGGTAAGTACTTAGGTGACATTAACCACAGTATTTTCACTGGTTCGGTGGCGGTAGTGGATCAGGAAATTATCCTCTTTGAGGATACGATTGCCAACAACATTAAGATGTGGGACAGCTCCATCGAGGACTTCGAGGTCATCATGGCCGCTCGGGACGCCAGTCTCCATGAGGACATCATGGGCCGGGACGGAGGCTACTCCTACAAGCTGATGGAGGGCGGTAAGGACTTGTCAGGCGGACAGCGGCAACGTCTGGAGATTGCAAGAGTGCTGGCGCAGGATCCCACGATCATCATTATGGACGAGGCCACCTCCGCTCTGGATGCCAAAACCGAGTTCGAAGTGGTTAGTGCTATCAAGAACCGAGGAATCACCTGCATCGTCATTGCACACCGACTCTCCACCATCCGTGACTGCGATGAGATTGTAGTCATGGAAAAGGGCAAGGTGGTGGAGCGGGGCACTCATGATGAGCTTTACTCGAAAGGTGGGGTCTATACCTCACTGGTAGCAAGCGAATGAAAGAAGCAAAGATACCCCGGCTTACAAGTGGTGGGCTGGAGAAATGCAATAAGGATAACGGGTTAGGAGGACCGACATGGGGTGGTTTGATGAACAGATAAAACAACGCATCAAGGCAGACGATGACGCATTCTCGGATGCCTTTGCCTCCATGGCAGGGGTGGTTATGGGGCGGGGTACCGTGAGTGCCTTGTTGGATGATCGGCAAAAGACGAAAAACGCAGTGGACGAAATCTTGAAGTTTTACCGAGTGAAATCTGCGGAGCTGCCTGACGAGCTACAGGATGTAAACGAGCAACTGGAATATCTGCTGCGTCCCTCCGGTGTCATGCGCCGTGTGGTTATTTTAGAGGGTGCCTGGTATAAGAGTGCAGTGGGTGCCTTCCTTGGAACATTAAAAAACGGTGGAGTAGTGGCGTTACTGCCCCATGGTATCTCGGGCTATACCTTTTATGATTACGAAAGCGGCAAAACAGTGAAGCTGAACCAACACACGGCGGCGCGTCTAGAAACAGAGGCAATCTGTTTCTATAAACCCCTGCCGCTGAAAAAGCTGGGCATCCGCGACCTGCTTCAATATATCGCCCAGACCCTCTCTGTGGCAGATTACGTCATGGTGGGAATCGCTACCTTGGCCGTCACTCTCATCGGAATGCTGGGGCCGAAGCTTAATAACATCATTTTCTCCGGCGTGATCGAAAGTGGTGATATGCAGCTTTTCCTCGCAGTGACAGTGATGTTGGCATCTACTACCATAGCGGGGCTGCTCATCGGAACGGTGAAAAGTATTATCCTGGAGCGGCTGCAAACCAAAACTGGAACGGCAGTGCAAGCAGCATCCATGATGCGGGTGTTGTCCCTTCCGGCGGAGTTCTTTAAGAGATTTAGTGCCGGTGAGCTGTCCAGTCGAACCCAGAGCATCAACAGTCTATGCAGTATGTTGGGCAGCGCTATTCTGACCACCGGGCTCACCTCGGTATTCTCACTGGCCTACCTCATGCAGATCTTTACTTACGCTCCGGCACTGGTGGTACCCGCGATCACCATTACATTGGTGACAGCGCTGTTCACGCTTATCTCCGCGTTGATGCAGATGAAGCGTTCCAGGCGGATGATGGAGCTGGGGGCTAAGGAATCGGGCCTCATCTATGCATTTATTACCGGAGTGCAGAAGTTAAAACTCTCTGGTGCTGAGAAACGGGCCTTTTCTAAGTGGGCAGCCCTCTACCGACAGAAAGCGAGCCTGACTTACGACCCGCCCACATTTCTCAAGCTGAACACGGTGATCTCCACCGGTATCTCTATGGTGGGAACCATCCTCCTCTATTATACGGCGGTACGATCCGGGGTATCAGTGGCGGACTATTATGCTTTTAATGTAGCCTACGGCATGGTGAGCGGTGCTTTTCTTTCCCTCTCCGGTATCGCTTTGACGATGGCTGATATAAAGCCGGTGGTAGAGATGGTAAAACCTATTTTAGAAACAGTACCGGAGATATCCCAGGGCAAAAAGGTCCTCACCCGGATATCCGGAGGCATTGAGCTCAACAACGTCTCTTTTCGTTACAGTGAGAGCATGCCCCTCATTGTGGATAACCTGTCACTTAAAATCCGTCCCGGACAATACGTAGCCCTGGTGGGCAAGACAGGCTGCGGAAAATCCACTCTCATGCGGTTGATGCTGGGTTTTGAGACACCTCAAAAGGGTGCGATCTATTACGACGGCAAGGACCTTGCCACGATAGATCTCAAATCTCTGCGGAGGCGCATCGGCGTAGTGATGCAGAACGGAAAGCTCTTTTCCGGAGATATTTTCTCCAACATCACCATCTCCGCTCCATGGCTCACGATGGACGAGGCGTGGGAGGCAGCGGAGCTCGCCGGTATTGCGGACGACATCCGGGATATGCCCATGGGGATGCAAACACAGATTAGCGAGGGTAGTGGAGGTGTCTCAGGCGGGCAGCGTCAGCGGTTGATGATTGCACGCGCGGTGGCACCAAAGCCCCGCATTCTGATGTTTGATGAGGCGACCTCTGCCCTTGACAATCTGACCCAGAAGACGGTAGCCGATTCGTTGACAAGCTTAAAATGCACCCGTATTGTTATCGCCCACCGACTTTCTACCATCAAGGAATGCGACCGTATCATCGTGCTGGATGCCGGGCGAGTCATTGAAGACGGCAGCTATCATGAGCTCATACAGAAGGATGGCTACTTTGCTGAGCTGGTGGCACGCCAGCGGCTGGATGACACACAGTTCGTAGGTAAAACCACATTATTTTAATATTATAAGGAGGCACTTATTATTACGAACGACAAAAATTTAGAGAAACAAGGAAACGAAATCGCTGATGAGGAATTGGACAACGTAGCGGGGGGATTGAAAACTTTCTCGTGTATAGGAACTGATAGCACAAAATATACCACTGTAAGTGGAGGGGATAACAATGTGGGTTTTCATTGTTCAATATGTAATTCTCCTGAAGTCATGAATTCCGAAGAATTCCTGAACCACTTAAGGATCTTCCACCCCGAAGAAGTTCATTAATTCCGTAACAACGACAGAAGCCAATTTGCAACAGCAATTAAAAACAACATAGAGAGGATACAAGCTATGAAGCAGATCAGAATTACGGAAAGTAAGATGAACGAAGCCTTAGCACAAATCGATATGCTGGAGGGATTAAGCCCAAAAAATATAGGATGCCTGCGACTTTTGACCGAGGAGATGTTCTCCATATGCAGGGAGCTTTTGGGCGTGGACGCTCTTGACTTTGAGATGAAACACGATGAGAGACAGTACACCCTGTGTACGACTACCAAAACTCGAGTAGGAGAGCAGGCACGTGGGCAGTTCCTCTCCATGAGCAGTAGTGGTAAAAATGCTGCGAAGCATGGAATTAAAGGGCTACTGGGAGCAGTTTTAGAGGTGCTGTCCATTGGAGGTGATCCGGAGCGATACGGTTTGGCATGGTCCTATGGGATGCAGACCCCGGGTGGAGAGTATGCCTGCATGTGGACACTCTCACAGTATATGGAATATGCACCGAAAGACAAGGTCAAAAGCGAATGGGATGGCATGGAGAAATCTATCATTGCCAATTTTGCTGATGATGTTACCATCGGTGTACGCAGTGGAAAGCTGGAAATGACAGTAACCAAAACATTTTAATATTGGAGGATAAGAAAATGACAATGAACAAGATTTTAAATGCGAACGAACTGACTATGGCCCTGTCCGGCCGTCTGGACACTACCACCGCACCTCAGCTGGAGGCAGAATTGAAGGCTTCGCTTACCGGTGTAGCTTTCCTAGTGATGGAGTTTGCTGAGCTGGAGTATATCTCCTCTGCAGGCCTGCGTGTGTTGCTTTCTGCGCAGAAGGTGATGAATAAACAGGGAAAAATGGTAGTCCGCCATGCCAACGAGACCATCCTTGAGGTGTTTGAGGTGACAGGCTTCTCTGATATTCTGACAGTCGAATAAAACGGAAAAGGCGGAGCAATATTCATCCGCCGGATGGTGATAGGATGAACTTTGAAGCTGTAACGCTTAAACATAAAGAAAGAATAAAACCATACTTATATCAATACGGTGAAGGCTCCTGCCAGCACTCCTTTGCCTCGATGTTTTGCATGGCGGGTAAATACGGCGACTCGATTTGCGAAAAGAATGGGTGGCTGTTGATCCACCGCGCGGGTATCAGTAGTAGTACCGAAAGAGCCTATCTGTTTCCGATGGGAGACAGTTCGGATGAAGTCGGGCTTGGTTATGCAATTGAAGCCATGATTGAGGATGCGCATAATCACGGAGCAGCTGTACGCTTTGAAACCTTGACTGCGGCGGCAAAAGATGCTGTAGTCAGGCTGTTCCCGGATGTATTCACTGTAACTGCCCTGCGTGATTACTCAGAATACATCTATACCTATGACAAGTTGGCAAATCTGCCGGGACACGAGATGGCCTCCAAACGGTATGATATCAACAACTTCTACCGCACTTTTGGCAGCAGTGTCCGTGTAGAGACAATTGAGGACAAGCATCTTGATGATATCAGGTTGTTTCAGAAAATGTGGCTCGATAACAAGTTGAATGGTGAGGAGGATGTCCAGCTTGAGCAGGAGAATATCGCAATTCAAATCGGACTCTCCAATTTTGCCGAGCTGGATTTAAGCGGCATCGTAATCTACATTGACAATGTTTTGTGCGGCTACGCTTATGGTACGCAGCTGTCGGAGAATAGCTATGATGTGATCATAGAAAAGGGTGATCGAAGAATAGACGATATTTACAGGGTGCTGAACCGCGAGCTTGTGAGGCTATGTTGTACAAAATACCAGTATATCAATCGCGAGGAGGATGTCGGCGCCCCGGGGCTGCGAGTTGCGAAGCTTTCCTATAAGCCCGATATCCTGCTTGATAAATACTTGTTGTGTGAGGTGAGAAAATGAATAAAGTCGAAGCAAACCTTTCGCTCCTGATGATTACCTTTTTCGCAGCAATACAGTATGTTTTTCTTACCAATGTTCCGGAAACTGTTTCAAACTTTGCATTTCTGACCATCACGAACCTGATCGGTTTCGGCATAGCGCTTGCGGTTTTTTGGGGCGAGCTATTCCGAATCAATAAAAAGCAGCTACTGCAAAGTGTGATTTTGTCTGCGGAGCTGTTCGGCTTTAACCTTTTCGTGCTTCTCGGGACGTCCGGAGTCAGTGCAACAGTCAGTTCCTGTGTCCTGTCGGTATATTTTATATTTATACCGGTATTTTCCTTTGTGTTTTTGAAGAAAAAACCGGATAAGCTCAGTTTGATTGGCATCGGAGTTGTGCTTGCAGGTTTGTCCCTGATCATGAGTAAAGAGATTGCCGGCATAATAGATGTGCATATCCTTTACCTTGTGGTTGCTGATGCTTTTTTCGCCATTTACATTATGACAGTCGGAAATTATACGGCAAAATCAAATCCTTCGATCCTAGCGATGGGACAGATGTTCTTCAATGCAATCTTTGCCCTTGTGTTTTGGTTTGGCGAGGCAAGGTTTACACACACTTTGATGGCGCTTCCCTCCGACGCGGCATTTTGGGGCAGCGTGCTGTTTATCAGCTTTTTCATCCGCGGGCTGTATGGCGTTGTACAGATCTACGCTCAGCGATATGTCAACGCGCTTGATACTTCACTTATCTTCTCCTCTGAAATTGTCATAACGATGCTGATGTCTCCTATTCTTGCCCTGCTGTTCGGCACAAAGACAGAGATCATAACGCCTTTGAAGATTACAGGGGCTATCGTAATGGTAGCTGGAATATTGCTCGCGGACGCCTCCTTTACAACAGCTGTAAAAAGGAGGTTTGTTCATGAAAAAAATTGATTATGAGAAATATACCACATCGATCCTACTATCAGCCATTATCTATATGCTGTTGGATTTGTCGGTAAGAATGACAGGCTTCCTGGAATTTGGTTCGTATATTGGCATCAAAAACTTCCTTCCCGCCACGCTGGGACTGTTATTAGGCTGGTGTGGAATGCTTGGCTGTTTGATGGGAAGCATTCTTTCTTCCATCATCACCTCCGCCCCATTGCCTGAATTGCTGTTTGAAGCAACCAGTGTCTTTGCGCTCGGTACGGGAATGTGGCTGATATGGCACATCGGCGCGAAATCACGAAGGGTTCACTTGAAAAAGGCAGAGGATTATTTCAGATATAGTATGCTGGTCGTATTACTATCGGCAGTATGCGGTATGCTCAGTTATGTATTTTTGCCCGGCGGTGCGTTTTTGAAAGTGTTTATCGCTGATAGCTCAATGAATTTACTTGTTGGGATACCGGTGATTATACTACTGACATCAACAGTATGTGTCATTCCGATTCTGCCGCCTTGGTGTACTATGGCACCGGATGTCAATGGAAGCATTCATTCCGATCCGGGCAGCCTTGATTGCTTCAATGAACTGCTTGAGGAATACGCTGTATTACATAAAATTAACAGAAAAAGCTTGTTCGGTGTACAAAACTGTATCGAGGAAGTGGTGATCAGGATTTTTGCCGCTCAGCCTGACGCAATCGTAACGATTAAGATTTATTTTGATGATAGCTTTTCACTATGGTTTGAATATCAGAGTGGTCGATATAATCCATTCATGACGGGAAGATACAAGAGGAAACGGCAAGCCGCTTCACTTGTCATGAATGAAGAAGCTGAAGATATGTTCGGATTGCAGCTGATCAAGCACCGTGCGCTTCGCGAGTCATTTAAGTACAGACGAGGCAACAATCAAATCCACATTGTAATATAAAGGGGGCTCATACAAATGGACAAAAAAAGACGGCCGATACGTAAAAAAGTGCAGCTGATGGTGCTTGCCATATCAATCTCGGCATTGTTGCTTACGAGTGTGATAAGTGTCTTCAGTATGTTGAAAATACAGAATGATGTACTTTCAGCCGGAAAAGCGTTGGGCGATACCGCAGCCAAGAACGGCGAGGACGCATTGCTCACCCAAATGGAACAAAATCTGCTTGATATTATTACAAGTAAGGCAAAGCTTGCCGACTCGGAGCTTGGTAGATTTTCTGGTTATATCGGTCAATTCGCGGCATATGCCGAAAGGCTTTACGGCAGTCCGTCAAGCTTTGTCCTTGTCGAGGTGCTGCCCCCCGATAAGAAGAACGAAAGCAAGTTTACCATGCAGCGTTATTTGGCCAATAAAAATATTGAACTTTCTGCCATTCACGATGAAATAAAGCTGCTTGGAAACCTCGAATATGCATTCCGTCCGGTCATCACGGCCGATCAGGAGATGATTACATCAATTTATATAGGAACAGAAAGTGGTTTTATGCTCAGCTATGATAACCGTTCCGATTTGGGCGATACGACAGCTGCAGCTGAGGAATACTATGATTATTACGATTCCTCGTGGTACACAGCCGCTAAGGAATCCGGAAAAACAGTTTTCACCGACACCTACCCTGACGCCTATGGTCGAGGACTTACGATCAGCTGTGCAGCGCCGTTTTACGATGCTGGGAATCGTTTTGCCGGGGTCATCTGCATGGACATTCTGATCACAGACCTGAACAGATCCATCATCAATATTGACATTGGTGCGCATTCCTACGCTATGCTGATCGACAAAAGCGGCAGAGTGATCGCCTCTCCGCAGATGACATCAGAGCAGACTGAATTCGATGATATTTTGAAGGATACCTCACTTCCCGCCTATGAAGCAAAGGATGAGCTGATGAGCGGAAATACCGGAGTCACCCTGACCTCTTCCGGTATCTATTATGCATACACACCTGTTACCTCGGCTGACTGGACACTTGCCATTCACGTCCCGGCATCAGATATTACGGAACCGGTAGCGCAGATACGTGAGAGCATCAACAGCAAAACCGATGCTACTGCAGCTGCAATGAGCCGGAACATACTGACCGCGATGCTGATCTTTGTTGTGTCATTTGCAGTCATTATTGTCACAGTTGTAATACTGGCAAGACGTTTTTCACGGCAACTGACAAGACCATTGCTGTCACTGAATAACGACGTTGGAGAGATCAGTGGTGGTAACCTAAAATACCGTGCCCAGATTTATAATAACGATGAGATCGGCGATCTCGCAGGCTCCTTTAACAATATGGCACTATCTCTGGAGCAGTATATCAATGATCTTACTTCGGTTACCGCAGAGAAGGAGCGCATCGGCGCGGAGCTGGATGTTGCCAAGCACATCCAGGCCAGTATGCTTCCCTCCATCTTCCCGGCTTTCCCCGAGCGCCCGGAGCTGGATATCTACGCCACTATGACCCCTGCCAAGGAGGTGGGTGGTGACTTCTACGACTTCTTCCTGGTGGACGATGATCGCCTGGCTATGGTTATGGCAGATGTATCAGGCAAAGGTGTACCGGCAGCACTCTTTATGGTAATTGCCAAAACCCTCTTAAAGAACGTGACACAGACGGGTCTTTCTCCAAAAGATGTATTGGAAAAGGTGAACAATCAGCTCTGCGTAGGCAATGAGGCGGAGATGTTTGTCACAGTATGGCTGGGAATCCTGGAAATCTCTACAGGTAAGCTGACCTGCGCTAACGCGGGACATGAATACCCGGTAATAAAACGAGCAGGCAGTGACTACGAGCTCATCAAGGACAAGCATGGCTTCGTGCTGGCGGGCATGGAGGGCTCCCACTACAAGGAATATGAGCTGCACTTAGATCCCGGAGATCGACTGTTCCTCTACACAGATGGAGTGGCTGAGGCCACGGATGCCCACAACGAACTCTATGGTACTGACCGGATGCTTTCGGCGCTTAACCGCAACAAGGATGTGGATTGTGAAAAGCTTCTCTATGGGATGAAGGAGGATATCGATGCCTTTGTGGGCGAAGCACCTCAGTTCGATGACATCACTATGCTGAGCCTGGAGCTGATGCCTCAAAAAGGTCCCGGCATGAAAAAGCTGAAGCTGACCCCCGTATTGGAAGCCATTGATCAGGTCACTGCTTTTGTAGAACAGGAGCTGGAGGCTGCGGAGGTTCCCATGAAGGTGATGGCCCAGATGAATATCGCAGTGGATGAAATCTACTCCAATATTGCAAGGTATTCCGGTGCAAGCGATGCCACTGTAGGCGTGAGTGTGGAGGATGGGCGTGTCATCTTGCGTTTTGCTGATAATGGACGCCCCTATGACCCTACCGAAAAGGCTGATCCGGATACCACTCTCTCTGTCGAGGAGCGAGATATCGGCGGACTGGGTATCTTCATGGTGAAGAAATCCATGGATAACCTGGAATATCAGTACCACGATAGCCTCAACATTCTGACATTGACAAAGAAGATATGATTATACAGCACTCAGCAAAAGGAGAACTTTCAATGATGAAAAAGAAATTGGCAATCACCCTGACTGCGCTGATCCTCTGCATGGCCCTTTCCGCCTGCAGTGGTAGCAAGACAGAGAGCACTGTAGAAAACAATGCTCTTGTAACCGGTAGTGCGGAAGCAGACACACCTGTTTCTTCGGACACCTCTGCGTCCATTCAACCATCCGCATTAACTCCCGCTGCCGAAACACCTGCACTATCCATGGAAAAAGCAGTTGAAGTCAATAAAGCGGCTCATTTGCTGGAGAAATACAAGACTGTTACATACGCCCAACTGGACTGCATCGGTGGCAACACTATGCATGTAACCTATTTTAAGGACGAAGACGGAAATTATTGTTCCACAGAAGACGATTTCGGCTATACCGGTTATCGAACCGATTATTTTGCCTTCTCCAGAGAAAAAGGGGAATCCACCTATACCCTCTCTGCTTTGAAGGATTTCAACGTCAGTGACTATCTGTTCATGGTGGCTGACAGCAAATTTACCTCCCAGATCACTGATGTAAATGGCAATCTGGTGTGCGAAACCCAGGCGGACATCAGCCAAGACTATGCTGATGCGCTCTCGGATACCTGGCCGGTTACCACTGAGGACAAGATGGTTACCACTACCACCTTCGCCGCCGATGATTTCCGTGTGTTGTCTATTGACTTTAGTCTACGCCGCCCCGATGGCACTGAGTCCATGATCGCCTCCGGCGTGCTGCTCTACGACCAGGAGGTTACTTACACGGACGCGGTACAAAGCTATTTAGACGCTAAGAAGGTTACAGTGACCATTCAAATGGAAGATGGTGGTTCACGGATTGCGGCAATCCCCAAGGGCGAGTCCTTCGGCTGGATCTGTGACGATGGCTATGCACTCTATTCAGACAAAGAAGGCAAAACACCATTGTCCGAAAAATCCGAACCTGTTCAGAGCAATTTGACGCTCTATTGTCTACCTAAAAAATAAAAGCAGGAGAATGAAAGCTTACGGAGTATTTTTTATAAGACACTCACCGAAGGTGGTTCATGGCTACTGCCGATATGAGGGTGGACGAAATATTGTAAAAATCGAATTATAAATAACAGGAGGCATTATGAAAAAGAAGCACTCGAACCATTTACTAATGGCACTGGTGGTAATCAGTCTATTCTTCATTGCTGAGTTGGCAGGCTGTAGCGGTAAGGCGAAGCCGGATGCTACTGAAGCCTCGCAGATGAAGGACGAGGACACATCAGAGGCTGAAGTGCCCCCGGTAGACAATGAAACACAGCAGACACCCGAAAGTAAGCACGTTCCGGTGGAATCCGCTCGTATCGGTATCACCAGTATCATAGCACAGGATTATCTCTCGAATCAGTATCCAAGTGCTAAGCTCTCTATATTTCCCTCCGCGGCAGATGCCATGCTGGCACTTCAGAGTGGTAAGCTGGATTATGTGATGACCGCCCGCTCTACCGCCGGCTATATGATGAAACAGGACAGTGAATTACATATTATTGAAGACGGTCTTGTTGACGAGGCGTGCTTTATTGCTGTATCCAAACAAAATTCAGAGCTGAAGGATAAGGTTGATGCTGTTCTTACCAAATTTAAGGCGGATGGCACTCTGAATGAACTGATGGGCCGCTGGGCTTTGGAAGGCCCTGATTATTATCGTACCAAGGAAATCGAGCAGGCTACTGGAACAAACGGAGTTTTGAGAGTGGCTATTTCCCCCGATGTGCCGCCCATCTGCTTTGTTCAGGACGGGGAAGCCGTAGGTATTAACATTGAGCTTATCCAGCTCATCGCCAAGGAACTGAACATGACGGTAGAACTCTCCACCATGGATTTTGATGCGCTGCTCCCTGCCATACAGTCCGGCAAGGTAGAGCTGGCTATCTCTGATATCAATGCTACGGAGGAACGACAGAAGCTGGTAGATTTCACTCAGAGCTACTTTGACAATCCCCAGGTACTGGTAAGCCGAGGAGAAGCTGTGATTGACACTGCTGTTGCACAGTATACTGCCCTCAGTCAGCTCTCGGGCAAAGTCGTCTCCTGCCAGACAGGAACCATCATGGATGTTCTGATAGGCAGTGTGATCCCCAGTGTGAACTACAGCTACTTCAACACCCTCGCAGACCAGCTGACGGCACTTCAAAATAGCAAGGTGGAGGCTGTGCCTGCTGACGAGCCGGTGGCTAGACTGTCCGTGGCTCAAAATCCAGCCCTCACCATTTTACCCGAGCGGATTGTGGAGGATCACTACGGCATCGCCCTGCAAAAGGACAGCGAGTTAACCGCCCAGGTGAATGACGCCCTCGCGAAGCTCAAGGCAGATGGTACACTAGAAACTATGAAGGAAAAGTGGACCGGCTCTGACGACAGCATAAAAGTTCTACCACAGCTTGATTATCCCGGAGCGAACGGAACACTTCGGGTGGCACATGACATCAATACGGAACCAATGGGGTATATGGGAGCAGATGGCACAGCGGTGGGTTATGATTTGGAAATGATGCTGCGTATCGGCGAGATCCTGGATCGCAAGGTGGAATTTATCTGTGTGGATTTCTCCGGTCTGATACCCATGTTGCAAAGTGGTAAAGCAGACGCTGCGGTGGGCTGCATGTCCATAACCGACGAGCGTAAGAAAACAGTGGATATGAGCAATCCCTACTACGATGGTGGGTTGTACTTTGTAGTACGCAAAGTCACTGATACCCAAGTGACCTCGACTGCTCAGCCGAAGATTAGCTTCTGGGAGGGCTTAAAAGCAAGCTTCACCCGTACCTTTGTCACAGAAAACCGATGGAAGCTGGTGCTGGAGGGCTTAAAGATCACGGTGCTCATCTCCATCTTCTCCGGTATCCTGGGATCTTTGATGGGCTTCGGCATCTGTATGCTCCGCCGTAGCAAAAAGCGTATCGCAGCTTTCCCGGCAGCAGCTTTCATCCGACTCATCCAGGGCACACCCATCGTGGTGCTGCTGATGATCCTCTACTACGTTTTCTTTGGCAAGGTAGATGTTTCGGCCATTCTGGTGGCAATTCTTGGCTTCGCGTTCAACTTCGGCGTCTATGTGTCTGAGATGATGCGTACCGGTATTGATGCGGTGGACAAGGGTCAACTTGAGGCAGCCTATGCTCTTGGGTTTACTAAGGCCAGGACTTTTTGGAAGATCACCTTTCCCCAGGCGGCCAGACATTTCCTGCCGGTCTTCAAGGGTGAATTTATTTCCATGGTCAAGATGACCTCAGTGGTAGGTTATATCGCCATTCAGGATCTGACCAAGGTATCTGACATTATCCGCAGCCGTACTCTGGAAGCCTTCTTTCCTCTGATCGCCACAGCGGTCATTTACTTCCTGGTAGCGAATATCCTGACTATACTGCTATCTCGCTTGGAAATCAGCCTGGACCCCAAGCGTCGTAAACGTATGGTTAAGCTAAAATAGGGGGGCAAATATTATGAAGAAAGCAATTAGTCTTTGCTCCCTGCTATCGGAATCCGAGGGGTCATGCTACTATGGCGGGATCGTAACAGTGGTCAAGAACGGAGGAGAGAAGAAATGATCAAGATAGAACATCTGAAAAAAGCATATTCCAATGTGACACCTTTTTCTGACGTCAATGTGGAAATAAAAAAGGGTGAGGTGATCTCCATCATCGGCCCCTCCGGCACGGGAAAATCAACACTGCTGCGATGCCTGAACCTGTTGGAGATACCTACTGCCGGAGAAATTACCGTAGACGGGGAAATCATCACTGCAAAGGGTGTGGATATCTCAGCTGTACGACGCAAGATGGGCATGGTGTTCCAGTCCTTCAATCTGTTTTCCCATCTGACGGTGATCGAGAATATCATGCTGGGACCTGTGGATCTTTTGAAGCTTTCTAAGCAGGAAGCGTACGACGAGGGAATACGACTGCTGGCCTCCGTAGGTCTCGCAGAGAAAGCGCTTAATTATCCCGAGGAGCTCTCCGGTGGTCAGAAGCAGCGTGTGGCGATCGCCCGTGCCTTGGCCATGAAGCCGGAGATTATTCTCTTTGACGAGCCAACCTCAGCCCTGGACCCTACCATGGTGGGAGAGGTGCTGGCCGTGATTCGTTCTCTTGCCCGGGAAGGGTTGACAATGATGATTGTCACCCATGAGATGAAGTTCGCCCGGGACGTATCCACCCGCATTTTTTACATGGATGAAGGTGGAATCTATGAGGATGGTCCTCCGGAACAGATCTTCGATTATCCCAAGCGGGAACGTACGCGCGCATTCGTCAAGCGGCTCAAGACCTTTGAACGGGAGATCGAATCACCCAGTTTCGACTTTATTGAAGTCAGTACCGGCATTGAGGAGTTCGGGCGCAAGCAGTTGCTTAATCAGCGGCAGATCAACAATCTGCAGCTGGTATTCGAGGAGCTGTGCGTTCAAACCTTGCTTCACCGTGGAGAAGAGGTGTTTCCTCTACGATTCTCTGCGGCTGTTTCAGAACTGAATGGCTCCTGCGAGGCGGCAATCTCTTATGGAGGTCCAGGCTTCGATCCGTTTACGCAACAGAGAGATGAGTTGTCGGTCAAGATGGTGCTGGGTTTGACAAAAGAACACAGTTGGAGCGGGGAGAACGGAAACTATATCACACTTGTTATATAAAGGGTATAAATTAGGATAGCGAGTAACATTTTTAACATTTTTATCAAAATTGTTTGGGATAGGAAGAACTGCACTATTTGACGGTTGAAAGAAACAGGAGTATGGATTAATCCATAGCAAATGAGCTTTCGACATCGATCAAATAGTGCAGTTCTTTGTTGTAACCCACTTCTTATATATTAATAGAAGCGGAAGGAGACGAAAATTCATTGTTCCATTTGTGGAGCCGATTTTCAATATTTTAAGTAAAATAATTGGTGCCAATGGATAGTAAATGAGGTATAATCTCTTTAAAGTAAAAATCGTGGGAGCGGGTTATGGCTAAAGAAAACAATGGACAGGCGGTCAGGGATTATAAAAGCCGAAAGAAGCGTGTTAAGAGAATACGGATTATTGTGATCTTAGCGTTATTGACAGCACTGGCAATAGGCGGTTCTGTCTATCTGTACGGTCTTTTCAATAAAAATTATAAAAACTGTGAAGTAATCAATACCTCCGATCATGTTACAGACAGCGTCACCGAATTTATCAGTTATCAAAGTGCGGTCATCAGGTACAGTAAGGATGGTGCGGAGGCTGTTGATAAAGACGGGAAGAAGATGTGGAACGGTTCTTATCAGATGGATAAGCCGATTGCGGATACCTGCGGCAAGTACGCAGTGATTGCGGATCAGGGCGGAAAGACGATTGAGATTTACGATGACAAGGGTGGAGCGGGACATATCACCACAGTTTATGATATCGTTGAAGTAAAAATTGCTTCTCAGGGAGTAGTTGCGGTTCTGATGGAATCGGAGAATACAAATCACGTAACCTTATATGATAAAGACGGTACTGTCTTGGTTGATCAGGCTACCGACATGTTAAAGGATGGATACCCTATTGATATCGCCCTTTCTGAGGATGGGCAGAAGCTCATCACAGATTTCCTGTCAATTAAGAGCGGTAAGGTAGTCGGAATCATTACCTTCTATAATTTCGGTGAGGTCGGTCAAAACTGGACGGACGGAATTATGGGTGCTTATACCTTCGAAGGAATTGTAATTCCGAGGGTTGCTTTTAATAACAATGACACGGTCTGTGCTTTTAAGGATAATGGCCTCATGATCTTCGAGTATAAGGAGCAACCGAAGCCGGTACTGGAGCAGAATTTTGAGGAGAAGATTACAAGTGTTCTTTATAACAAGGCAAATGCAGGTGTTGTATTGGACGCAGGAGACGGTGGGACCCATAAACTGGTTTTGTATGATCTTCTGGGGAAAAAGACCCTGGAGAAGAAGATAGATTTTAACTTCAGCCATATTGAGATGACCGACGAAGAAATCATTATGAACGACGGCATGTCCTGTATCATCATGAAACCGAACGGAAAAGTGAAGTTCAATTACACCTTTGATTCGGGAATCTCAGCCTTAATCCCGATCAATAATCTGGACAGATATTTGCTAGTCAGCGACAAAAGGATATCACAGATAGCGCTTACGGAATAAAGAAGGGCGAATCATATTTGTCAATCGAGACTGTTAATTAGAGAGGCAGGAAGCTGAGACTGACTACTCGGAACTGAGAATAAACAATAACTGAGTCGGAATCTATAATCAAGGTTACCGGCAGAATGGAAGAATGGATGAATTGGTTACTGATCGTTGTCTGTATTGTAATACTGGGAAATGCAATCCGAGGGATGAAGGTCGGGTTTATTCGTACTATCTTCTCACTAGTTTCAATGATTCTGGCAGTTATTCTGACGATATGGATCAGCCCGGTCATGAAGGATTTTCTAAAAAGTAATGATAAGTTCTACGATGGGTTAACCTATCGAATAGAGAAAATGCTGCCTTTTTCTACAGAGAAGGTAGTGGATCAGGAGCAGGATAGTCTGATTGACGAAATGAAGCTTCCGAAGTCCCTAAAACAGAGCCTAAAAGAGAATAATACTCTGGAAAAACAAAAGGAGCTGGCGGCGAACAGCTTCCAGGAGTATATCAGTAGGTATCTGGCTGGAATTATCATCAATGCCTTGTCCTTTATCCTGACTTTCTTCATCATCAGTGCCCTCTTATGGGTGCTCTGTATGGCATTAGATATCATCAGCAAGCTGCCGCTGATCCATTCTGTGAACAAAACAGCGGGATTACTGGCAGGATGCGTACAGGGACTATTTGAGGTATGGTTGTTCTTTATCCTGCTGACGGTATTCCAAAGTATGTCTTTCGGGCAGAAGATCATGGAAATGATAGGGGAAAGTGAGCTTCTAAGCTTTATCTATAATAACAATATACTGCTGCGGTTTATTACCGGAGCAACAAAATTTATATTTTAGCATCATCGCATAAGGTATAAGTTTACACAAGAATGGAGGAATAAAGATGAACGAGATGTTGATGAAGCTTCAAAAGGTGGGTATTGTGCCTGTAATAAAATTGGAGGATGCCAAAGACGCGGTTCCGTTAGCGAAGGCATTGGTGGAGGGCGGACTTCCCTGTGCTGAGGTTACTTTCCGTACAGCAGCTGCAGAAGAATCCATAAGATTAATGAGACAGGCTTATCCCGATATGCTGATTGGGGCAGGAACTGTATTAACGATCGAGCAGGTTGATCAGGCTGTTGCAGCAGGCGCAACCTTTATCGTGAGTCCCGGACTGAATCCCAAAGTGGTAAGTTATTGTGTGGAGAAGGGGATTCCAATCACACCCGGCTGCTCCAATCCCAGTGATATCGAAGTAGCCATAGAACTGGGTCTGGAGGTCGTAAAATTCTTCCCTGCGGAGGCTGCAGGCGGTCTTGCTATGATAAAAGCAATGGCAGCGCCCTATGTGAATATGAAATTTATGCCCACCGGAGGAATCAATACTAAGAACCTTCTCTCTTACTTGGATTTCCCTAAGATCATTGCCTGTGGCGGTAGCTGGATGGTTAGCGATGAGATGGTGAAGGCAGGGGAATTCGATAAGATTACAGCCCTGACAAAAGAAGCGGTAGCCCTGATGCTGGGCTTTGAGATTCGTCATGTCGGTATCAATTCATCCAATGAGACAGAAGCCAATGCAATAGCAGATCTCTTCGTGAAGGCTTTTGGCTTTGCTAAGAATAATGGTAACGCATCAATCTTTACAGGTACAGGCATTGAGATCATGAAGGCGCCTTATATGGGTCAGCTGGGTCATATCGCCGTACAGACCAACTATATTGATCGTGCCATCTATCATTTGGAGCAGCAGGGCTTCGTGATGAATGAAGAAAGTAAGAAATATAAGAACGATAAACTGGTGGCGATCTATCTGGAGCAGGAATTCGGTGGTTTTGCGGTTCATTTACTCCAAAAATAGGTTTGCGACAGCTTAAATACAGTAAGCCGAAATACAGTAAGCCGAAATACAGTAAGCCGAAATACGGTAAGTCGAAATACGAATCAATGAAATGTATAAAATCAAAAGGGATAAAAGTAATTCTAAAGACCGAAACTATCTTGAAGAAGCTCATAATGAACTCCAAAGGGAATTCGTTATGGGTTTCTTTTTTCTATTCCGCTGTTTGACTGGGAGAATACCCCTTCGGTTGGGTAGCTATAATTTCATCCATAGACAATGATATAGTATCGGATACTGATCCTCGCCGTCTGATATATTTGTGTAACCATGATGGATAATTTCAAAGCAAAGGGGACATAATTATCTTGGAATAATGTTTGCAAAGCCCCTGTTTCAAAGGCATTCTACAGCTGTAAGAAAATGGCACGAAAAAAGTTATAAAAAGTTGTTGACTTTCGCTTCTGAGGGTGATATACTTCTTTTTGCTGACGCGCCAACAACGGTTCGAAAGCAAAAAGTAAATAGCCCGTAAAGCCTTATAAATCAAGGCGTTGCGGAAAACTGAACCTTGATAATTGAACAGTGAAACAACCCTGAAAATTCTAAAAAATTTGGAGTGGTTACATGGTAACCATTGGTCACTATGCACTTCAAAAAAACAGATTTTCATTATGATATATCGTAATGGT
>JAEZOB010000015.1 GCA_023414355.1 Bacillota bacterium | reverse complement strand
GCCATAAGCATCACCTTCTTGATACCCCATTTTTTCAAGCAGAATGGGATAAGTAGGATACATAGTGTCTCAGATATCTGGCTAAGTGAAATAAGCATATTTGAGTGCTCTACGCCAAATGTTCCGGCATATTCCTCAAGATTTCCGAAGTCACCAAGGAATGGGTTTGCGAAGCCATTGGTAATCTGTAGAGCGACACCCAAGAATAGAGAGAAAATGAAGAAAATGGCCATTCTCTTCTCCTTGAAAAGCTTGAATGCCGAGAGACCCATTGCATCAGCAAGTGATTTTTTATCGCTGGTTTTGACGATAGGACAATTGGGCAATGTGAAGCAATACAGACCGAGAGCCAGACCAAGAAGACCTGAGGTGATATATTGGAATGAATTTGCCTGGAATCCCATAAGATCCACAAACCACATGGTGCAGATAAAACCTACAGTACCCCATACTCTGATAGGGGGGAAAGCTTTCACAGGATCAAGACCACCCTTCTCAAGTGCATTGTATGCAACTGAATAAGAAAGGGCAATAGTAGGCATAAAGAATGCAACACTAATGGTATAAAGTGTAAACAATACAGAGAATTGTGCATCGGCACCTGCAACATGACCATAATAACCGGCAGCAACCATAGTGACACCTGCCACCAAATGTGCTATACCCAAAGTCTTCTGGGCTGGAATCCATTTGTCAGCCACGATACCCAAAAGGGCAGGCATAAAAATAGATACGATACCTTGGATAGAATAGAACAGACCAATCTTTTCGCCAAGCCCTATAGAGCCAAGATAACGGCCTTGTGAAGTAAGATAAGCTCCCCATACAGCAAACTGCAGGAAGTTCATCAGAATTAGTTTCAATTTAGTATTCATCTCTAGTCAAACATTTATTTTGCTCCAAATATACAAACAAACTCCTGAAACAGAATTATTCTCCCACAAAAACTACGGGATAGTGGTCAGAAATATATGGCGCTCCATAATTTTCCTTCACAGTTCTGAAACTTACAGGGTTCAGGTTCCTGTAAAATATATGGTCAATAATAGTCACCTTCTCATTTTTACCCCAGTTATTGAAGGTACCTTCATTATCTGTAACAGGCGACTCTTTCCTTGCATCTTTCATTGAGAGGACAATAGGTGCCATTGCCAAATCTTCAACATTGGTATTGAAATCTCCTGTTAGGATAAATGGGACATCTTCACCTACCATCTCTTCTATTCTGCTCACGATAAGCTTGGCAGATTCTCTTCTGGCCACCTGACCCACATGATCAAAGTGTGTATTGAAGAAGTAAAACTCCCTGCCAAAAAGACCTTTCTCCTTAAGCCTTACCCATGTCACTACCCTATGACAAGCCGCATCCCATCCACAGGATGGAACATCAGGGGTATCACTAAGCCAGAAAGTACCTTTATCCAATAGTTTATACTTGTCGCTCCTGAAAAATACAGCATTAGACTCAGCCTCTCCCTTCTCAAGTCCACCATCCCTATCCACGCCATATTTGGTATAATCGGGAAGATTCTCCTCCATATATTTTGCCTGATGGTATATAGCCTCCTGCAATCCGAACACATCAGGCTTCTCGGTCATAATGAACTTTATTACCGCATCCTGTCTGTAGTTCCAGTTATTGCCACCGTCAAAACTGTCATTTGGGCTAAGACGGATATTGAACGAAACAGCTTTAATCCCCTTCTCTCCTCCACAAGATGGGAGAAGAACCAGTGTACATGAAATTAACGCAAGAAATATTGCTCTGAATCTGCACATAAAGCTCTATACTTCTACAAGTTCATACTGACGTGTACCAATCCCTATCTCCTCACCATATTCCAAGCCGCTCTGCCAGTTTGTATCAGGGTGAATCAAATGGAATTTATCCTCACCACACAAATGCTCATGGGGGTGCTCAGCGTGAAGTTTGCTACCGGGGATAGCTGGAGCGTTAATTACCATATCTGCACAAGCCTGATCGAGTGCCACAGGGTCAAATGAAGCTGCTATTCCCAAATCTGGTACAATAGCGGCATCGTTGTGACACCAGCAGTCACACTCGGGAGACACATTCACAATAAAACTGATATGGAAATGTGGTTTTCCGTCAATAACTGCTTTGGCATACTCAGCAATCTTGTAATTCAGCTCCTGAGAAGTGTTATAATCTTTCAATACAGCGCCATCAAATTGGCAAAGAGCTACACATTGGCCACAACCAACGCATTTTGAATAGTCAATGACTGCCTTATGTTCAGCATTTAGAGTTATTGCACCATGAGCACAATTTTTTACACAAACAATACATCCGCGACATTTCACTGTATTGATTACAGGCTTTGACTCAGAATGAAGTTCCAATTTACCGCCGCGGCTTGCTGAGCCCATACCAATATTCTTCAATGCACCTCCAAAACCTGTCTGCTCATGACCCTTAAAGTGATTCATAGAGATAAAAATATCAGCATCAGCAATAGCTGAACCAATTTTAGGGGCAGGACAATATTTGCCATTTACAGGGATCTCCCTATACTCGGTACCTTTAAGACCATCTGCGATAATAACGTTTGCATTTGCTGACATAGGATTGTAACCATTCTTCATTGCACAATCCAAATGGTCTACAGCATTTGAACGGCTACCTGAATAAAGGGTATTACTGTCAGTCAGGAAAGGTTTACCACCAAGACTACGGATAAGATCTACAAGTCTTGCAGCATAATTTGGTCTGAGATAGGCAATATTGCCAGCCTCGCCAAAATGGATCTTTATAGCGACAAATTTATCTTTAAAATCGATTGACTCAATACCTGCAGCCTTCGCCACATTCTCCATTTTCTTTACAAGTGGAGTTTTAGGGGTGGTACGGAGATTAGTAAAATATACTTTAGACTTTTCCATGGATGTTAGAATTAATTCAAACAAATATAGCAACAATCCTTCAAAGATAAAACAACAAAAAAAAGCCTTCAAGTTTTTCAACCTGAAGGTTACGGAGTGAAACGACTTAAGTCCCCCTCAGGGGGATTTAGGGGGTGATCAGACACAGAGGCGGCATTGCCGTCCTTTACAAACCCACCTTAAACAAAAAACCCCTCACTTGATTCAAGTGAAGGGTTTGTAAAGGGCGGCGGCTACCTACTCTCCCACCCGGG
>JAEZOB010000042.1 GCA_023414355.1 Bacillota bacterium | reverse complement strand
TGGCTTCTATGACTTAGCCATTGCATATCAGTCAGTGCACGTCAACTATTGAAAGCGCCGTGTACCGAACGGTACGCACGGTGCTGTGAGAGGACGGCGGTTAGTCACCGCCTCCTACTCGATTTTAAAGGAGGTTATATATGGATAATAAGGTGGACAGAATAATAGGAAATGACAGTGATTTACTAGTTGTAAGGGAGCGATTATTAGCTTGAGAATTAGCATTATAGGTATGTAAGAATGAATTTATGGTATGAATTGTAGCTTAATAATAAAACACGATTGAGAGGTATAGGTATGCAGGAAAGCTTATCTAAATTGAATTTGCCGGATTACGTAATTGAAATACTGAACGGTTCAAAGGGAGTCATTGTCCCGAAAACAAGAAATGAGTTACTCAAGCTTGCAATGGGGAATGAAGTAAATACTACTTATGACGTAGAATATGAGGTGGAAGGCTTAGGGAATGTATTAGAAGCAACAGTAACTAAATGTAAAAATGGCGCTGTTGTAAACTATGTAGATGATTATATGAGAAGGCGTGATCCGGATTGTCTGCTGGTAGCTGATCATAAAGATACTGATAAGCCCAAATATGAAGATGTTTATCATACGGATTTTACGATAGTGAGAACAGAAACCTTCGAATGGTTGAAAAGGCAGGAGCTGATTCTCTTACCTTTTAAGTCCGGTGGAATTGAATACGGATATGATTCAATATTGATTGCACCGTCAAATGCAGGGTTTTTTGCTGCCGGTCTTGCAGATTTACAGGGCTTTTTGAATATGGATGATATTACGGATACATTCAATCCCAGAGCAATTATTTTCTTGGCACCGCCCTTCAGACACACCCATTTTGATGGCAAGCAAATAGTACTTCATAACCGCCTTGAGGGCATTCATGAAGTGTATTCTTATAATCTTTATCCTGGTCCGAGTGCAAAAAAAGGAATTTATGGTGTACTGCTTAATATAGGAGAAGAGGAAGGCTGGATTACTGCTCATGCCTCTACAGTAAAAGTAATTACTCCATACGATAATGAAATTGTTATCATGCATGAAGGAGCTTCCGGTGGCGGAAAGAGTGAAATGATTGAAGCCATCCATAAGGAGATGGATGGCAGAATAGTATTAGGAAAAAATGCTGTTTCGGGAGAAAAAGATTATATTGTGTTGAATGAAACCTGTGAGCTTAGACCTGTCACAGATGACATGGCACTGTGCCATCCTAAAATGCAAAATCAAAGTAAAAAGTTGGTCGTGAAGGAAGCTGAAGCAGCATGGTTTTTAAGATTGGATAATATTACAAAATACGGGACGTCTCCACACTATGAAGAAATTTTAACTCAACCTTCAGAACCGTTAATTTTCCTAAACATACAAGCCGTACCAAATGCAACTTGTTTAGTGTGGGAACATATTATGGACAGTGATGGGAAACCTTGTCCTAATCCTCGCGTTATTCTGCCAAGGAGATTGGTACCGAAAGCGATTGATGAACCGGTCGAGGTAGATGTGAGAAGCTTTGGCGTACGCACTCCGTTGTGTACAAAGGAAAATCCATCTTATGGTATTATGGGTATAATGCATGTACTACCTCCGGCATTGGCATGGCTATGGCGTCTGGTAGCACCAAGAGGATTTAATAACCCTAGTATCATTGATAAAGCAGAAATGTCAAGCGAAGGAGTCGGATCTTATTGGCCATTTGCCACAGGGAAGATGGTAAATCAAGCAAATCTGATGCTGGAACAGGTCATGAACTCCACCAACACACGATATGTTTTAATTCCAAATCAGCATATTGGTGCTTATGAAGTGAGCTTTATGCCACAATGGATTGCAAGAGAGTATATTGCACGAAGGGGAAGTGCGAAATTTAAACCGGAGCATTTGATAGAGGCTCGGTGTTCACTTCTAGGCTTTGGGCTTGATTCATTGAAAATTGATGGACAATATATAAGAAAAGCATTTCTTCAGCCAGAAACTCAGAAAGAAGTCGGGTTAGAAGGATATGATACCGGAGCCAAGATACTGACTGAATTTTTTGCACAGGAATTGAAAAAATATAATACAGAAAAGCTGAATCCACTTGGAAGACAGATTATTGATTTATTCTATCAGAATGCATCTGTTGATCAGTATATAGAAATCATTCCAATGAGATATTAATATCAAAAAGGGGCTGTATCAAAATATTCTTTAATAGAACAGAGTAAGAATACAGGCATCCCTCATACACTGGATCCCGGACAAACTGCCAATATTGTATGTCATAATCGAACAAAAAGTTCGCTTCTGATCATACAATATCGACAATTCGTCCGTCAAACAGTGCATGATGGGATACCTGTACCCTTACTCTGTTCCTCCCAGAAATTTTTGCAACAGCCCCTTTTGGTTTACTATTAAGCTTTGATAGCCCAACGCAGCTTCGCACATTTGGCTCGGCTATTCGAATTACATTCGGCAACAGAGGGGCGAATAGCCTCCGGAGCTATTTCACTATAGATACCATCACGATAGAAACGTTGGAAGGATTTCTTGACCAGACGATCTTCACCGGAGTGAAATGTGAGAATAGCGACACGCCCGCCCTTTGCTAAGGCGGCAGGAAGTTTTTCTAAAAATTCATACAATACTTCGAATTCATTATTCACATCAATTCGCAGCGCTTGAAAGCATCTTTGACAGGATTTCTTTACTTCATCATTTCGATCTTTCTCAGGGATGAATTTCAGAGCCTCTTTAATTATTAGCTGGAGTTGACTTGTGGTTGCTATGTCTGTTCCTCTTTTTATCGCAGTAGTAATAGCACGAGCGATTTCTACGGAATAAGGTTCGTCCGCATTTTCAAGCAGCATACCCTGTAATTCATCCTGTAAGATTGTTGTAAGGCGTTCCGCTGCAGAGATACCTTTCGATGGATTTAACCTTAGGTCTAATGGTCCATCTGTTTTATAGGAAAATCCTCTTTCCGGATTGTCTATTTGCATGGAAGAGACTCCCAAATCTGCCAAAATAAAATTCAAGGGTCCCGACTCGGAAACGATTTGATCTATATTAGAAAAGTTGGTTTGCTTGATGGTTAAAATCTCCGGACCATACCCTAAACGTTCTAAACGCTCCCTCGTACGTGGCAATTCGATAGAGTCCACATCAGTAGCATACAAATGACCCTGTGAATTCAAGCATTTCAGCATCTCTAGCGTATGGCCGCCATACCCTAAGGTCGCATCCAGTCCTATCTGTCCGGGGGTGATTTGCAGAAATTCTATTATTTCATTAACGCAGATGGAACGATGCATACCGGCCGGGGTACTGCCTTTTTGAATAACCTTTGCTACTGTATCTGCATATAGCTCCGGTTGCAGTTCCTTATATTTGTCTTTAAAAGCTTTCGGATGAGTTCCTTTATACCTGGGACGACGTTGATGTTTTTGCTCTTGTTGATCCATGCTTACTTCCACCTTCTAAATATCTATTTTATATCTATGCTTCAAAATATCTGTGAAAATGATGTTCTGGAGCCTTCTATCAATCACATGATATCAAATACCATTCATAATAGCAAATATATAATATATAAACCCAAAGATAAACCCAAAGATTAGCAGAAAGATAATATGAAAGATAAATCGGATGAGGAAGGAAACAAAGGAAGAATTCGGTGAGCGTAACAGTTATGATTGCATTGAATAGTATCTCCATGTAAAATGAATTTGTACATAACGGAGTTTATATTGGATAATCTTTTGATATAACCACAGATATTGTGTTGAATGAGAGGATTATATATGGATATTAGAAGTTTTAGTGAATATAACATCAGTGAAGATATCATAAAGGCATTAAAAGGTCTGGAGTATGAATGCCCTACCGAGGTTCAGGCCAGGGTCATTCCGGCAGCTCTAGAGAAAAATGATCTGATTGTCAAAGCACAGACGGGCACCGGTAAGACAGCCGCATATGCGATACCAATATGTGAAATGCTCGAATGGATTGAGAATAAACCACAAGCACTTATTTTGACTCCAACAAGAGAGCTTGCTGTTCAAGTAACTGAGGATTTTATTAACATCGGAAGATTTAAGCGAATAAAAGCTGTATCGATCTATGGAGGACATCAATTTTCTATTGAGAAAACAGAGCTGAAGCAGAAAACACATGTCGTTGTCGGTACACCGGGGGCGCGTCCTGGATCATATTGAGAAGGGGACATTAGCCCTTAATAAGCTTCACTATTTAGTAATTGATGAAGCTGACAGAATGCTGGATATGGGATTTATCGACCAGGTTGAAGCGATTATCAGGAAGCTTCCCATGGAACGGATGACAATGCTATTCTCGGCTACCATGGCAGATGAAGTGACAAGCATAGCATCAAAAAATATGAGAAACCCGATTAGTATAGATGTCAGCGAGGAATGTATAATGACTTCTGATATTCATCATAGGCATTATATTATAGAAGAAGAGGATAAGTTTGGACTGCTTACGGATGTAACGATCATTGAGAATCCGGACAGCTGCATTATCTTTTGCAGTACTAAGGATCGCGTAGATATGGTATATGATCGTTTGGATTCGTTAGGTTATCCTTGTAATAAATTACATGGAGGCATGGAACAGAGTGACCGATTATCTGCGATGAAGCAATTTAGAAGGGGAGAGTACCGCTACTTGATTGCCACAGATATAGCGGCAAGAGGGATAGATATAGAGAATATTTCCCTGGTTATTAACTACGACCTTCCCCCGGACGAGAAAAATTATGTCCATCGTACCGGAAGAACAGGACGTGCAGGGCAAAAAGGGAAGGCAATCTCTTTCGTAACACCGACTCAAAACAGGTATTTGCAAAAGATCGAAGAGCTGATTGGTTTTCAAATTCCGGAAATTACGAAACCTACCAAGCAGGAGGTGTTCCTTCAAAAGCCTTCCTTTGATGATAAGATGAATGCTGTTCCACAGATAAGAAAATCGAAAAGTGCTCAACTAAATCAAGAGATTATGAAATTACGTTTCAACGGCGGAAAGAAAAAGAAGCTCAGAGCAACCAATTTTGTAGGAGTCATATCCAATCTGGAAGGTGTCAAGGCAGAGGACATCGGGATCATCACCTTACAAGATACCCTCACCTATGTAGAAATACTAAACGGTAAGGGAGCTTTGGTATTGGAAGCAATGAAGAATACCATGATTGGCGGTAAGGTGTGGAAGGTAACTGAAGTAAAGGATAAAAAATAGCTTGTAAGCGGAAAGGGAAATTGTCATGAAGAATGAAATCAATAGCTATGAGCAGGGATGCGTTGAATTATTGTTTTGTAATAGTGAGCATTCCTTTCCGCTGCACAGTCATGAGAGCTGGTGCATCGGGATCGTAACAGAAGGAGAGGTTCTTTGCAGGATTCGTGAGGAAGAATGTAATATGAAAAGGGGTACGATATATGTCATACCATCGAATACTGGGATAAAACTTACAGCGAATAGCAGATATAAATATATTACGATTTGTTTTAAGTCAAAGCTAAGGAACTGCTTTTCTGGCTATAGCCTGGAGCATTATTTCATGCAGCTTTTGGATACGGATGATTTTCAAAAGCCCTGTTACGATTTCATGTGGAGCGGAGACGAAAACAAGCTGGCAGAAGAAATGCTTGCGTTGATAAAGCCGATTATCAAAGAAGAGCAGAGTAATACAGGGTATATAATATCTGAGACAATACAAAGAACCGTGGAGTGCATCAAAAAATTGAATGGAAATAAATTTGATTTGAACGATATTGCGGCAGAGGTAAATCTGTCGAAATATCATCTGATCCGGCAGTTTAAAAAGGAAATGGGAGTTACTCCGTATCAATACTATATACAGAATAAGCTGAGAATTGTAAAGGCTGAGCTTTTTGTCGAGCAATCAGAAGCAGATATTGCTGCGGAACTCAATTATGCGGATCAGAGCCATCTTTGCAGACAATTTAAGAGAATGATGGGTATCAGTCTTCAGGAATATAAAAGAAACATGCGCAGAAAGTAAGCAATATTGTTCAAGCGATTCCTTAAATGGGAAGCTATAATCCTCTTATCAAATAATCAAAGAGATGATAATAGGAGGAAAATTATTATGAAGGTAAAGGCAGCATTTTTATTTGTGGCACCTCAGACAGATTCCAATGTACATCAGGCGGTGATTGAAACACCAGCAATTATACTGAAGGTTATCGGTGTGGAAAATTATGAACAGGGTGTTCAGGTCGCAAAAGCATTGGTTGAGGAAGGAATAGGTGCAATTGAATTATGCGCAGGCTTCGGTAACGAAGGAACAGCCTTAATCAGTAAAGCCGTAGGAGAGAAAGCACAGGTAGGAGTGGTAAGATTTGATGCACATCCTGCTTTTGGATTTAAAAGCGGTGATACTCTGTTTCAATAGAAGTGGATTTATATATGGGTTAATAAAATGTATAAGAATGTATAGAAAGATCTTGACAGGTGAACAATTGTTAACTATAATCGTTGTTAACAACTGTTCACCTTTTTGTTGCAAGATATATAGAATATTTGTAAAGCAGATATTTTTGAATAGGAGCAGAATATGTCAACAAAAGACCGAATCATCAATGAGGCACTCACACTCTTCGCTGTTCATGGATACAGCAGTGTGTCTGTACGAGATATTACCAAAGTCATCGGTATCAGAGAAAGTGCAATTTATAAGCATTTTAAAAACAAGCAAGAGATATTTGACACCATTATTCAATTATCTGCTGAGAGAGTAAATCAATTACAACAGGAACTAATACAAATTGCCCGGCAGGAAGAAACTGACAATGCTGACCTTTCGGTCGAGATACTTCAAAAGGTATATGATAAGCTTTTTACGTTCTATCTGACGGATGAAATCCTATCAAAATTCCGCAAGATGATGATTATTGAACAATATAAAAGTGCAGAACTGAACAACATGTTTATGGAGATGTTCGTGGAAAAGACATTACGCTATCAATCAGAAGTCTTTCGGCTATTGATTCAGGAAGGACGGATCAATGGTTCTGATCCGGAGATTATGGCATTGCATTTCTATTCTCCAATCTTTGTACTTCTTTTCCGTTATGACACGCAGACGGAGAAACTGGAGGAGGCTATCAAATTAATAGAGAAGCATATTCAGGAATTTTTTAGGTTGTATCTAAAATAATAGGGAGAAATGTGAAAAGAAATTTGAGAATACCAAATTTCTCCTGAAGAACTGCGACATAGAAATCAAACGAATTCAAGAATTCGTCTTGGAATTTCATGTCACACTACTTCTTCAACTTCCAGCATTTGCGCCCGACGATGTCGGGCATGTCTGGAAGTGTGATATAATTCTGAGAAAGCCAGAATTATTTTACACGGTAATTTGTGCGCTGCACAAATCGCTAGATTATGGAAGGGGAATGGTTATTATTATGAAAAGTAAAGCTTTGAAATCGGCAAAACAATGGGCAGGAATACTCGCGGCCCTGATCAGTTATTATATCGTTCACGAAGGAACGCATTTATTGCTGGCGCTATTGTTTGGCGTATTTGAGAGAATCCGTTTTGTTGGGATTTGGGGCATTCAGATTGTGATCAGTGACGGAGGATTGGTTGGATACAAGTTGGCTTTTTTTAACGGGATAAGCAGTATCGTAACGATAGCCCTGGGGTATCTGTTAGCATTCTCACCAAGAGTGTATCAGTTAAAGAGCAGAGCATTGTTGATTGCGCTTTATTACATCACAATATGCTTTCTGCTGCTTGACCCGATTTATCTATCTGTTCTCACCTTGTTGATTGGTGGTGGCGGAGATTTGAACGGGATCACGACCGGACTTGATATATCAGATATTCCATTTCGCATTATATTCGGGGGTATCGCCATTATTAACCTTATTCTATTTGTTAAGAAGGTTAATAAGCAGTATAAAAGGATCTTTAGCTGTCCGGAGTCTGTTTCAATCAACATAAATGGAGGGGCCTGAGATGGAGGAGCTGTTTACCTATGTAAACATACAGAAGTTAAATGAACTGGAAATCGGAGTATATAAATATATTCTGGCAAATAAAGATAAAATTCAGTATATGACCATAAGGGAATTAGCAGAAGAAACCCATATCTCAACAGCTTCGGTGCTTCGTTTCTGCCAGAAACTTGATTGCATGGGCTATTCGGAATTTCAGGAGAGGCTAAAACTGTATTTACAACAGCCTATGTTCAAAGAGCCTGGGGATGATTTGCATGAAATTCTTCATTATTTTGAACGTACCAATACCAGTGCTTTTGAGACTGAGCTGGAAAAAGCTGTGGGAATGATAAGAGAAGCACAAAAGGTTATTTTTGTCGGAATAGGATCCTCAGGGACCTTAGGAAATTATGCTGCCAGATATTTTTCAAATATGGGTAAGTTTTCGTTGAGTCTGGAGGACCCTTATTATCCGGTATTAAACGATATGACAGAGGATACGATAGTCATTGCATTGTCGGTCTCGGGAGAGACGGAGCTGCTTATTGATTTGTTAAACCGCTTTCAGAAGCATCAATGTAAGCTACTCAGTATCACCAGTACTTCCACATCAACAATTGCTAAAATGTCAGATTGGAATATAGCATATCATATAGAGCAAAAAGTAAGGGAGCCCATGTATAATGTGACAACGCAGGTACCCGTAATTTTTATCATCGAGGCACTGGCAAGAAGGCTATAATCAAACCCTTACACGAAAAGTATAAAGCATCACCAATCCTAGATTATGATCTAGGGCTGATGATGCTTTTTTGTTACAACGTGTTACTTTTTCTGTAACAAAAGGACGTGTAAAATCAGGCTAACAAAGCATCAGAAGGAGGAATTGATTTGGAACTGTTTCATTCCGGATTACCGATATTTTATCACGAGGAGACAAAGGAATTAACATTTGAAAATGAATTGACCTGCGAAGGAAGTTCTAAAAAAACTGTGGGGCAAATGGTTGATTTACTGAAGGATGGTACGAGGCTGCAGGAAGAGGAGTATATGTATTCTGCTTATCGTAACATTGTCTTTCCACACCATAAGGAATTACTAAAGCAATATGATATCCGTTATGATATCACGGCAATTGGACCTGGAACGATCAATGGAGAGTATAAAAAAACCTCAGGGCATTACCATGGTTATATTGACAATGAGGGGCTCCCCTATGCGGAAGTATATGAGGTGATCAAAGGAGAGATTCTCTTTATTCTTCAGAAGACGATGAATTTCGATCATGAGGAGGAACCTGTGATCGTGAGGATTAGAGTCATACATGCAAAGGCTGGACAGTCTGTTATCATACCACCCTTCTATGGGCACGGGTCCATCAATGTAACGGAGGAAACTGCAATGTTCAGTAATCTTGCAGTAGTGTCCTGCCCATTGCTTTACGAGCCAATCAGGGCAAAGCATGGATTGTCGGTGTATATCATGAAAGATAGGGCTTCCTATCAGGTTATACCAAATAAGAATTATCTGTACGCTCCGGAGGCGAAGGTGATTGAGCCAGTAGAGAATAAGGAGCTTGGGATCGAGTTCGGAGTTTCCTGCTATAGGAATTTTATTAATCATCCCGAGAAATATGATTTCCTTTTACATCCGAGTCCATATGTAGAGTCCATCGAGAAAATGTATCAATGAGAGGAGAGTCAATGATGAAGTTACAAATTGCAGTAGATATAGCAGATACGAAAAGAATAATGGAAATAGCCGATCAGATTCATGATGTCATCGATATTTATGAAGTGGGAACCCCTGTGATCATGAAAGAGGGAATGGCCCCGGTCAAGGCTTTAAAAGAGAAATATCCGGATATGCTTGTCCTTGCAGACAGCAAAATTATGGATGGCGGAGCGTTGGAATGTCGTGATATCTGTGAACATGGTGCAGATATTATTACTGTATTGGCTCTGGCTGATCACTCAACAATCAAGGAAGTTGTAGAGACTGCTCATGGGTATGGACGTAAGGTACTTGCGGATTTGATCTGTGTTACCGACATCCCCAAAAGATCAAAGGAACTGTTGGAACTTGGTGTGGATTATATCGGGGTTCACACAGGTGTCGATATGCAAAAGAGTGGGCGAACACCACTTAAGGATTTGAGAGAACTGATGACTGCGGTACCGAAAAATAGGACAGCAGTTGCCGGAGGTGTAACATTGTCCACAATCCGGGAATACATAGCAGAGGCACCGGAAATAATCATTGCCGGAGGAGCGCTATATCATACACCGGATATTAGGAAAGCAGTACTTGAGATGAAGGAGGAGATGCAATGATGAGAACGAAAGAAATCTTATCCTTGGTAATGACGGAACTGACGGATACCTTTTCAAGCTTGGAGGAAGAACAATTGGATCTCCTACAGGCGGGGATTCTTAAGGCAAACAGAATCTTTGTCGCAGGGGCAGGGAGATCCCTGATGATGATCAGAGGCTTTGCTATGCGTCTGATGCATATGGGCTTTGACGTATATGTTGTGGGAGAAACAGTAACACCTGCAATTGAGAAGGGGGATTTGCTGTTAGTGGCTTCAGGCAGTGGCTCCACAGGCAGCCTGACCGTTATGTCAGAAAAGTGTAAAAGAATTGGTGCCAAGCTTGCTCTAATTACTACCAGGGCTGCTTCGCCGATCGGAATACTCGCTGATATCGTGCTTGAGGTAAATGCAACAACGACAAAAGCAGAAGATAAGAAAAATAATTCCATTCAGCCGGGAGCCAACACCTTCGAACAAAGTGTTTTGCTGATTGGAGACGCCATCATTATTCATATGATGAGCAAACGTTCCTTGGCTGAGAGCAATCAGGAATTAATGGCCAGACATGCAAACCTCGAATAGAAGGACATACTAACCAAACATAAAAGATTATTACATGGCAGCGGAAGTGCATTTTGACAGGTACGTTTCTTCTTGTTATTCTTCTATACTATGGATTATAATATCATTAGACAATTAATATAGCATAAAAACTTTAAAGGGATCGGAAGTTTTGGACATACTATAGGAAGAAGTGAATAAGAGAAAAGAGGGATAAAAATGTCGTACTCAGTTGATTTTAATCATGTTTCTACGGTTGGTTTGGAATCGTCACCGGTAGCAGAAGCACTCGCCGGTCTGCGGGCGAATGAAGCCCGTTATTATATGAATAAGTACAAGCATGAATTTATCGTGGTACCGGCAGGAGAAAGTCAAGAGGCGCTGGATTATGTAAATACTATTTTGAAGAAAGAACGTAATATTGAATTCGCTGCAAAGCCCCTGGAGACATCGAGCTTTCAAGTAGAAAACATTAAAATGACTTATGTATTTTATGAGGATGGTCTGGCAATCAAT
The DNA here is from genome assembly GCA_023414355.1 of Bacillota bacterium. Taxonomy (GTDB): domain Bacteria; phylum Bacillota; class Clostridia; order Lachnospirales; family Lachnospiraceae; genus Mobilitalea. The sequence continues at coordinate 380,055 of JAEZOB010000042.1, read as the reverse complement.
GTGATGTATACACTGGACGATCCGAAGAAGCGTGCTGTTGGTCTGAAGCTGTCTGAAGGGATGGAGGTACCCAAGGAGTTGGAGGGTAAGTTCAAATTTGCAAGACAAAAATCAAAGCTGGCAGGAACAATCCGCGGTTCTTTCTTTGTAATTAAGGGAGAGTATGAATGCCCAGGATATGACGGGTAAATGAATTGATTTAAAATATAGCCTGTACTGCTTCTATGAAGACGGTTCAGGCTACTTCTATACTGACTTTCCGGATGACTTAATATTAATTCTGCCCAATCCATTTTTCACCCCAGAGATACATCATAGTTATGACTTCTTTTAAATCTTCCCCCTTCTCAGTCAATGAATATTCTACAGTGACAGGAACAGTAGGAAAAGCTGTTCGGTGAATGACACCATGGCTGGCCAGTACAGTTAAATATAACCGCAAACCGGAGTTTATAAAGGCTTGCGGTTTTTCTATATAGTATATTGACATCAGCACTACTATGTGATACTATATAGTGGTAGTAAGTAATACTTAATACGAGGTTACTAGATAGGAGAGAGGGGATTATATTGGATCATATCACAGAAATGTTAAAGGGTGTACTTGAAGGCTGCGTCCTTGAAATCATAAGCCACGAGGAAATCTACGGTTATGAGATCACAAAAAGACTAAATGCCCTCGGATTTACTGATGTTGTAGATGGTACGGTTTATACCATTCTGGTGCGGCTTGAGAAGAATAAACTCGTGAACATCGAAAAAAAACCATCTGATATGGGACCGCCGCGAAAATTTTTTACACTTAACAATACTGGGCGTGAAGAACTGCAACGATTCTGGCAAAGATGGGAGTTCGTATCAACAAGAATTAGTGAGTTAAAGGAGAGAATATAATGAATTTATGGGAAAAAGTAACAGGAAGTGACATGACGAAAGATTTAAAAATGTTTGATGCGCGAACTAAAAAGCTTCCCGACGATTATCAAGCGGCATGGGAAAAAATTATGACAAGTCTTTGGTCGCATACGGATTTCACCGGTCGCAACTTGATACCCATTCTTGAAGGTGTACTTTGCATGCTCGAAGAAACTGCTGCGGACGGACAAAGTATACAAGAGGTTTTTGGTGACGATATAAAAGAGTTCTGTTCGGTTCTGGCCGGTGAAGAAGGGGCAATGTCATATCGCGATAAGTGGCGCAAGCAACTTAATTATAATGTTGCGAGAAAACTAGGCAAGTAGGAGGATAATATGAGAATACAAGATGTCATCGAAGGCAAGAGAGAATGGAGAGTACACATAAAGCGTGTGAAGGCACTCCCACAAGATTATCAATTTGTTTATAAAGAAATTCAAAAATATCTCTTTAAGGTTTGTCCAGTTGAATTAACGGAAGGGACAGGTTTGCTCTCTGGAATTGTAGAGCTTTTTGAAGAAGGTGCTGCTATGGGGAAAAGTGTACTTAATGTGACGGGTAGTGATGTAGCAGCTTTCTGTGACGAACTTATTAAAAACTCAAAAACTTACACTGATATTTATCAAGAAATGACTAACCGTGAGGTTGATCAGGCAATGAAAAAGGCCATAAGCAAAACAAAATAAGGGAGTAATTTATTCAGTGTAAGAGATAGGCGTCATGGCGTATGAAATGATTTAATGAAGAAAGGTTCAAAAGAGGAATGAATAACTGATTGAGTTGTGAACTTCATGGCTTAATCAGTTATTTTATAACTGATCATCAATGCAGACTTAAATTAAAATAGTTGCCAAACAATAAACTCTTTATTTAACCTTTCTCAACATGGTAAAAAATAAATTACATTATGTAAAAAATACTTGACACAAAGAATAAAATAATGTACTCTGAGTATAGAATAAATTACATCAAAAAGAAGAGGAGTGAAATAAATGTATTATAAGGAGAAACGAACCATCGCATCATTGATTTCCGGAATCATTCTACTTACGGCTTATTGTATCTATTGTATTTCAAATTATCTGGAGGAAGGCACTGATTTACTTAGTGATATGAAATTCTGGGCGACTGCAATACTGATTTTCATCGGAAGTGGTATCTTGCTTACCATCATCGTTCAGATTGTATTTCACATAATTCTGTCCATATCAAACGAAGTAGCCAAAGAGATATCCAAGAAGGCGTGTATGGAAGGAGAAAATAATACTTATGAGGAGCTTGAAATTACAGATGTGGAAGACGAGATGGATAAGCTGATTTCCTTAAAGGCCATGAGAAATTCATCTGCAGTGGTAGGGATCGGATTTGTTGCCTCATTGTTCACTTTATTGCTGAATATGCCACCGGCAATTATGATGAACATTCTATTTGCCTCCTTTAGTATCGGATCTCTTCTAGAGGGCTTTTCTCAATTGTATTTCTATAGAAAAGGGGTCTATAATGGCTAAAATTTTAATATCAAATAATATCAGAAAATTGCGCTTCTTTCATGACGAGATGACACAGCTGGAACTGGCTAAGAAGACCGGAGTTACAAGACAGACGATTGTAGCCATAGAGAATGGAAAGTATTTTCCTACTTTAGAACTGGCATTTCGTATTGCTGATGTATTCGAGACAAAGCTTGAGGAAGTGTTCTCATATGAAATGATAGAAGATCAGAATAAGAAAGAGGCTTCTGAAAAATGATGGTTTCTATACCCGGGAAGTCATCAAGAGGCTGTTGAGTTGTAATATCAAATAAGGATAGGAGATAATAGTATGATTGCTGTTTTGTATCATAAAAGGAACTCTGCAGGTCATCTGGAACTAAAGGAAATTGACCGTCCTATCCCGGGTGACAACGAGGTTTTAGTAAAAATTTATGCGGTCTCGGTTAACGCTGCGGATTACCGTTCTATGAGGATGGGGATTATCCCGAATAAGAAAATCTTTGGAGCTGACATCGCCGGTCGGGTCGAAGCGGTTGGAAATAACATCAAAAGCTTTTCCGTCGGAGATGAGGTGTTTGGAGATACCTCCGCTAGTGGATTTGGCGGATTTGCTGAATATGTTGCTGTGCCTGAAAAAGCATTGGTCTTGAAGCCGGTTGGTATTTCTTATGAAACAGCCGCTGCTATTCCCATGGCGGCGGTGACTGCCCTACAGGCATTGCGGGATCAAGGACAGATACAACCGGGACAAAAGGTTCTGATCTATGGTGCCGGAGGGGGAGTAGGTACATTTTCGGTTCAACTAGCCAAATACTTTGGTGCAGAAGTTACTGCGGTGTGCGGTGAGAAGAATAAGAAGCTGATGCAGTCACTTGGAGCTGATTGGGTGATTAATTACCAGGAGAGTGATGTTACAAAAAGCGGCAAACAGTATGATCTCATATTAGCTGTCAATGGAAAGCTTACTCTATCGAACTATAAGAGTTTATTGTCATCAAGAGGAATTTGTGTCATGGTGGGAGGTGCTTTATCTCAGGTCATGAAATCCCTTTTATTCGGTGCATTCTTGTCGATCGGCGGTAGAAAAATACGAACTTTGGCTGCTAAGCAGAGCAGAAAAGACCTTGAATTCATGAGCCGGCTTGTGGAAGAGGGAACAGTGAAGGCTGTCATCGACAGGCGTTATCCGCTTTCTGAAACTGCTGAAGCCGTGCAGTATTTGAGTAACGGTCATGCTTTGGGAAAGGTGATCATTAAGGTAGTGTAGTATTTATAAAAATTGATTTGAATCAAGGATATGTACTCTCAAATAGGTTACTATCTAATCAACAAGAAATTGAAACCAATCACAGTGATTAAATAGTAATCTATTTAAGGAGGATATTCTGATGAAACAAACAATTGTAATTAGTAATCAAACGAAGCTTGGTGAACTGGTCACCTTTTTCCCGGTAATTACTTCCCGACTGAATGAGCTGCATATCGATTACTGTTGCCAAGGGGACAGAACACTTGAGGCAGCTGTAAAGGAAGCCGGCCTGTCCCCTGGCTTTATTGCCGAGATACAGAATGCTTATAGCGATTATTTGGACAGACCGGAGAAGGAGCTTCCTGTGAGTGAATTATCTGATGAAGAGCTGATCGACCTGATCCTTGAGATACATCATCAGCCGGAACGCGCCCTGTGGAGGGAACTGGATCAGCTGATTAATAAGATCTTACTGGTACATTATGCGCATGGGAAGGAAGAGTTATTGAAGCTGCATCGAGATTTCAGTGAACTTAAGATGGAGCTGGAGGAGCATTTCGCTAAGGAGGAAGAGGAACTTTTCCCGGCTATGCGACAAGCAAATAAAACTCCCGAGGATATCGCAGCAATCAAGACCTTACTTCTGAATCTAGAGAGTGAACATGACGGTGCCGGACAGCTGATTAAGCGTATCATCAAAGAGACCGGCGATTTTACCCCTCCGTCTTATGCATGTCCCACGATGAGGGCTGTATATGCAAAGCTGCATGAGTTGGCAGATGATATATTTCTTCATATCGCCAAGGAGAATAGTGTACTTTTCAAACGCTACCTTTAATCCATTCGGGGAAGCTATAGCAATAGATAATCAGAAAGGAATTATAAAGTTATCAAATAATCCGGGTTTCCCATGCATTGGCAGTATCTGATGCGGGGAAACCTTTTTTAATTCAATCTTTAAATGTGACTGTGTTACTGAACTTGCTGCATTATGTTATTATAATGATTTAAATAGTAATCTCGAAAGGAAGATAGAAATGAAAACAAAAACCTTAGTTGTAATCCAGGAAAACTGCCCACAGAACCATCCATGTCCGTCCGTACCGATCTGCCCGGTGGATGCATTAGAGCAGACAGGATATGATGCACCTACGGTAAATCTCGATGCCTGTATCCGTTGTGGCAAATGTACGAATTATTGCCCTAAGAAGGCATTGGTATTGGTCTGATGATAACGATCATGAAAGAATAACATTTTACAGGAGGAATTAAGTATATGAAGAAAAAATATTTATTGATCATATTATCTATCCTAGCCATGACCATTTTGAGTGCGTGCAGTTCGAAGGACAATTCTACTGCAGCTACTTATTCAAAAATTACCGCTGAGAAAGCGAAAGAAATGATGGATCAGGACCCAACTGTTACGGTTTTGGATGTAAGAACCGAAGAGGAATATAATTCAGGACATATCGAGGGCGCAATCCTCATTCCTGATACTGATATCACAGAGAAAGCAGAAGGCGTATTGACAGACAAATCAGCTACGATCCTGGTATATTGCCGCAGCGGTCGTAGAAGTGCTCTTGCCGCTTCTGATCTTGTCGAACTCGGATACTCAAATGTATATGATTTTGGCGGAATCATGGATTGGAACTATACTATTGTTACTGAGTGATTGCTATTGTAAATTCGCTGGTGAGACCCAATCAAAACAGTCATGTGAAAATGTAATTCTATGTAACATGATCACAGATAATGAAAAGGATTTGTTTATAATAGAAGATGAAAATAAGGTAATGAATTAACCTTAATACAATATAAATCAGGAGGAAAAAGAGATGTTTGATTTTTTGAAAAGAGATGACAGCAAGGTAATCAACGTAAATGATATGGATAACCTGATTGGGAATGTAGAGATCATTGATATCCGAGAACCCTATGAGTATAAAAGCGGAACCTTAAGGACAGCGAAAAACATCCCCATGGGCAATCTGATAACAAGTCCGGAGAAATATCTGGTCAAGGATAAGACCTATTACATCATGTGCCAGTCAGGCGGAAGAAGCGGAAGAACCACGAGAGCACTTTCAAAACAAGGCTTCGATGTGATCGATATGGCGGGCGGCATGGGTTCCTATGTCGGATCAAAAAGAAAATAATCTGCAGCATATCCGTGATATTATCACGGTAAAGATTCAAGAAATGATTATAATGAGAATATAAAGAACAAGAAATAGAAGAACAAGAAATAGAAGAACAAGAAACAGAAGAACAAGAAACAGAAGAACAAGTAACAGAAGAACAAGTAACAGAGGAACAAGTAACAGAAGAACAAATATCAGAAGAACACAAAACTTAAGAACAAGAAACAGAAGAACACAAAACTGAAGAACAAAAAAATAGAAGAACAATATGAATGAAAATATAATTAGAAGGAGAATGGCGTATGAGCGTATTAACGATAACGAAGGATAATTTTGAACAAGAGGTTATCAACTCTGATAAACCGGTATTAATTGACTTTTGGGCACCTTGGTGCGGGCCCTGCAGAATGGTGGGACCTACGGTTGAACAGGTAGCAGATGAGAGCGGTAATACAGCTAAAGTTGGAAAAGTCAATGTAGATGAACAGCCTGAGCTGGCTCAAGCATTTCGTGTTATGAGTATCCCGACACTTGTTGTCATGAAAAATGGGAAAGTTGCTCACAGTGTCGTGGGTGTTCAATCAAAGAATGCTATCTTATCGATGCTGAAATAGGAAATCCTCATAAAAAGGGTTGTTTTATAAGTGCAGTAATCATATAGAAAGTGAAAGTACCAGCATCCATCGTACTCGTTGGAAGATAGGTCTTTCACCTTCTAAATGATTACTGCACTTTTTAATCTTCCGATTTTAGCTTAAGAAGTTCAATCAAAGAGGATTGATATCCTTGCCGTCATTTGTTTTGAAATTTATTTTCCTATGGTATATAATGTAAGAATACATGGCAATGATTGTTAAAACGTATGCCTGATCATAATTAAGTACACTGAAAGGAAACGATTATGGAAAAAGAAAGTATATGGTATAAAGCAGCCAAGAAATACATTCGAAAAATGCTTATGCCAAAAAGTCTGCAGTACGAATTTCAAAAGAATGGTATGGATACTTATCTGGAGAAGGTTTATCAGCGCACAGCCAAGCTGCTGGAAGACAATCAGGATTCCAATAAAGCATTACAAAGTCATTTACAACAAATACTTCCCTGTATTGCCTTTTATGAGGTGTTAATTGAAAAAGAAGGCAACAGGGAGAAGGCTTTAGAGGTATATGATCAATGGTCATTACTCGGAATGGAAAAAGCGAAAAAGTCAATACAAAACCTAATGAAAATTCCCGGGTTATATCGATTGACGCCCGGAATATTTAATTACTTAATTGATAAAATGTTTGGCGCTGAGGCAGGGTTTCAAAGTAAAAAAGTACCGGGTGTCAAGGGCTTCGCCAGAGATATGGTACTGTGCCCTTATCAGCTAACCTGTAAGAAGTATGGATACCCTGAGCTGACACAATTCTTCTGTAAATCGGATGATATCACTTACGGCAGTATGCATCCAAAGCTTGTGTGGGGAAGAACAAAAACATTAGGCAGGGGAGACGACTACTGTGATTTCCGACTATTTATTAAAAATAATTAGATTACTTTGCGGAAAATGCTGACTGAATACAGGGATTAATCAGCAACTGAAAGTATTCGTCCATTTGTTGGGGGGAATAGGGCATATTGTGACTAATCCACCAGATCAGCAATTCAAGCATGGTACTGGTGATGTGATTTGTAAGTAAGGTCAGAGGAACGATAGGTTCCCTTTGACTTAAGTATTGTGTAAGCAGATATTGCTCAATTTTATGATTCCAATAGGCTTGAATTTTATTAAGGAGTATATCCGAGCGTTCAGAGCTCATAAGGCCCTTAATCAAACGGCTGTTATCCTTCACATGTTCAAAAAGTTCAGTGACAGGTACAAAGCGCAGCTGATTGCCGGCTTGCTCGACACAGTCGGTGATCTGCTGATTCAGCATTCCAAAGATATGCTCCATGCAGCTGCTCAGCAGCTCATCCTTTGTCTCAAAATGTGCATAAAAGGTGGATCTGCCCACATTTGCCCTGTCAATAATCTCCTGAATTGTAATATTACTATACTTCTTTTCCTGCATTAAATCGCTCAGCGCAAATAATAGCGACTGGCGTGTCTTTTCAGTTCGGCGATCCGGTTTTTCAGCCTTCATGTAAATCTCCTTTCTTATGAGCACCTGTAAATTTGGACGTAAGCACAAATTTACCTTGTGAAAAATCTTGATTTTTCAAACTAAATCTCCATGTTACCGCTTTGCACAGTTCAAAACCTGGAAGAACAAGGAGTGAGTGCCACTGCACGAACTTCGCAGCTTCTTCCCGTGTGAACTGTTTTTTGTTCACACTATCCTCATTTCTGAACAAATTGTTGAAAATGTTCAATATGATACTTTTTTAATTGACTGGTTATTGAAACATTATAAAAAGCTTCTTATGATAGAAATCGTACAATATGTTCAGTAACGTACATATTATACGATTTTTATTTTTGTTTTGCAAGAGAAGGAGGAAAAAATGTTGTGTAATGATAGGAAAGCAGTTATTGTACTTGAAAATGTAAAAAAGAGATACACCGTAGGTGAGAAGGATTTCTGGGCGTTAAGGGGGTTGGATCTGAAGATTAATCCGGGGGAATTTATTGCAATTGTAGGAAAATCAGGAAGTGGAAAATCCACCTTACTAAACCTGCTTGGAGGGATTGATACACCAACAGAAGGTCGGATCCTTGTCAATGACAAAGAAATCAATCTCTTAAAAGAAAGGCAGCTCAGTCGCTTCAGAGGAGAAAATATCGGCTTTGTGTTTCAATTCTTTCAACTGATGCCAACCTTAACCGTCCTTGAAAATGTGATTATGCCGATGGATTTTTCAAAAAGAATTCCTTCATCCAAAAGAAGAGAAAGAGCGAAAGCACTTCTCGTCAAGGTGGGGATGGAGGCCCATATCGATAAGTTTCCGGCTGCTCTGTCAGGAGGAGAACAACAGCGAGTAGCCATTGCCCGGGCATTAGCGAATGACCCTGACATCATTTATGCGGATGAACCGACAGGAAATCTTGACAGTAATACCTCTGAGGAGATCTTTACTCTATTGAAATCACTTACTGAAGAGGGGAAAAACGTCATCATGGTAACCCATAACAACGAACTGGCGGAACGCTGTAAGAGAATCATTCGAATCAGTGATGGGCAGATTATAGAGGATACTCAAAATAAGTAGGAAAAGGTGATATGAAGTGAAGACAAATTATAAAAAAGTATTCAGGGAATTGAGAATTTATCAGGGAAGGACAGTGATGGCATTCCTGGGCATATTGATTGGTATTGTTAGCATTGGCTTTGTTCTGACCGCGTTCTCTATATTAACCAGAGAAATGGATACGAACTATATGAATACGAATCCGTCATCCATTGTTTTAAAAGTCAGTAATCTTGATGCAGGAGCTGTGGACCTGATCCAAGGAATGAAAGACAATCTTACTGTCGAAGTCAGAAAAACACAGCTTGCCCGCATTAATAGAGAAAATGGCACCTATGGTACGATCCATCTGTTCGCAATTGAGAATTTTAACAGTCTGAAAGTAGATACCTTTACACTTGAGAAGGGGATACTGCCGACAGCGAATGATCAAATGGCACTGGAAAGGGATTCTTTGAAGAACCTGACCTATCTGAGAAAGGGATATGAGGAAGAGGTGGTGATCAAGCTTCCCGGTGGGAAGGAAACCAAAATGAACTTGAGTGGAAGAGTTCATGCACCGGGTCTTTCTCCGGCCTCTATGGAAAAATACTCCTATGCTTTTTTAACATTGGAAGCGTTACAGACCTTAGGCTATTCGGGGTGGTACGATGAGCTTCATATTGTATCGTATGATAACAGATTTGACCGGGAAAAGCTGAGAGAGTTAGCTGCAGATATGAAAGTGCAATTGCTTCAAAATGGGTATCAGGTTGCCAAGGTGGATGTCCCTGTCCCGGGAAAGCATCCGCATGGCGATCAGTTGAAATCACTACTCTTTTTAATACAGGCGTTTGCTGTAATTTCATTATTCGTTGCGTGCATTATCATCATCAACCTACTGAATTTTATAATGTCCACACAGACAAAGCAGATAGCGATCATGAAATCTGCAGGAGCCGATATCCGGGATATTGCTCTTCCATATTTCATATATGTGTTACTAATCAGTTTCGCAGCAATTGTGGTAAGTATACCGATATCAATTTTTGTAGGATCGGGTTATTCTGATTTTGCTGCAGGAGTATTGAATTTTGAAATTACGAGCTATCGAATTCCTTTTTGGGTCTATACTGTCATCGTATCTGCAGGAATTCTGATACCACTTGTTGCATCCTTCTATCCGATCTATAAAAGCTGCATCATAACCGTGAAGGAAGGCTTGTCGGAACAAAGCAGCAGTGGTAAATCAAAGAATACAAGTTCCTATCCACGCAGAAGGAACAAGATGAACTCTCAAATCAGGATTCCTTTCAATAATGTGTTTCGCAAGAAGGGCCGTACTATCCTGGCAATCCTTGCGTTGGCAACAGGCGGAGTACTCTTTATGACCTCCCAAAATATTGTTGCTTCGATCGGCAAGACAGTTGATGTAAGCATGAAAACATTCGACTATGACTTTGATATCAGACTTTACGGGCAGTATCCGGAGGAAGAGATATTAAAGAAGCTTTCTGATATCACCGGAGTAGAAGAAGCAGAAGTATATAAGGCAAATACGGCAAATTTTCTAAAAGAGGATGGTACCGATTCAGCCTTTTATACGATAAAAGCACTACCGAGAAACAGCTCCATGATACATTTTAATCTACTGGAAGGGTCGAATCTTCAAACCTCGGAGCCTGCAGTCATCATCAATAAAGCGCTGTGGGATGAAGAAAAGTGGATACAACCGGGAATGACCGTCACGATGAAAATCGGAGAGCAGAGTGCCGCTGTCGTAATCGTTGGGATCGTGAATGAAATACCTCCGCTTCCAAGTATCTACATCAATCTAGATACATATGAAACTCTATTTAGCGGGGCCTCCAGACAGAACATCATGTTTTCGGTAAAGGATCTAACTTCGGATCAACAGGTAGAGCTTTCTAAAAAGCTTGAGGCTGACTTCCGGACGCAAGGAATTGAGATCTCTGAAAACTGGAATATCGGCCTTTTGCGAAAGGCGTTTGTAGAACATCTGAATATCATTGTGAATTTTCTCTCCATCGTTGCCGTATTGGCTGTAATCGTAGGAGGACTCAGTATAGCCTCTGCCATCGGGCTTAATATTTCAGAGAGAAGACGTGAGCTTGGAATTCAAAAGGCAATTGGGGTAAATAGCAGGCAGCTCATCACGATGATTTCATCAGAAGTTATTCTTATGGGAGCAGCAGGATGGCTGTTAGGAGTAATTTTATCCTACCCGATTTCTATCTGGACAGGAAATTATTTTGGACAGATATTTCTACACACTGATTTGAATAATACAATATCACTTTCCGGGATGCTCCTATGGTTTGCGATTTCAATCATCGTAGCCTTCCTGTCAGGACTCGTTCCGGCCTGGAAAGCAGCAGGCTCTTCACTGAAAGAGATGTTGGCATATGAATAGGGTTCCATCCGATTCCTTGACTAATAAGACAAATAGAAACCCGTCAATAAAAGTCGCAGGGTAATCAAAAAGTCACACGGTAAACAAATATTTTATGAAAATAAGGAGATAGAAATGATGAGTAAAAAGATGAAAAAGATTTTAATTATTGTGGTGTGTACGATGGCAGCATTGTTATTATTACACTTGTCTGTGAATTATTTTATACCGTCTATCAAAGAAATGCATAGTGGAATGATATAATTAACCGATTACTACCGAGAAGTGGTTGCACCGACAGTAGGGCCTTTGTAATTAGCTTTTACAAAGACCCTACATTTTTACAAAGACTCTGCTGCTGTGTGTATTCTCAATTCTATTGGTCGAGTATTTCTAACCTATTGGATCAATATATCTTCATGCTGTAAGCTCATCTGAGCAGAATTCATAACTTTTTCGATACACTCAAAGGTTTTTCGGATGCTTTGGCTGATCGTATGCTGATCAAGACAGCAAAGGCCGATTCTTAAAGAATTATCCTTGAAGAAACAGGGGATATACATATCCTGTGTCCCTGCCATAGCAATCTGATTTATCTTTAATAATCCCATCAGTCTGTTGCTACTGATCTCCTTTGGCAAGGTCAGATAACAGAAGAATCCGGTATGGGGTACGAATAATTCCAACCCCAACAGGGAGGCTGTCTCGGTAAATCGCTCCATTTCAGCCATTCTGATTTCATATTCATTTCTGATATCCCTGCAATGCTTTTCCAGCATCCCTGAATTGATAAATAATTCGAGGGCAGCCTGATTTAAATTGGAGTTACCGATATCACAAAGCTTTTTATAAGTAATAAAATCATTTACGAGCAGCTCGGGCAGGATCACCGAAGCCACGCGAATGCCCGGCAGCAATGATTTGGAAAAGCTTCGGATATAGATAATATTAGGCATCTGACTCATTGCAAACAGAGAATCATTTTTTGGATCTGTTTCGAGGTCTGCAAGATAATCATCTTCGACGATATACACATTATATTTGGCTGCCAGCGCAAGTATTTTTAGCTTTTGTTCTTTGGGATAGGAGAAACCGGTGGGATTCTGAAAGCGAGGCATCAAATAGAAAAATTTCACGTTTCCGCTCCGGAATATGGTCTCCAGCCGATCAAGGTCAATCCCATTCACATCTCTTTCTATGCCGATTACGTTACTATTCTCCAGCTTCATAAGTCTTAGCATACCGGAATAAGTAGGCTGTTCAACGAGAATATTGGAATTTCCGTTCGGAAATGGCATTTTGACTAGGATCAAGAGAGCCTGATAGGTACCAGCCGTAATAACCATATTACTTTCGGAGGTAAAAATCTGCTCTTGTCCATAATACTTTACAAGAGTATTTCTCAAACCTTCAAAACCCTGAGGATTCGAATAAATGAAGAGGGCTCCCCCATAGGAGTCGATAGCCTGATTAATACAATTGCGAAATTTGTGATAGGGCAATAGATCGTGAGCCGGGGTTGCTTTTGAAAGCTCGATGATAGAGGAATTATCAGGTACAATATCTGTGTTTCTGGGCTTCATAGCATAATATCCGCTTTTGGGCATAGAATAGATGATGTTTTCCTGCTCTAATTTTCTGTATGCATTTACGACAGTCGAATTACAGACCTGACATTGCTTCGCAAGTTCTCTGACTGATGGCAGCTTGGCACCGGGTTTCATCCTGGATGATTTCATCTGTTCTACAATATATTCTTTTACATCTTCATAGCGATTTTCCATAGATTCTCCTAACTGTAGCGATACAGAATGATGAAATATACATTGATATCCTACGCCTGGACAGGTAAACTCTTATCTGTATTAAATCAATTATACCATATCGATACAGAGAGGTGCAACAGCTATGAAATTGAAGGGTATTTGTTATATGATAGCATCCAGTATGTTCTTCTCCTTAAGTGCTGTACTGGTGAAATTAGTTTCCGACAGCTTTAATAGTTATTTTATTTCTGTTACCAGATTTATCATAGGTGTCATATTAGGATTGGCAGTATTGCTATTTTCGAAAAAAGCATTTCGAGTGAGTGATAAAAAGGCATGGGTGATACGAGGTGTTGCCGGTTCCGTCTCTATGATCCTTTTTTATCTCGCGATTGAAAAAACGGGTAGTGCCAGAGCAACACTGATGAATAACTTATATGTGATCTTTGTCGCTCTATTGGGTTTTCTTTTAAATAAAGAGCGTATGAAGTTGGTAAATATGATCAGTATGATGCTCTGTTTGATGGGGGTGACGATCATATTCTATGATGGTGGCAAATACTCCTTGGCGGGAGATATCATAGGAGTGTTCAGCGGCCTGATTATGGGCATTGCAATTCATTATACCAAGCGTTCCAGTGAAAAGGAGCATCCGGCCATTGTCTATATGTCAGCCTGTATATTTGGGCTTGTCTTTGCACCTTTCTCCTCAGTAAATCAACTGAAACCGGGGCTACTTCAGTTCCTCCTTCTTCTTGCTATCGGTGGATCCTCCTTTCTTGCCCAATGGCTGATGACAAGCAGCTACAGCAGGATTTCCGCAATCAAGGGCAGCTTGGTCTCATACCTGAAGATCCCCTTTACCGTTGTGATCGGCATTCTGTTTGGTGATCGGGTCAGTACGAAGTTTTATATCGGTACGGCAATTCTGATCGTCGGTTTACTGACGGAAAGCGGAATTTTTCAGGTACTGTTCTCACAAAATAAGAAATTAATACGGTCACAATTGACGAAATCGATTTGAAAGGTATATGCTGTTTCTATCAATTACATTTTATTTCTGATCAGGAAATTGTGTGAAAGATAAGTTTTTCACACAGCAATTTGTGCACTGCACAAATCACTTGACTATGGAAAGGGTATGGTTATTAAAATGTAAAATATTCTCGGATAGGGGATAGGAGGGGCATTTATGAACTATGGGATCATTACGATTGGATCATTGGGGGATGTGAAGCCTTTTATTGCACTGGGAAAGGGCTTGCAAAAGAGAGGACATCGGGTGAGAATCACCACCTTTATCAAGTTTAAGGAATTCATAGTAACGAATGGGTTCGAGTTTCGACCGCTTGCGGGGGATGCTGTTGAGGTAATCCGGCTGCTGGTCGGGGAACAGGTCTCTTCGCTTGAGTATTTCAGAAACCTAGAGAAACTGTTAAATCCGGTGAAAAAGCAATTCTTATCAGATATCGAACAGGCTTGTATCGGAATGGATGCAATTCTTTATTCGACTTTAGGCGGTGTAGCCTGGCATGTCGCTGACAAGTACGGGATACCGTGCTTTCGTGTGAATTTCTGTCCACTGGATCCAACGAGTGAATTTCCGGCAATGACTGCACCGATGTTGCCCTTTGGAGCACCCTACAATCGATTGACTTTTTGGCTTGGTGATAGGCTATGGTCCCATGTAACTAGAAAGCTGCTGAATGATTGGCGTGTCGAACTGGGACTAGATAAAATCAAACCCTTTGCCTTTCCCTATCGATATCTGCATGGCAGAGAAATACCCTCTATTTATGCCTACAGCTCCTTCCTTTCGCACAGGCCGCATGAATATGGTAAGGAAAAGTATATCACAGGCTTTTGGATTAATGATGATGGCGTGGACTACCAGCCGGATCAAAAGCTCGTCGAGTTCCTTGCAACAGGAGAGAAACCAATCTACATAGGTTTTGGAAGCGCTGTCGGCGGTAATTTTGACCAGGCCTTATCCATTGTACTGGAAAGCTTGAAACGAACGAAGCAAAGAGGGATATTCTCGGCTGGTTGGGGTGATTTAAAGGATGTTACATTACCTGACACGGTTATGCAGATTGACTATGTACCGCATGAATGGCTTTTCGAGCGGGTTTCGGCTGTGGCGCATCACGGTGGTGCCGGAACGACTGCGGCTGCGATACGAGCAAAGGTTCCTAATATTATCATTCCCTTCGGAGGTGATCAGCCTTTCTGGGGAAGCTGTATCTATAAGCAGGGATTAGGGCCGAAACCGATTATGAGAAAGAAGCTGACAGCGGATAATCTGACGGCGGCGATTCTTGAAGCAACTCAGAACCGGAATATGATCGAACAAGTAAAAAGAGTTGGTACATTAATCTGTGCCGAAGATGGTGTAGAAAATGCAATAACAGTGATTGAACAGAAGACGATACTATCATAATTCAAAAGAGAAGGACTGGAGGAAGGCAGCAATGAAAAAAACCTTACTATATAAATCGAATATAATAAAATGTCTGGGTGCATTTATAGCATGTCTGTTATTTTCCCTACTAATCAGCGATCATATTACGCTGGTAGTATTGGCAAGCACCACTTCAAAAACAGAAAAACAAAACTCTGAGACGAAATTAACAAATAATGATTGGATAAAGCAGTTTCTGAAATCAGCGGATCAACGGAAACAGAGTATTCTAAGCAGTAGTACCACCATTGTTAAGGGGGATGAATATATCCCGGGTAAGACCTACACCGGAGATGCATATTATGTGTCACTCAATGGTAACGATTCAAATGACGGATTAACTGTGGAAACGGCATGGTCTACTTTGAAGAAGGTAAATGAAGCGGACCTCAAACCGGGAGATGCAGTTTTCTTTGAACGTGGAGGAATATGGAGAGAAGCACTTCAATGCTTAGAGGGAGTTACCTATTCAGCCTATGGAACAGGAAATAAACCAAGAATCTATGGCTCTCCCGAGAGCGGTGTCGGAGCTGATAAATGGATATTGCATCATCAGGGTAAGCATGGTGAGAAGATATGGAAATACTATAAAGATATGCCGGATTGCGGTCTTATTGTATTTAATGAGGATACAAAATGGGCTTCTAAGGTTTCAGCATGGTGGGATGGTACTCGTTATGTTACTAAGAACAACCATAAGAAAAGCTTTCAGATTACTCAAGCGTTACATAATAATCTTTCATTCTTTAACATGATAGATTTATCCGGATATGAAGCTCCTATCAACAAGTATGATATTATGACAAAAGGAGAACTTTATTTAAGATGCGATCAGGGAAATCCCGGTGATATCTTCAATCAGATAGAATTCCTGACTTCTGAAGTACAGGGGTATGCTCCACAGATAGGATATGATAAAAAATGTGTTGTAGATAATCTATGTGTGAAGTATTTTGCGCATGGCGGGATAGCCCCACGAGGTAATGATAGTCTGCATTGCGGAGACGGAGCCGTGATACAGAATTGCGAGGTTGCCTTTGGCGGAGGATGTACACATTACTATGGGAAGAAGGGTGAGGTGTTCTTCTCTGGTGAATGTATTAATTTTGAGGTGTCTGATGGTGCAGTAATTAATAATTATCTACATGACAGCTATGATGGCGGAATAGTGATGGAATTGCCAGGGGAAAAGGCCCTTAATCGTACCTTTGAGGATAACCTCATGTCAGGAAATCTGATAGAGCGCTGTGGAAGCGGTGTGCTTATTACGGATTGCTGGATGGACTATTCTGAAAGCAAAAATAAATATGTATTTTCTGATATCATGGTAAAGGATAACTATATTCTGAATATAGGCTACGGTTGGAGCTATCACCAAGAGATGGCTTTCTATGGTAATGGAGATCAAAAAGCAGTCAGTATGAATTTCTGGACCTGTGAAAACAGAAATAAAGGGATATATATTAAGAATAATGTGTTTTACTTATCTAGGGATATCCTGCTAGAATCAATGATAAATAAAACTAACCCGGCGAAGTTCTCGAATAATGTCTTTGTGCAGAATAAAAAGGGTGCCTTTGCTTTGTGGGAAGGACAGCCTGTTATGATTGATAAAGGGAGAGAATTTATCCTAAAGCTGATAGGCAATCAATCCGGAGATTTAAAAATCGTAAAGTAATATAGTTTCAAAACCCTCCATTTTAACACCAGACTTTATCTGTGATTTATATTAGCCTTATTATAAAGAATATAAGGAGTGAACAGGTATGTATATCAACATCATAGGTGCCAAAGAAAATAATTTGAAGAATATTGACGTACAGCTTCCCAAGAATAAGCTGATCGTATTCACCGGGGTATCCGGCAGCGGAAAATCGACACTGGCGCTGGAAACCCTGCAAAGGGAATGTCAGCGTCAGTACATGGAATCCATGGGTATGACCATGGATATCGGTAGCAGGCCGAGGGTAGACCGAATTGAGGGCTTGTCGCCGGCAATCTCAATCACGCAACACCAATCGAATCATAATCCCCGCTCGACGGTGGGTACAGTGACGGAAATATCTTCCTATCTTCGGGTCCTGTTTGCGAAGCTTGGTGAGAGACCCTGTCCGCATTGCGGTAAAAGTATAACTCAGAATTACTGTGAAAGCGCTTTTGAGGCTTATTCGGAGCTTTCAGAAGAGGAGGGGGAGGAAAATGAGCTTTATGAGCAGACCCTTCCATGCCCTCATTGCGGTAAGCAGGTGTTTGAGCTGACAGCCAGTCATTTCTCCTTTAATAAACCGCAAGGAGCATGTGCACTGTGTCGTGGAATCGGAGTTGTAAATTCACCGGATGTGAAGCTTTTGATGGATCATTCCAAGAGTATACGGGAATTCGCTATTTCCGGCTGGGATCAGGTTTATATCGACAGATACGGTGCTTCTATCATACAGGCTGCAAAGTATTATGGCTTTGAGATGGATATCGATACACCGATCGGTGAATATAATGAGGTGCAGATGGATCTGCTTTTACACGGTGTGCTGAGCAGACAGTTTCAGAAGCGATTTCCCGATATCACTCCGCCTAAAACTGTACCGGAAGGAAGGTTTGAAGGGGTTGTCACAAATCTGATGCGCAGATATGCTGAAAGCAATACTGCAGGTGCAAGACAGAAACTCGAAAAGTTTCTGATCCGTCAGGAATGTCCTGAATGCCATGGAATTCGCTATCGGGCAGAAATATTGGAGGTAAAAGTCGGAGGCAAAAATATTAAAGAGCTTTTATCTATGTCTCTAGTTGATGTCAAAGAATGGTTGAGTCTGCTTCCGGTCACTGTTTCAGAGGAAGCCTGGAGTGTTGTCCAGCAGGTAGCTGAGGATCTGACAAGCAGAATAGCCCGGATTATTGATGCAGGTTCCGGGTATCTGAACCTAGACCAGCCTGCAGCTTCCTTATCTGCCGGAGAAAGTCAGCGGATCAAGCTGGCCGGGGTACTGGGAAGCGGTCTTACCGGTGTTCTCTATGTACTGGATGAACCGACCTCTGGTCTGCATTCACGTGATACAGGAAAAATCATAGAGGTATTAAAGAGACTTCGGGATATGGGAAATACGGTTCTTGTCATCGAGCATGATACCGAAATCATGAAAGCCGCAGACTATATTGTTGACTTCGGCCCGGGTGCGGGGAGACAGGGAGGTAGTGTTGTTGCCTGCGGTGATGTTTCTGAGATTATGAGTTGCAAGGACTCGATCACAGGCAGATATCTGCAAAGCAGTTTCTATCAGGCAAAGCGCGAAAAGCTTCCCTGTGAGAACGCTGAGTATCTAGAGATCAGAAATGCAGATATCAATAACTTAAAGAACATCAATGTTGCGATCCCTCTGAAACGATTTGTCACAGTGACCGGAGTCTCCGGCAGCGGGAAGTCAAGTCTGATTTTCGGAAGTCTCGCTGCCGCCTGCGAAGCATACTTCAACCAGCCGAAGAAGAATAGGACTTCCTTGATTTCCGGATTGGATCAGCTTAATGGTGTGGTTATTATTAATCAGCAGTCCATCGGACGCTCCAACAGATCCAATGCGGCGACCTATACAGATCTTTTCACCGACATCCGAGATTTATTTGCCGCTTTACCTGAGACAATTCGCCAGGGACTTACAGCGAAGCACTTCTCCTATAATGTGCCGGGCGGACGCTGTGAAAAATGCCAGGGTACCGGAAAGCTGTCCGTCTCCATGAATTTTCTGCCGGATGTGGAGGTGATTTGTCCGATCTGTAGAGGTAAGAGGTATCAGAAACAGGTACTGAATGTGAAATACAGAGGATACAATATCTCAGATATTCTGGAATTAAGTATTGATGAGGCTTTGGAGCTATTTGTCGGTGAGGAGAGTATTACTTCAAAGTTACAGATTCTTCAGGATGTAGGCTTGGGCTATCTGGGATTAGGACAATCCACAGCCACTTTATCCGGCGGAGAAGCGCAGCGTCTGAAGTTGGCGAAGGAGCTTTCTACCGGTGGTGGTGGAAATGTATTGTACCTGTTTGATGAACCGACGACCGGTCTTCATCCGCACGATGCAAATAGATTGGTACAGATCTTTGATCGTCTTGTTAAACTGGGGAATAGCGTAATCGTGATTGAACATCATATTGAAATGATTATGGAATCCGACTGGGTCATAGACCTCGGCCCGGAAGGAGGAAAACAGGGCGGTGAAATTGTTGCACAGGGAACACCGGAAGATATTATGAAAAATTCCCGTTCCTATACCGGAAAGGTTCTGTCTTGGCATTCTTCGGGTGAATGAGCAGTAATCATATAGCAAGAGCAGCTCCTATTTTTGATTAGTCAGAGAATCACAAAAGGCAAAGGATATCAAGTAACGAATAGATAGAAAGATAGGACTCCTGATTTGGTAAGCTGAAACAGGAGTCCTATCTTTCTAAAACATCAGATATCGAAATGAAAAATGATTATGGCTTAATATACTGTATGAATTGATACTAATTTAATTAAAATAATTGAAATTAATTAGTTGACATTATGACATACGTGTCATATAATTCAAATGACATGTGTGTCATATTCCATTGTTTGACATTTTTGGCTGTAAGGAGGTCGTATATGGAGTCTAAATCAAATATAAAAAGAGAGCTTATTCTGGACAAAGCAAAGCAGGTCTTTATCCGCATTGGATTTAACCGGGTTACCATGAAAGATATCATTGAAGAATGCGGGATCAGCAGGGGCGGAATCTATCTATATTTTTCATCTGTAGATGAAATCTTTGTAGAAGTTGTAAAGAGGCATAATCATACCAAAATAGAAGAGATAAAGGGCAAGATAGAGAAAAGTACAGATTTTCATGAATTAATAGAGGGATTTTTCTCTGAACAGAAGGAAAGGTTATTGAATATGGATCAAAGCCTTTTTGCTGCAATGATCGAATTCTGTTTCAGACATAAAACACAGTCTGATAGAGATTTCTATACAGAACAATTTACCAACAACAAAAATATAGTACTTGAACTACTGAGATTTGGGATATCAAGCAACTCAATTCATACGAAGAACATAGATTGTTTAGCAAACTCTATCATGTATATTTTGGAGGGATTACGCTCGAAGGCAGTGTCTAGTGGAGTATCGGAAGAATTGGCCGAGGAACAGCTGGATATCTGTAAGCGTATGATCTGTTCAGAACTGTTCAATTAGCAGAAAGGATATTAGTATGAATATATTGATCACGGCAGGTGGAACCGCAGAGAAAATCGATGAGGTCAGAAGGATTAGTAATATGGCTACAGGACGTTTGGGTAGCCTGATCGCTGATACCCTTCTGAGTATGGAGGGTACCTCCATTACCTACCTCTGCTCTGAGGATGCCCTAATACCTCAAAATAATCGGGCAAAAATATTGCGTATCGACAATGTACAGAATTTGAAGCTTACTTTAGAAAAGCTTCTTGAGGAGCAGATATTCGACGCAATCATACATTCCATGGCAATTAGTGACTATACCGTAAAATACAGTGCCGCAAGTGAAGAACTGGAGAAATTTCTGGCAAATAGCCTATCACAGAACAATACGGATATTAATAACCAGAAGCAGCTGTTAGCCCTGCTTCATGAAGCATTATCAGAATATACTGGACAGCAGAATTCGCCCAAAATATCTTCAGATATAGAGCAGCTATTTCTCTGCCTGGAGAAAACACCGAAGATAATCAAGCTGTTCAAACAGCTTCAACCAGAAGCTGTTTTGGTAGGCTTTAAGCTGCTTGCCGGTGCAAAAGAATGTGATTTACTACAGGCAGCAAGCAAGCTTATGAAGGATAATAAATGTGATTTTGTACTGGCAAATGATAAAAGAGATATCAACGAGGATCGCCATGCAGGTATACTTTTAGGCTCTGATCAAACGAAGCAATACCTTTATACAAAACAGGAAATAGCGAATGCAATTTCTAGAAGCGTAGTTCACCGCCTTATGACGGCGGAATGGAGGTAAAATGAAAAATATTGTGTTAGGAGTCACCGGGAGTATCGCCGCATATAAGGCGGCCGATATCACAAACCATCTGACAAAAGCAGGCTACAATGTTGACGTAATTATGACCAAGGGCAGTATGGAATTCATCACACCCTTAACCCTGCAAACCCTTTCGAAAAACAGGATAAATCGAGAACTGTTTGAAGTGGATTATCCAAGAGAGGTCAGACATATTTCTTTGTCAAAGAAAGCGGACCTGTTCCTGATTGCTCCTGCAACAGCCAATATCATAGGTAAAATAGCAAACGGAATAGGGGATGACTTACTCTCTTCTGTCGCACTTGCGATCAAAGATATTCCCAGATGGATTGCTCCTGCCATGAATACCAGGATGTATGAAAATCCCATAGTTCAGGAGAATATTCAAAAGTTGAAAAGGTTTGGTTATCAATTCATAGAGCCAAGAGAGGCAAGATTGGCGGATGGAGAGATCGGGAAGGGTGCACTGGCCGAGGTCGATGATATTATTAGGATTGTAATAGAAAGTTTAGGGGATAAGCAATGATACTTTTGGCTAATATCGGAAACACAAATTTGACTTATGGTTTATATCATACCAGTATGCTTACTACAGAGCGTTTCCCAATCATGAACTTATCCGAGCAGCATCGTATTGAAAAGCTATGCCTGTCCCTGATGGAGAAATTCCATATGTCTGTAGACCAGATAGAGGGTGTAGCACTTTCATCCGTAGTTCCTGAAAAGACACCATTGTTTGCAGAAGTATTTAGGCGATTTTTTTCGATTGAACCCATGCTTATCTCAGCTGAAACTGTATGGGGCTTTGACCATTCGGAATACTCAGGAATATTGGGATCGGATCGGTTATTAGGCTGTAAAGCAGCATTTAAGAAATACTATCCGCCGTTCTTGGTTGTGGACTGTGGGACAGCGACCACCATCAATGTAATCAATCAATCGGGGGCATTTGCAGGAGGTGTCATTTTGCCGGGTGTAATGACCGGATTACAGGCACTTGTAACACGAACCTCATTACTGAAACAGATAACTATCACCAGACCAAAAAGCGTAATCGGCAGAAATACAGAGGAATGCATGCTTTCCGGGGCTGTTTTTGGAACAGCGGCTCAAATAGAGGGATTAGTGCAGCGCATACAGCGGGAGCTTAAGACAGATGCAACCGTTATTTTAACCGGAGGTAATTCAGAAGCTGTAATATCACATTGTACCATACCGATACAGCATGAGCCTGATTTGCTGCTGGAGGGTTTGGCTATGATATACGAGGAAAGTAATTCAAAATCAAAAATATAGGGGGAAGTAGGATGAATGTAAATGGAAATACAAGAAAAATGGTACTTTCAGCTCTGCTGGGAGGAATTATTATACTTCTAAATTTTACGCCAATCGGATACATACAGTTACCAATCATCAAAGCAACAATAATCCATGTTCCGGTAATCATAGGTTCCATATTATTGGGCCCTAAAATCGGAGCTCGCTTAGGTGTGGTCTTTGGCTTTACAAGTCTGTATAACAATACCTTTGCTCCAACACTATTATCGTTTGCATTTTCACCGGCAATTGCAGTACCCGGAACGGATAGCGGTAGCTGGACATCACTTCTTGTCGCTTTTCTCCCCCGAATTTTGGTAGGCGTTATTCCCTATTATGTATATCAATTCTTTCATAAAACACTAAAAGCCAAGGGGGAAGTAGTTTCTCTTGCAATCGGAGGAATTGCAGGCTCTATGACAAATACCATATTAGTGATGAACCTTATCTATTTATTGTTTTGTGACGCATATGGCAGGACCTTCAATCTGACCGTCGGTGCCGTCTATAAAGCAGTATTTTCAATCATTATAGTGAATGGCCTGCCGGAAGCGATCGTTGCTGCTATTCTAACAACAGGAGTATGCAAAGCCTTACAGAGATATAGCAAACCAATCGGGGCTACCTATGTTGATTGATAACATCTCAGATATGGGTTATAATGCATAGGAACATGGAAACAATTCTGGAAATAAGCCGGGGGGAGTATGGAGGATAATCAAAGAAATCAGGAGGATTTAAGCAAAAGCCTTATCGATCTTTATACGAACAACTATAACAAGCTTTATGCCTGTGTCTATCGAATGACCGGCAACCATCAGGATGCAGAGGATATCCTTCAGAATTCGTTCATTAAGGCTTATCAGAAGCTCGATCTGTTTAAGGGAAATGCGAAGCTGTATACATGGGTATACAGGATTGTAATGAATGAGAGCTTTCGTTATTTCGAATATATCAAAAAGCTGCCCTTGATCCGAATCACGGAGGAACTGGGTGTCAGTGAGAGTGAATTCCTGGATAGCCTTACCTTTGAACCGAATCTTGAGGATCATCTGATCGTAGAAGAGATGCGGGAGAAATGCCTGCAGGGCTTTCTCAAATGCCTTCCCAGAAAGCAACGGGTTTGTTTCCTCTTTAAAAATTTACTTGAATTAGAGAACCGCGATATTGCTGAAATACTTGACATTTCCGTCGATAATGTGAAGGTAACGCTTCATAGAGGCAGAAAGAGACTGCAGGAGATGTTTGAGATGAGATGTAATCTGATTGATCCTGATAAGCCATGCAAGTGTCATCTATGGATTAAGTACATGAAGGATCATAATCTGCCAATACCGGAAGGGTATCAGCAGGTCAAATCTGAGGATTTAAAACAGGAGTATTTCAAGAACTTGAATACCTTACATAAAATCGAATATCTATATCATGCGCAAGCAAGAATTACAAAAGATGAGTTTTTAGAGAAATTACGACGGGTTGCAGAAATTTTGTAACCATTTTCACAAGTGAAGTGTCTAACCTGATATAACAAATAATAGGAGGATATTTCATTATGAGTAATGAGCTATTTGTGAATTTGAAACTGGAGAATGAAAAGGTAAAGTTTAGTGCGGCTTCGAACCTTCAACCGGAACAGAAAATATTTTTTGATTATGCACCCCCTATCGGAGACGGAGAGGGATTTCTGGGATTGGAAGCATTACTGATCAGTTTTGCAGGGTGTGTTAGTACCGGAATTACGGTGCTGCTTCGAAGAATGGGAAATACCGTATCACATTATGAGATGCGAGCGGAAGCAATCCGAAGAATGAGTCCACTATCACTTGAAAAGATTCATGCCGTAATTACCTTGAACTCTGACGGCATGAAGGAAGAAGATGTTCAAAAAGCAATTCAACAGGCTGAGTTAATCTCTCCGGTGTGGCTTGCCATCAAGAATAATGTAGAGGTTACAATTGATTACAAGCTCATGCCATAACAGGTGTATAGAGAGCTACCATTATCATTCATAGCAGCTTCATTGACAGTAGATGTCGGTGAAGCTGTTTTATGATTGTCAGGGATATATAACAGGATGGATTATGTTTCCACAAAAGTACGATAGATTATCACTAGTTTATACCTGGTGAGGATCGGTGGGGAAGACAGGAGTAATATAATCGCAATTGGGGTCAAGAAACAGAAGAGTGAAACTGGTAAGCTGATGCTATTATAAATGAAGGAGGAATAATATGGCAGCAGCATTATCAGTCAGAGGACTGACAAAATATTACGGTGATAGACGGGCAGTCGATCACCTGGAGCTGGAGGTGGAACGAGGTGAGGTATACGGTCTGCTCGGACACAACGGGGCAGGTAAGACCACGAGTATTGAATGTATTCTGGGAGTAAGGAGCCGCGATGCCGGCACGGTAGAGCTGTTAGGTATGAATCCTGTATCCGATCGGCAGAAGCTATATGAGAAGGTCGGGGTCCAGTTCCAGCAGACGAATTATCAGGAGAGAATACGTGTAAATGAAATATGTGAGGTTACAAGTGCACTATATCGTAACCCCGCGGATTGGAAGGAGCTTCTAGGGTCCTTTGGATTGGCGGGGAAGGAGAAGAGAACTGTATCAGAATTATCAGGCGGTGAACGACAAAGGCTTTCTGTGATACAGGCGCTGATTCCAAGGCCGGAATTCGTGTTTTTGGATGAGCTTACCACAGGTCTTGATACAAAAGCCAGAAGGGATGTGTGGAAATATCTGGTAAATCTCAAAGCGGGAGGTCTGACGGTTCTGCTTACCTCACATTATATGGATGAGGTCGAGGCTTTGTGTGATAAGATTTGTATCTTAAAACAGGGACAGGTGGTAGCAATGGGGACAATCGCTGAGGTGGTTGCACAAAGCCCCTGTGATAATCTGGAGGATGCGTACTTATGGCATTCCGGTGAGGAGGAAGAAGAGCATGAAAGCATTTAAAGCACTATTTAGAAGTGAATTCAGACTGTCACTCAGAGATATGAATATACCTATATTCGGCATCGCCCAGCCCATCATTGTAGCAGTGATCATCGGTCTTGTCAGCGGTAACAAACCGGCTTTTGATGGTGCTGACTACAGCTTTATTGAACAATCCTTTGGGGCTTTTGCTGCGATCTGCGTCTGCGCGACCGGCTTGATGGGAATGCCTTTGCTGGTTGCCGATTACAGGCATAGAAAATTACTGAAGCAATTTATGGTGACTCCGGTCAGTCCTGCACTGATGCTGTATGTACAGTTTGCAGTGAATCTGATCATGTCTGTCATCTCGATGGTATCGGTATTCCTCATTTGCTCCGCATTTTGGGAATACAAGATGGACGGAAATCCGGGATTGTTTCTGCTATCCTATCTTTTAGTCGTAGTAGCCATATACAGTATCGGTATGCTGCTTGCCAGTGTCTCTCCCAATATGAAGACTGCAAATTTACTCTGTACTCTGATTTATTTCCCGATGCTTTTCTTCTCGGGTGCGACAATTCCATATGAGATTATGCCCAAGGGTGTAAGGTATGTGATGGACGTACTTCCCCTGACACAGGGAGTGAAGCTCCTGAAAGCTGCTTCACTGGGATTGCCTGCAGACCATGTTATTCTATCGGTTGTGATACTGGTAGCTGTTTCTGTCCTTTGTATCATTTTATCAATCAAATATTTTCGTTGGGAATAACATATCGGTAGTAAGTTTTTATCAGTAAATTAAATGAAAGATAAGGGTAACAGGCATGTGTACTGTTATCCTTATCTTTTTTAAATACATGACATTTAATTGTCTGTAAAGCAGATATTTTGAATACATGATACATAAATAACTGCAAAGCAGATATTTATTAAATGCATGATACATATATAACTGCAAAGCAGATACTTTGAATACATGATACATAAATAACTTTAAAGCAGATATTCTGAATACATGATATATAAATATCTGCTTTGCTGATATTTTGAATAGGTCAAACATGAAAAGCTTTCATGTTTGAGCAAAAGGATGAAACGGTGTTTAAAAATCTTACGAAGCTGTAGTTGATAGGTTACTTAATATCTCCCTATAACGTTTTGTACCCAGATCAGTCGGTTCTCCTTTCTTACAGAAGGCAAATCCTGCAAGCTTCTGATTAGGACGCTCTGAAATCAGTCTTCCATTCTGTAATTTTCCTTCTAAAACCCCGAGTGCTTCCAGAAATCTCGGGTCTTTCTTTGCTTTGTCATAAAAGGAAAGGACATAAACATAAAAGAAAAGATTATAATTACCGAAGGGATAGGTCACCTGGAAGAAGAGAGTGCCAATGCCGTAATGGCAGGGACCGAGGGGTAGCCGGGTCTCCCAGTGGTGTAGCAGGAATTCTACTGCCTGGTCCAGAGCGGCTATAGTATTTCGTAAAGGGGTAAACCGAAAAGAGTCCAAAGCAGCCAAGGTAGGGCCGGGATTGGAATATTCCGTCTCCGGTCCTCTCCCGAAGGTGAATTTATTACATCGCCATCCACCGTCAATATGCTGGATTTGGAGAAGATGTTCAAAGGTTTTAAGTAACCGTGCATCGGAGGCATAACCCAGATAACATAAAGTTCTTGCGGCATGAATCGTA
The DNA here is from genome assembly GCA_023414355.1 of Bacillota bacterium. Taxonomy (GTDB): domain Bacteria; phylum Bacillota; class Clostridia; order Lachnospirales; family Lachnospiraceae; genus Mobilitalea. The sequence goes on along the minus strand of JAEZOB010000042.1, from coordinate 352,503 downwards.
TGACATGGATAGATACCACCCTCCGGAGCTACCTTAAAGCGTCCGTCTTCGCGCCAGCAGCTAAGGATCAACTCAGCAGTTTCCTTCAATACAGGTTCTGTAGGAGTCATACCTAATTCGGTTAGCATGAGTGCACAGTCGAGTGTAGTAAATGGACTGCCCTTCATGATACGTTTGTCAGGAGTAGCCCAAAGATCTCCTCCGTTGTCGAAACGTTTTGCCAGGATAGCATCAACATCAGCCTGATAGTTCATTTGTTCTTCCATTTTATACCTCCTTTATGGATCAGACAATAATGACTGGATAACCTAACCTGAAAATAGCATGAATAAACGGATCAGTCAATATCAACCCGTTAAACTCGCTGGAATCATCATTAGTCCAAATCAGAAATCCATTTCGTTCTTAGAATCATAATTGTGGTAATCAGGGCTGCTATGTAATTTGAAAAAAGGTTACCCCAGAATACAGAATAGAAACTGAGATAATGCTGGGTCGCCAATATGAATACATATCGTAATAGCCAGATACGAAGAACACTAAGCACTAAGGTAATACGGGTCCGCCCCAAACCGATGAAGGCACCCTGCTGAACCATGCAGATTCCAAAGCCGATCACGGAATAGGTGTAGATATGAAGAGCACGATTCGCTACTGCAAGAACCTCAGCATCACGGGTGAAGAGAATCGTAAGTCTTGAAGAAAGAGGAACAATAATAGCGATTAGCAGTGCTGCGGTGATTGCGCTGATGATACAGCCAATGAGACAGGACTTTTTTGCTTTATCCACCTGCTTGGCACCAACATTCATGCTGACCATGGTGGTGACAGAGGAACCAAAGGAGGAGGGAAGAATAAAGCACACGGATGTGATACTGTTAGCTATTCCCTGTCCGTTTAAGACAATGGGGCCGTATTTTTCTACTTCATTATTGATGAGAAAGAAACCGAGATTTAGCATTACACTAGAGAGCATGGAAGGAAACCCGATATGAATTAAATTTTTAATGATTTGCTTATCGAATCGAAAGCCTGCCATACTAAAACGGTCACCATCGGCCTTGATATACAGTTCATAATACATCCATACTGTGATCAGCAGATTGGAGGCCAGGGATGCCATAACTGAACCAACGAGTCCCCAGTGGAGTACGGCGATAAAAAAAGCACTGAAGACTATTTTTAAAACAAGCATGAGAATCATCCGTACAAAGGTATCCTCAGGCTTTCCCTGTGCATTTTTTATTGCATTATAGATGGACTCCATAAAGGAAAAAGGAATCACAGCAGCATTCAAGGCAAGATATACAAACACATCATGTGAAATCTCGGCATTTACATGGGAGGAGACAGGAAAAGCAAGTACGAGCAGAAGTGGAGCTAAAATAAAACCTAGAAGGAAGGTAAATACGATCAGCTGGGTTGAGATTTTACGGCTGGCATCGAAATTCCCCTTACCGTTGGATTGCCCGATGACAGCCATACCAGCAACGCTCAAGCCCTGTGCTAGGGCAACAGTGATATTGACAATAGGGATACAGTAAGTGACAGCACTGGCAGCTACAGTGCCGGCAAAATTATTGAGAAATAGACCATCAATCACCGGAATAACGGATTGAACCAACCCCAGCATAAGTGTGGGGACAGAAAGAAGTAGGATTGTTGTGGATACCGGTCCATTCAGGATTAAAGCTCGTCTTTGTTCATTATTTTGTTTTAGAAAGTTATTCTTCATGATAGGTCACCTAAGATCGAAACTTTCGATCACTCATCCTAAAGCAGTTGTATGAATAGGGATTATACGCTTCTGAAAATGGAAGGTCAAGCTTATTTTATACTCCCAGTAGGAACACCTTGCATTCCCGAATTATATAATTTATTATTATTCTTATACTGTTAAACTGTTAAGTGTGAAAATCATTCTGAAAGTACCAGAATGATCCTGAAGAATTCCATAATGAAATCCATAGGAATTTCATTATGAACTTCTTCTTCAACTTCCAGCATTTACGCCCGACTCTGTCGGGCATGTCTGAAAGTGTGAAAATCATTCTGAAAGTACCAGAATGATTTCTGAAGAACTGTGAATAGTTGCATCGTGTATTTATAGTACTTAAATTCATGTTTATGGTGCTCATTCCTTGTTCTTCTATGATTATTTGAGATACTGCGAAGCTGCATCATGTTTGAAAGAGTGAAGAAATAAGTTACAGGAGATAAGGAATGAAAAAGTTGGTAATCGGAATTTTAGCCCATGTAGATGCGGGAAAAACGACACTGGCGGAAGGGATACTATATCTGACCGGCAGTATCAGAAAATTGGGCAGGGTAGATCACAAGGACGCTTTTCTGGACACCTATGAGATGGAACGAGCAAGAGGGATTACTATCTTTTCAAAACAGGTCGTATTTTCATACAAGGATTTGGAAGCCACTCTTTTAGATACACCAGGTCATGTAGATTTTTCTGCAGAAATGGAGCGTACGCTGCAAGTACTTAATTATGCAATATTAGTCATCAGTGGAAGTGATGGGGTACAAGGGCATACTCTAACCTTATGGAGACTGCTCGCACGGTATCGGATCCCCACCTTTCTGTTCATAAATAAGATGGATTTGGAGGGCACGGACCGAAAAGTTCTGATGGAGGAATTGAAAAGACTGCTGGATGACGGATGTGAAGATTTTAGTACAGATATCAATCCGGTGGAGTTTATGGAGAACATTGCAATGTGTGATGAAGCATTGCTGGATCAATATACGGGGACAGGCAGTATAAAGACTGAACATATTGCGGATTTGATAGATAAAAGAAGGTTATTTCCCTGCTACTTTGGTTCTGCGCTGAAGTTAGCGGGTGTGGAAGCTTTTCTTTCCGGACTTTCTCTGTACACAACCGTTCCTGTAACGAAGGAAGAGTTTGGAGCAAAGGTCTTTAAGATTGCCAGGGATGAGCAAGGGAATCGCCTAACCTATATGAAAATTACAGGAGGAAGCCTGAAGGTAAAGGACCTGCTGACTAATCTTGGTACCAAGGCTTTAGATACCGAAGTATGGGAAGAGAAGGTGGATCAGATCAGGATCTATTCGGGTGCTAGGTATGAGACAACAGAGACTGTTCCAGCTGGATGCGTGTGTACTGTAACAGGACTTAGCAAGACCTATCCGGGTGAAGGACTTGGGACAGAGGCTGTATCCGAATTACCGATCCTGGAACCGGTGTTGAATTATAAACTGATACTTCCACCCGGCATAGAGGCTCATCCTGTGCTTTCTAAGTTACGTCAACTGGAGGAAGAAGATCCACTGCTGCATATTGTATGGTCCGATCAGTTAAAGGAAATCCATGTACAGCTGATGGGAGAGGTTCAGGTAGAAGTTCTGAAGGCGCTGATACTGGAACGTTTTGGATTTCATGTGGAATTTGATCAGGGTAATATCGTTTATAAAGAAACCATACAGGAACCTGTAGTAGGTGTCGGACATTTTGAACCATTACGGCATTATGCAGAAGTGCATCTGTTATTGGAGCCGGGTGAGCCCGGAAGTGGTCTAGAATTTGGCAGCAGCTGCAGTGAGGATATCCTGGATCGCAGCTGGCAGAGACTAATTCTAACCCATCTGGAGGAGAAGGAGCATGTTGGAGTACTGATCGGTGCTCCAATCACCGACCTTAAGATCACTTTAATTACTGGACGTGCGCACTTAAAACATACTGAAGGTGGAGATTTCAGGCAGGCAACCTATAGGGCGGTAAGGCAAGGACTAAAAAAAGCAAAAAGTATTCTGCTGGAGCCGTGTTATAATTTCAGACTGGAAATTCCCGCTGAGACAGTAGGAAGAGCCATGTCGGATCTGCAACGGATGAGCGGCAGCTTCAACCCGCCTGAGATCGCAGGGGAGACAGCGGTTCTTACCGGAAGCGCACCGGTTGCTACCTTACAGGGATATCAGGCGGAAGTGACCTCGTATACCAAAGGCAGAGGAAAGCTGTTTTGTCTGCCAAAGGGGCATGAAACCTGCCATAATGCGAATGAAGTAATAGAAAGCATGGGATATGACAGTGAACGGGATATGGATCATCCGACAGGCTCTGTTTTTTGTGCCCATGGAGTCGGATTTACGGTCAATTGGGACAAAGTCGAAGAGTATATGCATCTGGAACATGAATGGCAACCGGACGATGATGTTGATGTTGAGGAAAGGGTTCTTATTACGGATAAGACCATAGAGAGAGATCCTCTGAATTCGATGGAACAGACGGATACAGCACGTGATTCTATGACTGTAGAAAGAAAAACTGAGACTTCGGTAAAAGAGAAGACAGGGATTAAAACTAGGAAAAGCAATGATATCACTGCCAGTGAGGAGAAAGAACTCGAAGACATCTTTGTTCGTACCTTTGGCCCGATCAAACAGAGATTGAATCCCTCCCATAGTGCGCTGGGTTATGAGAGAAAGCCTCACCATTCTGAAAGAGGTACGGATCAGACAGTCATACGACAGCCGAAGAATGATAAGGAAGCGATCAAGGATTATCTTCTGGTTGACGGGTATAATATCATCTTTTCTTGGGAGGAGTTGAACGAACTTGCCAAGGAGAATATGGATGCGGCGAGAAATAAGCTCATGGATATCCTAAGTAACTATCAGGGTTTTAAAAACTGTATTCTGATCCTGGTTTTTGATGCTTATAAGGTAAAGGGAGGAATCGGCGAGGTTCTGGATTATCATAATATCCATGTGGTCTATACCAAGGAAGCGGAGACAGCAGATCAATATATTGAGAAAGTAACGCATGAAATCGCAAAGGAACACCGTGTTACAGTTGCTACCTCCGATGCCCTGGAGCAACTCATTATCCTGGGAAAGGGAGCCTTGAGACTGTCTGCCAATGATTTGAAGGAAGAGGTAACTCGCATCAATGATCAGATTCGCAAAGATTATCTGGACAGGTTACCCGGAGGCCGGGCCTATCTCGGGGACCGCATTGATGAGAGTATTCGTGAGTCTTTGGAGGAATAGAAGGAGTGTACAGCCTTCAAGAATATGATAATATAGATTAAAACAAGAGATTTAAACAGTACATAAGATGAAATGGTAAAACAGATAAAACAGATAAAACAGATAAAACAGATAAAAAGATAAAACAGATAAAGCGGATAAAACAGATAAAGCAGATAAAGCAGATAAAGCAGATAAAGCAGATAAAACAGTACATTAGATAAATTAGTAATATAGTAAATAGTAAAACAGATAAAGTGGTGCAGAGATTAAAGTATTACAACAGATAAATCAGGTGATATCGGAATTAGTGATAACTGATAGGAAGGAAGTTTTCTATGATTTTACTGAGGGCAAATGCAGGACTGAAGGTCGTATTTGTGAAGTTGATCAACACCATGGGCAGAAATTTTACATGGAACGATATCTTTATCATCAGGAACAACAATCTGGTGCTTGCAGGCAGTGACAGTGTTATGATATTTGATTTCGGTAATAAGGCAGTCGGCAGTAATACAGCAGAGGTGAATTTGAAAGAGGATTCGATTGTTCAGATCACAAAGAATGAGATGCTGGAAAATGTACTCAATATGACGCTGTATGCATTCGGAAAATGGGGTAAAATCAAAGGACTGACAGTAGAAAGGGATTATCCACAGATTAATGCCCTATTTAGTAATATTCTCAGGGAAATAGAGGTTGAGCCACTGCTGTCCGCGGATAACCTCAGGTTATATAGAAGTGGTGTTCAGATAACCTACGAGGATATGATACAGCTGATATTAGATCAACAGGAAAAACAGGAGCAAATAAAAGCAGAGCAGGCTGTTGAACAGGTGCCTGAGGAAGCAGCTCACGGAAAAGGAAAATATGATATCGGTTTATGGCATAAAATTGTATGGAAGAGCGAAAATGATATCTTTGATAAAGAAGAATTAACGGATGAGGAAAAAAGGAAAACCAGAATCGGAAATAACTTCTATAAGGTTAACAGCAAATGTCCAATTTGTAAGGAAAAGCTGTCAATGGTTATCTATCCCGAGGGAGAGGAGCTGCTGATTGAGACTGATGAGAAGGGGGTATATCTTGCCAGAGCATATACCTGTCATGTCTGCCATCGTCTCTTTACGCCCAAGCCGAATCTCCTTTTAACAGATGGAAGTGTTTATACGCTTGATTTTGAAGAGGATAGCGAGGCCTATGAGGACTATATCGAAATTATAGGAAAGTCGGGAGTAAGAACCTATAATTGTAATTTAAATCAGTATGAGGCTGAGTACAAGCAAATAAAAAGCAAAAACGAGACGCAACTGGAGGAAATCTGTGCTGATATAGACTCCTTATCCGATCAGGAGGTCAGTAATCTGGATGAAAAGATGGATATGGGCTTCTTCCCTCCCAATAGTGTAGAAAGATGCAGGCGAATAGTAGTAAAAGAAATAAAAAAGAGAAAACAACATGCCGAAACTGTAAAAGAGAGAGAAGAGAAAAATAAAATAAGGAACGAACACAGGGAGGAAACGGCAGAAGAAACTGTTGCTGTAAGGAATATAGTTCAGGGAGTCAAAGAAAAACGAAATGCGATGAGTGATGAGGAGAAGGACAACCTTTTTACCTTATCCCGTTATCATGAGGAAGAGATCGGTGCAGACAAGAATGTAGCTCCAAAACAGGGAAGCGGTCATCTAAGAAGCATCGGTGATGGGAAGGATAAGCAGACGGACAAAAAAGATCAGAAGAAAATCGGAAAAAGATTTCAGTATGAGTATACCGGAGAAAAGACTTCCGGCAATACCGGAGAAAAGACTTCCGGTAATACCAGAGAAAAGACTTCCGGTTATACTGATGAAGATGAGGAGAATTTGACACAGATCGGGAGCTCCTTCTCTGAACTGGAGCAATCCGATGAAGAAAAAAAAATCATGTCTTCAAAGCTTGGGAATCCTTATATAGGAGACACAGAAAGTGACAAAATATATCTTGCCCCCTACATTGATCCTGAGAATAACCTAAGAGAAAAGGCTGAAGCCTGCAAGGGAAAGGATTATAGAACGATCCAACGGGTGATGGAGGACATTAGGAGAGAAGATGTCAGCGATGAAATCAGAGAGTCTTTATTAGCCCCTTTACAAAAACTTCTGGAAGCCAGGGGAAGAAAAGAACTCACGTCCCTTCGACAGGAGATACCGGAGCACTTCAGTAAGAAACAGTATCTGTTATTTAAGGATAGAATTGCGCAATATACGGCGATAGATCATGATGAAGATATGGAATATCTTGAATTAAGGAGAGAAGAAGCGGTAAAACAGGAGATTGCCGCACTGATTAAAAAAGCCAATGCCAAAGACAGAAGCTCTTATATGCGGTTGTATCAGGATCTGAAAAAAGAAGGATTTGAAGATAATCATATTGCCCCTTATCTAGAGAATATTCATGACAAGATTTATACTCTTGATGAAGCTTCCATAAAGAGAATCTGCGGTGATCCTGCAGAGTTAACCTATGAAAGAGGATTAAAGGCATATGAAGAGATCACAAAGAGAGACCTGCTGCCTGAGTTAAAAACAAATACACTAGGGTTGATTGAAAAACGCCTGACAAAGATCAAAATGAACGAATGCGAGCAGCTGGTGGGTAAGTTGACAAAGGATCTGAGTAAGTATACATCAAATTCTGAAAGAGTTCATTACTATAATGTGAGAGCAGGAATACGGTGTGGTACAGAAGAAGAGAATACAGTGATCCGTAACGCACTCAATTCTTACGCATCAGGAAGAGGTAAATATGAATTCCCTATCTTAATCTGCGATGCTTCAGTAAAAGCAGATGGAAAAAGAGGTTTTGTATTAACACCGGACCACATATTTTATAATACCATTACTGAGTCAGGAACAATTGATGTGATGCAAGTCGGTAAAATCATAACCCGCAGAGGCAGAAAAATTTATGCTGATACAGAGAGCTCAGGTAAGATAAAACTGTCCAATTCCTTGAAATTATCAGATGTGCAAGGATTTTCCAAGATTTTAGATGAATTTGTTTCTTATCTGAAGGAAAAACCGGAATCCAGAGACATTGCATATATCGCAAAGGAGAAGCATAGTGTAAAATGCTGCTACAGATGTGGGCATGTTTATAAAGGAGACAATATCTGTCCGAAGTGCGGTGCAAAATTCAATGAATAAAAATTCCATATTGTGATAATAAGAAAGGCCATTATTACCGAAAGTATCCTGTCGAATTTATGAAATATTTGTACAAGAAAGGGTAATAATATTCCTTGATGAATAATCATTAATTAAAGTGTCATATGCACCCTAAGTGCTTATGACACTTTAATTATTATGAGGAGGGATTTTGATGAAACGTTTTATAACAATTCTGCTTTGCATTACACTCCTTGTTACTATGGTAACAGGTTGCGGTAAGAAAGTAACAACAGACAATACCAATACCCCGGCTAATACAACCGTGGCACCCACCACAGCTGCTACGAAAGCACCGGCAGCTACTGTTACAGATGATGCAAGTGTGAAGACTCTTAACCTTTGGGCCTTCACAGAAGAAATACCTGGCATGATGGCGAAGTTTAAGGAAGCAAACCCTGATTTCGCTCTTGAGATTAAACCTACCGTAATTGCTACTACGGATGGTGCTTATCAGCCCGCACTGGATCAAGCACTTGCAGCAGGAGGTGCTGATGCACCTGACATCTATGCAGCAGAGGCTGCCTTTGTTTTAAAGTATACGAAGGGTGATGCGTATCAGTATGCTGCGTCCTATAAGGATCTTGGTATGGATGTAGACAACCTCTTAAAGGAGGCTGATATCGCTCAGTATACCGTTGACATCGGAACTAATCCTGATAGTAATTTAGTAGGCCTTGGATACCAGGCTACCGGCGGTGCATTTATCTATCGTCGTTCTATCGCCAAGGATGTATGGGGCACAGATGATCCGGCAACAATTAAAGATAAGATTGGTCCCGGATGGGATAAGTTCTACGCAGCAGCAGCAGATTTAAAGGCTAAGGGATACGGTATCGTATCCGGTGACGGTGACATCTGGCATGCTGTTGAAAACAGCTCAGATCAGGGTTGGATCGTTGATGGCAAGCTTTATATCGATCCTAAGCGTGAAGCTTTCTTAGACCTTTCTATGAAGTTAAAAGAAAAGGGCTACTACAATGATACCAGAGACTGGCAGGATGCTTGGTTTGCGGATATGAAGGATGCCGGAGCTCAGAAAATTTTCGGTTTCTTTGGTCCTGCTTGGTTTATTAACTATGTATTGGCTAATAATACTCAGGAGACAAGTGGGGACTGGGCAGTTTGTGAGTCTCCGATCGGCTTCTTCTGGGGCGGTACCTGGGTTCTTGGTAACAAGAATACTAAGATCCCAGCATCAGTCGGTAGGATCCTGAAGTGGATTACTCTTGACAGCTCAGAAACAGGTCTTCAGTATTTATGGGCAAATGGTTTATTAAACAAAGCGGGAACAAAGGATGCTGTTGCTTCCGGTACAGTGATGAAGAAGTCTGATGGTTCTGTTCCTTTCCTTGGCGGCCAGAATATGTTTGATGTTTTTGTCCCTGCCGGAAAGAATGCGAACGGTAAGAATCTGACTCAGTACGATGAGACAATCAACACATACTGGCGGGATCAGGTACGTGAGTACACTGCCGGTAATAAAACACGTGAGCAGGCTGTCGCTGACTTTAAGCAGCAGGTAGCAGATAACTTGGATGTTGTAGTGGAATAATATGTTTCTTATCCAAACCAGGGGCGGGCGGAGGAGCTTTTCGTCCGCTCCCTATCTTATGTTTGGGTATAAGGTGATATATACTTACAAAATTAGGAGGTGAACGCTTATGCGACGTAAGAGCGTCAGTTACGCAAAGTATGGTTATATCTTTTGCATTCCTTTTGTACTTGCATTTCTTTTCTTTTCATTATATCCCATTATTTATACTGCTGTCATTGGCTTTACCGATTTCAAAGGTCTGGGGGCGACGAGCTTCCATTTCTTGAAAAATGAGCCTTTTAAGAATTTTATAACTGTTTTGAAGAATCCTTCCTTCACTAAGTCGTTATCCAATACGGTTATCATTTGGTTGGTTAACTTCATTCCGCAGATTCTGCTTGCACTCCTTCTTACAGCTTGGTTTACCAATCATCGTCGCAAGATTAAGGGTCAAGGCTTTTTTAAAGTTATTTTCTATATGCCGAATATTATTACAGCTGCGACGATAGCGATATTGTTTAATGCAATTTTCAGTTATCCGATCGGACCGGCGAACGACATATTACAATCACTGGGGGTACTTAATGAACCCTTCAACTTTTCTGTCAGTAAAGCATCTGCCAGAGGAGTGGTAGCATTTATTCAATTCTGGATGTGGTATGGATATACGATGATTGTATTAATTTCGGGTGTATTAGGAATCAATCCGGAGCTGTTTGAGGCAGCAGAAATTGACGGAGCATCAGGTCCGCAGATCTTCTTCTTTGTTACTTTACCGAACTTGAGAACGATTCTGGTGTATACCCTCATTACAAGCTTAATCGGTGGTTTACAGATGTTTGATATCCCCAGACTGTATCTCCTTGGCGGGCCTGATAATGCTACGCTTACCACAAGTGTATTTATTTATAATCAGGCATTTTCCGGAAGCTATCTCTATAATAGAGCAGCTGCTGCAAGCATGATGATGTTTATCATTATTTCTGCTTTATCGCTCCTTGTATTCTATCTTATGCGTGATAAGTCCGCCTCTAAGCTTGCTAAGCAGGAAAGAGCGATGAGAAAAGCTTATAAGAAATCTCTAAAAGAATCTGGGAGGAAAGAGTGAAAGAAAATCATTTTCACATTGCGAATGAAACCATATTCGCATTAGAAAGAACTCCAAAATGAAATCCATTGGAATTTCATTTCGAACTTCTTTCAGGTATTGTTTGTGCCGCTGTATGGCGGCGGAATGGAGGCAATAATGAGACATGAAGTAAGTACTGCAGGACGCATGATCAAAGCTGTAATCTATATTGTATGTATCTTCTTAGCTATTTTAAGTATACTACCTTTCTGGATTATGGCTGTGAATGCTACCCGTAATACTCCTGAGATACAGCAGCATGCACTATCACTAATTCCTTCAGTTCATCTCCTTGATAACTTTCAGGTTTTTGTGGGGAAGGCATTTAATCCGGTCAGAGGTTTTATCAATTCCATGATAATATCTACAGGTGTTACTTTATGTACCGTGTATTTTTCATCCCTGACAGCTTATGCCCTGGTTGCTTATGATTGGAGGCTTCGTCAGCCGTTCTTTACCTTTATCTTAGCGGTTATGATGATCCCTGCGCAGGTTACCTCGATCGGTTTTTATCAGCTTATGTATAGAATTCATCTGACAAATAATTTCTTACCGCTGATTTTACCTGCAATCGCTGCACCTACCGTTGTATTCTTTATGAGACAGTATCTGTTGGCATCTTTACATCTTGACATTGTGGCTTCGGGTCGAATCGACGGTGCAGGCGAGTTTTCTATCTTCAATAGAATTATCATTCCGATTATGAAGCCCGCGATTGCGACTCAGGCAATTTTTGCCTTCGTAGGAAGCTGGAACTCCTTATTTATGCCAATGGTTTTACTAACAGATCAGAGAAAAGCTACTTTACCGATCATGGTAAGCTTACTGAGAGGAGATATCTATAAGGCTGAACTGGGATCAATTTACTTAGGACTGGCACTCACAGTGTTACCTCTGTTTATCGTATATTTCCTGTTATCGAAATATATTATTGCAGGTGTTGCCTTAGGTGGGGTTAAGGAATAATCAGGGATAGAGGGAAACAAAGAGACTTTTGCACAATGTGAGCTACCTCAGCAAAAGTCTTTTTTTGTGTGGCAGAATTCATACGGCATGGTATAATAAATTGTAAGTTAGCTGTATTGAGTAATATGATACTACTGAAGGAGATCTTTATGGCTGATCCTAGGAGCGGTTTTTATTCTGGGAGCTGCATTCATCAGTGATATGACCAGCGTAAAGAAAGGGGACAAGTAATAATGAAGTTTTATTTCGCACCAATGGAGGGAATTACAGGATATATTTATCGCAATGCACAGCATACATATTTTTCTGGTCCTGATAAATATTTTTCCCCCTTTATCGCTGCCACGCAAAATCAAAATCTAAGAGCGAAGGAAATGAACGATATTCTGCCGGAGCATAATCGTGTTACCCTGGTGCCGCAGTTATTGACTAATAAAGCAGAGGATTTTATTGAGACTTCCAGACTGATCAAAGAACTAGGATATCAGGAGGTCAACCTGAATCTGGGCTGTCCCTCGGGAACAGTAGTGGCTAAGTATAAGGGAGCCGGCTTTCTGGCTAAACCGGAGATGCTTAACTTATTTCTGCAGGAGATTTATGCAGCATCGGTTACAAAAATATCAGTAAAAACCAGAATTGGTATCGAGAATCCGGAGGAATTCTACAAACTGATAGAACTATTTAATCAATATCCGATCACGGAGCTAATCATTCATCCGAGAGTTCAAAAAGATTTTTATAAGAATAAACCAAATCTGCATATCTTTAGGGAGGCGGTCAGATTAAGCAAAAATCCACTTTGTTACAATGGTAATATTTTTACTGTAGAGGATTATGAAAAATTTCAGGAGGACTTTCCGGAGATCAGTACGATCATGCTTGGAAGGGGATTACTTGCTAATCCTGGACTAATCGGATACCTACAAGGTCAGAATTTTCCTGAAAAGGAACAAATAAAAGAGTTCCATGACAGAATATATCAGGATTACCAAAAGGTAATGTCCGGTGACAGGAATGTCTTATTCAAGATGAAGGAACTCTGGTATTACTTGATTATGCCGTTTTCCAATCATGAGAAGTATGCCAAAAAAATCAAAAAAGCAGAGAGGTTTCATGATTATGAGGCAGCTGTAGAGAGCTTATTTCGAGAGCAGGAGTTTACGACACGTCAGATCTATTTCTGAGTTAATGTGATTTATTATGAAAGGAAGGGTTAGGAATGAAAAAAGAAATTTATCTTGCAGGCGGTTGCTTCTGGGGGACAGAGAAGTACTTAGCCGGAGCAAACGGGGTTCTCAGTACAGAAGTCGGTTACGCGAATGGAACTACCGTCAAACCCTCTTATGAAGAGGTCTGTCATCATAATACCGGACATGCGGAGACCGTTCATGTGGTCTATGAGAATGTGATTCTTGGCTTACCTTATCTGCTGGAGTTATATTATGATGTGATTAACCCTTTAAGCATCAATAAGCAGGGCGGAGATGTCGGAAGCCAATACAGAACAGGGATCTATTATGTGGATGCTGAAGACGAAGAAGTCATTCTTCACTCTATCGCGGAGCTACAGAAAAGGTATACGGAGAAAATTGCGATCGAAGTAAAGCCTATGCTTAATTTTTACAGAGCCGAAGAATACCATCAGAGCTATCTCGATAAGAATCCGAATGGTTATTGCCATATCGGTAAGGATAAATTCGAAAAAGTAAAGCTTGCTAAGGATATCAGTAAAATCTAAATCAGATGAAGGAAAGAGGCGGAAGCTATAAGGTACTCCCTGATTGCAGACGGATGAAATGCGACGGTCTGTGATCAGGAAGAGCATATCCTTGATAGAGTAAGCCTCTTTTTTGTTATAAGCTAACAGATGTAGATTATGATTTGTATTATTCTGGAGATGAAAATTTTTGTAATTCCTATTGACAAACCAAAATATAAGTAATATATTACATATCATAAAATGTAACATATTACATAATTGAGATGAGGGAAGAAAATGAAAAAGGGATTAAAGATTTTTGGAATTGTATTTGGTGTATTCGTATTAGTACTCGTAATTATGACGATTACTCTGTTCGTGAAAGCCGGAAGTGATATGAAAAATCTGAAGTATGCTGAGGTTAATATGGAAGATGTGGCTGATGGTACTTATGAAGGTATCTCTGAAACCAGTCTGGTGAAGGTTACAGTGGAGGTTACAGTAAAGGATAAGAAAATCCAGGACATTAAGATAGTGAGACATGTGAACGGCAAGGGTGCCAAGGCAGAGAATATCGTAAAGGATATGATAGCAGATAATACATATCAGGTAGATAGTGTGAGCGGAGCAACTTCCTCAAGTGAAGTGATCAAGAGTGCAGTAAGTAATGCATTGGCGAAAGGAGCAGCGAAGAATGAATAGAGAGGAAATGCTGGAGGGGTATGATAATGAGCATATTTTTATTGGTACACTTATGGCACTTTGCAATCAGATGCAGGCTGTAGGAGATACCTTTTATCAGGAAATTACCTTTAAGCAATTCTATCTTTTGATCTGTCTGAACCTATTTCGCGGGAATGCGCCGACAATCAATGAACTCTCCGATGTCATGGGAAGCTCCCACCAGAATGTAAAGCAGATTGTCTTAAAGCTTGAGAAATGCGGTTTTGTTAGGACCTATATAGACCCTGTTGACAGGAGAAAACTTCGTATCGCCATGACAGATAAAATGAACTGGCTGAACGAAAAATATGATAAAAGCGTAAATGAATTCTTTCAGGCAATGTATCAAAATGTGAATGCTGAGGAACTGGCAATCGCATTAAAAACAATCAGTAAAATAGAGTATAATATCAGAACTATGAAAGGGGTAACACTATGAAGACTATCGTAGTATATAACAGTAAGACCGGATTTACCAGAAAGTATGGAGAGTGGATTGCACAGGAACTGGGATGCAAGGCGATGCCACTGAAACAGGCTGCTTATTCGGATTGCGATGTCATCATCTATGGAGGCTGGCTGATGGCCGGTAAAATTGCCGGTTTCGATAAAATCAAAGCAAACTCTTTGATCAGGGCAAAGAAGCTGATCGTATTTGCTACCGGGATGACAGGAATGGCGGATACAAAAGCTATTGAAAAAATTAAAAATGATAATTTGACAGCTTCAGAGCAGAAGGATATCCCGTTTTTTTATTTTGAAGGTGGAATCAATTATGAGACCATGGGCTTCTTATCAAAAAGTATGCTTAAAATGATGTGTAAATCCTTGGCCAAGAAGCAGAATCGTACTGAGGATGAGACCAATATGATGAAGGCTCTTGCTTCC
This sequence comes from Bacillota bacterium, assembly GCA_023414355.1. Taxonomy (GTDB): domain Bacteria; phylum Bacillota; class Clostridia; order Lachnospirales; family Lachnospiraceae; genus Mobilitalea. Next base: position 337,351 of record JAEZOB010000042.1, on the reverse strand, counting down.
TCCACAGATCATTCGGATCGGGCTTATATCAGCCCGCTCATCGACTATACAAAGGAGTTACGATAATATGATAGCAATCGTTAGTGATCAGGAGAAAGAAACCTTTGGAACAAGGCTGTATGAGTATTTTATTAAGCAGCATGAGGAGGCAGTACTCATCCCGGCGAGCAGAAGGGATATCAAACCCTGCTATTCCTGCTCGGGTTGTAATTATAAGACATTCGGTAAATGTGTAGTGAGAGATGATATGGATGAAATCCTACCGATACTTGCCAGAGCAGAAAAGACGGTATATACGACACCGATACAATGGGGGCAAACCTCTTATGATATTAAGAAGGTTTTAGATAAGACAGCTCTGCTGGGTAATCGTTTCTATAAAATGCGAGGAAAAGAAATTGTGAAGGGCTCTGCATCAGGCAATACGAAGCTGGTACATATCGGTATCAGTGAAAAATCGACTGATAAAGCAAAAAAAACGTTCCTTAATCTCGCAAAAGAAATGGGCAATATTATGGATGCCGATCATATCGCGAAAATCATCGGACCAGATGCCTCCGAGGAGGAGATGGTAAAAATAGCAAAGGAGATACTGGCATTATGAAGACAATCATTATTTGCCTGAGTCCGCGCAACAACGGTACCTCAACAATGCTCTCTAATTATTTTAAGGAAAGAATAGAGAATTCTGATCATCAGGTTACTACGGCGAATCTATATCAAAACCTGAAGGATATGAAGAAACTCCTTGACAGCATCAAGGAAGCAGATGCTATTCTTATGATCGGACCCTGTTATGTCGACACTTACCCTGCAGATACTATTTATTTACTCGAACAGATGGCTCAGACAGAGGGTGTGCTTCATGGACAGAAGCTGTATGGCTTCATCCAAGGAGGTATGCCTTATGTACATACCCATGAATCGGGACTGAAGCTACTGGATAATTTCGCTGATGAGAATGATGTATATTGGATGGGCGGTTATGTCATGGGAGGAGGGGCAATCCTGGATGGACGCTCGCTAGAGCAGGCAATCGGAGCGAAAAAGATAGTACCGGCTGTCAATATGTTTATCCAGCATATCGCAAAGGGTGAGGAATCGCCGGATTCATTTTATATTAACGCATCAGCAAAAGTTCCATACCTGCTTGCGATTTTTCTTTCCCTTTTCCTGACTCATTTAATCAAAAAACAATTCAAAGAGAAGGGTATCAATTATAAGGTACCTAGCCCATACCTTCAGTAATTAAATAGATTATTATGAAAATCGGCTTCTATGAAGGGGCTGTTGCAAAATATATCATTAAGCCAAGATAAGGATACTATGCGTCCCTCGCACACTGGTTCCCGGACATTCTGCCAATATTGTATGTCATAATTGAACATAAATGTTCGCTTCTGATCACACAATATCAGCAAGCCGTCCGTCAAACAGTGCATGATGGGATGCATAGTATCCTTACCTTGGCTTTTAAATATTATTTTGCAACAGCCCCTTTTGAAATTGGATTTTTCCTTATGATTCCATATGTTTTCGTCGTTATTATTAATCAGAATTTAATTTTTCTATTTACTCATTGTGTGTTAATATAGAAATAATTTAACTGTTAATGGAGTGTACATAAGAATAAACTTAAGGAGTTATCCAAATGGGTACGATTGTGGTAAGGGGAGAAGTGAATCATATATTACAGATGCTGCTGTTTTATTCACTAAATTCTATGGGGCTTTTGAGCCTGCTCATGGGAATTAAAGTATATCGGATGAAGCGGGAAGGGCGACTTAATCGGTACTGGATGATACTGTGCATCGCAAGCTTTTTCTGTTGCTCAGCTTATGGATGGCTAACTGTTGCTGAGACAGCGTTACAGGCATTTATCATAAGAGATATCGGCTTACTTGGCTTATATTACTGGACCGGATATTCCCTTCTACTGATCGTAGAGATGACATCAGGAAAAGAAAAGCCCGGTATGGTCGGTGCCATGGCCTGGTTGGTAACCCTATTTGCGATACCCTTAACGATCATCAATGGACAGCCCGATTCTGTCATATTTCAAACCAGCCTCTTTGGAACTTCCTTCCGGCGAGTTATAACCGAAACCACCATAATTTTTACTTATACTTATACGGCACTAATCTGCATTATTGTCTTCTGGCTTATGATACGTTGGTATAAAAAAGCAGAAATGAAAAGAGATCGGATGCATATCCTAAAGATGGCCTTAGCACTTGGAATCCTGCCAATGGGTTTCATACCAAATCTAATCATGCCTGTATTGGGTTATGCTTCTTTTCCGGGAACTGCCTACGGAGGCTTTATCACAACCTGTATCCTGTACTCTTCCTGTAGGAGGATTGATTCGGAGTCTATTTCCATCGATAAAATTGCCGGCAAGATTGTCAGCTCAATTACGACACCTATTCTTCTCTTAAATATGCGGGGTGAAATCCTGAATATGAATGAGAGTGCGGAACGTTTCATGGGAAGAAAAGCAGAGGAGATGCTTTATACCAATAGCGATATATATTTTACCGTATCAGAGAAAGAGAGAACTCCTTCTGCAAGACTGAAAGAGGTTATCATACGACACAAAAAGGAATTGAATGTCCAAAGTGCAAAATTAGGAGCGAAGACCAGTTGTCAGCTTCATTACGATATTCTCTATGATCAATACGATGAGGTACTGTGCATTATTCTGATGCTTTATGATATTACGAAATTGGAGGAGAATAGAGCAAAGCTGGAAGAAGTTGCCTCGAAGGATTTTCTGACAGGACTTTATAATCGCAGATATGCAGAGAATAAGATATCGTCTATGCTGAAAGAACGCAAGGGAGCATTGCTTCTGTTTGATATCGATAATTTCAAGGAGGTTAACGATACCTACGGACATGCTCTGGGAGACGATGTGATTAAGACTACAGCCAGATTGATAATGAAATACGCTGTAAGAGACAGTATTCCCTACCGTTTTGGAGGAGACGAGCTGGGATTATATCTGCCGGATAACTATCCCCAGGAATATTTAGAGGGAATAGTAAGAAAAATCATGAAAAGCTTCAGGAAAGAATCGGGAAAGCTGGAAAGTACCATGAAATGCTCCTTATCCGCGGGGATTGCCATACATAACGGAGGAGAAGAGGAGTACGATGAATTATTTGGAAGAGCAGATCAGGCACTGTATCAGGCAAAGTTGTTGGGGAAGAACGGTTATTGTACGTTACATGCTTAAAGGATAAAGCAAATAGGATATCATAAAAGTTCCGTAAGAGAATCACTTCTTACGGGACTTTTTGATTCCGTATTGACATTATGACTTGATGGTCATATACTGTGACTAGAGAGTCATGTGACCGTTTAGTCATTTGTAAAATAGCGAAAGAATAGGGAGTGAGCAATATGCCGAAGCAGACGTTCATAAGTTTACCGGAAGAAAAGCAAGAAAAAATTATGCGAGCTGGGATCAATCAATTTATCAGGTTTGGATATGAGAAGGGAAATGTCGGGGAGATAGCCAAAGCGGCAGGCGTAGCAAAGGGAAGTATGTATCAGTATTTCGAAGATAAGAAAGAATTATTTCTATATTCTGTCCAATGGTCCATGAACCTGGTTATGAAGAAATATGCACATCTGATGATTCCACCGGAGTGTGAAAGCATCTTTGGTATTCTTGAAAAAAATGCAAGAGATATTATGCTTCAGATGAAGGAGGAGCGTGAGCTGGTTATTTTCATTCAGGATGTTTTCCTTGGGAAGTATCATAGCCTTACGGATGAATCCATGGAATATGTAAATAAGATGGCTACGGAGCATATGCAGAGAATAATCGCTCTTGGGAAGAAGAACGGTTCCATCCGTGGTGATATCAGCGATCACATTTTAATCCTGTATGTAGGCGGAGTCTCTTTTAAGATCAAAGAATACCTCATGAGCAAGGCAAGAAATATGGGAGAAGATATTATTGATGAGGATTACGAGCTATATGAGAAGGAAATAGGAGACATGATGGAGCTGTTAAAAAATGGAATGGGAGGCAAATAATATGTTTTTAACAATCGATCAGTTAAAAAAGAGTTATACCACCGGGTCTGTTACTACAACGGTATTAGATGGTTTGGGAATGGAACTTGGGCAGGGAGAGATCGGTGTAATTCTGGGACCTTCAGGCTCAGGAAAGTCTACACTGATGAATATCATCGGAGGAATTGACCGTTGTGATTCCGGTAAGATTATAGTAGATCAGATTGAGGTAACAAAGCTTTCAGATACCCAACTGACAGATTACCGCAGGGAAATGGTCGGATTTATATTCCAATTCTATAATCTGATTCCAAATCTTACGGTAGGGGAAAATGTGGAAGCAGTATCCAATATCAGCAAAACGCCCTTTGAAATTGACGAGGTTCTAGACGCAGTTGGATTATTGGACAAGAAACGCCGTTTTCCAAAAGAATTAAGCGGTGGTGAACAGCAGCGGGTATCCATAGCCAGAGCGGTTGTAAAAAATCCAAAGCTGTTGCTATGTGATGAACCGACAGGAGCTCTGGATTTTTCGACCTCCAGGGATATCCTTAAGCTGCTTCAGAAAATTAATAAGAATTACAAGACTACAATACTCATGATTACTCATAATAGTGCAATCAGCGCGATGGCCAATCGCGTCTACCGTGTCAGAAGCGGTGAAATCATCGAACGTACTGTGAATAACTCAGTACAACCTGCAGAAAGGATTGAGTGGTAATGGTAATCAATAAGAAGGTAGTAAGAACCATGCTGGAGAGTAAGTCTCAATATCTGGGTTCCATGGTATTGATTATATTAAGCTGCCTGTCATTTTCGATGTTTACAATGCTGTCTGATAATATGGACAGACTGTTTCGAAGTTTCTCTACGAATTATGCTCAAGAGGATTTGGATTTTATGACGGATCAACCGATTAAGGATATCTTGAGTCTGGAGACGGAAGAGAAGTTTCTGATCGAAGAAGGAAGAACCCTTGATTATGCCATGTCAGAGCAACAGACATTGAGGATATTCACTATGAACACAAGAGTGAATATTCCTGCTGTAATCAGCGGAGCTTTGCCGACATCCGGAGAACTGCTATTGGATCCGGCTTATGCCAAAGCGAATAAGCTGGCGAAGGGCGACAGCATCCTGATCGCGGGAAAGGCTTTTCGGGTTGCCGGTATGATGTCTTTACCAAATTATATCTATCCCTTAAAATCAGACAGTGATATCATGTCTGATCCGGCGAGTTTTGGTCTTGCTGTCATCACACAAGAGGATTTTTCCACGATCGCAGAGGGAAACCATTTTTATCAGGTCAGATTCCTTGACAGGTTGAAACCGATCGAGGAGCAGATCGCTGTCTTGAAGGAGACACTGTATGGTGAGGACATTCAAATCATGGACTGGAATAATACCTCCGCAAATCCGAAGGTTACCTTTGTAACAACAAAAATGCAGGGAATCAATAAAGTAAGTAAGGTAATGCCTGTAGCCATCCTGCTTCTGACCTGTGTTCTGTCAGGCATCGTTCTCTGGAGAATGATCAAGCACGAGTCGGCAATCATTGGAACCCTATATGCGCTAGGGTATCGAAAAAAAGAAATCTTTATGCATTATCTGCGCTATCCGTTTATCATAGCTCTTCTGGGTGGCATTGTCGGAACTGCACTTGGAAGTATTCTTTTGATACCGATGCTTCGTTTTATGATATCCTACTTTAATATGCCGATCGATAGAGTGGATTATCGAAGCAGTTTACTTGTGATTAGTCTGTTCCTCCCGATCCTTTTCTTGTCTGTTGCAGGCTATCTGGTGGTATCTAAAGCGCTTCGCAACTCACCCCTACAGCTAATAAGGGGAAAACAGGAAGAAGATAAGATTGGATTGATCGAGAAGCGCATCAGACTGGATCGTTTTAGGTTTCAGACGAAATTCAGAATTAGAGAACAACTCGGAAGTACCGCCAGAAGCTTTTTCCTGATTCTCGGTGTCATCCTTGCAACTATGCTGCTTATGATGGGTTTTGCTGCAAAAAGTTCACTGGAGAATCTGATGAAACATGGATTTGAGGAAGCCTTCCGATATGAATACAGCTATGTTTTTAATAGAATGCAGACAACGCCTCCGGTAGAGGGGGAAGCTTATTCGGAACTCCCCTTTACTTTAAGCTCCAATCAGAATATCAGCATAACAGTATTTGGTGTCAGTCCAAACTCTGAATTCATATCCTTTTCGGATACTTCAGGCACCCCATTGGGTACAGAGCAAATCATGATGACGAGTGCTCTTGCCAAAAAGCTGGGGTATCAAGCGGGCGATGAGATTAAGCTCACAAGCGAGTTGAATTCTAAGGAATATAAGATAAGGATTGAGAAGATAGCCGACTCCTATATCGGCAATTACATCTATATGCCCCTATCTAAGCTAAACAGTATGATCGGGTTCTCCTCAGGAAGTTACATGGGTATCTGGAGTGATAAAAGGCTTGATATCGATCAAAATCTTCTTCTGACAACGATATCAAGGGATGATATTAAGAATGCATTCACAACAATTCTCGCTCCGATACAATCCCTGATCGGTACCGCTGCATTGTTTGCTTTTCTGATCGGATTGGTGGTAATGTATGTCGTTACCTCTCTGGTAATCGAAGAAAATAAAGAGAATATTTCACTGCTGAAGATACTGGGTTATCGAAGAAAGGAAGTCAATGGCATGGTATTAGGCGGTTCTGTATATGCTGTTATATTGGGATATCTTCTCGGTGTACCGATTTTGCTATTCTCGCTGAGTGCTTTGTTTGAATCCCTGACGAGGGAAATGAGCTTTGCGATGCCGATCACGGTACATTATTCTTATATCCTGCTTGGTTTTATCATTCTCTATATTTCATATGAGTTATCAAAGCTTTTGAGTAGGCGAAAAGTAAATCAGATTTCGATGAACGAGGTGTTAAAGTCAAGACTGGAGTAAAACAAAAGAAAGGTTAAACTATGAAGGATAAAGCATTATACAGACATTTGATTTCACTGGCATTGCCGATCGCCTTGCAGAATATGATATCCTTTTCCATATCTCTGACAGATAATATGATGGTCGGACGATTGGGAGAGGTGGCTATTTCAGGTGTTTTTGTATGCAACCAGATACAAGTTATATTACAGATGCTGGTGGTGGGGTTAGGTACAGCACAGTTGGTACTGGCAGCACAATATTGGGGTAGGCATGACAAAGAAAGAGTGAAGGATATCATCAGTATCACAGTTGGGTTTGCTACAGTGTGTGCTGTGATATTCTGGGTTGTTGTTTACTTCTTTCCAAAGCAATTTCTCGGGATTTATACCAATGATTCCGAGGTTATAGCTGAAGCCGGAAAGTATATCAGAATATTTTGCTTTTCCTACCTGTTCTTTACAATCAGCAATGTACTCCTTGTGTCCATGAGATGCATCGGAACGGTTAAGATTGGGCTGTATATCTCAATCGTTTCCTTCTTCGTCAATGTACTTTTAAACTGGATCCTGATCTTCGGAAAGTTCGGGATGCCGACTATGGGAATTCGGGGTAGTGCAACAGCGACGTTGATTACCAGAATAATTGAGTTTGGAATCATTGTATTTTATGTCCTGATCGTTGATAAAAAGCTAATGCTTAAGCTGAGAGATTTGCTGCGGTTCAATTATACTCTGATGAAGGATTTTCTTCGGTATGGTTTTCCTGTGCTCCTGGGAGATCTCCTCTGGGGAATTAATCTTACTGTGCAAGGAGCAATTGTCGGCAGATTAGGCATGCCCTCGATTTCTGCCGTAAGCATTGCCAATACTTTATTCTCTGTAATCAGTGTCGGAGTATACGGAACAGCAAGTGCATCTGCCGTTATTATTGGCAATGCGGTGGGAGAAGGAGATCTCGAACGGGTTAAAGATATATCACGAAAATTTCAAAAGGTATTTCTCTATGTGGGTATTGCTACAGGAGTATTCCTGTTCCTGATTAAGGATATCGTATTGAGCTTTTATTCGGTTTCGGTTGACACCTTATCGATTGCGCGAGCCCTGATGATTGTTCTGTCATTTACAGTCATCGGTACCTCCTATCAGATGTCAACATTGACCGGCATTATTCGCGCAGGTGGAGCCGTAAATTTCGTTTTAGTGAATGATCTGATTTTTATCTGGGGATTCGTGATCCCGCTTTCCTGTATCATGGCTTTTGCATTTCATATGCCAACCTGGATCGTATTCCTGTGCCTAAAGAGTGACCAGCTGCTTAAATGTATCGTCGCAGCAATCAAGGTCAACCGATACGACTGGATAAAGAAGCTGACGCAGGACTTCCCTACAGAAGAGAGTGTGGTATAAGCAGGTAACCGAAGAATAAGGCAGCTTATGTTACTGTCACTATAGGTAATGAGATTGTATGAAGGAAAATCATTAAAAGAAATTATAAAAAGAATACATCCATAGGAATATGATTAATAGTAATAAGAGATAGAAATATGAGAAAGTATAAAGAACGTCTGAAGTGACATAGTGCAATTATATATTAAGAAAAAAAGTGCTGATATAACTCATTCCTGAGTTCATTGATATGCTCCCCATAAATTAGAGGGTTTATTACAAACTATCGCTATTATGAAAAAGAGCACGTTACGATCAGCACTTTTATTGTTTTGATATTATTCAAATTATTATCGTCATAATGATGAATAAAATTCTTATACCTGTAAAGTAAACAGGTGCTATGGCAGGGGGATCTATTTTACAGACTTTAGAGCTTTCCCGGTAATACTTACTTTCGTATCAGAGCTGACATTTCCGGAAATTGTCCATGGATGGACGATTTAGGAGCGTGCGACATGGAAGTCGCTGCGCTCCGACGGAATGCTTAAGCTCGGATACGAAAGTCTAGTATTACCTGAAAGTTCTACTCGGAAAGTAAAATGGATCCCCCTGCCAAAGCACCGTACCTAGAACCTATGATAATGAAGCTACGATTTCGTCAGCCAGTTCGTCCAGCTCTGCCTCGCGATCCACCTTGAGTCGGGAGCGTACATCTATCGGAGTTCCGATCAGTTCCATATGATTCATGGCTTCGATCTGTTCCTTCATAGATTTCATCGCTGCGCTTGCCCAGGAGTGGTTGCCGATGACGGAAACCTTTCTGTCCTTCAAACCAAGAACAGAGATATCCTTCAATAATGCATCCATGACAAAATATAGATGCATGTTATAGGTGGGGGAACCGATTACCATATTGCTGTATTTCCATAAATCAGAGATGATATAGGAGGCATGTGTTTTCGATACATCATACATCCGCATATCACGTACCCCTCTTTGCGCCAGCTTATTCGCGAGAGCATTCATGACATTTTCCGTATTACCATACATAGAAGCATAGACAAGAACAACACCCTTCTTTTCCGGCTCATACCGACTCCACTTGTCATATAAGTCGAGAATGAACGGAATACTGTCACCGCGCCAGATTAATCCATGTAGAGAGCAGATCATATTAAGCTCTAGACCGGAAAGCTTCTTAAACAATGCCTGAACTTGTGTACCATAGCGACCCACGATATTGGTATAATAACGTCTTGCTTCATTTACATCGTATTCATCCACCTGGTCTGCAAAGATATTTCCGGCATCTGCCCCGAAGGAACCGAAAGCGTCTGCGGAAAACAGAATTCCTTTAGTGGTTTCATAGGTTACCATAACCTCAGGCCAGTGTACCATGGGAGCGGTATAGAAGCGCAACGTCATCTCACCAAGCTGTAGTTCCTCGCCTTCTTTTACCTCGGTGTAATTTGACGACATATCCATATCATAGAACTGCTCAATGAACTGGAAGGTCTTCTTGTTTCCTATTAACTTGACCTGGGGATAGCGGCGTACAATCTCTTCGATGCTGGCACAATGATCCGGCTCCATATGATTGATCACAAGATAATCGAGACTTCTGCCATTCAGTACATGAATTACATTCTCAAGGTAAAGATCGCTGATGGAGCGGTCTACCGTATCGATCAAGGCTGTTTTCTCATCCATGATTAAATAGGAATTATAGGCTACACCGTTCGGCAGAGGAAACATATTCTCAAAAAGAGCCAACCGTCTGTCACTCCCGCCGACCCAATATACCTTCGATGCTATTTCCTGAACACAATACATAGTTCGTACCTCCTGTTATATATTTAAATATCAAAAGCCTCCTTAAGGAAGCTTCGACATTTTTGTCCTATACTATTGTACTACAGAACAGATTATGAAAACAAGAGGATAATAAAAGTCGCATGAAAAATGTAACTTATATCAAATTACAGCTGAATTTCCTGCGGTGCGCTAGTAAAGCTACAGAGAGTGGCTTTCGCATCGGTAAAATAGAGCACCTCAAATCTTCCGTCCTCTGCCTGATACATATTACATAGAGAAGGATAGGCGGTCAGCATTGCTTCTCTAGCTTCCTTCCGATGATCCGGCATCAGCTTTCCGGTCAACCTGATCCAGCGACCCTGCAGGGTGGCACTTACCTCGACCTTCGGATTGATCAGCAGCTGCTGATAGACATCTTTTGTATTATTGGTACAAATATACAGCTTACCTTCGAATTCCGTTACTGCGCCAAACGGACGAACATGTGGCTGGTCATTCTCCACACTTGCAAGATAAAAAGTACCGCATTCCTTTAAAAATTCAATAATCTGATCCATATGATTGCTCCTTCAAAAAAGTTGTGTTATAATCTTCACAATAATATTATCATATACTTTAAAATGCACAAGTACGATTAATAAATAAGGTTAGTATCTGATTGGATACCATACTTTACAATTCTATGTTTACCGCAGATAAGCGGAGAAAGAGAGGATAGGATGGAGGGTTTATTCGGGACCTGTCCCTATGTAACAGCTCAAAAGATTTTTTCGGGAAAATGGTCCATATTAATTATTTTTTATCTGAGTGAGGGTACATTGCGCTTTGGAGAGCTCCAGCGTAAATTACCTGAAATCACTCAGGCTACCCTGACAAAACAATTACGCGCACTGGAAAAGTACGGATTGGTTATCCGCCATGTTTATCCTGAAGTTCCTCCGAAGGTGGAATATTCCTTAAGCGAAATAGGGAAAGAATTTCTTCCGGTGTTATGTCAATTTCAATCCTTTGGAGATAAATATATCGAATTTATGAAATGTGGCAGGAAGAAAGTTGCAAGAGCCTAAATCTAGGGTTTATAATAATTTGGAGATGGCATAATATTAATACACAATAGATCCGATATATTATTATGTACAATATACACATGCAATAAAGCCTGATGAGGCGGGATGGAGTACAATGTCAGAGATTAATAAAATAGCGACTATAGATAATAAAAATACTGTCCGCATGAACTTAGCTAAGAAGAGCTCAGAGAGCAATGGGTTTTCCTCTTTTCTCGGAGAAAGCAGGACAATGGATTCAATATTTCAGGAAGCCTCCGATAAATATCATGTACCTGTGGAGCTTCTGAAATCGATTGGAAAGGCTGAATCTAACTTCAATGCCAAAGCAGTATCCCGCTGCGGTGCCCAGGGAGTTATGCAGCTGATGCCTGCCACAGCGAAATCCTTAGGAGTTACGGATTCCTTTGATGCAGAGCAGAATATCATGGGAGGATCAAAATATATCGCAGGGCTTCTAAAAAAATATGATGGGAACACGAAACTGGCGCTTGCCGCATACAATGCCGGAAGCGGAAATGTCGCAAAATATAATGGGATTCCACCCTTTGAGGAGACCCAGAATTATGTAAAAAAAATCATGGGTTTTCTGAAGGAGGGAGTAGATACCGGAGGCGCTGTCGTACAGACAGGCAGTGGTCAGACCTCTGCGGACAATATTACTGCTCCTCTGATTGCACCTACTGCCACGACAGCACCGGCTCCCGTACAGAATAACAATGCTTTCCTGATTGCCAATTCGAGTTCGTCAGATGAACTGGAGGATTTAAATTCTCTGTTCTCCTATGAGGATTATCTAAACTTCGTCGATCTGTTTCTGAAAAACCTTGATGAGCAGGACAAGCAGAAAGAGGAAGAGGAAAAGAATACGGTGAATAATGCGCAAGATATTGCTTATAATGTACCTGTCATGAAACTTTTGAAAAATCATCTTTTATGATATTAAAAATTGAGATTTAAATAGTGAATCCGGAAGTTATAATATGAAAGGAACGAATGCCGTGAAACAGGAATTCAATGCAGTAATAAAGCAAGCCGGTAACATCAATGGCGCTTATATTGAACCTCCCTTTGATGTGGAACAGGTCTTTGGGGCTAAGAGAGTAAAGGTGATTGCTTCCTTCGACGGTGAGCTGTACCGGGGCTCCATAGTAAAAATGGGAGGCTGCTACATGCTTGGTATGACTCAGGAAATTCGAAAGAAGATCAGAAAAGACTTTGGAGATACTGTAGCAGTAATCCTGGAAAAGGATGAAGAGGAGCGGACAGTTGCAGTTCCGGAGGATTTTGCACACATACTTACTGCGCATCCGAATGCACAAGCCACCTATGATAAAATATCCTTTACAGCGAAAAAGGAATATATCAGCTGGATTACTGAGGCAAAGCGCGATGAAACCCGGCAGGATAGAATGAAGAAAGCAATAGAAAGGCTTTCAGAAGGAAAAAAATTAAGATAACCGGAACTATCAAGAAAATAACCGGATACATCATTGAATTAAGCTGAAAGATCAAGAAAATAACCGCATACATCATCGAAGTTAACCGGAAACATCACAGGAAGAACTTTCACAAACGGATTTTTTTTCACGGAAATTGACATCATCAGGGTTGTAGTATATATATTTCAGAGAGAGTAACAAGCAGCTACTGAAATATATCGCTACAGCCCTTTATCTATATTGTAATACAGATTGATGAATGGTAAAATGTGGATGCCATCGAAAGGAACCATAATGATATTGAAGCCGATTGGAATTCAAAAGAAGGTCAAAATCTGGTTAGTAAATGGTTGTTTATAAATAATCTTTCAGATATCAGGAAAAAGCATTGAAATAGCTACTGCAAGAGGATAAAATATCTTTGTAATACAGAAGAAGGAGGCATATTATGCAGGACATTACTGAAGTATTAAAGCAACAGAGAAAATTTTTTGCTCAGGGTAAAACCTATCCTATTGCAACACGTCAGGAATATTTAAGAAAGCTTGGACAAGCGATAACCATACATGAAAGAGAAATTCTGGAGGCTTTAAGAAAGGATTTAAATAAAGCACCTTTTGAAGCCTATGCAACAGAAATCGGTATGGTAAAAGAGGAACTTAAGACAGTCACCAAAAACTTAAGAAGATGGGCTAAACCAAACAGAGTAGCGACTTCACTCATGAATTTCCCATCCGTCAGCAAGGTCTATTCAGAACCGTACGGCATCGTTCTGATTATCTCACCCTGGAATTATCCGTTCCAATTAGCCTTGTCGCCGTTGGTAGGAGCGATTGCTGCGGGTAATTGTGCCGTTGTCAAGCCCTCCAATTATTCTCCCAATACCTCCAAGATAATCGAGCTGCTTCTGACAGAGGTATTTCCGAAGGAGTATGTTGCTGTCATACAGGGTGGAAGAGAGGCAAATCAATCCCTGCTTTCTCAGAAGTTTGATTACATCTTTTTTACCGGAAGTGTTGAGGTTGGCAAGACAGTGATGCATGCAGCTTCTGAGCATCTGACACCGGTTACGCTGGAACTTGGCGGCAAGAGTCCCTGTATTGTTGATGAGACTGCAAACCTTGAATTGGCAGCTAGAAGAATTGTTTGGGGCAAATTCATAAACTCCGGGCAGACCTGTGTAGCACCGGACTATCTATTGGTACAGAGCAGTGTGAAGGCAGAGCTTTTAGATAAAATGAAGAAATATATCGTTAAATTTTATGGAACAGATGCGACAAAGAATGAGAACTTTCCGAAGATCATCAATGAGAAGCATTTTCACAGATTGCTTTCTCTGATGGAAGGAGAGAAGATTGTGATTGGCGGTCATTCATCCGAAGAGACGAATCAGATCACTCCGACCATTCTTGATCATATTTCCTGGACTAGTCCGGTAATGCAGGAAGAAATCTTCGGACCGATCCTTCCGGTCATGGAATTTAACCGTCTTGAGGATATTATTCCGCAGATTAATGCACGCCCTAAGGCTTTGGCATTGTATTATTTCACAACAAGTAAGACGAATGAAAGTAAAATAATCAGAAATATCTCTTATGGTGGTGGCTGCATCAACGATACCATAATGCATCTTGCATCGTCCCATATGCCTTTTGGAGGTGTAGGAGAAAGCGGTATGGGCAGATATCACGGTAAAGACAGCTTTGATACCTTTTCCCATAAGAAGAGTGTACTGAAGAAATCACTCCGCGTGGATATCCCCTTAAGATATCCTCCTTATAATAATAAGTTGGATCTTGTGAAAAAGATCATGTAAGTCTTAACTTACTTAGGAAAGGGTTGGTAGAAAGGGATGGAACAAAAGCCTGTGAGAATAGTGCGGAATAAAATGAAAGGAAGAAAGAAAATCTTTCCCAGGATAGAAAAAGGAAGTGCCGTAGCCATGGCACTTCTGGCTGCCGTATTATACGGGCTTAGTTCTCCTTTTTCCAAGCTTTTGCTGGTTGAGATACCTCCGTTATATATGGCAGCTCTGCTGTATCTCGGAGCAGGTCTGGGCATGTCTTTGCTGGAGCTTCTTTTGAAAGGAAAAGGGAAGAGTAAGGAAGCCTCAGTTACTAAAAAGGAACTTCCCTTCGTTCTGGGGATGCTGCTCCTTGATATCGGTGCGCCTATTTTTCTTATGTTTGGACTGCAATATTCTAGTCCTGCCAGTGTTTCTCTGCTGAATAATTTTGAAATTGTAGTCACCTCGCTGATTGCACTAATGATATTTAAAGAAGCAGTTGGGAAGAGAATGTGGGCTGCCATAGCCCTGATCACTTTCGCAAGCATGCTGCTCAGTGTAGAGAATTTTAGAAATCTGTCCTTTTCCCTGGGTTCAGTTTTTGTACTTCTCGCCTGTATCTGCTGGGGGTTTGAGAATAACTGTACAAGAATGCTTTCAATCAAGGATCCGATCCAAATTGTAATAATCAAGGGAATCGGCTCAGGTGCCGGAGCCTTACTCATCGCCATCTTTAGTCGTTCCAGAGTAGACAAGCTGATTTATTGTCTTCTGGCCATGCTGCTGGGTTTTGTGGCTTATGGCCTCAGTATTTATTTTTATATCCGGGCGCAGAGAGTACTTGGGGCATCCCGTACCAGTGCTTATTATGCAGCGGCCCCCTTTATCGGAGTTCTATTATCCTTCGTGATCTTCAGAGAAGGAATATCATTTATTTTCTGGATTGCTTTCCTCATCATGCTTGCAGGTACCTGCTTTATTATGACAGAAGTTCATGAGCATGTTCATATTCATGAAGTAATCACGCATGAACATATGCATAATCACAGTGATGGTCACCATGACCATGTTCATGAGCCGGAGTTTACAGGGGAGCACAGCCATGAGCATACGCATTCTGCTTTGGTCCATAATCATACCCATACACCGGACATGCACCATCATCATCAGCACGAAACGAATTAGTGAGGCCAGCCCTCACTAAAATATAAGTAAGAAGGAGTACCTACTATGAACTTTAGCCCTAATAGCGGTTTTCTATATACCGCAGCCATCATTGTCATTTTGTTCGTCATTGTTCAATCTATATTCTTTTTGGTTCGTGCCTGCATCAGAGCAAAAGAGATCGGTATGGATATGGGACAGGTAAGGAAAACTATTCTTTCTACTACAATTTTTACTGTAGCCCCTGCCGTATCCATTCTATTGGGAGTCATCACTCTGTCTAAGTTTTTGGGACTGCCGCTTCCCTGGATCAGGCTTAGTGTCATCGGTGCCATCACCTATGAGCTGCCTGCTGCTTCGATTACGGCACAGGCCTTAGGGGTATCTCTTTCCAATACACTGACAGACCCCAAAGCTTATGCAGCGATTGCCTGGGTTATGACACTTGGCATTATGCCAAGCCTGATTTATGTTTCAATCTTCAGTAAAAGGATACAGAAAGGGCTGTTATCTCTGAAAACCAAAGACAGTAAGTGGGGGGATATCTTTATGACTGCACTGTTTTTAGGTATGATATCAGCATTTCTGGGAATGGCCTTTGCGAATATCAGAACAGGCCTTTCCGGCTGGATTCCGTTGTTTGTGCTTCTCTTCTCAGCACTCCTCATGGCTGTCTGCGGTCTGCTTGTGAAGAAATTTCAACAGAACTGGCTACAGAATTATGCACTTCCTATTAGTATGCTGGGGGCTATGGCATTCGCAGCGGTAATTACACCAATCATAGGCTAGGAGGGAAGAAGATGAAGAAAAAGACATATCTTGAAAATACATATTTTTACGGACAGCTTTGGATCTGGACAGCAGTTGTATTGCTCCTCGCTGTTCCTGCATCCATCTCAGTATATTATCATGCCTGGCCGGGAATGGAGCCGGTTTTGACCGGTCTGATCGGAGTGGCGCCAATTTATTGGACGGTAGGTGCCATCGAAGTAATTACCTTTTCTCCGATGCTGGGAACCGGAGGAACCTTCCTTGCATTTGTCACAGGTAACCTGACCAATTTAAAGGTTCCGGGTGCGTTGAATGCCATGGAAAATGCAAAGGTGAAGCCGGGCACGGAGGAGGGTGAGATCGTATCGACGATTGCAGTGGCAACCTCTGCGATTGTCACGACAGTGATTATTGCTGCAGGAGTCTTACTCTTGGCTCAGTTGTCGCCAATCATCAACTCTCCTGTCTTGAAGCCTGCTTTTGATAATATATTACCGGCACTGTTCGGTGGGTTGGCAGTGGTTTATATCAGCAAGAACTGGAAGATATCCATGGCGCCTATGCTATTCATGATAGTATTATTCCTGTGTGTACCTTCCTTGTCCGGCAAGGTGGGAATTCTGGTTCCGGTAGGTGCAATCCTTTCTATCGTCGTGGCCCGGGTATTGTATAAGAAAAACTTATTATAATTTTAAATAAGAGTTAGTTTAATGTATATAAAGTAAGGGATCAACAATATGAATCATGATCATGGGTGAAATGGGAGGAACAGAGATGGAATGGATTGTGGGATGGATCATTGTAATCGCTATAATCGGATTTATCATGATTATTCTTTTTAGGGCAGCTTGCTTTATACCGCCGATGCAGGAAGTAGCAGAAAATGTGCCTATTGCCTTGGACAAAGATAAGATTGTGCAGGATATGGCGGATATGATCAGATGCAAAACGGTGTCAAGCCATGATGAAAGTAGTATGGAGCCCGAAGAATTTGAAAAATTCAGAAGACTTTTAATTGATCGTTTCCCACAGGTTCATAAACACAGTACCAGAGAACTGATCGGAAAAACCGGAACTTTATATCATATCAAAGGGGAGACAGAACAGAAGCCGGTGGTCTTTATGGCCCATTATGATGTTGTTCCGGTTGAAGAGGAAGCTTGGAGTAAGCCACCGTTTGCAGGTGAGATAGAAGGGGATAGTCTCTGGGGCAGAGGGACTTTAGATACGAAGGGAACTTTGTGCGGCATCCTGGAGGCAGCTGAGAAGCTTCTCACGGAGGGGTATGTTCCAAAGCATGATATGTATCTGGCTTTCTCGGGTGACGAAGAGATTTTTGGAGAATCCTGCCCTGTCATGGTAAATGAGCTTGAGAAGAGAAATATAAAGCCGGCAATGGTTCTGGATGAAGGCGGAGCAATCGTAGATCATGTGTTTCCAGGTGTGGCGCAAGCCTGTGCCTTAATCGGGATCGGAGAAAAGGGCGGATTAAATGTGGAGTTATCCATAGAAAGTCAGGCAGGACATTCCTCAACCCCTCCAACCCATACTATTGTGGGCGAGGTGGCTAAGGCAATACAGACTGTGGAGAATAAGCCATTTCACTTTCAGATGACAAAACCTGTACGCGAAATGTTTGATACGATTGGAAGATACTCAGGGTTTGGATATAAAGTGCTGTTTGCTAATTTATGGTGTTTCAAACCATTGTTAGATCTGATCTGTCAACGTTCTGGCGGTGAATTGAATGCTATGGTAAGAACCACCTGCGCCTTTACGATGCTGGAGGGGAGCAAAGCCATCAATATATTACCTCCCAAGGTCAGAATCGGAGCCAACCTACGTCTTCTGGGTACAGATACCACAGAAGCTGCTTTGGAGTATTTGAAGAAAACCATCCATAGCGATAAAATTAAAGTGAATATGATTGGTGGATGGAATCCCTCCATCAGCTCTGATACAGACTGTGAGGAATGGCAGAAACTGACTCGAGTGATTCATAATACCTGGCCGGAGGTCATTATATCTCCTTATCTGATGATGGCCTGTAGTGATTCCCGACATTATTGCAGAATCACAGACAGAGTGTACCGTTTTTCTGCTATGCAATTGACGAAAGAAGAACGCGCGATGATCCATGGGCATAATGAGAGGATTAAGATAGATACTTTACTGAAGACCGTGGAGTTCTATATCAAATTGATGAAAGAATGCTAGTTCAAAGGAGAGTACAGCATGAAAAGACTGATTTTAGTTACCTCACCACCTGCTTGCGGAAAGACCTACATCTCCAAGCAGCTTTCCAAGACTCTGAAGCATGTGGTATATCTTGATAAGGATACCTTGATTCCGCTATCAAAACGAATCTTTTTCGTTGCCGGTGAGCCTTATGACAGAAGCTCAAAGTTCTTTGAGGAAAACATTCGGGATTATGAATATGAGACAATTGTAGCACTTGCCCTGGAGGCTCTTGATTATGACGATATTGTATTAATCAATGCGCCATTTACGGAAGAAATCAGGGATATGAACTATATTAATCATCTGAAGGACATGCTGAAGGAGAAGAATGCCAGACTTGTTGTGATTTGGGTAGAAACCTCAGATGAAGTGTGTCGGCAGAGAATGATAGCCCGTAATGTTGACCGGGATACCTGGAAACTGGCGCATTGGGAGGAATATATCGCAGGCTGCGATTTCAGTATCCCGACGACTTTGGATGATCCAAAGGTCATTGATGATCTGCTGATTTTTAAAAATTCCTCGGAACAGGAGTATATGGAGTCGATGAAAGCAATTGTTGAAATACTTGAAGCTCCGTAATACAGTGTCCTTTTTGAAAGGCATCTTATGAGAAAGCAATTACTTACAACTATGTCTGTGTTTTTTTCTTGTCCTGATACATCAGTTTATCGATATGATTGATGAATTCCTGCTCATTTTGTCGTGAAGAGGGATCATAGATATCAGCACCAATACTGAAACTGATGAGATATGGCAGAACACTCGAACTATTAAAAACCGTCAGTTTCTTACGAAGACTGCTGATTGCCTCATCGAGCTCAGAACGATTTTTCAACTCCAGAAGGATAACAAACTCATCTCCACCATATCGTGATATAAAGCTGTTTCCAACAAAAGTATTCTTTAATATCTTTGAAGTATGCTTCAACGCTTCATCCCCGGAGGGATGTCCGTAGTGATCATTAATCCACTTGAAAGAATTTATATCAAGCATAATTCCTGCGATTAGGAGTTTCTTTTTTCGTAACAGCCGATGCAGATAGAAATCCAGCTGACGCCGATTAAAAAGTCCGGTCAGATAATCCAGGTTCATCTGCTCGTTTTGGATGCTGACAAAGATAAATAAAATAGATATGGTCATACCAATCCATATCATGGAAAGACCATAACAAAGGAATTGAAATAATGTACCTATCACAGGTGGTATGACTAAACCGATGATGGAGCAAAGATAAGGCTTATAAAGCTTTTTTCGATGTATCATAACATAGCAGAAGCTATAGACAACATAGAAAAAGCATAGGATGGGAAGAATGAAAAAGAATCTGCCCCGGTGATAAAAACCATTGTTGTCAATATTGTAATAAAAATTACTGATGATACTCAAGTGACAGAATATGGTACTGATAAGAGTGGGGATCATTAAGGGAAATAACAGTTTGATAATTCTCTTACTATCATGATTTATTTCAAAATCAACATACAATGACCAAAGTAAACAGATGACGGGGTGCAGCAGATAATAACAGAATACGGATAAGGAAAATATAAGTGCCGGGAAAGGCTTACTGGCACCATCGAGCGCCCAGGTAAAGGAATCAAAAAACAGAATCAAAAAGTTAGTGATAAGCAAAGCCTTATAAATATATAAATCTGTTACATACTTTACATTTTTATTCCTTATATTCATATAGATTAAAACAAGAATTACCTGCGCAAATAGATTAAGCTCCAAATATAAATAGACTGTCATGATTGTCCCCCAGCTTTTCTGTCAGACATATGTCAAATAACAGTTATATTTTACCATAAATGGAATAAACAGACAATCATTCAAAATAATTTAATAAAAATTTAGAGTTATTTTGAGGTAAAAAGAAGTTTTATATTTTAAATTTATAATTTTCTTACATTTTAAATTTCTAAATTTCTTAAATTGACAATAAATTAACAAAGTGATAGGATATAGGGGAAATATTAACAATTAGGGTGAGGAAAACGCATAGAATATGCGTAAAAATAGGGGGAAGTATGAGAATTAGTGAGGCAAAGGAATGCATTAAAGAGCTGTACCTGAATACAAAAAGTGTTACGGCTCTGATCAGTGAAAGAGGAATCGGAAAAACTTCTGCTTACAGTCAGTGTTCCCAGGAGCTTGGGATTGGCTATATTAACCTGTATGCGGCTGCTCTGGAGGGACCCGATTTTATGGGCCTACCCGATAAAGACAGGGAACATAAGGTCACGATTTATCTGGCTCCGCAATTTTTACCAACGGCGCAGGCTGTGGAGATGGGATTATATCCTGAGAAAGGGATTTTAGTCCTTGAAGAAATCAACCGGGTACCGAGTGATACTGTATCGGTTTTGTATCCGCTGCTTTTGGAAAAGAAGATCAACGGACATGCACTTGCACCGGGCTGGACCATCGGTGTGACCATGAACCCGGATACCATGAATTATCTTGTAAATTCCCTGGATGATGCAATGCTTGATCGTTTCGTCTCTATCGAGGTAACTGCTGATATTGATGATTATATCGATTATTCCCTGAAGAATGATCCGAATGACGAGGTTCTTGCTTTCCTACAGGCTTGTCCCGATATGCTTCTGATCGTAAAGAAGGCAGCTGATTCTACTGCACTTTCAAAATATCCGACGCCAAGAGGCTGGACGAAGGTACAGGAACTACTGAATCACTGTAAGCTTGAGAATAAGCTGATGCGTGAGCTGGTGGCAGGTATCGTAGGCAATCAGGCTGCAGCCTCTTTTTATGGCTTCTTGAGAAACAGGGATATCAGAATACCTTCGGTGAAGCTGTTATTATCCGATTATTCATCGGTAAGAGAAGACATTAAAAGCTTAATTGATCATAAGCATATGGAAATACTGAATTATATTATTAAGAAGCTGATCAGTGAGCTCACAATAAGTGAGGAGCATATAAAGAACCTCGATCTGTTTCTGGCGGATCTGCCAAGCGAGCTACAGGTCGTATTCTGCAAGTATCTTTCCATTCAACGACCTGAGGATGCGGATGCGATACTGGTACAATCCAAACAGCTGGAGAAGATCAGTGACATTATCATTGATGCAATGATTCAGGAATAGAGGGGGACTCATCATGAGTATGCAGGAGGTAATGATTAAACTGCTGACCATTCAGCCGTTATACGGATTTGTAGCCGCTTCTGTTTCTACCATTGCCACGGAGAAGGTAGAAACGATTCGTATGGCATCGATTCCAGAATTGGTCATCTATTATAATCCGGGCTGGTTTGATACACTGTCCAGCCAGCATAAGCAGGGCGTAGTCCTGCACGAGCTGCTCCATGTTATATTTTTGCATCAGTATCGCAGAGGAAACAGGCAGATCCTGCTTTGGTCCGTAGCCTGCGATCTGGCTGTCAATGAAATGCTACCGGAAGGGTATCTGGAACCCGATTCCGTGACAGTGGAGAAGTTAAACCGAAAAGCCGGACTACGAATGGAGAAGAATAAGAACGCAGAATATTATTATGAGATGATAACAGATATGGAAGATCTGCTGGGATTTTCGCATATTGAGGGCGACAGTATCCTGATTTTTGAAGGAGAAAACAGTCTTAAGGTGCAGAAGCTTTCTGAAGAGACAGCCTCTGATATGGAAGTGAATGCGCTGAAGAGTAACCTGGCACAGTCAATGTCCGATGCACAATCGGATGCGGAGGCCTTCGCCGGTATGGACGAACGGATTGAAGAAATCTATCGTGATATCCAAATGGATTGGAGAGTTATCTTGAAACGCTTCCTCACCGGTAGAGGAAGGATGATTACTAGGAAATCCTATAAACGGCAATCCAGAAGATACGAAGATTTACCCGGAACCAAGCGTTCTGTCGGTGTGGATGCATTAATTGCGATAGATGAGAGTGGATCTATCTCGGATTCTTTGGTGAATGAGTTTTACAAGGAGCTTCGGGAAATTAATAAAATCACAGGAACGAACATGATGGTAACCAGATTCGATACGGAATGTACAGAACCGGTATCCTTATCAACCTTTACCGTCACAAATAAAAGGATCAAACGCGGTGGTACTGATTTCCGTCCGGTCTTTAGTCTGGCTGACCGACATAAGATTCCCTTGGTTATTATTTTTACGGACGGAGACGGAGAAGCCCCTGCAAGTGCCAATCAAAATACTTTGTGGGTATTGACGAAGAATGCAAAGAAGCCGGCTAACTTCGGATATTTCTTAAGCTTTGGGGGAATTTGATTATGGTCATGCAATATATGATAACCGGAGGGCAGCTGTATGTTGAGAAGACAGCTTTTGCCAGGGAGTTAATGCTTCCTGACAGCTCCCTGAGAAAACTGATTTATGGCAATAATACGGCTCATAAAGCTCCTAAGGTGGAGAAAATGGAGGATGGGGTGAAAATTGACTTTAATCAGGCAGAGGTTGATACCGATGAAGGCTTTTATGATCTCGTTCGTAAGCTAAAGGAAAAATACAAGGATAAATTAAAAGGAAGAATTGTTGTCCGAATTACAGCATTGACCGCTTATTATGTTACCTTGAATCTGAATAACGAAGAGGATAAGGTGGTTTATGAGTGATTATTTCCTGTGATTATGAATAACAAAGAAGAGAGAAGAGGAAGCAAGTACAGCTCAAATGATAGGTAAAAAACTAACATTTGAGCTGTATATGTTTCCTCTTATTTTATTTAAGTATGCATTAAAAATTCATTGACACGTTATATCAATGAGGTTATAATATTTCTTATGGGTAAACGATATATTAGTATAATAATCCATAATAACTATAACACAAAACGTACAATATGTCAACCCCTTTTTTTAAAATCATGAAAGGACGGATGAATATGGAAAATCAGTTCATGTTGCTGCCGATTACATTATCGGACAATCAGAATGCACTACTGATCAGGGAATGTAATTCTTATACGGCTCAGTACGGATTACAGCTCTCAGAGGAAGCAGTACAAAGCCTTATGGTGAATCGGAGAGAAAGTCTTAAGAAGTATGGACGGATCGAATTCGGCATGAGCATCCTGCCAAAGCTGATTACTATGTTTGCTGACTCGGCTTATCTTAATCAGGAGGAGTATGAGGAGCTTCTGACGGAGCTTCAGGATTGTTTTTATTATTTTAAGAAAGAAGCTCTTGAGGAATTATCAGATGATGAACTAATCAAGATAATGAAGCTATATTTCGAGGAGGTATGCCAGGGTTCGGTAGAATACTTAAGATCCACTATACTTGAGAATTACTGTAGGGATATACGCTACGACATAAAGGAATATCAGCTGATGGGAGGTTATGAAGATGACTACACAGACTTTATGGATTGGGACGAGAGAGATTGGGATTAATCCCGCTGCTTTAAATCAGGAACAATATTTCCAGGATTTCTTTCAGGCAGTATGTAATAAAAAACTGCTTAGTAAGGAAGAAATTTTACGTATCCAGACCGGACTTCTGGATTTGTTCACCAAAGAAGCCAATCGATATACGAATGATGAGAGCAGCTCAATTCCTGTTGAAACTGCACAGTCCCTGCTTCAATCGATTACTTACAGTATGGGCAGCTATTTAAAAACCTTAGTTGATGTGGGAGCACAGCTAACTGCTCTTAAGGAAGAGAAGATCTCTGCTTTGTTTCTGTTGGGTCAAAAGACAATAGAAGAAAGAGTAGAAGCTGCCAGACAATTACTCCAAAGACTTACGAGCGGGCTTCTGAGAATCGATAATATCGCATATCAGGATACGATCGGAAATGGTCTGCCCAAATTCTTTCATGATTATAATATAGAATTTACGGCTCATGAAGCGGCTGGGGATATCGATTATCCTTCTTTTATCACAATTACGGATTTAATTGGTGTGGAATATATGGAGGAATATTTAAGGAGACTTTGCCTTGAAAACGATTTCTTAAATTGTTATTCAGCAAAGGACATCAATCATCTTCTGAAGGCTTTTGACCGGGAAGCGAGGCATATGCTGATTAATCTGTTTGAGTTGGTGCTGATCAATGCGCTTGGCTGCAAGCTCCTTGAAAAGGGAAGCAGAAGCCTAGATATCAGCCCACAGGAGAATGTATGGCTTCGGGATAAACTGTCAAAGCTTTCAAAGGAGGAGCGTTATAATCAGCTTCAGAGAGCATTTTCTGAACTTGGCAGAGAACTAACACTTTCAGATGAATTGACCGCTTATGTAAAACCGGAGCTTGCAATGCTATCCGAACGATTATCCCATCATCTGGATACGAATACCCTAAGCTATTTCTTCCTATCTTTCAGTAATGCATGGCAGGAGACATACGAGTATCTGGAAGAGGGAGAGATTATGGAGGATTATAAGCTCAGAAACTTGATTGAACGCATCGAGAATACGAATGCAATAGCAGATAAGGTTGTGCTTATCCTGCAGGAGGTGCGCAGTACGACAGATCTGATTGAGTTGCTGGAGGAATGCTTCTACGAAGGAGATTACAATGAAGTATTCAGATTATTAGGTGATGCTGAGCTTTGTATGCTCGAGAAAAGACTTCTTTATGATGCAGGGGAGATACCTGCGGAGGATTTTGAACCGCAGACCGAATGGCAGAAAATCTTATGGAATTATTTGCATAGAAGATAGTAAAAGTAGTAAAATAGAAGAAAAGGTCAGGTTCGAAAGGAGAGACTCTGCATGACGAGAGATTATATTCTGATTGTAATCTGTTACTTACTGGGATGCTTTAACACCGGGTATTATTTTTCTAAGCTATTCTATCATAAGGATATCAGAGAAATAGGTGCGGGTGTAACCGGTGCGATGAATGTAAGCAGGTTAGCCGGAAGAAAGGGGTTTATCATAACCTTTTTAGGCGATGCTTTAAAGGGCGCTCTGGCAGTGCTTCTGTGCCGTGTCTTTCATACTCAGGACTGGGTGGTACTATCCTGTATTTTCATGGTTTTACTTGGACATGTCTTTCCTTTTCAATTAAGATTTCGCGGTGGGAAGGGAATGTCAACGATATTCGGAGCACTATTGACTTATCAGCCACTGTTGATTCTTATGCTTTTCGGAACATGCCTGCTGCTGTACCCATTCGTTAGAAGATATACGGTAACCAGTCTGTTTGCCATACTGGTATTTCCTTTGGAGCTGTTCTTTGCTGACTTTTCTTTACTTCTGGTATATTTTTCTTTGGGATATGCCGTTATCATCATCTTTGCCTGCCGAAGCAATGTCAAAGAATATATACAGACCAAGGCTCTGGAAGGAAGCATACCGAAAAAGGAGAATAAAAAGAATAAAGAATAGTTCATTGATACAAAAGGAGGGCTTATGTCAATCGGTTATGCATGCCTGACAATAGGAACGGAAAACACCGGACTTACTAAATGCAAGCTTAGCAGTGCCACACCACAGAAGCTGAGAGAGCTTATCGCAAGTAATCTCACTGCACTGGAAGCAATGCTTGACTATAATATTAGGAATAGAATTAAGCTGTTTCGGATCAGCTCGGATCTGATCCCCTTTGGCTCCCATCCTTTGAACCAAATCAGCTGGTGGGAGGAATATGATCCGACCTTAAGGAATATCGGCAAGAAAATCAAGGATCACGGTATCCGTGTATCAATGCATCCGGGTCAGTATACAGTTCTTAACTCTCCGGATATTGGGGTGGTTGATAAAGCAATCAAAGAACTGGTTTATCATGCGCGGATTCTGGATGCTCTGCAGACTGAAGAAAGCAGCAAGCTTGTTCTGCATATCGGTGGAAGCTATGGAAACAAGAAGGAAGCAATGGAACGATTTATCAAGGAATTCTGGCAGCTTCCGGGAGAGGTAAGACGACGTCTGATTCTGGAGAATGACGAAAAGAATTATAACATCCAAGAGGTTCTCACAATCTCAGAGTATACCGGCAGCCCCGTCGTATTTGATAACCTGCATCATAGTCTGAATATGCCACGGGAGAAGAAAGAAGAACAGGAATGGATTAGAAACTGTCAATCTACCTGGAAGGAGAAGGACGGACCTCAGAAAATCCATTATTCACAGCAGAAGGCGGGTGCTCATCCGGGAAGTCATTCTGATACAATTCTTTCAGGAGCATTTCTTGAATTTTATGGACGATTACCTAATCCAAAGCCGGATATCATGCTGGAGGTAAAGGATAAAAACCTGTCCGCACTCAAATGTATACACCTGACCGAACGAGCGAAAGCAGTACAGCTGGAAGCAGAATGGGCAAGATATAAATATCTTGTACTCAGTCGCTCTGCAAGGGCATATCAGTCGATTAGGGAACTGCTTAAGGATAAATCTGCTGAGGCAGCCATGGAATTTTATCAGCTTGTGGAAACAGCTCTGTCCCTGCCGCAGGATACCGGAGCTGAAGTGAATGCAGCTCAGCATGTCTGGGGATATATCAGCAGGGCTATTATCGAAAACCCTGTGGCCGGAAGTCTTGCTTTCAACAGCCCTATGACCGACAATATGATTCCAGGAAGCATCGCTCCTGAAAAAAAGTTTACAGGAAGCTTCGCTTCTGAAAACAGGGAAAAAGAGCGCTTTGAACGTTTTCTGAATTCTTTCCGGAGTGGACAGCAGTCTATAGCCCCCTTAAAGAAATTCCTTTATCGCTGTGCGAAGGAAAGAGAGCTTACTTATCTGTTGGAATCCCTCTATTTTTATTTATAGGATTTGCTATTTTCGGGGATATCTGATAACATGAATAAAAAACTTCAGCATGGAGGAAGAAATGGTAAACACATTTATTTTTGATTTGGACGGTACTCTGTTACCAATGCCGGATCAGGAGCATTTTTTAAATACGTATTTTAGGGCATTGTCTATGAAATTCATCCCGCTTGGCTTTGATCCGAAGGAATTGACGAAAACGGTATGGATTGGGACGAAGGCTATGATAGAGAACGATGGAACCATGACCAATGAACAACGTTTCTGGAGTGTATTCTGTGCTGTCATGGGGGAGGAAGCAAGAGAACTGGAGGATAAGTTCGACGATTTTTATCGAAATGAATTTGAAGCAGCAAGAGCTGCAACCTCGAGACATCCGTTGGTGCCGGAATGTATCCGTTTACTGAAGGAGAAGGGCTATACTCTGATTTTGGCAACCAATCCTTTGTTTCCGCAGGTGGCAACCCATGCCAGGCTTGGCTGGGCAGGGCTTCACCCTTCGGACTTTGAGCGTATCACTACCTATGAGAACAGCTCATACTGTAAGCCCAATCTGGAATATTATAACGAAATCCTTCAACTATGCGGGAAGCAACCTGCCGAATGTATCATGATAGGAAATGATGTTCGGGAGGATATGTGTGCAGCAAAATTAGGCATGGAGGTCTTCCTGCTAAAGGATTGCCTGATCTGTCCTGATGGGGAGGATATTTCCGGAATGACTCAAGGGGGCTTTGAGGAGTTACTGGCTTATATAAAGGAACTCCCAAATCTGAATTCATAATGAAGTTATAATTGGTAGTAAATCAGAAACGGAAGCAATACAAGCCAGACCAGATGAGTAATATTTACAAAGCTGTAGATGGAGAGGGATATATTCACAGCAACATTAGATGCTTTCCGTTGTTCCTCCTCTGCAGTAAGATGCTGGCGGTACATATAATATAGAAGGAAAGCAGGTAATATGATTTTAAGGATCAGACTGACTACCGGATTTTTTACGGCACCTGACATAAGGATGTTTACTTCCTTAAAATAACCTGTTTGAAGCAGGAATAGAGTAAAAAGGATATCACTGACATTCAGAGCATATAATAGAAGCAATTTTTTTCGCATAATCTCTATACTGTTATTTTTCATAAATGTAATCATAAATACACCTCCTGGTCAGCAGTATTGCCACTTTCAACAATGCTAATCAGAGGTGTACTTTTTTCTTAAGACAATACCTATAAAACAGGTACCGAAAGTGTCGGTATATTGATACTTTTTTCTATGCAGTCAGTAAAAGAAGAGGTATAATAAGAATAGGAACAGTTCTTAACAAAATCACTACGGATAAATTCTTTTGCCAGTCAGAGAGGTGCTGCATGGATAAAGAGAAAATGACGAATGGTACCAACAGTGAACAGCCAAACAATATGCAACAGAGTATACCGGAAATGAAACAGACTGATATTTATGAAAAATTCTTCGATTTAAATCTTGATCTGATGTTTATTGCCGAAAGATCCGGAAAGCTAATCAGAATGAATAAGGAGTGGGAAAATGTATTCGGATTTGCTGTGGAGGAACTGAAGAATAACTCAATTCTAAATTATATTCATCCTGAGGATGTTGATAAGATGGCTGAATTGATTGATAGCATAGATCAAATGAACGGAAAGTTCCTTCTCACAGCACGTTTTCGCTCAAGTGATGGCAGATATCACTACATTGAACTGAAGGGCAATGTCCAGGGCGAATATATTTATTGTGCGGCAAGAGATATCTCGGATCGAATTGAGCTTGAACAATCACTAAAGAGAAATGATACTTTGCTGCAGACAATCATGGATAATGCACCGGTTAGCATATACATCAATTATCCTGGGGAAGAGCCGGATTTTTATAACAGATATATGTTCGAGAATTATGCAATGACGAAGGAAGAACTCTTGCTTTCCGGACTCACTGATGAGGATGTGATGCAAAAGGGATTTCAGGGAAGCTATGAGGAAGAAATCACTTTCAAGGATGGGAAAAAGCATATTATTGAAACTGTGAAGACAAGGTTATTTAAAGAGGATGGAAGTATCCTGGGAACGCTGGGTATCGGCATCGATATTACAAAACGAAAAGAGAATGAAGAAGCACTCCGTATGAGTGAATCGAAGTATCGTCTATTGACGGAAACAACCTCCGATGCGATCTGGGTATATAACCTTACCTCCAAACGCTTCACCTATGTCAGCCCTACGATTCAGATGCTCCGCGGTTATACTGTAGAGGAGTCTATGGGACAGACCTTGGAGGATATGGTCGATCCGGAATATTTTCCTGTGATTCGTGATGCTTTTGATGATGCATTGAAGGACTTTATGAAAAATCCGAATACGACAAAAAGTACGATGATCGAAGCCAGGATTTTGTGTAAAAATAGTAAGGCAATCTGGTCTGAGATGTCGGCGCGGCTCAGGCGCAACCAGAGTAATGAGATTGAGGTCGTCGGGATCAGTAGAAATATTGAGAGCAGAAAACAATACGAGAGAGAAGTATTGTACTTAAGCTATCATGATCAACTGACAGGATTGTATAATCGTCGTTATTACGAGGAAGAACTGAAGAACATCAATTCAGAAGGCAATTATCCCATAACCCTGGTCATGGCAGACGTCAATGGTTTGAAATTGACCAATGACGCCTTTGGTCATGTCTTTGGGGACCGGATGCTTGTTGCAATCGCAGATATATTGAAGAAGGAGTGCCGTTCCGGAGATGTGATTGCACGGATCGGAGGAGATGAATTTGTTCTTCTCCTTCACCGAACAAACTCAATTCAAGCGGAAAGAATAGTTGAACGAATTCAGAATATTATGTCCAATACTATGGTGGATAATGTCAGACTCTCTGTTTCTTTCGGATGGAAGACTAAATATATGCTAACAGAGGAGTTTGACGATATCTATAAACAAGCCGAGGATGCGATGTATCGTCGAAAGATGCTGGAAGGGAAGAGCTATAAAAGTGATACGATCAAGTTGATCACTCAAAGCCTTTATGAAAAATGTATCTGGGAACAACAGCACTGCGAGAGAGTCAGTACTTTATGCAAGGAGCTGGGTACTGCTCTTGGTATGGATTCGGATGATGTCGATGAGCTGGGTTTGACTGGACTGTTGCATGATATAGGAAAAATAGGAATTAATAAGGACATATTAAATAAAACCATAGAGCTGACTGAGGAGGATTGGCAAGAGATAAAGCGCCATCCGGAGATTGGCTATCATATCCTTCGTTCGGTAAATGAATTCGCAGAGCTTGCAGAATATGTCCTGGCCCATCATGAAAGAATTGATGGGAAAGGATATCCCTATGGACTCCATGATTCTGACATCCCAAGGAAGGCTAAGATCCTGCATATTGCAGAGGCTTATGAAAATATGGTCGGAGACTATTCCTACCGTAAAAAGAAAAGTCCTGAGGAGGCAGTAATGGAATTAAAGAAAAATGCAGGACTGGAGTTTGATGATGTCATAGTCAGGGTCTTTATAGAAAAAGTGTTGAAAAAGGAATATTAGAGGACATTCATAAGAGGCACCTGCCGAAGAGATCGATAAGAGAATATAATAACATGGAGGAATGTAATGTTTGAAGAGAAGAGATTTGCTGTATTAATCGATGCTGACAATGTGTCCGCAAAATATATAAAATATATACTGGATGAGATTGCGAATTATGGAGTAGCTACGTATAAACGTATCTATGGAGATTGGACAAAGCCCGCTGCAGTATCCTGGAAGGATGTCCTGTTGGAGAATTCAGTTACACCGGTTCAGCAGTATGGCTATACGGTAGGAAAGAATGCCACGGACTCTGCAATGATCATTGATGCCATGGATATCCTGTATTCCGGCAACGTCGAGGGTTTCTGTATCGTCTCCAGTGACAGCGACTTTACAAAGCTGGCTTCCCGTCTTCGCGAATCAGGAATGCTGGTAGTGGGTATGGGAGAAAGAAAGACTCCTAAACCCTTTATTGCAGCCTGTAACCAATTTAAGTATCTTGATGTACTGGCAGAAGCTGAGAAGAAGAGCATGGAGTTCGAGAATAAGCAGGAAGCAACTAAGACCAAGGAAGAAAGTAAGAGCATATCAGAAAGTAAGAAAGAAAATACAGATTTAGATAACATTAAGACGGCCATTCTGAAGATGATGAATGAGGTCGACGAAGCAGATCAGAGAATGAATATGGGCGAACTCGGAAGCAGACTGGTCAAGAGATATCCTGATTTTGATGTTCGAAACTACGGGGATACAAAGCTATCTAAATTCTTAAGAAAATTTGATTTTCTTGATATAAAATCAGACGGTAAGGGTGGAAGCTCCATGTGGGTTACCCTAAAGGCAGATAAAGAGATCGCGACTACTTTAAAAGCCCAGGAGGGTAAGCCTGTTATCAAACGGAAGCGCACTTATAAGAAGAAGAAAGCAGAGCAATAAGGGAGACCGAATGAAACAGATCGTGATAGACAGAATACCCATTACCTTAGAGAGAAAACGGATTAAGAATATGTATTTAAGAATACTTCCTCCGGATGGGAGGGTATCTGTATCAGCTCCTATGAGGATGAGAGAGGAAGAGATAGAAAGATTTATCCGATTGAAACTTACCTGGATCAGGCTTCAACAGGAAAAGCTGATGAATCGGAACACCCACCAGGAGCAGGATTATGTGACCGGAGAAGAAATCTATCTCTGGGGAAAAGCTTATCGCCTGGTCTTGAAAGAGACGGACGGAAAAGGAAAGGTAGAAGTATCAGGGGAAGAAATCCTTCTTTACGTGAAGAAGCAAAGTACCAGGGAGCAGCGGAAAAAACTGCTGCATACCTGGTATAAGAAGGCTCTGGAGCAGGAGATCCCAGCTCTGCTTGCGGGCTGGGAAGAAAGGATTGGTGTGAAAGCGAATGCCTTCCATATTAGAGATATGAAAACACGCTGGGGAACCTGCCATATTCAGAAAAAGGAGATCTGCCTCAATCTGCAGCTTGTCAAGAAATCCCCCAGCTGTTTGGAGTATGTTCTGGTACATGAATTGGTCCATTTGCTGGAGCATAGTCATAATCATGTATTTAAAAGCTACATGAGTCAATTTCTTCCGAACTGGAGGAGTATTAGAAATGAGCTGAACGGAGCTCCCTCAGCTTATCCTTAATCTGATACATCATGGCATCCGCTCGATTTACGGTATCATAAATCGTAGAGTCCAGTGTTTGATCATAGGTAGCATATCCAATCGATACATCGATGAGATAGGGACCTTCTGCATTGATTCTTTCGCTTTCCATCGTGAAAGCCGCCAATTTGTATTTAATATCGCTGAGGGAGAGATCGTACTCAATACAAAGAAACTCGTCTCCTCCGATTCTGTATACTCTGTGCCCAAAAACCTTCATCAGACATTGGCTGCAAAGGATGACAACTTCATCTCCGGCATGGTGTCCTAAGGTATCATTCACTTCCTTCATATTATTCATATCAGCCATGAATATGGTAATATTCTTGCTCAAATCAATCTTTTCCATATCGCTCATGTATTTGCTGCGACTTCTGCAATTCGTCAGAGGATCTCTGGTAGCCAGAAGCTTATATCTTGATGCGGTTTCGCTTAGTTTAATCACGTCAATTGCTTTCTTAACTCCATCTGCAAGGAGAGGAAATAAGAAAAAATATAGTCCGATCCGGAAGAAAATACCGGTTCCGGAGAAGAATTGAAATTCATAATTTAAAAATTCCAGGAAACTGAAAATAAATAATAAGGTGATGCCATAAGTGATAATCTTAAGGTTCTTTTCTTTGTGTTTGACCAGTGAAATCCATAATGTAATCATTGCTCCGGCAAAAACGATAAGCAAAATGATGCGATAAGGCACTAGAGTTTCATGAAAATCCGCAATGTTAAAAAATTGCAGTAGGATTATTATGATATCACTGGCTAGAATTACATCAATTTGAGCTCTGTTGCTGGTCCTATAATGATAGCCCTCCAGTTCACTGATATGGAACAGAAGAGGAAGAGGAAGGGTAAGCAGGGATAGGTAACAAAGGGCTGAAATGACCATCGGATTACTGATAAACAACTGGGACAGATTACTTTCTGTCAACAACCAGATAGAGGACAGAAGGAAGAACCAACCCAGATAATAAATTGATTTTCCAGTACCAATCAGTTTTCTGATGATCAGGTAGATTCCCAGCATAAGGAATCCCAGAATGGAAATCAGGATGGAAAGTAGGAAGCCTAAGCCGTAAGATTTCATATTATGAATCAGAATGGAAGCTTTTGTTCCGAAATGAATATCACCGATTTTTCCTGCTTTATCACGATATTTTGATTCGAAAACCAAAGTGAGTGTCTTCCCTCCGACTTTATCCGGAAGGTATATGATATCCCAGATAGTACCCATAGGAAGATTGAATAAATGTCCACGGTCAGGGAGAGCTTGGCGGGAATAGATTTGCTTTCCGTCAAGATATGCGGTCAGGCTTTGGTTATCTGTCAGAATCCCGACTGCGTTGACCTGCTTCATGTGATAAGGCAGCTGATGCATCAGTATGACACTTCGCGAGCCATGAGTACCTAAGTTAGCAGGAAGGTCAACTTGCGTACTGCTGCCGTCCGGTGCAATATATAGCCATCCATCATTTAGGCCAAAAAGTGTTTCATGAGTAAAATTAACCCGTTTATGATCTTGCCATCCTAAACTAAGTACCAGAATCGCAGCCAAAGCTAAGATCGTATAATATAGGATGCGAGTGGATTTGATTTGGCTCGATTTCATGGACACATTCCTCCTTCTGGAAGAGTTGAGATATCTTTTATTCTGACTTGTAACTGATTTAAATTAATTATAACATGCTTCTCGTGGAATTGCATCAGCATGTGGGCTATTGACACGAATTTCACAATTACCTTCGTCAGAGAAGTGCTCCGGAAACCAGGCGGTTAACAATCTGGGTACGGAGGCTCTGATTTTATCTTCTGATATTACGGCATATCCGAGAATAATGGACGGCTTTTTAGGCAAAAAGGCTTTATCATAATAGTATTTTGAACTGCCATATACTTTTACTCCCTGCTGTAATGCAGAGGCTATCAATTGTTCTTCTGACATATGATTATCTACTGTTACCATGACATGCAGACCGGCATCAGCTCCGAGGATAGTGATGGGACAGCCCGCCATAATCATAGTATCGGTCAATATTTCGCGTTTTCTGCGATAAATATTTCTCATTTTATTTAGGTGTCGTTCAAAATAACCATCTTCGATAAATCTGCGCAACGCCTTCTGCTCGAAGATCGGAACCGGACAGAGAAGATAGGACAAATTTTCGTGATATCGTTTCATTAAGTGGTTCGGCAGAACCATATAACTAACACGAAGTGTAGGGGAAAGGGATTTTGACAGACTGCCCATATAAATAACTTTTTCATTGGTATCAAGACCTTGCAGGGCAGGAATCGGCTTTCCGCTGTATTTAAATTCGCTGTCATAATCATCTTCGATAAGGTACCGGTCTGAAGCTTGATTCGCCCAGTTCAGTAGTTGAATTCTTCTGTTGATCGGCATGATCTGCCCAGAGGGAAATTGGTGGGCAGGTGTAATACATAATATATTAACATTACTTTTTTGAATATATTCAGGCTGCATACCGTAATCGTCGATCGGTATTGCGCAAAAGCTCGCCTGATTACCGGAAAATAGCTGATTTAGCTTTTCGTATCCGGGATTTTCAATTCCATAGATATAATCCTTTCCAAAAAGCTGGATTAATGACTGGAACAGCATTTCTGTGCCGGAACTGATGATGATCTGCTGAGCTTCGCAGTTTACTCCTCTGGACTGATGCAGATATACGGCAATGGTTCTGCGAAGCTTGCCATCACCGAGAGAATCACCCGGAACGAGTAGCTCCTGATCATATTCATTGATTACTTCTTTCATTAACCTGCGCCAGATAACGAAGGGAAATGTAGGAATATCAACTCCATGGTAGGAATAATCATAGGTTGCTGCCTGAGAATCGATGGTAGGAGTGGACTCTTTTGCAGGTGTTAACATCAAATGCTGAAGATGATCCAGCTGACATACAAAAAAGCCTTTCTTTTCTTTCGCCTTGACATAACCCTCTTCGATTAACTGATCATAGGCGGACTGAATAGTGTTCTGGCTGATACCCAGATAGGAGGCCAACTTACGTTTGGAGGGCAGTTTGGTACCAAAGGAAATGGTGCCGGACTGTATTTCTTTTTTTAAAAAGCTGTACAGCTGCTGATAAATCGGTAATTTGCTGTCTGTCTTTAGAATGGGTGTTATTAATTCCATAAACCCTTCCTTTCTGTACATAATCGTTCATTTCAAACTGATACCATTAAGTTTGTGGTTTCTGATACTTTAGATATAACCAGACTGGTAATATAATAAGGCATATTTTATTAAAATTCAAGAGAAAACGAAGGGAGTCATAAAATGAGTCTGACAATCAGCGAAAGATATGAGTTGAATAAGAATTTAGCGCAGATGCTAAAGGGGGGCGTCATAATGGATGTAACGACACCGGAACAGGCAAGAATCGCACAAGAAGCAGGTGCTTGTGCTGTTATGGCATTGGAACGGATACCGGCAGATATCCGTGCTGCAGGTGGAGTATCCAGAATGAGTGATCCAAAGATGATCAAAGGTATTCAGGAGGCGGTAAGTATTCCTGTGATGGCAAAGGTTAGAATAGGGCATTTTGCGGAGGCACAGCTTCTGGAGGCCATCGATATCGATTATATTGACGAAAGCGAGGTGCTTTCGCCGGCGGATGATACCTTCCATATCGACAAAACGAAATTTAAGGTTCCGTTCGTCTGCGGTGCCAAGGATCTTGGCGAAGCCCTCAGACGGATCAATGAGGGAGCATCCATGATCAGAACAAAGGGGGAACCCGGTACCGGTGATGTGATACAGGCCGTAAGACATCTCCGTAAAATCATGCAGCAGATCAGAGAGCTTGCCAATATGCGTGAGGATGAACTGTTCCAGGCGGCAAAGGAACTGATGGTCCCCTATGAGCTTGTATGTTCTGTTCATCAATCAGGCAGACTTCCGGTGGTCAATTTTGCGGCGGGAGGTGTTGCGACTCCGGCGGATGCATCACTTTTAATGCAGCTGGGAGCAGAGGGAGTATTTGTTGGTTCCGGTATTTTTAAATCGGGTAATCCGGCTAAAAGAGCAAGAGCAATCGTACAGGCAGTTACGAATTATAATAATCCGAAGCTTCTGGCAGAATTATCAGAGGAGCTGGGGGAAGCGATGGTTGGAATTAATGAGCAGGAGATTGAACTTTTAATGGCTCAAAGGGGCATATAACCATGAAGAAAGTAGGAATATTGGCTTTGCAGGGAGCCTTTGCAGAACATAGAAAAGCGGTCGAAGCACTTGGGGCAGAAGGCATTGAAATTCGGCAACAGAATGATTTACTGAAACAACGCTTTGACGGCATGATTCTTCCCGGCGGGGAAAGTACTGTAATCGGTAAGCTACTGACAGAACTCGGAATGATGACTATATTAAAACAGATGATAGCAGAAGGCTTGCCGGTCTTTGGTACCTGTGCCGGAATGATCTTATTGGCCAAGGAAATATCCAATGACAACAACAGGTATCTGGAAGCCATGGATATCAGAGTAAAGCGAAATGCCTACGGAAGACAGCTGGGTAGCTTTCGCACCGTTGATTATTTTCATGGATTGGGTAATATTCCGATGACCTTTATCAGAGCACCTTATATTGAGGTTGTTCAATCAGATGGAGTAGAGATATTGGCCACGGTGAAAGGTCAAGTGGTTGCAGCAAGGCAACGTAATATGCTGACCACTGCCTTCCATCCGGAACTAACAGAGGATTTAAGTGTACATCAACTTTTCCTTCAAATGTAGTCTGATGAAAGATAAAAATATGCTCGAAAATGAAAGAAATATAGTAAGAAAGATTTCCTTTTTAAGACAAATGTGGTAAAATATTAACTATGTTAATGCTTTATATTCTGAAGGCTTCGGTACGGATGATTATACTCTTTGGGAACGAGATTATACTGAAAAGAGGACCATAGTGGAAGGAGACAACGTGAGAATCAGAAATTCTGTCAGAAGAAAACTTATTTTAGCTATATTGATCGGTTGTCTTGTCCCATATGTATTAGGTGGACTTTACATGAATTCGTTCTTAAGTCAGTGGCTGTATGAGAATAGTCTTATGACCTCCGGCCAATCTCTGATGCAGGCGGAAGAACTAATAGAGCGATCTTTGATTTCTGATATGGAAGAGGAGGTAAATATGATCACTTCCATGGATGAAGTTCAAAACGCAAAGGGACATTTGATGAATTTTACAGATTACCGGAACAATGCCGGGAAGGTGTCTCCTTCTGAGATAGAAAAATCTATTGCAGAAGGCTTTCGTATCTTAAAAGAGAGTCATCAAACCATCAATTTTCTTTTTATAGGAACGGAAGACGGCGGCTACATGGAATACCCCTCCTTCAAACCGTCTCAAAGCTACGACCCTAGACTCCGACCATGGTATGAGAATACCATTCATCAGAAACAGGTGATGATATCAGAGCCATATCAGACAAACATCACAAAGGAGCTTGTCGTCAGCTTCACAAAGCCGATCCAGAGGGATGAGCAGGTAATCGGTGTTGCTGGTATTTCCGTAAAGCTTTCTGAAATAACTTCTGCTTTAAAAAGGATAACAATCGGAAAAACCGGATATATTCTGATTATGAGTCCTAATCATAAGATAATGGTTAGTCCCCAAAATGAAGATTGGCTTCTTGAGACTCCGACCAGAATTGGACTTCCGGGCTTTGAACAATTGGAGACCGCAAAACAGATCAGTTTCGAGACAACAATAGGCAATGCCGTCAGCCAGGTGAATTTAATTACTTCGGAAAAAAGCGGGCTTCATATGATTTCAATCGTAAATAAAGAAGAAATACTCGAGAATGCACGCATTGTTACAGCTATTCTCCTTGGTATTTTTACAGTAACCCTGCTAATCATTATTTTTCAGTTGTATGTCCTATCTAAGTATATCACAGATCCTATCCTAAAGATTGCATCAGTCATAAACCATATGACAGACTATGAGTTTAATCCAGAGGATGACATTAAGCTGCAGGCCTATGCAAGGCGGGGAGATGAGATCGGTCGTGTCTCGAACTCCCTGGTAAAGCTTCATTTGAATTATCATGAGCTAATGACCCAGGTAAATACAATTGATGAAGAAATCATCAATCTGGATATCAGGCAGAATACGAAGCTGAAGGTAAAAGTATCGTCAGATAACCCCTTTACGCATGTGGTAAGCTCCATGAATACCCTGATGGAGAAAATTTATACATTCTTTGACGATATGAGGCTTCAGCATAAAGAACTTCAGGAGAAAAATGATCAGCTTGTTTCTTCGGAGGAAGAGCTAATGGCTCAACTGGAGGAGATTGACCAACAAAAGGAATATATTAATTATCTTGCGTATCATGATCCACTGACCGGTCTTCCTAACCGGCGAAGCTTTATGGATTTTCTGGCTAGGAAGGTGGAGGAAGGAAGCAGTGGAGCAGTTATTTTGCTTGATATTGATGATTTTAAAGGAATCAATGATACTCAGGGACATGTATTTGGTGACAGAGTGCTCGAGGGAATAGCAAAAAGACTCCAGGAGATGGCGGGTTATGATATCTTTATTTCGCGTTTTGGTGGTGATGAATTTCTTCTTTATCTGCAATGCAGGGATAACTATCCTAACCTTGAGCAGACGCTTGAGGAGATCTGTCATATCTTTGATGATAAGCTTCAAGTGGATCAGATCGATATTGTAATTCGTTTCAGTATGGGAGTTTCCCTGTTGCCTCTGGATAGCAGGGATGTCAATCAGCTGGTAGCAAATGCGGATCTTGCGATGTATTCCGTCAAGGATTCTGGTAAAAATGGATATCAGCTTTACGATTCAGCCATGATGGCAGAACAGCGGAACAAGGCAAACATAGAGCAACTGCTGATGGAAGCAATTGAGAAGGATGGCTTTACCGTTGTCTATCAGCCAAGAGTCGACATTAAGACGGGTCAGATCCATGCTTATGAAGCATTACTTCGACTAAAGGAGTATAATGTATCACCCGGTATCTTTATCAATATCGTAGAAAAGAACGGCAGTATCGTAAAGATTGGCCGAATCGTCACCATGATGGTAGTCAAGCAGATTACAGAGTGGAGAAAGGAAGGACTGGAGGTCAAGCCTGTGTCAATCAATTTCTCAACGTATCAGCTGCATGACAAAGAATATATCGAGTTTTTGAGAGAGCTTCTTGAGCAGAACGAAGTAGACCCTGAGCTGATCGAAATAGAGATTACGGAAAATGCTATGCTTGAAAATCAACAGGCCGCTTTGTCCTTTTTAAGAAAACTCAGGGAACTGGGCATCGGAATATCCATTGATGACTTTGGCACAGGTTATAGCTCCCTGAATTATCTAACCTTCCTTCCGATTAATGTCGTAAAGCTCGACCGGTCATTAAGCATGAAATTTTTGGAACATGAGAATGGTAAAGTGATTGATAGTCTGATTTCTTTGGTACATAGTCTTGGGCTAACAGTGGTTGCTGAGGGCATTGAAGTTCTAGATCAGGTTGAACGTTTGAAATGGTCGCATTGTGATTATATCCAGGGCTTTTATTTCAGCAGACCGCTGGAAGCGGGTTTAATACCGATCATAAATAATAAAGTATATGAGATATCATAATGAGAGAGAGAAAGGGTCCGGCTGATCAAATCAGCCGGACCCTTTCTCTCTCAGACTATATCATATTATATTTATATTTCGCAATATTTGAGGAATTATAGCAGGACATAATTCAAGGAAAGAATGCCGATTGTCTCTATCAGGCAGCCGATATTTAGCATTCATTGGTGAATTTGCATATCAAAAATGTATTTGTTAATAAAAAACCTTGCCTCGTTTGTTATTATGTGCTAAAATACATCCTTGTACACGGGGGCGTCATAAATTGCTACTGGCAAAAGCATGAAACTAAAGGTGTTGACGGAAAATAACTGAGCATGGACTTACTTGGAAGGAAGGCGACTAGCATAGAACATATAGCACTAAAACGGCGGATAGAACTGTCACTTACTTATACGAATATTATAACCTTTACAGCAATTTCTGTATTCTTACCCTATATATTAACCGCGATTGTATTGACTTTTCTGTCGGTCTACATCATAGCCAATAAATACACCAGACAATTAATATTTGTACATCGGGGTTCGGGGGTTTTGAAACTTTTCTTTGG
This sequence comes from Bacillota bacterium, assembly GCA_023414355.1. GTDB lineage: Bacteria > Bacillota > Clostridia > Lachnospirales > Lachnospiraceae > Mobilitalea. Next base: position 296,611 of record JAEZOB010000042.1, on the reverse strand, counting down.
ATATATCCTGATGATACCCTTAATCTATCGTAACTGGATGGGAGTGGTTGTAGGAATAGCCATGATACTGGCAGTAGTACTCGGATTATTCATTCGCAGTGTTATGACAAAAGAGCTTTACGAAAGAACCCTGCACATGATCTGTGCCGTTAGTTTGACGAGTACCGGTTATGCTTTAATAGAATTTATCATGAATGCCTTATTGGATGGCAGACATAGCCACAGAATCGCTTCGGTTTTCTCCCATCCGAATTATTTTGGGACAATAACCGGAATGGTATTGATCATCTGTGCATATAAACTTCTGACCGGACAGGAAAACAAATGGTTTTATTATATTGTAGGAATTGCGAATGTTGTAAGTATGTATCTTTGCAAAAGCATGTTTGTATGGATTGAGGTTTTTGTCGGGGTGACGGTACTCTTAATCGTATTTAAAAAATATCGCCTTCTCACTTTATGGCTTTCTGCAGCAGCGCTAGGAGCGGTATGTATCTTTTTGCTGAACCTGCATATCATTCCACGATTATCGGATGCGAATGATACCTTAAATATCCGGCTACAGATCTGGGAGCTGGCTGTTCGACAGATTAAGGCTAATCCCTGGTTCGGGCATGGATTTATGTCTTTTTCCTACTTGTTTCATGCTGCGTATCAAGGAAATTTGATACCACATTCTCATAGCATCTATCTCGATATGCTGTTAAACTTCGGCATTGTCGGTACTCTGATGTTTTTGTGGTTTCTGGGCAGATATTATCTCTCCTTACTGAAATCGCGTTTTGAGGACAAGAATATCGTAATTACCGGATTAATTCTCGCGGTTACCGCAGCAGCACTGGTTCACGGTGCAACAGATCTGACATTGCTTTGGATACAGACGTTTCCGTTGTTCCTGCTGATACTTAGCGGTATCGGTGCTGATGAGAAGAACGGAAGATATCATATTAATACGGATTGTTTCTTTTAATCTTTAGTAATTTGTGTAGAAGTATTGCAATATATGAGTATCTAGAAAGAGAAAGGACTGGCATAGTATGCTGACCTTTCTCTTTTTGTGTTTATAGGATTTATTTCATAAAGCCTTCAGAATAAGAGAACAAAAATTGTCAAACGGTGTCAAATATGGTAAAATCAAAATAACGAAATAGTTATGATCGGAGGGGTATCAATGAAGAAAAGTATATGGTATTTTGTCACTGTTTCAGCGATCATTACACTGATAGTTGGAATCCTCGGACCATTCTGTGTATGGCAGTTAAAAAGAAAGATACCGCTGAATATATGGGTTCTTGACAAGACGGTACCAGACCAGGAGAATGAGGAGCACGGAGGGATAACCTGGGTTCTTGATCATATGAAAGTGTCATACCCTGAGAATAATAAATTATATCATTCAGAGGAAGATTATTACGGCTTTTTTCCTAAGGAAAATAGTCAATATAAAGTCAGAAATCTTCCTCAAACCAGTGTCGCTCCTGATCTAATCTATCTTACTGATGCATACGGAGTCTATGCTTCAGATGGCTATGCACCGATTGATGGCTCCGAGGAGGATTTAATCTACGGAGGAATTACGGCTTCTGATGTGTCGTCATTAAAATATAATCTTGGAAATGGAAATACAATCATTGGAGAATTTAATATTCTTGAGGAATCTACAGCTCAGACGGAAAGAGAACAATTAGAAAACATCTTCGGTATCAAATGGAGTGGTTGGAGAGGAACTTATTTCAAAGAACTTAATAAAGGAGTTGAGGTTCCGCAGGGAATTATCAGTCAATATGAGAATATAACCAACAAGGCCTGGAATTTTATCGGTGCCGGTTATGTTTTGATCTCTGAGGAGGGCAGGATCGAGGTATTGATAGAGGGGGAGGATATTAATAAGGATGGGATGAATATCGAATTTACCCAAGGCTTTTATCAAGAGTTTGGGATCAAAAAAAGCATCCCTTATCAATATTGGTTTGAGATTGTGAGCCCCAAAATAGGAAGGGAAGCCGTTGCCAATTATCATATGGAACTGACTCGAAAGGGTCAGGAGAGGATGAACCGACTTGGGCTTTCTGGCATCTTTCCGGCTATCATAAAATATGATAGCCAGATGTTTCACTCCTATTACTTTGCCGGTGATTTCGCAGAGCATTCTCATTTATCAGCAAATACAAAATATGAGGGCATGGATAGCATAAAGAGGGTCATTATCGGTAGCGAAGATTCTAGTGAAATATTCTACTGGAAGCTTTATGTCCCGTTGATGAAGAAAATAATTCAGAAGGTTGCTCGGAATAAAGAAGAGCCTATTCCCAAGGAAGAAATCAAGGTAAAGGCAATGGCCGAAGGTAAGGGGTTTCGAGTGATGCGAGGAGATCATTGGGAAGACATTTTTATTAAGGGTGTAAATCTTGGCGCTGCATTGCCCGGAAAGTGGTTTACAGAGTTCCCGTCGGATGAAGAAATATATTACGAGTGGCTTGAACAGATAGCAGGAATGAATGCCAACAGCATCAGAGTATATACATTACTGCCCCCTGCCTTCTACCAAGCACTGGATTATTATAACAGCGGACATCCGGACAATACACTGTGGCTTTTTCAGGAAATCTGGCCGGAGGAGAGCCCAAAGGATAATGATTATCTTGCAAAGGACTATGTCGAGAACTACCAGCAGGAGATTAGATATGTGATTGATGCAATCCATGGAAATGCTAAAATTTCGAAACGTACGGGTAGAGCCTATGGACTTTATTCAACTGACGTATCTGAGTATGTCCTGGGGTATCTTGTCGGAAGAGAGCTGGAACCTCAAGAGGTGATAGCAACCAATGAACGTAATCTACATTATAAGTATTATGGCAGATATATTTCCTCAGGTAAAGAAGCAAATGCAACCGAGGGGTGGCTGGCTAAGAATTGCGACTTCCTAGCCCAATATGAAATGGATCAATATCAATGGCAGCATCCGACCGCTATCGTTTCCTGGCCAACACTTGATGCTATGGAGCATGACACAGAATGGAACGATGCAGGTAATAAAGCTCTGGAATATAATGATAGTGCAATTGTTGATATCAACAGAATTGATACCAGTAAAGAACTTTTGGCGGGTTTCTTCGGTGCATATCATATTTATCCTAATTATCCTGACTTTATGAATGAAGAGAAAAAATATGCGAATTATCAGGATGAGCTGGGGGAGTTCCGTTATGGGGGATATCTTAAGGAATTTATGACCATACAAAAAAAATATCCGACCCTGGTTGCTGAGTTTGGACTTGCAACGGGAATGGCAAGTGCACATAATAATCCGAATGGGTATTCTCATGGAGGCGTCACTGAGCAGGAACAGGGAGAGGGTATCGTCCGTATGATGAAAGCAATTCAGAGGGAGAACTACGCGGGAGGTCTAATCTTTGAATGGATGGATGAATGGGCAAAGAAGACATGGTCAACAGAACCCTATATGATCCCTTATGAAAGACATGCGTTTTGGCACAATGCGATTGATCCTGAACAGAATTACGGAATTCTTGCTATGGATTCAAACAAACCGACGAAAGCTTCTTATGAGCTGACAGGAAGTAATCAGATAGAAAAAGTGAGCTTATCACAAAATGAAGCTTATCTGTATATAGAAATTAATTTAAAGGAAGCTTTGGAGCTTACGAAAGAAAATCTAATCATTGGTCTAGATACTTACGATAAGAAGAAAGGAGAATTCCGAATAGGAAAAGAGTCAAAAGCCCTTGTTCCTTTTGGGTTAGAATTTGTTCTGAAATTTGAGTCTAAGGATAATGCAAAGCTGCTTGTACATCCAGGGTATCATATATACAAAGGAAGATATGCCTCCTATCAAAGTGATCAGGGAGAGTTTGAAGAACTGTTTCAACTGATTAACAAGGAAAATACCTGGAAGGACCAAACGACTCAACCAGAGATATTTTTTAATGGCAGTCTCTTAAATTATGGAGAATTAACCGGTAATAGTTATCACCACTGGATTATGCATGGCAATAAGATAAGTATCCGCATTCCTTGGCAAAGACTAAACTTCTCCGACCCTTCCGAGATGAGGGTTCTTTGGGATGAAACTCCCAACCAGAATCCGGGTAGGGATCAGATCGCTACCAGAGTTACAGATGGCCTAAGAGTATCTGTTCAATTGACTGATAAAACTGAAACAGCAACAATTGATATCCTGAATTCTGAGTCTGTGTTTGCCTGGAATACCTGGAATGAACCAAACTATCATCCAAGACTGAAAGAAAGTTATCCTATCATCAGACAGTATTTTGATGAAATATCAGTAAAATAAAGAATATATAAATCACTTCTTGCAGGTTGGAAAAGAATGTATTACTATATGAATTAGAAGAAAGGATAGGAACAAAGGGGGAAGGCGGGATGGAGAATAAGATTGTAGTAGCTCTAAAGGCAATCATAATCTATCAGCAGAAGGCTTTGATTATACAACGCTCCTATGGAGAAATCTCCGGTAGTGGCTCCTGGGAGTTTGTCGGCGGAAAGCTGGAATTCGGTGAGGATCTTGAGACTGGTCTAAAGCGTGAAATTATGGAGGAGGTCGGTTTGACAGTAAAGGTTGAGCGGCTACTTTATGCTTCCACCTTTCAATCGAAAGAGAACCGTCAGACCGTTATTCTGAATTATCTGTGTCATGGTTTTACGGATCAGGTTACCTTATCCGAAGAACATGAGCGATATCTATGGGCAGATAAGAAGACTATGAAGAAATATCTGGCTAAGGGGATACTGCACGATATTGCGAATAATCATATTTTTGAACAGTTGGATATTATATAAGAGTTGGTAAAAATAATTGAGATAAAAGGATATCCCGGATCCGTTTTCGGAACTTGGATATCCTTTTATTCAGGAAGAAATAAGCCATTCAGATGCGAAAATAAAACATTTCATTATCCGATAGATTAGGATAAAATTCACTATAATTCGTTTGGGAATAGTGTATGAAAAATTTAAGGAGATACGAAGGAATGGAGGTAAATAATGAAATTCAGTAATGGATGTTGGCTTCAAAAAAAGGGAACAGAGGTGTTTTCGCCGAACCAGGTTTATTATGTGAAGAAAGAGGAAGGTAATGTGACCTTATGTGTCCCCACCTTTCGCATTAATCATCGGGGGGATACCCTCGGGGGTGTGACTCTGACTATTAAGATTACAGCTCCGATGCCTGAGGTGCTGAGAGTTGAATGCAGACATTATCTCGGTGTTAGGCCAAAGACACCAGAATTTGAATTAGATTGCCAAAGCGACAGGAAACTTGAGATCGAAGAGAGCGAACAATTGTTAATTGCATACAGTGGAACGCTGCGTGTGGAAATCAATAAAGCAGAATGGAAAATGACATTTTTACGTGGGGAAGAGAAGCTGACGGAGAGCAGTCTGAAGGACCTTGCCTACATCAAGGCGGATTTTAAGGGTCTCGCATATGATGACGGCAGTGAGGCAGACACCTTTATGCGGGAGAGACTCTCACTTTCGGTTGGTGAGCTTGTTTACGGACTGGGAGAACGTTTCACACCCTTCGTAAAGAACGGTCAGAGTGTGGATATCTGGAATGAAGACGGCGGAACCTCAACAGAACAGACTTATAAGAATATTCCGTTCTATCTGTCCAATCAGGGCTATGGTGTCTTTGTAAATCATCCTGAGAGAGTTTCCTTTGAAGTGGGTTCTGAAAGCGTGAAGAAGGTACAGTTCAGTGTTCCGGGTGAAAGCCTGGATTACTTTATTATCAATGGGCCTACGATGAAGGATGTACTGATTAAGTATACAGATCTAACCGGTAAGCCTGCAATTCCTCCTGCCTGGACCTTCGGTCTTTGGCTTTCTACCTCCTTTACGACCAAGTATGATGAGGTAACCGTAAACAGCTTTGTAGACGGAATGCTCGGACGGGGAATTCCCTTGAAGGTATTCCATTTTGATTGCTTCTGGATGAAGGAGTTCCATTGGAGTGATTTTCTATGGGATAACAGAGTATTTCCTGATCCGGAAGGGATGCTAAGGCGTCTGAAGGAAAAAGGACTAAAGATTTGCGTCTGGATTAATAGCTATATTGGACAGGAATCTGCTCTGTTTCAGGAAGGTGCTGATCAGGGCTACTTTATCAAACGCCGAAATGGGGATGTATGGCAATGGGATATGTGGCAGTCCGGCATGGCAATCGTGGATTTCACCAATCCGGAGGCTTGTTGCTGGTTTGCATCCAAGCTTGAGCGTTTGTTGGATATGGGTGTAGATTGTTTTAAGACGGATTTCGGAGAGAGAATACCGACAGATGTAACCTATTATGACGGTTCTGATCCGATTAAGATGCATAATTATTACACCTATCTTTATAATCGTACCGTATTTGAGCTACTAGAGCGAAAACGTGGTAAAAATGAAGCAGTTCTTTTCGCTAGAAGTGCAACGGTCGGAGGGCAAAAATTTCCCGTACACTGGGGCGGTGATTGCTGGTCAGACTATGAGTCTATGGCAGAAAGCCTGCGTGGTGGACTTTCACTGACAATGTCCGGCTTTGGTTTCTGGAGTCATGATATCGGAGGCTTTGAGAACACCTCAACCCCTGATGTATATAAACGTTGGTGTGCCTTCGGATTATTATCCACTCATTCCAGACTTCATGGAAGCTCCTCTTATCGTGTACCCTGGGCTTATGATGAGGAAGCCGTGGATGTGGTTCGTTTCTTTACCAGGTTAAAGGCATCCCTGATGCCATATCTGTTCGCAAATGCAATAGAAACCTCAAAAACCGGTATTCCTTCTGTCAGAAGCATGATTTTGGAGTTTGGCCAGGATCCTACCTGCGGCTATCTGGACAGACAATATATGCTTGGGCAGAACCTGTTAGTTGCTCCGATCTTTCGTGCTGACGGAATGGCTTGTTATTATCTGCCGGAGGGAAGCTGGACAAATTATTTTACAGGGGAGGTAAGATGCGGCGGACGCTGGTATCAGGAAAAACACGGATATTTAAGCCTTCCGCTTTATGTAAGGGAAAACAGCATTCTTCCGATCGGTGCAGTGGATACAGACGCTGTCTATCATTATGCTGATCAGGTGACCTTGAACGTCTATGAGCTTCAGGAGGGAGCAAGCATTGAAACTGTAGTATATCATCCGGACATGGAGACAGCTCTTGTTATGAAGATTAATAAAAATGATGCTATCATTACCATAGAATCCCAAGCAAAATATCCTTATCGAATCAAATTGATGAATCTGACAGGAATAGACGAAGTGAGTAACGGAAGCTTTGAAACCGTTAGTAGGGATACAGTGGTTATACCGGAGGGTACGGGAATGGTTCGCATTAATTTAAAAACGGACGAAGTATAACAGTGGTAAAATGTCGAAACTTGGTATAGAATAGAATTATCTGATATAAGGGGGTTGGTAGAATGGCAGTTCAAAAATATGCAGAAATAGCGGACGGTATTTATTTTGTAGGAAGCGGACTACAGGAGAATGGACTTCACTGCATGCCATATCTGATTGTGGAGGGTAAGGAAGCAGTATTGATCGATCCTGGATCTGTCCTGGATTTTGAATATGTATATGAAAATGTATGCAGCTTGATACCGTTAGAACAGTTGAAGTACATAATACTGCATCATGAGGATCCGGATTTTTGTTCGGCAGTACCTTTGTTTGAACAAAGGGGTGCAACGTTTAAAATTATAACCCATTGGCGGACACAAACCCTGATACGATACTATGGAGTAAAGTCGGAATATTATCTGGTTAGTAAAAATAAATTTAAGTTTATATTTGAAACCGGAAGGGAACTTAGTTTTATTCTTACTCCATATCTGCATTTCGCCGGTTCTATCGTTACCTATGATAATAAAACGAAAACCCTGTTCTCCAGCGATTTATTTGGAGCTTTTTCAGCATCCACCTGGAACTTATATGCCGATGATAGCTATATGGAACGTATGCTTACCTTTCATGAGCATTATATGCCTTCTCATGACATTATGAGTGCGTGTATGGATATCTTTTTGGGTATGGAGATTAATTTGATTGCTCCTCAGCACGGATCGCTGATCAAAGAGCGAATTCGGGAACATATCATAGCACTTCGTAATCTGGAGTGCGGTACTATGTTGAAGCCTGTTCATAAAAGTCTTGCAAAAGCCGGAGGCTATAGTGGTCTATGCAACAAGATCATCAAGCGCATGAACTCCATTTTTGGGAAGGAAGAGGTAATAGAGGTTTTAAGTGGTATCGATATTCAGTTGAATGAGGATATGGAGATTACTGATTATAATTATACCGGGAATATCCTATGGAATATGATTTTTGAAAAAATCCTCTCAAAAAAAGGCTTAAATTGGCTACTTTTATTAGAGCCCTATGTAAAAACATTGTCCTCGGAATACGAGGTAATGATACCGCAGGTATATCAGTCTCATTTGAAGAGATTTGAAGAGGATGCGATTAAGCTCAACAAAGAGAACGAAATGCTGAAGGAAATAAATATGCGTCTGGAAAAAGGTCTTAATGAGGCAATGAATAAATTAACTCGTTGTCCTTTAACAGGTATCTATAACTATGAGTTCTTTCAGAGCTTCTTATCTAGTGAGATTAGAAGCATTTTGGAGGGTAATTCGGAACAAAATCCTTGTCTGATTATAATAAGTCCTGATCGTATTGAAAATTTGAGATATACTCTAGGGGATCAGGAGGTAGATGAGACGCTGAGAAACCTGGTCTATCTACTGAAGGAAGCCAAAGATAATGCTGATATGATCTTTCGCGTTAAGGAAACACAATTTGCTCTCTATATTCAGCATTCAACAAAGGAAAAGGCCAAGGAGTTCTCAGAATTATTTCGCAATGAGGTTGCGGCTTCTAAGAAATTTATTGAACCGATTACGGTATCCATTGGTATTGCCAGTTTTCATGAGATTAGAAACAGAAAAGTAGAAAACCTTGATAGGGTATTCTTCGAAATGGCATTAGAACGACTCAATTATGCAAAGCTTACAGGCAATAATAAGATATATGCCGACAAGCTTGAGGAGAGGGAGTATTCTGGAAAATGTGAGATTCTTTTAGTAGATACAGATGAGGTAAGCATCAGCGTCATGAGAACCTTTCTGGAGAATTATGGTTACCAGGTATGTACTGCAAGTGATGGAGAAGAAGCATATCAATTAGCAGAGGTCAGAAAAATTAATTTGATTGTTTCAGAAGTTATGCTGCCAAAGATGGATGGCTTCCTTCTGAGGGAGAGGCTTCTGGCCGGTTCCACGACTAAAGAGATACCTTTTATCATGATATCATATCAGAAGGATGAGAATACAATTAAAAGAGCAGCAGCGCTCGGGATTGAGCATTATTTCAAGAGGCCGATTATGATGAGTGAATTTCTCGGTGTTGTAGGTAACAGAATCAAGAGGGAGACGGTAGAATGAACAATGATATCAATTTATGGATATTAATTGCTGCCGTTATGCTTACAATAGATATCATTCTGATTAGTCGACTTATGCTTGCCAGGCTGAAAAAAGGAGATAAACAGGAGCAAAAGAGAAAATTCGTAGAGCTTCTAAATCAGGTCGCATCAGGCAGGGAAATCAAATTAAAGAAAAAGCTGTCGGCAGAGGAATATCTGAAGATCAAGCATATCATAATATTGGATCAGCAGCATAAAAATGACCTTGAGAAGGCCCTGGATATAGATCAGGTAGAAGCGAAAAGCCTAAAAAATCTGAAATCTCGCAGAAAACTGAAGCGACTTAAGGCGATTGTAATTCTCGGCGAGTTAGGAACGGTAACCTCCAGACTTGCACTAGAGAGGGCGTTAATCATCGAAAAGGATTTTACGGTGCGTATCTATATTGCAAATGCATTAACTGATATCGGTCATTCGGATTCCATCCCGCTATTGGTGAATTCCCTGATAAATTCACACAAATTTTACCGGTCTAAGGTAAATATGATGATAGTACAATTCGGAGACGCTTTTTACGCTTATTTACCGATCATCCTGGAGAGCGGGCTTCTGGAAATGAAAGAATTAATCCTTGATTTTTCTGCCTCTTATTATTCGGAATTAACAAAAGACTTTCTGATTGCGCTGATTAACGATAGAAATCAGGGAGTATTAAGAGTTTCCAGATATTATCAAGAGAATAAAGAATGTTGCAAAAATTGCATTCACTATATTACATCACACGATAAGATGGTATGTGAATATAAGGGTCAAGTGGAGGCTTCCTACTATTGCAGGAGGTACAAGGTGCTTCCGGCAAGCATTCATCCTGAGAAATATTATATGTCACTAGTCTATCGAGCCTGCGAGATCCTATCAAAATATTATCCTGAAGTCATGATTAGGGAAGAATATATCCAATGTGAGGATCATGAAATACGGAATTATGCGATTAAAGCACTGGCTAATACAAATAGTGAAGGTAGGATGGATTTGCTACTTTCGTTGCTGGGAGATCCTTCTTCGGCTAGGACAGCCGGAAATACTATTTCATTCATCATTGAGAAAAGTCCCAGAACAATCCTTATGATCGCGGCGGCATTTAAAAAAGAAGAAAACCTACAGAAGAAGCAGGAGTTGGCGAGAATCCTTGCAGGACGAATTGAGTATTTTATTCTGAAGCTTGATAGACAGGACAGAGAGGATGCGGCTCAGATCATTAAGGAGATTCTTTTGTTGGGAAGAACCAATGAGGTCGTTGACTTTCTAAATAATAATAAGGACGTCGAAATAGAGAATGAACTTCTTGCTGTAATAAAAGAGCTTATTGCAGAAAATCACTCTATAACCGATGATTTAAGAAGATATCTGAATGAACGTTTATTGAATAAGCTGAACCTGACACCTTATCGGGAGCCTGCTTTACCTCGTGCTGAGAAAAAGGACAGAAAACTTTTGATCCGTTTGTATGTGATTCTGAGCTTCAGCATTTTATGTGTTCCGGTTATCTATTTCATAACAAAGTACGACAGCATTCGAGAACTTGATTTGTTTGCGAATTTAAAAAGCTTTGTCATTGATTTTAATTATTATCTTGCCTTTTATTCCCTGGCAATTAATTTTATTTATTTCCTGCTGCTGATCTTATCCGCACTTCATGCGAAAAAGCAGAACGAGATGTGGTTGCTGAAGAGCAAGGCATTATTATTTAAAGAACGGATTCTTCCGACCGTATCCATAATAGCCCCTGCTTATAATGAAGAGAAGACCATTATTGAAAGTGCTAATTCATTATTAAATTTGAAATATCCTGATTATGAGCTGATTATTGTAAATGATGGCTCCAAGGATAATACCCTCGATATTTTAATCCGGCACTTTAATCTAAAAAGGGCAGATTATCTTTATGATAAAAGACTGAATACGAAGACTGTCAGAGGAATTTATTTAAATCGTTCCCTGCCTAAGCTGATTGTAGTTGATAAAGAAAACGGGGGAAAAGCAGATTCCCTGAATGCAGGTATTAATATTGCCAAGAAGGAGTATTATTGTGGGATAGATGCGGATTCACTGCTGGAAGAGGAAGCGCTTCTCCGGCTGGCTGCTCTGACTTTAGATGAGGGTATAGAAACTCCTGCACTGGGAGGTAATATACTGCCAATAAACGGTTGTACGGTAGAGCTTGGACAAATCAAAAAAATTCGAATACCTGATAACCGCCTTGCAAGACTCCAGACTATGGAATACATACGTGCATTTATGGCAGGAAGAATGGGATGGGCGAAGCTGAATAGTCTCTTGATCATATCCGGAGCATTTGGATTATTCAGAAAGGAACGAGTGATCAGTGTCGGCGGCTATCTGACCAGTAGCGGTAAGTATGAAAAGGATACCGTAGGAGAGGATATGGAACTGGTGGTCCGTATCGCAAGGCTGATGAGGGAACTCAAGCTTCACTATAGGATTCGTTACAGCTTTAATGCCAATTGTTGGACAGAGGTACCGGAAACGTTAAAAATACTAAAAAAGCAAAGGTATCGTTGGCATAAAGGATTAATAGATATTCTGTCTTTTCATCAGAAGATGATATTCAATCCCGGATATGGCAGGATAGGATTGGTGGCTATGCCATATTTTTTCCTATTTGAAATGCTTGGACCTATGCTGGAGTTTCAGGGTTATCTGATGGTGATAGTAGCTCTTTTCCTGGGCTTGTTGAATCAAGAAATAGTATTAATACTGTTTGTCTGTACCATATTATTCGGAACAATGATATCGGTGTCATCCCTGGTGATTGCCGAACGTGATATGAAGTCCTTCTCAATCGGAGATATCTTAAGACTCATCGGCTATGCAATTTTAGAAAACTTTGGGCCAAGACAGTTTATCAGTTTTTGGAGAGTCGGTGCCTTCTTCCAGATGCTTTACAAGCAAGGTGGCTGGGAGAAAGCTGAGAGGAAAGGAAGCTACGGAACGAAGAAATAAATAATAGAGGCAGGAGCCTTCCACCCTTTGGGTGCGAATGTCCTGCCTCTGTCTATTAGATTTTATATGGTTTTACCACCAGGCTTCTGTCTGCAGCTTTTCATCCTTTTTGACAACTTCCTTTACCATATCTTCTTTAAACTGCTCAAGCTTTGCACTCAGTGCATCGTCATGGACAGCCAGGATCTGAACAGCAAGAAGACCTGCATTGTCAGCCCCATCGATAGCAACGGTCGCAACCGGGATACCCTTAGGCATCTGGACTGTGGAAAGCAGAGAATCAAGACCATCCATTGTGGAGGACTTGATCGGAATACCGATCACCGGCAGGGTAGTATGAGCAGCTATAATACCTGCGAGATGGGCTGCTTTACCAGCAGCACAGATCATCACACCAAATCCGTTCGCTCTTGCTGCTGCTGCAAAATCACAGGCAAGCTTCGGAGTGCGGTGTGCGCTCATCACATGTACCTCGACCTCTATTCCGTAATTCTTCAGTGTATTTACGGCTCCCTTTACCACCGGCATATCACTGTCACTGCCCATAAGAATAGCTACTTTTTTACTCATAAATATTTCCTCCATTCTTTTGCCCAAATGTTGTGCCTTTGAAAATTCAGTGAATTCAATATAACCTATTTCAAAAAACGTGTCAATCAGAATTGCATCGATCCGGATGCCAGAACGATTGTCCTCCTTATCGATGTGGAATAATGAACTCGAGAGAGTGAATTTTTATTATGAGAAAGAAAAAATACAAAAATATACAGAAAAATGATGAATGTACTTGACAAAGTAAAATAACCATTGTTATAATTCGTTTAATATAATAAACCGTTGAACAAGACGAGTAAGTTTAATTATTTGTATACAGAGAGCCGCTATCGGTGGGAATGCGGTTACAAAGATTATTCCGAATGGACTTGTGAGGGAAGCCCGAAATCCGAGGAAAGTAGGCGCTTACGGGAACCCTGTCCGTTATCAGTGGGGTGCATATGATGGTATGCAAAATGAGAGGATGTATGAATCATACGTCAAACCGGGTGGTACCGCAGAAGCTAAAGCTTTTGTCCCTGTAAAATTTTACATGGGATAAGAGCTTTTTTTATTGCAAAAAAAGCAATAAAAATAAACTCCAGCTTTTTTTATTGCAAAAAACGCAATAAAATAAACTCCAGCTTTTTTTATTGAAATAAACATCCCAATAAAACTAAACGCCAGCTTTCTGTATTGAAAAAACACCCCAATAAAAATAAGCTCAATATTTATTACATCCCTCTATCAAAAATAACGGAAAGGATTTTTTTCATCCCATCAATGAAAAATAAGGTGATTACAATGATTACACCAAGCTGTAACGAAATCGAAGTTCTGGCGAAAGAGTATGACATTATACCGATCTGCAGAGAAATCTATGCAGACATTATAACGCCTATCACATTGCTTCGAAAAATATCTCAAATCAGTGAGAGATATTATCTCCTGGAAAGCATTGAAGGAGGCGAGAAATGGGGAAGATATTCTTTCCTTGGGTTCAATCCGATTGTTCATGTAACCTGTAAAAATAAAGAGGTTATCATCGACAACGGAAACAGACAAATCATATCTTCCGAAAAACCCTTTGAGGTATTGAGAGAGCTTTTAGGTAAGTATAGAGCACCAAAGCTTGCCAATCTTCCGCCCTTTACCGGAGGCCTTGTCGGGTACTTCTCCTATGAGATGATCGGGTATGCAGAACCTGTATTAAAACTTTCAGAAAGTGAATTCAACGATTTTGACCTGATGCTTTTTGATAAGGTAATTGCCTATGATCATTTGAAACAGAAGATTAGCATTGTAGTCAATATGAAGACGGATAAGGTGCTGGAGAATTACGGGAAAGCAGTCTCCGATATCGAGAATCTAACCAGGTTCATTACAGAGTCATTTCCGTTTACAACAGCTCCGATGCGTAGCAAACCTGATTTTACCTGTAATATGACAAAAGAAGAATTTTGTGCAAGAGTAGAGAAAACGAAGGATTATATTGTGAACGGAGACATCTTCCAGGCTGTCATCTCCAGACGCTTTGAGACCGAATATAAAGATAGCCTGTTGAATGCTTATCGTGTACTAAGAACAACCAATCCCTCCCCCTATATGGTATTCATGCAAAATGATGAGGTTCAGTTGATTTCTGCTTCCCCGGAGACGCTGGTTCGGCTAAAGGATGGTAAATTATCCACCTTCCCGATTGCGGGAAGCAGGCCCAGAGGGAAAGACAAGGAAGAAGATGAGGCTTTGGAAAAGGAGCTTCTGCTCGATGAGAAAGAGCTTGCTGAGCATAACATGCTGGTGGATTTAGCTCGAAATGACCTCGGTAAAATCTCAGAATATGGCGGTGTCAGGGTTACTGATTATATGCGGATACAGAAGTATTCCAGAATTATGCATATCACCTCCGAAGTGGAAGGAAGAATAAAATCGGAGAAGGATGCTCTGGATGCCATCGATGCTATATTACCGGCTGGAACTCTTTCCGGAGCACCGAAGATCCGTGCTTGCGAGATTATCGAGGAGCAGGAAAAGGCACCTCGTGGGATTTACGGAGGAGCAATCGGCTATATTGATTTTACAGGTAATATGGATACCTGTATCGCAATCCGTATGGCAGTAAAGAAGAATAACAGGGTCTATGTTCAAGCAGGAGGAGGTATTGTTGCTGACAGCATCCCTGAGAGAGAATATGAAGAGTCAGAAAATAAAGCAAAGGCAGTCATAGAGGCAATTTTAAGAGCCGGAGAGGTAGAATAGTATGAATGATGGAAAAGCATAATTCATACTTCATAGTTTGTGCCTGTTTCTTCCTTGGCACAAACTAACTCAAAGGGTAGGCATGTTTCGTTAGAAAATTATAGCTTCTGATTGGAGGATTAACATGATTTTATTAATCGATAATTATGATAGTTTTACTTATAACCTGGTACAGCTGGCAGGCGGTATCGGAGCAGAGATGAAGGTCGTACGCAACGATGAACTGACAGTAGAGGAAATCAGAGAATTAAAGCCCACCCATATTATCCTTTCTCCGGGGCCCGGTTATCCAAAGGATGCAGGAATTTGTGAAGCGGTGGTTGCAGCAATGAAGGGAGAGGTTCCAATCCTTGGTGTATGCCTTGGACATCAAGCAATCAGTGAGGTATTTGGTGCAGCAATCACTCTGGCAAAGCATCTGATGCATGGAAAACAGAGCAATATCCATATCGCAAATGGAGCGAGAATATTCCATGGACTACCTCCGATTATCTGTGCTGCCAGATATCATTCCCTGATTGCGAAGAAGGATACACTGCCGGATGATCTACTGGTAATCGCTGAGGATGATGATGGTGAGATCATGGCGATTAAGCACCGTAGTTATGAGATCTACGGGCTACAGTTCCATCCGGAATCGATACTGACCCCTCAGGGTGAGGTGATTATGAGAAACTTTTTAAAGATAGGGGGTGGAGTACAATGATACAGCAGGCAATCTATAAAGCACTAAATAGAGATAACCTATCCTTCGAGGAGACAAAAGCGGTTATGGATGAGATCATGGGAGGCACCGCCACCAATGCACAAATAGCAGCTTTTGTCACTGCTATTCGTATGAAGGGCGAGACAATCGATGAAATAACAGGATGTGCGACCATCATGAGAAAATACGGTCTGAAGCTGAAACATGAGGGAGATGTACTTGATATCGTTGGAACAGGCGGCGATGAGGCATTTACCTTCAATATCTCTACGATTTCCTCGCTGATTATTTCAGCTGCGGGAATCCCGGTAGCGAAGCACGGTAATCGTAGTGTATCCAGTAAATGCGGCAGTGCCGACGTGCTGGAAGCCCTGGGGGTGAAGATCGATATTCCTGTGGAGAAAAGTGAAAGGATACTGAAGGAAATCGGTATCTGCTTCCTCTTTGCACCGCTTTATCACTCTTCCATGAAATATGCTGCTCCCGTTAGAAGAGAAATCGGTGTCCGAACCATATTCAATATTCTGGGACCGCTATCCAGCCCAGCAGATGCAAATCTTCAACTTTTAGGCGTGTATGATGAGAATTTGGTGGAACCCATGGCAAGAGTACTTGCCAATCTGGGTGTCAAAAGAGCGATGGTTGTGCATGGACACGATGGACTGGATGAGGTATCCCTAAGTGCCAAAACGACTGTATGTGAGGTAAACCAGGGGCAGGTGAACAGCTTCTTCCTGGACCCTCATCAATTTGGCTTCGAATATTGTAAATCGGAGGATTTGGTCGGAGGGGATCCGCAGCAGAATGCCGAAATCGCACTCGGTATTTTAAACGGCGAGCGTGGGCCGAAGAGGGATATCGTCCTTTTAAATAGTGCAGTTTGTCTCTATATGTCCTATAACAATATTACGCTTCGGGAATGCGTCAAGCTGGCTGCCGATACCATTGACAGTGGAAAAGCCATGGAACAGCTGAGACAATTTATACGTTTATCCAATGAATAGAGAGGAAAAGGGACTGTACAGATGATACTGGATACAATTGCACAGGCAACCAGAATTAGGGTAGACAGGGCTAAAGATAACATACCCCTCCAACGGCTGAAGGAACTGCTTTATGATGGAAATAAGCTCAAAAATTTTAACGGCAGGAAGGTTTTTGCCTTCGAACGGGCACTAAGAAAGTCCTTGGATACTGATAAAAAAGGCGATATGGCATTTATCTGTGAGGTAAAAAAAGCATCCCCATCCAAGGGCGTGATCGCAGAAGAGTTTCCGTATCTGTCTATTGCAAAAGAGTATGAAGAAGCAGGGGCATCCGCGATCTCCGTGCTGACCGAGCCAGATTTCTTCCTGGGTAGTGATGCATTCTTAAGTGAAATCAGTAAGGAGGTATCGATCCCGGTACTTCGGAAGGATTTTACCATCGATGAGTATCAAATCTACGAAGCAAAATTGATCGGAGCGGATGCAGTATTACTGATCTGTTCACTTCTGGAGGAGGATACCATAAAGAAATATCTGAAGCTGTGCCGGGAACTGGGTATGTCTGCGCTGGTGGAAGCCCATGACGAAGCTGAGGTACGATCTGCTTTAAGAGCCGGAGCCGGGATCATCGGGGTAAATAACCGAAATCTAAAGACCTTTGAAGTGGATCTTGCGAATAGTATCAGATTATCGGAGCTAATTCCTGAGGAGGTTATTTATGTTGCAGAGAGCGGCATACGCACCAATCAGGATATCAAGGATTTAAAAGAAGCAGGAATTGATGCTGTCTTAATTGGTGAGACACTAATGCGAAGCAGTGACAAAAAGCAGGAGCTTAATGCCTTGCGTCAGTAAAAGATTACTTGGTATAACCTTAACACAGGTATCAAAAAGTCCGTGAAACTGACTTGTAAAAACATGATTAGTAAAAACATGATTAGTAAAAACATGATCAGTAAAGACATGAAGTAAAACATGATCAGTAAAAACATGAAGTAAAACTTGATCAGTAAAAACTTGATTAGTAAAAACATGATGAACAGACACATGATTGGCAAAATATCGGAACAGCTGACATTTTCGGATAATTTCAGAAATGGAGGATCGTATGTCTAAAATAAAAATATGTGGTTTAACCAGACAAGAGGATATCGAAGCAGTCAATGAATTTCTGCCGGATTATATCGGCTTCGTATTTGCTGAGAGTCGCAGGCAGGTGAAGGAGAAGCAGGCAGAACAGCTGAAGCAGCTACTTTCTCCGAGGATTAAGGCGGTAGGGGTATTTGTCAACGAAAATCCCCAGAAGATTGCCGAGCTGTGTAATAAAGGAATCATTGACCTTATTCAGTTGCATGGTGATGAGGATGGAACATATATCCATAGACTAAGGGCAATGACAAAGAAGGAGATCATTCGGGCAGTGCGAGTGAAATCGGCCTCAGATATTACACAGGCATATGACTCGGATGCCGATTATCTGCTGTTTGATACCTTTCATAGGGAGCAATACGGAGGCAGCGGGATGACTTTTGACTGGTCTCTGTTGGCTAATCCTGCAAGACATTATTTTCTGGCAGGAGGCCTAAACGAAGATAATATCCTGGAGGCTGTCAGGGCATATCAGCCATTTGCTGTAGATGTCAGCAGTGGCGCAGAGACTGATGGGATAAAAGATCCAAATAAGATTCGCAATATCATAGCAAAGGTAAGGAGTGTGGAGTAATGTCAAAAGGAAGATTTGGAATACATGGGGGACAATATGTACCCGAAACTTTGATGAATGTCTTAGATGAGCTGGAGAAAGCATATTTTCACTACAAGAATGATCCTGAGTTCTTAAGGGAACTGGAGGATTTGTTTAAGAACTATACCGGCAGGCCTTCCCTATTATATTATGCCAAGAAAATGACTGAAGATCTGGGTGGGGCCAGGATTTATCTGAAACGAGAGGATTTAAACCATACCGGCTCTCATAAAATCAATAATGTACTGGGGCAGGTGCTTCTGGCTAAGAAAATGGGAAAGACCAGAGTAATTGCTGAGACAGGAGCAGGGCAACACGGTGTGGCTACAGCTACTGCTGCCGCCTTACTTGGGTTGGAATGTGAGGTCTTTATGGGAAAGGAGGATACAGAACGTCAGGCTTTGAATGTATTTCGTATGGAATTGTTAGGAGCCAAGGTGCATGCTGTAACCTCCGGGACTCAGACTCTGAAGGATGCTGTCAGTGAGACTTTTCGGGAGTGGACCAAACGGGTGGACGACACCCATTATGTTCTCGGTTCTGTCATGGGACCCTATCCATTTCCTATGATCGTAAGAGATTTTCAAAGTGTGATCGGTAAAGAAGTAAGAGAACAGATGCTTGCTGCAGAGGGTAAGCTTCCGGATGTGCTTCTCGCTTGTGTCGGTGGAGGAAGCAATGCAATGGGCCTGTTTTATGATTTTATCGAGGATCAGAAGATCCGCCTGATCGGCTGCGAGGCTGCAGGGCTTGGGGTAGAGACTGATCAGACTGCGGCAACCATTTCGACAGGTTCTCTGGGTATATTCCATGGAATGAAATCATACTTCTGCCAGGATGAGTATGGGCAGATTGCTCCGGTGTATTCCATCTCAGCAGGACTCGATTATCCGGGAATTGGACCGGAACATTCCTATCTGCATGACTCCGGCAGGGCAGAATATGTGCCCGTTACGGATCAGGAGGCTGTGGACGCCTTTGAATATCTGGCACGGACAGAAGGCATCATTTCAGCGATAGAAAGTGCACATGCGGTAGCTTATGCCAGGAAGCTAGCTCCAACGATGACAAAGGATCAAATTGTTGTAATCAATCTTTCTGGCAGAGGAGATAAGGATGTCGCAGCCATAGCCAGATACAGGGGGGTAAAGATCTATGAGTAAAATAGAACAGATATTTCATAATAATAAAGCCTTTATACCATTTGTGACTGCAGGAGATCCCAGCCTTTCTGTCACAAAGGAGCTGGTTCTTCGTATGGCAGACGCGGGAGCAGATTTGATTGAGTTAGGCATCCCGTTCTCGGATCCGATGGCAGAGGGACCGATCATTCAGGAAGCGGATTACAGAGCTTTGCTTGCGGGTACTACCACGGATAAAATCTTTGCCATGGTGGAGGAAATCCGGGAAACCTGTAATGTTCCCATTGCATTTATGACTTATGTGAACCCGATTTTTACTTTCGGGCCGGCACGTTTTATGGAGTATTGCAAAAAGGCAGGTATTGATGCTATTATAATTCCTGACGTTCCTTTTGAGGAAAAAGAAGAGATAAAGCCCTATTGTGACAGTTATGGAATTACGCTTGTTTCGATGATAGCACCGACCTCTAAGGAAAGAATTAAAGAAATCGCAAAGAATGCGGATGGATTTCTGTATTGTGTATCTTCTATGGGAGTAACAGGCATCAGAAATGAGCTGGGAACCGAAATTACGGAAATGATCCATGCGGTAAAAGAAGTGAAAGACATTCCCTGCGCCATTGGCTTTGGTATATCAACACCTGAGCAGGCAAAAGAGATGGCTTCCATTGCTGACGGCGTTATTGTAGGAAGTGCTATCGTTAAACTTGTCGGCGAACACGGAGAAAAGTGCATCCCCTATGTATCTGACTACGTGCGTAGAATGAAAGGGGCCTGTTTGGAATGTCAGGTATGATTGAAGAAGTTTTAAAAAAATTAAATTCCGGTATGGACTTGGAAGCTCAAGAGGCTTATGATATGATTACTGCAATCCAGAACGATAGGATGACGAATATTCAGATCATGTCTTTTCAGGTGGCATTGCTGATGAAGGGCCCCACAATTCATGAGATTTCTGCTATAGCAAAAGCAATGAGGGATTATTGTATTCCGGTTACTCCCAGGATACAGGGCGAACTGCTGGATACCTGCGGAACCGGGGGAGGACTCAGTACCTTCAATATTTCTACGGCTGTAGCATTCATCGCAGCAGCGGCAGGAGTGAAGGTGGCTAAGACCGGAAGCAAATCTAATATTCGATTGTCCGGTAGTGCAGATGTACTGGAGGCACTTGGAGTGGAGATACACCAAACACCTACAGCTGTAGAACAGATGATTGAAGAGGTTGGTATGGCTTTCCTATACGCACCGATTTTTCATCCGGTAATGAAGAAAATGATTCATCCTGAACAGGAGATTGGGATTAAAACAATCTTTTATACCATCATCGGACCCTTGATTAATCCTGCTCGGGCGTCAAGACATGTGATGGGTGTCTATAAGCCAGAGCTCCTTAAGACGGTTTCAGAGGTGGCGGTATCCTTAGGGTATACCAGAGCATTGTTTGTTCATGGAGAAGAGGGGATGGATGAGATCTCCTTACTTGGAAGGACAAGAATTAATGAATTGAAGAACGGTGAAATTATCAGCTACGAACTGGTACCGGAGGAGTTGGGATTATCCCGTTGCAAACCAAATGATATCATCACCGGCACACCGGAAGCCAATGCGGTGATGATCAAGGATGTATTTTCGGGAAAGAATAAGGGCCCGCGTCGCCAGGCGGTCATTTTAAATGCCGCAGGTGCCCTGATGATCAGTGACAAAGCAGGTAACTTCAAAGAGGGAGTGAAGCTGGCACAGGAAATCATCGACAGTGGACTGGCCCAGAATAAATTAAGTGAAGTAATTGAAGCTTCTCACTCATATAAAAATCAAAATATATTGTTTTAGTATAAAATATTTAAAATTCGATTTGGCTGCCAAATGATAGAATCTCTGTCGGGACGCAGATGCTGTATCGTGTGATGATAAAGAAACTTTATACTATGGAAGTACTACAATCATGATGGTTAAGGAGGATGGTTTTGTGAATCAGATTACATTCAGTAAACCGGCAGAATTATGGGAGGAAGCCCTACCAATCGGAAACGGAAGGTTGGGCGGTATGGTTTTCGGAAGAGTAAAGCAAGACCGTCTACAGCTTAACGAAGACAGTATCTGGCATGGTGGCTTCCGTGACAGGGTAAATCCCGATGCAAAGAAGAATCTTGAGAGAATTCGCAGCTTGATTTTTGAGGGAAGAATTCCGGAAGCAGAAAGGTTGATGGAGCTTTCCTTGTCAGGAATTCCGAATAGTCAGCATCCTTATCAAACAGCGGGCGAGCTTTACTTCAATTGGGACTATAAGGAGAGCATAACCCGTTACAACCGCATGCTGGATCTGGACAGAGGTATTGTGAAAGTGGAGCTTGGTAGTGAGAATACCTTACAGACCAGAGAGTATTTTGCTCCCTATGAGGACCAGATTATTGTTATCAGAGTAACCTCCCCCAACAAGGACATTTCTTTTTCCATGCATCTGGAACGGTCACGGTTCTATGAGAATGCAGGTCGGCTTAACGAGGATATCATTTTTATGGAGGGTGACTTGGGAAAAAGCGGTTCCTCTTTCTTTGTCGCTGCCAAAGCCGAAATCAAGGGCGGTTCTATGGAAATCATCGGAGAACATCTCCAGGTAACAGATGCCGGAGAAGTATTGATCTACCTGGCGATCGAAACCTCCTTTTATCATCAGGAGCAGCTGAAGGAAGCGGTAATCCGGAGACTGGGGCTGGCTACTGAAAAGGGTTATGAAGCTATTTACAATCAGCATATACAGGATTATCAGGAGCTTGCCGGTAAGGTAAGTCTAAGACTCTGCGATTCTGACGAGACTGACAGTGAGCTTCTTCTATCAGCTGTAAAAGAAGAAAACAATGCAGTAAGTTTTGAGCTGCAGCAAAGAATGGCTGAGTTGTATTTTCAATACGGACGTTATCTTTTGATTTCCTCCAGCAGACCCGGCAGCCAGCCGGCGAACCTACAGGGAATCTGGAACGATAGTATGCAGCCCTGCTGGGATTCAAAATATACCATTAATATCAATACAGAGATGAATTACTGGCCGGCTGAGACCTGTGGGTTATCACAATGCCATCTGCCGTTATTCGACCTGCTAAAGAGAATGCATGAGAAGGGCAAAAAGGTAGCTGAGTCCGTGTATGGTTGCCGTGGATTTGTGGCACATCATAATACGGATCTTTGGGGAGATTGCGCTCCTCAGGATATTTATCTGCCGGCAAGCTATTGGACTATGGGGGGAGCCTGGCTGTGTACACATATATGGACACATTATCTGTATACCATGGACGAAGCATTTTTAAAGGAAATGTATCCAATTCTTCAGGATGCGGTTCTATTCTTTGAGGATTTTCTGGTTCGGAAGGGGGAGGATTATATAACCTGTCCCTCGGTGTCACCGGAAAACACCTATATCCTTCCAAGTGGTGTGAAGGGTTCAGTCTGTGCCGGCCCCTCAATGGATATCCAGATTCTTCGCGATTTACTGGAGATTTATCGTAAGTCTTCTAAAATCCTGGGAGAGACCGGAGCACTTCTGCTGAAAGCGGAAGAAATCGAGAGAGGGCTGCCGCCGATACGAGTCGGGAAACATGGTCAAATCATGGAATGGCTCGAGGATTATGAGGAAGAAGAACCGGGGCATCGGCATATATCGCAGCTTTATGCTCTGCATCCTTCTCATCAGATTACGGTGGATAAGACGCCTGAGCTGGCAAAGGCAGCCGATCGGACATTAGAGCGTCGCTTAAGCTATGGTGGAGGACATACCGGCTGGAGCTGTGCCTGGATTATCAATTTATATGCTCGCCTCGGGAATGGGGATAAAGCTTGGGAATACTTGGGCAAATTATGGCGGAATTCAACTTTTCCCAACTTTATGGACAATCATCCGATGTTAAGCAGTGCGGTATTTCAGATCGACGGCAATTTTGGCGCTGCTTCTGCCGTCGCGGAAATGCTCGTTCAGGCAGATGAAGATAGAATATTACTGCTTCCGGCATTACCACGAGCCTGGGCAAAGGGTCAAGTAAAAGGCTTATGTTTACCAGGCTGCGGAACTGTTTCTGTAAGCTGGAGGGATGGGTTGCTGATTCAATGTAATATTCAGTGTGAAAGAGAAATGAATACTAATATTAGTTATCATGGGAAATCAATACCGTTCAACTTAGGTAGAGGTGAGGAAATTAATTTTGTTTTTGATGATTTCTGCTAGAAAATCGGTGAATTGAGCAATATTTGGTAAAAGAATACTGATTTGATTATTGCAAAAATTCTGATTTTGTAGTAATAATTATAAGAGAAAACGTTTTACCAGCCTACTACATCATGAAAGGGTATGATATTTTGATAACTTTAAAGGAATTAGCCGAGATGTGCGGTGTTTCGGCATCGACCATATCGAATATATTAAACGGTAAACCAAAGGTAAGTAAAGAAACCAGGGAGAGAGTACTGGAGGTTGTAAAACAGACCGGCTATCAACCTAATTACTTTGCACAGGGAATACGGAAACAGAAAACCAGATTTATCGGAATTATCGTAGAGGATCTGATCGAATTCAGTACCTCACCCATCGTAGAAGCTGTCATGGCATATTGTGAGGATAATAATTACCGTACAATTATGTTAAATATGCGTCTCTATGATAAATGGCAGGATACCTGGTATAACGATGAGAAAAAACTACAATCCGTACTTCAACCTTCACTTCAGGAGCTGTTATCGATCAAGGTTGACGGAATTATGTATGTAGCCGGACATTGTAGAGTGATTAATTGTTTTCAGGAAAATTTTAAAACACCTGCCATTGTTGTTTATGCTATATCTAAGGCACCCGGCTTTACATCCGTCGTGATTGATGATGAAAAGGGTGGATATGACATGACCAGATATCTCATTTCTATGGGGCATCGTAGGATCGGTGTCATTGCCGGTACCGCGGATAATCTTCATACTCAGAAGAGAAGTCTGGGATATCAGAAAGCGCTTTTTGAAGAGCAGATATTATTTAATCCTGAGTGGATCAGATACGGTAATTGGAAACGAACCTCAGGATATACTGAGACAGAGAAGCTGTTAAAAGAAGGTGTAACCGCAATATTTTGCATGAATGATACAATGGCGGCAGGCTGCTATGATTATCTTTATGAGCATGACATTAAGATTGGTCAGGATATATCAGTGGTCGGATACGATAATAAAGAAATTTCTGAATATCTTAGACCGCATCTGACTACAAATGATATCGGGCTTAGAGAGATTGGGAAGCAATCAGCAGAGATACTGTTAAACCATATCGAAGAAGATGATGCTAATTCAAGGTCTACTGTCATTAAGATCCCATGCCATATGGTGGTGCGCGAGTCAGTAAAGAAAATCTGATTCGGAGAAGTAAAATGTTTTACATAATGAAGATAAATTAAGAATATTTCTGGAAGAGATAGTGACGAATTATAAATAAAAAACAGGAGCGCGGGTATGCATACCAGTGCTCCTGTTTTTTGCTTACATAGTATGATCAAAACACCTTTCAGATGCAGATCTGCATCCCGGTAGACAAAATAAGATGAGATTGCTCCGATCTTTACTTGCCTGAGCATCCTGTTTTAAATAAATTGATGCATAATGTAGGAAAAACGATAAACATATATAATAATTACAAATATATGTAAGTTGAATATAAAATATGCACAATTATAAACATTATTTACTGTATAAATAGTCTAAAAATACGAAATTAAATGCAGTTAGTTAATTTATACTGTTGACAATTCACATAATTAAAAATATAATAATATTACAAGGTAAAACGATTGACCAATATAATTAATCCGAGTGAAAAGGGGGTGGGGAGTTTTGAGCAGAATAGACATCAAGACGACAGTTAAAAAAATCCCGATAACAAAAAATCTTTACGGCATCTTTCTGGAAGATATTAACAGAGCGGTTGATGGCGGTCTATATCCAGAGATGCTTAGGAACAGATCCTTCGAGGATTCGATCCCTCCTGTAGACTGTACGACAGAGGAGAATGGATATGCCCTTGTCACAGATACAGGCTGGCGCGATGAATTCAATCACGGAGAGGGATTAACCAGATGGCTTCGCAAGAATGACATTCCATATACGCCGATTCCTGCATGGTATTCCATTCAGGCATCCATGGAGCTTGATACTACGGATGTATTAAATGCTCACAGACAGGCAGCACTGGCTGTAGATTTTCGAGAAAACGGCAGAATTTACAATACGGGTTTTTGTAAAATACCGCAGAAAAAAGGAGCTTCCTATCAGTATTATATGTTTGCGAAGGCAGAGCAGCCGACAAAACTGTTTGTATCCATAACAGAAGGGGAAAAGAAATATTCTGCCACTGAGATTATCGTAAGCAGTAATAAGTATACGAAATACGAAGCAATTCTAACAGCGGATGATGATACTCAGAATGCAAAATTTGAGATTTGCTGTCCTGCGGGTGGAAAAGTAAAGTTTGGTTTTGTTTCTTTGATGCCGACAGATACCTATCGCGGACATGGTTTAAGAAAAGATATCGTTGAATTGTTAGCAGCGATGAACCCTAGATTCTTCCGCTTCCCCGGCGGGTGTATCGTAGAAGGTATCAGTCCTTCGACAGCGATGCGTTTCAGAAATACTGTGGGACCTGTATGGGAACGTCCGGGACATCAGCTGATGTGGCATTATCGTACTTATAACGGTTTGGGCTTTCATGAGTACCTGCAGCTTTGTGAGGATCTTGACATGGAACCGCTCTATGTATTTAACTGCGGCATGACCTGTCAGGCAAGAAAAGAAGTACTGATGGAAGGGTCTGATTTTGATGATATGCTTCAGGATACCCTGGATGCCATTGAGTATGCGATTGGTACTGCCGATACCAGGTGGGGAGGACTCAGGGCGAGAATGGGACATCCGGAGCCATTCAAGCTGAATATGGTTGAGATAGGCAATGAGAACTTCGGAGAAGCCTATGAAGAACGATACATAAAATGCTATAACGCGGTGAAGGAGCGTTATCCTCATATGAAATTCGTAGCGAATACTCATGTAGAGGAGCATGGACTTCCTGTTGACATCGTGGATGAACATTATTATAACACCACTGAATTTTTTGCTGAGAATACAGATAAATTCCAGACTTATGACAGAAGCGGCCCGGAAATCTTTCTTGGGGAAGTATCCGTGATACGGGGATATGTAGGACAATTCTATGGAGCACTCGGTGAAGCTGCCTTCTTTACAGGTGTGGAGAAAAACCAGGATGTCGTTACCATGGTGTCCTATGCACCATTACTCGAAAATGTCAATTACAATGCATGGTTTCCAAACCTGCTGCGGTTTAATAATACAGAATGCTATGGTATTCCAAGTTATTATGTATGGAAGCTTTTTGGAGCCCACCGCGGTGAGCATGTTGTAGATATTACCGAGGAAACCGATAAGATTTATCGTCCCTTAAAGGGTATGGCTTCTCTTCACGGTGCTTCAGATCTGGTCTACCGTAACGCAATCTGGAACGGTAAAAAAGCAGAATTGTCCCATGAATTGATGGGAAGAGTAGAAGAGACCGACGGCTATTTTACTGTCAGAACGTCCGATGCACAGCAGAGGGAAGAGAATAGCAGATATCAAAGCATCAATCAGGAAGATATCTTTATCATCTTCGGTGAAGAAGAAATTACCACCGGTACCTTTGAGATTGATATCCGGGCTGACCGTGACAGGGAAATCATCCTTGGGATCTTCAGTTCCCGTATTCCTAAGGAGGTTTACATCAGTGATGAGACCCACCCTCCTAAGGAGTGGAATGTGGAGAACATAAGACCTTTTCTGTGGAAGCTGAAGAACGGAACAAGCTGGCTGGAAGAGAAGGAGTATCCTGAGAATGTTATTTTAGATCAGGAAAAGAAAGTTAAGCTGAATGAAAATGAATTTAACCGCTTCACCTATACAACAGATGGTAAGAAACTTCTTTTATCTGTGAATGGAGAGAAGATACATGAAATAGACCTTCCCTCCTTCCGTTCCCTGAATACTGTGGTAAGCGACACGGAGCAGGAGATTATTATCAAACTGGTGAATATGGCTGAGCAAGAGGACCCTGTTACGATTGAATTTGATTGTAACATAGAGGATGAATACAAATGTTATCAATTAATAGGTGATAAAAAAGCAGAGAACAGTTTTACGAATCCGATGAACATTCATGATGAAGAATACGTTCTGAAGGGTGCAGCTAAAAAATTCGTCTACATGGCACCGCCTTTGTCCGTCAACATACTCAGGCTTGTGAAAGCGTAGCGAAAGGAGGCAAATAAATATGAAATATTTTTCGAATAGAAATAATGTAAGAGCTCTGAAAGAATTTGTGTATATCCTGCCCTTTCTGGTACTGGTAGCGATATTCTCCTATTATCCGCTCTATGGTTGGGTATATGCTTTTTTTGATTATAAACCTCCGTTTCCGCTCAGCATGGATCAGTTTGTAGGATTAAAATGGTTCAAGTCTATGCTTGGGAATAGCGTAAAGGTAAAGCAGTTGCTTCAGGTATTACTCAATACCTTTGGTATCAGTGGTCTGAGCTTATTGTTCTCCTGGTTCCCGATGGTATTTGCGGTATTTTTGAATGAAATTAAATGTAAACCCTTTAAGAAATTTGTTCAGACAGTAACCACACTTCCGAACTTTATCAGCTGGGTTTTGGTTTATTCCATTGCTTATTGCATTTTAAACAGTACCGGTGTTGTAAATACCTTGTTAATGAATTTGGGAATTATTGATTCCCCGCAGCAGTTTCTGCAAAACTCTGACCATATCTGGTTTAAGATGTGGGTATGGCTTACCTGGAAGAATGCCGGATGGGCAGCAATTATGTATATCGCTGCAATCGCCGGTATTGATGAGCAGATGAATGAGGCTGCAAAGGTAGACGGTGCTTCAAGAATGAAGATAATTTGGCATATCACGCTTCCTAGCCTTCTGCCGACTTATTTTGTATTGGTAATGATAAACCTTGCCAACTTCCTTTCCAATGGTTTTGAACAGTTTTATGTTTTCCAAAATTCCTTTAACAAAGAAACAATTCAGGTTTTGGACCTGTATGTGTACAATCTGGCCATGAGTGGCGGAGGTTATTCCCTTTCCACTGCTATCAGTATTTTCAAGAGTGTGGTCAGCATCCTGCTGTTATGTATCACAAACAGTGTATCCAAGCTGGTCAGGGGAGATGGATTTATCTAAGTGGAATTGTTGAATAAGTCAGGAGGGATTAGAAGTGAGTCCTAATAATAAGATTGTCAAAAAACATAAAATGAAAACAAGCATCAGTGACAAAATCATAAGCGTTGTAACCTATGTGGTCTATACCTTATTTGCTTTTGTTTGTGCTTATCCGTTCTATTATATTTTTATCAATACGCTCAGTGCCAATAATTTAAGTGAAAGAGGAAAAGTTGTATTCTGGATTAAGGGCTTTCACCTAAGTAACTATGTCAGTGTATTAAAAATACCGGATTTGTTCCGATCCCTACAAGTTTCTGTTGCAAGAACAGTCATAGGAACGGCGCTGACGGTTATCGTTGCAGCCTTCCTGGGATATATGTTTACCAGAGAAACCTTGTGGAAACGTAAGTTCTGGTATCGCTTCGTTGTAGCGACGATGTATTTTAATGCAGGTATCATCCCATGGTATCTTACGATGAGAAATTTACACCTTACGAATAACTTCTGGGCTTATATTTTCCCGGTAGCAGTAACTCCTTTTTATATCGTTCTTTGTAAGACCTTTGTGGAAAACGTTCCTAAGGAATTGCAAGAAGCCGCAGAGATCGATGGAGCAGGAACCTTAAAGGTATTTTTCAATATCATGATCCCGGTAATCAAGCCCATCCTGGCAACCATAGCAATTTTCGCAGCTGTTCAGCAATGGAACGCTTTCCAGGATACGTTGCTGTTGGTCACCGACAATAAGCTCTATACGCTTCAGTTTACCCTGTATCAATACATCAATCAGGCAAGTTCACTGAAATCACTGGTAAACAGTGCTACGTCTTCCTCAAGTTTGGCGGCGAGCCTTGCCAGTGCACAGACCGCAACCTCAATTCGAATGACAGTTACTATTGTGGTAGTGACACCGATTATTCTGATTTATCCGATCTTCCAAAGATTTTTCGTCAAGGGAATTATGATCGGTGCAGTAAAGGGATAATGAGCAATGAAGAAATTCATTGTTAATTATATTTAACATTCATTATTGAAAGGGAGGATTAGAAATGAAGCTTAAAAAATTATTGGCTACAGTAATGGTTGTTGTTATGGTAGTAACTGCATTGGCCGGATGTGGAAAAAAGGCTGACACAGGTGAAAACAAAAACACAGATACCACCAACACCCAGACTGCAGAGCCTACAGCAGCAGCAACAACTGATACCAAGGATGCAGGTGCCGCTAAGGATTATTCAGAGCCTATGACCTTTGATATCTATGATGTGGCTGCCAACTATCAGGGTATGCAGATCGGTTGGTTCGCGCAGTTGGTAAAAGAAAAGTTTAACATCGAACTCAATATCATAGCTCCTCAGGTAGCCGGAGAAGCAATTTATCAGACACGTGCAAGCTCAGGTAATCTTGGTGATATTGTGCTTCTCGAGAATACTGATTTCCAGGATTGTGTTAAAAACGGCCTAATCAAGGATATCGGTGCAGGTCTCGCAAATTGTCCAAATCTTATGCAGTATAAGGAGCAGATCGACGTATTAAATAAGAGTCTGCCCGGAAATGATGCAGGAATCACCTATGGTATTCCTTGTCAGATGACCAATACCTCTCCGACTTCTTATTCAGAGGACGTTATCTACTCCAGCCCGTTACTTCGTTGGGATTTATATAAGAAGATTGGCGAGCCTGAGATCAAGGATCTGGACGGTCTGCTGGATGCTCTGGAAGCAATGATGAAGGCTGAACCTACTAATAAGGATGGAGATCCTGCATATCCCTTCTCACTCTGGCCCGATTGGGACGGTGGAGACGGCATGCTGGGTATTGCTAACGTTGTTCAGCTTACCACCTGGTATGGTGAGAAGATTAAGGGCTCTAATATCTTAAAGCCCGACGGAACCTTTACTACAGTTACCGATAAGAACGCTTCCTACTATAAGATCCTTAATTTCTTAAACAAAGCTTCTCAGAGAGGTTTATTGGATCCCGATTCCGGTACACAGGACTGGAACTCTGTTAGTGCTAAGTTATCAGCAGGTCAGGTATACTTAATGTGGTACAGCTGGCAGGTTGGTTTCTGGAATACAACAGACAGATTAAAGGATGGAACAGCATTTATCTTCGTTCCTGTTAAAGATCAAACATACTATGCAGACTCTGATACTTACTTCGGTAGTGGACGTGTTTGGGGTATCGGATCTCAGGTAGATGATGCAAAATACCAGAGAATTCTTGATTTCCTTGATTGGTATGCAAGCCCTGAAGCACTGGAATACCAGCATGATGGTATAAGAGACTTTAACTATACTGTTGGATCAGATGGTAAATACACTGTACAGAATGAAAGCGCATTAATGGATAATCTGCCGGTTCCTGCAGAGTGGGGCGGAGCAGGTTACAAGGATGGTAATAATGCAATTAATCAGTGGTTCGTTCATGCAATCAGCACCAATCCGAATACAGGTGAACCATATAATTACCAGTATTGGAGCACCTATAAAGCAGCTACTTTAACTGATATGAAGAAAGAGTGGCAGGCAAAATTCGGTGCAGCTGAACCAGCTGAATATATGAAGAAAAATAACGTTCTCTTAGTTAGCCCGAATGTTAGTGTAGCTCTTACACCCGATACGAACGACATTGCAGTAGTCAGAGGCCAGTGTAGTGAAACCTTTAATGATTACTCCTGGAGAATGATCTTTGCTAAGGATCAGGCTGAATTCGACTCCCTGTGGGATGAGATGAGCAAACAGATGGACGGTTTAGGCTTCCAGGATCTTGTTAAGTTTGATAGAGATAAGTATCAGGTAGAGTTAGATGCTAAGAACGCAGCAGCAGGTAAGTAAGATTATAATTAAATATTAAGAATTAGTTGCTGATTAACAATAAGCAGTGGGAGGGCTTGTCTGGGAGCGTAAAGCTTCCCGACAAGTCCTCTTCCTTAATTAAGGAAGAGTGAAAATTATTCTGAAAGTACCAGAATGATCCTGAAAAGCATCTTCACATTGCGAATGAAACCATATTTGCATTTGAAAGTGCTCCGAAATAGAAATTAAACGAATTCAAGAATTTGTTAAGGAATTTCATTTTGAACTTTTTTCAGGTTTTGTTTGTGCTGCCGCTTGGCGGCGGAATGGAGATAAATATGATGGATAGAACAGCATGCCTTCCGAACGGAAAAGAATTTGATTTTTGGGAAATAGAACAAGAATTTGAACGTGAGTATCATGTAGACTGTAACCATCCAACAGCATCGGACGAGAATGACGGAAGTCAGAAGCATCCCTTTAAAACGATCAATGCTGCAGCAGCAGTTGCTACAGCAGGCACAAGAATCTGGATACATGGAGGCGAATACCGGGAATGTGTCCGCCCTGCAAGAGGAGGAGAAGGACCCGGACGGATGATCTCCTATGAAGCTTTCGGTGATGGAGACGCTGTCATCAAGGCTTCCGTGGTAGCTACACAATTTGAGAGAAGTACGGGTTGGAGAATCTCTCCCGATTTTACAAAGAAAAAAGAAGACGAAAATATCAGAATCTGGCAGACAAAGCTTAAACCGGAGGAGTTTCAAGGCTATAATCCCTTCTGTGCTGTGAACATCCTGCATGACAGATTGTTTATTGAATATGAGAAGACGGATATGACAACCTATTTGAACCGCAGAGGAATGGTATTTTGCGATGGAAAGCCTCTGCAACAGGTTACTCTATATAACCAACTATCTCTGAAGGTAGGGTCCTACTGGGTAGAAGCGAATGGACAGACAGTACATTTTCGTCTGGAGAACGATGATGATCCTGCAAACCACCGAATAGAGCTTACCAGTAGAGAACAATGCTTTGCTCCCGAGGTACCGTTCTTATCCTACATTAAGGTGAAAGGTCTGGTCTGTGCCCATGCAGCTACCGGCGCACCGGTTCCACAGCGCGGAGCTATTTCCTGTTATCGCGGTCATCACTGGATTATTGAGAATTGTGAAATAGACTGGTCGAATGCAGTTGGTATTGATATCGGTAATGAGTGCTGGCATCATGAAATAGAACCGGAGCAATTGGTCGGCTTTAGCATCATTCGTGGCTGTAAGATCAGGGACGTTGGTGTCTGCGGTATCGCAGCACTTTTTGCAGAGCATTACCTGATTGAGGATAATCTGATAGAAGGAACAGGCTGGCAGAAGATGGAGCTATCCTGGGAGGCAGGAGCTTTGAAGGCCCATAATAGCATCGACTGTCTGATCCGAAGAAATATTTTCAGAAAGACCTATCGTGCGGATCATCTGTGGCTTGACTGTGCAAACGAGAATAACAGGATCACCCAGAATCTGTTCCTGGATGGAATAGAGCAGCGTGAAGCAATCTTTATAGAATGCACCAGAGACGGTGTGAACCTGATTGATAATAATATTTTCTGGAATATCGAGGGACGGTTTGATCCGGTAAAGGTTCCGAAGGAGCCGGGTTCCACAGGCTGGTATAAAATGGTGGAACATGATGTAGTGAATGGTTATGCGATCTATGGGGAAGGAACAGACCATCTCTATATCGCAAATAACCTGATCGGTAATTGCAGAGGCTCAGGCTATTATGCCAAACCGGTCGCTTTTCGAATGCATGGAATGCTCAGGGGAGGTACGTCTAGAGACGCGCATCTGTTCAATAATATATTCTATCAATGCGGTGAGGCAGCAATTACTTTACCGACGGAGAAGAATGAAGTGGAGGGTAATCTGTATATCAAGCAGACCGGAGGTTATCTCAGAGTGATGCATCCGGCTCCCGAGGCATGTCTGGATCTGCCCGCCTGGAAGGAATTCTATGGCTTTGATCTGGCAGGACAGGAAGGGTGGTTCGAGCTGGAGGTGGATACCGATGCTTATACACTCCTAGTGAATCAATCTGATGAAGCTCCGCATGATTTCTGGAGACAGTTGGAGAAACATCAGTTTGTGTATGATCCGTCAGAGGTCGTGAAAGTAAACAAAGCTTCACTGGTACCGAATGATTTTTATGGAGATGCCACAGATACAGAGCAGCGGCTTCCCGGACCAATGAAGGCATTGACACCAGGCCAGGTTTATCGGATTGATCCAAGAAGATATTCATAAATGAAAAGAGGAAGTTGATACTATGTATGAATTGAAGGAATATCTCCATCCTGTATGGATGGGAAAACAGGTATTTCGGGAGACATTTACCATGATTTCCGAAAATGGAATTTGTTCTGCTCCCTTCCTTTATCATCCTGAGGATATCATAAAAGTTGAGAGCTATGACGGAAGAATTCAGTATCAGGAAGGGAAAGACTGGTATGTAGAGGACGATAAGCTGGTTATACCGTCAGGAAGCCAAATACAAACTACCGGATGGGAAGGAATCTATTTCTCAAACCGTGAGGAAGCAGAACAGGAACGGAAAAAACTTCCTCCGGATTTTGGGTTGCCACCGATCGCAACCAATGATGGCAGATATATTAAGCTGTTTGCTATTGGACATCCATGGATTATCTACGATTGGCAAATCGCAGTCACCTATACGACAAAGGAAGCCTGGGAGGGATACCATCCGGTTCCGTCCATTCAGCAGCTTCCTAAGCTTTATCAAAAGCTTCAGCAGAAGAAGCCGGTAAAGCTTGTATTATATGGAGACAGCATATCCTATGGCTTTGACTGTACCGGGATCTATCAGCTGCAACCAAAGCAGCCCATATGGGCTGAACTTATCCGTGACAGTATGGCAGCTCGATATGATACCGAGGTTACCCTTATGAATGCCTCCTCCAGTGGACAGGACAGTGATTGGGCGCTTAAGCATATTGAGGAACTCGTAATACCGGAAAAGCCCGATTTGGTGATTCTGGGCTTTGGCATGAATGACAGATGCCCTGGTACTGAATACAGAACAAAGACCGCACTGCTTAGGGATAAAATTCAAGAAATGTTACCGGATACAGAATTTATTCTCATGGCTACCTCTCTGCCGAATACCCTTTTGAATACAGAGCCCTTGAACTTCTGCGCATATCAGGACCAATATTCAGAAGCTCTGAAGCCTCTGTGTGGTTTGGGCTGTGTTCTTGCTGATATTCAGGAGATACAGCGCATTATCATGCAACGGAAACGATATATTGATCTTGCCGGTAACAATATTAATCATCCAAATGACTATTTTGCGAGGGTTCATGCACAAATTATTGATACCCTGTTAATGCCTTAAGAATGAAATAATTGAATGTAAGGAGGAATAGATATGATCAGAACAGCAATGACTGAAAATGGAATGGTCAGAGGAATTGAGGCAGCAGACCCTAGAATTACATCCTTTAAGGGAGTTCCCTTCGCAGCACCTCCCGTTGGCGAAAACAGATGGCGCGCTCCGCAGCCGTGTGCTAATTGGGAAGGAACCAGAGATGCATTTCGATTTGCTCCGATCTCTGTTCAGGATACCCCTGGACTTGGAGATAATATCTATGACCGGGAATGGCATGTGGATTCAGAGGTAGCAATGAATGAAGACTGCCTGTATTTAAATATCTGGACCGGTGCAAAGAAACCGGAGGAGAAACAACCGGTTCTGGTGTGGTATTTTGGTGGTGGTCTACAATGGGGATATCCTTCTGAGATGGAATTTGACGGAGAGAGAATTGCAAGACGCGGAGTTGTCGTTGTTACAGTAAATTATAGAATTAATGTCTTTGGCTTTCTGGCACATCCGGAACTCAGTGCACAGCAGCCGGAGGCTCCTGCAAATTTCGGTAATTTAGACCAGCAAGCCGGTCTGAACTGGGTGATCAGAAATATTGAGGCTTTCGGAGGTGATCCTCAGAATATCACAATTGCGGGGCAATCTGCAGGGGGCGGAAGTGTTATGTCTCAGATGACCTGTCAGAAGAACTTCGGCTTATTCCAGAAGGCGATCGTACTAAGCGGAATGATCCGCAATCCTTATCGGGAGCAATTCATCTTCAGGGCGCGGGCGCTAGATGAAGCAGAGCAGCTCGGTAAGAAATTTTTTGATTTTATCGGAGTGAAAAGTCTTGCAGAGGCAAGAAAGCTGGATGCCTTTTATCTTCGTGACAGTTATGCCAAATTCGCCGAAACGAACGACAGAATGGCAACAGTAATTGACGGTTGCTTCTGTGTCGGAGATCCGATCAAGCTGTATGCAGAGAATAAGCATGCAATGGTACCGCTTATGGCAGGAAATACAACGGACGAATTCCCGAATTCAATCTATGCTGAATCCGAAGAGGAGTATCGCAATAAGGTGAAAAAGATATTCAGTGATCATGCAGAGGAATTTTTGAAATTTGAAGAGGCATGGAAGAAAGAGGACAAGCATTATGCACCTGTCAGTGGAATCGAATGTACTGTAAAAACGCTGTTTTTGAAGAACCAGGAACATAAGAACGAGCATAATTGCTATTATTACCGTTTTGATGCAGAGATTCCGGGATGGGATCATCCGGGTACCTTCCATTCAGTCGATCTGTGGTTCTTCTTTGAAACTCTGGCGAAATGCTGGAGACCTTTTCAGGGGAAGCATTATGATCTTGCTCGCTTGATGTGTAATTATTGGTGTAATTTTATTAAAAACGGTGATCCGAACGGTAAGGATGCGGATGAGACAGATATGCCATATTGGGATCCTTATACGAAGGAAACACCTTACGGTATGACGTTCTCTACAGACGGAGTATATGAGGAGAAAAAAGAAGAAGCAGAATTTATGAAATTCCTAATTGAAAGATCGATGGAAGAGATTGCGGAAGCAAAGCTGTAAGGGGAGGAGTGAAACGAGTGAAAAAACAGGGTTTTAATCCATATTTACCATCCTGGGAATATATACCGGATGGTGAACCGCATGTTTTTATTGACAGAGTGTATGTCTACGGTTCCCATGATCGTTTTAATGGCCATGCATTTTGTTTAAATGATTATGTATGCTGGTCGGCACCCTTAGGGGATCTTGGAGATTGGCGGTATGAGGGAGTGATCTATCAAAAGACCGATGATCCGCTGAACCCTACCGGAGCAATGTGTCTCTATGCCCCGGATGTCACGAGGGGACCGGACGGGAGGTACTATCTGTATTATGTTCTTGATAAAGTATCTGTCGTATCGGTAGCAGTCTGTGATACACCAGCAGGAAAATACGAATTCTACGGTTATGTGCATTATCAGGACGGAACACGCCTGGGTGAAAAAGCAGGAGATCAGCCCCAGTTTGATCCCGGTGTATTGACAGAAGGTGAAGTAACCTACCTTTATACCGGTTTCTGTGCGAAAGGAGATAAGACAAGAAAGGGGCCGATGGCTACAGTACTCGCTGCAGATATGTTAACCATTCTTGAGGAGCCGGTATTTATCGCACCGAGTGAGCCCTATAGCACCGGTAGTGGTTATGAAGGACATGAATTCTTTGAAGCACCTTCCATCCGTAAGGTTGGTGACACCTATTACTTTGTCTATTCTTCTATCGTGATGCATGAGCTTTGCTATGCTACCAGTAAAAAGCCAACGAAGGATTTTGTCTATCGTGGAGTGGTAATCAGTAACAATGATATAAATATTGATGCCTACAAACCAGCCGATCAACCCATGTGTTATGGTGGTAACAATCACGGTGGTATGGTGGAGATGAACGGAAAGTGGTATATTTTTTATCATAGACAGACAAATGGCACACATTTCTGCCGCCAGGGCTGTGCTGAGCAGATTGAGATTGAGGAGGACGGAAGGATCCCTCAGGTTGAGATGACCTCGTGTGGACTGAATGGAGGTCCTCTGCAAGGCCAGGGTGAATATTGTACTTACCTTGCCTGCAATCTATTCAGTGAGGATAAGGCAATGTATACCGGTGAACTCGGAGGCTGGATGGATGCCCGTTTCCCTAAGATTACACAGGATGGCAGGGATGGAGACGAAGAGATAGGATATATCGCCAATATGAGAGCTACCGCTACAGCAGGCTTTAAATATTTTGATTGCCATGGTATCAAAAAGGTAAAGATTAAGGTTAGGGGATATTGTAAGGGTGAGTTTCAAGTGAAGACCACCTGGAACGGTAAAGCTCTCGGCAGGATACCGGTTGATTTTACCAATGTATGGACAGAGTACTCAGCAGATATTCGAATTCCCGACGGTATCCAGGCGTTATACTTTACCTATCAGGGTGAAGGAAGTGCAAGTCTGGCTTCCTTTATACTGGAAGTGTAAGCAGATAAGATTAATTTCATCTTTTCTTTGAAGCTTTGACCAATTCGCTTGATTTTACTTTTGTATTGATTTATTTATCTTTTATTATACTTTTATTTATACTTTGCTTTGTTTTTACGATTTCGTCATTATGAATTCGTTATTTTAAACTCGTTATTATGAATTACTCGAATTATTGTTAATCGTTATTTTGGATTCAACGATACACTTTACTCGTTATTTTGAAATTGTTATTTTGAAATGGACTTTAACTTTGTATTTTACTTGGTTGCTTTGAAATTTCTATTGACATTAACGTTACGTAAAGGTGTAGACTCTGTATGTAAGGAGGCGAGAGTATGGAATATACAGTGCAGAAATTAGGCAGATTAGCCGGGATTAGTTCAAGGACGTTACGATATTATGATGAGATAGGGTTATTAAAACCTGCCAGAATGAATTCATCAGGTTACCGCATCTACGGTCGGGAACAAGTGGAAAGATTGCAGCAGATTATGCTATATCGTCAGATGGGTGTCAGCCTGGAAACTATACTGAGTATTATTACTTCTGACAGCTATGATGAGGTAGGAGCACTGAAAGAGCATCTGGTATCCCTCCTTGCCCAGAGACAGCAGATCGACCTGCTGATTACAAATGTTCAAAAGACGATTGAATGTCGGGAAGGAAGGATAACAATGAAGGATGATGAGAAATTTATCGGGTTGAAGAAGAAACTGGTGGATGAAAATGAAATGAAGTATGGTGAGGAAATTCGGAAAAAATACGGAGAAGCTACTGTTAAGGCTTCCAATGAGAGATTTCTGAATATGACAAAGGAGCAATATGAAGCCTTTGAAAAACTGGAACAAGAGGTACTTGATACACTGGAACAGGCCTTTGCTACAGGAAATCCGAAAGGAGAGCTCGCACAGAAGGCAGCTGATCTTCATAGACAATGGCTTTCCTTTACCTGGGGATACTATAATAAAGAAGCGCATGCCGGACTGGCTCAAATGTATGTAGCTGATGAGCGCTTTACGGCTTATTATGACAGAAAACAGCCGGGGATGGTGATATTTCTTCGCGATGCGATATTATTCTATACAAGTAGAACGGAATAACATAACCCCAAAAGTTAACGATAAGAAACAAGGAAACCCTCCCAGTGGTCCGAACATTAGGTATTCGGTCTCCGGGAGGGTTTCTTATTCATAAAACATTGTTTATAGTCATTCCTTGTCCGAACAGAACGGCGCAATTATCATATGGAAATACCTGCCCATGCGGCTGCCAGACCGAAAATAAGTGAAAGCAGATAATATAGAATCGCAGTGATCTTCTTATCACTTCGGAGTAGATGGAAGGTCTCGTAATGAAAGGTAGAAAAGGTGGTGAAACCTCCCAATATGCCGGTTCCAATCAATA
Organism: Bacillota bacterium; assembly: GCA_023414355.1. Lineage (GTDB taxonomy): Bacteria > Bacillota > Clostridia > Lachnospirales > Lachnospiraceae > Mobilitalea. The sequence continues at coordinate 256,903 of JAEZOB010000042.1, read as the reverse complement.
ATCTTACATATACTCCAGACTGATGCTGAATTAAGAGACCCAGAAGAAAGGAGCCTATTATATTAATCAGAAATGTGGCTAGAGGAAAATGACCGTTCCAGTATCTTTTCATGAAATTTGATATAGAAGCTCGCAGAATGGCACCCAATCCTCCTCCGAGACCTACAAGGATACAATTTACTAACAATATATTTCCTCCCATCTCTTAATGCAAAAATCTGCTTATCCAAACGTATTTATCTGAAAGAATCCTGTTATATAAATCTCTTTATTGCAAAATTGCTGAATGTGACACTGATATAGGCTGCAAGCAGACCACCTGTAGTACTGGCAAGCAGGTAAAATATTGCATATATAATTTGCTTATTATCAATCAGTTTTACTATCTCAACAGAAAAGGAGGAAAAGGTGGTAAATGCCCCGACAAAACCTGTTCCCATTGCATTTACCAGATCATCTGAAAAAAATCCAAGCTCACGGATAAAGATAAAAAGGAAAGGTAACAGCAGACATCCGAGGATGTTAACCAAAAGCGTTCCCCAGGGATACACACCCTGGAATAGCAGGGAAATAAAGTATCTGCATAGGGCTCCCGCAATACCCATAAGGCCAATTAATATATATTTCTTCGTCGGTTTCACGTCCTTATTAATATAGAATAGAGTTCGGTTTACTGCTTTTTTGTGCTTGAGCAAATGGAAAAAGGTCAGCTGGTAATCATATCAACGATTGCGTTGATCGCTACGTCCGTCATCACATCATAATTAAGATATTCATGCTGGTGATAAACAATTTCATGACTTAAGTTATCGATGATATCGATAATCAGATGAGCTTTCTCATATGCATTTGTAGGATGTAAATCATTTTCTGCCATTATTCTTACAATATCAGAGGCAATATTAGATTGATAATTACAGAATAGCTTGCTGATTTCATCATCTGTGTGGGAGAGCGCCTGCATCTCCTCATGAACCGATTTGTTCATCGTGTGGGACCTAATCAAGCTCATGATACCGGCCTTCAGAGTGGATGGCAGATCAAGCGGTTTCTCAAGCTTTGCGATTAAATCATAGATTGGAGCAGTAATACTTTTCTCGTATGTTTCAATCACATAAAGGAAGATATCTTTCTTGTCTCTAAAATAATTATATACAATACCGGTAGATACACCTGCAAGACTTGCGATCTCGGCGGTGTTCGTATTATGATAACCCTTTTCGCAAAAAAGCTGATATCCGGCATCTATGATTTTGTTTCTTTTCTCTATGGAACGCTGTTGTATAGGCATGCGTATCTGTTGATTTCCCATGGGGTAAACCTCCTTATCTATGATGATTATAGTTATTAAAATCTATTTCGTCAACCTTACCTTAAAAAATTGTATAAAAAATGAATATGAAATATGTTTCATAATATATTGACACATGAGAAACTATAACATATAATAAATTAAACATGAAACGTATTTCAAGTTCACATTATAGATAACTGATACAAGAAGGTATGTATCAGCGGATTATTCGCAACAGCACAATATGTGAAATAAGTAGAAAGGCAGGGGAGTTTATGAGTTTGATTGAGTTTAGAAACGTAACCAAAGAGTATGATATGGGGCAGAGTAAGCTGTTAGCTGTAGACAGTATCAACTTTACGATCAAGGAGGGAGAATTTGTCGTTATCCTTGGACCGAGCGGAGCTGGAAAATCTACCTTATTAAATCTGCTGGGAGGTATGGATTTCGCTAGTTCCGGCGACATTATTATCAATGGTAAGAATATTACGAAATACAGTGATGATGAGCTTACAGAATATCGTGCCAGCAATGTTGGCTTCGTATTTCAGTTCTATAACCTGATTCCAAGCCTGACAGCATTGGAAAATGTAGCATTGACAAAAGAAATTACTAAAAACTCGATGGATGCTGCTAAGGTTCTTGAAACTGTCGGCTTAAAGGAGCATTTGAATCAATTCCCTTCACAATTATCGGGAGGAGAGCAGCAGCGGGTATCCATAGCCAGAGCAGTCTGCAAAAATCCTGTGATGCTACTTTGCGATGAACCCACTGGTGCACTTGATTCGGAGACCGGTGTTGTTATATTAAGTCTGCTACAGAAGCTCTGTCGCGAGAATAATAAAACAGTAATTATAGTATCCCATAATGCGATTTTGGCAGATACGGCAGACAAGGTCATCAGAATTAAGAACGGAAGGATTACTGAGGTGACAAGGAATGACACTCCCAAGGATGTAAGTGAGGTGAATTGGTGATGCTCTTTCGTAAAATGCTGCGTGATATGAAGTATAACAAAACTCAGTTTATCAGTATTTTTTTGCTGGCATTTCTAGGTGTTTTCATCTATTCCGGTGTATGCAGCGAAGGAAACGGCTTGGTAGTCACCGCGGATCGTTTTTATACTGATACGGAATTTGCAGATGCATGGATCTATGGTACCGGTTTTACTGAAGAGACGACTAAAAAAGTGTCTGAGGTTGAAGGGGTTACTGATGTTGAACGGAGACTGACGTTAAAAAGCGTTGGTGATTTCAGTAATCGTCCTACCATCAAGCTACACTTTGTGGAAGATTATAATATCTCTCGTTTTTATCTCGTGGAGGGCGAGGAGTTTTCAATACAAGATAAGGAGGGTGTGTGGCTTGACAGTAGATTTGCGGAGGCCAAGGGACTTATGATAGGAGATCAGATTTCCTTTCAAATAGATACGATGACCCTAGAAAAGACCATTCGAGGGCTGGTCATGAGCCCGGAATATGTCTATAGTGCAGGCGAAGACGATATCGTTCCCATCCGTGGTAATTATGGTTATGGTATTCTGTCCTGTCAGGCTTTCCCTAACGAACTTCCAATCACGTATAACGAGCTTTTATTAACAACAAAGCAGGAAGTAAATATAGATCTGGAGAATAGAATTGATGCTGCACTTGACGGTAAATACATCGCCTTGATAAAACGGAGCAGTATGCCCAGCTATGTACAGTTCAACGAGGAAATGAAGGAACATCAGGCGATAGGTCATATCTTTCCGTTTATTTTCCTGGCCGTGGCAGTGCTGACAATTGTAACTACCATGTCCAGGCTGGTGAATAATCAGAGAACGCTCATCGGTATATTGAAGGCAGTCGGCTTTAAAAGACGCCGTATTTTATGGCATTATATTAGTTATAGTTTGTGGATCAGTATCGCAGGCTCCTTCGCCGGAGCATTGATTGGCCCTATGCTTCTGCCTTATCTGTTCTATGGAGCAATGCAGACTGTCTTTACAATCCCGGAATGGAAAGCAGTTATTCCGATATCAGTGCTGTATATGGTAATCGGAACCATTGCTACCTGCACCTTTACTACGTATCTGACTTGCCGTCTGGTACTTAAGGATACTTCGGCGCAAAGCCTGCGGCCTAAGGCACCCAGAGCTGTGAAGCACAGTTTGTTAGACAAAATGAGTCTCTGGAAAAGGATGAGCTTTCATTCTCAATGGAATCTTCGTGATGTGATCCGATGCAAAGGACGTTCCCTCATGGCGATCGCAGGAATTCTCGGTTGCTCTGCCTTACTGATCTGTGCTTTTGGATTGCAGGATACGATGGATTCCATCGTGGACTGGAATTATAAGGTTCTAAACAGGTATCAGTATTGCGTGGAACTGAAAAGTGATACTTCCAAGGAACAGATTGAAGAGCTGAAGCATAGGATTGATGCAGAAAGTATCAGGGAAGCAGGAGTTGAGTTAAAAGCGAACCAATTAAAGAAAAGCGGAGAGCTTTTGATTACTGAGGATAAGCTGACACTGATGCAATTTGTGAATGCAAAAAGAAAGCTGGTTCAGCTTCCCAAAGATCAAATCTCAATGAGTTATAAAATGGCAAAGAATCTAGAAGTGAAGATAGGTGACGAGGTTACATGGCGACCAACCGGATATGATAAGTGGATTACCTCTACCATAGGAGCAATCTACAGAACTCCGTTCTCACAAGGAATCACCATGTCACAGACCTGTTATGAAGAATATGGCTTTACCTATCTTCCTACAGCGCTTCTAACAAATGATGCTTCTGCAGCAAGCAGGATTTCCACCAAGGATGCGGGCGTATCAAAGATTTCAACGAAGGAGGACATGATAGATAGTTATGACACGCTTGCCAATGCGATGAATACTATGGTTTATACTTTGATGGCAGCTGCAGTCCTTTTGGCAGTAGTCGTAATCTATAATCTTGGAGTTCTTTCCTTCACCGAGCGGCAGAGAGAGCTTTCCACCCTCAAAGTTATGGGCTTTAAAACAGGAAAGCTTCGAAGGCTGTTGTTGACACAGAATATCTGGTTAACGGTGATCGGTATTCTGCCGGGAATCCCCATAGGCATATGGATTATTTATTATATATTTCAGTTTATGGGCGAAGTACTGGATTTCATGGTTATAATTAATGTCAGTTCCTTTATATACTGTATCTTAGGCACCTTATCGGTCTCTGTGCTGGTGAACAGAGTATTTTCAAAGCGTTTAAAGAATATTGATATGGTGAGCTCGTTGAAGGGCGTTGAGTAGATTTTTAACTTTTTGTTTTAATGTTTCTGTATTATAATAGAAATGAAATATGAATTTGGCAGTATTTGAACGTGTATATAATCCTATACTGAGGAAAAGGAAAAATCTATCAATCGAAAGGTGCTGAATTTATGGAAAAGACACTAGTAATCATTAAGCCGGAGGCAGTGAAGAAAAAGTTAGTAGGTAAGATTATATCTATTTATGAAGATAACCGATTGGAGATCATTCACGCGCATCGGGTGTTACCGACAAGAGAAGTGTTGGAGAAGCATTATGAGGCTCATGTAGGCAAGGATTTCTTTGAAGAATTAGTAGCGTTCATGTCTTCTTCCGAGGTTGAAGTGCTAATTCTTGAAGGAGAGAATGTGGTTGAGATTGTCAGGGAGATTAATGGCGCCACTAATCCGATGAAAGCAAGGCCGGGTACTATAAGGTACATGTTCGGAGAAACCATCACAAGAAATGCGGTTCATGGCTCAGAATCTGCCGAAGCAGCACAGAATGAGATTGAAATCTGGAGAGATTTGATACGTTACGATAATTAATCATGTTGCAAAGTTAATTTTGGGGATTTGATACGACAATATAATATATTAAAAGAGAAAACGGACTAGCTTTCTCACCACCATATGCTCATAAACTCGATATGGTGGGAAGAATGCTAGTCCGTTTTCTATGCGATCGAAACGTCACAAATGTAGCAGGTGGAACTGTAAATAAATACTCCCTAGAGCAACAGAGTAAGGTAATTTCAACAGTCCCACACTAAGACTTCTTGGAAAAGTGTTTTATGATTTCATTTGCCAGAAGAGGGATCAATGAGAAGGCAATTACGATACCCCAATCTGCAAGGCTTAAATTATGAACTCCAAAGGCATTTGCCAGGAAGGGAATAGAGATCACAACTAACTGCAACAGAATACCTACAACAATAGCCAGGATAAGTATTTTATTGCTGAATACACCTATTTTAACGATGGACTTCTTGAAGTTACGCATAGACAGGGAATAGAACAGCTGTGAAGCTGCCAATACCACAAAGGCCATAGTTCTGGCATAGGGGAGTGCCTCCTCGGGTACCGCGCCAGCACCGAGCGTATAGCCATGCTCCCACAGACCGTAATAAAAGGCAATCAGAGTAAAGATACCGATCAAAGCTCCGCCAATGACTGCTCTGGCTCCTGCTCCACGAGCAAAGAAGCTTTCCTTCGGATTACGCGGCTGCTGCTTCATTACATCCTTATCACCGGGATCGATACCCAGAGCAATTGCCGGCAGTGAGTCTGTAATAAGGTTTACCCATAGAATCTGTGTGGCGATGAGTGGCACTGGCCAGTTAAGAAGGATGGAGACGAAAATTGCAATCACTTCTCCTAAGTTACAGGAAAGTAGGAAGATAACGGATTTCTTGATATTGTTATAAATATTTCGTCCTTCTTCGATTGCATGAACGATCGTAGTAAAATTATCATCTGTTAATATCATATCGCTGGCACCCTTGGCAACATCTGTACCGGTAATACCCATCGCAACACCGATATCCGCATATTTCAGGGAAGGAGCATCATTTACACCATCTCCCGTCATTGATACGATATTTCCCTGTGATTTAAAAGCACGGACGATCTTAACCTTATGCTCAGGAGATACTCTTGCAAATACCCTGTAATGATTAATATGGGAAGCAAAGTCTTCGTCGGGCAGTTCGTCAATCTCAGCACCTGTAATGCTTTGCTCAATGGTTTCAGCTATTCCAAGCTCCTTCGCAATGGCAACAGCGGTATTCTTGTGATCGCCGGTTATCATAATCGGGCGGATACCGGCACGAATTGCTTCTGCGATAGAGTCCTTTACTTCTAATCTCGGCGGATCAATCATTCCAACGAGACCAAGGATGGTCAGATCTTTCTCCATATCCTTAGGATCAAGAAGTTCAGTTGTATCCTTATACGCAACACCGAGTACACGAAGTGCCTCATCGGACATTTGCTCCGTGATACGAAGGTAATCCCTCTTTAATTCTTCTGTCAATGGAACGACCTTACCATCTACCAAAGCAGAAGTTGATAACTTGAGAATATTATCAATCGCACCTTTGGTATGGACCCGGTAACCTTGGTCCCGGACATTCAGAGTGGACATGAGCTTTCGATCAGAATCAAAGGGATTTTCAGAAACTCTTTTCTGACTGCTGTTTAAATTCGCTCTGGTCAGATTATACTTATCACCAAGGATGATAAGCGCGATCTCGGTAGGATCACCTGTTCCCTGACCATTCTCATAGGTGGCATCGGAACAGAGAACCAGAGAGGTAATCAGCTGAGCTTCCTCTACTGTAGCTGTCATATCGGAGCCGGTTTGTGGAACCTCAGTCAAATGTCCGGAAGTATATTGCTTTACCACCGTCATCTTATTCTGGGTGAGAGTACCTGTTTTATCTGAACAGATGATATTAACAGAGCCCAAAGTCTCAACAGCCGGAAGCTTCTTCACAATTGCATTAATCTTAGACATACGTGTGACACCTAGAGCAAGCACGATTGCCACAATGGCTGCTAAACCCTCAGGAATAGCTGCAACAGCAAGACTGATTGCAGTTAAGAACATCTCAAAGAGATCTCTCTTTTGAATCAGAGCAATGATAAAGATCAATGCACAGATACCAATGGCAAGAAAACCTAAAATACGTCCAAGTTCATCCAGTCTTTTTTGAAGAGGGGTCATTTCTTCATTATCATCCTCAAGAATTTTAGCAATTTTTCCGATTTCCGTATCCATTGCAGTAGCGACAACGACACCTTCGCCACGTCCATAGGTAACAAGGGTGGATAAGAAGGCCATATTGGATTTGTCCCCGACAGGAGTCTTGGGATCGGAGAAGATAGCAGAAGCATTCTTATTAGTAGGAACTGATTCACCGGTCAGTGCAGATTCTTCAATTTGCAGATTGGCGCTTTCTATCAGTCGTAGATCGGCAGGTACGAATCTTCCGGCATCCAGAATAATAATATCTCCGGGTACCACCTCCTCAGAATTGATCTCCTGAATGCTACCGTCTCGTCGGACGACTGATTTGGGTGTAGTCATCTTCTGGAGAGCTTCTACTGCTTTCTCAGCCTTATATTCCTGTATCACACCGATCACGGCGTTCAGTATAATGACGAGCATTATAATCACGGAATCGGCGATTTCACCGATAATAAAAGTAATAACCGCTGCAGCAAGCAGCACATAGATCAGCATATCCTTAAGCTGGGAAAGGAAGAGGGAAATAATGCTTTTCTTCGGCTTTCCCTTTAACTTATTGAAACCATACTTCTCCAGACGGGCTTTTGCTTCAGTGCCGGAGAGGCCATTGGCAGGATTAACACCGAATTCCTTCACAACATCACTTTGTGATTTCGAAAACCACATGAGAATACCTCCTTGTTTAATCTTGCTAAAATTATAGTTCCATATAACACAATACTTTATGCCTGGCGGTAATAAATAAGCAGTAGTACATAGCTTAACAAACCGCAAAGTAATAGTATAATTATAGCATATATCGTATTGCCAGTCATTAATTTTTAGTTAAAAAGCATAGATTCTATGACTTCAATACTGTTTCATAACACGATTATAACCGTAATCGATATAGGTTATAGATTTGACAGTTGTATGAAACAATAGTAAAATAAGGAAGGGTAAATCCAAGTAAAGGAGCAGTTAATCATTATGCTGGATAATATAAAAGACCTGCTCGAGGGCAGAAATTTGAACAAACAACTGGAAATCTATCTTTCCTATGCAATTATTGCGGTCATCATCCTGCTTACCTGCATTATGGTAAATATTCTTCTGAAAAATATACTATTAAGAATCCTGAGGAAAATTATTTATCATAATAAGCATCAGTGGGATACCATCATGTATGATCGAAAGGTATTCTCCAGGATTACTAATATTGCACCCGGAATTATCGTTTATCTTTTTTCTACTGCATTTCCAAAGGATATCAGAGTTTACATCCAGCAGGGCTGTGCGGTATATATCTGTATTATATCCCTATTTGTAGTCGGAGCTATGCTTGATGCGATAGACGATATTTATAGAAATTATCCGATTTCTAAGATAAGACCCATCAAAGGGCTGCTTCAGGTCGTAAAGATAGTTTTTTATATTGTAGTAGGGATTATCGTCATTGGTATTCTGATGAAACAGAATCCGCTCTACTTAATCGGTGGGGTAGGAGCCCTGGCAGCTGTGTTTTCCTTTGTATTCAAGGATTCTATCCTTGGTTTTATTGCAGGACTTCAGCTGACCTCCAATGATATGCTTCGCATTGGGGATTGGATCGAGATGTCGAAATACGGAGCTGACGGAGATGTGATTGATATCACCCTGAATACTGTGAAGGTTCAGAATTTTGATAAAACTATCGTGACAATTCCTGCGTATGCCCTGGTTGCCGATTCCTTCAAAAACTGGAGAGGTATGACGCAGTTCGGTGGGCGTAGAATTAAGCGTTCCGTAATTATTGATGTCAACAGTATCTGCTTCTGCACTCAGGAGATGATTGAAAAGTTTAAAAAAATTGATTTGCTGAAGAGTTATATTGAAGAGAAAGAGACAGAGCTGATGAATTATAATAAAAAACATAATTCTGAAGACGAGTTAACAATCAACAAAAGGCAGCTTACGAATATCGGTACCTTCCGGGTCTATATAGAGAATTACTTAAAGAGTAATCCGCAGCTGCACAAGGGTATGACTCAGCTGGTACGCCAGCTTCCTCAGGGAGAGAATGGACTTCCGCTAGAAATCTATGCTTTTACGGATGATACAAAGTGGGAAAATTATGAAAGAATTCAGTCTGATATCTTTGACCATATCTTCTCGATTGCCGAAGAATTTGGACTTAGAATCTTCCAAAGCCCGACAGGTTATGATATGCAACAGAGTAGATAGATTGTAAATAGCTATCATAAGAAAAATCAGAATAGGCAAAATTTATGTCTCAATAGAAAGATAGCATGAATATTAGATAATATTAAAATATTGATATCAGCAATAATAAAAGGGGATGTTAAAAAACATCCCCTTTTATTACTGGTGTCTCAAATTTTCATGCATTATTCAATTTGATCATGAGATATTACTAGAACGTTAATACTGTCCAAAAGCGATCATCTCCTTACTCTCCAAGAACAGTGCAGCATTGTAATTCTTGAGACGAAATTACATGCTCTCTATATTCTTTTTTTGGATACGACTGAGTTTATTCGAATTTAGGTCTGTGATCATCATGCAATTAAAGCTCTGATGTCGTATCCGATATTATTATGTGTAGATTGCTTCATTATATACATGCTAAGAAATAATTTATTTATTTTTTTTGATAGTCGTAGGATTGTATCCATAGTAAGCTTCATTGGGTATATATCATGCGTATTTTTCATGCTGTATCAATAGCTTTTCAAAGAGAATATGACGTCATTATTAAATTATAATGATTTGTATCATAGGACAGATTTACAAACAGAACAAATGTTTGCATGTTTTAACCTGATATGTTATAATATACCAATAAACCATATTGGATATTTTCTTATTCGATACTTGATTGGTAATTAAGGTAAGACAATTCAGACAGAAAATAATATGAGGTGGAGGACAATTATGAAAAGATCAATGATGCAGATTTATACAAAGGGAAGCGTGGAAGCTGTAGAGCAATATATGCAAGCTTTTGATGCTAAGTTGGGGTACCATATCAAAAGCGCTGACAATACATTTTATCATGCAGAGCTTGATATCTGCGGGCACACATTAGCTGTAGCGGAAGCGAACGATGATACAATGATTACTGGTAACACAATGCAGTTTTGCCTTCATTACGGAGAAGGAAATGAGAGCAAAGTGAGAAAAGCTTATGAAGTATTGAAAGAGGGCAGCGAAATCTTATTTCCATTAGGCCCATGTGAATTTAGTCCATTGATGACAGACATGGTAGATAAGTACGGGATTAGATGGTGTCTTTTTATATGATATGTTATTGAAATATGTGGCATTGCACGGTAGAAAAAACGTGTAAAGATGGTGCCTTTATATATGATTATTAAATCACATTTACGGTATCGTAATAAAGGATGAAAATGTGTAAGATGAATTCTTTTATTTGATAAGTAAATCCCAGGTTTTGCGCCACGGATTAAAAAGGTGAAGGTTGTTCTTCCCTCTGAAAAAATTCTTCTGATGTATGCGCCTGACGGTAGCTCCCTGTTTACAAAGTAGGGAGTACCGGCGCGACGGAAGAAGCAATTTTTAAAGAGGGGAGAATTACCTTCACCCAATGAAATAACTTTAATCGCAAAACCTGTTCAATATCTGATCATTGCTATCGTCTACTCCGCTGCAGTCTTTCGGCGTTTGATCACCTTAAGTCTTGTAAACTCTTCGCGCTCCTTTTCCTCCAAAGCATTCTGAATTTCAGATGTAAGCTCGGTGTAGTAAGGAATAGTAATGTTTTTCAAGGCATTGGCACGCTTTTGCGTTTTATTGATATTCGTTGCAAGACGGTATGCTGAATTCTCAATACTGGAAAGACGAATGGTAAGCTCCTTAACCTTAATAAAGCGTTTTGATGCTTCGTCCAGAGAAAGCTTAGTCTGGAAGAAAGCGTAGGTTGGTTTACTTACAGTATTATCGTACTCTACAAGAGGAATTTCGGTCCCCATAACACTTCGCTGTTTGATTTCTATCGAGTTTTCTTCAGGAATAGTGTTACTAATCTCCTGAATATTACGGATTCCCATTTCTATATTCGCCTTCTGTAATGACATATAAGCAGAAGAGAAGGTACTGTCGATTTCCTGCTGTACATCCTTCGCCTTATCTATCAGCTCCATGAGCTCACGCATCAGAATATTACGTTTTTTATCCATCAATTCATAACCCTGCTTTGCCAGCTTAAGAGAGTTCTTAGCCAATATTAAGTTACCCTTGGTGGGAAAGGTATTCGGATTCATGAGATCACCTCTATTCCTTTACGGAGTTTCTGGGTTTATAATACTGATCCAAGATCTTTGTATCGATTCGGTCGAGCTCTTCTCTGGGAAGAATACCAAGCAGCTCCCAACCCTTATCCAGAGTCTGCAGAATCGTACGATCTTCATGCATGCCCTGTGCGATAAATTCCTGCTCCATTGCTAATCCGAATTTCAGATAAAGCTTATCCAGAGGAGATAACTCATCCTCACCGATTACGCTGGCAAGAGCTCTGGCATCCCCTACACGTGCATAGGAGGAGAAAAGCTGGTTCGCCAGATCTTGATGATCCTCGCGTGTATAGCCTTTACCGATACCATCCTTCATCAGACGGGACAGAGAGGGCAGGATACTGATCGGAGGATAGACAGCCTTCTGATGAAGGGAACGATCCAGAACAATCTGACCTTCTGTAATATATCCGGTAAGATCGGGGATCGGATGGGTAATATCATCATTTGGCATGGTTAAAATCGGGATCTGAGTGACAGATCCATTACAATTATGAACGATTCCGGCTCTTTCATAAATCGTTGCCAATTCACTGTATAAGTATCCGGGATAACCCTTTCTGGAAGGAATCTCACCCTTGGAGGAGGAAACCTCACGCATTGCCTCTGCAAAAGAAGTCATATCAGTAAGAATTACAAGAATATGCATTCCTTTCTCGAAAGCGAGGTATTCAGCAGCGGTTAATGCCACCTTAGGTGTAATCAGACGTTCTACAACAGGATCATTGGCCAGGTTCAAATACATTACGACGTGAGAGCTGGCACCACTTTCTTCAAAGGTTCGGCGGAAGAAGTCGGCTACATCATGCTTTACACCCATGGCTGCGAATACAATTGCAAACTCTTCCTCGGAGCCTTCCCCTAGGGAAGCCTGTTTTACAATCTGGGCTGCCAGCTGATCATGAGGAAGACCATTGCCGGAGAAGATAGGAAGCTTCTGACCGCGGATCAGGGTAGTTAAGGCATCAATGGTTGAGATACCTGTTTTAATATAGTTTCTTGGATATTCTCTGGTACAAGGATTGAGTGGTTGTCCGTTGATGTCCCTTTTGGTCTCTGCTACAATATTGCCTAATCCATCAATGGGCTGTCCTACACCGTTGAAAACACGTCCCAGGATATCGGAAGAGAGAGAAACCTCCATAGGATGACCGGTCAGCTTGGTATGAGTGTTAAACAGAGACATATCCTCTGTTCCCTGGAACACCTGAATAACCGCTTTATCCTCATACAGCTCTACAATTCTTCCTAGTTTTTTCTTATTACCTTCTACGGTCAATTCTACGATCTCGTCAAAGGAAGCATCGCGAATTCCCTCAAGAACAATCAGAGGACCGTTAATTTCGCTCAGTCCTAAATATTCTATCGACATTTAAGTAACCTCCATTCTGTGAATAATATTGATACTTCACAGTATTTTTACTTTATTGGTGAAGAACAAGGTGTGAGTGCCATTGCACGAACATCGCAGTTCTTCCATAGTGTGAAGATGCTTTTCCTTCACACTACCCCCATTGTCCATTAGGCATTCTTTGCCATGATCTTATTATAAAACTCGTCAATCATGACCTTGTAATCATCGAATTTATTAAGCTCGTTATTCGCAACATCATATTTAATCGTGATAATTTTATCGAACACATTATCTTCCTTCAACAGGGACATCGGCATATTTAAGTCAATCAATTGCCTGGACTTCTGATAAAGGTAGAGAATGGTCTGCATCATTTTCAGCTGCTTTGCCATAGGTACATAGGTATCGGAAGGGTGGTAAGCATTTTGCTGAACGAAGCCGAGCCGGATTACCTTGGCAATTTCAAGTACCAGCTTTTGATCGTCCGGAAGTACATCACTGCCGATCAACTTAACGATTTCATTTAGTTGACTTTCCTGGGTAAGGATACTCAGGATTTGGTTACGGCATTCCACGAAATCTTCCCCGACATTTTTGGTATACCAGGGTGCAAGATCATTTAAATACTCGCTGTAGCTGGTCAACCATTGGATTGCAGGGAAATGTCTCGCATAAGCCAAAGATTTATCAAGCGCCCAGAAGCAGCGTACAAATCGCTTGGTATTCTGGGTAACAGGTTCGGAAAAGTCGCCGCCCTGGGGAGATACGGCTCCGATGATGGAGACGCTGCCCTCAGACCAGTTAAGGTTCTGCATGAAACCGGCTCTCTCATAGAAAGCGGAGAGTCTGGAAGCAAGGTAAGCCGGGAAACCTTCCTCGGCGGGCATTTCCTCGAGACGTCCGGATAATTCTCTGAGTGCTTCAGCCCAACGAGAGGTGGAGTCTGCCATGATAGCAACATGATAACCCATATCACGATAATATTCTGCAAGAGTGATACCGGTATAGATACTTGCCTCACGGGCAGCAACCGGCATATTGGAGGTGTTAGCAATCAAAGTGGTTCGATCCAGTAGCGGATTACCGCTCTTAGGGTCTACCAGCTTAGTAAAGTCTTCCAGTACTTCGGTCATCTCATTACCACGCTCGCCACAACCGATGTACACAATGATGTCGGCATCACACCATTTTGCCAGCTGATGCTGGGTCATGGTCTTACCTGTTCCGAAACCGCCGGGAATAGCAGCAGTACCGCCTTTGGATATAGGGAAGAGAGTATCAAGAATTCTCTGACCGGTAACCAGAGGACGATCGGAAGGATAACGTTTTGCAGTCGGTCTCGGTACACGGATCGGCCATTTCTGGGTTAAGGTCAATTCTTTTTCCTGCCCCTTATTATCTACTATTGTTACAATCGTATCACTGATGGTATATTGTCCGTCAGGAACTACTTTCGTGACGGTGCCGTTTACATCCGGAGGAACCATGGACTTATGCACAATAGCACGGGTTTCAGGAACCTCTGCAATAATTGTGCCACCATATACTTTATCTCCTGGCTGAACAGTTACATGTACATCCCAAAGCTTTCTCGTATCCAGGGATTCAACACTGACACCTCTGGAGATGAACATGCCTGATTTTGCTGCGATTTCCTGTAACGGACGCTCGATACCGTCAAAGATATTGCTGATGATACCGGGAGCGAGAGTAACTGAGATGGCAGCACCGGTTCCGTATACCTCATCCCCGGGACGTAGTCCGGAGGTCTCTTCGTATACCTGAATCGTTGTTTTACCTGTGGTAAGACCGATTACCTCACCCACCAGCTTATCCTTTCCGACAAGCACCATTTCACCCATCTTGAAGGCTTTATTTTCACCGATATATACGATTGGTCCGTTAATACCAAATATTTTACCTGTTAAATTCATAAGGTCGAACTCTCCCTTTCATAGTCTAAAGAGTGAAGGAACTCTTTGCTTCTTCCAACTTAGTTAAAAATGAATTATCGATCAGAATACTGCGGGAAGGAATTACAGCACGGGTACCGCCGATAAAATCACGGTCACTAACCGTAAGGGAAACGCCTGTTTTTTCTTCTAGGGTTTTAATTTTCTTCTCATCTGAGGGGTTGATATAGACAGTAATTGCATCACCATGGGCAAAGCCTGCGGCATTTTTTATCCGTGTACACAATAAATCATCATAGTCGGGAGTATTCATGAATTCCGTCAATTTAATCCTGACAGCATCAAATACACGATCAGAAATCTCGGCAGTCTTTTCTAAAACCTTACGTCTGATTTCCATTGCTTCCGCAGAAAGCTTACGATTTCTTTCGCGAATGATATTGTCGGATGCCATGCGGAAATTGGCTTCTGCCTTGCGCAGAGCAGCATCCTTACGTTCCTCGTAATTCTTTTGCAGCGTTTTCTTATATTCTTCAACAATCTCGATATTTTGCTTGGTTGCACTGTCAATTACCGAGGAATAGAAATGATCTAATTTTTCATCAAGAGTCATATTGACCTACCTTTCCGGAGATTACAATTTTAATCCAATTGCAGAATTGACATAGTCGGTAATAAAATTGGGCTTTCGTCCTGTTCCATGTCGATCCGGAATCTCCACGATCAATGGAATTCGTTTGTTCAGTTTTACATCATTGATGATCTCAGGGAACTCATTACTTAATTTTTCAGTAATCAGAATAATGCCTATCGTCTTATCGGCAAGCACTTTATCCAGTTCGTCCTTCAATTCCGGCTTGGTATGAACCACAACACCGCTTACACCAGCAAGCTTCATACCAGTATAAGTATCAATATTATCGCTGATAAGATACATACGCATACAGTATCCCTCCAAATCTGATAGATTACTGACCTAATATTGTAAAGGATACAATCAAACCGTAAAGAGCAATACCTTCTGCCAAAGCTACGAAGATTAAGGATTTACCCATGATGGAAGAGTCTTCACTAATTGCGCCTAATGCTGCAGAAGCTGCACTTGCTACTGCGATACCGCCACCAATACAGGATAAGCCAGTGGAAAGAGCAGCAGCGATGTACTTCCAACTGTCAGTTCCGGTTGCAGCAGTTGCTGTGGAAGCAGCAAAAGCAGTATGACCGGAGAACATCATGACATTTGCAAGGATCAGAATACTGAAAAATAAGAAGACATTGAAGCCGATGGATGCCTTTAAGCCACCTTTGGTTCTTTTACTTGCTAAAAATGCTCCGAAAGGAATAACGATGCTGAGTAATAATGCGATTACAATAACGATTTTAGTTGCCATAATAATTTCCTCCTTAAGTTTGATTTTAAGATTTTTTAATTAACAGCATTTCAATTAATTAGAGAAGAACAAGTAGTGAGCATTCTATTATGATCATGTACGGTTCTTCAGGATAATTCTAGATTTCTGCAGGCTTATTTCATGCCCTTATATGGTTTAAACTCTTTACCTGTACCCTTATAGAAGCGGCTGAACATCTCGTAGTACTCAAGACGAAGTACCTGAATACCGACGACCAGACCTTCCATACCGGCAACGATGATGTTACCGATAATGATTATAACGATATTCGGATTTTCAGCACCTGCCATAATCATAACAACACCCATCATCGCCGCGTGGCTTAATGCAAAGGCTCCGATACGAAGAAAGGAGATGGTATTGGTCAGGTAACTGAGTAGCACCTCGAACAGCTCAAAAGCTGACTCGACAAAAAACATTCCTTTATGTTCCGGCATGATCTGCTTTTTTCTTTCCAGGATATGAGTCAAAGGCTCGCGGAAGAAGATCAGTACCAATGGCAGGAGAAAGAATAAAATAAAGAAGATGATTGCCGGTAAAGCATGTCCTGTGAATACTAAAAGAACACAGGCAATCAGCATACCGTAAAATACCAGTCCGGCTACCCCGTTGGTATCAAAAAGGACACGTCCCCAATCTCTGGCCTTAATGCCATTTACGATATTGATCAACATGGAGACGATGATTAAAAATACACCGAACCCGACGGCTGTGATCAGCATTGTCATAACATTTTCTCTGGGGGACAACCAGATTGGCTTGATCCAATCTTCAAAGCCGAACACACTTCCATACAGGATACCAAAAATGGTTGAAAATACTCCGGCGAGGGAGATAATCGCCGCAAGACTCATCTTGGCAAGCTTATAAATCAGAAATCCGCCAATGACCAGACACAAGCCCTGGCCAACATCACCGAACATGATCCCGAATATAATGGAATAGGTGATCGCTACAAAAGAAGTGGGGTCGATCTCGTTATAGGCCGGTAAACCGTACATTTTAATAAACATTTCAAAGGGCTTGAAGAGCTTTAAATTCTTAAGCTTCGTCGGAGGCTTCTTGTCTTCGTCAGACTGTCCGTCATCAATAACGACATA
Organism: Bacillota bacterium; assembly: GCA_023414355.1. Classification (GTDB taxonomy): domain Bacteria; phylum Bacillota; class Clostridia; order Lachnospirales; family Lachnospiraceae; genus Mobilitalea. The sequence goes on along the minus strand of JAEZOB010000042.1, from coordinate 239,516 downwards.
AACCTGCGAATCCTTTTCTGCTTCTTTCAAAAGTACTCCGGAATCCTTTTCTGTGATCCATCCGCAGATGATGTAGAATACATCATTCTTACCTTTATCTCTGGTACAGGCAGCAAGCTTTCGAACATCAAAATTCTTAGACAATACCGTTACTGTATGATGAGCAAGTAGAAGCTGATCGGATATACTGTTCAGTCTCACTTTGATTTCATCATAAATCGTATTCAATTCAGTATTCAGTTCGTTAATCTTTGACATGATGGAGTTGAAGGATTCCTCCGGGGTACCCTCATAGGCATCGGGGAGCTTTACTCGTTCAAAATGCATGGAAGCATAGATGGCATCGATCTTAACTGCTTCATTCGCCGGAACAAAATAAATACCCCAGACATAATCTCTGTCACGTTCGCATTCATAGAATACGGTGGTCAGGTTCTCATACACATATTTGGAAAAGCGGGTATAAAATTCGTGCGGTACCTTACCAAAGCGGTATTTTATGAACTTCAGATTTATAATTTGATGAATGTCATAGTCCAGATGTCTAAAGTGTTCAATCTGGAGCAAAAGCTCGTTACATTCATGTCTTTGTGATTTTAATTCCTTTTTTCGTTCATTTAGGTCAGATAGGGTGTCATATGCCGCATTGATTATGTTAGTTGCTTCACTGACAGACATCAGCTCACCTTTGATTTCTTCACCGGGTTCCAGCTTCTTCACAAGATCTTCTGATTTTGCGATTAATTCCTTGTACGGATTATTCTCCACAAAAGGCTTTAAATTGTAGGAGGTACTAAGCTCGGTGAGCGCATTCTCCAAATGAATATCATATTTTGTCAGATATTTATTCACTACGCGGTCAAAATCTTCCTTTGGACCGGTAATACTGAGAAATCTCATTTTCTCAATCATTCATTCACACCTCCAGTTCTATAATTGCAGAATATAATCCAGCTTTTTCTTTTGTTCCAGACCGTATCTGATACATTCCAAAGCAGAGGTTAACCGACTGATTTCCATATCCTTTAGGAAGAGATAGTAATTAACCGATGTCATGGACGCGGGATACCTTGCGATATTAGTTTGGTAAATCTTTTTCATAATGCGGTTATATTCAAATTCCATCGTTCCGTTTTTAAGAAATTCTATGAATTTCTTGTATTTCGTACCATTTAGGTGATTCAGAAATTCATCAATCGTGACCGCCTGCACAAGACGAGAGAGTTGTGCAGGATTAAGCTTATAATTCACTGGAATCAGATAGGTAAAGATCTGAGCGGCGTTCATATCATACATTTTTTTAGATCGATATATCCACATGATATTCAATAGATCGATTTCTGTACCCATACGCTGTGTAAACGCTTTTTGGCTGTTTTTGGACAAAACGGTATCCTTCAACCTCCACGACTTTGTGAAATAATAAACATCAAGGGTCATTTCATAATCAAAAGAGGTTAAGCCGGGTTTAGCATGCAGCTTACTTAGCAGCGTATAATATTCGGTTCCCTTTAAGTTCTGAATATATTCATCCATCGAACGGGATGAGGATAGTGAGGCGACATTAATTTGAGAATGTTTACTAAAAAATGGTTGAAACACAGATAAATCATAGGAATTTTCCTTATTATGAATTAACCTGATACAGGTTTTAAGAACATTGATCTCATAACGGAAAAATACCAGGCGTAAATCCAAACGCTGGTCATCGTTTGCAAAACGATAAACTTTAGTGTAATCCATATATAGGCTGTTAATCAGAACGCGCTCTGCTTCACCTCTGTGAATCTCGCGTTCATCATACTTCTGAAAGAATTCAGTATAGCCCGGATGCTTTTTTAAAAAAGCAATTAAGTCAGGAACAGTATCGATATTCGAAATTTTCTGATAATCATCCTGACTGATCAGCTTAGGGTGCATTGCTTTCACCTTAGTGTTGATTCCGCTGTAAGACAAAGTTGAATCCATGGGAACCCTCCTTATTACTTATAATAAGTATATACCGGTAATGCTTAAGTACATACCCTAAGAGCGAGAGCGATTTTTGCTTTCGCAATAGCAATGAAAATCATAAAAACGATAAACTTTATATATCATTGTGAATGAATAGGCTATTACTGAATTATACTTTGGAACACTTTATTTACTAAGCTGTCATGGTTTTTCCGGTAATTCTCCTCCAGATCACTCAGCTGTTTCTCACTGTGTTCAATCAGTTGCTGCTTTTCCTTTTCAATCTCTTGATCGGCCTGGGCTACAAGCACATTAATCTTGCTATTATTGTCTTCGGCTATCGTGTCTTCCATAGCCTTGATTTCTTTCTCGTTTTCTTCAAACAAATCATTTTTTTCAGTGTTAGCCCGCTCTATTATCTGATTAGCTTTTCTCTCTATATCAAACAATAAACTAATGACCTTTTCCATTCGATACCTCCTAACAATCGACATTTGATATAGCATAATCATACATCGTTTTTTTTTAAATGCAATAGCAAATTCGTACAATTTCATAAAAAAACATATAAAAAATTGGTTAATATTAATATTGGTTTTTCAGAAAACGTTTAAGTAAGAAAATTTAAAATACTGAAAAAAAGCTTGCATAAATCCTAGAAAAGGATTAAGATAGATATCGGCGGATGATAGCCGTTATTCAGAATAAATATTGAATTGCGTGTGAAATAGAGACAATAATATCAATTTGCAGGATTTTAGAATCTGAAATATAGATTAAACATTAGAATAATGAACACAATTTAGCTATATTGCCGAAACTACATTATAGAAAACGATTAAGTATAATCGGAAGACAAAAGTAAAGTTTGAGGAGTTTACTATGGTTTCAATCAAAGATGTGGCAGAAAAATGCGGAGTATCGGTAGCAACCGTAAGTAAATCACTGAATGACCATAGTGATATAGCTGAGGCTACCAAAGAGAATGTAAAGAGAATTGCGAGAGAAATGGGCTACTTCCCGAACTCCTCCGCAAGAGCCTTAAAGACACACCGTACCTATAACCTTGGTGTATTATTTGTGGACGAAGCGCAAAGCGGTTTAACCCATGAGTATTTTGCTAATGTATTGGACAGTTTTAAGGTGGAAGCGGAAAGAAACGGTTATGATATAACTTTCATCAGTAAACATACGGGACATAGGAATATGTCCTATTATGAACACAGCAAGTACCGAGGGGTAGACGGAGTAGTAATTGCTTGTATCGATTTTACTGATCCGCAGGTTTCCGAGCTAATTCACGGAGAGCTTCCTGTCGTAACAATCGATCATGTGTATAATAACCGAACAGCCATCATATCAGATAATGCAAAAGGGATCAGAGATCTGATTACCTATATTTATGAGATGGGGCACAAAAAAATTGCATACATCCATGGAGCAGATTCCTCTGTTACCCAGAATCGAGTGGGGAGCTTTTATCGAACACTGGGTGAATTGGGGGTTGAGGTTTCGGATGAGTATGTAAAAAGCGGTATTTATCATGATCCGGATACGACAGCAAGATTAACCAGGGAGCTCCTGGAACTGAAGGATCGACCGACCTGTATTATTTTCCCTGATGATTTTTCCTGTATCGGGGGAATCAACGCAATTAAGGAAAGAGGTTTGCGTATTCCGGAAGATATTTCAGTAGCAGGATATGACGGAATCATGTTGTCGCAGGTGCTTGACCCGAAATTTACCACCGTAAAGCAAGACACCAGTGCTCTGGGGAGAAGCGCTGCTGAGAAATTGATTGCCTTGATAGAAAATCCAAAGGCTTCAATTATTGAAAGAGTGGTTATCGAAGGAAAGGTACTGCCGGGACAATCAGTCAGCAACCTGAAAACCAAGTCATAGTAATCGCAGTCGTAGATATGGATAAATCGTTCTGTTTCATTTAGAGATGCTGGGGAGTATTTTATAAATATAAAATGAGCGATTTATCTACTATCAGCGAACTGACAGGAGAAAGACAGTGCTTTTGTTTATGAATTTGTGGGAGAAGGATTAAGCGGAAGCCGGTGTTCGATTGAATTAGTTACAAAAGTATTGATGAAGAAGCTTCCAGCCGTTTTTCATTGTCTGACTGTTGAAAGAAAGACTACGGAAAACGGTGGGAAGCTTCTTTATTATAATATGTATCAAAGGTTATGATATCATCCGTGCACCATAGTAAAGGAATCAAAAAGGTCATAAGAACCTTTGGTGCTTAATAATAAAAAAAGGCTATGCAAGCTTGCTTGTAATAGCCTTTCTTCTTATTATTAAATGGGTGCAGCATGCTTTGATCTTTTTGACCCTCCTTTATTTATTCTTAATCTATGATAAAGTGGTATCAATAAGGATAGAATTATAGACAATATATACAACATTTCATATTGATTAAGATAGTATGTTGTTGAATATAATTATTATTTCAGGTATAATAAATATGTTGTATTTTGTATTATTATCATTCTTCTGGAGGTGAGTAAATGGCAAAAGAAGCTGTACAGGCTGTTCGGCAGGCTGAAATGAATGCTGCGGACATTGAAAAAGAAGCAATCCGTAAAAAGGAGGTTATCATTACTGAAACGCAACAGAAGGCAAGAGATTTAATAGCAAGCGCGACCAGCCAGGCTACAACAAAAGCAGAACAGAACTTAGCTCTGGCAGAGCAAAAGGGAAAAGAGCTTTTGGAGGCAGCGAGACAGAAAGCAGAAGACGAAATAACATTATTAAAGGAGATAGCTAAGAATAAAGAGGAAGCCGCCATAAGCATTGTCCTCTCGAATATTATATGATTGGATTAATTTATCGAAATAACCAGAGGAGGTGTATTCGAAATGGCAATGCTGCAAATGCAGCGTATCTATATTTATGCATTAAAGAAAGATCGTAAACCCTTGTTGGAGATGCTTCAACGCCGTGGTGTCATCGAAATCAGCGATAATCTGCCGGAAGATAATATTTTTCATAAGACCGATACTTCCTATGCAAAAACGAGCTTTGAGAAAAGTATCAGTGCATGCAAGGATGCAACAGAGATTTTAGATAAATATGTACCGGTCGATAAGCCCCTGCTTGCTATGTTGAACGGCAGAAAGGTTGTTACCAGCGAGGATTATGATGCGTTTAAAGAAAAACATGAAGCAACGATCCGGATCGCAGGTCGTATTATAAGCTGTAACAAGGAAGTGATTGAGCATAAGGCTGACATACAGAGACTTACAGTTCAGGCAGAAATGCTTACGCCCTGGACTACACTGGATGTACCGCTACAGTTCTCACAAACCGCGCATACCAGAAGTTATATCGGAACCTTACCAAAGGAAGTGACTCTCGAAGAAATTTATGAGAGATTAGCGGAATATATGCCGGTTAATGTAGACATCATCAGTACTTCCAAGGAACAGACCTGCATCTTTGTTTTATGTACGAAAAAGCATGAAGCAGGTGTATTTGAGACCTTAAGGTCGATGGATTTTGCATATCCGAGTGTATCATCAGAAAAAGCACCCTCGGAACAGCTGTTAGAGATAGAACGGCTGATTAGTCAGGACAAAGAAGAAATAGAAAAAGCCGAGAACGAGATGAAAGAGCTTGCGGCTTTCAGGGAAGATCTTCTCTTCTTACAGGACTATGACAAGATGAGATACGATAAATATGAAGTCATTGGTAAACTCCTGCAATCAAAGAGCGTTTTTGTCATCTCGGGTTATATTTCTAAGAATGAGGCAGAGGCTCTCGAGAAGGAACTGTCAGCCCGATTTGAAGCAGCGGTTGAGCTGGAGGATCCGAGCGAGGAAGAAGATACGCCGGTATTACTTAAGAATAATGGTTTTGCACAACCCTTGGAATGGGTTGTAGAGGGCTTCAGTCTTCCCGGAAAGGGAGAAGCAGACCCTACCTTTGTGATGGCATTGTTTTATTATTTTCTGTTCGGTATCATGCTTGCAGATGGTGGTTATGGTCTGCTAATCGTACTTGCATGTGGATATTGTCTGGCTAAGGGTAAAGCTACCATGGAACAGTCCACTAAGAATTTCTTAAAGATGTTTCTATTCTGCGGAATATCTACTGCTTTCTGGGGAGTCATGTTCGGAAGCTATTTTGGAGATATTTTTGATGTCATCGGAACGAAATTCTTTGGAGCGACCCAGCTTCCAGTCATTCCGGCGCTATGGTTTATTCCTGTTAACAGACCGATGCAGATGCTTAGCTTTTCCATGATATTAGGTATCATCCATATTCTGACAGGACTTGGTGTTAAGATATATCAATTGGTGAAACAGAAGGATTACCTGGCAATTCTATATGATGCATTGTCCTGGTTTATGCTTGTGGTAAGCAGTACTTTATTATTGGTATCTCTGGATATGATTAGAAATATTCTCAGTATCACCTTTGTACTTCCGAAGGGTGTGGTTACAGCTTCCGCTGTGTTGGCAGTATTATCTTCTGTCATTATTATTTTGACGAATGGAAGAGAATCTAGGAATCCTTTTAAACGATTTTTAAAAGGTGCATATGCCCTGTATGGCATAACCGGTTACTTAAGTGATGTATTATCCTATTCCCGTCTGTTGGCTTTGGGACTCGCTTCCGGTGTTATCGCTTCGGTTATTAATAAGATGGCTGGTATGGTTGCAAATGGTGCTATAGGGACGATACTTATGATCGTCATCTTACTTGCCGGACATACCATCAATTTTGCTATCAATATATTGGGAGCCTATGTCCATACGAACAGATTACAGTACGTTGAATTTTTCGGTAAGTTTTATGGGGGCGGAGGTCGCGCGTTTACCCCCTTTAATATGAAAACAAAATATTACAAAGTTAAGGAGAGTAAATAACATGGGAATGAATTGGAATGATTTTGGTATTGTGTTTGCATTATTGGGAGCAGCAGCATCTGCATTACTCGCAGGAGCCGGATCCGCAAAGGGTGTTGGTATGGCCGGTGTAACCGGTGCAGGACTTGTTACAGAAGACCCCGCAAAATTCGGTAAGGTGCTGATCCTTCAGCTGTTACCCGGTACACAGGGTATCTATGGTCTGCTGATTGCCTTCATTACTCTTTCTCAGATTGGTATTTTCGGTGGTGAAGTGAATGTTTCCTTGGCAAAAGGAATGCTTTATTTTGTGGCATGTCTTCCTATGGCGATTGTCGGATATGCTTCTGCAGTCAGTCAGGCTAAGGCATCTATAGCAAGTATGGGTATTTTGGCTAAGAAGCCCGAAGCTTTCGGTAAGTCCATTATTTTCCCGGCTATGGTTGAAACCTATGCTATTTTGGCACTTCTTATTTCCATGCTTGCAGTAAACGGAGTAGGCGGTATTAATATTTAAGTTGGGAGAATACGCTATGACTGGTTTAGAAAAGATTTTGAAAACAATTCAAGAGGAAGCCCAGGCTAGCGCAGATGCCATCATTACTCAGGCTGAGCAGGAAGCAGAGGCAAGTATTGCTGCTGCAAAAAAAGAGGCTGAATTAAAATCAGCTCAAATTGCTGAGAAGTCTGAAGCTGATGTAAAAGATGTCATAGGCCGCGCAGAATCTGCAGCTGCATTACTGGAAAGAAAGCTCTTATTAGATACCAAGCAGGCGATCATCAACGAGATCATCGGGAAAGCCAGAAATCGCCTGGCTGTATTATCCGATGCCGAATATACAGAGATTATCCTTGCTATGGTGAAAAAGTATTCCCATAATAAAAGGGGAAGATTATTGTTTCCTGTATCAGATCGGAAACGTTTAACGAAGGATTTTCCCGAGAAGTTGAGTGCGATACTGTCTCAGAAGCAGGGAGCTTCCTTAGATATTGAGGAAAAAGCACTTTCCTTCGAAGGTGGGTTTCTTCTGATTTATGGCGATATTGAAGAAAATTGCTCTTTTGACGCATTATTTGCTGAGGGAAGAGATACTCTTCAGGATAAGGTGAATTCCTTACTGTTCGACTAATTAACCGAAGAGAGGTGAAAACATGGCTGATGATCTGTATTTATATGCGGTAGCCCGTATCCGTTCTAAGGAACTGTCGCTGCTCACTAAAGCAGATTTGGAGCAATTAATGAATTGCAAGACCGAAGCTGAATGTTTTAGGCTACTTTCGGATAAAGGTTGGGGAAGAACAGGAGATGAGAATTCTGATCAGATTTTAGGTATCGAGCGTGAAAAAACCTGGAGTCTGATGGCTGAGTTAGTTGAAGATCTATCTGTATTCAATACATTTTTGTACATGAATGATTTCCATAACCTGAAAGCGGCAATAAAACAGGTATATACGAATGAAGCTGTTCCCGGTATCTATATCGAACAGGGTACCATAGCTGTAGAGACGATTATTCAGTCGGTGAAGGAGCACAATTTTTCTGTGTTACCCGAGGATATGAGAGCCTGTGCAGAAGATGCCTATGAGGTACAGATGCATACCGGTGACAGCGGATTATGTGATGTCATCATTGATAAGGCTGCTCTGGAGACAACCCTCCGTAAAGGGAAGGAAACCGGCAATGAATTATTCGGAAAATATGCAGAATTAAAGGTTGCTGTAGCCAATATTAATATAGCCCTTCGTGGCTGTAAGACAAATAAAAGCAGAATGTTCTTAGAAAGGGCACTGGCGGAATGTGACAGCTTAGATAAGCAAAAGCTGATTGATGTTACCCTTCAGGGTATGGAAGCGATCTATTCGTATCTGACAATTACTGCTTATGAGGAAGCCATAACGGCAATCAAAGAGTCCTCTTCCGCATTCGAATGCTGGAGTGATAATGTCATTATGAAATATATACAGCCTCAAAAGTATAATCCGTTTACGATATCACCGCTCGCTGCTTATATCATTGCGCGCGAGAATGAAATCAAGACTGTCAGAATCATTTTGTCAGGGAAAAGAAATGACATTGCGGATCGCCTGATCCGGGAAAGATTGAGGGAAATGTATGTATAAGATAGCAGTACTTGGCGACCGTGACAGTATCTACGGATTTGCCGCACTCGGTCTGGATACGTATCCCGTGGAGGAGAAGGAGGAAGCTGCAAAGCTTTTGAAGACTCTGGCAGAAGGTACCTACGCAGTGATTTATATCACAGAAGGTCTTCAGGCACAGTTGGAGTCTGAGATAGAACGTTACGTTTCCGGCTATCTACCGGCAATCATACCAATTCCCGGTGTATCGGGTAATACCGGTAAGGGAATGCATTATGTTAAGAAGTCTGTAGAGCGTGCAGTCGGCTCTGATATTATATTCAATAACTAAAATCAATTTGTGTTGATATCAGATTTTCTTGATATCGGCAGAATGGAGAGTTAATTATGAGTAATGGCACAATTAAGAAGGTTGCCGGTCCGTTGGTAGTCGCAGAAGGGATGCGGGATGCTAACATGTTCGACGTTGTACGTGTCAGTGAACAGCGTCTGATCGGTGAAATCATTGAAATTCACGGTGACCAGGCATCGATTCAGGTATATGAGGAAACGTCAGGCCTGGGACCCGGAGAACCGGTAGAATCTACTGGAGCTCCACTTAGCGTTGAACTTGGTCCCGGACTCATCAGCAGCATCTTTGACGGAATTCAGCGTCCTCTGGTAGATATCATGGATGCAATCGGAACGAATTTAAAAAGAGGTGTTGAGATTCCTTCCCTGAATAGAGAGAAGAAATGGCATTTTGTACCGACTGTAAAGGCTGGAGATATCGTTGAAGCAGGGGATATCCTCGGTACAGTGCAGGAGACAGAGATTGTTGTTCAGAAAATCATGCTTCCTTATGGAATGCAAGGTACACTGGAAGCAGTCAACGAGGGCGATTTTACTGTAACGGATACAATTGCGGTACTTAAGAAGGCGGACGGTACGAAGGAGAATATCACCTTAATGCAGAAATGGCCCGTTCGTGTTGGAAGACCTTATAAGCAGAAGCTATCTCCCGATAAGCCTCTGGTAACCGGACAAAGAGTTATTGACACCCTGTTCCCGATTGCAAAGGGTGGTGTTGCTGCAGTTCCCGGTCCTTTCGGAAGCGGTAAAACCGTCGTTCAGCATCAGCTTGCGAAGTGGGCCGAAGCAGATATTGTGGTCTACATCGGCTGCGGTGAGCGCGGTAACGAGATGACCGACGTATTAAATGAATTTCCGGAATTAAAGGATCCTAAGACAGGTAAGTCCCTGATGGAACGTACAGTTTTGATTGCCAATACCTCGGATATGCCGGTTGCTGCCCGTGAAGCATCGATCTATGTAGGTATTACAATTGCGGAATACTTCCGCGACATGGGTTATTCGGTTGCCTTAATGGCAGACTCCACTTCACGTTGGGCGGAAGCGCTTCGTGAGATGAGCGGTCGTCTGGAAGAAATGCCCGGTGAAGAAGGTTATCCTGCTTACCTGGCAAGCCGTCTCGCTCAGTTTTATGAAAGAGCAGGGCGTGTGATCTCCCTTGGTAAGGATGGAAGAGAGGGTGCGTTATCGGCAATCGGTGCTGTATCTCCTCCCGGCGGTGATATCTCCGAGCCTGTATCCCAGGCAACCCTTCGTATCGTGAAGGTGTTCTGGGGACTGGATGCAAACCTGGCTTATCGCAGACATTTCCCTGCAATTAACTGGTTAACCAGCTACTCCTTGTATAATCTTGGAAAATGGTTCAACGCGAATGTTCACGAGAATTGGATGGACATGAGAGCCAGAATTATGAAAATGTTGAATGATGAAGCTGAGCTTGATGAAATCGTAAAATTGGTCGGTATGGATGCACTGTCTGCACCGGATCGTCTTAAGCTGGAAGCAGCACGCTCCATCCGTGAGGATTTCCTGCATCAGGATGCGTTCCATGAGGTGGATACCTATACCGATCTTCATAAGCAGTTCTTGATGATGGATCTGGTACTTCATTATTATGATGTATCACTTACTGCCCTCGATAAGGGAGTTTCCGTCGAGAGTCTGGTTAAGCTGCCAATCAGAGAGAGAATAGGGCGTTTTAAGTATGTAACTAAGGACAGACTGGATATAGAATGTCAGGATATCGTTAAGAATCTGCAGCTGGATATTGATAAATTAATCCAGAAGAAGGAGGAGGAAGCCTAATGCCAAAGGAATATAGAACCATTCAAGAGGTGGCAGGTCCTCTTATGTTAGTTCAGGGAGTGGAAAATGTTGCTTTTGATGAACTTGCCGAGATTGAGCTGGCAAGTGGCGAAAAGCGTAGATGCCGTGTCCTTGAAATCGATGGCGGCAATGCTCTTGTACAGTTATTTGAAAGCTCCGCAGGAATTAACCTTGCCAGCAGTAAAGTACGCTTCTTAGGTCGAAGCATGGAACTTGGTGTCAGCGAGGATATGCTCAGCCGTGTATTCGACGGTCTGGGCAGACCGATTGATGACGGTCCTGAGATATTACCTGAGAAGCGACTGGATATCAATGGCTTACCTATGAATCCCGCTGCAAGAAATTATCCTCAGGAGTTCATCCAGACAGGAGTATCTGCGATCGATGGTCTGAATACGCTGGTGCGCGGACAGAAGCTGCCGATTTTCTCTGCCAGCGGTCTGCCGCATGCGGAGTTGGCTGCTCAGATTGCACGACAGGCTAAGGTGCGCGGTACGACTGAGCCCTTTGCGGTTGTATTTGCTGCGATGGGTATTACCTTCGAGGAGGCGAATTTCTTTACAGAAAGCTTCCGTGAGACAGGTGCGATTGATCGTACGGTCATGTTTGTCAATCTGGCAAACGATCCTGCCGTAGAGCGTATCTCCACCCCTCGTATGGCGCTGACTGCAGCGGAATATCTTGCTTTTGAGAAAGATATGCATGTACTTGTCATTCTGACGGATATTACGAATTATGCAGATTCACTTCGTGAGGTTTCTGCGGCCCGCAAGGAAGTACCGGGACGTCGTGGTTATCCCGGTTATATGTATACGGATCTTGCCTCTCTTTATGAGAGAGCCGGAAGAAAGAAGGGAAAGAACGGTTCCATTACCATGATTCCGATTCTGACCATGCCGGAGGATGACAAGACCCATCCGATTCCGGACTTGACCGGTTATATCACAGAGGGTCAAATTATCTTAAGCCGTGATCTGTACCGCCAGAGTATCCAGCCCCCGATCGATGTATTACCTTCCCTGTCCCGTCTGAAGGACAAAGGTATCGGTGAGGGAAAAACACGTAAGGATCATGCCAATACGATGAACCAGATCTTCGCTGCTTACGCAAGAGGTAAGGAAGCTAAGGAATTGATGGTCGTGCTTGGTGAAGCTGCTCTGACAGATATCGATAAGCTGTATGCAAAGTTCTCGGACGCTTTCGAAAAGGAATATGTATCCCAGGGCTATCATACAAACCGTGATATAGAAGAAACCCTGAATCTTGGTTGGAAACTCCTAAATATCCTGCCCAGATCAGAGCTTAAGAGAATTAAGGACGAATTACTGGATCAATATTACGGTCAGGTATAAAGGGGGTGCTTTTCATTGGCTAAGGCACATGTAAATCCTACACGTATGGAGCTGACCAGACTGAAGAAAAAGCTGGTTACAGCAACCCGTGGACATAAGTTGTTGAAGGATAAGCGCGACGAGCTGATGCGTCAATTTCTTGATCTGGTTCGTGAGAACAAGGCCCTTCGTGAAAAGGTAGAGCAGGGAATCCTGGTTGCAAATAAGAATTTTGTTCTGGCACGATCTGCAATGCAGGATGAGGTACTGAATGTAGCTTTGATGGCCCCTAAGCAGGAGGTATACTTAGAGGCAGGAAAAAGAAATGTCATGAGCGTGGAAATTCCGGTATTTGAATATCGAACCAAGACACCGGATACCAATGATATTTATCCCTACGGTTTTGCTTTTACCTCAAGTGACTTGGATGATGCGGTGAAATCCCTGCAAGATATCCTACCTGATATGCTTCGGCTTGCCGAAATCGAAAAATCCTGCCAGCTGATGGCTGCCGAAATCGAGAAGACGAGACGTCGCGTAAATGCATTGGAGCATGTCATGATTCCGGAACTGAAGGAGAATATCAAATATATCATCATGAAGTTGGATGAGAATGAGCGAAGCACTCAGGTCCGTCTGATGAAGGTTAAGGATATGATGCTGGCACAGGCGCATCACTACAATGAGCGTTATCAGAATCATTTTGAGGTGTAAACGAATAAGATAGAATGAAAGAGGAAGATCAGAAAGTTAACATTACGTTGACGCAAAGATCTTCCTCTTTTTAACAATCAGTCATCTGATCAGGATGCCAATACAACATGATAAAAGCTATCTAAGCAGCTACAATGAACCATTATCTTATGCAAAATAGGGACTATAACACTAATCACCCAGAGAATAGTTACTATGGAATAATTGTCAATCAGAGAAGAAATGGTTGAATAATAAAAACATATGGAATATAATTGCTTTATTGGAATGGAAGAATTCACCACCTGTGGTATTCCATTGGATAAGAGAACTTCGATACATAGTGAAAAGAATGGAGGCAATCGTATGAAAAAAAGTCAAAGCAGATGGAGGCTGGCAACCTTCCTTGCAGACATCGGGTCCCTTGTAGCAGCTTATTTATTTGCTTATTTTCTTCGTTTTGAAAGTGAAATAACCTTCTTTCACGGAGAAGATCTCAGTACGTATGCTCCGATATCTGATTATACGAAACAGCTTATCGTATTGATACCGATGTACTTTATAATCTATAGTGTACTCAAGCTGATTATGATAAATAGAAATAAGAGAATCCTATCAGAGATGGCTTTCGTAATTCTTTCAAATGTACTGGGGATTGCATTATTTCTTATGTATCTATTTTTATTTAAAGAATTTGGTATTTCACGATTGTTTCTTCTGATGTTTCTCATCATAAACATTCTATTGAATATCGGCATTCATATGATTTTAGATCTTGTAAGAAAGACTGCTACGGTACAAAGTTGAATAGCAGCTAAACTTAAGATGGATCAAAGAGAAGAGATGAAGCTTTGGGCTTTCATCTCTTTTGTTTGTATTTCGTGCTGCCAGACATGATTGAAAAGAAGGCATAGAAAGTGACTGATGTCCGATACTTTTCTCTAAGAAATGATATACAAAAGTAGATTATTAAGATAAAATATAAAAGAAAAAGCTTGTCTGAGATGGCAGTAGGGCAGAATTATCAAAGTATCAGATAGGTAAAAGAAAAATGAAAGCAGCTGCTTGAAGCCAAAAAAACCATATTCAGGAAAGGAACAGGATATGATTGAGAATATAGTTTTTGATTTCGGTTATGTGTTGGCTTACCCGAGAACAGGAAATTGGTTTCTAACACCGGAATCGAAAAAGCTTCTAACTAAGGGTGACTTATTGAGGATTGTACTTCATTTTAATAGAAGGAAAAGAGTTCTTAATTTGACAAACAGACATCTGAGTGAGGATCATCTGATGCACACGCAGGAGAAGGAAATAGAACATTTTACAGAGTTCTATCAGAAGCTTCTCTCAGGCTTTGGTATCAGAAAGAATATCGAACATAAATCGTTTGCTCTGGCACAGGACCTTGTTTTAAATGATGAAAGAATCGGAATTTATGATGATGTCTTATCAGAGCTTCCAGGATTAAAGGAGCACTACAGGATCGCGATTTTATCGGATAATTGGCCGTCATTGCGGCGACTGCTGACCAATTACAGGATTGAAGAGTATTTAAGCGGTCTGATTATCTCCAGTGACTACGGGATCTGTAAGGATAACGTTAAGCTGTTCCAAATTGCAGCCGGAGAACTTAGTATAAAACCGGAATGTTCTGTGTTTATCGATGATTCTGAAAAGAATCTCATCAATGCCGAGCAAATGGGATTTCTTCCGATTTTGATGGATAGAAAAAGGAAAAGGAAAAGAGAGAATTGCGCCTATCCGATTGCTTATAATTTACAGGAGATTGCTGCAATCGTAGATCAAATGAACAAAGGAGGTAGCATAGAATGAATGCTTCTTGTCATTGTGGTTATTGTAATAATGATCTGTGTGTGAAAAAGGTGCCGATATTTTCCTCCTTAAGCTTTGAGGAGGTAGGCAAGATATCAGAGCTAATAACGCACAGGGAATATAAAAAGGGAGAACTTCTGATGCACGAGGGTGAGTCCTCGGACTACATTGTCATTATGCATGAGGGTAGTGCCAAGGCATTTAAATATACCTTTGACGGCAGAGAGCAGATATTGTATGTATTCACAGAAGGGGATTTCTTCGGAGAACAGAACCTGCTGACAGACCGCACAGCGACCTATAGCGTGGAGGCGCTGCAGACGGTAAAGACCTGTATGTTGTCAAAGAGCAAGTTTCAGAAGCTTCTGTATCAATATCCCGACATCGCTGTTAAGATTATCGCTGAGCTGGGGGAAAGAATGGCCCGGCTGGAAAATGCGATGCAGGGCATGGGTGTCCGAAATGTAGATAACCGAATTGGTGGTATTCTCCTGGAGTTTGCTGAAAAGTACGGTTCTCAGGAAAAAGAAGGAACCTTGATTCAACTGCCCTTAAGTCGAGAGGGTATTGCCAATTACCTTGGAGTCGCCAGAGAGACGGTAAGCAGAAAGCTTGGGCAATTGGAGAGTGATGGGATCATAAGATCGATTAACAATAAATCCATACTGATCCTAAACAGGGAAGCCTTGGATCAAATAGCAGGAGTCTATTGAAGTATGTAGTAATCATTACCATATAAAATAGCAAAATATACTATGATATATTGACAACAACTCTGCGAGTGTTATATAATAACGATAGGCCGGTGGAAACACCGGTTTATCAGAAAAAAATAGTTTGATAATCAAAATATAAGTATATTAGCATCAGCAGAGAAAGGCATGGTTATGCATATGAGGATGAAGCCATTAATCATAGGAGACTTGATAGCAAAAATCCCTATTATTCAGGGAGGTATGGGTGTCGGAGTGAGCAGATGTAAGCTTGCCGGAGCAGTGGCTAAGGAGGGTGGTATCGGCATCATATCTACAGCACAGATCGGATATGACGAGCCTGATTTTGATAAACATCAAATCAAAAGTAACCTGGCCGCAATCAAGAAGCATTTAAGCCTCGCGAAGGAGATTGCACCGGAGGGGATCGTAGGGGTCAATATCATGGTTGCAACCAAACAGTATGAAAGGTATGTAAAAGCTGCCTGTGAGGGTGGAGCCGATGTTATCATATCCGGAGCAGGACTGCCTGTTACCTTACCGGAGCTTGTACAAGGCTTCAGGACTAAAATTGCACCGATCGTATCAAGCATCCGCGCTGCTGCGGTTCTGCTGAAACTTTGGGATAAGAAATATCGCAGAACTCCTGATTTTATCGTAATAGAAGGTCCGCTGGCAGGGGGACATCTTGGTTTTACGAAGGAACAGCTGGATCATGTGGAAGAGCTGAATTATGATTCAGAGATAAAAGGGATCCTTGCATGCAAAAAAGAATATGAGGAGAAATATCAGACGAATATTCCGGTCGTTGTAGCCGGAGGTATCTTTGACCAGGCTGATATCAGGCATGCTTTGGAACTGGGAGCGGATGGTGTTCAGATAGCAACCCGTTTTGTAGTGACGGAGGAATGTGATGCCAGTATGGAGTATAAACAGGCTTACCTAGACGCAGTTAAGGAGGATGTGAAGATCGTGATTAGTCCGGTTGGAATGCCGGGAAGAGCCATTTTAAATCCTTTCTTAAAGACGGTTGACGGAGGGAGAATAGCAGTAACCAAATGCTTTAACTGCCTCGAACATTGTAATCCGAAGGATACGCCCTATTGTATCACAAAAGCCTTAATCAATGCGGTAAAAGGGAATATCAATGAGGGCTTGATTTTCTGTGGGGATAAGGTCCACCTGTTAAAGGAAATGACAACAGTGAAGGAACTTTTACGGGAACTTGTTTTTTGACACTTATATTCTAACAGGAGAGCGTTCCTCGAATGTATTTTATATTATACTTAGAAATGAACAATGAAACAAAGAAATGATACAAAAATACTGTATTACCTAAATCTTAAATATGTTATAATTTGTTTGCAAGGACAGGAGGAATGAGATTCCGAATGTCCTTTTTATGATAGAATTTATAAAACGAAACAATAACAGTAACACTGAAGTATATATGAAAGTATCCTTTCTGTGATTTGAATCACGGCATAGGAATGAGTACTGTCATAGACTATCCTTGAAATTATTATATCTGTAATTATATTAACTGAAAACATTGCAGGATAATGCATAGAAGGGATGAGAAAGCTATGAATGTACAAACAATTGATTTATCAAAAACGGTATATGAACTGAGTAAGGAATACCCGGATTTGGTTCGGGTCCTTGATGAAATCGGCTTTCATGACATCACAAAACCCGGAATGCTGGTATCAGTCGGGCGCTTTATGACAATTCCCAAGGGAGCTGCCGCAAAGAAGTTTGACAGAAACAGAATACTGGAAATGCTATATGAAAATGGGTTTGAGGTAATCAACGAAGATTTACTGAAATAATCATGAGAGTCACAGCGATTGAATTATGTAACCAGCTCACAGAAATGAGCTGCCACATCTGTTATCTTGATATAAAAAGATCAATAAGGAGGAAAAAATATGAATTGTCAAATCGGAGTGATAGGTCTTGCTGTCATGGGAAAAAATCTTGCGCTTAATATTGCTGAGCACGGTTATAAAGTTGCGGTATATAATCGTTCCTCGCAGAAGACGAAGGAGCTTCTGGAGGAGCTGTCAGAAGAGAGTTTCCGAGGTAACATAGACGGGTGTTATACACTGGAGGAATTTATTGCGTCTTTGGAGATCCCTCGAAGGATAATAATGATGGTGAAGGCAGGAGATGCTGTGGATGATACAATCAAACAGCTCCTGCCTTTGTTGTCCAAAGGAGATTTGCTGATGGATGGCGGGAATTCCTATTATGAGGACACCATACGAAGAAGCAAAGAGCTTCAGGCCGAAGAGATCTTATACCTGGGCACCGGTATCTCCGGTGGGGAGGAGGGCGCAAGAAGGGGTCCGGCAATCATGCCCGGTGGGGATTATATGGCTTACCAGAGGATGGAAGAGGTACTCACAGCCATTTCTGCAAAAGCAGAAGGAGAACCCTGCTCCACTTACATCGGAGAGAATGGGGCGGGGCATTTCGTAAAGATGGTTCATAATGGGATTGAATATGCGGATATGCAGTTGATTGCCGAAGCCTATGATATCCTCCGAAAGGTTCTGAATTTAACTCCGGTGGAGCTTCAGAAGGTTTTTGAGGAATGGAACAAGGGAGAATTGAACAGCTATCTGATCGGAATTACCGCAGATATCTTTAGTAAGAAAGATGCGTTCAGCGGAGATTATCTGGTAAACCGTATTCTTGATGTGGCTGGTCAGAAAGGAACCGGAAAATGGACCGGTCAAATCTCTTTGGATTTGGGTATTCCTACTCCCTCCATTACCGAGGCTGTATATGTACGTTATCTTTCTTCTATGAAACGGGAAAGAACAGAAGCTGCGAAGATATTGCAGGGGCCTGTAAAGCAACAGGGTATTACAGGAAAAGAGACGAAGGATTTTATCGAAGCAGTACGAAGAGCGCTATACTCCGGAAAGATCTGTGTCTATGCACAGGGCTTTGATTTATTGAAGGGGGCATCGGAGCAGCTTGGTTGGCAACTGAAATTTGGCGATATTGCAAAGATTTTCAGGGGGGGCTGTATTATCAGGGCGCAATTCCTAAATAAAATTGCAGATGCTTATAAGAAAAAGCCCGACTTATCCAATCTGTTGGTGGAGGAGTATTTTGCAGATACCATAAAGGAGTATCAGGAAGACTGGCGTGAGGTAATCGTAGCGGCTGTTCAAAGTGGTATCAGTATCCCTGCCTTTACCAGTGCGCTGGCATATTATGACGGATATCGGAGCAGTGAGTTGCCGATGAATCTGCTACAGGCACAAAGAGACTACTTTGGTGCTCATACCTATGAGCGCAGAGACAGGGATGGGATCTACCATACCAACTGGTAAAAAAGTATTTTATGCCGCAGAATGGAGGGATGGTATGAACAATACAATCAATGAGAAAGAAAGCTTGTCGGCAATCATGGTTATCTTTGGCGGTACCGGAGATTTGACTAATAGAAAGCTGATGCCTGCTTTATATAATCTGATATTGGACCAGCTGCTACCGGAGCATTTTGCTGTGGTTTCAGTCGGTAGGAGAGATAAGACAGAGGAGGAATATATCAAAGATATCTATGCCTCTGTACAAAAGCATTCCAGAAATAAATTGGATGAAAAGGTATGGAATAAGCTTCAGGCGATGATCCATTACTATCAATTCGATTTTACTGACCTGGAGGGCTTCTCCGGCTTAAAAAGCTATCTTGATCAATTGGATCAGGTTGCAGGTACGGAGGGTAACAGGGTATTCTATCTTGCGGTAGCACCGGAGTATTTTGAGACAATCGTGCAGGGGCTGCAGTTAAGTCATATGGCTGTCACAGAAAATTCCTGGAGTCGTCTGATAATAGAAAAACCCTTTGGCAAGGATTTGAAGACAGCAAGACTGTTGAATAACAAAATTCTTGAGGTGTTTCCTGAACGGAGCATCTACCGGATTGATCATTACCTTGGCAAAGAAATGATACAGAATATTATGGTTTTGCGTTTCTGTAATTCCATATTCGAAAGTATCTGGAATAATAAATTTATTGATAATATACAGATATCCCTGACGGAAAAGCTCGGGGTAGGAACCAGAGGTAATTACTACGAGAATTCAGGGGCTATGAGAGATATGATACAGAATCACATCATTCAGATTCTTTCTCTGGTCGCAATGGAACCACCGATCAACTTGAAGACGGATTCCATCCGTACAGAAAAGCAGAAGGTACTGGAGGCAATTGAAGAGATCAGTCCGGAATTTCTGAAAAACAATGTGGTATTCGGTCAATACGGACCCGGTATGATCGATGGTTTACCGGTTTCAGGATATCGTGAGGAGCAGAATGTCCCTGTCGATTCTCAGACAGAAACCTTTGTAGCATTAAAGCTTCACATTAATAATTTTAGGTGGGCTGGCACTCCTTTCTATATCAGGACAGGGAAACGGCTTGGAAAAAGCTCCGCGGAGATCGTAGTGCAGTTTAAGGATTTACCAAATATACTTTATTTCAAGGATCAGGAAATACAGGAACCGAATCTTCTGGTGCTTCGTATCCAGCCGAATGTCGGCGTATTCTTTCAGTTCAATACGAAGGATTTTTCTTCCCATCATGGGATTGTAACGACGAAGATGGATACCAGTTCTGTTAGCCCAACACAAGGGAATACCCCGGAAGCCTATGAGCGGCTGATCTATGATATCTTAAGAGGAGATGCGACCTTGTTCTCAAGATGGGATGAAGTGGAATCCGCCTGGATTGTTGCAGATCACCTGATTGGCTACAGAGAGCAGAAGAAGAGTCAATTTCCCAATTATGAAGCAGGAACCATGGGACCGGTCAGAGCGTTTGAATTATTAGCCAAGGATGGTCGGAAATGGTGGCATGTATAAAAGGAAGGAGTTCTGCATATGAAGCTGAGTGATAAAAAAATTTATGATATATCAATGCCAATTACCGAAGAAATACCGGTATGGAAGGGAAGGGAAGAGAAAAAACCGCGGTTCTTTATTGAATCGGATTTTGAGAGAGGAACGGTCTATGAATCCAGTATCCATATGAATATGCATACAGGAACACATCTGGATCGTACCCTCCATATCATTCCCGATGGAAACAGAATGGACAGTCTGAAGCTTGAGGAACTGATCACCGAATGCAGCGTATTGGATCTAACTGAGGTGACACAGGGAATTACGGAGGACGTTTTAAGGAATAAAACAATTCTGCCGGGGGATTTCATCCTCCTGAAGACCAAAAATTCCTTTGAACCCATTCTGGAGAAGGAGTTTATCTATCTTGAGAAAAGCGGAGCTGAATATCTTGCAGGTATTCCGGTTCGGGGTGTCGGGATTGATGCTCTCGGAGTAGAACGAGAGCAACCGGGGCATGATACTCATATCGTATTGATGAGAAAAGGGATCCATATTCTTGAGGGATTAAGGCTTGCCGAGGTACAGGAAGGCAAGTATCAGCTGATTGCGCTTCCGATGAATATCCCGAATGCCGAAGCAGCTCCCGTAAGAGCAGTGTTATTAGAAGAATGATTGGGCAACAAAAGGATAATACAGGAACAAAAGGATAAATACAGCAACAAAAGATACTATTGTACTTCTTCAAAAAAAATGTTATATTATTAGAGCTGTTGTAAAAAATGGTAACAAGAAATCATAAAAATGATTGATGATACGCATTCTATAGGATAGGAAAGGACTGCTGCAGGACAGTATCTTTGCAGCAGTCCTTTTAGGCTTACCAATACTTTTAAGGAGAAGAAAGAATAGTTATGGATAAGAGAAGATATGGATTGTTTACTGCGGTTACGATGATTATCGGAATTGTAATCGGATCGGGAATATTTTTTAAAGCGGATAATGTACTGAGCTACACGAACGGGAATGTGCTATTGGGGATTATCATATTCTGTGTCGCAGCAATTGCAATTATATTTGGGTGTCTGACAATCTCACAGCTGGCAACCCGAACCGATAAACCGGGTGGAGTGATTGCCTATACCGAGGAGTTTGTCGGTATCGGGCCTTCCTGTGCCTTTGGATGGTTCCAGACCTTTTTATATCTGCCGACGCTTGCAGCGGTGGTAGCTTGGGTAAGCGGTATCTATATCTGTCAGTTATTTGGGATCGGGTTTACCTTGGAACGAACAACGCTGATCGGTGTAGCCTGTCTTACTGTGCTGTTTATCACCAATACTCTGTCTGCCAAAGCAGGTGGTTATTTTCAAAATGCCTCGATGATTATTAAAATGGTCCCTCTATTGATTATTGCAATCGCAGGCTTACTGTTGGGACATCCTACCGGATTGATTACAGAGGGTGTGACCGGTTTTGCGCAGGCGAAAGCCGCGGGTGGCTGGCTTGCAGCCTTTGCCCCTATTGCTTTTTCCTTTGATGGTTGGATTGTTTCTACCTCCATATGCCATGAGATCAAGAACAGCAAACGTAACCTTCCATTGGCACTTACCATATCACCGCTTGTGATCCTGCTTGCCTATGTCATGTACTTTGTCGGAATTACAGCTTTACTTGGTCCCAGCACGGTTCTTGAGCAGGGAGATAGTTCGGCCTTCCTGGCTGCAACCAAATTATTTGGTAATATTGGTGCAAAATTCATCTTGATTTTTGTGGTGATTTCCGTACTTGGTACAGTGAATGGAATCACCTTAGGGTTCATCAGAATGCCCTACTCCTTGTCTCTTAGAAATATGATGCCGGGGAGTGAGATACTGAAGAAGGAAAATGCAAAGCTTGCAGGCATGCCACTGAACTCTGCGATACTTGCCTATGCCCTGTCCATATTCTGGATGTTAATTCATTATATCACACAGAAGCTCGGGATGAAGGGAGATGTTTCTGAGATTGCGATTGGAGTCAGTTATCTGAACTACATCGTCCTCTACTTTGCCGTCATGAGACTGGCAAAGCAGGATCAGATCAAAGGAGCAATCAAAGGTTATCTGATACCGGTTTTGGCATGTATCGGCTCCCTGGTAATTATCTCAGGCAGCGTGACTCATCCATTGTTTCCGTATTATTTTCTCGTATGCTTTTCCATCATTCTCGCAGGTTATCTGTATTACAGAAAGAACAAGGCGAAAGTGTTATAGTAATGTAGTTTATACATTGTTGATATCGGTCTATCATTTTACTTTGTCAGGACAGCAAAGGAAATGCATAGGCCGGTTTTTATGTTATTGCATGTCGTTTATGGTCGAAAATAATATTGTAAAAATCAGGTATTTGGATTAAGATGGTATAGTAAAGTGCAATTGTGATTACTGTCACAGGAATCATTTGGTACAGGGAGTATATTTGAACTGAAAACAAGACAAAATACTTAACAACGAAGCTTGACCGGAGCAACACAGCAAGTCGGAGAAGAAAACTGTAACTTAAGATTTCTTACAAAAGGATAGTGAGGAGGATTGTATGAGCGAGTATATCAATAACAGGGAATATCGGCAAAAGGTATTAAAGGAATTGATTCTGGAGCTTCATGAGGGTAAGAGCGTGGAGGAAGTGAAGGAACGGTTCGGTAAACTAATTGAAGGTGTATCTGCAACAGAAATCTCTGAGATGGAGACGGCTCTGATCAAGGAAGGTATGCCTGTAAGCGAGGTACAGAGGCTCTGTGATGTCCATGCGGCAGTATTTAAGGGTTCTATTGAGGAAATCCATATGCCGGAGAAGATGGAGAATCAGCCGGGGCATCCTATCTTCACCTTTAAACAGGAGAACAGAGCGGTAGAACGTCTGATCCGAAAGAGTATAAGACCAACGATGGAGGAATTCCGCGGAGAAGACAATAAAGAGAACCGGGAAAAGCTGCTTGAGGCATTGACTAAGCTTTGGGAAATTGATAAACATTATCTTCGTAAGGAGAATCTGTTATTCCCGTATATGGAGAAGTATGGTATTACCGCACCTCCTAAGGTAATGTGGGGTGTGGATGACGAGATACGGGAGCAGATCAAGACAGGAAGGAAAGATCTGGAAGATTACCAGGGAAATAAGCAGGTACTTTTCGAACAGCTGGAGGCTGCCATCAACAGAGTCGAGGAGATGATTTTTAAGGAGGAGAATATCCTCTTCCCGATGGTACTTGAGACTCTGTCAGAGGATGAGTGGCTAAAGATTGCCAGAGAGAGCCAGGAGATCGGTTTCTGCCTCTATACTCCGGGTCGGGAATGGAGACCGGTAAAGGTCAATCTGGAGGAAAAAGCCCTAGAGCAAGGTGAGAAGCCGGTAGATCCCGGCTATCTGAACTTTGATTCGGGATTAATGACGAAGGAAGAAATCGAAGCGTTATTCAATACGCTGCCGGTAGACATTACCTTTGTCGATAAGGAAGGGGCGGTAAAATTCTTTACCCAGGGAAAAGAGCGTATCTTCCCGAGAACGAAGGCTATCATCGGAAGGCAGGTTTCCAACTGTCATCCGCCGGCAAGTGTCCATATTGTCGAGAAGATCGTCGAGGATCTGGCCTCCGGCAAAAAGGATTATGAAGATTTCTGGATCAAGATGGGGGATAAATATGTCATGATACGGTATTTTGCAGTACGTGATAAGGAAGGAAATTTCTTGGGAACCCTGGAGTTTACACAGGATATTGCACCTCTTCGCAGCCTGACGGGTGAGAAGAGATTGATGTCCGAGGAATAATTGAAAAACAACAGAGAAATAACAGAAAAATAACAGAAAAACAACTAAACAGAAAAACAACATAGAAATAAGACAAAGATAATTGCAGAACAATGATTGGCAGAATATGAAAGTCAGAAAAAGATAATCAGAAAAACGGAGAAATTATTAGAATTAAGTAATAAAATATATAATAGAAAGATAATGAACCGGCTTATGGAAATCTAGAGTCAGCGGTGATTGCTGACAGGGAAGATTTCCATAAGTCGATTTTTTATTCTATCAGGAAATTCATCCTTTTTGACAGCAGAAATCTATATATCCGCAGATTTCAAAGATTTCTATTGACTTAGGTAATAGTAATCGAATAATTCGGACAAAATGTATTCTAGCAGGGTACTTGCTTTATCATAAGAACGAAATGGAGGAAGAATGATGTTAATAAAAGGTAAGGAAATCTTTCAAGGACGGCATAATAAGAGACAAAATACAACGAATCCGACCAATAACGAAGGAACGGCAGCATGGCAGAATTCAGAGAATAATTATGAGGTTGATCAGGTAAATAAACCAAATGTCGAACGTGTCATCGATGCAAAGGATTGGGTTGATAATGGCAGTAAATTATAAGGAACTCCCGCCTGTGTGATAACGGGAAATGTCAACAGAAATAAGAATAGGAAAGGAACGGAGAATATTATGGCAAAAATTCAAATGACGATAGACGGAAATACCGCAGCGGCCTATGCCGCTTATGCCTTTACTGAGGTTGCGGCGATTTACCCTATCACCCCTTCCTCCAATATGGCAGAGGTTACAGACGATTGGGCTGCGAATGGTAGGAAGAATATCTTCGGGCAGGAGGTAAATGTGGTTGAAATGCAATCGGAAGCCGGAGCTGCCGGTGCATTTCACGGATCTCTGCAGGCAGGTGCATTGACTACGACCTTTACGGCCTCACAAGGTTTATTACTAATGATCCCAAATATGTATAAAGCTGCAGGAGAGTTGCTTCCCGGAGTCATCCATGTCAGCGCACGTGCAATCGCTGCCCATGCCCTCAATATCTTCGGCGATCATCAGGATGTCATGGCTACCAGACAGACCGGCTGTGCAATGCTCGCATCAGGCTCGGTGCAGGAGGTCATAGATCTGGCACCGGTAGCACATCTTGCTGCAATCAAAGGCAGACTTCCCTTTGTGCATTTCTTTGATGGTTTTCGTACCTCCCATGAGGTGCAGAAGATTGAAGCTTTGGAATACAGAGATTATGCAGAACTTGTAGACATGGAAGCAGTTCAAAGCTTCCGCGACCGGGCCTTATCACCGAATCATCCGGTGATTCGAGGCACAGCTCAGAACTCGGATATTTATTTTCAGGGACGAGAGGTTTCTAACCCCTTCTACACTGATATCATCCCTGTAGTAGAAGAATACTTAAGGAAAACGGGTGAGTATACCGGAAGATCCTATGGTTTATTCGATTATTACGGCCCCTCCGATGCGGAATATGTTATCGTGGCCATGGGCTCCGTAACTCAGACTATAGAGCAAACGATTGATTATTTCAACAAACTGGGAGAAAAATACGGACTGGTGAAGGTCCATTTATATCGACCATTCTCTATGGAGCATTTTAAGAAATGCATTCCCTCCTCTGTGAAGAAAATTGCTGTTCTGGACAGAACGAAGGAGCCGGGAGCAATCGGCGAACCACTGTATCTGGATGTCTGCTCCTGTTATGCGGGAAGCAGCCAGGCACCGGAACTCTACGGAGGTCGTTACGGCCTGGGTTCCAAGGATACGAACCCGACGCATATCGCTGCGGTTTATCAGAATCTAAAGGAAACCAAACCGAAGAATTTCTTTACGATTGGTATCAATGACGATGTGACAAAGACGTCTCTTCAGCCGATGAAGGAACTGCAGGCAGAACCGGAGGATATGATTTCCTGCCAGATCTGGGGACTCGGATCCGATGGTACGGTAGGAGCTAATAAGCAGGCAATTAAGATTATCGGAGAGCATTCTGATTTGAAGGTTCAGGCTTATTTTGATTACGATTCCAAAAAATCAGGAGGCTTGACGGTCTCTCATCTCAGATTCGGTAAAGATCCGATCCGTTCCACGTATCTAGTATCTCATGCGGATTATGTGGCCTGTCACAATCAATCCTATGTTAATAAATATGACCTCCTGCAAAGTATCAAACACGGCGGAACCTTTGTCCTCAATACTCTGTGGGATGAAAAGGAATTGGAGGAGCATCTTCCGATAATCCTTAAAAAACAGCTGGCAGATAAGGAGATAAAATTTTATACGATCAATGCAATTGGGATTGCTCAGGATATCGGTCTCGGCAACCGCATTAATATGGTTATGCAGGGTGCATTTTTTAAATTAACGGGAGTATTGCCTGAAAGTGTCTATATTCAGGAATTGAAAGCCGGGATTCATAAGCTATACGGCAAGAAGGGCGAGAAGATTGTCAAGATGAATGAGGATGCTGTGGAGCAAGGGATTCATGCCATTCAGAAGATCAATATTCCGAAGGGCTGGAAGGAGCTAAACACAGAGGCACCGCAAAATTCAGAGGAACCGGAATTTATCAAAAAAATCATGCGTCCGATGGCCGAAATGAAGGGTGGAGATCTTCCCGTCAGTGCATTTACAGATCGCGAGGACGGAACCTTTCCCACCGGAACTACAGCCTATGAGAAGCGTGGTATTGCTGTTAATGTTCCGGAATGGATCATGGAACGCTGCATCCAGTGCAATCAGTGTGCTTATATTTGTCCGCATGCAGTGATACGACCCTTCCTGTTGAATGAAGAAGAAGTAGCGAAGGCTCCCGAAAGCTTTGTAACGAAGCCTGCCAGTGGTAAAAACCTGGAAGGGTATCAGTATAAAATTCAGATTAGCCCTATGGATTGTACCGGTTGCGGTAACTGCGCCGATATTTGCCCGGCTAAGGGAAAGGCGCTGATTATGGAGCCGATCGGAACACAGATACCAAGGGAGCTGGATAACTGGAAGTATGCGGCGGAAAAGGTCAGCTTTAAGGAGAGTATAGCCTACGGTACTGTATTTAAGGATAGTCAGTTCAAAGCCCCGTTGATTGAATTTTCAGGAGCCTGTGCCGGTTGTGGTGAAACGCCCTATATTAAGCTGATAACACAGCTGTTCGGAGAACGGATGATGATTGCCAATGCGACCGGTTGTTCTTCCATTTGGGCAGCATCAGCACCGAGTACTGCTTATACCGTCAATCGAGAGGGCAAAGGTCCATCCTGGGCAAATTCATTGTTCGAGGATAACGCTGAATTTGGCTATGGTATGTATCTGGCAGTAAAGCAGCTTCGGAATAAGCTGGAACAGGATATGAGAATTCTGATTGATAAAAATGTGGAAGAGAAGGTGAAGGAAGCCTGCCATGACTGGCTGCATTATAAAGAAGACGGCGGTGCTTCCGGTGAAGCCGGTAACAAGCTTATCGACGTGCTGGAGGAATTCACTTCTACAGATGTAGAAACAATGGCCATCGTCAATAATATCAAGCAGAATCATGATTATCTGACGAAAAGAAGTATATGGCTGGTCGGTGGTGACGGCTGGGCTTATGATATCGGTTACGGCGGCTTGGATCATGTAATGGCCTCTGGTGAGGATGTTAACGTACTTGTATTTGATACAGAGGTTTATTCCAACACGGGAGGACAATCCTCGAAATCTACACCAATCGCAGCAATTGCAAAATTCGCTGCTTCAGGTAAAAAACAGGGGAAAAAGGATCTTGGACGAATGATGATGTCCTATGGAAATGTATATGTGGCCCAGGTTGGAATTCATGCAGACAATACCCAGTTGATTAAAGCACTTCGCGAAGCAGAGGAATACCATGGACCGTCCATTGTAATTGCCTATGCCCCCTGTATTAACCACGGTATCAAGGAAGGCATGGGTAGAAGCATGGCTACCATCAAGAAAGCAGTCCAAGCCGGATATTGGCATCTCTACCGTTATAATCCTGCTCTGAAGTCAGAAGGTAAGAATCCGTTCATACTGGATTCCAAGGAACCCACAGAAAGCTTTCGAGACTTTATCCTAGGCCAGGTCAGGTACAGCTCTCTGGCACAATCCTTCCCGGAACAGTCAGAAGAGCTCTTTAGGCGGGCCGAGCTCCACGCCAGAGAACGTTATGAAATTTATAAACAAATGGCTGCGGCTGATCCGATCGCAATCAATATTGAATGGAAGACCGTATAGATATCCTAATAAGCCGTTGCAGATTTAATGATTGAAGGTTTGGGTAAGAGCATTATTCCTACCTTTTGAGTTTTATGTTACGCTCGCATCGGCACGCCCTGAATGGTACAGGGCGCTGCCGTCAGGTGCATAGCTGCTCAGAAAAACTCGCAAGGCAGAAACAATACTCTCACCCAAACTTTTTGTGTTGAAGACTGCAACGGCTACTTTGACAAGACTAAACGCATACACATTTTGTAATAAAGAAAGGATTGAAACAAAAAATGATTATCTATATTAGAATGAAATGGTTTTATACGAAAAGAGGTATTCGAAGTAAGGAATAAGAGAGTCAGAGAAATGGTGAGGACGTATTGTCAGTAGAGATGTAACAGGTATGCTTTTACTTTAATGGAAGGATTAGATGGTGGTGGGTTTTTGTGGCTGAAAATATGGTAGAGCAAGCCATTCGTACTATTATTTACATGGGCTTTGGACGTGTTTTGACATTTAACAGACACATTTTCTGTGTTATAATATGAGTGTCAAATGATACGGTTTATGTGGTCGTAATCAAACTAGGAAGAAGGGTGGCGTTGCATGGTAGAACATATGCTGGAATCCAACACGAGAACAATTCTGACAGAAGATATTAATGTGGTCTATAATCTTATCTTTAAAAATGCGCTCTACAGCATTGAATGCTATAAGGAAGGCTTTGAAAGCCGAGATACAAATAATTATAGCTTTGTAGAGGATCTTACGGATGATGAAGGTGAAGCGGAAGCTTTCTTAATGTTAATGGCAAAGGGCAAGGTATTACCGGTACATATCTTAGATATGGCAAAAGACTTTTTTGCCAACTGATAAATAGGCGGGAAACAGTCCGATACCAAGGAAATCCGAAGCAGTTCGGAGATAAAGTACGTGATAAAACCTAGGCTTCTTGGTGATGGGAACGTTATGAGCAAAGGGATTGATCTATCCTTTGGTTATCGAAACCCTGATCTCGAGGTGTCTAGGGCAACATGAAGCCTTCAGTAAGGCTCCATAATGGGAATTCAACTATGAAGTCTTCATGCACAATATCATGGACGTAAGATTATATGACTACATAACAATGACTAAAAAAAGCTGGCTAAAGAGCCGGCTTTTTTGATGCCTTACCCGGGGATAGGAAAAAGCTGTCTGCCATGAATAAAATTAGCAGTACGGTGATACATTAACCTTGTTAATAAACAGGTAAGGAGAGGGAAAACCTATGGAACAGATCATTCAGTCTCAAGTAATCAAGGAGATGTTCTCAAAAAGCGGAGATATTCTTGTTCGTCCGATTAAAATCAATCAGGTCGGATTGACCATATCCATCTTCTGTGTGGATGGTCTAATTAATTCAGGGCTTGTTGATGAGGGTATTTTTCAGACTCTTCATAATGACCCTTACATCAAGGACTGCAAATCGGAAAGAGAAGTAATGGATTACTTACTTACCGGTGGTACCTATCATGTGTTTACAAAGGAGGAGACGGACTTTGCTCTTCTGATGAAATATGTACTTAGTGGTATGGTCGCTTTTCTATTTGACGTGGAGCAGAAAGCAATTGTCTATGATATCAGGATGTTTGATAAACGCTCCATCTCTGAGCCGACCGAAGAGGGTGTCATCAAAGGTGCGAAGGATGCCTTTATTGAAGTCATGAGAACCAATACGGCATTAATCCGAAGAAGAGTACGTTCTGAATATCTGGTGGTAGAATCCTTAACCTGTGGGCGTTTATCAAAGACAGATATGTCCCTGATTTATATCAGCAATATTGCCAATATGGATACTGTGAATAAGCTTCGGGATATCATCAAGGAAATCGATATTGACAACATTTCAACACCTGCTTTTATTGAAGAATACTTAATGGAAAATAAAAAGAGTGTCTTTCCTCAGATTATGTATACCCAGAGACCGGACCGTATCTCAGCGAATCTGACGGATGGCCGGATTGCACTGGCAGTGGATGGTATCCCATTTGTTTATCTGCTTCCGTGTCAGCTGGCCATGCTGATGCAGTCTCCAGAGGATTATGCTAATCATTTCTTTGTGGGATCTGCGCTCAGAATGCTACGGTATATTGCACTTGTCCTGACGATGCTGCTTCCGGCATTTTATATTGCGGCGACGACCTATCAGAATCAGATGCTGCCAGTAAAGCTTGCTCTATCTACTCAGGCTGCCAAACAGAACGTGCCATTTTCCTCAGCCTCGGAGGTGTTAGGGTTGTTGCTATCCTTTGAGATTTTAATTGAGGCTGGGCTACGATTGCCCAAAACCGTTGGAACTGCAATGTCCATCCTGGGTGGTGTAGTAGTAGGACAGGCTGCGGTAACAGCGAACATCGTTTCACCACTTGTGGTTGTCGTAGTTGCACTGGCAGGTATTGCCGGATTCATCGTACCGAATCAGGATTTGAGCAGTGGTATCAGGGTGATCCGCTTTCTGTTTGGTTTGATGGCTGCCATCGGAGGATTTTTTGGGCTTGCGGTTGCATTGATTTTATTATTAACCCATCTTTGCAGCCTGGATAATTATGGCTTGGCTTATCTGTCCCCCTTTGTGGACGTAGATGAAAGTAATCATAAAGATACACTGTTTCGATTCCCGATCAAGTATTTTACCAAACGTCCTCAGAATATCTCACCTAATAACAGAATAAAGCAGGCAGGCGGGGAGAATAAAAAATGAAGAGAGGATTATTACTGATACTATTATGTCTTCCGCTCTGCGGTTGTACCCATGATATGAACAAGGAAGAAATTGATTCTATTAATATGGCTCTCGTCCTTGGCATTGATTATACAAATGGGGAATATCAGATTTGCGCGCTTTACAGTACCGGAGGCGGAGCCAGCAGCGGTGCAGGAGCGGGTCCAGGGAAAGAGGAGATCACCAAAGGAAAAGGGAAGACCGCTTATGAAGCATTGGAGGATTTGAAGCTGAACGATAAGAAGAATCTTACCTTAGCTCAGGTCGGAATGTTCCTGATCGGAGAAGGGGCGGCGAAAGAAGGAATAGAGCAAAGCATTGATTTCCTGAAAAGAGATGAAACGATTAAGATGGAAGCCCTGATCTATATCATTAAGGGAGAAGAGGCTCAGAAGTTCATCAAAAAAGCGATGAAGGAGAAGCATGTCATTCATGAGAATCTTGATGCCATGAAACAGAAGCAGTTAAAGTTCGTTACGAAAAATGAGAATACGCTGGTCAATATTTTGAATGATATGAAACAAAAATATTCCAGTTTGCTCATTCCTTATCTTGTGGCGAAGGAGGGCGGTTTCTTCATAGAAGGTTATGCGGTATTCAGTAAACTTAAGCTTTATGATTACCTGGATCATGAAACCTCTGACGGGGTAAATTTTCTTCGTAATACCATCAGGACTTTTCCAGTTTATTTAAAGGAGGGCGTCGGTATGTCAGTCACCTATACGAAGACCAAGATGAAAGCAGAGGTAGTCGATCAACTTATAACGGTTACCATTAAGGTGGATTTTGAGACGGCCTTTAAAGAGATTACAGCCAATAAAGATGTCTTTAAGCTACCGGAGTTGGATAGGCTTACGGCTTTGCAGGAGGATTATGTACGTAAAATTATGCAAAAGCCTGTGGATTATTCCGTCAAAAACGGATTGGATATCCTACGGCTCGCAAGACTGGTCGAGAATCAGAACGTGAGTGAATGGAGCGTCATCATGGATCAATGGAGTGATATGATCTCAAAAATCAATTTTGAATATCGAATCAGATCGAAGATCACAAAATCCTTTATCTTAGGATAGTCTGAATAGAAGAAATATGATGTTTTCAAATTTTGGAGAAGAATATTGATTTTAATTTCTGGAGGATTCTGGTCTTTTCAGAATTATTTTTACACTTCTTTATGATAGCAATTATTATTGCATGTGGATAAAAATATGTTGAAACAGAAAGGCAGGAGACAATATGATTTATGTATTTGGCCTAACGATTATTATTACATTTATCAGGCAGAGGGATAAGCTGCTGAAGTCCAAAAAGAATCTGGCAATTTATCTGATGCTTTCGTTCATAGGCCTTGGGATGGGAGTGGTCTATATCATCAATCCCTATCTGCCGAGCATTTCTATGATGATGGAAAAATATATGAAATGAGGTGAAAGCTTGAACCGAGAGATAACACTTCGCCAGGTAACCTTTCTTTACCTGTTCATCTCTGTGTCGACCATATTGCGACAGGTCCCGCAGAACCTTGCCAGAGAAGCGGGAAGAAGCGGATATCTGTCACCTATATGGTCAATCGCGGCAACTGCTTTGCTGACAGGAATTATCATGCTTTTAATCAAATATTTTCCCGGATTGAATATCTACGAGATTATGGTCCAGCTTGTGGGAAGCTTTTTAGCAAAGCTTCTGATTTTAGCATATCTTATTTGGATACTGGTAGGGGCAGCGGCAAAGGTGATTTCCTACAGTCTTACGCTGGAATTCACTTTGATGCCGCGGACCAGATCGGATTTCTTTATGACAGTTATGATGCTGCTGGTTTTTTATGCTCTGCTGAGAGGGATTAAGACGATCTTTCGCTTCTCGGAGCTTACCCTAGGAACAATATTGATTCTCTTTGTCATCCTTTTTGTCTGTGCAGCCTCAAGACTAAGGAGAGACTATTTGCTTCCGGTATCAGTCGTACATTTAAAGAGTACGCTCTATGCTGCAAGGCATGTTGTGTCAGTGGGTGGTAATATCATAATAGTCCTATTCTTTGCCGATAAATTCGGTATCTCGGTCACAAAAAAGCAGCTGCATAAGCTTTGGTTCGGTATGGCTACTTTTACTCTGTTGGCTATCGTCATAACTTTATTTACCTTCGGGATTTCAGGAACTACATTGACGGCAAGCCTGCCCTTCCCGTTTTATATAACGGTAAAGAGTATCTCGTTTTTTCAGATTTTTGAGAGGTTTGAGGTGCTGGTTACCCTGATCTGTATCTTGTCTGACTTTGTTGCCATCAGCATTTTTGTCATACTGCTGTTCCGATGTCTGACCTGGCTGTTCCATCTTGAGAAAGGAGAAGCACTCTATATACCGCTGGCGGTGATCATATTTTATCTGACTTACTTTATCAGCAGTACCCAGTTCGAGTTCGATTATTTCTATCAGACATTTCTCGTGAATGTAAATCTGATATTTGAATACGCCATACCAATTCTTCTGGCATTCGTATGTCTGATTAGGAGAAATAAGATTAAGAAACAGCTTTAGGATGAAAAAAGATAGAGATAAACTAGTAGAAGAAAGTCTATGGAAAGTTTACTTTCCGAGGACTTTCTTCTATTAATAATCCGGCCGGTTCCCAGCCAGACCTTTTGTCATAAAATTACAAAGCAATAAAAGAAATAAAAATATGAAGCATGAAATTATAAATCTGTAAACTTACTCTGGTTACCTCACTTCTTATTGATATATTCGTATTCTGATTTCCTGATCGTCATATTGATAGATACTGTGATTAATATAGTATTCCGCAATCGGATCAACCATACGATATACCCTGTGATATTCTTTGGTTTCGGGATTTTTTACGGTCTCACAACGATTACGGTACAGAAATTGTATGATGTCGTAACAGTCAATCCAGATCTCATTATTGCTTTCCTTCTGAGATTCGTCAAAAATCAGCTGTATTCCGAAATGAAGATGCGAGGTACGGATATTATTCGCATTTTCTGAGCTGGAATATCCGGTCCTTCCCAGATATCCGATGACATCACCTGCCTGTACAATGCTTCCCGTCTTAAGTTCTTTTTGATATGGAAAATTTTTTCGAAGATGAGCGTAATAATAATAGCGCTTTTTGTCAAAGCTTCGGATGCCGATACGCCAGCCACCATACTGATTCCAGCCAAGAGCTTCCACATAGCCGGATTCTACAGCTATCACAGGAGTTCCCGTCTGTCCCATCATATCATGGCCAAGATGCTTTCGCTTAAAGCCGTAGCTTCTGGATACACCGAAATCGTCGAAATGACTGTAGGGATAGTATTTAGCCAGTGGAAGGAATGCCTTCAAACCGTACTTTTTCTCCCAGTGTTTCCCTCCCGGAGCCGTTTCATCAGGAATTTCTATCTGATAAGAGCCAACCATTCCTCCCAGAACTGCAGAATAGGAATCATGGTAGTAAGTATAATACTTCATATTTTGTGATAGACTTTCCACAGTGGCCTCTTTATTTTTTAACTTCTCGACAATCGCTACCATATCTTTTTCTCGATATCTGGAAAAATCACCGCCATATTTATTACCAAGCAGAGCAAGAAGCTCAATCCAGTCGATTTTTACCTCCCAATCTCTGGATTCTACATCATACTTATAGGCACGTTCCAAAGCCTTACTGGAAATGTCAAAATTAACCCATTTGATAAAATCCTTCTTATCCTGGGTAGAAGATACATTGAGAACCAGAGGATTAGTATGGAGAGTCATAACCCCGAATATAAGCAGAACCAACAGAATTAGAAACTCACCTAGTAAAATATATTTTGAATTGTGTTTATGAATCATACTTAATAGACTTCCTGTACCATATGCTCGTAACATTTTATGAAAAGGTTGGATTATCTATTCCTATTCAAAGATATCACGAAGCATTTTACGATTGAATTTCAGATAAATATTTAGCGTACTGTCAGAAAAGTCGAAGGTTGCCAGCATGACATCCTTCAGATTTTTCACTCCTTTGCTATCAAGCTGTTTATTCAGCCATTTATCGTCTTTCCCTGAGTTCTGAAGATTATCATATAGGATTTTCCCGTCAATAATGATGTTTGCCAGAGGCATGCATTGCGTCGGAGAAAGATTTAAATCCTGAGGAGTGGCAGGCCGGTTTGCTGATTTCGGTAATACGCTGATCATACCGCTGGGTTCTAGGAAGATGGTGTGGACTTCCTCAAGATCAAAGTATCCCTCCAGACGGCAGGCTGCCAGAAATTCATCAATATCCAGTTTGGCCTTCAGCAGATTTTTCTCAAAAATCTGTCCATTTTGGTAAAGCAGGATCGACTGACCTTCGAAAAATCTTCGAAGTGTAATCGATTTGCAGGTGGAGTAGGAAATCAGGACAGAGAAGATGCTGAATACAACCATGGCCACTAAGGGTTTAAAAAAGCTTTCCGTAGACATGACCGCCATCTCTCCGGCAATCGACCCGATTGTGATGCTGCTTACATAGTCAAACATAGAAAGCTGGGACATTTCACGATTACCCATCAGCTTTGTAAAGACGAAAACTGCAATCATGGTCCCAAAGGCTGCAAAAGCTATTTTAAAATATTCCATTATGAATCCTCCTAAATACTAAGAATGTACTAAGACAATGCGAAATAAACAATAAGGTCTTTGATAGGATTAACTCATTTGCGGAAAAATATTTCTTTTTATAACCGGGAATTCTAAAGTCTTACCTGAGTATCAAAAGATATTATTTGATAAAAATGGTTGAATGATGAAAGAATATCGACTAGAATGAAAAGGTAACAAAAATTAATAAAATAGCGTAGAATAAGGGGAGTTTTATTATGGAAATTAAGTTTGTCAATCCGATTGCATTAGTTAAGAATGTTGAAGCATCAAAGAAATTTTATGTAGAAGTGATAGGTTTAAAACCGGCAAAGGACTTTGATACCTTTGTATTGTTTGAAGGTAATTTTTCTATTCATGCGGCTGATGTATTCTATGGATATATCAATAAGACCTATCTTGATGAGAAGCTGGGTAACGGTAATGTGGATTTTTATTTTACCACATCAGATCTTCCGGCTATGGAGCAGAAGCTAAAGGAAGCAAATGTGGAATTTCTTCATGGCATCAAGCAACATGACTGGGGAGAGAAGGTCATCCGCGTC
This sequence comes from Bacillota bacterium, assembly GCA_023414355.1. Taxonomy (GTDB): domain Bacteria; phylum Bacillota; class Clostridia; order Lachnospirales; family Lachnospiraceae; genus Mobilitalea. Next base: position 203,030 of record JAEZOB010000042.1, on the reverse strand, counting down.
CTGGATCCTGACGGTCACCTGCTCGAAATCGGCGACGTATACGAATAATAGAGTCACCGTCGAAAGAACATCTCATTCGATTGTATGACACGAGCGAACATACCTGTACGAGCGTGACTTACAATCGGACGAGATGTCCTGGCTTCGGTGTGTGAGGGAAGACAGTAGACCCCCAAGGTTTTTACACAGAGTCCAAGCAGCCTCTCAATTCATGATATCCCAAATTATTAATGCAGCCTCATTCAAGATCCAATCACAGCTTACTTATCCAGAACATCCGCACATTCGGGATGCTCTTCAAACCACTTAACTGCATAGCTGCAGGTGGGCTTTGCCTTTATGTTACCGGAACGGAAATAAGCCACTGCGGCCTCCATCAGCTTTCCGGCAACACCCTGTCCTCGAAGAGAGGGATCAACAAAGGTATGATCAATTGTAACAACGCCTTCCCTGAGTCTCGGAAAGGTTACTACCGCAAGCATATGATTTTGGTCATCATTCAAATAGATCTTGTGTTCTTCTTTGATAAATTCCATATGAATTCCCCCCTTTCATAAATGAAATTGCTATTCCTTCAAATCAATGACACTGACAGGACACCCATCTCGTGCCTCCTCAGCTCTCTGGAGGCAATCGGTAGGAATATCTCCCTCAATTGCCTGTGATACATCGTTTTCATTATAGCTGAATACCTCCGGGCATACATCCACACATAAACCGCAGCTGATGCAACCGTCCTGATCAACAGATGCTTTCATGAACTATTCTCCTTTCTTATTCAATACAGATTTAGTATGATATATCATCGTACATATTATACCAAAGGCTTCCTTTGAATGATTTGACTAAAATCACATTTTTAGGAAGATAATCGGATACATTGACAGTCCTCGGCAAAATAGCTATGATGATGGTGAAAAGAAAGGAGATAGTCCAATGGAAAAGGAAATATGGAAACCGGGAAATATGCTTTATCCAATTCCGGCTGTGATGGTAAGTTGTGCTACGATGGAAAAACCGAATATTATAACAATTGCCTGGGCAGGCACCATATGCTCGAACCCGGCTATGGTGTCAATCTCAATAAGAAAGGAACGTTATTCCTATGATATTATAAAGGATAGCGGTGAATTTGTCATCAATCTCGTTACCAAGGATTTGGTAAGGCAGGCAGATTACTGTGGCGTGAAATCCGGTAGAGAGGTGGATAAGTTCAAGGAGATGAAACTGACCCCAATCCCTTCGGGGACAGTCAATGCACCCGCCATTGCAGAGAGTCCGGTAAATATTGAATGTAAAGTAACCCAAATCATACCCTTAGGCTCGCATGATATGTTTTTGGCAGAAGTGACAGGGGTTACCGTAGATAAAAGTCTGATGGATGCAAAAGGAAGATTTCATTTGAATAAATCCGGGCTAATAGTATATTCTCATGGGGAATATTTTGCTCTGGGTGACTTGCTTGGCAAGTTCGGTTATTCCGTAAAGAAGAAACATTAATCAGGACATTTTTGCTAAACTTTGAAAATAATCAGTCAACCGGATGGGTGTCTCCAGTACTTCCCGTCCGACGAACAGGGTACGGTCCGGTTTGGTCATAACAGCCCATTTCACTAAAGAGATAGTACCATTTCGGATTTCAATTGCAGTGATACACCGGGGGTGGACGCAACTGCCGTCGTTAAAATATAAGGGCTCTCCGACACGAGGAAATACGGGGCGATGGGTATGACCGCAGATGATCATCTGGTGGTTTTCGGTTGAAAATGCTGTCAGCTTCCGTTCCACAGAATTCATCATTCGATAGTTCTTGGAGGTACTGGTCGGATCTTTAATTCCGACCAGCTCTAACGGTCTCCAGATATATCTTACCAGAAAACGTGCCACCCTCCAAATGGTGTCATTTAAAAAGTCCCCTTGATGTCCATGTGTAAGCAATATTTTATTATTTGTATTTTTATACCTTAGGATCAGGCCTTCTGTTATTTCGATTCCGGGAAATAGTGCAATATAGGAATTCATGCTGTCACAGTAAAAGGAATGGCATCGGGTCTGGGAATACCGTGGATCCTTCTTTACAATATCGTGATTTCCGTAAAGCATATAAAAACGCTGTTCTTTGTAGAAGAGTGACATCAGCCAGAAGGAATCGCTGTGTGCGAAGATAATATCTTCAATCGTCCTGTTTTCCCATAGCTCATCCCCGTCACCCAGTTCAATATAGGTATAGCCATTTTCATAATAATAGTACAAAGCTGCAAAGAATAAATTCTGGTTTCCCGAAAAATTATCCCCCCAACTGCCGTTGCCCCGATGAATATCACTCATGATGACAATTCTGGAGCTTTCATCAAAAGGAAGTACCTTGGAGGTCTGAAGAACTTGCGATAAGCGTTTTGATGCTGACATATGACATCACTTCCTAATATGAGGTCTGTTATTTCCTTAAGTATCCTTTTATGCTGTTATAGGACTCAAATACAGCTCTCGGCTTACCGAGGTTCAGAATCTGACTGTACATGGAGGGGGATTCCTGGCGTACAATTTCGAGTTTATCCAATGTATCTGAATAGGCTTCTGTTAACGTATTGTATGAATTGCAGAAGGCTTCATTGTTTCGCGTCATGATGAACTCAGTCAGACCGCTCCGTGTCAAAGGTTGTTTGGTGTGTGGTTTATCAAAGCGCACGATCACCCTGCGTCCTTGCTGAATAAACTCCTCATCCTTATAACCGGACTTTTTTAAAGCGTCCACGAAGGCATTTGCCATCTTACGGTCATATAAATCAAGGGTAATATCCATACTGAGTTCCGAAGGCTTACTGAATTCACCAAGCTTAAATCCTGTCAGCCACCAGTGATAACCACTACGGGTAAATAGAATATTTCCTTTTTTCTTAAAGATAAAGGACATATTAATTAAGTCCTCATTTCGAAGACAATAATAAAAGGTACCGTTAAATACTCCAGGGATATTTAAATCAGGCCATTCTGTATAATAAACTCCGACTTCACCGCCTGTTGTCATACCATATTGGCCTTTCCAGAATTCGATCAGCCATCTCCGTCCTGCATATTCAAAGCGGATTGGCTCACAATCTATGATCATGCTCATGGCCACACTAGCCTCGTCGTAAAGCCTACAGTAACCCAGCTCTCTCTGCCAGGGATTCAGTAAAGAGAAGAAGATATCCTGATAAGGCTCATAAGCAAAGCCAAAGGGTAAAAGCTCTCGGTTTAATTCTGCCAGTCTTTCTGCAGTAGAACCTATGATTTCAGTGACCGGGTGAATCACTTCATGCTTATGCTTCCTGTGTTTCTTGCTGCGGATTCGGAATACAAAGGACAATAAAAGAAGAAGGATCCCTCCGAGTACAGTAAGCAATAGTACATTCTGTGACATGAAAGCAAACATGCCAGCCGCTGCTGCAATCGAACTTTTTATCAATAGAATCTGCATGCTACCAGCTCCTTTCGTAAGGTTATATATCATAATATTCACGGTGGCCTGCGGTTGTTCAGCGAAATAAGGATTGACAACTACCTTTAAAGGGGTATAATAACAAACGAGTTTGCAGGATTCCGAAATAGCCTGTAGCGGTTCAAAGGAGCAGAATACCGAACGAAAGGATGAAAATAGAATGAGTAATTGCAATAGTAATTGTGAAAGCTGTGCTTCGAAATGCAGTGATCAGAAACCGAAAAATCAATTTGAAGTTCAACCGAATGAGCTTAGTAATGTGAGAAAAGTGATCGGAGTTGTCAGTGGTAAGGGAGGAGTAGGTAAATCTCTCGTTACCTCTCTGCTGTCCGTGAATATGAACAGAAAAGGCTTTAAGACAGCCATCCTCGATGCTGATATCACAGGTCCTTCCATTCCAAAGGCATTTGGCATCAAAGAGAAGGTAACCAGCAGCGAGCTGGGAATTATCCCTGCTAAATCAAATTCGGGGATCGAGGTAATGTCCATTAACCTTTTGCTTGCTGATGAGACAGATCCTGTAGTATGGAGAGGACCGATCATCGCCGGAACCGTAAAGCAGTTCTGGTCCGATGTAATCTGGAATGATGTGGATTATATGTTTGTGGATATGCCTCCGGGAACGGGAGATGTCCCCTTAACGGTGTTCCAATCCCTGCCGATCGACGGAATTGTGATCGTCACCTCCCCGCAGGAGCTGGTATCCATGATTGTAGGTAAGGCAGTGAAGATGGCTCAGATGATGAATGTTCCTATTCTTGGCCTTGTCGAAAATATGTCCTATTTCGTATGTCCGGACTGTAATAAGGAATATCAGATCTTCGGTGAAAGTCATATTGGTGAGATAGCTGCTAAGCATCAGATCCCTCTGATCGCAAAGCTTCCGATCAATCCGAAGCTTTCTGCAGCCTGTGACCGAGGTATGATCGAATTATATGAGGGTGATTGGCTGGACCAGCTGGCTGACAGCTTAGAGAACCTTTAAACAAAGGTTGTAATTAATGATACAAATAAATGAAAAGAACCGAATTACCATAGGTCCATCATGGGAATTCCGGTTCTTTCTTTTTGTTTCAATAGGTGCTTATAAATCGGTAAAGTATATGTGAAATCAAATTCCAATACAATAATGGAATTATTACACTTAAATCTATTTGATATCTTGACAAAATGGTATTACGGTTGTAATATGACAATGTAGTACTACATATGTAATACGAAAGGAAAGAGAGTATGAATAATATATCAGATTCTGAATGGAAAATAATGAAAGTATTATGGAGAAAGTCTCCCAGATCAGGGAGTGAAATTGTCGATGAACTGGAAGCGAGCACCGATTGGAATCCGAAAACCATCCATACTCTGATCAGGAGGTTGGTTTCTAAAGGAGCTGTGAAAGCGACAAAGGAAAATACATTTTACTCATACTCTGCAGCACTATCAGAGGCAGAATGTAGGAAGGAAGAGACAAAATCCTTTCTGGAGAAGTGTTTTAATGGTTCCTACAATAGTCTGATAAAGAACTTTATCGAGGATGAGAAGTTATCGGAACGTGATATTGAAGAATTAGAGAACCTGTTAAAATCGAAGAAAAGAAGGTAAATTATGCTATATTTATTGATGAAGTTATTCTACGAAGTATTTTATATTGGAGTGATTTCGAGTGCCTTGGTTATTTTGATACTACTGATGAAGCGATGCTTTACCAGAGTATTTCGGCCGAAATGGCATTACTATATCTGGCTGTTATTAGTGATCAGACTCATGGTTCCTTTTACTTTTCAGAGTCCTCTAAGTATCCAGAATCTATTCCCGATTACAGAGGAGCAGCTTATTCGGTTACAGCAGGACAACATTTGGATAGATGGTACCTCCGGACAGGCAGATAGCGTCACAGAAGTTAATTCACAGATAAGTGCGGACAGTAAGCCAGTTCATAACAGTAAGGCGATGAATACGTTGACTCCAGAAGCGAATACAGGGAAGACACCTAAGCCTTTGAAGATGGACAACCGTATGACTTTGACGGATCGATCTCTGCCCATATTATTGATGTTGCTTTGGCTGTCAGGAATGGCTGTAATTTTATTGTATACCATCGTCATAAATATTGCCTTTGTGCTGACAGTAAAAAGGGAGTATGTTCCACTGAATAATCCCAGAATCCTGGCTGTACTTGAAGAATGTAAAAATATAACCGGTATTAAGGATAACATTCGTTTATTTACTGCCTCCCTAAACAGATCCCCTTCTCTCTATGCCTCGTTCCATGCAAAAATATTGGTTTCCGAAGCCCAGTTGGAGCAGTTAAGCGATCAGGAAATCAAATATGTCTTTTTACATGAACTATCGCATTATAAGAGAAAAGATATTTTAGTTAACTGGGTCATTACTTTATTACAGATTGTCTATTTCTTTCAACCGCTCATCTGGATTGCTTTTCGTATTATGCGTGAGGATTGTGAGATTTCCTGTGATGCAGAAGCGCTGAGATATCTGAAACAGGAAGAGCATCTATACTATGGCAGGACCTTAATAAAGCTTTTAAAGCTATTAACTGAAACAAAATCGAATTTTCTTCCGGCTACGGCCGGGTTAGGGAGCCGTAAAGCAAACTACAGAAGGAGAGTACTCATGATTAGTAATTACAAGAAAGCAAAACTTCCAAATACAATAATTACAATACTGCTGATGCTTTTAGTTGGATTGGTAGGGATGACCGGATGTCAAAAATCATCCAAAGAGACAAATAATACGAAAACAGAAGCAGCAGACGAAACGAACGATACCAAAGCTGCTGAGCCGACTATAGCTGTGCCATCCTCAACTGGGGCATCCTCAGCGGAGCCATCCGCTGTACCTACTTCTGAACCGGCTCCGACTATCGCAGAAGTACCGGATCAGGGCAAGGCTGTTAATGTCGAATATCTATGTACTCTGATCGGCCTGAGCCAGGAGGAGCTGGTTACTAAGCTGGGTGAGGATTATACCAAGGTGGATGAAGGAGGTCTGGAGTTTACCAAACCCGGATTCAGAGTATGGTTTGATGAGAATAACAGGGTCAGTCAGATATGGACGAATAACACGGATATCGATTTTGGCGGTGTAAAGGTAGGCGATGGTATTGATCGCTTTGAGACTGCTCTCGGAAAACCGGCGGGAGAAGGAGAGGTATCAAAGTTCTTTCAGGTAGATCACGATTATCTGGAGGTGTATTACGATAACGATAAAGTCTTTGCAGTTTACTTATTATCGGAGGAGGCTACTATGTTGCAATTTAAGGAAAAAATATCTTCGGTAAAACCCACTCCTTCAGATGATACACCGATACTACAGACTGATTGACGAAACCTGTGCAAGATTGGAAAAGGTTCCAAACAAATTTCAAATATTATTATCAAAATGTGAAACAAACCAGAACTATTTCGTTGTAGGAACCGCTTCCAAGAAGCCCTTGGTATAATGTGCTTTTCCATCCTCTGTTATGAAAACCGCATAGGTATCCGGCAAACTTTCGATCAGCTTCGCCCCTTCCAAAAGACCAAGGGAAAAACAGGTGGTACTGAGTCCGTCTCCGTCCACCGATTTCTTTGAAATGATGGTGACCGCTACAAGTCCGCTTCTACAGGGATAGCCTGTTGCGGGATCAAGAATATGATGATAGAGTTGACCATCCAGTTCAAAGTAACGTTCATAAACTCCGGAGGATACAACAGAACTATCTCTGATCTCCATGATTGCGAGGGTTTCATTCCTCTGGCCGTCAGGCTTCTGAATGCCGACACGAAAGGGAGTTCCGTCGGGCTTGGAACCAATGCAGAGGACATTTCCGCCCAGATTGATGATTGCGCTTCTAACTCCGTTCCTTAGGAGATAGTCCTTTACTCTGTCTGCAATATAGCCTTTTGCGATTGCACCCAGATCAATGCCTACTCCCTGCCTGGCAAAAGCAATTCGATTACCTGACAATATAATATTCCTATAATTTACAAGCGGAAGAGCCTCCAGAAGGAATTTCTTCTTCGGAAGCTTCGGCGGTTCTGTCTGAAAGCTCCATAGCTCTGTGACCGGAGCGATGGAAATGTCAAACACCCCATGAGATAGTTGACAGTAAGCCAAGCCCTCATGAATTAAATCTGTCAATTCCGGGGAAAGCTCATAGGATTTATCCATGGGCTTTTTCTCGAGAAAACTCTTATTATTCAGTATTGCAAGCTCGGCAGAAGGATCCGTTCTCGAACAGATTAGTTCATAACGCCTGATGAGATCAAAACAAGCATCCAGAATGGACTGATCCTGCTTGTCATATAGCTGAACTGTTACATGCGTATTCAGTAGAAAATCAGAACGGGAGAGATGGTCTTCTTTCTGAAGCTTATCCTGAGAATATGCTTTTTTTCCGCATCCGCAGACAAGAACAGGAAAGATACATATTATCAGTAATAGTTGAAGCAGCTTTTTTCTATAATTCATAATCCTCGAACCTTTCTTGATCTGTTGTCGATTTTCGCTTTCCCTTAGTAAAAAAATATGATAAGATAGGAAAATGAATGATATGACAATAGCATGAGCAGAATTAGGAGTCATTATGATCAAAAAGAATGATATTATTTTAATCGGGGTAATCGTGCTCCTGGCCTTAGCCGTGATCCTGTTCCTAAACCTAAGCAGAAAGGAAGGCAGCCGCGTCGTGGTAACAGTGGACGGAAAGCCTTATCAGAGCTTTGATTTGAACACGGATACCACCTTTACAGTAGAAGATGGGAACGGCGGATACAATAGCTTTATGATAAAGAATGGATCTGTGGACATGTTTAAAGCAAGCTGTCCTGATAAGATCTGTGTCAATCATAAGCCGATTCACTATAACCATGAGACAATTGTATGTCTTCCGAATAAGGTTGTACTGACAATAGAAAGTGCAGAGAATAGCGGAGTGGATGCTGTTGCAAACTAGTAAGGAGACAACATGAAAGCAAAAAAAGTAGCGACCTACGGATTATTGGTAGCATTAGCCTTTATCCTGAGTTATATAGAGAGCTTGTTCCCACTTTCTCTGGCGATTCCCGGAATTAAGCTTGGACTGGCCAATCTGGTAGTTGTCATTGCCCTTTATTCTATGGGAGCAGGAGATGCTTTCTTATTATCTCTGCTTCGTATCCTTTTGGTAGGCTTTACCTTCGGAAATCTGTCTATGATGCTGTACAGCCTTGCGGGAGGAATGCTAAGTTGGCTGCTGATGACGATTTTTAGAAAAACAAGGATTTTTAGCATGACAGGAGTAAGTATTATAGGAGGAATTGCGCATAATATAGGGCAGATAGGTGTGGCAATCCTTGTAGTAGAAACCTTTGATATCGCCTATTATTTACCGTTTTTGATGATTGCCGGAGTAATTACCGGTGCTGTCATCGGGATTCTTGGTGCCATGATAAACAAAAGAATCAGAATCACATAACCATTCTATGTACAAAATTGCTGAATTGGGACATGTGTACTCTTGAATATTTTACCTTAGTATGGTATTATTTTTTAGAAGTTATTATTCGGAAATTTTCGCTGCAACGAAAGCTTTCGAATGAAGCAACTTATACTAACAATACAGGGAGGACGTAATTATGAAAAAAGTATTATCATTATTAATGGTAATGGTAATGGCATTCGCTTTGGTCGGATGCGGTTCTAAGACTTATGAAATCGCTATGATCACTGACAAGGGTAACATTGATGACAAATCCTTCAACCAGGGTACCTGGGAGGGCGTAAAGAAGTATGCGGAAGAGAAGAAGATTTCTCACCAGTATATTAAACCTGAAGAGGCTTCCGATGCAGGTTATCTTGCAGCAATCGATAACGCTGTAAGCAGCGGTGCTAAGGTGGTAGTAACACCTGGTTTCCTTTTTGAAGTTCCGATTTATGAAGCTCAGACAAAGTATCCCGATGTAAAGTTCATCTTACTCGATGGTGCTCCTCACACTGCTGACTATGCTACTTATGAGACTAAGAGCAATGTTGCAAGTGTTATGTACGCAGAAGAGCAGTCAGGATATCTTGCTGGCTATGCTGCTGTAAAGGATGGCATGACTAAGCTTGGTTTCATGGGTGGTATGGCTGTTCCTGCAGTTCAGGCTTTTGGTTACGGCTTCCTTCAGGGTGCTGAAGCAGCTGCAGTAGAATTAGGTCTGGCTGATGGCGCTGTTACTGTTACCTATCATTACACAGGCGACTTCGCTGAGACAGATACCAACAAGGCTACTGCAAAGACAATGTATCAGGAAGGTACACAGGTTATCTTTGCTTGTGGCGGTTCTGTAGGTAAGAGCGTTATGGCTGCAGCATCTGAAGCAGGTGCAAAGGTGATCGGCGTTGACGTTGACCAGAGATATGACAGTGCTACAGTTATCACTTCAGCTACTAAGGGACTTGGCGCATCTGTATACACAGTTCTTGGTTCTATCTATGACAAGACTTGGGATACCTATGCAGGCAAGACATCAGTATTCAACGCTTCCAATAATGGTGTAGGTCTTCCTACCGCTGTTATCGGTGATGCTAATGCAGATGCTTTTGACAGATTTACAAGCTTCAAAAAAGGTGATTATGATACAGTATTCGGTACTCTTGCTAGCGGTTCCGTAGCTCCTGTTAGAACCTTCACAGTTGCAGACCCGAACGGTTATGCTACAGCAGACGAGCTGAAGACAAACCTCAATCTTGTTAAAGTTGCAGTTACAACAAGACAGTAATGAAGCTTAATCGCATGAAGCTGTCCGGCATATTAGCCTGAGCCTTATGTAAGTAAGTGATTTTGGGGGAAAAGGCAAACACCTTTTCCCCTTGTTATTTTTAGAGGTGCAGCAAAAACAATAATAATTGAACGGTGAGGTTAACGTGGATAATTATATTATTGAAATGAATCATATCACAAAAGAATTCCCCGGTATTATCGCGAATGATGATATTACCCTTCAATTGAAGAAGGGTGAGATTCATGCCTTGCTCGGGGAAAACGGAGCGGGGAAATCCACCTTGATGAGCGTTCTCTTCGGTCTATATCAGGCAGAGAAGGGTGAAATCAGAAAGAACGGTGAGATTGTCCATATTAATAATCCCAATGATGCCAACAGACTTGGTATCGGAATGGTGCATCAGCATTTTAAGCTGGTAGAGATTTTCACAGTGTTAGAGAATATTATCCTTGGTGTAGAACCGAATAAGATGGGATTTCTTCAGAAGAAGGAGGCCAGGGAAAAAGTGGTTATGCTTAGTAAGCAATACGGACTTCAGGTTGATCCAGATGCCCTCATTGAAAAGATATCGGTAGGAATGCAGCAGCGTGTAGAGATTTTAAAGATGTTATATCGTAATAATGATATTCTGATATTTGATGAACCGACTGCAGTCTTAACACCTCAGGAAATCGATGAACTGATGGGGATTATGCGTGGCTTTGCTAAGGAGGGTAAATCCATTCTTTTCATTACGCATAAATTGAATGAGATCATGTCGGTTGCCGATCGTTGTACTGTACTTCGTAAGGGAAAATGCATCGGTACTGTTAATATAAAGGATACCACCAAGGAAGAGCTTTCCAAGATGATGGTAGGAAGGGATGTCAACTTTACGGTAGAGAAGGATGAGATTGCTGCCGGTAAGGTAGTGCTCTCTGTGAAGGATGTTACTGTGCCTTCGAAGAGAAGCAAGAACAATGCAGTGAAGGATGTATCCTTTGAGGTTAAAGCGGGAGAAATTGTCTGCCTTGCAGGTATCGAAGGAAACGGACAGACAGAATTGATCGCTGCCCTGACAGGTTTGGAGAAGATGAGTAAAGGCTCGATCCATCTGATGGGACAGGATATCACAAAAGCCAATATTCGTAAGCGTTCTAAATCCGGTATGAGTCACATCCCGGAGGATCGTCACAAGTATGGCCTGGTACTTGATTATTCTTTAGAAGATAATATCGTACTTCAGCGCTACTGGCAACGTGACTTTCAAAAGCGTGGTTTCATAAAGAAGCCCGCAGTACGTACTTATGCAGAAAAACTGATTGCTGAATACGATGTTAGAAGCGGCCAGGGACCAATTACGGCAGCCAGGAGTATGTCCGGCGGTAATCAGCAGAAGGCAATTATTGCCAGAGAGATAGATAAAGAGCATGAGCTTCTGGTTGCAGTTCAGCCAACCCGTGGTCTTGATGTCGGAGCGATCGAATTCATACACAAACAGCTCGTAAAGAACAGGGATGAAGGGAAAGGCGTATTATTAGTGTCTCTGGAGCTGGATGAGGTTATGAATGTCAGTGACCGAATACTCGTGATGTATGAGGGTGAGATTGTCGGAGAGCTTGATCCGAAGAAGACGACAGTTCAGGAGCTCGGCTTATACATGTCAGGAGCAAAACGCAATACAGGAAAGGAGAAAGGACATGCAGAATAATAAAATTTCTTCGAACCGTGTGAAGAATATTACGAAAAGCAAAGGCTTTTCTTCCTTTACAGCAGCGTTATTAGCAATTGCCTTAGGACTCATTTTTGGTTTTATCATTATGATTGTTGCTTTACCGGGGAATTCTTTCCCGGGCTTTGGCAGAGTATTATTCGGGGGTTTTTCCAGACTCGGTGATGTGTTCTATTTCGCTACCCCGATTCTGATGACAGGTCTTTCTGTCGGATTTGCATTTAAGATGGGTCTATTTAATATCGGAGCATCAGGACAGTATACCATGGGTATGTTCTTCGCTCTCTATGTTGGATTTATGTGGGAGATGCCCCCGTCAATCCATTGGATTGCCTGCGTACTTGCCGGTATGATCGGAGGTATGCTCTGGGGCTTTATTCCCGGTATCTTAAAAGCCCTTTGCAATGTAAATGAGGTTATTACCTCAATTATGTTCAACTACATCGGTATGTATATTGTAGATATGTTGGTTCAGGGCAATGCAACCATGTATGTATCCACGAAGACAAGAACGGCATATCTTCCGGCTTCTGCACAAATACCGTCTCTCGGTGTGACTGGATCCAATGTAAATTTTTCTATCATAATTGCGATTCTGATTGCAGTAATTTTATTCATTGTACTTAATAAAACAGTCTTCGGATATGAGCTGAAGGCAACCGGCTTTAATAAATTTGCCAGCAAATATGCAGGTATGAATGATAAGAGAAATACCATCCTTACCATGGTAATTGCAGGTGCACTGGCAGGACTTGGAGGCGCTTTTGCGATCCTTGCACCTTCCACCATCGCCGGGAGCAGCATGACCTATGAACCGATCAGTGTAATCGCTGCCAATGGCTTTAACGGTATTGCAGTTGCTCTGCTTGGCTTTGCTAATCCGATCGGGATTATATTCTCTGCTTTATTTATTTCCCATATCCAGAGAGGTGGAACACTTGCCAGCTTACTTGGTTATAAGCCGGAGATTATCGATGTTGTTATCGCCGTAATTATTTATTTCTCCTCCTTTGCATTGATTATGAATGCAACGATTGCCAAGTACATGAAGAATAGAAAAGAGAAGAAATTGAATAACCAGTCAGCTCAGAAATCAGCAAAGAGTAAGGAGGCGTAGGAATGGATACTTTATATTATTTAATTCAAAATATGCTTCCCGTAGCAATTCCCTTATTGTTAGTTGCGCTCGGCGGTATGTTCAGTGAACGAAGCGGTGTTGTTAACCTTGCATTGGAAGGTATTATGTTATTTGGTGCATTCTTTGGCTGCCTCACTGTTTACTTTGTACAGGGTACAGGAATGAATCCGCAGGTCATCCTGTTGCTGGCGATGGTAGTAGCAGCAATCACCGGAATTGGTTATTCGATGCTCCTCGCATTTGCAGCGATTAATATGAAGGCTGATCAGACGATCTCTGGTACTGCACTTAATATGTTGATTCCGGCAGTGGTTCTGCTTTTTGCAAAGATGAAATTCCAGAGCGACGGTATCACGACAGACGTCAATTTCTATTTGAAATCTGTTCCGGGACTCAGCAAGATTCCTGTACTGGGTGATTTGTTCTTTAAAAATACTTATATCACAGTGTACATTGGCTTTCTGATTATGTTCCTTTCCGTCATTGTATTTTACAAGACTAAGTTTGGCTTAAGACTGCGTGCCTGTGGTGAGCATCCACATGCAGCAGATTCTGTAGGTATCAATGTACATCATATGAGATATTTTGGTGTGGGCATTTCAGGTGTTCTCGGTGGTGTTGGTGGCTTCTTCTATTCCGTTGGTGTTATGGATGGTAATGTGAACGGACATACCGGTGTAGCAGGCTTTGGTTTCCTGGCATTGGCAGTTATGATCTTCGGTCAGTGGAAGCCTTGGAGGATCATGTTTGCAGCACTGTTCTTCGCTTTCCTGCGTACTTTGGCATACTCGGTTGCACTGATCCCATTCTTAAATAATCTGGAATTGAATCAGGCATATTATAAGATGCTTCCGTACGTGGCAACTATGGTCGTTCTTGTCTTTACTTCGAGAAAGTCAAGAGCCCCGAAAGCAGAGGGTATCCCTTACGACAAGAGTACCAGATAAGTGATGCTACTTATAGTAATAAAATAAAGATAAAGACAGCTTAAGCCAACTGAGAAGAACAATGTTTTTCCGTAGGGTTAAGCTGTTCTTTGATATCGTTCTTACGATAAGATATTTCACAAAACTACAGAAAAGGAATCAACTATGGCGAAATTATATTTTAAATACGGGGTTATGGGGAGCTCCAAAACAGCCCAGGCATTGATCACAAAGTTTAACTATGAAGAGCGGGGAATGAGCGTCTGGCTGATTAAACCGCAGACGGACAGCAGGGATGGTAACGGTCTTGTAAAGTCCAGAGCGGGTCTGGAAGCACCGGCATATGTACTTCCTTATACGGAGGATGTCTATGCAAGCTATCAGAAGCTGACGGAGCATATTGATGTAATCATTGTGGATGAAAGCCAGTTCCTTTCTGAGACTCAGGTAGATCAGCTGTCGATGATTGTCATCGATTACAACGTACCGGTGCTGTGCTTTGGCTTACGGGCAGACTTCAGGACAAAGATGTTTCCCGGCAGCAAGAGGCTGATGGAGATAGCGGATTCCATTACTGAGATCAAGACAATCTGTTCCTGTGGACGCAAAGCAACAGTCAATGTGCGATTGGATGAGCACGGAAGGATCATCACCGAAGGTGAACAAATCTTAATCGGTGGGAATGACAGATATACAGCTATGTGCTACCAATGCTTTATTGAGAAGCAGAAGAAGCCGAAAGAGTAAAGAGCAGACACAGAGAGTAAACACAGGTGTAAATACAGAGTGTAAATACAGAGTGTAAATACAGAGTATAAATACCAAGAGTAAGCCTTATATATTCAGGATAATAATTGTTTTCATAAAAGTCACTGTCATGATTTCCTTCTGGTGGAGGTTGATTTGGCAGTGACTTTTATCGTTGTTTGCTTCCATCTGATGAAACATAACTATGTAATCCTCAAAAATAGTTGGTAAAAATTAGTTTTTAATTTGTTCTTAATTTATTTGGCAGGAACAGATGCTATAATAATTATAATATTGTAAAACATAGACATTTTAGTAAAGGTGAAAGGGGATACATTATCATGTGGAAAAAAACGCTTGTCAAGCTTTTGAAAAAGCTTCTGCTCCTACTGGCGGTCAGCTTTGTTTTCCTTGGAATTGAAACAGGTGTTGCATTTCTGATCGAAGGTCGTTCTGACACCACATTACAGGATATTATGACAATGGAAGGTATCGTAGTTGGTGCAGTAGGAATGTTGGCTTCCATGAAAGGAGCTTCGTCCGGAGCGAGCATCAGTGGGATTGGCTCAAAACATAGCGATATGGCTGCCTTTAGTAACCTGCAGCATGTTCGACTGGAGAGGGAGGGAGATACTTACCAAAAGAACTTCTTCCAAAACGCAGTCGTAGAATATGGCCTTATCCGTTTAGCCATCATAATTTCAGGTTTTATGCTGCTGCTTTGCAGTTTTGTTTTCTTTTAAAAATTTAAATCATGTAGCAAAATGTGTAGCTATAGCTACACATTTTGCTTGGCTTCTCCTATATAATAAACCCATGGACAGAGCTAACAGTAATCCGTTCGGAATGAAACAGAAAATCAACAATATAAATTGTCTTTGAATATAGGAGGTTATCACATGGTACGTAAAATTATCAAAATTAATGAAGAACTCTGCAATGGCTGTGGCTTATGCGTCAATGCCTGTCATGAATCAGCGATCGGTCTGGTGGATGGTAAGGCAAAGCTGCTTCGAGATGATTACTGCGATGGTCTCGGAAATTGTCTTCCGGTATGCCCAACAGGAGCTATTACCTTTGAGGAAAGGGAAGCCCTAGAATATAACGAAGAAGAGGTCAAACGAAATATTGATTTAAAGGAACGACAGACGAAAGCAGTTTCACAGAGTTCCTCACAGTCCCATGAAGGACATCACCATGATGGACATCATCATGATGGACATCACCATGGAGCGCATCACGGAATAGGAGGAGGATGTCCCGGCTCCAGAATGATGAGCTTAAACAGGCAGGAGAGCACACCTGTAGCGGCTCCGGAGCGAGAGAGTTCACAAAGGACCACAGCTTCCGAGCTTAGACAGTGGCCGGTACAGATTCAATTAGTTCCCCCGAATGCACCTTATTTTGCGAATGCTAATCTGTTAATCGCCGCAGATTGTACTGCATATGCCTATGGAGATTTCCACAGCTTTATGAAGAACAAAATTACCCTGATCGGCTGTCCGAAGCTGGATGAAGTGGACTATTCCGAAAAGCTGACACAGATTCTTAGAATGAATGATTTAAAGAGTATAACCGTAATTCGTATGGAAGTGCCCTGCTGCGGCGGTATCGTGCATGCGGTAAAAACTGCTATGGCAAATAGTGGGAAGATGATACCCTGGAGAGTGGTAACGATCGGAACCGATGGCACAATCCTAGATGATTAAGCTTAAGGAAAGAGTGAAATACAGATATCATAAGATACATTAGAATAAAATAGGGATAAAAATATAGCCTGGTTACCAGCGAATAGAAGCTGGCGGCCAGGCAGTTATTAATTAATTTGACTATGCAATCGTATTAGGATGATCTTTAACATATCTTTTTGCAATTACAGTCTCATAAATTACCATAAAAAGTAGGGATCCAATGAAGAAGGTCAATGCAAGTAGGATACCCGAAGTTAAGACATCTGCATGTACATAAAGACTTACCACAATAAAAAGAAGAGAAAAACCAAGAAACAACCAGCCAATCGAATGATTATATTTCTTGATATCTGTAACATCTGTGCTGTCAGGCGCTTTCATAGAGGAATAAATTCCATAAGGCTTTCTGCTATACATTGCTCTAATTCCGTATAAAATAAAACATAATGCTATAAACCAACAAATCATTGAATGGTACATTCTTCATCCCGCCTTCCCAAAGTTTACAAAACCGAGTATGTGTCGATGAAAACTAGCATGCTGTTATATTTATTATACATTATTAATAAAAAAATACCAATAGAAATTTATAATTTGTTTATAATTAATGATAAACTCAATTGGATTATAAATAGATTGAATTCAATGTTATCAATCGAGTAAAAGAGGCAATATAGTAATAATATTGTTGAGTAATAAATGTATTTGAGTAAAAAAGTAAATTGAATAAAGTGTCAAAAGCACCATTGGTGCTTTCCAGATAAATAAACAGCAATAGCAAGCTTGTTTGCTATTGCTGTTTATTTATCTGGAAAAGAGCGAAGCGTTTTGACACTTTTAATAACAAGCAAGCTTGTTTGCTATTGTTGTTTATTTATCTGGAAAAGAGCAAAGCGTTTTGACACTTTAATAATAGCATGTAAGCTTGAATAATAATCATATCATGTGTGGCATAAATAGTTCTCTGACATATCATTGTAATATCAGTAGATTTCATGAGAGAAGGAGTCTTCATCCTATGCCACTAATCGGAGATCATGCACCTGCTTTTCATGCAGTTACGACTCAGGGAGAAATCAACTTTCCGGAAGATTTTAGGGGATGCTGGGTGATCTTTTTCAGCCATCCTGCTGATTTTACTCCGGTGTGTACGACAGAATTTATGACCTTTGCATCTATGCTAGATGAATTTTGGGAATTGAATACAGAACTGGTCGGTCTGTCGATAGATTCGGTATATTCGCATATCGCCTGGCTAAGAAAAATCAAGGAACTAGTCTGGAAGGATATCAAGCATGTGGAGGTTACCTTTCCTTTGATTGCTGATATCAAGATGGAAATCGCCAAGGAATACGGGATGCTGCACCCAGGGTATTCAACGACCCAGACTGTACGCTCCGTATTTATCATTGATCCTGAGGGTGTAATCAGAGCTATCCTATATTACCCTGCATCTACAGGACGCAACATGCAGGAGATAAAACGTATGATCATCGCTTTGCAAAAAGCAGATGAGGAAAAGGTTGCAACGCCTGCAGACTGGAAGCCCTGCGATGATGTCATTTTACCTCCACCCGGTACCTGCAGCGGAGCGAAAGAAAGGTTGCAGCAGGTAGGGGAAGGTCAATATTGTCTGGATTGGTTTCTTTGCTTTCTGCAGTCAAACTGTACAGCGGATAGCTATGGTTATGAACCAGAAGTTCTACCATATCCGTCCATGTACCCTAGCCGCGGTAGATTGAACTATAGAAGACCCTAACTGAGGAATGCTTATAATACCAGAACTTGCCCGGAGGCTAAGTTTTGGTATTTACATAGAAAAGAGGTTGTACCTTTTAGGAGAGTGTGCTAGAATGTGCAGATAACAGGTTTAAACACTTAAAACAACATATCATTCACTATGTACATAAGGAAGGACGATAACAATGGACAAGCGTACAATAGGGGCTAAAATTGCGTTGTTCGGGGCAACGCTCATCTGGGGCAGCTCTTTTTTTGTTGTGAAGAACTCTATGGATGTGATGCAGCCGCATATGCTACTGGCATTTCGTTTTACAATCGCAGGGTTACTGCTATGCCTGATATTCAGAAAAAGGCTTGGTAAGCTGAATAAGGATTATTTTATCAAAGGAGGTATTCTCGGTACTTTTTTGTTCCTGGCCTATAGTCTGCAAACCATAGGAATTACTGATACGACACCCGGGAAAAATGCCTTCTTGACTGCAATTTACTGCGTGTTGGTTCCGTTTCTGTTTTGGGTTGTAGATAAGAAAAAGCCGGATAAGTATAACATTATCGCGGCCTTTGTAGGTATTATTGGTATTGGAATGGTATCATTGAATGGTGATCTCAGTATCAGAATGGGAGATATATTTACTTTAGCCGCCGGAACTGTTTATGCGGGGCATATCGTGGCTGTTGCAAAATTTTCTGGGAAAAGGGATCCAATCCTTCTTACGATCATTCAGTTTGGTTATGCTGCAGTGTATTCCTGGATCATTGGATTGATCTTTGAAGATACTCCATCGATTTGGACGGTAGGTTCGGTATCCGCGTTGCTTTATCTTGCAGTTTTTGCTACAGCGATTGCGATTCTATGTCAGAATGTCGGACAGAAATATACGCATCCGGCACCGGCTGCGATTATCATGAGCCTGGAATCCGTATTTGGGGTTTTATTCTCAGTTATTTTTTATCATGAGATCGTAACAATTAAGCTTTTTATCGGATTTTCACTAATTTTTCTTGCTGTTATTCTGTCAGAGACAAAATTAAGCTTTTTGTGGAAGACAAAGGCATCTGTTACTAAACGAGAAGATATTCTTGAATAAGATCATCCTCGTCATCATCGGATGTGATAGCAAAAGAGGGGGACGGAGTATATTCCAGAGTATATAAACCGGAGTAGCCGGCTGTCAGAGATTTCTTAGTGATATCGAACATTTCCTGACGGAACTGTTCCAATCTCATTGTATCCTCACAGAAAAGGCAGAATTGTAGGGGGGGCTCGTCAATCCCCAGGTCATCTCTGCCCATGTCAACCAGGCGGCAGTCATAACCGTTATTCTTAAATTTGGTAAATAGGGAATCGCTATAATTGAAATAAACGAGATTCTTCGTCAATACATGACAAGAGATATCAAGCTCATAGGCTTTTATAAAAAGAAGATAGGTTTGATTAAACTGTATCGGCATAGATAAATCATAATTCATCGTATTATACCTCCAATAATATGAGATTATAATTCAAAAATTGAGATATTTCCATAGTAAAATTAACGAATTATTAACAAAATATGAACAGAGTTTTGCCATAATCACAGACTGTGATATTGCACAATTGAATTCCTATGAAACCTATGATAACATTATGTTACATTCCTGCTGGTTGTAATACGCCGAAAGGAAGCAGTTTATAGAGCACAGATTGGGTTCGGGTGGAATAGGAAGGAGAACCATGTATGAAAATATCTACCAAGGGACGCTATGCCTTGCGGCTTATGCTGGATTTGGCATTAAATAATACAGGAGAATATATTACAATTAAAAGTATCGCTGCCAGACAGAATATATCGGAGAAGTATTTAGAACAGATTATTGCATTATTGAATAAAGCAGGATATGTAAGAAGTGTAAGAGGGGCACAGGGAGGCTATCGCCTTGCAAAGGAGCCCTCAGAATATACAGTTGGTATGATACTTCGTCTGACCGAGGGCAGCTTGTCTCCCATAGATTGCCTTGAGAACGGAGAATGTGCCAGAACCAATGGCTGTGTTACACGAGACGTATGGAAGGAATTATACGATGCAATCAGCAATGTCGTAGATAAAATTACGTTACAGGATCTGATAGAACGACAGATGAAATTAAATCCTTTTGATTACACGATCTAATTATTCATAGATTATTAGATCAAATTGCTAATGGTTAAATAAATAATGAAAAGCAAGTAAGCCTGTCAATGTGATATGCTCCCTTTATGAGAGACAGTGAAATAAAAAACTGTTAATCAGGAAGGGAGCATATCAATGCTGACAGGCTTATTATTTTTATTATGGCTAATATGATTGAATAAAAATACGAGTTGAATAGGAGACACTCAGTAGCTCATCGGGGTAAAACAACTACGGACAGGCCCATTTCCTGCAGCCTTATTATGTCCTGCTGGTAACTATGATAATCGGTAATCAACATGCTGATATCATCAAAATCACTGATTACTTTGAAACCGGTTTTCCCTACTTTTGAATGATCCGCCAGAGCTATCGTGCGATTGGCATGCTTCATCATCATTTGCTTAATAGTTACCTCTTTGGGATCAGTGATTGTAATACCGACTGTCGGGGATATTCCATTAGGGGCTAAAAAGAAGATATCCGATCGAATCGATTCCAGTATTCTTGGAGTTAGCTCATCTTGAAATGAAAAGGTGTGCTTATTGTAATATCCTCCGATCAGATAAAGATTTACTTTCTCGGAATTGGCGAGGATGGAGGCGGAGATCAGTGAATTTGTGATGACAGTGAGTTCGAGCTGTGCATACACGATTTTTTGAGCCAGTACGGCATTGGTTGAACCTGTATCCATGGTTATGATTTGACCGGGAGTAAGAATATTTTGAACAACATAGTCAGCAATGAGCTGCTTTTCATCACTCAAAACAGTAGTCCGCAAGCCAACATCCGTATTGTAAGTAGTATTCTCAGTAGCAACAGCTCCACCGTAGGTTCGCTTGAGGTAGCCGTGTTCCTCAAGATAGCGAAGGTCGTTTCTGATTGTAGCTTCACTACAATGCAAAATTTCGCAAAATTCATCGACGTTTAATAACTTATTTGTAAGTAGTAAATTTCGGATTTGTTCTTGGCGCTTTGTCTTACTATCCTTTGATTTTTTCATAATCCTCTCCGTTTCTGCAATAAGTCATAATATTGTTGTATCCATTACATGAGCATTGGTTTGTTAGTGAATTCAATAATATATTATATCATAATTGAATATAAGTTCAATATTATATTATGAAATAACATATATAAAAATATAAAGTATTGACAACGATAATAATATGAATTAACATACCCATAAAGTGTTGAAGGCGATACAATAATATATTATATTATCGAATTCTATAAAATAAAATATTCCAAGCTGGGAGGGAATGACGCTTATGAGTGTATGAAAGCATTAGAATTGTGGTTGAATAATAATGAAGAGAATAAATACAATGGGAGGTAGATCATGAAAAATATAATTAAAGTAGCATCGGTTCAATTTGAATCTGTACCGGGAGACAAGGCGCATAATCTGGCAAAAATCAAGAGCTTCGTAGAAGCAGCAGCTGAGCAAAAGGTAGAAATCATTGCGTTTCCGGAATGCTGCATTACGGGATATTGGTTTTTGCGTAATTTGACGAGGGAGCAGATGCTGTCACTGGCAGAGCCTTTGTTTGATGGTCCGTCCTGTCAATTTCTAATGGAATTGTCAAAAAAACATAATATGACGATCGGTGCAGGTTTAATCGAGATAGCACCGGACGGCAAAATCTATAAACCATATGTCGTAGCAATGCCGGACGGACAGTTTAAATGTCATAGAAAGCTTCATCCTTTTGTTAATGAATATATTGAGTGCGGTAATGAATATACAGTATTTGATACCCCAAAGGGTTGCAAGATAGGTGTTTTGATCTGCTATGATAATAATATTGTTGAAAATGCCAAAATTACTGCATTGAGGGGAGCTCAAATATTATTAGCACCTCATCAAACCGGAGGATGCAGAACCAGTGATCCTAATGTCATGGGGGTAGTCGATCGGGAGCTGTGGGAGCATAGGTTCGATCATCCGGAAGCAATTGAAGCAGAGCTAAGAGGTCCAAAGGGAAAGGAATGGTTAATGCGGTGGCTTCCCTCCAGAGCTCACGATAATGGAATGTACATCATTTTCAGTAATGGAGTGGGTATTGATGATGATGAAATAAGAACAGGAAATTCGATGATCCTAGATCCTTATGGAAGAATAGTGACCGAAACCTGTAAGGCAGGAGAGGATATGGTGGTTGCGGAAATCGACTTATCGATGGTTGCAGGAAGTACCGGAAGAGGCTGGATGATTACGAGACGACCTGAACTATATGGTGAGCTTGCAATCCCTACAGGATTGGAGAAAAGTACTCGGGAAATAGTACTCAGAAAAAAAGGTATCCTTGCAGGTCAAGTTAATGAAAGGAAAAGATAATTAAGGAAGAGACGCTTAAAGAATGGACTTGGAGTCGGTTCATACTGAACCTGTTATCCTAAGTCCATTTTTTGCAGTTGCTAATAGGTATCTTTCTAAGACATGTATTCTATTATAATATGTAATATGTAATATCAATTTATCTCTAAGGATATAATACCAGACAGTCCAGAAGCTTCATATACTGGTCCTGTGTCGTCTTGTCCTGCTTCTCTATGAAACCAGCCTTGGTTTTTTCAAGATAGGGCACAGATACCGGCAATAATTTTTCTATGTGCAGCAGATATTCTTCTGAGAAAAACTCCCGGCTACCGATTACGGAAGAGTAGATCAGATGATAACTGCTCTGCTTGACAAAATCCTTAAAAACGTTGTTTTCAGCCGAATACGCCTCCATAATGTCATGAAGAAAATTCAGAAGCTTATTGACGGTACGTTCCTCACAGGATTTCTCCAGATCTAATGTAAAAATAGTCTGATATCCATTAGTGCTGTCTTCCCCGATATCCTGAAGGTCATCCGCCAGCTGAAGGAAAAAGCCAAAGCCAAGATAAAAGAGGTAATCTTCCTCAGTAAGTGGTTTGTTAACGAGGTATCGATCAATGAGAACAGAGACACCACCTTTCAATAAGGAAATATCCAAACGCTGCTCCAGGGTGAGCCTTATACTTTTGCTTTGCTGCCCGAGACTATCTTCCTGTGCTTCCAGCATCATTAGTAAAAGGGTATATATTCCGTTATCCTTCTCCCGAGGGTATTCTTCTTCAATCGCTTTCAGCAGAAGGTGGGTCTTTTTAGAGTAAGTATCTTTCCAGTGAATGCTTTTTCCTTCAATCGTATCACGAATAAGCTGATTGTATTCTTGCTTATCAGAAAAGGTATTTGCTATGGTATCAATATAATTATCAGTAAACGGGTAAAGCATACTGTAACCAAATGCGGCCTTGCTGTATCCGATACGATCAGAACCGGTTCTGTTCAAATCGGTATTTTTACAACCGGAACCGGGACTGACGATACTATCACAAGCAGAAGAATTTCGGTTGATTACCTTAAACATAGCATATACGATATAATTTCTGATTGCCTGACCAAGTTCTCCAAAGGATAGTTCAGGAGCAAACTGCCTTGCATTCTTGGTAAACTCCATAAGTTCCTTATAAAACGACTCCAACTCCTGAGGCTTCATAGCATTATGGATACCGATGATTTGTTCCTCTCTTAACATTTCCATAAGAAAGGCTTCTGTCTTTTTACTCCATTTCTTTCGTCTGAATGGAAGCTTTGGTATGCTGTTCATTTGTTTATGAAAAGCTTCGGAGATTTGATCGATGTAATTCTCGTTATGTAATTGCTGCTCTGACGATACCATACTTAAATTGACGGGAAACGTGTCATTGGCATTTAACCAAATCGTCTTGATGATTTCTATACTTCGTTGTGTGTTTTCTCTGATCAGCACTGTTTTTCCCTCACCCTTTTTTACTTTCTTAATTATAACATATCCTTGATATAATGCTATCATAAGTAAATAAGAAATAGATTAAAAAAAATCCAATAATAAAATAGGAAGATACCCTTGACGATTTGGTATCGGGGTTCGATAATATAACTTAAGCATTGATAGCAAAGAGAGGAGAAACATTCATGGCAGAGTATAAAAAGAGAGTAACGGAGCTGATTGGCGGTACGCCCTTATTGGAATTAACAAATTATAATAGAGAACATGGTCTTGAGGCTATAATTGTAGCGAAATTGGAGTGCTTTAATCCTGGTGGCAGTGTGAAGGACAGAATTGCAAAGAGGATGATAGAGGTGGCTATCAAAAATGGTGAAATCAATGAAAACACAGTCATCATTGAACCTACCAGCGGAAATACAGGAATTGGCCTTGCCAGCGTATGTGCCAGCTATGGACTGAAGCTGAAGATTACGATGCCAGAGACAATGAGTATCGAAAGAAGGAATCTGATGAAGGCATATGGTGCCGAAGTGATACTGACCGAAGGCTCAGCCGGTATGAAAGGTGCTATCTCCAAGGCAAAGGAGCTTCAGGCTGAAATAGAAAACAGCTTTATTCCTTCACAGTTTGAGAATCCGAATAATCCAAAGGTACATGAGGAAACCACAGGTGTTGAGATCTGGAACGACACAGAGGGTGAAGTTGATATTTTTGTTGCAGGGGTCGGCACGGGTGGCACCATATCGGGAGTTGGTGCCTATCTGAAAGCTAAAAAGCCTGATGTAAAAATTGTGGCTGTGGAACCGGTGGATTCACCGGTATTATCGGAAAAGCGTGCAGGGGCACATAAAATTCAAGGCATCGGTGCAGGCTTCGTTCCGGATACTTTGAATACGATGATTTACGATGAAATCATTGCAGTAACCAATGAAAACGCCTTTGAGACCGGACGGGAGATTGCCAGAAGAGAAGGTCTTCTGGTGGGTATCTCCTCAGGAGCAGCATTGTGGGCGGCAACCGCTATAGCGCAAAGACCTGAAAATGCCGGAAAGACAATCGTTGTTTTACTACCTGATACCGGAGAGAGATATCTTTCCACTACTATGTTTTCGGAATAATACGTATCATAGAGAAAGCCCGCCCCGATTTTATCGGAGACGGGCTTTCATAATTTTTGTCACGCATGCAATTGAAGATGACGGTTAGAGGTCAGGTAAATGGCCTTCTCATAATCTCTGTGATGAACATACAGAGAATACTGCACAGCATTTCTGGGATCCACTCCGTTTGGTAACAAAGTCCTTTGTGGGTTTGGTCTCAGTCCGACATTGCTCCGATCTATCATCTTATAATCATACTTGATACCATCCACTGCCAAGGCGTTTTTGAGTTCGGAGAATTCCCTCAGCGAAAATCCGTTATATATTTCTACACGGTTCCAGAATAACATCGTCTATCACCCCATTCTTTTTTGTTTAAATCAGTGTCAAATCATGCTTCGCATATTTTCAGAAATAATGTATCGCTATTACAAGCAAGTTTGCATAGAAGTATACGTTTTTAATTAATCACTGAAGGTAAATTAACACTTAATCATTTATAAAGTGTCAAATCATGCTTCGCATATTTTCTGAAACAATGTATCGCTATTACAAGCAAGCTTGCATAGCAATACATTATTTCAGAAAAGCACCTACGGTGCTTTGACACTTTGGGATAAGCTAAATATATAATAAATAGCTAAGCATAATATTGTACTTCATAAGGTATTGAATTGTAACTTGCTTTCAGATAATGCTTCAGGTGCTTTGACACTACGATATATTACTTGAAATATTACCTCATATAGATACTTTAAATTCTTGTAAGTTCATTATACGCCCATGGTTCTTGATTTTCAAATTAAGGTTTCATTAGATTTTTAGAGTACCTATGGCTAGAAGTATCATATGATAATAAGTGGAGAGATTTGAAAATCGGGGTGGACTATGGCTAAAGTTATTCTGGATCCAGGTCACGGTGGAAGAGATATTGGTGATTATTATATGAATAGAAGTGAAAAAAACGATACTCTTTCGCTTGCTTTAAGAGTTGGGCTATTCTTGGAGGCACAAGGAATTTCGGTAGTATATATCAGGAAAACAGATGTTTATCTGTCAATCATGGAACGGATTAAACTAATCAACGAAGCCGATGCTGACCTAATGATATCGCTTCATCGGCTAAACGAAATGGATTATTCTTCAAAGCCCGGGTTGGATTTCTTCCTGAAGGAAGATGACATAAAAGTAAAGGATGCCGCTATCACAATCGGCAAAGAGCTTTATTCTGTAGGCTATACCACGTATGGATTGATTATTAGAACGGATCTGCCTTTATTGAATGAAGTGTCGATACCAGCCTTCATGTTAGGTATCGGCTATATTGGGAAAGAACAGGAAAATTTATTTTATGACCATAATATCATGACGATTGCTGAAGCAATAGCAAAAGGAATTCTCGAATACCTTACGAATACTATAGACAATGAAACTGATTTGATACGGAAGCAGATGTCGTTAGGATATCGATATCGCGTAATAGCAGGCAAATATTATAGTTATGATGAGGCTGTAGAAAAGCAAATGCTTCTAAGAAATCACGGTGTGCAGGCAGAGATAGAATACGGATTTCAGAAATATTTTGTCTGCACAGGTTTGTTAGAACAGCTTGATGATGCTGTTCTACTGGAAGTACAGCTGCGCAGGCTAGGATATCGAACGATGATAATTATTGTTTGATTTGTATGATTTATTTTATCAATTCTACACGGCGTCTTGACTTGTCATTTTATTTCATTTATAATTAATTAGATATGACAAAACTAATATGATGGCAATTTCGTCAAAATCTCAAATCATGAAAGAGTGTGAGCTATGTTAAAGAGTATGACAGGCTTCGGGCGTTGTGAAATTGCCCATGTAGATCGGAAAATAACTGTTGAGATGAAAGCAGTGAACCACAGATATTGTGATATCTCAATTAAGATGCCTAAAAAACTGAGTTTTTTTGAGGCAGGCATCCGAAACGTACTAAAGCAATACATTGGCAGAGGAAAAATTGACATCTACATTACTTACGAAGACTATACAGAGAATAATGTATGTGTCAAGTATAATGCTGATTTGGCAAGAGAGTATTTTGTCAATTTAGAAAAGATAAGTAAGGAGTTCGGAATTGAAAATGACATTCGAGTTTCAGCCTTATCCAGGTATCCTGATGTCTTTACCCTGGAGGAACAGACCATCGATGAGAAGGAACTCTGGGAACTGGTAGAAGAAGCAGTGAAAACTGCAGCAAGCCGTTTCGTCGAAACCAGAATTTCTGAAGGCGAGCATCTGAAGCAGGATATTGTGGCAAAACTTGACTCCATGCTTTCCATGGTGGAATTCATTGAGACCAGATCACCTGAGGTCGTGAACGAATATCGTAATAAGCTGATGGCAAAGGTAACAGAGTTACTAGGTGATACAAAGGTAGAAGAGAGCATTCTTGTGACAGAGATTACCGTATTTGCTGACAAGATATGCGTTGACGAAGAGACAGTACGTCTGAAAAGCCATATTAAGAATATGAAGGAAGCTCTGAATGAAAGCGAAAATGTCGGCAGAAAGCTGGACTTTATCGCACAGGAGATGAACAGAGAAGCCAATACCATATTATCGAAGGCAAATGATCTAGAGGTTACCAACAAAGCAATTGATCTTAAGACTGAGATTGAGAAGGTTCGCGAACAGATTCAGAATATTGAATAATAGCTTTGGAAATGAGGAATAACTTTGAATAAGCTTGTAAATGTCGGCTTTGGAAATGTTGTAAATGCCAATAAGATTATCAGTATCATCAGTCCGGAGGCCGCCCCCATCAAACGCATGGTTCAGACAGCAAAGGATAATGGTATGGCGATCGATGCTACCTGCGGCAGAAGAACAAAAGCAGTAATTGTCACTGATAGCGGTCATCTGGTTTTGTCCTCCCTGCTTCCGGAGACGATTGCAGGTCGAGTAAACGTAAAAGAGATTGCAGAGATAATCGATGCAGCACAAAAAGAATAGATTAAAAATATAATGTGATTTCAGGAAGGAGAAATTAATATGTTACATCCATCATATACAGATTTAATGAAAGTAGTCAATAGTGAGGTAGAGCCAGGTGAGCAGCCGGTAGTTAACAGCAGATATTCCATCGTCATTGCAACAGCAAGACGTGCAAGACAGATTATTGATGGTTCTGTACCGCTTGTTGATGTTACTTATCCCAAACCCTTATCTATCGCTGTAGAGGAATTATATCGCTCCAAGGTAAAAATCGTTGGTGATGATGAAACGAAAACAGAGGAAAATAAGTAGCAATAGGCTCATATGAATTTAAATGATTCATAACAGACAGGAAAGGAAGATTACCATGTCTTATGAGCTAGGAAAATAGTCGGGACAGAGGTTTTCAGGAAATAGATATGGAATCTACTGAGAATAAAGACTATCTTGCGGATATGAATTATCTTCATGAAGATTATCATGACAGCAACGAAATCAGTACCGAAGCGGAACCGGAGACTCCTGGAAAAGCGTCATCGGAGGGTAAAGCCGGAAACGGAGCAAAGGGTTTAGTTTATGACCTGATCTTCTATGCTGTACTGATTTTCGTCTGTATCTATGTGTTACCGAATTTTGTGTTACAGCGTACCATTGTGGATGGCTCCTCTATGGCTGATACGTTAATGGATGGAGAGCATCTATATGTAGAAAAACTATCTTACCGGTTTGATGCTTTGGACCGTTTTGATATTATCGTATTTTATCCCTATGGAAGAGAAAATGAAGAATATTACGTAAAGAGAATTATCGGTCTTCCTGGAGAAACTATTCAGATTATTGGATCAGACATTTATATCAACGGCGAAATCCTGAAAGAGGATTATGGAACTGAGAAGCTTGAGGATCCCGGACGTGCCGCAGATCCGATTACTCTGGGTGAAGACGAGTACTTCGTCATGGGAGATAACCGTAATATCAGTAAGGACAGCCGATCCGAAGAGGTAGGTAATGTAAAGAAAGAGAATATTGGAGGCAGGGTGGTTTTCAGAATTAAGCCGCTCAACCGATTTGGAACAGTAGATTAATTTTATTTCCTGCTTGCAATTTACATAGGGATTCGATAGAATATATCATGTTCTGTCCGATAGGAGCTAAAATATGAAGGTGATCAAGGAACACATCAGAACAGGCAGCTTCAAAAAGTTCTATCTTCTCTATGGAACTGAGGATTATCTAAAGAAGCTGTACCGGGATAAATTAAAGACTGCAATCCTTCAGGACGACAGCGACATGAACTATACCTATTTTGAGGGTAAAGATGTAGAGCCTAGAAAGGTTTATGAGGCGGCTCAGACCTTACCCTTCTTTAGTGATAGAAGACTGATTCTCATTGAGAACAGTGGATTATTTAAAACCTCGAGCGAGCTTGCTGAGCTGTTGGAGGATACACCGGAAAGTTCGGTCATTCTTTTTGTTGAGGATGAGATCGATAAAAGAAATAAGCTGTTCAAGTTGATTAAGGATAAGGGTACCGTATCCGAGATGAATGGTCTGGATGAGCAGAATCTGAAACTCTTTGTGGCGTCCCAACTGGAACAGGAGGGGAAGAAAATTACGGAGTCTTCGATCCTGTATTTTCTTGATAAGACCGGTTCTGATATGATCAATATTTGTAATGAAGTTGAAAAGCTTGCCGGATTTACCTACGGTCGGGATGTAATCCGCCCGGAAGATATTGATACTGTGGTAACCACTCAGATTTCAGGTAAGATATTTCTTATGATTGATGCGATCGGTTCCAAGCAACAGAGTAAGGCTTTGGATTTATATTATGATTTGCTTTCTGTCAGAGAAAAGCCGTTGTCCATTCTGTTTCTGATCACAAGACATTTTAATATTCTGCTTCAGACAAAGGATCTTCAGGCCTTGGGCTTCAATGCAGCCTCCATCAGTGAGAAGGTGGGAGTTCCACCCTTTGCAGTGAATAAGTATCTTGGTCAGGCAAAGAATTTCTCATCGAAGAAGCTGAAGGAAGCGTTGGAATTTTCCGCCGAGATTGAAGAGCAGGTGAAGACAGGACGCATGCTGGAGAAGATCGGTGTAGAGCTTTTTATCATCACCTTCAGTAAAAGATAAAATACAAAAGCTTATTCAAATGCTTATATCAGTTAGATCGATAGTTTAAATATTGTGCCAATTGCGGATTTGGTCTTTCGACCAATCGTAATCATAGATTTGGAAGCGTATCGAAGTGGTCATAACGGCCCGCACTCGAAATGCGGTAGTCCTCACGGGCTCGTGGGTTCGAATCCCACCGCTTCCGCTAAAAAGAAGCTAAACTCATAGTTAGTGAGTTTAGCTTCTTTTTAGTAATTAAATTCTCTAAAAATATTTGACAGTAATGGAAACTTATGTTATATTCTGAATGAACAGAAAAATATTCATTCAGGAGGACGAAAAACAACAGATGGAGGATAAAAAGACAACATTATATATTTGCGCAAAGAAGCTATTTGCTGAGAATGGCTTTAAGGATACAGGAATCGCTGATATTACGAGGGAGGCAGGGTTCTCCGTCGGAACCTTTTATAATTACTTTCCATCTAAGGAAAAGTTGTTTATAGAAATCCTTAGTGAGGAAACAACTGTCCTGATGAAAAACATCATGCAATCCATAAATCTTGAGGATGACCCGGTTAAGCTGATTAAAGAACTCTTGGCTTTGAATATGAAGGGTATGCTTTCCAACCCAATTCTTTCGCAATGGTATCATCCGGATGTATTTAATAAGATCGAAAAGCTCTTTCGGGAAGAGGAGGGGCTTGAAAGAATGGATTTCTTATACAAGGAGTTTTTGGATTTGGTGAAAAAATGGCAGTCAGAAGGTAAGATGAGGGCGGATATCAGCAGTGATATGATTATGGCTATGTTCGAATCCATTATTCGCATCGGCTATCATAAGGATGAAATCGGATTGAAGTATTTTCCCGAAATACAGGATTACCTTACGGATTTTGTGTTAAAGGGATTAACCGATTGCCGGAAGTAAGAGATAACGGATTAGTGAGAGACCTTCAAATCAGTAGGGGGAATGACCAGTGAATGACTGTACCATGGAAGAATTAAGGCATATCGGAATGGGTACGGTGATGATACACAAAGCATATGGAAGTAATGCCAGGGAGGCATGTTGTGCTGTAGAAGCCGAGGCAGAGAGATTGGAAGCAATGCTTAGCCGTTTCAGACAGGAAAGTATCATCAGTCGAATTAATCGTTTGGCGGGAATCTCAAAGGAGGTCATCGAACCTGAAGTCAGTGAGATTCTTTCTCATGCTTTGGAAATATCAGAACTTTCACAGGGCTTATTCGATGTAACAATCGGTCCGTTGGTGGATTTATGGGATTATAAGAATGCAGTAGAGCCGCCGGAGGAGGATAAAATAAAAGCGATCCTTCCTTTAATCAATTATAGGGACCTGGAGCTGAATGCTACTGATCATATCGCGGGACTTAAGAAAACCGGTCAGACAATCGACTTGGGAGGGATTGCAAAAGGCCTGTCCAGTGACCGTTTTATGGTGCTGTTTGAGAATTATGGAGTGAAATCAGCTTTTTCCAATATTGGTGGCAATGTTTCTACTTTGGGCAGTAAACCGGACGGTTCAGCCTGGAAGGTTGGTATAAGACATCCCAGACAAAGCGGCTTACTTGGAGCGGTTGCAGTAACCGGAAAAGCAGTCGTTACCTCAGGGGATTATGAAAGGTTCTTTATTGCTAAGGATGGAAGACGATATCACCATATCCTGAATCCAAAGACAGGGTATCCTGCCGAAGCGGGACTCATCAGTGTTACGATTGTCAGTGAGAGTGCAATGCTTGCTGATGCATTTTCCACTGCTTTATTTACTGCCGGACTGGAAGCAGGTATCGACTTACTGAAAGCACAGCCTCAGCTTCAGGCAGTGATTATGGATGATAAGCTGACGGTATATGTCACACACGGATTAAAGAACAGCTTTCAAGCGGCTAAGGATATCAATTTGAAATATATATAAGAAATTAACCGGATCTTTCGTCCGGCTAATGATATAGGAAAGAGGGTAGTATTCATGACAATAAATAAAAAGAGCAGGAGGAAAAATAAAGTGTGGATCGTGGTACTTGTGATTATTGGTGTGATTGTAGTCGGGTTAGGAATAACCATGTCAGCTTTTGAGCCAGGGCGTAGAGAGGCAATGAATCTTACGATCGGTACAGTGGACTTCAAGCATCTTCGTGACGGTGTATATACAGGTGAGTATAAAGGAGTAAAAGACAGTCTGAGAAATACAAAGGTAGAAGTAACCGTGGCTTCCGGTACTGTAAATGAGATTAAGGTGATCGGAGGAGCTCAGGCGAATGAGAAACAGACAGCAGAGATTAGACATGGTCAATCTATCAATGATCTGCTAAACAGAGTCATTCAAAATAAGTCTTTAGCCGTGGATGTTATCAGTGGCGCAACCATATCCTCAAAGGTTCATCTTAAGGCTGTGGAAAATGCGTTGGAACAGGCAGAGTTTCAATGAAACGCATAAATAGTTTGTAATGATCCTGGTAAGAGAAGCCAAGTATGTAATCAATAGGGTCTATAAGAGTAGAAATTATTTTATAATTTCTACTCTTAGGAAAGCCTGTGATATAATACATATTTAGAGCTTCTCATTTTATATCAAAGGCCAAGTTTTCTGAACTTACCTATATAATAAAGCATCTAAGTAGCAAACATAGTTCACCCTAGAGTGCGTACCTAAACAAAAAGATAATAATAAATATTTATATTTTCCAAGAAATAGTGTAATATCATACAAGAATTATCTTCCCTATCGTGCTACAATGGTTAAAATTAAGGCAAGGGAAAGGGGTAAACTATGTTGCAGGAACAGGAACAGCGTCATATTTATTATGATCGTGATTTACAGATAGAAGCATATAATTTAAGCGGAAGAGTTCAGAAATTTCCGAATCATTTCCACGAATATTATGTGATTGGCTATATTGAAGGAGGAAGACGTCATCTGCGCTGTAAAGGGAAGGACTATAGACTGTCAGCAGGAGATTTGATTTTATTCAATCCCAGGGATAATCATTGCTGTGCTCCGGCGGATGGGACGCTTCTGGATTATCGTGCAGTTAACATTAGCCCGGAGAGTATGGCGAAGGCTGCCAAAGAAGTTACCGGAAGCGATTATATCCCTCATTTTACGCAAAACGTTGTATATCAAAGTGAAATCACAAAATCCATCTGTGATTTATATGATTTAATCGTTCATCCCGCATCCAGACTGGAAAAGGAGGAGGCTTTGTTCTTCCTGCTGCAACAGGTGTTTCAGGAGTATTCTTCTCCATTTACAGAAGCAGATATCCCTCTGCCTGATCCGCAACTAAAGAGCTTATGCTCCTATATGGAGAAACACTATGAAGATAATATAACCCTGGAGGAGCTGCTTGCCATGACGAATTACAGCAAATCCTATCTGCTGCGTTCCTTTACAAAGCAGATTGGGGTGTCTCCTTACCGATATCTGCAGAATATCCGACTGAATATGGCGAAAAGCTTATTGGAACAGGGAACGGTGCCGGTGGATGCAGCCAGTATGGCAGGCTTTTCGGATCAAAGCCATTTTACTAATTTCTTTAAAGAATTTATCGGAGTGACACCAAAACAGTATCAAAAGATATTTTCAGTCCCGGAGATGCTTGAGATGAAAGACAGGGGGCTGCAGGAGAATGAACAATAAATCATGGAAGGGTCATATTGCAGCTATCTTTTGTATGGTTGTATGGGGAACTACCTTTATATCTACAAAAGTATTATTAATTACCTTTTCTCCAATTGAGATTTTATTTATTCGTTTTACCATAGGTTATATAGCATTATGGCTGGCTTTTCCACGTAGACTACACCTTTTAGAAAAGAAGCATGAGTTGTATTTTGCTGCGGCAGGCTTAAGTGGTGTCACACTATATTTTCTTTTTGAGAATATTGCACTTACCTTTACACGAGTCTCCAATGTAGGAGTAATCGTATCCCTGGCTCCGTTTTTTACGGCATTGATTGCCTGTATCTTTTTACATGGAGAACGTCCCGGAATACGCTATTTTCTCGGATTTATGATTGCTATGGCTGGTATTTATCTGATCAGCTTCCAAAATACAACAGAAATTAATATTAATCCATTGGGTGATTTCCTTGCTGTAGCCGCTGCAGTACTATGGGCTGTGTATTCTACACTGATTAAGAAAATCAGTGCTTTTGGATACCATACGATTTTAGTCACTCGAAGATGCTTCTTATACGGATTGCTTTTCATGCTCCCGGCACTTTTTCGTATGGGCTTTCAAGTGGAACTCAGAGAGTTGATTACTCAGATTAATTTGTTCAATCTTTTGTTTTTGGGATTAGGTGCATCTGCTCTATGTTTTGCTGTCTGGAATTCTGCGGTTAAGCTTCTTGGAACAGTGAAAACAACAGTATATATCTATCTGGTTCCTGTCATTACCGCAGTTACTTCAGTCCTTGTATTACACGAGGTTATAACGAAAGCCGCTTTTTTGGGGATATTATTAACTATTCTTGGCCTTTTCCTGTCAGAGAGCAAGAGCCTTGTAAAAAGTCGAAAGAAAAATCAAGTAAATTTAGAACAGAAAAATGCAACCGTGGAATTTTCTTCTTCGTCTAATGATTGAAAGCAAATAAAACAAGCTAGATTGGAAGGAGTGTATCTATGAAAAAATTAGTTGTTATGCTGCTCAGTGGCCTTATGGTAGTATCCTCATTGCCGCTTGATGTATTTGCGGCAACTGCAGTGAAGGAGAAAGCCGCAGCACCGGTAGGAATTGTTGCGGAGGAACCTGCAAGAAGTTCAAAGGAGCCCACACAGTCAGGGTTAACTTCAGCCATCAATATGGTGAAGTCAATGATTACGATACCAAGTGAATATACAGAATTTAATTACTATTTTAATGATGCCGGTACATATTCCAATGCATTCTGGAATCTGACCTGGAGCACCAAAGATGGAAATTCCAGCATTCAGATAAATTGTGATGAAGCATATCATATCACCTATTATAGTATTTATCATAATGATCAAACCGGTAACGGTTTAGCAAAATATTCAAGATCTGAGCTGAAGAGTACTGCGGAGAGCTTTATCCGCAAGGTAGCTCCGGAAACAAACGGAAAGCTTGATTATATAAGCTCAGACTTTGAAGGTATCTACAGTAACAATTATATTTATAATTATCAGAGAATTGAAAACGGTATCAGTATGCCGGATAATTCGGTTCGTGTGACAGTGAATTGTATCACCGGTGACGTCACTTCATTATCTGTAAATTGGCTATATGATGCGAAAATATCGGCGGAAATAGCTAAGCTGACGAAAGAGGAAGCAGCGAAGCTGATTAAGAAACAGATGAAGATGAAGCTTGTGTACCGTACCGATTATATCGGTATCTATGACTCGATAAAGGGTACAGCTCAGAAAAAGACTTTTCTGGTCTATGAACCGACACTTCCTTATATCTCAATTGATGCAAAGACCGGAAAGGTATATCTTACAAAATCGGAATGGAACAGTAACGGTTACGGCGCAAACGCAAAGGAGGAAGCAGCTGCTGATGCCGGAGGCGCGATTAGAGGCGTAAAGAGTGATTTGACTCCTGAGGAGCAGGCGAAGGTAGAAGAGCTGAAGAACATTATTTCCAAGGAAAAAGCCATCTCTATCGTGACAGCAAATAAAGCTTTGTATATTGACAAGAATCTGATCCAATACAATGCAGATTTGAGTAAGATGGACTCCTCTTACGTCTGGAACATCTCCCTGAATGATCCGAGAGAGGTAAATTACGAGAAGGATAAAGATACCTACAGGGGTTATGCTTATGCTACCGTGGATGCTGTAAGCGGAAAAATTCTCAGCTTCTATGCGAGTATGAAGGACTACTATGATGAGAAAAACCAGAAATGGAATACGGTTAAGATCAATTATAATAAGTTGGCATCCAAGAAAATCCTTGAAAAATTCTTTAAGGCTCAGATTGCAGACCGCTTCAAGAATTCAGTCTTAAGTGAAGAGACGGATGACTATGTGGTTTATTATAAGAATGAGAAGCCGGTTTACGGTGGCTACCGTTATCAGTATAACCGTGTGAATGAAGGAATTGAATATCCTTATAACAGTATCTATGGCTCTGTTGATGGTGTGACCGGAAAGATTTATTCCTTTGGCTCCTACTGGGATAAGGATGTGACTTTCGAAGCACCGGATGGTATCATCTCTGCTGATAAAGCAATGGACTACTATCTGGCGAAGGAAGGATATGGCCTGAAGTACGAGATTAATCAGATCAATAAGGTCAACCAGAGCAAGACAAAGGAGGGTTATTATTCTAATCAGACTAAAGCGGAGTATGAAGTAAGGCTGGTATATCGTCCTGATGTAACACCTACCTATATTTCTCCTTTCACCGGAGACCAGTTGGATGAAAGCGGCAAGGTTTATAAGAAGAATGCTGTCTACGCCTATGACGATGTGACCGATCTGATCAAGTATAAAAATGTATTACTTCTTGCAGATATGAATATCGGCTTTGAGGGTGGGAAGTTTCTTCCGGAACAGTCCATCACTGTAGGTGAATTAAACAGTCTTCTGAATAAGATAGGTTATGCTGTTTATACAGACCCTGCCGAGGCAACCACAGCTGATTCTTCTCTGATCACCAGAGAAGAGATTGCACAGCTCTTCATCGATAAGCTTGGATTGACTAAGATGGCAGCAATCTCAGGAATTTATAAGACCGGTTTCGCGGATGAGAGCTCGATTAATACGAAGTATTTCGGCGCCGTAGCTCTGGCTAAGGGACTCGGAATTATTAAGGGAGATACAGCAAATAAGTTTAACTCAACCAATCACGTGACAAGAGCGGAGGCCGTTGATATGATTATTGAGTATATCAGGGTTCAGAGGGATGGAATTAATTAAGAGGTTTGAGGATATAAGGTTTTAGTATATAATTTGAGTGTATTGAATTATATGATGATAGTTTTAAAGGTAATTATTAAGACTTACAGGTTTATTTAGGGAAGAATGAGTGAAACTTTATAATTTCATATTTATATGTGGCGCAGTGTTCGCCGACAGTGTCAGGGATAGATTTTCAATCTATCCCTGACTATTTTTATGGAATAGGATAATGCGTCCTATTATATAAACGCTCCGCAATGCGAACAAGTTCGCATTGGGATGCGCACCTCGCGGCAAGGAAGTTATTGCTATGCAATCCGCTCAGGCGCATAAGTGTCAGCAGGCTGACACTTAATTCAAAACATAAAAACAGGACCCAAGGGTTTGGAGGAATAGAAGGTTATATTTGGTCTTCGACCCTAGGTTCTGTTTTTGTGTTTTCTGAAAAGCAGTCAGGTGTGATTGCATCCCGCCTGACTGCTGACGCGAACACGATATAAACAGTGATTACATAGTTGAAGTGATGATTAATCAATTGAAGTGATTTAGAGTAGCAATTGAATTGAAATAGTAATGATACAATCTACATTCAAATCTGCCATGATACATGCCTGATTGAAAAGTAATCCTATATTGTGATATTACCAATACTGCCTGATATAAATAGAAGAGGAATACACTCACCTGTGAACAGCAAAAAAATAAGGCTGCCTTGCGGCAGCCTGTCTGTACTTTGTTATGCAATATTATTGATAGCCTTGGATAAACGGGATACTTTTCTGGATGCTGTATTCTTATGATATACACCCTTTGAGCAAGCCTTATCGATTTCGGAAACTGCTTCAACTAAGTTAGTCTTTGCAAGCTCTTTATCGCCAGCAGCAACAGCAGCATCTACTTTCTTAATCATCGTCTTAACCTTGGACTTGATTTGCTTATTTCTAATAGCCTTTGTCTCGTTAACTAAGATTCTCTTCTTAGCAGATTTAATGTTAGCCAATTCGTACACCTCCAAATATAAAATTATTATCAACCACAGTGCCAGATACACCAAATTGAGAGTGAGATGTAAGCTGGTTATGATCGCTCGAATACTTTGTTTCATTAAATCCGGACACGGACGCTCTAATGGAAACATACTATTATATAGTAGTCTATCGAATTTATTCTGTCAATACATATTTTTAAAAAACCTTGTAAAAAATAAAGAAGAATTAATGGAAATTTATTATTCTGGAGGGAAATACAGTGAATAAGAAGATAAGAACAGACTTGGCTCTGGAAGTGAGAGAGAGCTTTCCGGAGAATGACGTAGAGATTAAGGGAGTTGTGTTGACAGAAAATTATGATGAAAAGAATGATATCAGGGTATCGGTGGTAAATATCAAGGATGAAAAAGGAGCAAAGGCGATGCAGAGGCCAATCGGCACCTATATCACGATTGAAGCTCCCAAAATGAACCAATCCAGCACAGATTATTATAAACCCGCCACAGAGGAAATTGCCAGACAGCTCAGGACCCTTGCAGGTAGTTTGAATAAGGAGGAAATACTGGTTGTCGGCCTCGGTAACAGAGAGGTTACACCGGATGCTCTGGGACCGCAAGTAGTCGATAATCTATTTATCACAAGGCATCTGATCCGGGAATATGGGGACGAATTTAAAGAGCAGAACCATCTGGGCAGTGTCAGTGCCATTTCTCCCGGAGTCATGGCTCAGACGGGGATGGAGACAGTAGAAATCATAAAGGGAATTATTGAGGAGACACATCCGAAACTTTTGATTGTGATTGATGCCTTGGCATCCAGGAGTGTGAGCAGAGTAAATACGACAGTACAGCTGACGGATACCGGAATCAGTCCCGGGTCTGGAGTCGGCAATAACCGAAAAGCATTGAATGAAGTTACGCTGGGGACGAAGGTAATTGCTATCGGATGCCCGACCGTCGTGGATGCTGCAACCATAGTCTCAGATACACTGACAAAGTATATGGAAAAGAGCGGCTTTGAGGAGAATGAAATTGACCGGTTTATTGCAGAGGTAAGAGAACAGCAGATTGATAATATGTTTGTTACCCCGAAGAATATCGATGAGTCCGTGAAGCAGATCAGTTATACGATTTCCGAAGCGATCAATACCTGCTTTGCACAGAGTATATCATAATCCATGACAAAGCATTCTGCACAGTTTATCTAAAGGTCAATGTAGCAGAATACGAAGGGAAATAAAGAAAGAAAAATCACTTTCGGGTGTTACTTGTGCCGCTCTACGGAGGCGGAATGAAGGTATAAATAAACAGGCATCGCAATATAATGAATCAGGCTTTTGAAGAAACAGTCTGGAGGCGCAATAATGAAAAGACATCGTGCATGGTATACGACAAGGGGGTCTCGCTTAACAGGTCTTCGCCTAAATATTTATCTTATCCTATGGATCATAATCATTATCGGCTCAGTGTATCTTTTAGTTCGGTTTGCGGCTATTTCCTTCTCCAATGAAATGGGCCAAGCAGGGGGCTATCAGGATGCAGTTTATTATTATATCAGTAACAGAGTAATTGAATCCGGCTCTTCTCTGGTAAGCTTCTATACAGACGGAGAAGAAGCCGCGATTTTTCCGATTAATCTATTGTCGAGGCATTTCCCCTTGGCTTCCTTCATCAAGAATCAAGGCTTATTGATCAGTGATGCTGAGAAGAAATTACAGGAAACTTATGAAAAGGAAGAAATTGAATTGTATTCCTTACCGGAGCAGGCGATCAGTGAGGCGTATCTGTTATCCAACGGAGCATATTATAACGAACGCCAGGCACGATATGCAGGGAATACTTTGCTGGGTAACATGGGTGACAGGCTTTCCATTAATACACTGGAGGGTGATCTATCCTATCAGGAAGCAGATGAAGAACCCTGGCCGGAACCGGAAGCGATTGAAGCCTCCAATCCGGGGAATGTAGTTGATTATACCTTGGAGCAATTGAAGGATGTCAGTTTCCTAATTAGAAATTTCTATATTGTAGACCCGGCGACAAAGGTGACAGATGGGCTGTTCGATGCAGAGGAACTTCTAGGCGAGGACTTAAGAATAAGCCAAAAGAATGATAAGCCGCAAATCTTAATTTATCACACACATTCCCAGGAGACCTATATTGACAGTCGTGAGAAGGAGAAAGCGGATACTGTGGTAGGTGTCGGGAGTTATCTGACACGAATACTGGAGGATACCTACGGTTATAATGTGATACATGATACCACCTGCTATGACATTATCGATGGAAAACTGGAGCGAAGCAAAGCTTATAATACGGCTAAGGATGGAGTTCAAAAAATATTAGAGGACAATCCAACCATTGAGGTAATCATCGATTTACATAGGGACGGGGCCGACAATAAGCGAACAACGGTGGTTAATGGAAAAGAAACAGCACAGATCATGCTATTCAATGGTCTGTGCCGTGATCAGGACGGGCCGATTGCCTATCTGGAGAATCCTTACGTTCAGGATAATCTGGCAATGAGCTTGCAGATGCAGTTGAAGGCAATAGAGCTTTATCCGGGTCTGTTTTATAAAAATTACTTAAACTGTTACCGTTACAATATGCATCTGAAGCCAAAAAGCATCCTAATGGAACTCGGAACGAATAAAAACACCCTCGAATCAGCGAAGAATGCCATGGACCCCTTCGCGCGAGTGTTGAATGCGGTTCTTCAGGGGGAATGAAAATGTATTATCTTGCTAGCAGAAAAACTGTGTGATATAATTAGGCGAAGTGAGCAAACGTAACAAGATACGTCAATAAAAGCTATCTTGTAATTATGCGAACGCTGCGAAGATCATGAACATGATTTTGTTCGTGATATAATCATTAATAGGATAAATGTACTAATTGATTCATTTATTCTACAGTTTATTGCTCCGGGAAGAGATACGGGGATTATATACTCAGGAGGACAAAGATGGCTTTAGACCAAAGTAAAATAAGAAATTTCTGCATTATTGCACATATAGATCATGGGAAATCGACACTGGCAGACCGTATCATAGAGATGACCGGTCTCTTAACCAGCCGTGAAATGCAGGCACAGGTTCTGGATAACATGGATTTGGAACGTGAAAGAGGAATCACGATAAAGGCTCAGACGGTTCGTACCGTATATAAAGCGAAAAACGGTGAGGAGTATATCTTCAATCTGATCGATACTCCGGGACATGTGGACTTTAACTATGAGGTATCCAGAAGTCTTGCTGCCTGTGAAGGTGCTATCCTGGTGGTGGATGCCGCCCAGGGAATCGAGGCACAGACTCTGGCGAATGTCTATCTTGCCCTGGATCATAACCTGGATATTATGCCGGTTATCAATAAAATTGATCTGCCCAGTGCAGATCCGGAACGAGTAATAGCTGAAATTGAGGATGTCATTGGACTGGAAGCCCACGACGCACCGCTGATTTCCGCTAAAGTCGGAACCAACATCGATCAGGTGCTCGAGCAGATCGTGACTAAGATACCGGCTCCGAAGGGCGATCCGGAAGCGCCACTGCAAGCCTTAATT
Source organism: Bacillota bacterium (assembly GCA_023414355.1). Classification (GTDB taxonomy): domain Bacteria; phylum Bacillota; class Clostridia; order Lachnospirales; family Lachnospiraceae; genus Mobilitalea. Next base: position 161,251 of record JAEZOB010000042.1, on the reverse strand, counting down.
TTTGACTCTGTATATGATCCCTATAAGGGAGTTATTGTATTCTGCAGAATCAAAGAAGGAAAAGTCAGAAAAGGGACAGAGCTTCGCATGATGGCTACCGGGGCGACAGCCGAGGTAGTAGAGCTTGGTATTTTCGGACCGGGACAATATCTGCCAACAGAGGAACTGACAGCAGGAATGGTTGGTTATCTGACCGCTAGCCTAAAGAATGTAAAGGACACCCGTGTGGGAGATACGGTGACAGATAACAAACGTCCCTGTGCACAACCGCTTCCCGGTTACAAGAAAGTCAATCCGATGGTTTACTGCGGTATGTATCCGGCAGACGGAGCAAAATATCCTGATCTGCGCGATGCGCTGGAGAAGCTGCAGCTCAATGATGCATCCCTTCATTTCGAACCGGAGACATCAGTCGCATTGGGCTTTGGCTTCCGTTGCGGTTTCCTTGGACTGCTTCATTTAGAGATTATTCAGGAAAGACTGGAGAGAGAATATAATCTGGATCTGGTAACGACAGCACCCAGCGTTATCTATAAAGTGCACAAGACCAACGGAGAGGTATTTGACATCACTAATCCTACCAATCTGCCGGATCCCTCTGAGATAGAATTTCTGGAGGAGCCTATGGTTTCAGCAGAGATTATGGTGACTACTGAGTTCGTCGGTTCAATCATGAGCCTTTGTCAGGAACGCCGGGGAGTCTATCTTGGTATGGAATATATGGAGACTACGAGGGCACTTCTGAAATATGAGTTACCCTTAAATGAAATCATCTATGATTTCTTTGATGCTTTAAAATCCCGTTCCAGAGGCTATGCTTCCTTTGATTACGAGCTAAAGGGTTATGTACAGTCAGACCTGGTGAAGCTGGATATTCTTATTAATAAGGAAGAAGTGGATGCGTTGACCTTCATCGTCCATGCGGAAAGTGCTTATGAGCGTGGAAGGAAGATGTGTGAGAAGCTGAAGGATGAAATTCCGAGACAGCTGTTTGAGATACCGATCCAGGCAGCGATCGGCAGCAAGATTATCGCAAGAGAGACAGTCAAGGCGATGCGTAAGGACGTACTTGCGAAGTGCTACGGCGGTGATATCACCAGAAAGAAGAAGCTACTGGAGAAGCAGAAGGAAGGCAAGAAGAGAATGCGTCAGGTGGGCAATGTGGAAATACCGCAGAAGGCCTTCATGAGTGTTCTGAAGCTGGACGAAGACTAGACAGTAATTGATGAAAGCTGTTTTGATGGGAAATCATTAGAACAGCTTTTTCTATATTAATGAATAAATCTACGTAAAGCAGGTGGTGTTATGAACAATAACATAAAAAGCGAACATGGGCAGAAGATCCTACCTAATAGAAAAGAACTAGGTTTATATCTTCACATTCCTTTCTGTGTTAAGAAATGTGATTATTGTGACTTCCTGTCTGCCCCTGCCTCAGCAGAAGGAAAGAAAGCCTATATCGATGCTCTGATCAGTGAAATCAGGAGCTATGAGGGGCAAATGGAGGATTATATCGTTCCTACGATTTTCTTTGGAGGCGGAACCCCTTCCTCACTTGGATTGGGTGAGATTGGACGTATCATGGAAGCTTTGAACCGTGTCTTTCAGATCGATTGGAATAGTACAGAGACCACACTGGAAGCAAATCCAGGTACGGTTACCAAAGCTAAGCTGGAAGAATACCAGAAGGCAGGAATCAACAGATTAAGCTTTGGACTACAATCTACAATAGATGCTGAACTTCTAAAATTAGGCAGAATTCATGTGTATCAGGAGTTCCTTACGAATTATTGGTTGGCAAGGGAGCTTGGTTTTCATAATATTAATGTTGATCTGATGTCTGCACTGCCTGGTCAGACCGTAACCGACTGGGAGACAACGCTGCACAGAATCGCAGGTCTCAAACCCGAGCATATCTCAGCCTACAGCTTGATCATAGAAGAAGGAACACGTTTTTATGAGCGTTACGGAGTAGGTACACCCGGTGTTAAGGAATTACCGGATGAGGACTGCGATCGGGCGATGTATGTCAGGACAAAGGAAGTCCTGAAGCAATATGGATATGAGAGATATGAAATCTCCAATTATGCCAAACCCGGTTATGAATGCAGGCACAATAATTCATACTGGGTCGGAACAGATTACTTAGGCCTTGGACTTGGAGCCTCCTCTTTCCTTAGTGGTACAAGATTTTCAAACGAACCGGATTTGAAGACCTATATCAACCTGTGTCAGCAAAATCAGTCAGGGCAGATTGCCGGTGATTACGATTGCAGCAGGGATAGACTCGGCATCCGCAGGGAGGTAACTACACTAACGAGAAAACAGAGGATGGAGGAATTCATGTTTCTTGGACTGCGTAGAATGGAGGGTGTCAATCGGAAGGATTTTCTGCAAAGGTTCTCAGTCCTTCCGGAAGAGATTTATGGGAACTGCTTAAAAGAACTAGAAGAGAAGCACCTGATCAATAGAGTCGGGGACCTGATACAATTATCCGAATATGGGATAGACATCAGTAATTATGTGCTATCTGCTTTCCTTTTAGACTAAATCTTATTAACTTTTCATAGTATAAAATGGATTACTTCCTAATAGTAAAGGCTTTTGCAAAAGGTTAGAACTTTTTGCAGAAGCCTTTACTATTAGGAAGCAATCCCCTCAGATACATAAGCTTCCACATGCTGTTACTGGGTTCACAGGGAATATTAAGATATGATTAATTTCTGAAATTAATTATAAAATGCCTTGACAAAAGAAAATGATAGTGATATTTTAGTTTATAGATATTAGCACTCTATCAGGTTGAGTGCTAACAATACTAAAATCGGATCAAAGGGTCTTCAACTTACCACGGAGCGAGGGAGTATATGCAGCAGTTGGATGAAAGAAAACTGAAGATATTGCAGGCGGTTATCCGAAATTATCTGGAGACAGGCGAACCTGTCGGATCAAGGACAATATCAAAATATACGGATTTGAATTTGAGCTCTGCCACCATTCGTAATGAGATGTCCGATCTGGAGGAACTTGGATTTATCGTTCAGCCCCATACCTCCGCAGGACGCATTCCATCTGACAAAGGCTATCGCCTCTACGTGGATATGTTGCTGAAGGATAAGGAGCAGGAAGTTGAGGATATGAAGGAGCTGCTGCTGGAGAAGGCGGATAAGCTCGAGAGTCTGCTACAACAAGTAGCAAAGCTTCTGGCTGTGAATACACACTATACCACCATGGTATCAACACCCCAGTATAAAAAGAGGGTGAAATTCATTCAATTAACTGAAATGGATGAAAACCAACTTCTGGCGGTCATTGTATTCGAAAGAAATATTGTCAAGAATAAAATCATTTCAGTATCTACATCCTTAAATAAAGAAATGCTTTTGAAGCTCAATATTATCATCAATACATTTTTACAAGGTTTGGATCTGGGAGAAATCAATCTACCTGTCATTGCCCAAATGAAGGAGCAGGCCGGTGATTACAGAAATATTGTCAATGATATCCTGGATGCAATTATGCAGGCAGTGAATGAAGAGGAAGATATTGAAATATTTACTTCCGGTACGACCAATATTTTAAGATATCCGGAGCTGAGTGACAGAGAAAAGGCAGCCAATCTCCTCTATACTCTGGAGGAGAAAAAAGCATTGACGGAACTGATCCAGGATAAGATTGAGGATGAGGAAAGCAGAGGCATTCAGGTCTATATCGGAGATGAGACTCCGGTAGAAGCCATGAAGGAATGTTCCGTAGTTACAGCAACCTATGAAATCGAAGAGGGTGTATATGGAAAGGTTGGTATTATCGGACCGAAGAGAATGGATTATCAGAAGGTGGTTGATACACTAAAATCCCTGATGACTCAGCTGGACGATATATTCAAGAGAAAGACATAAGAGCTTCATAAGAAAAGAAAGGTGGTAGTTATCGCTTGGATAATAAGGATAAAGCAATAGAAATAATGAAAGCTGCCATGGAGAAGGAGAAGGGAATGAAAGATAAGTCACAGGAAGCTATGGATCAACAGATAGAGAATCAGGCTCAGAACCCGGAAGAGACACTAACAGAAGAGGTACTTACGGATACAGAGGTTCTGGGAGATGCAGAAGATGAGAATGATACAGATGTGAATGATACAGATGTGAATGATGGTGTTAAGCCTGAAAAGGGTAGCAAATCATTTTTCAAGAATTCAAAATCAAAGGAGCTTGCAGCTAAAGATCAGAAGATTGAAGAACTGACGGATCGACTGATGAGATCCATGGCTGAATTTGATAATTACCGGAAACGTTCTGAGAAAGAAAAGGCATTAATGTATGATATGGGCATCAAAAGCTTTATCGAAAAGATACTTCCCATTATCGATAACTTTGAACGTGGCTTTGGTACCATTACAGAGAAAGAAAAAGAAAGTGCATTTGCACAGGGAATTGAAATGATTTACCGTCAGCTTATGACAGCGCTTGATGAGATCGGATTGAAGCCGATCGATGCTGTCGGAAAAGAATTTGATCCTAACCTTCATAATGCAGTAATGCATGGTGAGGATGATAGTATGGGTGAGAACCTCGTATCGGATGAATTCCAGAAGGGTTACATCTACAAGGATATGGTGGTTCGACACAGTATGGTTAAGGTAGTAAACTAAAATTTATTATAGGGAGGAAATTTCCCCCAGCCTAAACAGTTTAAGTATTTAATTTTATTATAGGAGGAGAAATCCCCCTGAGCAAACTATCGTAAAAACTAAAATATAAATGGGAGGAGAATTCCTCCTAACCTAAACAGTGTATGTATTTAATTTCATTATAGGAGGAGAAATCCTCCTAAGCAAACTATCGTATAAACTAAAATTTAAATAGGAGGATTTGAACATGAGTAAAATCATAGGTATTGACTTAGGTACAACGAATTCATGTGTAGCTGTTATGGAAGGTGGAAAGCCCGTTGTTATCGCTAACACAGAGGGTTCCAGAACAACACCCAGTGTTGTTGCATTCACAAAAACAGGAGAGCGTCTCGTTGGTGAGCCCGCAAAGCGTCAGGCAGTCACCAATTCCGATAAAACCATCTCATCCATTAAGAGACATATGGGTACTGATTTCAGAGTAAAGATTGATGACAAGAAATATTCACCTCAGGAGATCTCTGCTATGATCCTTCAGAAGATGAAGGCAGATGCTGAAAGCTATCTTGGTGAAAAGGTAACAGAGGCAGTTATTACTGTTCCGGCTTACTTTAATGATGCTCAGAGACAGGCTACCAAGGATGCAGGTAAAATTGCAGGTCTGGATGTAAAGAGAATTATCAATGAGCCTACAGCTGCAGCACTTGCTTACGGTCTTGACAATGAGCATGAGCAGAAAATTATGGTATATGACTTAGGCGGCGGTACCTTCGACGTTTCCATTATCGACATCGGTGACGGCGTAATCGAAGTTCTTGCTACCTCCGGTGATAACAGACTCGGTGGTGATGATTTCGACGATAGAATTACCAGATATATGATCGATGAATTCAAGAAATCCGACGGTGTTGATTTATCTACAGATAAGATGGCACTTCAGAGACTCAAAGAAGCTGCTGAGAAGGCAAAGAAAGAATTATCCGCTTCCACAACCACCAATATCAATTTGCCTTTCATCACAGCAACCGCTGAAGGTCCAAAGCATTTTGACATGAACTTAACACGTGCGAAATTTGATGAGTTAACTCATGATCTCGTTGAGAGAACTGTAGTACCCGTTCAAAACGCTCTTCGTGATGCAGGTCTGACACCGGCTGATATTAAGAAGGTATTATTAGTAGGTGGTTCCACAAGAATCCCTGCTGTACAGGATAAGGTTAGACAGCTGACAGGCCAGGAGCCTTCCAAGACTTTGAATCCCGATGAATGTGTGGCTGTTGGTGCTTCCATCCAGGGTGGAAAGCTTGCAGGAGATTCAGGTGCAGGAGACATTCTTCTTCTGGATGTAACTCCGTTGTCTCTTTCAATTGAGACACTGGGCGGCGTAGCTACCAGATTGATTGAGAGAAATACAACCATCCCGACTAAGAAGAGTCAGATCTTCTCAACCGCTGCAGATAATCAGACAGCTGTTGATATCAATGTCGTACAGGGTGAAAGACAGTTTGCAAAGGATAATAAGAGTCTTGGACAATTCAGATTAGACAGCATTCCGCCGGCAAGAAGAGGTGTTCCTCAGATCGAGGTTACCTTCGATATTGATGCCAATGGTATCGTAAATGTATCCGCTAAGGATCTCGGAACCGGTAGAGAACAGCATATTACGATTACCGCAGGTTCCAATTTATCAGATACTGATATCGATAAGGCAGTCAGAGAAGCAGCTGAATACGAAGCTCAGGATAAGAGACGTAAGGAAGCAGTAGACGTAAGAAATGATGCTGACTCTATGGTATTCCAGACTGAAAAGGCTCTTGGTGAAGTTGGCGATAAGATTGATGCTGCTGCAAAATCAACAGTAGAAGCTGATCTTACAAGATTGAAGGAATTAATTGAGAAATCCAATCCTGAGGTTATGAGCGAGGGTGAGGTTGCAGATATCAAGGCAGCAAAGGATAAGTTAATGGAGGATGCGCAGGCATTATTCGCAAAGCTTTATGAGCAGAGCGGTGCTGCAGGTGCAGGCGGTGCAGGTCCTGATATGTCAGGCTTCGGTGGCCAGGCAGGAGGAGCCGAAGGCGGTTCCACCGGTGGTTATAATGACGATGTAGTAGATGGAGATTACCGCGAAGTATAAGTTCGTGTAAACACGAACTTTTCAAAGAACTATTACAATGAAATCCAATGGAATTTCATTGTAAAGTTCTTCGGCTGGAATCTATTACAATGAAATCCATTGGAATTTCATTGTAAGGTTCTTGATAGATGCTTATGCAATCCGGATAGAACTTCAGGTTTAAGTTCCTAGGATTTGAGCTTGCGAGTTCTTCCATAAAATTAATAGATAGCAAATGGGCGGTCAGTATTGACTGCCTGTTTGCCATTGAAAATCATTCACAACTATGCTATATTAAATCATTGGCTGGATTGTGTTAATCGATAGATAAGGCTATGAAAGGTGAAGAATAAAAATGGCAGATAAACGTGATTATTATGAGGTCTTAGGTGTCAATCGGTCAGCAACGGATGACGAATTAAAAAAAGCATATCGACAACTGGCAAAGAAATACCATCCCGATACCAATCCAGGGGATCAAGCAGCGGAAGCCAAATTTAAGGAGGCTTCAGAAGCCTATGCGGTCTTAAGCGATGCGGATAAACGCAGACAGTATGACCAGTTTGGACATGCAGCTTTTGATGGAAGTGCAGGTGCAGGTGCCGGAGGCTTTGATTTCAGTTCCATGGACATGGGTGATATCTTTGGAGATATCTTTGGTGATCTGTTCGGTGGACGTCAGAGACGTGCAAGCAATGGACCGATGCAGGGAGCGAATCTCAGGACTTCTGTCAGGATCACCTTTGAGGAAGCGGTATTTGGAACAGAAAAAGAGCTTGAACTGACACTCAAGGACGATTGTGGTACTTGTCATGGAACCGGTGCAAAGCCGGGTACAACAGCAGATACCTGTTCGAAATGTGGTGGTAAAGGTCAGGTTGTATATACACAGCAATCCTTGTTTGGTATGGTACGTAATGTTCAGACTTGTCCGGATTGTAAAGGAACAGGAAAGATCATCCGTGAAAAATGTTCTGATTGCTATGGAACAGGCTATATCAGCAGCAAGAAGAAAATCAAAGTATCTATTCCGGCAGGCATTGACAGCGGACAGAGTGTAAGAATCAGAGGGAAGGGTGAACCCGGAACCAATGGCGGACCAAGAGGAGATTTGCTGGTCGAGATCGAAGTAAGCAGACATCCGATCTTCCAACGGCAGGATTATGATATCTATTCTACAGCGCCGATTTCCTATGCTACAGCTGTTTTAGGCGGGGATGTCAAGATTAGCACAGTTGACGGTGATGTGATCTATAATGTAAAGGCGGGGACGCAGACAGATACAAAGGTCCGGCTGAGAGAAAAGGGTGTTCCCAGCCTTCGTAATAAAGCAATGCGCGGTGACCATTATGTTACTTTAGTAGTTCAGGTACCTACGAATCTTAACTCGGAGCAGAAGGAATTGCTCAAGAAATTTGATGATTCTATGACGGGAAAAGCAGAACATAGTGAAGGCACTGAAAACGAAAAGGGCGGAAAGAAGAAATTCTGGAAGTAAATCGGGCGCATAAATAATAAACATATTACATCCGGAGGGGAAGATTACAGACAGATGTTAATCCAGCCTCCGGATTATTTTTCGGCAGGAAAGGTACAGTAAATTTATGAAATGGACAAAGTTCACCTTGGAAACAACTACGGAAGCAGTCGATTTAATCAGCGATATGCTGAATGACCTTGGGATAGAAGGAATTGAAGTGATCGATAAGGTTCCTCTTTCGGAGGAGGATAAAAGGAAGTTATTCATTGATTTTTTACCGGAGCTCGGAGAGGATGATGGCTTGGCTACAGTGAGCTTTTATGTTGACGTGGCTGAGGACACAGAGGAACTACTGGGTAAAGTAAGAGAAGGTTTAAAGGAGCTCTCGGAATATACCAATGTTGGTAAAGGAGAGATTAAGGTAGATCAGACGGACGATCAGGACTGGATCAACAATTGGAAAGAGTTTTTCAAACCCTTCCGTGTCGATGAAAATATCTTGATTAAACCTACCTGGGAAGAGGTAACAGATTTAAAAGCAGGAGACCTCGTGATTGAAATCGATCCGGGAACCTCCTTCGGAACAGGTGCCCACGAGACAACAAAGCTCTGTATTACCGGGTTGAAGCAGCATCTGAAGCCTGATGCCATCGTGCTTGATGCCGGCAGTGGAAGCGGAATATTATCCATCATCGCGAAAAAGCTTGGTGCAAAGGAAGTCCTGGGGATAGATATTGATCCGAATGCGACAGTCTCAGCAATCGAGAATACAGAGGTAAATAATCTTCGAATAGAAGAAGGAAGCTTGGGATTTGTCACAGGTAACATCATAGAGGATGACGGTATCAGAACAGAAATTGGTAAAGAGAAATATGATCTGGTGGTTGCAAACATCCTGGCCGATGTCATTATTCCTCTGTCAGAGGTGATCGGGGAGAACTTAAAGCCCGGAGGTATCTTCATCAGCTCAGGTATCATATATATGAAGGAGGAAGCTGTCAGGGAGGCACTTCTTAAGAATGGTTTTACGATTCTTGAAGTGAACAAAATGAATGACTGGATATCCTTCGTTGCACAAAAATAAAACACGAACTCCCGGGAAATACCGCCCGGGAGTCAGTGTTTATAAAGCCATTTTAATGATATGAAATAATGATCAATATAAGGGGAATATAGCAGATGATGAGGAGAGCTGGCAAAATCGTCAGGTGGTTTGTTATTATACTTTTATTACTGGTGGTGATTGGTTTATGCTTCCCTACATGGACTCCAAAGATATCCAATCGAAACAGTATAAGCGAATTACGTAAAACTGAGGTGAATGGTACTCCGCTTGAACTGATGATTCGGGGAAATAATAAAGACAATCCGATTATCATCTTTGTACACGGAGGGCCTTGTTGCTCAGAGATCCCTTATGTTAGAAAATATCAGGATCTACTTGAGAAAGATTTTACTATCGTCCAATATGACCAACGCGGCAGTGGAAAATCCTATCAATTTGGTTCAGATGATTCAAATATTGATGCATCGATCCATGTGAGTGATTTGATCGCATTAACAGAATACATAGAAGAATATTTAGACAAGAAAGAAGTTATTTTAGTTGGACACTCTTATGGAACCTATATTGCTACAATGGCAGTAGCTCAGAAGCCCGAATTATATCGTGCCTATGTCGGAATAGGGCAAATGTCTAATACCATAGATAGTGAATTGGATAGTTTGCAGAAATGCATTCATGCGGCTGAAGAGGCTGAAAATAATAAGGATATCACTTATTTAAAGGGCTTAGAGAACTCTATTGCACAAGGAGAAGGTCTTGCACCACGGGAATATGTGAGAAAATATGGATTTGCTGCAAGAAAAATTAACGAAAGTGAAGATTATTTAAAGGGTTTCATTTTCAATAGGGAATACAACTTACTAGATATCATGAGGTATTATGTAGCAGCAAGTAAATATCAAGAACGATTAATCATGGAGGCAATTAAAAATCCGGTATCTGATATTGTTACAGAGATTGACAAACCGGTATTTTTTGTAATGGGAAAATACGATTGCATGACTTCTCCTAAAGCTGCGGATCAATATCTCAGAAGTCTAAAGGGGAAAGGAACCCGTGAACTGGTAATGTTTGAGGAATCAGCTCATTATCCGCAATTTGAAGAAAAAGAGAAATTTTATCATTGGATGTACGATACTTTCAAAAATGAAGAATAAAGAACTATCTTATCGATAGTTTATTTAAATATAAACGGCATTTAGCTTTCCAATGCTAATTGCCGTTTGTCTATCGTACGGTTTGAATAAGTTCTATGGGATTAATTTTGTGCTTCTCTTTTAATTGAGTTTATTGCGAAATCTTGAATCTGTATTCACATATATGATTCCTGCAATGACGGTAAGAATGATCAAAACGAGAATTAGCTTAACAAGCCATACAATTTCATAAATACCGCCAACGATGGCAAAGATAAGTAGAAAAGCCACCAGGAATAAAAGATTGCCTGTAAAGCGACATAATTCCTTTTCGTTATATCGTGCCTTCTTTTCCTTTGAAAGCATATTATAACCCGAGATCAGAAAAGCACCTTTCCCTGACCGAAGTACAAAACCTAGCGATATCAGTAAGATAAGGACAAAAACGCATACAATGATACCTGAGATATCTTCCATATAATAATTCCTACTTTCTTTATATTAATCATCATGCCAATTATTTCATAAGCATTTGATACAGATAAAATCATAATATCATGAAAGACTTTTGTAAATGAAAAAGGTTTAAAAAATTATGAGAAAATGGTTAAATTTAGTTGAACATATGTTCTTTTTGCGATATAATAGATATGGCTTTTGAAAATGAACCAAGGAGATAACTATGCCGCGTTTTTATGTTGATTCCAGTCAAATATCGAGCAATGAGATAAGAATTACAGGTTCGGATGTTAACCATATCAGAAATGTTCTTCGTATGAAGCAGGGCGAGGAAATCGTAATTTGTAATGGACAGGGAAAAGATTGTTATTGTATAATTAGTAGGATGTCAGAGCATGAAATTCTTGCCAGTATCGAGTCTGTACAGGAAACAGGAACAGAGCTCCCGGCAAAGATTATTTTGTTTCAGGGATTGCCGAAACAGGAAAAGATGGAATGGATCATCCAGAAGGCCGTAGAACTCGGCGTCACCGAGATTGTGCCAGTTATGACCCGGCGTGCGATCGTAAAGTTGGATGATAAGAAGAAGGAAGAGAAGAAGCTAGAGCGCTGGCAGGCAATTGCGGAAGGTGCTTCAAAGCAGTCGGGACGCGGTATTATTCCGAAGATCAGGCCGGTGATGAATTATCCTGAAGCTGTCAGGGAAGCAGCAATGCTTGAACTGAACCTGATACCATATGAGAACGCAAAGGGAATGGACTTCACCCGTGAGACCATGATTCGTTTGAAAGAATACAAAACAATCGGATTATTCATCGGACCCGAGGGGGGCTTCGAAGAAACAGAGATTGAACTCGCAATTGCGAACAATATATTACCGATTACCCTTGGCAGGCGTATTCTGCGTACTGAGACAGCAGGACTCGCTGCCTTATCCATGATGGTGCTTATCCTGGACGAAGGATGACGGAAATGCTTTAAGGATTTCACAATGGTTATTTAGGAGGTAAGTAGTAATGGAAATACAACTTTGGAGAGAGATACTTGATCCTTACGCCTTGGCTGTTGACGAATTAGTGATAAAATTTAATCATATTATAGACGAATATAAGCATGTGGGGGCATATTCTCCGATTGAGCAGGTAACCGGCAGAGTCAAGACGATTTCAAGTATATTAGAGAAGGCTCAGAAGAAGAACCTTGAACTAACCAATTTTGAGGAAAAGATAGATGATATTGCAGGTATCCGTATCATCTGTCAGTTTGTGGAAGACATCTATAAAGTGGTTGATATCATTAAAAAACGTTCAGATATGAGAATCAAGAATGAGAAGGACTATATTATTAAGAGCAAGAAGAGCGGCTATCGTTCCTATCATCTGGTCGTGTATTACGATGTGGAGACCTTGAAGGGTAAGAAGGAGCTTCAGGTAGAGATTCAGATTAGAACCCTGGCTATGAATTTCTGGGCGACCATCGAGCACTCCCTACAATATAAGTACAAGCAGAACATGCCTGAGAATATCAGAGAAAGATTATCCTCTGCTGCAGAAGCCATTCTTATTCTCGACCGCGAGATGTCTGTGGTACGGGATGAGATTATGGATGCACAGAATTCCTTCACGATTAAGGCCAATATCGTTGCTGATATCCTAACGAATATTCAGAACCTATATAAGGTTGCCAATAAACAGGAGGTAGTATCAATTCAGGACGAGTTTTTCAGAATATACCAAAACGGGGATCAGGAGGAGCTGGCGCAGTTCTCCAAGGAGTTGGATCTTGTTTCCGCCAGATACCGTGCCCAAAGTCTTAGATAAAACAATGGAGTGAGAGAATGAATCTACCTAAACTATTTGAGGACAGAATGAGAAAGCTTCTCGGAGAAGAATTTGAGGAGTATTTGACCTGCTATGATAAGCCACATTTCGGTGGTCTGCGTGTCAATACTCTGAAGACCTCTCCGGAGGAATTCGAGCGCATCTGTCCTTTTTCTATAAAAAGAATTCCGTGGGTCCGCAACGGCTATTATTATGATACGCAGGAACAGCCTGCGAAGCATCCCCTTTATTATGCGGGAGTATACTATATTCAAGAACCGAGTGCGATGACACCGGCAAGTCTGCTTCCGATTGAACGAGGTGATAAGGTGCTGGATATTTGTGCAGCTCCCGGTGGAAAAAGCACGGAACTGGGTGCAAAGCTCGCAGGAGAAGGTGTTCTGGTATCAAATGACATCAGTAATTCAAGAGCGAAGGCTCTGCTGAAGAATATTGAGCTTTTTGGAATACGGAATGCATTGATATTATCAGAAGCACCGAATAAGCTGGTAGATTATTTCCCGGAGTATTTCGATAAGATCTTGATTGATGCCCCCTGCTCCGGTGAAGGAATGTTTCGTAAAAGTCCTGCAATCATGAAAAATTGGGAGCAATACGGTGTGGACTACTATAATAAGCTTCAGAAGGAAATCATACTATTTGCGGCAAAGATGCTGAAACCGGGCGGAATGATGCTGTATTCCACCTGTACCTTTTCTCCTGAGGAGAATGAAGGTACCATAAGCTTTCTGCTAAAGGAGCATCCGGAATTCGAGGTCGTTTCGCCGTTCCCTGAGGAGAAACTACAAAAGGAACTGGGGATTTCCTATAATGGCTTCGACTGCGGTAAACCGGAGTGGTTAGCACAGCTACCGGATCAGCAGGCATTTGATACAGAACGGCTGGAGGAGCTTAAGTTTTGTGTTCGTCTATGGCCGCATAGGATAGATGGAGAAGGACATTTTCTCACTCTTCTCCGTAAGAGGGAGTCAGAGACCATAAAAGAGAGCCTCCCTTCTCAGACCTATGGGGTAGATCGCCTTCCTGTCGGAAGGACTGCTGTAGCAGGAAAAGGAAAGACTGAAATCTCTGAGGAAGCGATTGAATTTCTTGGATCCTTAAAGTTTCCTGTAAAATCAGAGCTGCTGCATGTGCATGAAGACAGACTTTATCTGCTTCCTGAGGATTTACCGGGATTGAAGGGCCTTCGTATCCTTCGACAAGGTTTACTTCTCGGAGAGATGAAGAAGCAACGCTTTGAACCCTCTCAAGCTTTGGCATGTGCTTTGACAGTAAAGGATTATGATAAAATCCTGAGACTGGAGGAGGATGACCCGAATGTCATCCGTTATCTAAAATGTGAGGCGATCGAACCGGAGGGTATCAGTGAGGATGGCTGGTATTTGGTATGTGTCGGGGAGTATCCTCTTGGTTGGCTGAAGGCTGCAAAGAATAACTATAAGAACAAGTATCTGCCCGGTTGGAGATGGGTATAACGATACTTAATTAAATAAAACATGTTCTGCCACGGGCAGAACATGCTCTTCCAGTGGAAGAGCATGAATGATACTAACACAGAAAGTTGGGAATTGCATGGCAGAGCAGCTTCGGCTGGATAAATATCTTGCGGATATGGGTGTCGGAACCAGAAGCGAGATCAAGACCTATATACGGAAGGGCAGAGTGAAGCTCAATCAGGAGCTTTGTACCAAACCCGAGCAAAAGGTACAACCGGGAATCGATGCTGTTAGCTTTGATGATTCTCCGGTAGGTTATATCAAATATCAGTACTACATGCTGCACAAGCCGGCAGGAGTAGTATCTGCGACTGAGGATAATGTAAGCACCACGGTACTTGATTTAATTAAGGATAGAAAGTGTAAGGATATGTTCCCGGTCGGAAGACTGGATAAGGATACGGAAGGACTGTTACTGATTACCAATGACGGAGAGCTGGCACATCGCCTTCTGTCACCGAAGAAGCATGTGGATAAGGTATATTATGCCAGAATTGAAGGCAGAGTGACGATGGAGGATGCCACAGCCTTTGAACAGGGTGTGGACATCGGAGAAGAAGCCTTTGCTCTACCTGCTAAGCTGAAGATTCTCGTGTCAAAGGAGATTTCGGAGATAGAGCTGACGATACAGGAGGGTAAATTTCATCAGGTGAAGCGGATGTTTGAGGCCGTCGATAAGAAAGTCCTTTATCTGAAACGATTGTCGATGGGAAGCCTGGTATTGGATGAAGCTTTAAAACCCGGAGAGTATCGTGAACTGACAGAGGAGGAACTGGAAGCACTGAAAGGCGAAAGCTAAAGGATACGAAATAGTAAAGCAATGGCTGAAGAAAGAAAAGCAAAAGATCAATAAAACAGAAGATCAATAAAACAGAAGATCGATAAAACAGAAGATCAATAATGCAAAAGATCAATATGACACAATGATGATTACTTGCAAGCTGAACATCGACTGCTTGGCAAATGAAGGAGTTAATATGTTAAAAGAGATAGAGGCAGTAATTTTTGACTTAGACGGAACCTTAGTGGATTCCATGTGGATGTGGAAGAGCATTGATATAGAGTATCTGGCGAAATTCGGACAGGAAATGCCCGAGGATTTGCAGCATTGTATCGAGGGAATGAGCTTCTCGGAGACAGCTGTCTATTTCAAGGAACGCTTCGGCCTTCCCGACAGTCTGGAGCAGATCAAGAGTGATTGGAACGAGATGGCTTGGGAAAAATATCGTAACGAGGTTCCTTTAAAAGAAGGGGTAACTGAGTTTTTAACGTATTTAAGACAGAATCAAATCCCGGCAGGAATAGCAACCAGTAATTCCAGGGAACTGGTGGATTTGATTATAGAACAGCATGATTTGAAGGGCTATTTTACCTCCATTCGTACTTCCTGTGAGGTGGCTAAGGGAAAACCCTCCCCTGATATTTATCTGCTGGTGGCTGAGGATCTGGGAGTGCCTCCACAAAGATGTCTTGTGTTCGAGGACGTTCTGCAGGGAGTGATGGCCGGAAAGAATGCTGATATGAAGGTTTGTGCAGTATACGATGAATATTCTGAGAAGGACCAGGAGGAGAAGATAAAGCTCTCTGATTACTATGTTAATTCAATTAGCGAGGTACTTGAGCTTTTGCAGTGATTACAGACCTTAGTAACAAAGGACAGAATTAAACTGAAATAAAGTGATACTGAAGATAAAGTGATACTGAAGATAAAGTGATATTTAGAATGAAGTGATACCTGAATACAGTGATACTGAATAAGAAATGCTAAAGACTACAGAATAATATTATGTTTACTTTGGAGAATTAATATGAAGCAATTCTATGTACAACAAAATGAAGCAGGACAAAGGCTGGATAAGCTGCTGGGTAAATTACTGAATAAAGCACCAAAAAGCTTTATCTATAAGATGCTGCGTAAAAAAAATATAACTCTGAACGGCAAGAAAGCAGATGGCTCAGAAAAGCTTGCGGTTCAGGATGAAATCAAGCTATTCCTATCCGATGAGACCTATGATCAATTCTCGGAGGAAGTCGAGACTACAATTGTAGAAGGGAAGCTTGACATTATTTATGAAGATAAACATCTTCTGATTGTCAATAAACCACTCGGCGTCCTTTCGCAGAAAGCTGAAAAAGGGGATATCTCCATGGTGGAGCATATTCTTTCCTATCTGTTATCCTCTCACCAGATGACGAAGGAACAGCTGCTCAGCTTCAAGCCTGCAGTTTGTAATCGTCTGGATCGGAATACTGGCGGTATCCTGATTGCCGGAAAATCCTTACTGGGTTTGCAGGAGATGGCGAAGCTTTTAAAAAGTCGTTCTCTGGAGAAATATTATCTTTGTATCGTGAAGGGTAAGGTAGAAGAGAAGAAACGGATCGAGGGCTATTTAAGTAAGGACGAAGAAAAAAATCAAGTAAAGATCTATTCAAAGCAGACAGAGAATACAGAATATATCTGCACGGAGTATGAACCGCTTGCCTATTCCAAAGCAGCCGCCAGGGAAAGGGTAGAGTTGTTGGAGGACGAAGCACTTGGCACCTATACGCTGCTTCGAGTGAAACTGATTACAGGTAAGTCCCATCAGATACGTGCCCATCTGGCAAGCATCGGACACCCGATTGTTGGTGATTTTAAATACGGAAGCCAGAAGACCAACCATTATTTTAAGAAGAACTATGGCTTGTCATCACAGCTGTTGCATTCGCATCAGATTATTATGCCGAAGCTCGAGGGAGAATTATCTTATTTATCGGGTAAAAGCTTTACTGCTGAGCTTCCTGAACAATTTGAACGAGTTAAGAAAGCATTGTTTTCCGAGTAAAGAAACGTCATTGGATATCACTCATTTAATCATAGGGAACAGAGATTGATTTGATAAGCATAGATTGACTATTTAATGCCAAAGTATATTGTTTCAGGGAGGGACCCTATATGCCGTCATGGAATTCCCGGGGCTTACGTGGCTCCATGCTGGAGGAAATGGTTAATTACACGAATATGAAATACCGGGAGAAGGGACTCGCCTTAATGCAAAAGGTTCCTACACCGATCACTCCGATCAATATCGATAAGGAGAATCGTCATATCACACTTGCTTATTTTGAACAGAAAAGTACAGTGGATTATATCGGTGTAGTACAAGGGATCCCTGTTTGCTTCGACGCCAAGGAATGTGCTATGGACACCTTCAGTATCAATAATGTTCATGAGCATCAGATTACCTTTATGAAGGAGTTTGAAGAACAGAATGGGATTGCCTTTCTATTGATTTATTTTAAGAAAAGAGATAGTTACTACTACCTCACCTTTGACAGGCTTTATGAATTTTGGGAAAGAGCAATCAACGGTGGAAGAAAGAGCTTCCGCTATGAGGAGCTGCCTCAGGAATATGTTATTCCTTTGCAGGGCGGGGTCTGTATTCATTACCTTACCTTGCTTCAACAGGATTTGGAGCGTAGAGAACAATGATGAAATCAGATATCGATGCATTACGTAGCAGAGGGTATATGGAAGCTGATGATATGGATACTTACAAGCAGTGGAGCAAAATAAAGCTTTTTGAACTGCTTCATGACAAGGAACCGGTTAAGCGTTCTATTGCAGTAAGGCTTCTTTCCCAAAGCTTTGGTGTGGAGAATACAGAAATATCAAAGCTCCTGTTGGAACAGCTATGCATGGAGCAAAAGCTGTATACGAGATTAGAGATCTGCGCTGCACTAGAGAGAGGCAACGAGAAGACGGCCGAGCAGATGCTATTATACATAGGGAAGATAGGTAATAATCAATACAAAACCTTACCGGAGCGTCCATCACTAAAAAAGAGTTATCCCTTACCCAGAGATATCATCGCCAGAAGTTTGGGAAGAATGGATCAAAGAGTTATGCCAAGATTATTAGAAGCATTGGATACAGGAGGATCAATGCAGCTCCCTGAGATACTGGATGCGATAGGATATCTCGCATTTTATAATGAAGCAGCTGCAACTAAAAGCAATATGAGCACAGTGATTAAGACGATGAAGGATAATTGGGATAGTCCCCTGATCGTTTGGAAAGGGATATTATGTCTTTCTGGATTTCCGTTTGAAGAGAGTATTGCTTTCCTGCAGGATATTGTGAAACAAAACAGGAATGAATTGTTTACTGCAGAAGCGAAGAGAGCTTTAAAACTTATGAGAAAGCCGAAGCTACCAATGAATTAGAAGTCTTATTATCATGATTTCGGTCATTTGGTCCTCATGATCTTATTACTTGATAGTTTGGTGTTACTAATTAAGGATTATATCTCGTTGATAATTTGGGTTGACATTCCTAAAAAATTAAATTATAATGGAAAAACATATTTAGTATGGTAGCGAATTATCACGTTACCATACTAAAGTAATATTAGGGACAGTTGTTCCCGCATAAAAATAATTCATAACGAAAGGCTTGGTGTTATTATGAAGGACAAATTGCTACATACACCTGAAGGAGTCAGAGATATCTATAATACAGAATGCGCTACGAAGTTAATGCTGCAAAATAAGCTCCATCATGTACTAAAGCATTATGGCTTTCGGGATATTCAGACCCCAAGCTTCGAATTTTTTGATATATTTAATCAGGAACGCGGAACCGTAGCTTCCAAAGATATGTATAAGTTCTTTGACAGGGATGGCAATACCTTGGTGCTTCGACCGGATATCACACCTTCTGTAGCCAGATGCGTAGCTAAGTATTATAAAGAGGAGGAACTTCCGATTCGTCTTTGCTATATCGGCAATACTTTTATCAATAATACCAGTTATCAGGGAAAGCTCAAGGAAGCGACCCAGTTGGGAGCAGAGCTGATGAATGACGGCAGCATCGAAGCTGACGCAGAGCTCATTGCATTAACCATCGAATGTCTACTACAGTCCGGATTAACTGAATTTCAGCTGGAGATCGGTTATGCTGACTTTTTCCGAGCACTAATAGAAAAGGCCGGGATTACCGATGATGAGGAGATCACGAATTTGCGTGTTCTGATTGCCAAGAAGAATATGTTCGGTGTGGAAGAGATCATCAAAGAGAAAAAGATGAGTCAGGACTTAAAGGAAATTTTCTTAAAGCTTCCCGAGCTGTTTGGATCACTGGATATCCTAAGCTATGCAAAAGGATTGACTACCGATACAAGAGCTGTCAAAGCAATTGAACATCTTGAAAAATTATATGAAATCATGGCAGAGTACAGCTATGAGAAATACATTACCTTTGATCTTGGTATGTTAAGCCAACATGATTATTATACGGGTATCATTTTTAAGGCTTATACTTACAGTACCGGGGATGCGGTGGCTACCGGAGGCAGATATGATAACCTCGTAGTACAGTTCGGTAAGGAATGTCCGGCGATCGGTCTTGTTATCGTCATAGACCAGCTGATGCTTGCCTTATCTCGCCAAAAGCTATTAGAGGAACCGGAGGCTTCGGATACGCTGATCCTGTACCGGAAGAATTATCGCAGACAGGCAATCGCATTAGCAAAGCATTTTCGAGAGGGTGGAATCAACAGCATACTACAGATGTCGAATGACGGCTTTTGTCCAGAGGATTATATTTCCTATGCGAAGCGGATGAATATCGGCGGTATCCTGTATCTGGACAATGATGATGAGATTAAGGTCATGGATATTGCAGCAGGTACTGTGCAGGCAGCGAAGATGCATGAATTCTTAAATTAAAAAAGA
This sequence comes from Bacillota bacterium, assembly GCA_023414355.1. Taxonomy (GTDB): domain Bacteria; phylum Bacillota; class Clostridia; order Lachnospirales; family Lachnospiraceae; genus Mobilitalea. The sequence continues at coordinate 141,312 of JAEZOB010000042.1, read as the reverse complement.
ATGGAGAATCGGGATGAGATATATAACGCTGGCCCTGGCGAAGGGACGTCTTGCATTAAATACACTGGAGATGCTTGAGAAGATCGGGATTACCTGTGAAGAAATCAAGGATAAGAGCTCCAGAAAGTTGATATTTGTAAATGAAGAACTGAAACTGAAGTTCTTTTTGGCAAAGGCCAATGATGTACCTACCTACGTGGAATATGGTGCAGCCGATATCGGAGTGGTAGGAAAAGACACCATCCTTGAGGAAGGCAGGAAAATGTATGAGGTAGTTGATTTGGGCCTCGGGAAATGCAGAATGTGTGTGGCCGGACCTGCATCAGCCAAGGAATTATTAAAGCATGGAGAATTGATCCGAGTGGCTACAAAGTATCCGAATATCGCAAAGGATTACTTTTATAATAAGAAGCACCAGACAGTAGAGATCATAAAACTGAACGGGTCTATTGAGCTTGCTCCGATTGTCGGCTTATCAGAAGTGATTGTAGATATCGTGGAGACAGGATCAACGCTCCGTGAGAACGGACTTGAGGTTCTTGAAGAAATCTGCAGTCTTTCTGCCAGAATGGTCGTAAACGAAGTCAGTATGAAGATGGAGCATGAAAGAATTACGAAGATTATCAGGGATTTAAAGGAAGCTGTTGCAGGGAAAATCTGATAAGAAAGGTGGAGGAACCACATGAAAAGAATAGAGTTAAACAATGAGACAAAGAAAAATATATTAGAGAATCTTCTGAAAAGAAGCCCCAATCAATATGAGGAATATACCAAGGTGGTTGCTGATATTCTGAATGAAGTAAAAACAAAAAAGGACGAGGCAATTTTTGAATACACCCGACGTTTTGATAAAGCAGACTTGACCAAGGACACTCTTCGTGTGACCGTAGAGGAAATTGAAGAAGCATACACTAAGGTGGATGAAGCAGTCATTAAAGTGATCAGAAAGGCGATTGCTAACATTGAAGCTTATCACAGTAAGCAAAAGCAGTACAGCTGGTTTGATACGACTGAGAATGGAACCATCCTCGGTCAGAAGGTCACTCCGATCGAAGCAGTAGGAGTCTATGTACCGGGTGGTAAAGCAGCATATCCTTCCTCCGTATTGATGAACGTGATACCCGCCAAAGTTGCAGGTGTAAAGAGAATTGCTATGACCACACCCTGTGACAGGGACGGAAAGGTCAATCCCGGAACACTGGTAGCCGCTAAGGAGGCCGGAGTAACGGAAATCTATAAAGTAGGCGGAGCACAGGCAATTGCCGCTCTTGCTTACGGGACAGAGAGTATTGCCAAGGTAGATAAGATCGTAGGTCCCGGAAATATCTATGTAGCGTTGGCGAAGAAAGCTGTTTACGGTCATGTCAGTATTGATTCTATCGCCGGACCAAGTGAAATTCTGGTACTTGCAGATGAGACTGCGAATCCCAGATATGTGGCAGCTGACCTGCTTTCACAGGCAGAGCATGACGAACTTGCTTCCGCTATCCTGATTACGACCAGCAAAGAATTGGCGGATCAGGTATCAAAGGAAGTCGATCTGTTCGTAGAACAGCTGACTCGCAAGGAAATCATACAAAAATCTCTGGATAATTACGGCTATATCATGGTGGCAGAAAGCTTAGAAGAGGCTGTAGATGCAGCGAACGAGATTGCTTCGGAGCACTTGGAGATCATGATGAAGGATGCTTTCATGGTGATGACAAAGATAAAAAATGCAGGTGCTATCTTCATCGGAGAATATTCCAGTGAACCTCTGGGTGACTATATGGCAGGGCCAAATCATATTCTGCCGACCAATGGAACCGCGAAGTTCTTTTCACCCTTAGGCGTGGATGATTTTATCAAGAAATCCAGTATCATCTCATATTCCAGGGAAGCCTTGGAGCCAATCTATCAAGATATCGTTACCTTTGCGAATTCGGAAAGCCTTACGGCACATGCCAATTCCATCGCTGTTAGATTTGAATAGGGTTTGACATTTATTTCACTTAATGTATAATTATATCATCAGTGGGGAAAGCCCCTGCCAGCGAGATTGGGCCTTAGAGGAGAGGATGGGACGGATGAGCACCAGAGACACTGTAGTGAATCGAAAAACGAAGGAAACTGATATCAGCATGGAATTTAGTATCGATGGTACCGGAAAAGCACAGATTGAGACCGGCATCGGTTTTTTTAACCATATGCTGGAGAGCTTTGTGCGACACGGCTTTTTTGATATGAAACTGGCGGTTAAGGGTGATTTGTATGTGGATTCCCATCATACCGTTGAGGATACCGGAATTGTCCTTGGGCAGGCTATTAAGAGCGCGCTTGGTGATAAACAGGGAATTAAACGTTATGGCTCCTTTGTACTTCCGATGGATGAGACTCTGGTTCTCTGTGCTATCGATTTATCCGGTCGTCCTTATCTGGCATTTGACTTAGACCTAACAATAGATAAGGTAGGGTATCTTGAGACTGAGCTGATTAAAGAATTCTTTTATGCGATTTCTTACAGCGCAGGTATGAATCTACATATTAAGAAACTGAGCGGAGAGAATAATCATCACATCATCGAGGCTGCTTTCAAAGCTTTTGCAAAAGCACTGGATGAGGCCTGTACTGTAGATGAACGAATTCAGGGCGTTTTATCTACTAAGGGCTCTATTGATTAAATAATTTGATTACTGAAAGGCAAGGGTATGAAGCAATGAAATTGTTTCCGGCAATAGATATTAAAAATGGCCAATGTGTTAGACTGAAACAGGGAAGTTTTCAGGATGTGCTGGTATATTCAGACATCCCTTTAAACATAGCAAAACAATGGGAAGCTTGCGGAGCTTCCTTTATCCATATTGTGGATCTGGACGGAGCTCTTGTGGGTCATTCTGTCAATGATGAAGTAATTAAAAGCATCGTATCGGAGGTTCAGATACCGATTCAGGTAGGTGGAGGAATTCGTACCATCAAGGACATAGAGAATAAGCTTTCTCTCGGAGTGGAACGTGTCATAATCGGGACAAAAGCTGTGAAGGATCCGGGCTTCATCAAAGAAGCGATCACGCTATTTGGTGCTGAGCATATTGTTATCGGTATTGATGCCAAGGATGGTATGGTTGCTATAGAAGGCTGGGAGAAGGTCAGTAATTATCAGGCTGTTACTCTAGCGCTGGAGATGAAAAATTATGGTGTGAAGACCATTGTATATACAGATATTTCTAAGGATGGCATGCTACAGGGACCGAATATTCCTCATACAAAAGAGCTGGCAGAGGCCACAGGGCTTGACATCATTGCATCCGGCGGTGTTTCCTCCTTAAAGGACCTTGAGTTGTTAAAGGAAGCTAATATCTACGGAGCCATAGTTGGAAAAGCTTTATATGAAAACAGAATTGATCTAACAACAGCCGTCAAGTTATATGAAAAAGAATAATAGATATATTAAAAGGCTTTCATAAATTGATTAGTAAATGGATGGTCCTTTACTACGTCTTATCGAATTAATTACTATTAAAATCAAGGAATTATTCTCAGGAGGTAACAACCATGTCTTACAAAAAAATCATCCCTTATATTAATGCAGAAAATGAAATCGCCGTTAAGGTCTTACAGCTGGCGAAGGATTATTCCTATGGGGGAGCGGACGAACTTTTTGTTTATAATTATTCAAAGGATCAGAAATCCAGAGAAGAATTCCTTACCTTAGCCAAAGAACTGATCAAAGAGGTCGATAGCCCTTTTCTGATCGGCTGTTATGCAGAACGGCTGGAGGATATTAAAAAAGCCATTTATACCGGAGCGGACGCTGTTGTCGTCAAGTATGCATTATTAAATAATAAAGCCTTACTGAAGGAAGCGGCCGAGCGTTTTGGGTCGGATAAGCTCATCGTAGAACTGGATATGATGGAATGTATGGATACAGAAGAAGATTTATGCCATGAATTAGCAACAGCTAAGGTCGGAAAAGTACTACTTAAGCACGTTGCGTTGTCTGAAAATACCAGGAGGAGAATGGAACAGTCACCGATACCTGTGATTATCCGTGACAGTCTGATACGAAATGATATCAGCAGTTTGCTTAGTATCACCAATGTCATCGGCTTATCCACCAACTTCTTTGAGAATAAAGATATCATGAAGGCAAAGCATGCGGTAAAAGCAGAAGGTATCGAAGTGAATTCCTTTGAAAGTAAGATGGATTTTAAGAATTTTAAGCTTGGAGAGAACGGATTGGTTCCCGTAATCGTACAGGATTATCGCTCAAATGAAGTATTAATGCTTGCGTATATGAACGAGGAAGCATATAATAAAACTGTTGTGACCGGACGAATGACTTATTATTCAAGGAGTCGTCAGTGCCTATGGGTGAAGGGTGAGACCTCGGGACATTTCCAGTATGTGAAGGAGCTTACGCTGGATTGTGACAAGGATACCATCCTCGCAAAGGTACTTCAGGTCGGGCCGGCCTGCCATACCGGCAGTGAGAGCTGCTTTTTTACCGAACTGGTGAAGAAGGAATATAAGAATATCGATCCCTTCCATGTATTTAAGGATGTCTATGATGTCATTCTTGATCGTAGAAGAAATCCCAAGGAAGGCTCCTATACCAACTATCTTTTTGATAAGGGATTAGATAAGATCCTGAAGAAATGCGGTGAGGAAGCCACGGAGATCGTAATCGCCGCCAAGAATCCCGGTGCGGAGGAGCTTCGTTATGAAATTGCGGATTATCTGTATCATCTGATGGTATTGATGGCGGAATGCGGTCTTAGCTGGGAAGATATCACCACAGAGCTGGCTCATAGAAAATAAGAAGATATGCTTTTGAGGGGCATGCTGCACGCAGCCCGAAAAGCCAAGGAAAAATAGGATATTAGGAGGCAATCTACGTGCAAACATATGGTGTAAATGATTTAAGAAGAATGTTCTTGGAGTTTTTTGAAAGCAAGGGTCATCTTGCCCTGAAAAGCTTTCCTTTGATTCCTCATAATGATAACAGTTTATTATTAATTAATTCAGGTATGGCACCTTTGAAGCCATATTTTACAGGCCAGGAGGTTCCGCCGAGAAAGCGTGTTACCACCTGCCAGAAATGTATTCGTACGGGAGACATCGAGAATGTAGGTAAGACAGCAAGACATGGTACTTTCTTTGAAATGCTTGGTAACTTCTCCTTTGGGGATTATTTTAAGCATGAAGCGATTGCCTGGTCCTGGGAGTTTTTAACCAAGGTAGTCGGACTAGATCCGAATCGTCTCTACCCGTCCATCTTCGAAAATGATGATGAGGCTTTTGAGATTTGGAATAAAGAGATTGGTATTTCTGCTGAGAGAATCTTCCGTTTTGGTAAGGCAGATAACTTCTGGGAGCATGGTGCAGGTCCCTGTGGCCCTTGTTCTGAGATATATTATGATCGTGGTGAGAAATATGGCTGTGGTAAAGATGGCTGTACTGTAGGTTGTGAATGTGATCGTTACATTGAGATTTGGAACAATGTATTCACCCAGTTTAACGGTGACGGCAACGGTAATTATACTGAGCTTGAGAATAAAAACATTGACACCGGTATGGGTCTGGAGAGACTTGCTACCGCTGTTCAGGATGTCAGCTCCATCTTTGATGTTGATACAAATAAGGCAATCCGCGATAAGGTTTGCCAGATCGCAAAGGTTACTTATCAGACCGATGCGAAGAAGGATGTATCCATCCGTCTGATTACAGATCATGTGAAATCCGTAACCTTTATGGCTTCTGACGGTATCATTCCGTCCAACGAGGGCAGAGGCTATGTATTCAGAAGACTCCTTCGTCGTGCTGCAAGACACGGAAGGTTATTAGGGGTTCAGGGAACCTTCCTGGCTGAATTATCGAAGGTAGTCATTGCCGAATCCAAAGATGGCTATCCGGAGCTGGAGGAGAAGAAGGAATACATCCTAAAGCTCCTTACGATCGAGGAAGAGAAATTCAACAAGACCATTGACCAGGGCTTAACTATTCTGACAGATATGGAAAAAGCTTTAGAAAAAGACAAAAAGAAGGTTCTTGCCGGTGAGGATGTATTCAAGCTTTATGATACCTATGGTTTCCCGATTGATCTGACCAAGGAAATCTTGGAGGAAAAAGGCTTTGAAGTAGATGAGAAGGGCTTTAAGGAAGCGATGGAGGTTCAGAGGGTAACTGCAAGAAGTGCCCGGGGAACCACCAATTACATGGGTGCCGAAGAATCAGTATATCAACAGATCGATGCTGCAATTACTTCTGCATTTGTCGGATATGATAAGCTATCCCATGCTTCTGTAATTACCGTATTAACAACAGAATCCGAACTGACCGATGAATTGGTTGCCGGACAGAAGGGAACTATCTTAGTGAAGGAGACTCCTTTCTATGCCACCAGTGGTGGACAGGCTGCAGATAGCGGAATGATTCGTAGTGGGGATGCTGAATTCGAGGTTGAAGATACCATTAAACTGCAGGGCGGTAAGATTGGACATGTTGGTACTGTAACTAAGGGTATTTTCAAAAAGGGTGATGGAGTCAATCTTGAAGTGAATACAACGCAGAGAGCTGCGACAGCAAAGAATCACAGCGCAACCCATCTGTTACAGAAGGCACTCCGTACGGTAATTGGAACACATGTAGAACAAGCAGGTTCATTGGTAAATGAAGATCGTCTGCGTTTTGACTTTACCCATTTCTCTGCACTTACTGCAGAGGAGCTTAGTAGGGTGGAGGCATTGGTGAATGAGCAGATTGCGAACAGCTTACCTGTATCCACCAAGGTCATGAACATCGAGGAAGCAAAGAAATCCGGTGCTATGGCATTATTCGGCGAGAAATATGCGAATGATGTCCGTGTCGTATCCATGGGTGAGTACAGCAAGGAGCTTTGCGGTGGTACCCATGTCAGCAATACCGGTACGATTACAGTATTTAAGATTTTATCCGAGACAGGAATTGCTGCAGGAGTAAGAAGAATTGAAGCTCTGACCGGCAACGGTGTATTTGCATATTATAAAGAACTGGAAAATGAACTTGCTACAGCTGCAAAAACTGCAAAAACGGAACCTTCACAGCTGACAGGTAAAATCGAGGCATACCTTGAGGAAATCAAGGCACTGAAATCAGAGAATGAGAAGCTGAAGAGCAAGCTTGCCAACAACTCTCTGGGAGATGTCATGAACCAGGTAACCGAAGTGAAGGGTGTAAAGCTTTTGGCTGTAAAACTGGCGGATGTGGATATGAACGAGCTTCGTAATCTTGGAGACCAGTTAAAGGAGAAGCTGAGCGACGGTGTGATCGTACTCGTCTCTGCTATGGCTCCGGATAAGGTGAATCTTCTTGTTATGGCTACGGATGGAGCTATGAGCAAGGGAGCACATGCGGGCAATCTGATTAAAGAGTTAGCTGCACTCGTCGGAGGCGGCGGTGGCGGAAGACCGAATATGGCTCAGGCCGGAGGAAAGAATGCTGCCGGTATCGATCATGCAATCGAGAAGGCGAAGGATTTCCTTGGCAATCAGTTGGCATAGTTTTTCCAAAAATATGACGCAGTTATAAGTTTATCTATAAAATTTGATTGACAAATAGCTACCTCAATAATATAATCATTGTAGTGCTATTCAAAAAATACCCAAACAGTTGTCTACGCACAATATACAACTGGAGGGAGGTTAGGTGTGAGAATATGTCAAATGTAGTTGTTAAAGACAATGAAACATTAGATAGTGCTCTCCGCAGATTCAAAAGAAACTGCGCGAAGGCAGGTATCCAGCAGGAGATCCGTAAGAGGGAGCATTATGAGAAGCCCAGCGTAAGACGTAAGAAGAAGTCTGAAGCGGCAAGAAAGCGTAAATATTAATCCATGAAAAGAGACTTCCAGTAGATATCTGCTGGAAGTTTTTTGCGTTTATTAATCAAATATAAGGAGTCGTTACATGAATAATTTAGTAATCAGAGCTTTACAGGAAGAAGATTTTCCTGAGATGATGAAAATAGATCAAATGGTATTTAGCAGTACGAATACACCGGCCCCCATGAAACAGAGATCACTGGAGGAGTATGCCGGACGTTATTCTGCGGACACAATATTCGTTGCGGAGCTGGAAGGTAAAGTATCAGGCTATATAGGCGCTAATAATCCTACCGGTCTTGCATCCAATAGCCATGTCATGGAGCTCTATATTGCAGTTCATCCAGATACTCAAGGTAAGGGAGTGGGCAGGGTATTGATCGAGCACCTCATCTCTTGGGGAAGTCAGCAAGGCTTTAAGAAAATCTCACTTCGCGTACTTTCTACGAATGAAGGCGCCATTGCTTTTTATAAAGCAAACGGCTTTCTGGAGCAGGGAAGACTGGTGCGGGAGTTTATCCTGAATGAAGAGTATGTAGATGATATCCTGATGTACAGACTGCTGTAATACATCTGCAATATTTCTATATAACATACAAACTATGATGAAGGGATTGTTTTGCAACAACCCCTTCATCATAGTTTCATTTCAGAGAAACACTTTACTGTTTCATCTTGTATAGTCTACTAATTCTAATGATTTCATATATTATTAACAGTATCCGTGTTCATAAGCGGAGGTGTATATGAAAAAAATTCCGAAGTCATCCCATAACGAATTTAAGAAAAAAGCAAAGAATACTCTGTATCAGGGCTTCCAAAAGAAAAAGAAGCCCAAGGAACGCGATCTGAATTATATGGAAGAGGTTTCGAGCAGGCTGGGGCTTCCGGCAGACGTTCTCGCAGGTGCTCCGATTATTACTGCAACCGGCAGAAATGAATTGAGCGTAGAAAATTATAAAGGGATCATTGAGTATAATGGGAATGTAATCAAGGTTCAAACTAAGCTATGCCGGGTCTGTATCGAAGGGAAGAATCTGAATATTCTATATTTTACTGAGGATGAGATGCGTGTTACCGGCTATATACGGGCGATCTATTACCAATGATGGATATTTCGCAGTCAGGGAGGGAATCCTATGTTAAGGAAACTGTTTTTCTTGCTTAGGGGCGTTCTGATCATCCGAATCGGTGGAATAGCACCGGAACGGTTTATTAATTTGTGCTGTAATCGAAAGATCAACATATGGAATATTCAGAAGACCGGAGAGCATTATCAATTTCATATTCTTGCCTCTAACTATAAAAAGCTGAAACCAATCGCAAAAAAAACGAAAATACTGCCGAGAATTATCAAAAAATCAGGTATACCATTTTTTTTACATAGATATCGAAGAAGAAAGGTCTTCTTCGCTGGAGTAATTCTATGTCTGGCATTGATTTATATCTTTTCTCTATACATTTGGGATATCAGCTTCTCCGGTTGTGGAAAGTATACACCGGAGGCACTGACAAAATTTCTAGAAGATAATTATATCTATACCGGAATTAAGAAAAGTAAAGTCAACTGTCAGGAAATCGAAGAGACAATGCGGTTGGCTTATCATGATATTGGCTGGGTATCGGCAGAAATTAAAGGAACCCGTCTCATGATCAAGATTAAGGAGACGAACATGCCAATTTCAGCTGCGAAGACAGTAAAACCAAGTCATATAGTAGCAGCAAAGGATGCAATCATACAATCAATTATCACACGTACCGGAACACCTATGGTTTCAGAAGGAGAGGTAGTAAAAAAGGGGGAGATCCTGGTATCCGGGATTATCAATATCATGGGTGATTTTGATGAGCTTCTTGGTAAGGATACGGTAGTGGCGGATGCTGATATCAGGTGTAAAACCTTTTATGATTATAAAAATACCTTTTCCATAAATTATAAGAAGAAGTTTTACACCGGAAAAGAGAAGAAAGGGTACTATTTGAACGCTTTTCAGAAGAAATTATTTTTATATAATCCTAGATATTCCTATCCCATGTATGATATAATTGTAAACGAAAAAACGCTCCATATTACCGACAACTTTTACCTTCCTTTTCGAATCGGGAGGATTACGACACGGGAATATAATGAAGCGAAGCTTAAGTACACCGAGGAGGAAGCAATAAATATAGCCAATGTGCGGCTGGAAAGATATATAGACAAATTAATTGAAAATGATGTTTTAATTATCGAGAATAATGTAAAAATAACAATTAAGGACAATCGCTGTATTGCCAGGGGAAGAATTGTGGTTGAGGAGCCCGCCTGGAAATATAGATTAATACAGGAAAATGAGTGGAGGATAGAGCCAACAGATGAGCATAATGGAGACAATCATTGATATTCCTGCTGAACATGAAAAAAATGTTTTTGGCGGTTTTGATGCCTATGCAAAAATAATAGAACGTGCCTTCAATGTAACGATTATCGCAAGAAACGGTGAGGTTAAGGTAGTAGGTGCAGCAGAGGATGTCACAAAAGCAAAAAGTGTATTTATTCAGCTTCTGGAGCTTTCCAGAAGGGGAAATCAGATCACGGAACAAAATGTGAACTATGCTATTTCCCTATGTTATGAAGATAAAGAACAAGCAATTGTTGAGATAGATAAGGATTTGATCTGCCATACGATTAGCGGAAAGCCGATCAAGCCTAAGACACTTGGACAGAAGACCTATGTCGATCAAATACGCAAAAAGATGATCGTGTTCGGGGTTGGTCCGGCAGGTACTGGTAAGACCTATCTCGCAATGGCAATGGCAATCACCGCATTTAAAAATGATGAAGTCAGCAAGATTATTTTAACCCGTCCTGCGATTGAGGCTGGGGAGAAGCTGGGCTTTTTACCTGGGGATCTACAGAGTAAGGTAGACCCTTATTTGAGACCCTTATATGATGCACTATATCAGATTATGGGTCCGGAAGCTTATATTAAGAATACGGAAAAAGGTCTGATTGAGGTTGCTCCGCTCGCATATATGAGGGGACGTACCCTGGAAAATGCATTTATTATACTGGATGAGGCACAGAACACTACACCGGCACAGATGAAAATGTTTTTGACGAGAATCGGTTTCGGCTCCAAGGTAGTGATCACGGGAGACCAGACTCAGAAAGATTTACCGTTAGGTAGCAAGTCCGGTCTTGATGTAGCGCTAAAGGTGTTATCAAAAATCGAAGATATCGGTTTTTCCTTCCTGACCAGCCAGGATGTGGTCAGACATCCATTGGTTCAGAGGATCGTAAAAGCCTATGATGCTTACGAAGAAAGGCAGAAAAGGTATGATGACAGAACATCTGAGAAGGATAAGCATAAAAAAGTGAGTCGCATTCATTACAAATCCGAAAAGATCAGAGGAAACCGAGATGAAAACAGGTAAAAAGTCGATACTTATCACCATACTTCCCATATTGTCCATGTTTGCAGCGATTGTACCGGGATATCTATATAAAAATTCTTTCCTGGAGGTTGCCAAAATTGCAATTCTTACCATGGTATTAACCGCAGTTGCTACATTTTATATCCGCGCCAATGAAGTAAGTATCCTGCAGAAAAGGCTCTCCAGGACGATCATTACGCTGGGATATCTTTGCGCGATCTGCCTTCTGCTATTTATTCCTAAGCCCTATATGTTCTGCTTCTGGATGGTAGGCGGATTACTGATAGCGATGTTGATTGATAATAAGCTTGGAATGCTGTTTCATTTTAATCTCACCATCATCATGGCAATTTCCTTATCGCTGGGCTTAGAGCTGGTAATCCAGATCATGGTAATCGGAGCGATGATGTGTCTGCTGTCCGGGGCCTTAAGAGCTAAGGCAACCGCAGTATATGTGATCATCATTATTCTTTCTACCAATGTTACGCTTTCCTTTGTTATTAATAATTTTATCTTTAATAAAGATGTAAACTATAATTACTTAAATTCTCTGTTCAGTATCTTAGCGGTACTTGTTACCGCCTTTTTATTATGTCTTGTCTATGATGAGTCAGGAAAGAAGAATACTACCGGGGATGTGTCGGAAGAAGCGGATATTATTTTAATTAATACCACGGATGAAGTAAATACAGTTGATGTGGCAAATGTTGGAACCGAACCATCTGCTTCATCGTCTAATCAAAGTGAGGAAATAATCGAACAGCAGAAAACCACCGAAGAAAGTGGACCCAGCTACGACATCCTCTGTTCGGAGGAGAATGAACTGCTTCGCAAGCTAAAGCAAGCTTCGGAGGCCATCTATGTGCATGCCTTAAAGATAGGTGATTTATCATACCGTGCTGCAAAAGAGGTCGGAGCTAACGAGTTGTTAGCCAAGGCTGGTGGTCTGTATCATGAGATTGGTAAGTTAAGAGGTAAGAATTATATTGAAGAAGGATTAGCTATTGCAGAGGAATATTCCTTCCCCAAGGAACTGAAGGCGATTCTGAAAGAGCATAATATCAAGTATGATAAGCCTAACTCAGTGGAAGCAGCGATTGTCATGTTATCTGATAATATTGTATCTACGATAGAATACATAGAGAAATCTGAGGATAATAAATATTCTACCAATAAAATTATCGATAACATTTTCCAGATGCGTATGGATAAAGGTACTTTTGACGGGGTTAATCTGTCCTTAAAGGAATTCAAGGTATTGAAGGATTTTTACGAAAAAGAATTCAACAAGTAAAAAAATAATTATATTAAGGCAGGAATTATCTTCGAAGCTAATATTTTATTAGGAAAGGGGCGAAGCAGCCATGACAATTCACTTTGACTATGAGGTTACAGAGGAGTTCGAGTTTGATTTTGAAGAAATGGAGAAGAAGGTTGTGGAGGCCTGCCTGGAGTACGTGGACTGTCCTTATGAAGCAGAAGTCAGCATCCTGCTGACAGATAACGAACAGATCAAAGTAATCAACAGGGAATACCGGGATGTAGATGCGCCCACAGATGTTTTGTCGTTTCCGGCAGTAGATTATGAACTGCCCGGTGATTTTTCCCGACTTGAGGAGGAAGTTGCTTCCTATTTTCACCCTGAGACAGGAGAATTAATTTTGGGGGATATCGTGATATCCCTAGAGCGGGCAAAGCAGCAGGCAACAGAATACGGTCATTCACTGAAACGTGAATTGGCTTTTTTAACTACTCACAGTATGTTCCATCTGTTCGGCTACGATCATATGGAGGAAGAGGAACGAAAGCTTATGGAGGACAAGCAGCGCGAGGTTTTGGAGAGTGTGCAGATTCTCAGATAAACCTGAGTAAACCCTTAGAAATAGCCTGAGGTTAATCCATAGAAATAACTTGAGGGTAAAACCTCAGAAATAACTTAAGGGTAAAACCTCAAAAATAACTTGAGATAAAACCTCAAAAATGACTTGAGAGTAAAACCTCAAATGTATTTTGCGGTTATAGTAAAATTCCAAGGAAAGGTATGGACCGTACATGAAGAAAATTACATATTATTTACTTCTTGCAGCAACAATGCTTCTATTTATGGGATGCAATAAAAAAAGCGGATATGATGGAGATGTGATCAGTGAATATCAGAAGAACTATGATGCGAATAATCCTTCTGTAACGCAGGCTCCGGAGACGGATGCTGAAGTGACTGCGACGGCTGTTGCTACACCGATACAGGAAGATCCTAATCATGAGAACGACATGATCAGCTGGCTAAACGGTCAGTGGGTATCGAAGGAAATCGGAACAAAGCGTCCGATTGCCTTTCAGTTTAATAATTTTAAAAGCGTCTCCAACCAGTGGGGAATCAGCCAGGCAGATATTGTATATGAGTGCATCGTAGAGGGCGGCATTACAAGACTCCTGGGTATCGGCGAGAATTATCAGGGGGACAGAATTGGCTCAACACGCAGTGCCAGACATTATTTCGTCAGCATCGCAGACGAATATGATGCGATTTACATACATTACGGCGGAACCAAATACGCAAGAGCTAAGGTGAAAGAGCTTGGAGTAGATGAAATTGACGGAAACTCCAATATGGATAGTATCGTTTTTTTTCGGGATCATTCCATTAAGGCTCCGCATAATGCCTTTGCAACCCAGAAGGGTATGTTAAAGGGAATCGAAGTTAAGAAATTTAAAACAGAATATTCTGAAGAAGATCAGGCTCATTTCTCGTTCTATCAAGAGGATACAGCTTTGACTTCCGATAAGAATGCAGAAAAGATCGTTTTAGATTTTTCTGCTTATACCTCACCTTATTTCACCTATAATTCAACCGACAAACTTTATTATCGTTATCAGTTCGGAGGAGCACATAAGGATTCCAATACAGGGAAGCAGCTTACCTTCAAGAATGTCATCATACAATTTGTGAAGGAATGGAACATCGATAAAAAAGGATATCAGACGATGGACTTAAAAAATGCTGCCGGAAAGGGAATCTATATTACAAATGGTAAGATGGTTCCGATCACCTGGAAGAAGAATGAAGCCAAGCATTTTATGAGATATTATGATGAGACAGGGGCAGAGCTCACGATTAATCCCGGAAAGACCTATATCGCTTTATTTCCAAATGATCGAACAGGTGATGTAAAAATCAATTAGACAGATAAAGCTTGAATGACAGATAAAACTTGAATGACAGATAAAGCTTGAATGACAGATAAAGCTTGAATGACAGATAAAACTTGAATGATAAATTTAACATGGTTAATTATCTTTCATCCTTAGAAATGAACAAAGGAAAGAATTGAAATAACAAAAGATGTTTTAGAGGAGCAAGAATATGTCATCACATAGCAAACGTAATCATTTTCTGGTACAGGGAAGCATATTAGCAGCTGCCTCCATCCTGGTGAGAATCATTGGATTGATCTATCGAATTCCCATGGTCCGGATCATCGGAAAGGAGGGCATGGGTTATTACACGAATGCCTTCGAGATGTATAATATCGCCCTGATTCTTTCCTCCTACAGTATACCTCTTGCCGTATCTAAATTGGTAGCGGCTCGCAGAGTGAATAAGGAGCATCGAAATTCTTACCGGGTGTTCCTGTGTGCGATGGCATTTGCGGCGGTGGTCGGCCTGCTGGCTACTCTGATCGTATTCTTCGGAGCGGGTTTTCTTGCAAAGGCGATCTTCAAAAGTTCGAATACTACTTTGCCTCTTATGGTACTGGCACCCACCATTTTCGTTTTCTCAATCATGGGAGTATTGCGAGGTTTTTACCAGGGTAAGAATACAATGATTCCAACCGCTGTATCGCAGGTACTGGAACAAATAATCAATGCAATCGTGAGCGTTACGGCTGCCTGGTTCCTGGTAAAATATAACAGTGTGGCAATCAATGTGGCCTCCTACGGAGCAGCGGGAGGTACGCTTGGAACCTTCACAGGGGCGTGTATCGGGTTATTATTCCTGTTATTTGTATTTGTAGTATACAAGCCGGTATTGAATAAACAGATGCGCCATGATACTCAAGGAGTCCGAGAGTCATACCGTGATGTATTTAAGCTTTTGATTATAACAATCGCACCCATCATATTGAGTCAGACCGTGTATCAGATCAGTGGATTGTTGGATGGTTCGCTGTTTGGTCATATCATGTCCACTAAGATGATTGCAGGCTTTGACCTTCCGGTACTGAAGGCTGAAAATGGAGCAGTGGCAGGGCAGCTTTATATCGAAGGCTATCGTAATACTCTGACGGGTATCTATAGCGGAGAGTACAGATTGTTAACCAATGTTCCGGTATCCATCGCTACTGCAATCGGAGCGGCAATCGTAACAACCATGGCGGCAGACATGGCAAGAGGAATGATGAGCTCTATTCATAATAAGCTGCATGCAGCTGTAAAATTCAATATGATCATTGCCATTCCCTCCGCAGTCGGTATGGGTGTGCTTGCCTCCCCTATTCTATATCTGTTGTTTAAAGACAGTAATGAACTATCGACTAATATCATGATGCTTGGCTCCATCTCAATCGTGTTCTATGCATTGTCCACGGTAACGACAGCTGTCTTGCAGGGAATCAACCGCCTTCGAATCCCCGTCATTAATTCGGCAATCTCCTTGGGAATTCATGTGATATTGGTGTTCTGTCTGCTGTATTTTACTCCGATGAGTACCTATGCTCTCGTCATCGGTAATGTTACCTTCCCGATGGTGGTATGTATCCTGAACTGGATCGCCATCGCAAAGCATCTGAACTATCAGCAGGAGATTGTGAAGACCTTCCTGATTCCTACTGTCAGCGCCGGTTTGATGGGTGTTATTACGTATTTCGTATATCAGGGAATGATACATTTTTCAGGGAATGTACTGATTTCTACACTGGTATCCATAATAACGGCGGTGATTGTATATTTCGCTTTATTGATTCTGATGAAAGGTGTGAACGAGCAAGAGCTTGCTTTTGTTCCAAAAAGCGGAAGCATCATACGAATTCTTAAAAAAATGCATATGCTGTAAATAAAATAGAAGATGACAGGGCTGCTGAAATAATCACGTAATATTTCAACAGCCCTTAAATTGTATAAATATGTGAAAATTGGAGATAATTGAGCCAAAGGAGTGGTTTCGAATGAACCTGAAGAAGGCATCAATTTATCTCGGAAGCTTTGCACTGATGTGTTTTATATTCAGTGCCTGCTATTATATGAGCTATCTACATGCTTTGAATGATTTCAATCAGAAAGCGATTGAAAGAAAGGATAAGCTACTTTCACTGACACAGACAGTATCACCGACACCAATGACAGAACAGCAAAGCCAGGCTGTTGGAGAAGAGTCGGAGACGACTGTCCAGCCGAGTACAGAATACATCTTAGAGATATATAATATGAAGACGAATAAAACAGAGACTCAAAAGCTCAATCCTCCTGCAACACTGGTCGGATTAACCAGAACTCAGGTGTTGGACTACCTGGCGGGTTATATGGGTGATATGCCCTTATCCGAATATAATAAGGGATTGATCTCGTATGAATTGGTGCGATTTTCCGGTGATATCATCGAGATTAAGAAGACTTATAATGAGGATTTTGTACCTTACCGTTTTTATGTGGTTGTGAAAGATGGATTTGTTGTAGTTTATAACAGCGATTTAAAGAGTGTATACAGCTATACCCATATTCTTGCCAAGGAGTTACCCGAAGAGGATCGGATTGCTTTGAGTCACGGGATCTATGTGAATAGTCTGGACGAGCTGTATTCCCTGCTGGAAAGCTATTCGAGCTAAAGAATAATGCAAACCAGAGAAGCAATTAAGAAATAAATGAAAGAATAACATTTGAAAGATAAGCAAATCAAAGAAATGCTTGAAATAATGCCCCGGTTCAAATATAATGAAACAAACATTGGTAGACGGGAGGCTGTTCAAGTGGATTATGACGTGATTATCATCGGAGCAGGAGCTTCCGGCCTAATGGCAGCAATTGCAGCTGCAAGAGGCGGAAGCTCTGTTCTGATGTTGGAGCGTAAAGAAAAAGCAGGAAAGAAAATACTGGCGACCGGTAATGGCAAGTGTAATTTTACGAATCTTGAACAGAACCCGGAGTGCTACAGATCCAATGACAGCGCATTTGCCATGAAGGTGCTGTCCTGTTTTGATGTGCAGAAAACGCTATTATTTTTTGAAGAGCTTGGCATTTACCCAAAAGAAAGAGACGGTTATTATTATCCGAATTCTGAACAGGCAGCCAGTATACTACAGGTTCTTCAGATGGAATGTGAACGTCTGGGTGTCAGGATACGTTATAACGAAAAGGCGGTAAAAATCAGAAAACCGGACTATACCGTAGTCACTGAAGCTCCGGATCATTCGCAATATACTTATCATAGTGATAAGCTAATTCTTGCAGCAGGGGGCTGTGCCTCCCCACAGCTTGGCTCTGATGGCAGTGGCTATCAGTTGGCAAAGGAGCTTGGGCATACCATCCTTCAACCGTTGCCGGCATTGGTGCAGTTAAAATCACCGAATAAAAACTGTAAGACGGTATCAGGAGTTCGTACCGCAGCAAAGGTCACAGCGATGGCAGATGGGAAAACGTTATCTGAAGAGACAGGAGAAGTTATTTTTACAGACTACGGGATTTCCGGAATTCCTGTTCTTCAAGTCAGCAGATTTATTGCTAAGGCATTGGCCGACGGAAGAAAAACATGTCTGAAACTTGATTTTTTAAAAGAAATTCCCCAAGTAGACATACTGCCGTTACTGAAGAAACGCATCAAACACAATCCTAAGCTGACCTACGAAGAGATGTTGGTTGGTTTACTCAATCATAAGCTGAATTATATCCTGATTAAGGAAGCGGGCTCGGATCCGACCACACCCGTAAACCGTGTAACAGATCAGGAGTTGGAGTCATTCGTCCATCAAATCAAGGGATTTGAGCTTTCAATCAATGCAACCAATTCCTTTGAGAATGCGCAGGTTTGCGCCGGTGGAGTAAGTACCGCACAAATCGATCCGATCAGTATGGAATCTCTGCTCCATAAAGGCTTATATTTTACGGGAGAATTAATTGATGTAGATGGTACCTGCGGTGGTTATAACCTCCAATGGGCATGGAGTAGCGGCTATCTGGCCGGAACAGCTGCAAGTATGAAAAAGTAATTTATATAGTGAATTATACCTAGATAAATGTTGAGTTGATCATTAATGCCGAATGAAATGATGCCTGAATAAATGATATCTAGATAATTGATATCATAGCGGGAATATATTCCGGATAATGCATAAGACAGAACAAGTGTAAGATAGATAAAATGATACAATTATAACATAAGTCTTAAATCAGTAAGGAATGGGAAAAAATGATAAGGATCACACAGCTTAAGCTTCCCCTCGGACATACAGAAGAGGATTTAAGAAATGCAATAGCGAAAGCACTTCGAGTCGCTTCCCACAAAATCGAAGGATATTCGATTGCAAAGAAATCCATTGATGCCAGGAGAGAAGACATTAAATATATCTATACAGTTGAGGTTTCCATGCGTTTGTCCGGGAAGGAGAATGAGGAGCTCTTTATCAGCAAAAGCAGAAATCCGAACATATCCACCGTACAGGTGGAGCATTATAGCTTTTGTCCAAGGGGCACACAAAGCCTGGCCCATCGTCCCATTGTTGTCGGAACAGGCCCGGCTGGTCTTTTTACAGCCTATCTGCTGGCAAAACACGGATATCAGCCACTGGTGGTCGAGCGAGGAGAAGAGGTAAGGAAAAGAGTTGAGTCGGTAGAACATTTCTGGTCGAGCGGAGCATTAAAGCCGGAGAGCAATGTTCAGTTCGGAGAAGGAGGAGCAGGAACCTTTTCTGACGGGAAGCTCAATACCTTGGTGAAGGATGCAAATCATCGGTATCGCCTGGTTATGGAGACCTTTGTCAGCTTCGGTGCTCCCTCCGATATCTTGTATCTGAATAAACCCCATATTGGTACCGATCAGCTACGAAATGTTGTTGAGAATATGAGAAAGGAAATTATCAGCTTAGGTGGAGAGGTACGCTTCGGTACGAAGCTGACAGACCTTGTAACAGAAGGTGGAGTCCTAAAGGCAGTAATACTGGATGACGAAGAGCAAATCCCCTGTGAGGTATTAATACTTGCAATAGGACATAGTGCCAGAGATACCTTTTCTTTGTTAACAAAACACAAACTGTTCCTTTCACCGAAGCCCTTCGCCATCGGTCTTCGTATTGAACATAAACAAAGTCTGATCAGCCAGGTACAATACGGAAACAGGTATCAAGAACTTCCGGCGGCAGATTATAAATTAACCCATCAGACGAAGGGTGGCAGAGGTGTCTACTCCTTCTGCATGTGTCCGGGAGGCTTTGTCGTTAATGCATCCTCAGAGCCCGGACATCTTGCTGTGAACGGAATGAGCAATTACTTAAGAAATGAAGAGAATGCCAATAGTGCCATCGTCGTTACCGTACAACCGGAGGATTTTGGTCAGGAGGGTCCGCTTGCCGGAGTTGCTTTTCAGAGACAACTGGAACATGCAGCCTATCAGGCAGGCAGGGGTGCTGTTCCCGTGCAGTTGTTCGGTGACTTGTTAAATAACAGGGATAGTGTTACAATAGGAAATGTTACTCCGAATATCAAAGGAGCCTATCGGCTAACAAACTTGCAGCATTGTCTGCCAAAGGATATTCTGGAAGCTTTGAAGGAGGGAATTCTTGCTTTTGATCAAAAAATCAAGGGCTTTGGTGCTGATGATGCAGTACTTGCTGGCGTTGAAAGCAGGACCTCGTCACCGGTAAGGATTCACAGGGATGAGTTCTTTGAAGCAAACATCAAGGGAATTTATCCTTGTGGTGAAGGAGCGGGCTATGCCGGCGGTATCACTTCCGCTGCAATTGATGGGATTAAGGTTTTTGAAGCCATTGCAGGCAGATATAAAGCTACAGTATAAGCTATCATATAAGCATGTGTATAATGCTGAGCTTAAGAATACTTTAAACGAGTATAGATCATATGCTATCATTCTAGAATTCGAACTGTAATAAGGCCGCAATAGAGGCTGTTTACAGAAAGGCGATCAGAACATGGAGGAGATTATGTACGGCAGAGAATTTTTAAAGGATAAGAAAAGAATCATTGTTAAAATAGGTTCTTCCTCATTGACGCATCCGGAGACAGGAAGCTTAAATCTTGACAAAATGGAACGTCTGGTCAGAATTTTGACTGACCTGCGTAATCAAGGTAAGGATGTTATTTTAGTAACATCAGGAGCAATTGCGGTAGGCAGAAAAGCACTTGGTCTTAAGGATCGTCCCAAGGAGCGTTCTGTCAAACAAGCCTGCGCTGCTGTCGGTCAAGCGAGTCTGATGATGGTTTATCAGAAGCTTTTTGCGGAATATAATCAGACTGCTGCACAGATTCTGATTACAAAATATACAATGATTAATGAAATTAGCAGATATAATGCGAAAAACACCTTTGGTGAGCTGTTCCGAATGGGAGTCATTCCGATTGTTAATGAAAATGATACAGTATCCACAGAGGAGCTGGATCTTGATTTCGGTGATAATGATACTCTGTCAGCTATCGTTGCTGCGTTGGTTGAGGGCGATCTTCTGATCCTGTTATCCGATATTGACGGCCTATATACGGATGATCCTCATAAAAATAAGGAGGCTAAGCTGATTTCCTGCGTGGCCAAGATTGATGAACATCTCATGGATATGGCGAAGGATTCAGCCAGCAGTGTCGGTACCGGCGGCATGGCTACCAAGGTGTCAGCAGCCAAGCTTGCAACTGCATCAGGTGCTGATATGGTGATCACCAATGGGGATAATGTCAGAAATATCAATCTGATCATGGAAGGAAAAGAGATCGGAACCTTATTTCCTGCGAACAAGGCAGAGAATTTTAACATTATGGATTACATCACCTCCAAACAATATCAGAAATAGAAAGGTTTACTAATGGAAAGTACAAGAATTGAAAGAATCAATGAATTATATCATAAGGCACAAAAGGAAGGTCTTACCGAAGAGGAAAAACAGGAACAGGATCGTCTGCGTAAAGAATATATTGCCGCTGTCCGCCAAAACCTGCGAGGTACGATAGAGCAGGTTTCCTTTGTAAATCCGGACGGTTCGGTAACTAAGGCTTCCGATTTGAAAAAAGAATTGTGATCTGATCGGTAAGGAAGTATTTTAATGAAATCATAATTTCCCTTTAAAATGATTATAAAGAAAAAGGTATAGAATATGACAAAGGAACAGCTCAGGAAGGAAATGAAACATAGACGTCTTAATCTAACGGTTGAGGAGCGGCAACAATATGATTCAGCATTGCTTGCGGAATTTCTTTCTCTGCAGGAATATGAAGCGTGTGAGAGCTTATTTGCTTATGTATCTTTTGGTACTGAGCCGGATACCCATCTTTTGATTAATATAGCATTGCAGGTGGGTAAGAAGGTCTTTGTCCCGCGTGTGGAAGGTCCGGAGATGGAGTTTTACAGGATTCCTGCTTTAGAAGGCTTTGAAATCAGCAGCTTTGGTATATCAGAGCCACAACCCGAGAAAGCCATACGATATCAGGGGAAGGAAAGCAAACAGCTCATGCTCATGCCGGGACTGGCCTTTGATCAAAGGGGAGGGAGAATTGGTTTTGGTGCAGGTTATTTTGACAAATATCTGGTGAAGCATCCACCGGAACAGTTTTGTAAGGTGGCGTTAGCTTATGATTTTCAATTGTTTGAAAGTTTAAATACCGAACAGCATGATATCGGAACAGATATTATCGTAACACCAACCAGGATAATCTATTGTGAAAGCAGTAGAGGGGGAGAAACATTCCCTAAGAATTTATAACAGTACTTAAAATAGAGGGGGAGAAAATTCTCCCCAAAAAGAGGGGAGAAACTCTTCCCTGAAAGGTTATTACAGTACAAAATAAGGGGGGGAAGTGTCCTATGAATTATCTTGAACAGCTTGGTTCTAATGCTAAAAAAGCTGCGGTTACACAAAATCTGATGGGGCAGGAGGAAAAGAACAAAGCTCTGCAATCATGTGCGCAGGCGTTACTTGATGCAGAGGAGGAAATCCTTGCGGCAAATGAAATCGATGTAAAGGCAGAAATCAATAACGGTGTAAAAAGCTCGCTGATTGACAGACTGAGATTATCGAAGGAACGTCTTGCTGCTATGGCGGACGGATTGAAGGATATCTGTGCTTTAGCGGATCCGATTGGAGAGGTCTTATCCATGACAGTACGTCCCAATGGATTAACGATAGGTCAGAAGGTGGTTCCTCTTGGAGTCATTGGAATAATTTATGAATCCAGACCAAATGTCACAGCAGACGCTTTTGGTCTATGCTTCAAGACAGGAAATGCTGTCATCTTAAGGGGAGGCAGCGATGCCATTCATTCCAACCAAGTCATTGTAAAAGCTTTGAGAAATGGTCTAAAGGCGGCTGGATGTAATGAGGATGCCATACAGTTGATCGAGGACACCTCCAGGGAAGTAGCGAAAGAATTCATGAGAATGAATGGCTATATTGATGTGTTAATTCCCAGAGGCGGTGCAGGGCTAATCAAGACTGTAGTCGAAAACAGCACGATACCGGTAATTGAGACGGGGACCGGCAACTGTCATGTATATGTCGATGAGTATGCGGACTTTACAATGGCACTTGATATCATAGATAATTCCAAGACTCAGCGTCTGGGAGTATGTAATACCTGTGAATCGTTAGTGATTCACGAGAAGGTAAGCAAGGAGTTCCTACCATTGCTTTATGACAGACTTCATGCCAAGGAGATCGAAATCCGTGCCGATGAACGCGGCTGTAATATATCCAAGGGCTGCGTACCTGCAACCGAGGAGGATTACGGCACAGAATATCTTGATAAAATCATCTCCCTGAAGGTAGTTGACAGCATCGAAGAAGCGATTGTACATATCAATCGTTACAGTACAAAGCATTCAGAGTCAATTGTCACAAAGGATTATGATCATGCGATGAAGTTTCTTAACGAGATTGATTCTGCAGCAGTCTATGTGAATGCTTCTACAAGATTTACGGACGGATATGAATTTGGCTTTGGAGCCGAGATCGGAATCAGTACTCAGAAGCTGCATGCAAGAGGGCCGATGGGATTGAAGGCATTGACGACGACAAAATATATTGTTTTCGGTAATGGACAGATCAGAAAATAGGCTACAATATCGAGTACTATCATGAATTTTAACAACAGGCAAGTATTTTAGAAAGGAATAAGGATAAGTAAATGGAAGAAAAAAAGATATATGATTTTCCTTCAGGAAACGGTTTTATGAGCTTTATGAAACGTTTTGGAAAAATCGTAGGAGTCCTGATCGTATTAGCAGTTCTTGCAATCCTTGTATTTGGTTCCTTCTTCACGATTAAGGAGCAGGAGCAGGCAGTCGTAACTACCTTTGGTAAAGCTAAGACAGTAAGTACGGCAGGTCTTCATTTTAAGATCCCTTTTGTACAGAGAGTACAGAAGGTTGATACGACAATCCAGGGTTTCTCCATCGGCTATGATATGACGACCAACGAGAAGAATGAACTGGAATCTATGATGATTACAAATGATTTTAATTTTGTCAATGTCGATTTCTTCGTGGAATATAAGGTATCGGACCCGGTTAAGGCATTGTATGCATCAGTTGAGCCGGTGACAATATTAAAGAATATTGCCCAGAGCAGCATCCGTATGGTCATCGGAAGCTATACCGTAGACAGCGTAATCACTACCGGTAAAAATGAGATTCAATCTGCAATTAAGGCATCAATCCTAGATAAGCTCAGTAAGCAGGATATCGGTATCCAGCTTGTAAATATCACAATTCAGGATGCCGAACCTCCGACAGACCAGGTTATGGAAGCCTTTAAGTCAGTAGAGACCGCAAAGCAGGGCAAAGAAACTGAAGTTAATAATGCCAACAAGTATCGTAACGAGGAACTGCCTAAGGCTGATGCCAAGGTAGATCAGATATTACAAGAGGCTGAGACACAGAAAACGCAGAGAATGAATGAAGCAAACGCTGAGGTAGCCAAATTCAATGAGATGTTTGCTGAATATATGAAGAACCCTACAATCACAAAACAACGCATGTTCTATGAGACTATGGAGGATGTACTTCCTTCCCTTAAGGTAATCATCGACAGTGGTGATAACGGAGTTTCCAAGCTCCTGCCTTTGGACAGTTTGATCGAAGGAGGGGATAAAAAATGAAAAAAGGTAAAAAGATAACGGGAATTCTTTTGGCTGTCATCATAGTTGCTATTATGATCGTATTATCTTCTACAGCAATTATTACACAAGAAAACCAATATACCTTGGTAAAAAGATTCGGTAAGATCGAGCGTGTCATTAGCGAAGCCGGGTTATCCGTCAGAACACCTTTTATTGAGACCATTGCAGTAGTTCCGAAGAATATCCAGTTCTATGATATGCCCGAATCCGATGTCATTACGATGGATAAGAAGACCATGGTAGCTGATAGCTACGTGTTATGGAAGATTAAAGATCCGATTAAATTTGCACAGACCCTGAATGCATCCGTCAGTCAGGCTGAGAGCAGACTTGATTCTACCGTCTACAATTCCATGAAAATTGTCATCAGCGGCCTTTCTCAGGCAGATGTCATCAGTGGAAGAGATGGTGAGCTCAACCAGGCGTTCATGAACAGCATCGGTACGACGATGGAACAATACGGTATTGATTTAATATCCGTTGAGACAAAGCATCTGGATCTGCCCAGTGACAATAAGAACGCAGTATTTGATCGAATGATTTCCGAACGTGCCCAGATCGCAGCAACCTATACTGCAGAGGGAAAGTCGGAGGCTCAAAAGATCAAGAATACTACAGATAAAGAAGTGGCAATCAGTGTATCCAATGCAGAAGCGCAGGCAGCTAAGATTACTGCCGAAGGTGAGGCTGAGTATATGAGAATCCTGTCAAAGGCATACTCAGACAAAGACAGGGCAGAATTTTATACCTTCATCCGTTCTCTGGAGACAGCGAGGGCTTCTCTGATCGGAGAGAATAAGACATTGATCCTATCAAAGGATTCACCGATCGCACAGATCTTCTATAACGAACAATAAGAAAAAGGTAACGAGTAGAAGTAATTTTCGGGATCATTCGGGTATTCTTAGAATGTTTTTAACCTTTATCATAAAGCCGCCGATTCACGCATAAAATGATGTGAATGTGAATTTGCAGGTGCTGACATGATAGTAGATTTGACGGATAAAGACTATGATTATGATAAGATTATTTTGGCTATTAAGGCATTAGCAAAACAATATCATACGATAATCAAATATGTCACGATTGGAGAGTCTCACGACAATCGTGACATAGTTTTGCTTAAACTTGGATCAGGTCAAAAACATATGGTTTGCTGCGGAGGAGTACATGGTAGGGAAACAATCAATCCGGTAATCTTACTACGAATCATTGAGTATTATGCAGAGTTTTATGTGAATTATAGAGAACAGAAGAATGATTTGATGAAGAAGCTGAAAAGTCCCAATCTGTATCTGAAGGAAGAGTATGTGCAGATGCTTTACGGTGCCTGTATCAATGAATTGTTACAAACATTTACCATCCTGATCATTCCGCTGTTAAATCCGGATGGTTATATGGTATCATTAAAGGGCTATGATGTGATTGGCAATCCGGAGCTGAAGAAACAATGCCTGGCAATGGGGCAACCCTACACGGAGTGGAAGTATAATGGTAGAGGGGTCGATATCAATCGTAATTTTCCTTGCCGTCTCTGGAAACCGAAACATAGCTTGGATACCCCTGCAAGTGAAAATGAGACAAAAGCACTGATTAGGCTTTTTCATGAGTATCGGACGAGAGGATTCCTGGATTTTCATTCCAGAGGAAAACAAATCTATTATTACCGGAGCCAGATGCCGGACAGCTATAATGAAAGACAATTGAAAATTGCAAGCCGTTTTCAGGATATTACCGATTATGTACTGATGCCGCCGGAGGAAGAGGTAGATAACGGTGATAGCGGAGGAAATACCGTACATTATTATTCCGAGGTATTCAAAAAACCGGCTTTAACCATAGAAACCGTGGAAGAGGAAGCAACGTTCCCACTGGACTTTTTGTATCGGATGCAGACCTTTGAGGAATTGAAGTATCTGATTTTCGAATTCGGAAGTATGATTATATAGATAAGGAGTTTTTAGAAGCAATGGAAAAAAACACTGCAAATGTGAACGATTTGGAGGCAGCTAAGCAGCTTCAGATCATGAATGAACTAAAGGGAACCTTTGATTTGGAATATGCAAAGACCGGAAGGAAAAAGACCTATCACATTGAAACCTTCGGTTGTCAGATGAACAGCAGGGATTCTGAGAAAATCTCAGGGATTTTAAAACAGATCGGTTATGAAGAGACAGATACCGAGGATGCGGATTTTGTACTCTATAATACATGTACAGTAAGAGAGAATGCCAATAACCGCGTCTATGGAAGGCTTGGATATCTTGGTAAGCTAAAACAAAAGCATCCGGGTATGATCATTGCACTTTGCGGCTGTATGATGCAGGAGGCGACAGCTGTAGAAAAGATAAAAACCAGCTATCGCTTTGTCGATATTATCTTCGGAACTCATAATATCTTTAAGCTTGCTGAACTTTTGCAGACACGTCTTGATTCAAAACGTATGGTAATTGATCTTTGGAAGAACACGGATATGATTGTAGAAAATCTTCCGAACGACCGTAAATATCATTTTAAAGCCGGAGTAAACATCATGTTCGGCTGTAATAATTTCTGCAGCTATTGTATTGTACCTTATGTCAGAGGCAGGGAGAGAAGCCGTAATCCGGAAGATATTATAGCCGAAATCAAGGGCTTGGCCGAGGATGGGGTCGTAGAGATCATGCTTTTAGGGCAGAACGTTAATTCCTATGGGAAGAACCTGGAGCACCCTATGAGTTTTGCCGGTCTTCTGAAAGAGATAGAGAAGATTGAAGGAATCGAGCGTATTCGTTTTATGACCTCCCACCCGAAGGATCTTTCTGACGAATTAATTGAGGTTATGAAGAACAGTAAGAAAATCTGTAAGCACCTTCATCTGCCGATTCAATCCGGAAGCAGCCGAATACTGAAGATCATGAACCGCCGTTACACAAAAGAGAGCTATCTTGAACTGGTGGATAAGATAAGAAAAGCGGTTCCGGATATCTCGCTGACAACCGATATTATTGTCGGTTTCCCGGGAGAGACGGAAGAGGATTTTGAAGAGACGATGGATGTGGTTAGAAAGGTAGGGTATGACAGTGCCTTTACCTTCCTTTATTCAAAGAGAACAGGAACACCTGCCGCAACGATGGAGGATCAGGTAGCAGAATCTGTTGCCATGCAGCGATTTGACCGTCTGCTAAAGGAAATTCAGGATTGTTCTGCCAAACTCTGCGGTAAGGAAGTGCATACCACCCAACGGGTTCTGGTGGAGGATGTCAATGAGCAGGATTCTGGCCTTTTAACAGGCAGATTGAGTAATAATCTGCTGGTACATTTTCCCGGAGATGCAAAGCTCATAGGACAACTGGTAGAGGTATATCTGGAAGAAAGTAAGGGCTTCTACTATATGGGAAGTATAAAATCAAATGCTCCCAAACACAATGAGCTTTAAATTTGTAATCCATATAGTTACGTCTATGATACTCAACTTATGTTCTTCGTCATAAATAAGAATAGCAAAATGGGATTAGAATGAGAGGGAAGGAGATAATTTCTTCGCTCTCATTTTTTCTATTGTGAATAAAGTTATGACGAATGGGTATCCAATTATTTTGTGAATAAATAAACATATTTGTGATAAAAAATTGATTTATTCTGATTATATAGTAGCATGCCTTCAAAATTGTCCTATATATTGGTACTGTATTTTGTCATAATAGATAAATTATTCGTGAGCGCACTTGACATATTAGTAAAAACAGTATAAAATTTAAGTGTTGTATTTCCATGACAAGAGTGTTGTGCATAAGATTAAATTATTTTTAAGTAAGGTATTCTATCTGGCTTGAAAATGCATAATTTTACGAGGGACTCTTGTATTGTACAATGAAAATTAAATAAGGAGGTGCTCCTGTGCCAGAGGCTATACCCTTTGTAATTGCTATTGTTATTACCTTGGTAGTATCGGTTATTCTTACCTGGTTCATCGCAAGTGCTTATCATAAGAAGGTTTATGAAGCAAAGATTGGCAGTGCGGATGAAAAGGCAAGAGAAATCATAGATGAAGCTTTAAAAACAGCTGAAACTAAGAAGCGTGAAGCCTTACTCGAAGCCAAAGAAGAATCTTTGAAGGCTAAGAATGAGTTCGAGCGTGAGACTAAGGAACGTAGAGCAGAGTTACAACGCTATGAAAAGCGGGTTCTGACTAAAGAAGAGACTTTAGATAGAAAGACCGAAGCACTGGAAAAAAAGGAATCCAGACTTACTGCAAAAGAAGCTGAGCTTGACAAAGTCAAGCAGGATGTGGAAGAATTCCACACAAAACAGCTGCAGGAGTTGGAGAAGATTTCTGGATTAACCTCCGAACAAGCTAAGGAATATCTGATTAAGACTGTTGAAGAAGAAGTAAAACATGAAACCGCTCTGCTGATTAAGGATTTAGAAAGCAAAGCTAAAGAAGAAGCAGATAAGAAAGCAAAGGATTATGTAGTTACAGCAATTCAAAGATGTGCTGCTGATCATGTTGCTGAGACAACGATTTCCGTTGTTCAGCTCCCTAACGATGAAATGAAGGGTAGAATCATTGGTAGAGAGGGACGTAATATCCGTACACTTGAGACAATGACCGGTGTAGATCTGATCATCGATGATACACCCGAGGCTGTTATCCTGTCAGCCTTCGATCCGATCAGAAGAGAAGTTGCAAGAATTGCACTTGAAAAGCTGATCGTTGACGGAAGAATTCATCCGGCAAGAATCGAAGAGATGGTAGAAAAGGCTCAAAAAGAAGTCGAGATTATGATTAGGGAAGCTGGAGAGGCTGCTACCCTTGAGGTAGGAGTTCATGGTATACATCCTGAACTGATTAAGCTACTCGGTAAGATGAAATTTAGGACAAGCTATGGTCAGAATGCTTTGAAGCATTCAATTGAGGTGGCTATTTTATCCGGACTTCTGGCCGCAGAGATCGGTGTGGATGTTAGACTTGCAAAACGTGCCGGATTATTACATGATATCGGTAAATCGATTGATCATGAAATGGAAGGAACCCATGTACAGATTGGCGTTGACCTATGTAGAAAATACAAGGAGTCACAGACAGTCATCAATGCGGTTGAAGCTCACCACGGTGATGTGGAATTCCAATCCTTGATCGCATGTATCGTACAAGCAGCTGATACAATTTCAGCAGCAAGACCCGGTGCAAGGCGTGAAACCTTGGAGACATATACCAACAGATTAAAGCAACTTGAAGATATTACCAACGGCTTTAAAGGGGTAGATAAGTCATTTGCTATTCAGGCAGGCAGGGAAGTCAGAGTAATGGTGGTACCTGAACAGATCAGCGATGCTGATATGGTACTGTTAGCTCGTGATTTATCTAAAAAGATCGAGAATGAATTAGAATATCCAGGACAGATTAAAGTCAATGTAATCAGAGAATCCAGAGTTACTGATTACGCTAAGTAAAATTTAAAATGAATTCAGATAGCTAAAGTTATGTGTATGCATAATTTTAGCTATCTTTTTTTGTGCAAATTAGTATTCGATGTTCGAAAATGATATAAGTTAAAATTCATTTTGTATAAAACGAACAAAAACGACATATTAATTGACATATTAATAAATTGTAGTATGATTTATATCAGAAACAAACAAATACGACAATATTAGATCATTACAGAACAAAATTAGGAAAAGGTGATAATAAGAATGCTTCCTGCAGAAAGATATTTTAAAATCATCGAATTAATCAGTAAAAACGGCTCTGTTCAGGTCGAGGATTTAGCAAAGACCCTAGATGTCAGTCTGATGACAATACGCAGAGACCTAGAAAAACTTAAACAGGAAGGAAGAATAGATCGTTGCCATGGCGGAGCAGTGATTAAGAGAGAGATTCCTTATGTTGAGAAAAAAAGTACAGGTGCTGACGAAAAAAGTAAAATTGCGCAACAGTGTGCGAAGCTAGTTAGAAAAGGAAATGTTGTTTACCTGGATGCAGGTACCACGACCTATGAAATTGCGAAAGCAATCATGGACATTCCATCCCTGACAATTGTTACAAATGATTTGGAGATAGCAGAATTACTAACCGAGGCGTCTGTTAACCTGTTTGTATGTGGCGGAATGGTTCAAAAATCCACCAAGAGCATGGTAGGAACAATGGCCAACAAAATAATTGAGGAGCTTCGAATGGATATCGCATTTATCGGGGCTCAATCAATTGATGAACAGTTCAATGTTCTAACTCCAACAATGGATAAAGCGGTGATGAAACAGACCATATGTAAAAATTCAAAAGAGAAATATTTGGTAGTTGACAGTACAAAATATGGGAAACAAGCATTTATCAAAATTAATCATTTATCGGACTATACAGCTGTTATTACTGATCGTACATTCTCAGTGGAAGAAGAAAAGAAGCTAAGAGAATTAAGAGTAACGATTCTGCCAGTTTAGAAAGGAGGTGCTATATGCCGCAATGTGTTGTGATTGCTGATGACTTAACAGGTGCAAATGCAACTGGGGTTTTAATCAAAAAATTGAACTACAGCACCTATACTGTAATGAATACAGAACGATTAGAGCTAAATAAGCTCTCTGAAAGTGATTGTATCCTTTATCCAACAGATAGTAGAGCAATCGATCCACAGCTCGCTTATAACAGGGTATATAATGTTGCGAAGCTATTGAAGGATGATCAAGTAAAGGTTTATTCAAAACGGATAGACAGTACACTACGCGGGAATCTGGGCAGTGAGACAGATGCGTTACTGGATGCGCTTGATAACCGGGCAATCGCCATGGTTGTTCCCTGTTTTCCGGAGGCGAAGCGAATTTTAATAGGGGGCTATCTTTTAGTGAATACGGTTCCTCTTCATAGAACCGAAGCCGCGAACGATCCAAAGAATCCTGTTAAGACCTCATTGGCGGGGCAGTTATATCAGGAACAATCCAAATATCCTGTCGCATCACTCTATATGAATGATTTGATGCTGGGAAGCAAGCACTTAACTGAAAAGATTAAAGAATATCAGAAGGCAGGAGTCAGAATTATAATTTTTGATAGTATTTCTCAGGAAGATATGGACTTGATTGCCGATGCCGTGATTGAAAGCAATGTGAATTTCATTACTGTTGATCCGGGAAGCTTTACAGCTACAATCACACGAAAGCTTGTAATTCCGAGAAACCTGCGAAATAGATATAAAATATTAGCAACGGTTGGAAGTGTTAATCCTGTTGCGAAGATACAATTGGATGAGCTTTTCTTGTCGCAGAAGGTTCTGAATATGTATGTAAGAACACGAGAGCTTCTAGAAGATGATACTAGGAGGAATAAAGAAATAACAAGAATAGTTGAGGGCATCTTGGAACAATGTGAAGAATATGAGGTCTGTACAGTCGTCGGTGATGGGATCATTCCGGAAAATAGAATTGATTTTACTCCTTATGCCTCTAGATATCAATGCTCCACAGATGAAGTAAGCAACCTGATTAATTCATCTCTGGCTGAGATAGCTTATCAAATTCTAAAGAAGAATGCAAGCTTTCAGGGAATCTATACAAGCGGCGGAGATATTACTGTAGCAGTCAACAAGAAATTTAAATCTGCAGGCATACGACTTCTGGATGAGGTGGTTCCGCTAGCTGCTTATGGAGTGATCCTCGGTGGTGAATTTCAAGATTTAAAGCTAGTAACAAAAGGTGGTATGGCAGGAGATAAATATGCAATGATAAATTGCATCAGATATTTAAAGGAACGATTGTTCATCTGAATCAAAGAAAGGAGAATATGAATTTGAAACCAATTATCGCAATACCCATAGGTGATCCGGCCGGTATCGGACCTGAGATCGTGGTAAAAGCCCTTACAAATCAACAGGTAATAGACAAAACAAACTGTGTTGTGATAGGAGATCGAAAAGTACTTCAGAATGCGATCCAATTTACAAAGGTCAAGCTTCACATAAATCTGATTCAAGCTGTTGAAGAGGCTGAATACAAGGAAGGCATCCTCAACTTGATTGATATGAATAATATTGATATGAATGAATTCAAGCTTGGAGAAATCAGCGGAATGTGTGGAAAGGCTGCTTTCGACTATATCAAAAAGAGTATAGAGCTTGCAATGGAAGGAAAGGTAGCTGCAGTAGCAACAACCCCTATTAATAAGGAGGCGCTGAAAGCCGGAAATATCAATTTTATTGGTCACACGGAGATTTTCGGTGAGCTGACCGGTACGAAAGATCCGCTAACTATGTTTGAAGTACATGGCATGAGAGTATTTTTCCTCACCAGACATGTATCTCTTCGAAAGGCTTGTGATCTAGTAACAAAAGACAGAATTAAGGATTATGTAAAGCGATGTAAGGAGGTGCTTGAGAAACTTGGTGTTACAGAAGGTACAATGGCAATAGCAGGCTTGAACCCACATAGCGGAGAACATGGATTGTTTGGTGATGAAGAAGTGAACCATGTCACGCCCGCGGTTGAGGAGCTTCAAGCAGAAGGTTATCAAGTTGTCGGACCGATTGGAGCTGATTCAGTATTCCATCTGGCTCTTCAAGGAAGATTTAATAGTGTATTATCCCTCTATCACGATCAGGGGCATATCGCTACAAAGACACTAGATTTTGAACGGACAATAGCAATTACCGGAGGAATGCCAATTCTTCGCACTTCAGTTGATCACGGAACAGCTATGGATATCGCCGGAAAAGGTATCGCAAGTGAGGTGAGTATGGTCGAAGCTATTCTTCTAGGCGCAAAATATTCACCTAATTTCATAAAATAATTGAAAGGAGAAATCACATATGGATGTTCAAGTATCAGGATCTCAAATGCTAATTGGCCTTGGAGTAGGGTTGGCAGTACTGATTTTCTTAATTCTTAAGACTAAAATTCACGTATTTGTTGCATTAATCATTGCAGCGGTTATCGTAGGTATTGTTGGTGGATTGGGAACTACCGCAACTGTCGATGCTATTACTGCAGGTTTTGGAGGAACTTTAGGAAGCATAGGTATTATTATTGGTTTTGGCATCATGATGGGTCAGATGTTTGAATTATCAGGTGCCGCTGAACGAATGGCTAGAACCTTTCTCAAACTCTTTGGAAAGGGAAGAGAAGAAGCAGCATTAACATTGACTGGATTTTTAGTTTCTATCCCGATTTTCTGTGATTCCGGCTTTGTAATTCTTTCTCCTTTGGCAAAAGCGTTGTCACGTAGTACCAAAAAATCAATTGCAGGGCTATCTGTAGCACTCGCTGGAGGTTTGGTTATCACACACTCTTTGGTACCGCCGACACCCGGTCCCCTTGGAGTTGCAGGTACCTTCGGAGTAGATGTTGGTCAG
Organism: Bacillota bacterium; assembly: GCA_023414355.1. Taxonomy (GTDB): domain Bacteria; phylum Bacillota; class Clostridia; order Lachnospirales; family Lachnospiraceae; genus Mobilitalea. Next base: position 107,409 of record JAEZOB010000042.1, on the reverse strand, counting down.
TTCATACTTCTCGGTATCTGTATCGCATTGCCTATGGCATTAGCTGTTATGCTGTACAGTAAGGTGATAGGAAAAAGTATTTATCAATTACCGAATGAGGCTGGAGATGGTTGGGAAAGGCCTGCTTATCAGAAACCCATATATGATGTGGTATCTGATGAAAATGGAAGAAAGCTTCCTTCAACATTTTTATCCTTTTTACCGATTATTCTACCGATTATATTAATCCTATGTAATACGATACTTTCTGCATTAGGTCTAAAAGAAGGCTTATATGCTGCAATTATCTTCCTTGGTAAACCAATCATTGCTGTTGCCATCGGTCTTATCATTTCAATCTATACTCTGACTAGAAATATGGATCGTAAGACGGTAATAAAGGAATTAGAGGACAGCATGAAATCAGCCGGCATTATTATCTTTGTAACCGGTGGTGGTGGAGCGTTAGGACAGGTAATTAAAGCAGCAGGTGTTGGTGACTATATTGCCAATGGTATCGCAGCAACCGCAATTCCTGTTATCTTGTTGCCTTTCATCATTGCTACTCTGGTTCGCTTCGTTCAAGGATCCGGCACCGTTGCTATGATTACGGCTGCTGGTATTACAGCTCCGATCGTGGAAGCTGCTAACGGAAATATGCTGCTTGGAGCATTTGCAGCTTGTATCGGAGCATTATTCTTCTCTTACTTTAATGATAGTTTCTATTGGGTTGTGAATCGATTAAGTGGTATCACTGAGACAAAAGAGCAAATCAGAGTTTGGTCAGTCACAACAACAATTGCATGGGCAGTAGGATTAGTTGAACTGTTGATTTTAAATATATTCATGTAAAATACTTATAATGAAAGAGTATTTTTAATTCATTAACCAATATAAAAACAGAAGCCTTATAACATTCTTGATATGGTAAGGCTTCTGTTTTTTATTGGCAATGAATTGACTTGCACAAAAGGATATCATATGATGAAACATAGAACGGATGTAAGATCAATCATGATTAATACATTTTATCTAGCATAAGTCAGGAAAAGGAGACTTGCCAAATCATGCGATATAAGAAGAAATTGCCAATCGGGTTACTGTTATTGATAGATTTCATGATTATTGCGATCTATGTAATTGTATTCTACGGTCTGTACTATAGGATACCGAGGCAGCTGAGCGAAAGTAAAACAGCCAAAGCAGAAGTGCAGAAGGAATCCGCGGACTCCTTAGCTGATCAATTCAGCGGGCATTTTAGTGATACAATCGAGCTTACAGACAATACTTACAAAAGTAAAGATATATCGATATCTGTAACCAAACATACAGAGGGCAGTGGAGCTGATACGAATACTTATTATATTGCTGACATATATCTGACCGATATTACCTGTCTGCAAAGCACCTTCGCGGATGGTATCTATGGAATCGGATATACGGATACAGTTCTTGATATGGATCGGTCTTTGAATGCAATTCTTTCTATCAACGGCGATTATTATGGCAATGGAGATAATGGTGTTGTGATACGTAACGGCATATTGTATCGTAGTACGGAGAGCGATTCGGATGTATGCATCCTATATATGGACGGTACAATGAAAACGTATTCACCAGGAACTTTTGATGCGGATCAGTCTATTGCGGAAGGTGCCTGGCAGGCATGGAGCTTTGGACCGGAGCTTCTGGATGAGGAGGGAAAACAAATGACCGAGTTCAATGCAGACTGGCATATCAGTAAGATACACCCCAGAAGTGCAGTCGGTTATTATGAACCGGGTCATTATTGCCTGATAGTTGTGGATGGAAGACAGCGTGGCTATTCGAATGGAATGACACTGACTCAATTATCGAGCTTATTCGAAACGCTTGGCTGTAAGGCTGCCTATAATCTGGACGGGGGGAAATCCTCCTCCATGACATTTTCAGATTCTGAAGTGAATCACCCCTGTGACGGAGGACGAGAAGTAAGCGATTGTATCATAATTAAGGAGGTAGAAGAATGAATTGGATCAAAAAGGTAATGCCACATATGCTTTTTATACTGTCAGGAATATTTATAACCTTCCTCATCCTGGATGAATATAATCCAACCATGAATTTCGTAAATAATAATGTATCTATCAAATTGTTATGGATTTTTTGTCTACTGTCCTTAGTAAATGCAATCCTCATGATGATAGACAGCAGAAAAAAATCATAAATTACTTCTAATGATAAAATTGATACACAATAATTAATGAAAGAAAAGCAGGGTATAAAATTAATTTATTAAAGTTTACATATCTGTATTCGAAATAAAAGTAAGTGTCAAAACTGATATAAATAGGTATTCTGTGGATATAGATTCCATATAAAGGAAGAATTGTGTGCGAAAATGCACAAAATGCACAAAAAGTCTCTGAAGTACGGACATATGAAAGCCACTGGAAACACTTTTTTGATTTTTTTTGAAATTTCTGTTGCAATCCTTAAGTTTATATATTACAATGGGATAGATTTCAATAGAAGCAATTAAAATGTTAAATAAAGGATGGTACAGAATATGTCATTATCACTATCTAAAAAAGCTCAGGCAGTAAAACCCTCCTCCACATTGGCAATCACAGCAAAAGCCAAGGAATTAATGAGTAAGGGAATCGACGTAGTCGGATTTGGAGCAGGCGAGCCTGATTTCAATACTCCGGATAATATCTGTGATGCAGCGATTAAAGCGATCCATGACGGATTTACGAAATATACTCCTGCAGAAGGAACACTGGAGCTTCGTAAAGCAGTATGCGATAAATTTACGAATTTTAATCATATCAATTATGATCCCAGCCAGATCGTGGTAAGCAATGGAGGAAAGCACTCCTTGACCAATATATTCGAGGCAATCTGTAATCCCGGTGATGAAGTAATCATACTTACTCCCTACTGGTTAAGCTATCCTGAAATCGTTAAGCTTGCAGATGGAGTGCCGGTTTTTGTCAGAGGCGAAAAATCCAATCACTATAAAGTGACCGCTGCACAGATAGAAGCAGCCTGTACCGAAAAAACCAAGGCTTTGATCCTAAATTCTCCAAGTAATCCTTCCGGTATGATTTATACCAGAGAAGAGTTGGAAGCGATTGCAGAGGTTGCGGTAAGAAAAGATTTCTATGTGGTTTCAGATGAAATGTATGAACATCTGATCTATGAAGGAGAAGCTGTCAGTATCGCTTCCTTTAACGAAGAAATCTATAAACGCACCATTACCTGTAGTGGTGTGGCAAAGAGCTATTCCATGACCGGCTGGAGAATCGGATTTACAGGCTCCTCCAAGGAGATTGCGAAGCTTATGGGAAGTGTTCAGAGCCATCAGACCTCTAATCCCAACTCCATCGCTCAGAAAGCGGCGTATGAAGCTCTTCTAGGTCCTCAGGACTCAGTGAAGAATATGCATGCGGAATTTAAGAAGAGAAGAGATTATATGTATGAAAGAATTTGTAATATTAATTTAATCTCTGCTTTAAAGCCGCAAGGAGCATTCTATACTTTTGTGGATGTAAGCCAAATGCTTGATAAGGCATATAATGGTGAAACAATCGGTGATGTGGATAAGCTGGCAAAGATCTTAATTGAGGATTATAATGTTGCTGTAATTCCCTGCGGTGATTTCGGCTTTGCAGATCATATTCGTCTGTCTTATGCAATTTCCATGGAACAGATTAAAAAGGGCTTGGACAGAATAGAAGCTTTAGTTGAGAAATTGAATTAGGTATGGATAAAAATGATTTGTCAAAGCTATCAGTTGACTGATAATTTATGCTATATAGGCTTTGCAATATTGAAATACGCCCTGTATCTGCAGGGCGTATTCTTAGATTGAGCACAAGCTTTTATTTTCCTGCAAGGAAAGAAGAAACTGAAATAAGAGCAATGAGGAGAAAAATGTAACCCTAAAAGGGGGTTATCATGATCTATGAATGATTGAATGATTTCTGCGGAGCCACCAAAAATATGTTGTTATCATAGATTACTAATGATATTATTACATTTGACAAATTATGAAATAGATCAGATGAGTTGATATGCGAATGACCATGTACTAAATAGTATTTGCAATTCAATATCTTATTGATAGAATGGAGTTTAATATGAATGTTGGAATCATAGGTGTAGGCGGTGTGGGTGGATACTTTGGCGGTAAGCTTGCCGGATTATTAAAGGATGACAATAAGGAACTAAATGTTTATTTTTTTGCAAGAGGAAGGCATCTTGAGGAAATTCAAAAAAACGGCTTATTATTGAGTACACTGGAGGAGGGTGAGTTTTTGGTAAGGCCTACTCTGGCTTCTGATAACATGGATGATTTCCCGGAGCTTGACTTATGCTTATTATGTGTAAAAGGGTATGATCTGAATAATGTACTGAAGATGCTTCAGTGTAAGATAAATAGCAGTACGCAGATCATTCCGCTACTCAACGGTATCGATATCTATGATCGGGTGAAAAGGGTAATTGGTGATGCGACGATATATCCGGCTTGTGTCTATGTCGGTACTCACATCGAGAGGTATGGAAAGGTTACACAGAACGGTGGGGCTTGTACCATTTTACTAGGTAAGGACCCTGTACATAAAGAGCGACAGCCACAGGCTATCATTGATCTTTTTAAAGCAGCCAATATTAAGCATACCTTTTTTGATGATGTTTATCCTGAGATCTGGGGGAAATATATTTTTATCGCTGCCTATGGTATGGTGACAGCAAGCGAAAATAAAACAATGGGACAGATATTAGCGGATCAGGATGCTTGCATGAAAGTAAAAGGTATAATGACAGAAATTTATGAAATTGCTTTGAAGAAGGGGATACAATTATCGGAGCATATCGTAGAAGAAGCCTTTATTAAGGGAAATAATTTCCCGTACGATTCAAAAACCTCCTTTCAACGGGATTTTGAACAAATCGAAAAACCAAATGAGGCAGAGTTGTTTGGCGATACAATCATCAGACTTGGAGAAGAACTCGGTATTGCAACACCGATTACTTTATCAGTGAATAATAAGTTGCAAAGGAGAAATAAGAATGATAGCGTATCTTAATCCCATTGCAACTGGTATTCTAATGTCATTATTATTGATTTACCTGGCGTTTATTCCTTTACTTATTCACCAATATCGTCGTTATGGTGCGGTTAAACTTCGTGGGAGTATTGTCACGGCTTCCTTTATCACGTATATGATCACAGCTTGGTTTATGACAGTATTACCCCTGCCATCGATAGAAGCAGTAGAGAGTATGAAGGTGATACAGCCTAATTTCAGACCGTTTTTATTGATACATACCTTTCTGAGCGAGTCGGGCTTTTCCTGGGCCAGACCCGGAACCTGGTTGCATTCCTTAAGGAGCTCAAGCTTTTATACTGTAGCCTTTAACATTGTGCTAACCATTCCGTTTGGAATTTATATGAGACAGTATTTTAAGCTTACTTTACCTTTTGTTGCCTTGACAGGGTTTCTCTTAAGCTTTTTTTATGAAGCGACACAGTTCAGCGGCTTATATGGTATTTATCCTAAAGCTTACCGATTCGCTGATGTGGATGACTTGATGGTAAATACTTTAGGGGCTGTACTCGGTTATTTTCTTGCCGGTTGCCTCAGTAGATTTCTACCCAATCCATCAAAGGATAAGACTATAGTAACAGACGAAGCAAGTTTGTTTCGAAGAATTCTTTCTTTTATAGTTGATTCGATTTTCATTGGTATTCTATTCGAATTAAGCCGAGCGGTGATCTATAGCTTAGGAGTACCAAAAGACTTTGATTTTCAGCTTTATCTGGCATTCGAAGCCATAGTATTTCTGGTATTTCCTATGCTTAATAAGAAAAAACAGACTTTCGGAATGTGTCTGCTAAAGCTTCGTCTGACAGATCATGTCGGACAACAGGCAAAGGCTTCCCGTGTATTACTTCATAATCTCTTGGTTGGGATGTGGTATCATTTTCTTCGTGGAATGCAGGAGATATTACCGGGTAATAACTGGATTTATCAAATACTACAAGTTTTGCTCCTCCTTTGTATCTGTATCATGATCATAAAAAGTTTATCAAAAAGAAAGCTATGCTATTTTTGGGAACCGATGCTGAATGCATATATCAAGGCTTTATAAAGAAAAAAAATAAAATAAAATTTTCATAAGAGACCCAAATAATTTTAAGTTGATGAGTCTATAGACAAACAGCATTTCGTTAAGGATAGCGAAATGCTGTTTGTCTTTGCATAATTCTGTTCCTCATATGTGACCGGCCTTAAGTTTCAGACAAACAAAATCACAAAATGAAATTACAGATAATATTAATAATTTTTCTGTAGCTGTAAAGGTTTAACAAAATAATTCTGTATAAAAGCATGAATTTGGCCGTAAAACATAGTTTTATTATTTTTCAAAAAATATGAATAAGGATACAGAAAAGATAGATCAATGTGTTAATATAGGATCGGGAGGTGGGAAGATGTTGAATAAGTTATTGCTAGTAGAAGACGATGCAGAAATCAGAGAAATTATCATAGATTACTTTTCTCAAAAAAGTGAAGATGTAATCTACATAGATACTGCAGCTACAGGCAGTGAAGGAATGGCAAAATGTGCGGAGAATGCTTATGATCTTGTGATTCTTGATATCATGCTACCGGAGGTAAATGGTCTGACTCTCTGTAAGGAGCTTAGGAAAAATAGTGAGGTTCCTATTGTTTTCATTACTGCTAAGAATAATGAGAGCGATAAGCTGTATGGCTATTCTCTGGGATGTGATGATTATATATCCAAGCCGTTCTCTCTAGCTGAGTTGCATGCAAAGATTTCAGCTTTGATCAGACGTAGCAAAGGGACCATACGAAACGATTGTATAGTGGTTGGAAAAATTAGAATAAATCCCTATCGCTATACGGTTTATATTAACGAGGAAGAAGTAAATCTTGCACCAAAGGAATTTACTATCTTAAAGCTATTGATGGAAAATCGCGGAAGGATTGTGAGTCGTGAAAGTCTCTTAATCCGTGTCTGGGGGTATGACTTTGAAGGAAATGACAGAGTGGTAGATAACCATGTGAAAAAGTTGCGAAAAGCTCTCGGAGAGGCTTCGAATCAGATTAAAACTGTCATAAAGAGAGGATATAGATTGGAGGGATAGGTTTGAAAAAAGTTAGTAGAAAACATAATAAAGCTAGAAGGAAGATATATGCTCGTACTATTTTTGCTATGTTTGCTGTTTATTTAATATTGATGGTGGGATTTAGTACGCTAGTGTTTCAACAGCAATTGAGAATGGAAGCATTACGATTTCAATCAAGTGCTGAAGTGGCTGCTAAAAATGTTGCGATGATCCTTCATGATAATATTGATAGTAAAAATCATATTACTGATAATGTAAAAGTAAAGACAGAATTAGTAAAGAGTTTGTACCCATATCCGACATCAAGCATGGAAATAGGAGTGTTTTCGAAGGATTATAATTTAATTTATAATACGGATGATTACTGGCTTTGTGTTAATACTGATCCTCCATATAATGATGGGTATCTAGCTTCGAGAGATTGGTTTAGCGAAGAAGTAATAACAGAGCTAAATACTTACTTACATGCTATGCCTAAAGCTAAAAAGATAGGGGATTTAGCCGGTTATGTACTAGATCTGAGGAGCTTCTGGATGGATGGAGAAACTGTCATACCAGGAAAAATAGCGGTTGTTCCAATGTACGCTGAAAGTTTTCATTCGAACGGAGGAGTCAACAGGTTATATGAAAAACAAGAAGAGGCTATTGTTTATACAACAAATTACCAAAATACGAAAAATATTCCTCATTATACCCATGGTTTCATTACATCTCCTGGATGTAGTGGGGAAGGGCCAAGTAAGCTGTTGCGCACTATGGTAAAGGATAAAAATAAGCTGCAGCAATCAGTTCAACAAGGTATATTCACATCATATGGGAAAGTTAAGCAGTGGATATATCGTTATTATTATATTATTCCTTATGATAATGTAAAAATATCGAACAATTTTTCATATTCTAATAATGAATTTTGGATCGTTGCAGGTACTGAGGAAAACATATTAATACGTAGTATTGGTATATTAGGAGCAATATGGCTAAGCTGTTTCATTGTATTTATGGTAGTGGCTTTCATTCTTTCCAGACAGACCTATAAAGTGTTTCGGGAGAAGGAAGAATTCGATATCTACCGCAGTGAAACCACAAGTGCCTTGGCACATGATTTAAAAACCCCATTAAGTATAATCTCTGGCTATGCACAGAACCTTTTGGAGAATGTTCATACAGAGAAAAGAGAGTATTATGCCGGTAATATCGCTGTAAATGTAGACCGTATGGATAGGATCATCAAGGAGATGCTAGATCTATCCAAATATGAAACAGCTACTTTTCAATTGAACTATGAACCTGTATCACTGGAGCAAGTATGTACTAAATTACAACAGCGCTACAACCCAATATGCAATGAAAGGCATATTACAGTAGAGCTCGTTGGAGAAGCTACAATAAAAGCTGACTATATACTTATGGAACGAGTGATTGATAATTTCTTTGTAAATGCACTTGATATTATGCCTGATGGTGGATTGATTAAAATAACCATATCAAATTATTTACTCGAATTCTATAATAGTGGAAGCTTTATTCCGGAAGAAATCATAAGTGAAGTCTGGAAGCCTTACAAGAAAGCAGACACGGCACGGAGTAATAAAAAAGGCTCTGGATTAGGCCTTTCTATCGTAAGTAAAATACTCGACATGTATCGGTTTGCTTATGGGGCAAAGAATGCGAAGGGTGGCGTGATTTTCTGGTTTCATTGGTAAAATCACCCGGGATTTACTTTCCCTCTTGGGATTAAGTCCATTATATAATGCTTTTAATAAAATTATGTACACATTCAAATTGCCTCGATTCGTCTGTTGTAATTACGTAGCTTGTCACTTTAGTTACAGCAAAATCAATCAAAGGTATGGTAATCAGTCTCCCCTGGATTAATTCCTCCTTTACCAGGCTTTCAGGAAGAAAGCAATAACCTGTACCCTTCATCAGGTAAGGAATGACATTAGCACTACGATCAATCTCGAAAGGGAAGGAATGTCCTTTGGGAAATAGATCTCTGATATGACTTCCTAGCTGCTGTAAAGTAAAATCTACATAATAATAAGGAACAGAAGCAAGCTCCTTTTGGGTAATACCCTTTGAATATATGGTATTGCTACAATGAGTAACGAGAACCAGTTCGTCTGTCCGAAAAGGAGTGCAAGTGATTCCGGGCTTATTACAGGGAGCATAGGTGAAGGCAAGATCAATTGTCTTATCCAGCAGCATCTGAAGGAGTGGTAAAGAATGACCAAGTGTGACCTTTAGCTTCACTTTCGAATGTTGATTGAGATAGGAGATAATATTACTCGCCAGGTGACAATCATAAATCGTATTCGTAGTTCCGATTCTTAAGGAATGTTCATAGAGATTAATGGAATCTATTTCTTTCTTTGCCATAGTCTCCAACTCCAGTATACGTGAGGCATAACTAAGGAAATGTTCTCCTTCCGGTGTTAGCTGAAGCTGTCGTTTATTACGGATAAATAGTTGCTTCCCTAATTCCGCCTCTAATTCGAAAATACGATTTGTGATTGTCGATTGAGCAACGTAAAGTCTATTGGCAGTTTGAGTATAATTTTTATAAGCTGCTAACTGCACGAAAGTATATAAAGTATCTGTATTCATGATAATCTCCATTCTACCGCTTATACGGCATACAAATCAGTTAAAGTGCGTTTCGTTTTAGTCTGGCCCCCAGTCTACCAAAGAAATAGAGTACCATCTGTGAAGAATGTTTTTAAGGTTTTTCTTCATAGGTGGTTTTTAAAATCTTCTTATATCGATAAAATGAATTATTATGATCCGAAATATCTGTTTTACAAATCATAATCCAATCTGTTACGATATGCAATAGACACTTTGATGAAATTGATTATGAATGATTTGGAGGTGTAATGATGGATTATATTCAACAGTCCTTTGCAGATCGTATCGGAGGGGAAGGCTTTGGGTTCGGAACAGAGCTTTTCAAATTCGAAAAGATAAAGAAAGCAAAACGTTTGGCAATGAAGGACAATCCTGAGTGGGAGCTGATTGACCTCGGAGTCGGTGAGCCCGACTCTATGGCCGACAGTAAAATAATTGAGGAACTGTCAAGACAAGCCTATCAATGGGAGAATCGTGGATATGCTGATAATGGTATCGACGAATTTAAGAATGCAGCCACAGGTTACATGAAAGAGGTATACGGAGTAGAGCATCTGTTATCGGAAAATGAGATTTTACCTGTGATGGGTTTAAAATCAGCACTGTCATACCTACCCCAGGCCTTCATTAATCCCGGAGATATTACTTTGATGACGGTTCCGGGATATCCGATCATAGGTACAATTACAGAATGGCTTGGCGGGAAAGTCTATCAACTTCCGTTAAAAAAAGAAAATCAGTATTATCCTGTTTTTTCTGATATTCCGGAGGATATTTTAAAAAGAGCGAAGCTGCTATATATTAATTATCCGAATAATCCAACAGGGCAATCTGCTACCATAGAGTTTTATAAAAAAGTAATATACTTTGCAAAAGCATACAATTTGATCGTGATCCAGGATGCTGCCTATGCGGCTCTAACCTATGGTAATCAAGAGCCATTCAGCTTTTTATCTTTACCGGAAGCAAAGGAAGTGGGAATAGAGCTTCATTCCTTAAGTAAGGCTTTTAATATGACAGGCTGGAGGCTCGGTTTTGCCTGCGGGAACAAAAGGGTGATATCCGCTCTTGCGGCGGTGAAGGATAATTACGATTCCGGACAGTTCAAAGCCATGCAATATGCAGGGATTTATGCGTTAAAGCATCCGGAGATTACAAAGGAAACATGTATCAAATATGAGCGACGTCTTCATAAATTAACTGACCTTTTAAAAAGGCTAGGATTTGATGTTCGTGTTCCCAAAGCCTCATTTTATCTATATTCACAGATACCCAAAGAGACGGCAGATGGATATGTATTTGCAAATGCAGAGGATTTTACAGAATATCTGATTAAGAACGCACTTATCTCAATGGTTCCATGGGATGATGTGGGGCATAATGTAAGAATCTCAGTTACCTTCGTTGCACCGGATGAGAAGGAAGAAAATAGGGTACTTGCGGAAGTAGAAGCAAGAATATCAAGACTAAAGTTGATTTTCTGATAGGAATATAGATAACTCGTATTATGCATTCGAGAATATAATGAATGAAAAATTGAGACACCAGTTATAAATATAGAATGAACAAGAATTTCGTATTAAAATATAGAATATGCATAAATATGATACAAGAAATTATAGAAAATGCGGTAACAACATACTCGAAAATATAAATAAGTGTAATTTTATAACATAAATATTGAATGAATTGGAGAAAGACACATGATGAAATCAAAAGAAGAAGTAATTTATAGGGATACAAAGAATTTTACAGAAGAGCAGTTAAGAGGTCTATATTCCTCGGTAAATTGGTTGTCGGCTAACTACGCTGATCGATTGGTAAAAGCGATGAAGAATTCATCAGTTGTATTATCTGCATGGCATGGCGAAGAACTGATTGGACTGGTGAATGCTCTGGATGACGGAGAAATGACAGCCTATGTCCACTATCTTCTGGTACACCCTGATTTCCAAGGAAAAGGAGTAGGGAAAAAGCTTCTAGAGCAGATCAAAACAATTTATAGTAAGTATCTATACCTGGTATTGATCTCAGAAGAAAAAAAGAACAATGCATTCTATGAAAAGCTGGGGTTTGACGGTAAAACTAGTAGTACTCCGATGTTCATTGTTAATACCTCCATGGAAACAATCTAAACAAACTTTTCTGGATAATTTATCACTATTATGTTAGAATGGATAAAAATAGTATTATGTAAATTAATATGAAAGAAGGACATACCATGGCACTTTTTGGATTTATCGGAGCAGGTAATATGGGCTATCCGTTAATTAAAGCAGCAATTCGAACGTTTGGTGCTGGGGAAGTAGTGTATACAGATGCATCAACAGAGCGTTGTAACTATGTAATGAAGGAGACTGGTGTCGCATTTCTGAAAGATAATCTGTCCGTAGTATCACAATGCAGCTTCCTGGTTCTGGCAGTCAAGCCTCAGTTCTTTCCCTCTGTACTGAGCGAGATAAAGAGTACCGTAAAGAAAGATCAGATCATTATTTCCATCGCTGCAGGAATTACGAGTGAGACAGTCAGAGAGGGCTTGAACGATCAGATCAGAATTATCAGGGCAATGCCGAATACTCCTGCAATGGTAGAAAAAGGCATGACAGGGATATCCTTTGATCAGGAGAAATTCAGCAGTGAGGAAAAGGCAACCATCGATCGATTTTTCTCTTCCTTCGGTAAATACGAAATTTTTGATGAAAAGCTAATGAATGCCGTGATATGTGCAAACGGAAGCTCACCGGCCTATGTCTATATGTTTATAGAAGCACTCGCTGACAGCGTGGTTAGCTATGGAATTCCAAGAGATAAGGCTTATACTCTGGTAGCACAGACAGTATTCGGGGCAGCTGCGATGATACTTGAGACTGGAGATCATCCGGGAAAGCTTAAGGATAATGTATGCTCACCGGGAGGTACTACAATTGCTGCAGTGAAGGCATTAGAAGAATATGGTCTTCGCAATGCGGTGATGAAGGCAACCGACGCCTGCTATGAAAAGGCGGAAGCTTTAAGTTGTAAGAAATAGTTTGAAAAGGTTCTTCAAAGAAAAGATACTTTAAATTAATAGATAAAGAGGTATAATAATGCAGCCATACAAACGATTGAAAAGAGATTTAGTTCAAAAGGGGAGTATTATCGATTATTATAAGGATACGATAGAAATCAACGGTGGAAAGCAGACGACCTTTGATTTTATCAATCATAAAGGTGCTTCTGCAATGATTCCGGTAGACCAAGACGGAAAAATTCTGATGGTCCGCCAGTATCGGAATGCGGTTGACAGCTATACGCTGGAGATACCGGCCGGAGGGCTTAATCCGGGAGAGGATAACTTAACCTGCGCCATTCGCGAATGTGAGGAGGAGACGGGTTATAAGGCAGGAGAAGTACATCATTTGATTGATGTTTATACGACTGTGGCATTCAGTAACGAGAAAATAGCAATCTACTATACAACGGGAATTACACCCACAAAGCAAAATCTGGATGAGGATGAATTTGTTACAATCGAACATCACTCCCTTGACGATCTAACCAAAATGATTCTAAACTGTGAAATCCCGGATGCCAAGACTGTCGCTGCAATTCTGGCGTATAAGACAAAACTGGGATGATAGACATAAGTTTCTTTCCTAATAAAAAAGGAATGAAAGTGAGATTGTTACCTTTTCTATAAAACAATGAAGATTCCTATGTGGCTTGTTCTATTTTTTATTCCCTGACATATTTATGAATCAGAGGAAAAGAATGGGCAGGCTGAAAGATGAAGCAATTAAGATTACAACTTAATCGTCTGAATGTGGTTCAGATCGCAGTTTTTTTGTTGATTTTCGGTCTTTTTATCGGAATATTATGTGCTAATGTGTTTCGCGCCAATTTTTCCGAACGTCTGATGCAATACGAAAACAGTGTTTTTGCTGAGATAGCAGACAACGATATCAATTATCCTGGATTATTCCGTTATGTACTTGGTAATAATTTTAATGACTTTATTATGTTCTGGCTGTTATGTGTCACTATTCTGGGTATTCCTTATATTGCTTTAAAAACAGCCTCCATCGGCTTTTTTGCAGGATTTTTCATCTCAGCGGTGACTATGCAGTACGGTGTAAAGGGAGTGTTGCTGGTATTGGTTTATTGCTTCCCCCACGGGTTGTTATATCTGCCAATTATGGTCATCAGTATGTATAAAGGGTTTTTTATGTGCAGAGAGATATATCAGACGGAGCATACCTCTCTCGGGAGTACATTCAAACCAATCAGGGCAAACCTAATCACAATCTTAATACTTGCGATTGCTCTTGTGTTCGCAAGCTTCCTAGAAGCATATCCGGGTGCTTATTTTTTGAAAAAAGCATTATCCTTATTTGTATAGATCAATCGAGTTTGGATGGAAGATGAAGGAGGTAGGGGATGGAACAGTATATCAATGATTTTATTACGTACTTACAGGATGTGAGGCATGCGTCAAGAAATACGCTGCAGGCGTACAAAAACGATTTGAAGAAGTTGGTGCTGTTTCTTGATAAACTGAATATCAGTTCTGTCAATAAAATCAGCGAAACTAATCTGAATTCCTACATTCTGACACTGGAAAAGGACGGATTGTCTCCTGCATCCGTATCCAGAAATATAGCAGCGATCAAAGCATTTCTGTTATATCTGATAAAACATGGCATCATTATTGGTGACCCATCGGAACGAATACGACCACCAAAGGTTCAGAAAAAAACACCTCAGATTCTGGAAGCGGGTCTGGTGAACCAACTTTTGGTTCAACCGGATCTCACCACTAAAAAAGGAATCAGAGATAGAGCGATCCTTGAGCTTTTGTATGCAACGGGAATTAAGGTATCGGAATTGATTACAATGAAAGTAAGTGATATTAACCTTTCGGGTAGATATATTACCTGTGGAGAGCGCAGGGAGAGGAATGTACCATTTGGCAAAGCAGCTAGAAGTGCATTACAGGATTATTTAAACATCAGGAGCGCTGCTTTTGATAAAAAGAGTAATGATATACTATTTCTCAACTCATCAGGGGATCAACTGACAAGACAGGGACTTTGGAAGATTTTAAAAGCTTATGCCAAGCTTGTTGGGATGACTCAGATTAATCCGAATGCGATTCGGCATTCCTTTGCGGCTCATTTACTGGAAAATGGCGCTGATTTAGGTAGTGTGCAGGAATTTCTTGGCCATGCAGATATCACGACGACTCAGCTTTATCTCACTCATACCTTTAAGAACAGCAGAGAGGTTTATATGAATGCTCACCCCAGAGCATAAATGTTCTCCGATAGTAATCTAAATTGAGCTGTTAGTATATAATAAGGATATAAGCTGACCCTCGTAAGTTTGATTTTTAGATCTAACTTATGAGGGTCAGCTTATTTATTATTAATCCGGTTTGTATTCTTTCTAAGTATTATAAACTGCTTCGTTTATATCTCATAAGATTTGTGAGATCCTTTAGCTTTTCAAAGCCGAGCTTTTCATAGAACTCCACGTTATGATCGCGACAATACAGCTCAAGACGTTCTACTCCTTTGAAACTGTCATGATTTACAGTGTGTTCAACAAGGAGCCGACCGAAGCCCTGACCTCTGTAATCCTTAGAGACAACAACATCATAGATAAATGCCCGATAGACATGATCTGAAAGGACTCTGTTAAAAGCAATGATCCTTCCGCTATTTTTGTCAACAATCGCACAGGTCCAGCTGTTCTCAAGCATAATCCGGATATCCTTTTCTTTTCTGTCAGCCGCCCACGGAGCATCTTGAAACAGGTTCCATAATTCTGAAACATGCTCTTCGGAAAGCCCATAGATAAATTCATATTCTGTCATCATAATAACCTCATTTCTGCGTTGTTTACGCAATTGGCGGCTAAATACTGTCAGCGATGGTATAGATCAGTTTCTCAGAATCCTCCCAGCCAAGGCAGGGATCTGTGATGGATTTTCCGTAGATGTGATCATGTACCTTTTGACTTCCGCCTTCTATATAGCTCTCAATCATGACACCCTTCACCATGCTGGCAATATCTGAGGATAATCTGCGGCTATGAAGCACCTCTTTCACAATACGGATCTGCTCCAAATATTGCTTATTAGAGTTTGCGTGATTTGCATCTACGATAATGGCAGGATTGACAAGATCACGCTCATTGTACATGGATACCAGAAGATTAAGATCCTCATAATGATAGTTTGGCAGGGATTGACCATGCTTGTTAACAGCACCTCTTAAGATTGTGTGAGCCAGCGGGTTACCGGAGGTCTGTACTTCCCAGGTTCGGTAAAGGAAGGTATGACTTGCCTGTGCAGCAACAACAGAATTGAGCATAACAGAGAAATCACCACTGGTCGGGTTCTTCATTCCTGCAGGTACATCCATTCCGCTGATGGTTAGTCGATGCTGTTGATCCTCAACAGAGCGGGCGCCTACTGCAACATAGGAGAGAATGTCTTCGACATACGGCCAGTTCTCAGGATAGAGCATCTCATCCGCAGAAGTAAGACCGCTCTCTGCAATTGCACGAAGATGCATCTTTCTCATGGCAATCAATCCTTCCTGAAGATCAGGTTCCTTCTCAGGATCAGGTTGATGTACCATACCTTTGTAGCCTTCACCGGTAGTTCTGGGTTTATTCGTATAGATACGAGGGATAATAATGACCTTATCCTTAACCTTTTCCTGAACCTCAGATAACCGGGAGATATAATCACAGACCGCGTCTTCATTATCGGCGGAGCAGGGTCCGATGATAACTAAAAATTTATTGGATGAGCCGGTAATAACATCTTTAATCTGTTTATCCCTATCTTTCTTGCAGAGAACATCTCTTGCAGGCATGGGATATGCTTTCACCAACTCCTCGGGTGATATTACTTCTTTCAAAAATTTAAAACTCATAGCCTTAGCCTCCCATATTTTGTGTTGATTTATTGTATCCTTTTTTATACGTTGCGTCAATCATATATTCATGTTTGTGCATAAAATTTCATTTGAGAATTTTTTCAAAGCAGATTGATTCAGGTTTGCTCTGATATCGGCCATAGGGCTTGATCTTATAGTAACCATTCTTTTGATAAAATTGTACAGCCTTAATGTTACAGCTCCTGGTTGAAAGAATTAGTCTGTCATAACAGAATCCTATTGCTTTATCCTCCAGATATTGAAGCAGTAATGTCCCGACACCATTTGATTTTAATTTAGTATACATTCGTTTTAATTCTGCAGTATTCTCAGATACTTCGCGAATAGCGCCACATCCGACCGGAACACCACAGTCTCTGACTATAACAAAAACAGATCTTTCATGATCCATGTCAGTATAATCAAAGCTACTCCGTCCATCATTTCCGGTTATTTGCTCTAATTCCTTTGATAAATCAAGGATTAAGTTTATTGCATCCTCAGATTGAATATTTTCTACTTCAAATGTAAGCTGCATTGTTTCCCCCGTTTATATTTATTCAAAACATAGTACAGAGTTATAAAAAATGTGTATAAAGCTTGATCAGACATTTCATATATTATATAGCAGTCATATTGTTTTCACAACTTGAGTTTAAAGAATAAAATATAACATGATAAAGAATGATTATGAAATATAAAGAATGATTATATAAGAAATATAAGGAATGATGATACAAGAGATATAAGGAATGATTAAACAAGAATTATAATGTATCAATGTATAACAAGTAACGAATTATTTCGAAAAATTCAGACATAAGGGATGGGTTTTTCTTGTATTCTGGTATATAATAGGACTATTACAATTTAGATAATTAAGGTATTGTAACATAGAATGACGGAAAGGCGCGGTGAAGATTATGAAGATGTATGATTTGATTAATAAGAAGAAAAGCAAGGATAGTCTGACTACGGAAGAAATCGAATTCATTATTCATGGATATACCATAGGAGAGATTCCGGATTATCAGATGTCGGCCTTCCTGATGGCTGTATGCTTAAATGGCATGAATCATGAGGAGACAGCAGCATTGACGGTAGCAATGGCAAAAAGTGGTGACCTGCTTGATCTCTCCAGGATAGAAGGAGTCAAGGTGGACAAGCATAGTACCGGAGGAGTTGGGGATAAGACTTCCCTAGTACTTGGTCCTATGGTTGCTGCACTTGGAATTCCGGTGGCTAAAATGTCCGGTAGAGGACTTGGACATACCGGCGGAACCATTGATAAGCTGGAAAGCTTTCCTGGCTTCTTCACCTCCATCTCTACAGATCAGTTTATTGCAAATGTGAATTCTATTAAGATGGCTATCGTTGGGCAGACCGCCAATCTTGCCCCTGCAGACAAGAAAATATATGCTCTGCGTGATGTGACTGCAACAATTGATAACATTTCACTAATTGCCAGCAGTATTATGAGTAAGAAGATTGCTTCCGGCTCGGATGTTATCGTTTTGGATGTCAAGACCGGCAGTGGTGCCTTTATGAAGACCTATGAGGCTTCTCTTGAGCTCGCAAAGGAAATGGTTCAGATCGGTACGATCGCAGGAAGAAAAACCTACGGAGTAATAACAGATATGAATCAACCTCTTGGATCTGCGATCGGGAATACCCTGGAGGTAATCGAAGCCATCGATACCCTGCGTGGAGAAGGGCCGAAGGATCTTCTTGAAGAGGCGCTTACCCTTGCATCCTATATGGTGGTTGGAGCAGGTGTTGCTAAAGATGTTGTGGAAGCCATGCATATGTTGGAGAAGACCATTGAGGACGGAAGTGCTCTGAATAAACTTGCAGAATTCGTGAAGGCTCAGGGTGGGGACAACCGTGCGGTATTTGATACTGATTTATTCCCGAAAGCGAGTCTCGTAGAAGAGGTTCCTGCCTGGGAGGATGGCTATGTAAGCTTCATTCATACAGACGAGGTCGGGATGACCTCTCTGATTCTGGGCGGCGGAAGAGAAACTAAGGAAAGCATCATAGATCTGACCGTTGGAATTAAGATTCATAAGAAGCTGGGTGACCGAGTTCAAAAAGGAGAAGCACTTGCAACTCTGTATGCAAATGACAGTAGAAAGCTGGCAGAAGCGAAGAAGAGACTGACCGGTGCATATCTGCTCAGTCAGACTGAACCTCAAAAGCCGAAGAATGTATATGCGGTTGTGACTAAGGATGAAGTAATCGAATTCTGATTAAGAATACGAACCTGAATTATATAATTTGGATTACTCATAGAGAAATTATATAGTATTTTATAATGAAACGCAATAATATCACAATGTCTCTAAGGGGTTGTTATAAACATACCTTGTCAGGTTTGATAGGAACGCTATTATTCTTCTCATACCTGACAACATATTTATCACAACTCCTTTCGGATTCTTTGGTGCGAAAATCCGAAATCTGACAAATGAAATCATTTTCGGAGAGTATTGCAACATAAGATATCATAAGGAATAGGATATCAGTACGAATAACTGATTAGAATAGAGGTAAAATGAGAAGCTGCAGGTCTCATCGTAGGGGGTTTTCTGTACTGATCAAAGGGGTAATTATTCTGATTACAATTCTAATTACAATAAGCTTCATTCTGGACAATTCTTCTGTCTATTTTCGCACACATAACCTGATGAAACCACGAAATTACTTTGTTCGGCTCAGCACAAATGATCTTTATCTGATCAGAGGAGAAGAATATCATCTAAAGCTGTATGCCATCAATAAAAGAGTGACCTTCTCTTCAACAAACTTTCGTGTGGCTGGTGTCGGTTTGCATGGAAGAATCTTTGCTTACCAGCCAGGTCAGGCCTTTATTCTTGCCAAAGTAGGAAAAAGAGTGATGAAATGCAGAGTCCATGTACTCGATATCAACAGACGGAGTATCACCCTAAGAAACGGAAGATCCAGGCATCTTTCTATCAGAGGTTCAAATGCTTTTGTTCAATGGAAGAGTGCAAATCCAAGAGTAGCAAGCGTCAGCATGTTTGGCAGGGTAAAGGCAAAGAAGAAAGGAAAAACCATTATATATGCAAGAGTGAAAGGTAAAACCTTAACCTGTGTCGTGAGAGTAAAGTGAAAGTCGGATGGTTAGATTGCATCTATTTCAATTTTTGTTGCAATTTCAGCTTTTGTAGATAAAAACGATTGACTTAATAATTCTTGCGTATTATATTTAAAACATATTTAAATTTATCTTCAAAATTTATAAGCATTTCATACTACACAATCATAGCAGACTACGAAGGAGAATGACGATGACAGAGTTAACGACAGGATCAAAGACAATACGCAGATTTCAGGATGAGATAAACAGATTAATAGTAACCAATCAGCTCTTAATAATTGAATTAATCGTATATTATCTGATAGCGATCAGCTTTAGCGCCTATGAATTGATTAACAAAAACTTTGGTAAACTTCCTCTGGTTATTATCATAATAAGTGCAGTATTTGCTATATTAAGTTCGATGCTGTTCCTCAGAGATAAGAGTTCAAAAAGTTTCTGTTATAAGGGTTTAACCTTATTGTACCCGGTCTATTTCATTGTACTGGTTTTTGAAAATGAGCAGATGACACTATTCTTGGCGATTGTTTTACTGACAGCGCTGGTAGTTTTCTTTGATAAAAAAGTAATAACCATCTATTCTGGTGTTACCGCCTTCTGTGGTATCTTCAACTGTGTGTATCATGTAGTGATTTTCAAAAATAGCGGATTAACAGATTTTACTTATATCGGCACCTTGATTATCTTCCTGGCTGCAATATTCGGTGTATACCGAACGACAATACGATCGATACAATTTAATAGCGATATCGTCAATACTGTTAAGGATGAACAGAAGGCTCAGAACGAGATGCTGGAGGAGGTACTGAAT
Organism: Bacillota bacterium; assembly: GCA_023414355.1. Lineage (GTDB taxonomy): Bacteria > Bacillota > Clostridia > Lachnospirales > Lachnospiraceae > Mobilitalea. Next base: position 86,800 of record JAEZOB010000042.1, on the reverse strand, counting down.
ATCTCCAATATCGTAAGGGAGAATGCAAATGCATCCAATGAATTAGTTAATAAACTCGGTGAATCAACTATGCTGACCAATGCAACGGTAAATGAGATTTCATTAAGTACACAATCCACTGCGGAAAGTGTTCAGATACAGACTAAGATGACACAGCAAATTCAACAGTCGATCGAGGAAACCGTTAGTATTTCCCATGAGATGGTTTCTCGAGCAGAAGCTTCAAGCGAATCCATACATAACAGCTTAGAGGTAATGGATAATCTGAAAGGCCAGTCCAATGTCATAGCTGCAACCAATACTGATGTGGAAGCCTCTATGAACAGCCTGATGGAAAAGACACATTCTGTACAAGAGATTGCTGCGATTATCGCCGGAATTTCAGAACAGACGAATCTATTATCACTCAACGCAAGTATTGAGGCAGCAAGAGCCGGTGAGATGGGTAAGGGTTTTGCGGTGGTAGCAAATGAAATCAGAAAGCTTGCTGATCAGACCAAGAAATCCACGGACAATATCAATCTGATTATTAATGAATTAAACGAACATGCTTCACTAGCAACAAATAATGTACAGAAGTCAATTAAGGCAACTGATCGTCAGGAGCAGCTGATTGAGGCTGTTGCAGAGCTCTTCGGCAGTATCAACTCGAATGTGAAGCTGCTTGTAGGAGATATCGAATTAATCAGCGGTAAATTAAACGGACTCAGTGATGCAAATAATAATATTGTGGAGAATATCAGCCAGATTTCGGCCACGACAGAAGAGGTATCTGCAAGCTCTGAAGAGGCAGCAAGTGTCAGTGAAGAGAATAATAAAAATGTAGAGGATGTCGTTCGTATGCTTCAGGAAATGCTGGATACCCTTCATAGATTGGATAAATATATTAAGAAATAAGTATTAGTATCAAAAAGCAGAATAAATTTTAATCACATTAAATGATAGATAATAAAAGGAAGCATACAATTGACAGTATGCTTCCTTTTTGCTAATATAGTTAAACAAAACTAATTAAATATGACTAATTAAATACGTTTAATTAAATATGCTTAATTAAATACGTTTAATTAAATATGCTTAATTAAATGCATTTAGTTGAATAAAAATAAATATAATTAACTAAAACATCTGGCAAAATACGACTAACAAAATACAACTAGCAAAATACAACTAGAAAAATACAACCAGCAAAATACAACTAACAAAATACAACTAGCAAAATACAACTAACAAAATACAACTAACTAAAACACCTAACAGTTACACCTAACTAATAAAAGCTAACAGATATACCTAATTAAATACACCCAAATAAAAGGGAACTAATTAAATATGTCTCATTAGTTTATTTCGGGTTATATGATGATATTATATTTCTAAAGGTTAAAAGGAGGAGCTATATGGAAGAAAAGTTTTCTGCACTTGTTAATTTACTTTGGGAAGAATGCATACAGAGCCTTAATTCGGTCTTAACTGAGGAGGAAGTAAATAAATTCTCCAACAATGATTACTATTATCTGCTGGTGATTCAGTCTCTGCAGAAACCGAATTTCTCACAAATAGCCGAGAAATTGTCCCTAACTAAGCCGGCTGTTTCCGCAATGGTGAGAAAGCTGATGAATATGAACCTGGTAGAAAAGGTGCAATCAACAGAAGACAAAAGAATGTATTATGTTGAACTCACAGCAAAGGGAAATAGTATTTTACAAGGAGATCGCGCAGTCTATCAGTGGGTTGCGGATACAATAGAGGATATCGTTCAAGACGAGAGGGAGCTTTCTCTAATTCGGCGTATTATTTCGGAATTGGTAGAAAATTTAGAAAAGAGAAAAAAATGAAGCATATTATATTGAATAAGAAGCTGAACAACATGATCGCACTCAGTTTAATCGTATTATCATTTTTACTGTATGTGATTATGCCTTTCAATGCTTGCCTGCCTTTTTCTGCCTGCACTATTACTGGAATAACCGGAGCAATGATGATAATCAGCGAAATTGTTTTTTGGATTGGAAGCCTAATGATTGGTCGTGAAACTGCGTTAAAAATCAAAAAGAAATTTAGTATTAAAAGCATAATGAATCATATCAAATTGAGAAAGTAGGGGATAAAATGATATTTTATTTTAGCGGAACAGGAAATTCAAAGCATATTGCAGAAAAACTATCGAGGATGTCTGGAGAAAGATTCGTGTTTATGTCAGAAAACACGATGGTTGAGAATGAAACCTATGAAATTAGTGAGAAAGAAAGTATTGGATTTATCTTTCCCGTATATTGGTATTGCATTCCAACGCTCGTAGAAAAATTTATAAAGCAGTTAAAAGTGTCCGGATATAAGAAACAGTATACATACGCAATAGCAACCTATGGTATCGCAGCCGGTAATATAATGGACCGATTAAGAGAAATCTTAAATCAAAAACAGATAAAGCTAAACGGTATCTTTGGCGTGAAGATGGTAGACAATTATGTGATTGGCTACAATATCGCAAAGGAAGAAGCACAAAGGGAAACAATGAGAAACGCAGAGGAAGAGATCGATCGGATTATTTCTATGATAAAAAACCATACCACAAAACAATATATAAAAAGGGGACCTATCGCTTTTCTTACTCCGATTACGGCATTTGCTTACAGAAAGACCGATCATACGAAGAAATTTTATGTTACTCCGGCCTGTAACGGATGTGGTCAGTGTGCGAAAGGTTGCCCCTGTAATGCAATACACTTAAAGAACGAAAAGCCTCAGTGGTCCGGAGAGTGTACGTTTTGCCTGAAATGTCTTCACAACTGTAAACAAAAGGCGGTACAGTATGGTAAAAATACAGAAAAGAGAAACCGTTATCAGTATGGGAGGCTTTCGTGAAACAGACAATCTTAATTATTGACGATGATGAGGATTTAGCAATGATAACATCAGATATGTTGAAAAGTTATGGTTATCAGGTGGTAATTGCGAAGGATAGCAGCATTGCCTATGAACTTCTGAAAGAAAGTACCTATCATTTGATACTATTAGATATTAATCTCCCCAGAGAAACCGGATTTGAGGTTTGTAGGGAGCTCAGAATCATCTCCACGATACCAATCATCTTCGCAAGTGCCAGAACCAGCGAGGAGGACAGAATTATCGGCCTTGATCTGGGGGGCGATGATTATCTCCCCAAACCATATTCCTTGAAGGAATTGTTATCCAGAGTCAACGCTCTGATGCGGCGTACTTATGGCTTTACAGATCAGAACAAAGTATATGCTGTAGGTAATCTGGAAATCAATACAGGCACAAGAAGCGTGAAAAGAGACGGGAACGAAATTTCTTTGTCGTTAAAGGAATTTGATCTTTTATCCTATTTGGCAGAACATAAAAATCAAGCCATCCATAAGGAAACTTTATTACGCGAGGTATGGGGAATGTACAGCGAGGTAGAACAATCCACAATAGCAGTTCATATCAGATGGCTGAGGGAAAAGCTGGAGGCTGATCCGGCAAATCCGGTTTATATTAAAACAATATGGGGCGTTGGTTATAGCTTATCGGAAGAGTGGAACTGAGGATGAAAAAGAAATTAGTAAATATAACAAGTTGCTTTATTCTGATTATTACCGTAATTACAGTACTGTTTCATACGAAATGGAGTGCTGTCTCTAGTACTGATCACAGCAGAGATCAGATCGTAGCATTGAATGAAATAGAGCAATTAAGCAAAGAGGCTATAAGTTCAGATGATATGGCAATTTATAGCAAACTGGAAGCATCGGTAGAGGTGCTACAAAAGGATTTAAAGGATACCGCTTCTGACAGTCAGCTAAGTGATGCCAAGAGAGTATTATGGTTGATGTATCTGATCTGTATTCTATTTCTCTTTTGTGTACTGGGTTACATCTATTATGTGATATTACGACCTTTTGATAAGCTAAAGAATTTTGCCGAAGAGCTTGCCAAGGGTAATTTTGATGCAAAACTAAAAATTGAACGACAAAATTTCTTCGGAGCTTTTACCTGGGCCTTTGACCATATGAGGAGTGAAATCACGAAAGCGCGGGCTTGTGAACAGGAGGCAATCGATAATAATAAGACCGTGATTGCGACCTTATCTCACGATATTAAGACACCAATCGCTTCCATCCGTGCCTATGCAGAGGGTCTGGACGCTAATCTGGATACCGATTTTGAGAGGCGGAGGCGTTATGCTACAGTTATTATGAATAAATGTGATGAAGTGACAAAACTGACGAATGACCTGTTCCTTCATTCGCTGGCTGACATGGATAAAATAAAAATTGAGACAGCTCCGGTAAGGATAGAGGAAGTGCTCCCCAGGATTGTCAATGAAATTGCAGGTGACAATCGGGAGATTATTCTGAAGGGTGAAGTTCAGAGTGCTAAGCTTCTTCTGGATAATAAACGCTTTGAACAGGTAATTGAGAATCTGATGAATAATTCTCTAAAATACGCGGGTAATAAAATTGAGATCAGCACAGAAATCATTCAAAATGATTATTTTATTATGATCAGAGATTATGGAGCAGGGATAGCAGATGAGGACATGCCCTTTGTTTTTGAAAAATTCTATCGCGGAAGAAACGTTCACAATCAGCAGGGGTCAGGACTTGGCTTATATATCGTGAAATACATTTGCGAAAGGATGAATGGATCGATTGAATTACATAATACCATGGATGGCCTGGAGGCTCGGATTAGTCTTCCCATAGTGAAGTGAGGTCTTAAAGATTTCTTAATAACTTTTCTGGTAGATTAATAGAAAAAGAATAGAAAGGTTAGTTGCATATGAAGGAAATTATTCTATCGACAAAGGATTTATGTAAGAGCTTTGCAAATAACGGGAATCAGAATCATATTCTAAGCAATGTGAATGTAGACCTCTATGAAGAGGATTTTACTGTCGTAATGGGGGCCTCAGGTTCGGGAAAATCAACACTTTTATACTGCCTGAGCGGTATGGACAGAGTTACAGCAGGTAAAGTGTTTTATCAGGGAGAATGTATTTCTGATTATAAAGAAAAACAGCTCGCGCTCCTTCGAAGAGGTGCGTTTGGCTTTGTATTTCAACAAATGCATCTGGTCAGCAACCTGACCATCTTTGAAAATGTTGCTGTCCCTGGGTACTTAAGCAAGAGTAAGAAAGCGGTCCAGGTCAATGAACGAACTGACTGCTTACTTGAGCTGATGAGCTTAAGTGAGGTAGCAAAGCATCTTCCCAGTCAGGTATCCGGTGGAGAACAACAACGGGCAGCAATAGCAAGAGCAATCATCAGTGAACCCCGGCTACTGTTCGCAGATGAGCCGACAGGAGCCTTAAATCGAAAAAATTCTACGATCGTCCTGGATTTACTGACGAAGTTGAACAGGGACGGTCAGAGTATCCTTATGGTGACGCATGATATTCATGCGGCTATTCGTGCTGATCGCATCCTATATCTGGAAGATGGAAAAATTATTGGTGAATTGAAGTTAAGTCCCTTTGAGGCTGAGGAAGCAAAAAGCCGGGAAACGCAAATCAATGCTTGGCTTTCCTCTATGTCCTGGTAAGGGGGAACTATGAGAATAAGCCGTGAGATCATAACATTAATCAAAGCAAATATCCATCATAAAAAGGGCAGTTTTATCAGCGTGATTATCTTAATGCTGATTATTTCAACGACACTCACTACAGTAGTCAGTGTCAATCATAATATCAGAAACAGGTCCACCGAAGCTATGGATCAAGTAGGTGTCGGTGATTTAGTTGTGTTTATTAGCGACCTAGTATTTCAAGAGGACATGATATCCAAGGTGAAACAGAATCCTGAGGTTGCATCGGTAGAATTAATCCCGACACTTACCTCTGATGCAGTGATAAACGGTTATCGGCAGGAGTACAGTACCTTACTAACTGCATATGAACCGGAGAAACATCAATATGAAATATATGCTAAAAATAAGATGTCCTTTGTCAATCCTACGGAACCTTTAGGTGTTGGAGAGGTCTATGTTCCGATCAGCTTTCAGAGTCTTTATGACTGTAAACAGGGTGATACTGTCACCATTCCGATAGAAGAGCAGACAGTGTGCTTTAAAATTAAGGGCTTTATTGAAGAGCCTTTTGTGGGTGCAGAAATGATTACAGTAAAGTTGATTTTTATTTCCAAGGAGGATTTCAATCACCTTTCTACGATAAGAAAAACCTCACGAGAAGAAATAGCGAAAAGCAAAGGCTTTGTGTCAGGATGTACCCTGGTGAATATTTATAAAAGTAAAAACAGTATGCTAAAGGATAGTGAGCTTAAAAACAAGATCAATTCAGAGACAGATCTGATACGATATGGCTTTTCTACACTGAGTAAAGAGCAGTCAAAATCCTATACACTGATATTTATTCAATTTATCAGCGGAATTCTTTATGCCTTTATCATATTACTATTTATCATCACCTTAATTGTGATGGGTCATAGTATTAGTTCGGGTATTGAAATGGATTATGTGAATCTGGGAGTATTGAAGACTCAGGGCTTTACCAAAGGAATGTTAAGAAAGGTATTTGTATACCTGTATTTTTCAGCAGAATTGATTGGTGTCATACTGGGATTGTTATTATGCCTACCGTGTATTTGCTTATTAAATCAACTGTATGTTCCGGTTACGGGGCTGCTCGCTTCAACAAAAATTTCAATGCTTCTCTGCGGGGCGCTGCTCCTTTTAATCATGATGATCGGGTGTGCTTTTGTTTTCATAAAAACGAAAAAGATATCTGATATTTCTCCGATTTGTGCCATATCAGGGGGAAGAGAGAGCGTATTCTACACAAGTAGATTGACGCTACCGATCAGCAAAAACTTACTGCATTTTAAGCTGGCACTCAGGCAATTAACCTCAAATTTGCGGCAATATATCAGTTCAGCAGTAATTGTAGCAATCCTGGTATTCTTCATGATTATGGTTACAACTTTAAATTCCATTTCAGATGAAAAAACTGTGAAAGAAACCTTCGGAAATATTCCATATGATGTCTCCATTGATTATACAGGGGCAGAGGAGAATAAGGAAGAAGTGGAACTAACCATTCAGAACGTCACTGGCATCGACCATAGCTTCCGGAAAGCAAGTAACTTTCTGCTGATTGATGAACAAGAATTTAGTGCTCAAATACTCAGTGATCCAGAGCTCTTTAAAAGTATCCTAAAAGGCAGAGCTCCCTTGTATGACAACGAAATTATAGTTACCGAGTTAACTGCCGACAGCTTAGGAAAGACCATTGGAGATACCGTGATGGTAACTTATCAAAATGTAACCTCAGACTACATCATCAGTGGCACATTTCAAAGCGTAGAAAATGCGGGAATGACCTGTGGTATGTCTTTAGCTGCGATCATGAAGCTGGACGAAGCATATATGGCAAGAACGACCTATTATCAATTATCCGATCCGGAACAGGTCGATAAAGTTGTTCGATTATTGAATGAGAAGTATGGTACATCGATTGATGTGGTTGATAATAATGACTCGGATTCCTATTATGATGTCATTGTTCTGACGATTAATATGACCACTTACATTATCTATGCTGTTTCCGTTCTGTTCGCACTGATTGTCGTATTTTTGGTTTGTGATAGGGTGTTTTTAAAGGAAAAACAGAATTTTGGTATTTATAAGGCGTTTGGCTTTACCTCCGGAAATCTTAGGCTGCAGTTTTCCTTTCGTTTCCTTACAATTGCCTTACTCGGAAGCATTTTGGGCATCCTCGCCAACCTTTTATGGAGTGATCGACTGATGAGCGCCTTATTCAAACAGGTAGGAATCACAAGCTATGTGACAGAAACATCAATACCCTCAGTCGCAGTACCTTCCATTTTGATTTCACTATGCTTTTTTATTTTCTCTTATTTCATTGCAGGAAGGATCAAGAGAGTTGATACCAAGGGGTTGATCGTGGAATAATAAAACGGACAGCTGCAGATTTTTCAGCAGTCCCTTTTGTTATATTAGCATATTACCAACTGCCTTTATTAGAGAAGAATGAGTACAAGTGAACAATGAAATCTGCTATATGTTCATTTTATAAGACATTTTAACTGAAAATTAGGTTTTTTATCATGCTTAAATGGGATAGAATGATACTACAACAAACAAAATAAAAGAAAAGGGGATTACAACATGAAAAAATTTATATCAATTTGTTTGGTACTATGTATGGTTTTATCCATGGCTGCATGTAGCAAAACCGAAAAAGAAACAACGAACTCTGATGCAACAGGAAACACAGCAAGTGAGACAAAGAACGAGACTGCATCAGATGTAGCAACACCTGCCGAAGGTACGAAAACTAGTGGAGATTTAGTTGTATATTGTCCTCATCCTTTGGAATTTATTAATCCCTTGGTGAGTGAATTCGAAACACAGACCGGTATTAAAGTTGAGGTAATTGCTGCAGGAACCGGAGAATTATTAAAGAGAGTAGAATCTGAGCAAGCTAATCCGCTCGGTGATATTTTCTGGGGAGGTTCCCTTTCCACAATGAAGCCTCAAATGAATCTCTTTGAGAGCTATCAGTCAATAAATGAAGAATCCGTTCAGGAAGGCATGAAGAATGTAGAAGGCCCTCTTACAAGATTCACTGATATTCCCAGCGTTATTATGGTAAATACTGATCTGATCGGTGATATCGAGGTGAATGGATATGAAGATCTGCTTAATCCTGAATTAAAGGGTAAAATTGCACATTGTGATCCTTCCAAATCCTCTTCCTCCTATGAGCATTTAATTAATATGCTCTATGCGATGGGGAAAGGTGATCCGGAAGCGGGATGGGATTATGTCGGCAAATTATGCGAAAACCTTGACGGTAAATTATTAAGTGGCTCTTCTGCAGTTTACAAGGGTGTAGCTGATGGCGAGTATGTAGTTGGCCTTACTTTCGAAGAGGGTGCTGCGAAGTATGTGGCTGACGGTGCTCCTGTTAAGGTGGTATACATGGAAGAAGGCGTTATCTCCAAGCCTGACGGTGTATACATAATTAAGAATGCAAAAAACATGGACAATGCTAAGCTTTTTATTGACTTCATCACAGGAAAAGATGCTCAGACAATCATTGTAGAACAGTTAAATCGCCGTTCTGTAAGAACCGATGTTCCTGCACCGAGTTATTTATTACCGAAGGAAGAAATGAATATTATTTTTGATGATGAAGAGTTAGTGGTTGAAAAGAAGGAAGAATGGCTAGAAAAATTCAATGATATTTTCACCAGCTACTAAAACCTGAAGTAAATGGTTTAAAGTAATAAAATTCAAGCTCACAACAAGGTTGTGAGCTTGAACTTTAAGATAATCCCCCGAACAATAAAAGGAGAAACGATATGAGTAACTCAATTAAAATAGAGAATGTAGTTAAGAAATATGGTGACGTTACAATCATTCCTGACCTGTCAGTACATATTAAAAACGGAGAGTTTTTTACTCTTTTAGGTCCTTCCGGTTGCGGTAAAACAACCTTGCTTCGAATGATCGCAGGTTTTAACAGTATTGAAGGAGGAACCATCAGCTTTGATGATAAAGTAATCAATAATATATCTGCTCATAAGAGAAACATCGGTATGGTATTTCAGAATTATGCGATTTTTCCACATTTAACGGTAAGACAGAACGTAGAATATGGTTTGAAGATCCGAAAAACTAAAAAAGCAGAAATGAAGAAGAAAGTAGATGATATTCTTGAGGTTGTAAAAATCAGTGATTATCAGGATCGCCTTCCGGAAAGATTGTCGGGAGGACAACAGCAAAGAGTTGCTTTAGCAAGAGCAATTGTCATCCATCCCAGTGTACTTCTGATGGACGAACCCCTTTCCAATCTTGATGCGAAGCTTAGAATTGAGATGAGAAGTGCTATTCGTGAAGTACAAAAGCAAGTAGGAATCACAACGGTATATGTAACACATGATCAGGAGGAAGCGCTTGCTATTTCAGACAGAATAGCTATCATGAATGAAGGTGTGATTCAACAGATTGCTACACCGGAAGAGTTATATACCAGGCCGAGTAATATCTTTGTCTCTACCTTTATCGGACATTCGAATCTGTTCCATGGTATCTATCATAAGGACAGTAAGGGTGCTTATGCTCAATTTGCAAATGGCTATAAGGTATATGTACAGGACTTAAAGCAAGACTATAAAGAAGGTGCGAAAATAATTATTTCGGTACGCCCTGAAGAGTTTATCCTCTCCGATGAGGGCCTGAAGGTAAAGATCAAAAACAGAACCTTCTTAGGAAAATACTCAAATTATGAATTGATTTTTGATCAGGGAATGGTGATTGACAATCAGCCTTCCTTGGAATATTCACAAGATTTAGGACAATCTTCAAAAATATTTGATGTAGGGGAAACGCTGACATTAAGACCGAATGCACGTAAGATCAATGTATTTACGGAATGTGGTAAACATAGTCTGATTAAAGGATGTGAATAAGAATGAATAAGGAAAGACGTTTTAGATTTGATTTTTGGACGATTGTAACCCTTGTTATTGCAATTATATTTGCTTTATTCCTGGTATATCCTTTGCTGTCCTTATTCTCCAGCGGTTTTAAGGATCCGGATACCCAGAAATTTACCTTTGAGAATTTTCTCCGTTTCTTTGAAAAAAAATATTACTATCGAACCCTGTGGCATAGCTTTTTAGTTACTTGCTGTACAACTGTCTTGGCTGTTGCAATCGGTGCCCCGCTGGCTTACTTTACAACTGTATATAAGGTGAAGTTTAAGGGGTTAATGGATATCCTGGTTATTATCTCAATGCTGTCACCTCCATTTATCGGTGCGTATTCATGGATCGTTCTTTGCGGTCGAAGCGGTGCTGTCACAAAGTTCTTCATGAATGTATTTGGAATTGAAACACCTTCGGTTTATGGCTTTGGTGGAATTCTGCTTGTTCTTACCCTGAAGCTGTATCCATATATATATATTTACACAAAGGGAGCTTTGAAAAAGGTTGACAGCTCCTTAAGTGAAGCCGCAGAAAGTCTGGGTTGTAATCCCTTACGTAAAATAACCACCGTAATCATTCCTTTGATTGCTCCGACGATCTTAGCGGGTTCTCTCCTGGTATTTATGAATGCTCTGGCAGACTTTGGTACGCCGATGCTAATCGGTGAAGGTTATACAGTTATGCCGGTATTGATTTATAATGAGTTCATCAGCGAAACAGGTGGCAGTGCTAATTTTGCTGCTGCACTGGCTGTTATATTAGTAATAATCACGGGTATCATGTTCTTAGGACAGAAATACGTGGTGAATAAGAAATCCTTCACGATGAGTTCCCTTCGCCCAATCAAGGAAAAAGAGCTGCATGGTGTAAAAAATATTGTAATACATGTTGCAATCTGTATTGTGGTATTCTTATCCATCATTCCACAGCTGACTGTTGTTTATACCTCCTTTAAAGCTACTAAGGGCGCAATGTTTACTGACGGTTTTTCTCTGGAAAGCTATCAGACCATCTTTGCGAATTTGGGCAAGTCCATCCTGAATACTTATAAATTTGGTTTAATCGCAATTGTTATCATTATTATGATGGCCATGTTTATTGCTTATATTACAACACGAAAGAGAAGCTGGCTGACAAATATCATCGATTCCATGACAATGTTCCCTTATATTATTCCGGGTTCTGTATTGGGTATCACTTTATTGCTGGCATTTAATAAGAAACCCCTGCTACTCAGCGGAACAGCAGTCATCATAATCATAGCCTTTGTGGTTCGCCGCCTGCCCTATACCTTACGATCCAGTGCTGCGATTCTATATCAGATTAGTCCAAGTATGGAGGAGGCAGCCATCAGTTTGGGTGATTCTCCGATTAAGACTTTCTTTAAGGTAACTGCAATTCTCATGATGCCAGGTGTTGTTTCAGGTGCAATATTGAGTTGGATCACTATCATTAATGAGTTAAGTGCATCAGTAATTTTGTATACCGGAGACTCCAGAACTATGTCAGTAGCAATTTATACCGAGGTAATCCGTTCTAGTTATGGTACTGCGGCTGCACTGGCAAGTATACTTACTTTGACAACGGTAATATCACTATTGCTATTCTTCAAATTATCTGGTAAAAAGGAGATAAGCTTATAAATAGTGAGGAGGGGTGATTGTATGAAAAAGAAGCATAGTTATTATAAAGAAGGAATTCGTAAAATGCTTTTGCTTTATTCTATCATCCCTGTTGCACTTTTAACCATATTCTGCCTGCTTATATTCCTGGGAATATGGAGGTTTTCTACGGAAAACGCTACATTAAAAGAAAATGCTTTGATTACAGGTGTCATAGAGGAAACAGTCAATTCCTATGCAAATGTAATTAATATGCTGGAGCAGGAAGCTTCTTTGAACGGAGATATAGATGCTAATCAGCGGGTTGAAGTATTTGAACGAATTTATGAGGTATCTAATTACTTGGATAAAAAAGCTTATATCTATGTTTTTGACCAGAATATCAACCCAATCATCACAGGTTCAAAAACGATTCCTGAATACCTGAGTGGTAAGCATGCAGATGGCTGGGGTGTATTTCGTATCATGAAGCAAAAACCGCAGGATATAGCAATTAAGCTGATGATGTCACAGAGTAACGAGGATATGCAGCTGGTAATCGGTAAAGCAATGTTCTCTGATGAAAAAATAAATGGTTATATCGTCTTTGTAATAGACAGCAGACAATTCCTGATTGACATTACGAAGTTGAATTCTCAAACTGTGGTGACGGATGAAAAAGGATGGGTATTTGTTGCAAATAATTTTCAATTTCTTGATACCCTGGAACGCTTTGACTTATCTATAGAGAAAGCAAAAACTCATGTAAAAAACGATGCAGGAGAGTTCTTTATCACAAAAAGAGAGATCATGGGCAACCAGATCATGATTTATTCCATTTTACCACTCAGTAATCAATTAACAATTATCAAATATATTGTATTCATATTACTATTTGTCTTCTCTATGATGATATTATTCGTTTTCCTCAGCTCCAAGAAGGAGGCCTCGAAAAAAACAAAGGATTTATATAGGATCATTGATACCTTTGAAAAAGCAAAGGAAGGAGATCTGGATACTCATATTCATATTTCCAGTAGTGATGAGTTTGAGACGATCGCGGATGCTTATAATCAGATGCTAGATAGCTTGAAGGATCAGATTGAACGAAATAAGGAAATGAGTAAATTGGTAATATCTTCTCAGACTAAACAATTGGAATCACAGTTCAACCCGCACTTTTTGTTTAACACCCTGGAGAACATACGATTTATGTGTAAAATGGAACCTGACATAGCAAGTAAGATGGTTCTTAATCTATCTACCTTACTTCGCTACAGTATCAGTAACACGCAGGAAGAGGTTGCGGTAAACGAAGACATTGCTTATACTGAAAATTACATGAGTATTTTAAAATTTCGTTTTAACCAGCGTTTCCAATATTCGATCGATATTTCACCTGAGGTTGAAGAATGCATAATACCAAAGCTTTTGATACAGCCAATGATTGAGAATTCGATAAAATACGGATTTATTGGACGAGAACATCTTGTAGTAGAAATTTGCGGATACCGAGAAGAGGATCATTTGGTAATGATATGCTCGGATGATGGCACAGGAATGACACCTGAGGTTCTGGAAGAAATTCAACAAGTACTGAGAAGCAGTGTTAATAAAAGCAGTCATACCGGATTATATAATATCAACAGACGATTACAATTAAAATATGGCGAGGAATATGGTATTCAAATAACAAGCGAACCGAAAAAAGGAACAACGCTAAAGGTTATTCTTCCGATTAGGTACGGAGAAGGAACAGGAGGCATTCATGCTTAAAATATTAATAGCTGAAGATGAGGATATCATTCGAAAGGGATTAATATTCACGATCGACTGGTTAAGTATGGATTGTGTCGTTGTCGCTGAGGCTATAAATGGTGAAGAAGGTCTGCAAAAGATAATCGAGCATAAGCCGGATGTTGTGATTACGGATATCAAGATGCCTAAAATAGATGGGATTGAGATGGTACGACAAGGACTGGAATATGTAAAATTCAAAAGTATTATTTTAACCAGCTATGCAGAGTTTGAATATGCCAAAAGAGCAATTGAATTAAAGGCTTTTGAATACTTATTAAAACCCATTGATGAGAATAAAATTATTGAAGTGATTCAGCAGATTCATGATGAGCTGGATATGAATAAAGAGGCAGAATTCGTATTGGAAAGCATGAAGAATTCTTCTGCAAGAACGGATTTGAATTACTATATAGAGCTGGATAACTCGGAGAATGGTTATGTCGCAAAATCAATTGAAATCATGAAAAAAAAATATATGGATAAGATCGGAATTGAATCTATCTCAGAGGAATTAGGTGTAAGCGCGAGCTATTTAAGTCGCAAGTTTAAAGATGTGACAAATCATTCCTTTCTAGATTTACTAAACGCCTATCGAGTCCAACAAGCAATCAGACTATTAAATACGGGTAAATATCGTGTGTACGAGATATCTGATTTAACAGGCTTTACAGATTATAAGCATTTTTGCACGGTGTTTAAACGTTATACATCGATGTCTCCCACGGGCTTTGTCAAAAAACGTAGCTAACAGCTTGTGACAGATTGACAGAAAGAAGATAATACAGATGAAAAAGTTTTCAAATATTGTACTGCTTAGCGATATGGATGGTACTCTGCTGAATTCTCAGAGTATGGTTTCAAGGGAAAATCAGGAGGCAATTCATTATTTTATAGATAATGGCGGATTATTTGGTATTGCTACCGGGAGGAGCCAGAATAATTCGGTGCTGTTTCTGGGAGATGTCATAGTGAATGCGCCTAGTATCTTATATAATGGTTGCGGTATTTTTGATTTTAGAACAAAACATTTCTTATCGCTTCAAGAATTATCCAAAATGAAACTATTCACTTTTCTGAAGCATTGTCTTTCGGAATTTTCTGAAATATCAATTCAGATTTATTGTCCTGAAATGTGCTATTTTATCTCTCCAAAATCAGTAGCGGTACCCCATATGATTAAGATCCATCAGCCCTGTAAATTTTGCCGGATTGAGGACATTCTTGATTTCTCCTGGATAAAAATCCTGTTTTGCGGAAAGCCGGAGGAGTTAAAGGAACTGAATAGCAAAATAAATAATTATGGGCTTGAGAAAGAACTGCATAGGGTATTCTCATCCGAGATATATCTTGAATGCTTGCCATTTGGGATTAATAAAGGCAGCGCATTAAAGTCGATCAGGGAAAGCATGGGCAATCAATATAAGATTTATGCAGTGGGCGATTATTATAATGATATCGAAATGTTGCAGACTGCAGATGTTGGCATTGCCACACAGAATGCGATACCTTCATTAAAGAAAATAGCAGATAGAATTACAGTCAATAACGATGAAAGTGCAATTGCTGATATCATATACAATATTATGACATGAGGTATAAGGTATGAAGTCAAGTAAAAAAAGAGAGAGTTCTTCAAAGGTAAACATACAAAAGAAAATTATGAAAGACAGTGTGAGTGGCCAGCTTACATATTCCTTTTATAAAGCCATCCTTAGTTTATCTGCATTGATTATATTGTTGATTTCATTAACTTTGACAATTGCACTGGTTAATAAATCTGTATTCGAGGTTTATGGTTCAGGCCAAGGCAGGGTTGGTAGTCTTGAACTGAAATTCAATTCTCTTCATGCGGAATTAAGATATCTGGTATATGATTCGACTGCTGCAACTCAAGCGGATAGCTTTAGTCGAATCGATGACCTATCTGAGGAATTGACAAAGAATGTAAAAGACTTATCTGAAATAATGAAGAAACCGGAGAGCAGGGAATCCTATCACAATATTATGCTCCTCCTAGATGATTACTTACAGAAGAAAGACCGAATTGTGCAATATGAAAAAGCTTCAAGTAAATATAATTCAATTAAAATATATAGCGGTGAGGCATCAGGTTTAGCAAAAGAATTGGAAAGCTCTATCAGCAGTTTGTTTGCCTTTATGAGCAAGCAGGGTTCTGCTTACAGCAGACAATGCTTAAGCTTTAGTTTAATTATAATTCTTGTGATGATCCTGATCATGGCTTATATATTGCGGAGAATAATTAAAAGAATAAAACAAGTGATCCGTGAAATCTGTGACCCACTGGAAAAGCTAACCTCTGCGTCACAGGAAATTGCACAAGGTAATCTTAAAGTAAAAATTTCCAAACATAGTGATAACGAAATCGGAACCTTAGCGGAAGGATTATCTGATACAGTAGGGTCTTTGAAGATATATATTTATGATATCTCTGATAAACTTCAGCATATTGTAGACAATGATCTGTCCATTGAGATGAATCAGGATTATCTGGGAGATTTCGAACCAATTCAGAAATCACTGACCAGTATTCTGGATTTTCTGAATGAGGTATTCCAGCGGATAGAACAGGCCTCTAATGAGGTTTATGCCGGAGCCGCACAGGTATCGGATGGTGCAATGAGCCTGGCAGAGGGAACCGCAGAACAAAGTAAAGCTATGAGTGAAATTTCTACATCAATCCAGACGATCTCATTGAATGCAAAATCTAATGAAGCTTTATGTGAGACAGCGGACAAACTCTCTAAAAGTGCGCGCAGCAGTGCTGAGATTGGCCGTGAAAAAATGAATGGATTAGTTACTACCATGTCGGTCATCACTGATACCAGTAAACAGGTATCAGTGATACTTCAAGATATCAATGATATTGCAGAGCAGACAAATCTGCTGGCGCTCAATGCTCAGATTGAAGCCGCCAGAGCCGGTGATGCAGGAAAGGGCTTTACAGTGGTTGCGAATGAAGTGGCAAAACTTGCTGAAAAATGTTCTGCAGCATCAAAACAGACAGAGAAGATGATCATTGAAACCCTGGATGCTGTACAGAAGGGAGATAAAGAGGTAAAACTAACGGCTAAGGTATTAAATGATACCGAAGAGCATATTGATATTGCAGCTGACGCAGTCAATCATATTCTGGAGGAAACCAATAAGCAGCATAAATCAGTAGAACATGTCATAGCCCAGATAAGTAATATCTCAGATATCATTAGAATGAATTCTGCTACTGCCCAGGAAAGTGCGGCAGCCAGCGAACAGTTGACTGCACAGTCAGACTTACTAATGACATTACTTCATAGGATGAAGTTAAGAAGAGCGAATTCTTAAACAAAACATATTTCATTATAAATAAACAGTAGAAAATGTCTTGACTTAATTATATATATAGGTTAAGACATTTTTAATTGTGAATAGATGAGCATCGTCGTCGTATCTGTTGATTACAGAGTTTCTGTGTGATAAAATGATGGAATATGGTATGTACTGATTTAACTATGATAGGATCAGTCAGCATCAGGAAAGGACAAGAATAATACTATGAAAGACTTACTATTAAAGCATCCGCTGCTGCGTACCCTGTTCGAACTGCGCGGTAATCCACGCGCTTGTGTCTATACCGAGCCCATGTGGGGACTTTCCATGAATCTTTGTCTGCCTTATGCATCGGTGTATATGCTTACCTTTGGCATGAATGATGTGCAGGTGGGAATTGTAACTTCTATTTATATGTTTTCTCAAATGATCTGTGCATTTTTGTCCGGAGCGATCATTGATAAGCTGGGACGCAGGAAGAGCACCATGGTGTTTGATTTTCTAGCCTGGAGCCTACCATGCCTCATCTGGGCTTTCAGTCAAGGCTTTTGGTTCTTTGTTGTAGCAGCTGTACTCAACGGTACGATGAAGATTACAACCGTATCCTGGGACTGTCTGCTGATTGAGGATGCTCCGAAGGATAAAATCACACAAATTTATTCCTGGGTTCTGATTGCAGGTAATCTTTCTGCACTTTTTGCACCGATTTCCTCTATCCTTGTTTCAAGACTGACCTTGGTACCTGCGATCCGAATTCTCTATATTAATGCTTTTGTGATCATGACAGCAAAGCTGCTTATCCTATATAAATTCTCCAAGGAGACTGCGGCAGGTAAAATCAGACAGGAGGCTTCCCGCAATGTTTCCTGGCTTACAATGCTGTCCGGATACAAAAGTGCTTTACATAAGATTATTACCTCCAGAGGGACGATTTTTGCTATCGTAATCAGTATCCTGGTAGAAATTGTCGGCATGCTGGGAATGACCTTTTGGCAGATCATCGCCTCCAGGCGGATCGGTATCCCGGATACCTTGCTGCCTATCTTTCCAATGGCAAAAAGCATACTATCCATACTGCTTTTCTTTACTGTGATCGCACATATCAACCAATCAAAGCTGAAATGGCCTTTATTTGCAGGTTTCTTCAGCTCTATTATCAGCTGTATCTTGTTGATTTCCATCACAAATACCGGAGGATGGGGTTACATCATATTATCGATATCACTGGTTTTTGAAGCTCTGGGAATCGCAGTACTTGGTACGCTGAGAGAATCCCTGGTGGCAATTCACGTGGATCCAACGGAGCGTTCGACAATCATGGCTCTGCTCCAGACGACCGTAATGCTGGTCAGTGTTCCCTTTGGATATATCGGAGGACTTCTCAGCGATATCTCCAGAATACTTCCCTTTGTTTTATGTATTTTGTTACTGCTGACCGGCATGCTTGTCACAGCCATTTTCTACCGGCGATCATCTGCACAGAGCATATGAGAGGTTAAGATACTAAGCTAAAGAATTTCAGATTTCATAGTAATTATCCCAGGATATGAAATTCGGTTATTCGATAACAGAATAAGTCAAAGGAAAATGATAACAGAACAAGAAACCAAGACAATTTATCATAGGATTGGTCTAAAAGCGTAGGGCATGGATTAAAATAGTAATAATACTTTTTTATGGAGTTATGATGAAAAAGTTAAGTGCAGTTATCCTCATATGTTCCATGCTTCTTCTGTTGTTTAATCCATACCATTCGGATGCAGGTGTAAGAAATACGATACATAAGAAGGAAGGGGAGGCTGTAACGGTTACAGCAAAGGCTGACGCACAGCTGGACATAGATTCGCCTTCTGCTGTTCTGATCGAAGGCTCCACCGGAAAAATAATTTACGAGAAGAATAAAGATGAGCGCAGAAAACCTGCCAGTATCACGAAGATCATGACATTGCTGTTGATTTTCGAAGCGCTTGATTCGGGTCAGATATCACTGATGGATCAGGTGACCGTCTCAGAATATGCAGCATCTATGGGGGGATCTCAGGTCTATCTCGAGCCAAATGAGACCCAAAATGTCGATACAATGCTAAAATGCATCAGCATTGCCAGTGCAAATGATGCTTCTGTGGCTATGGCGGAACTCATTGCAGGTTCTGAGGAAGAATTTGTGGCAAGGATGAACAGCAGAGCGAAAGAGCTTGGAATGAACAATACGAATTTCGTTAACTGCTGCGGTCTGGATACGGATAACCATTATTCCTCGGCCTATGATGTTGCGTTGATGTCCCGGGAGCTTATCACGAAGCATCCGGATATCAGCAAATACTCTACCGTGTGGATGGATACCATTACACATAAAACAAAAAGAGGAGAAAGCGAATTCGGACTATCCAATACCAATAAGCTGGTACGCTTTTATCAAGGGATTACAGGTCTTAAGACAGGTTCCACCAGCCTGGCAAAATACTGCCTATCAGCAACCGCGAAGAAAAATAATATGGATCTGATTGCAGTGGTGTTGGCAGCACCGGATACAAAAACACGTTTTCAGGAGGCCTCCAAGCTTCTGAATTACGGCTTTGCCAACTATAGCATCTATGTGGATGAGAATAAAGATACAGTTATTGATCCGGTAAAGGTCAGTAAGGGTGTAAATGATCAGGTTCAAGGACAGATAGAAAAAAAATTTTCCTATCTTTGTACCAAAGGAAAGAGTACGAATGACATTCGTAAGGAAATAACACTTTATGAAACAATTGAAGCACCGGTAGCCAAAGGAGCAAAAATCGGTGAGATTACCTATTTTTACGGAAATGATAAGATAGGCAGTATCGATATTCTGGCTTCTGAGGAGATAGAGAAAGCAAAATTGAAGGATTATTTCATCAAGACAATGAAGAAATTATTCTTAGGAAAATAAATAAGATTTGTGGTTCATGCTTATGATCGAATGAGGACTCCAATGCATCTGCAGAGGAGTCCTTTTATTGTGGGGCAACCTGTAGTAGTACCGTGCCTGCAAAGAAATGTAAAGTGTATGAAATGAATACACAAATACAATAAAATAAAGTTCTCTTTCGAATGAATTATATATTGACAGATATAATATTTGTTGACAATTATGCTATCAGAATGATAATATTAATTATAAACAATAGGAAACATTCCTAATATACATTCAAATAAAGGAGATACCAATGGATATAACCTTCCTAAGTGGTGAAACATTATATAAAGCATTTATCTCAGGGACAATGGAGGTTAAAAGAAATAAGAACAAGCTCAACAGGATGAATGTCTTTCCTATTCCTGACGGAGATACCGGCAGTAATCTACTGTATACCATGGAATCCATCATTACTGAGACCAAGCATCAGGAATCAATGAAAAAGACCTTGGATTCCATGGCAAAGGCTGCGCTTGGTGGTGCCAGAGGAAATTCAGGAATAATATTTGCACAATTTTTACATGGAATCAATGAAGAATTCAAAGATTTTGAGAATTGTACGATAAAAAGCTTTGCTGAAACTCTGAAGAAAGCGGTTCCATATGCTTATAATGCGATATTGAATCCGATAGAGGGTACGATGATTACCGTAATCAGAGAATGGGTAGAAGCAATTTATCATTTGAAGGATGTCAGAATAACCTTCGAGGAGATGATCACGCAAGCCTTAGATGCAGCTCGAAAAGCTTTGGAAAATACCCCAAATCAATTGAGCACATTAAAAAAAGCTTCTGTTGTAGATTCGGGAGGAAATGGCTTTGTCCTATTCTTGGAGGGTATGGTAAATTTCCTTCAGCGAAAAGAAGTCGAACAGTTACCGGAATACGAGGAAGAGGCTGTTACTGAAGAGAATTTTGTTTTGACCGAGCAATTACAGTATCGCTATTGTACAGAAGCATTTTTAACAAATATCACTACTGATTCATCAAAAATAAAACAAGCCATCAAAGGCCTGGGTGATTCCTTGATTGTAGCAGGATCAAAGGAGAATATGAGAGTCCATATTCATACGAACGAACCTGATAAATTATTCTCGATCCTGCGAGGGCATGGTTCTATCCTTCAGCAGAAGGTGGATGATATGAAAAAGCAATTTCAGACAGCTCATCAAAGGCTACATAAAATTGCTCTGCTGACTGATTCTATCGCAGATTTACCGGATACTCTGATAGATCAATACCAGATTCATGTCATTCCGCTGAACTTAATGTTAGAGGGCTCCTCTTATCTCGATAAGGTCACAATAAAGCCGGATTGTTTTTATTCCTTACTAGATCAGCTGAATGAATATCCGACAAGCTCTCAACCGACGCAGGCTTACATAGATAACCTATTTTCTTTCTTATCCTCCCACTATGACTCAATTATTGCGATGATTGTTTCTAAGGAAATGAGCGGTACTTTTCAGGTGGTTAAAAAGGCTTCGGAGAAGTTGATCAAAGACGGCTATCCTATAGCTGTCATTGATACGAAGCAGAATTCCGGCGCCGAAGGACTTTTGGTGTTACATGCTGCAAAAGCGTTGGAACAGGGAAAAGGCCATGAGGAAATAGTAAATCTGATTGAATACACCCTACAAAAAACAAAGATTTATGTTAGTATCAATACCTTTAAATACATGGTCAAGGGTGGACGGGTATCGAAAGCAATCGGTATACTGGGTAAACTGTTGAATATTAAACCAATTATCTCTATCGACGAAAACGGTAAGGGAATCGCTTTTGGTAAGGCCTTCAGTTCCAAATCAAATATCAAAAAGATACTTCAGCTTGTTACGGAGGATCATCAGGAGAATAGGATCAAATCCTATTGTGTAGTTCATGCGCATGCCCCTCAGAGAGCCACCCTGATAGGAGATCAGCTGACCGGACTACTTGGGAAGGCTCCGGACTATATTACAGAGATCTCTCCCATAGTTGGTCTAAACGCAGGCAAAGGTGCAGTTGCGGTAGCTTATATCATGGAATAGTCCATAAAACAGTGCAGAAACGAGGAAAAATATGAGTTTATTGCTTCAGAGTGTAGTTGTAATATTTATTTATATGGTTGTTCTCTATCTGATTGCGCAGATGGTAAAGAATAATTCGATCGTTGATATCGGCTGGGGATTAGGGTTTGTGCTGGTTGTACTATCAACTTTCATTCTCTCTGATAACCATAATCCGCGCAGCATAGCCTCGACAGTATTAGTCGTGCTTTGGGGAATAAGACTTTTTGTACATATATTAAAAAGAAATTTCGGTAAACCGGAAGATTTCAGATATGCCAAATGGCGTCAGGAGTGGGGCAGATGGCTCGCAGTCAGGGCGTTTTTTCAAATTTTTATGCTGCAGGGCTTTTTCATGTTTATCATCGCTTATCCTACAGTTGTCAATAATGATACTTCTAACTGGCAGTTCGGTGTCGCAGAAGGGTTGGGTATACTGATCTGGTCCATCGGGTTTTTCTTTGAAGCAGTTGGAGATGCTCAACTGGACAGCTTCAAAAAGAAGCCAGAGAACAAAGGACATATCATTACATCGGGTCTCTGGCGTTATACAAGGCATCCGAATTATTTCGGAGAAGCAGTTCAGTGGTGGGGAATATTCCTATTGTGCTTTTCCTCGAACTGCGGATGGCTTGGAATAGCCAGCCCACTGATAATCACTTTATTATTAAGGTTTGTATCAGGAGTTCCGATGTTGGAGCGAAAGTATCAGAATAATAAAGAATTCCTGGAATATGCGAAAAATACACCTGCCTTTTTCCCTTGGTTTCCAAAACAATAATTTACTAATGAGGAGGTTCTTTAATGAAAAATTATATTCAAATGTATGTCATTGCTGTCATTGTGTTTTTTACAATTGATATCATCTGGTTGGCCGTTGTTGCAAAAAAAATGTATCAAGCGTACTTAGGATATCTCATGAGCTCGAAACCTAACTGGGTGGCGGCAATGATATTCTACCTGCTTTTTATCATCGGTATCGTGTATTTTGTTGTCAATCCGGCAGTAGAAAGGGATAGTTGGAAATATGCGCTTTCTTCCGGTATAATATTCGGATTAATCACTTATGCCACCTATGATTTAACCAATCTGGCAACCATCAAAGATTGGCCGGTAAAAATTACGGTGATTGACTTGCTCTGGGGTAGTATATTAACAGGAAGCGTATCACTCATTACTTATTTTATCTTCGATAAACTCAACCATCGCTAAGACAATGATGTTTTTTCTATATAATAAATCTAATCTTAGAACATAGATTGATGAATGCTCAGGAGAAACAATTTCCTTGGATTTCCGATAGGAAATTTAAATTACTCTTATCACGGGTTGTCAACAAACAAGCAAGGATTCTGGATGAAATAGAAGGAAACCTTGCTTGTATTCTTGTCACTCGGATCTCTGTTCTCCTCCGAAACTTATTGACACAAAGCCTCCGACTAATATATGATAATATAGCGAAGTGAGCGTGTAAAATACGAAAAACATTATCTCTTCGTGCTATAATAATATATGCAATATGAATATATCGTTCAGTAATGCATACTACAATAATGCATCGTGTTATTCTGTGTAATAGGAATGTGTCAAATCATAAATAAAGGAGCCGGATATGCCGAAGGAGATTATAATCTATGGGATAATCGCATTGCTAATTTTGTGGATTTACATAGAGCAGCGGATGTTATCAACTACAAAGTTCCAGATAAAATCCGATAAACTTTTGCCAACCTTTCAGCAAACTGGATTTGTATTACTGGCGGATCTGCATAACCGCACCTTTGGAACAGATAATCATCGATTAATCAAAAGAATCGATTCTTTAAAACCGGATTTTATCATTGTTGCCGGGGATATTATTAATAAAAAAGCTGCCAGCTGTCCGGGAAATGCTTATACCTTATTGGACAAGCTATCAGAACGATACAAAATCTTTTATGCCTATGGCAATCATGAGCAGCGGATGGAACGGATCGGTAAGGCTATAAAAGCAGAACGGACCAAGGAGGAGGAAGCGTATTACCATTCCTGGGTAGAATTTAAAAACCGTTTAAGGAAAAAAGGAGTTGTTTTTCTGGATAATGAAAGCATCACCATGGAATGGAAGGGTGAGAGGCTTCGCATTACGGGCATCTCCATCGGTGCTGATTATTTCGGCTTTCAGACTGCGAAAGAAATGGAGGCGGATTATATTTCTTCGCTGGTTGGACAAAGATCAGAAAATCAATATCAGATTTTGATTGCTCATAATCCTGTCTACTTTAATCATTATGCAGAATGGGGAGCAGACCTGATACTTTCCGGACATTTACACGGCGGAATGATGAGACTTCCGGGGATCGGCGGAGTGCTATCACCACAGGCAAAGTTCTTTCCAAAATATGATTCCGGAAAACATGAGTATTTGAACAGTCAATTGATTGTATCTAGAGGACTTGGTTCGCATTCGATCATGCCACGTATCTTCAATATCCCTGAGTTGGTATATGTGAAGCTTGCCCATGATAATAATTCAAAATAAAGAACGTCAAAATGGAACTAAAGAATGATAAGAAATCGTTATAGAAGTTCATTTTGAACTTCTTTCAGGTATTAATTATTTCGTCATTTCAGGCGAAGTGGAGGTAAATATGAGTATTCCCATAAAATTGGAGGCATTCGAAGGCCCGCTGGACCTTTTGCTTCATCTGATAGATAAGAACAAGGTGAGTATCTACGACATCCCAATTGTTGTCATTACAGAGCAGTATCTGGAGTATATCAGACAGATGGATTCCAAGAATCTGGAGGTTATGAGCGAATTTCTTGTTATGGCAGCAACGCTGGTGAATATTAAATCAAAGATGCTTTTGCCAGCCCCGGAAACTGAGGAGGAAGAAGCTGTTGACCCTAGACAGGAGTTGGTGGAACGTTTGCTGGAATATAAGATGTATAAATATATCTCCGAAGAGCTGAAGGACAGAGAACTGGATGCCTCCCGTGTTATGTTTAAAGCGCCCACAATACCACAGGAAATTGCCGATTATAAAGAAGATATTAATGTAGAGGATCTTCTTTGCGACTTAACGCTAGCGAAACTTCATGAAATCTTTAAATCAATCGTAAAAAAGCAGGTTGATAAGATTGATCCGATTCGAAGTAAGTTTGGTAAAATCGAGAAAGAAGAGATTAACCTGGATGCCAAATTCAAGCAAATACAGGAATATGGCTTATTACATAAGAAATTTTCCTTCCGTAATCTTTTGGAAGCGCAACATACGAGGATGGAGCTAATCGTTACTTTTCTGGGTATTCTTGAGCTGATTAAGATGGGAAGAATTCATATTGAGCAGGAATGTTTATTTGATGATATCATCATTACTTATCTTGCGACTGATATCATACAAATGGAGGAGGTAAGCTTGTAATGGAGCTGAAAGTGATCGAAGCACAGATTGAGGCAATCTTATTTACGATGGGGGAAGCTGTGGAGGTGGAACGCATCGCAGGTGCATTAGACCATGACGTGGAAACAATCAGAAGAATCATCCGCAGTATGATGGATCGTTATGCAAATGAAGACCGTGGATTACATATCATAGAGTTGGATGGTGCTTTTCAGATGTGTACGAAGCCTGAAATGTATGAAACCATCATAAGAATTACTCATATACCTAAAAAACATATCTTAACAGATGTATTATTGGAGACGCTCTCCATTATTGCTTATAAGCAACCGATTACCAAGCTTCAGATTGAAGCAATTCGTGGTGTCAAATCAGATCATGCAGTTAATAAGCTGGTGGAATATAACCTGATTTGTGAGATGGGCAGACTGGATGCACCAGGGCGACCAATCTTATTCGGGACCACCGAAGAATTCCTAAGAAGCTTCGGATTGCAGTCGCTGGAAGCACTTCCTGTCATGAATCCGGAGAAGATAGAAGATTTCAAGATCGAAGCAGAGGAAGAGATGCAGTTAAAGTTAGATATTTAAGTATTGTAGCTTCCTCAGGAAGAGATGCAGTTTAAAACTTGATATTTAGGAAACTATATTTAGGCTTTGCTCTATAGGGCGGGATATTAATCCCGCTCTTTTTGTGTGGCAAAAGAATAGTTCAGAATATATTTTTGCTCTAGCGATAGTTGATAAATAAAGCAATATTTGTTATACAATAGCAATAATTGACATGGCAAGTATTGACAAGCAGGTAAATCAATTCTATGATAATTACATCTGAAAAATTTTAGATTAATGCAAAAGAGTACACTGCAACTCTTTTAAGAATACACGACAATTCCTTTTAGAATAAAGAGCAATCCTTCAAGAATATAGAGTAATTCTAAGCAGTAATTATAATAGTTCTGGATAGAAGACAATCCAATTCTATCTTGTTAATTTATAGATAACTACAGGAGGGGTATATGAATACTAATGTTACGTTACGAAACAGGTTTTCTTTCCTTATCAGGGCTCTATCAGCAATACTCATTTTATTTCTTCTTACAACACTATCCGGTTGTTATTTGCTTCCTGAGGAAGAAGAGACCATAGCTCCTCCAGTTGTACTGAAGGATCCGGTAATGAAAGAAATTATAACGGAAAAAGTCCGAAGAGGAAATATTGAAAATAAAGTGGAATTTTGGGGCTCCTTTTTATCTCCTGACCAGCAGAATCTCTACTTTACTGATACAGGTACACTTAAATCCGTGGAAGTTGCTTATGGTGATACTGTAAGAGCCGGTGATGTACTGGCTAAGATGGAAAGCGAGGATCTTGATCTGCAGCTTGCTCAGTTAGAAATCAATCTACAAAAAGCAATTCTGAATTATGACAACCTGAAGAAAAAAGCTGAAACGGATGGAATGGATCATTCTTATGATGTAGCGAACGCCAAGCTGAATATTGATTCCATTGAGCTTAATGTAGTCAACCTCAAAAATAAGCTGTCGAAGGTGTCAATCATCGCACCTGCAGATGGAGTTGTCACCTATGTCAATCCATTGAAGCCCGGTACTATGATTATGGTAAGAGTAAACTTTATTACAATCTGTGATCCGAAGAATCTGACCCTTGTTGTGAAAGAAAATCAGGTCACCGAACCATTACCTAAGGGGAAAGAGGTTACCGTAAGCTGTAATAGCATGACTTATCAAGGGAAGGTGATTAAGACTCCTGAAGATAATCTTAATGAAAAAAATGCAAATTTCAAAAACGCTTATACAATCGAAGTGGAAGGCCTAGACGAAAGTCAGATCAATTTGAATGATACAGCATTTATTGAATATGTAGTTTCTAAGGCAGATGATGTGCTTCTAATTGATAGATCGAATATCAGGGATGACAATGGTAAAAAAATAGTCAATATATATAAGGATGGAGTCATTGAGGAACGTGTGATCGAAACAGGGCTGGAATCGAATAATGGCGTCGATATCGAAGTAACAAAAGGGCTCACTGATACTGATGAGGTGATTGTGCCATAAGGGGAGGGGACACAACATGTTTTTTATTGTCTTAAGGAAAATGTTTCAGAATAAGTGGCTTTCCTTTTGCCTCCTATTAGGGTTTGTCCTTGCTGTGGCAACAGCCAGCAGCATCCCTATGTTTACACAAGGGGCTTCCTTCAATGAATACACAAAATCTCTTCGCAACAGTCAGGAGGAAACCGGAATTTATCCCGGTAATGTACTTGTTGGAAGGGCCTTATCTATAAAATCCGATACAGATTATACCAAAATATATCAGGAAATTGACAATCGTGTCACAAGCGATTTAATCGACCGTATGGAACTACCTGTACAGGCTTCTGCAAAATATCTGAAATCTACTGCGGAGGATGCGTTCCTGTTTCGAACAAGTAAAATATCAACCTATACATCACTGGCTTCTTTAAGCAATCTTGAGGAGCATGTCAATGTAATCAAAGGCCGTATCAATAAACCCGGAATTCATGGGGACACCATAGAAGCCGTCATTACACCGGCTGACTTAATTGATCACAGACTGTCCATGAACAAGGCCTATGATGTCAATTTTGGCAGGGTAGTAAATGGAAATAAAACCGATTATAAGCTATCCCTAAAAATAGTCATAGTAGGTATTGTGGAACCCAAAAGTAAGGAGGATCTCTATTGGTTTTATAATTTCATCGGGAATACTCCCTATTCCGTTTTATATATAGATCAGGAAACATTTCTACAGACTCTATTTACGAAAGAGCCAATTGTCAGCATAAATGCCCAGTGGTACGCAGCCCTTGATTATACAAAAATAACGACCGACAGTATGAATACGATCAAGGAGCTTTCAAAAGAATGGAATGAAGCTTTAGAAACGAAGAAAATTTCGATCTTTGACATGACTATTGCTAAAACATTTATAAAGTATACTGAGAGCGAGAAATTGATCAATAATATCATGTGGCTTTTCAGCATCCTTGTATTTGTGATTATTACCTTCTATATTCTCATGATATCAAAGCTGATCATTGATTATGATAAGAACGAGATTGTTTTAATTACCAGCAGAGGAGGCAGTAAGCTACATATTCTCAAGGGTTATCTGCTGCAGTGCTTGTCAATTGGTCTCTTATCTCTCGGTATTGGACCAATTCTCGGCATATTCATATGCCAGATCATCGGTTCCTCCAATTCATTTCTAGAGTTTACCAATCGAAAAGCCATTCCGATCGTGGTCAGCTTCAGAAACTATTGGTACAGTATCATAGTAATTTTAATCATAACAGTCGTGATACTTGTTACCGCAGCAATATTTTCCGGTACTTCATTAATAAAGCATAAGCAGGGAAAGGGAAGAAATAAGAATGCTACGATCTATTTTAAAATCCTTTTATCCTTAAGCCTGATCATTTTATCGATTTATTGGCTCTTTTCCTATAAAATGCTTGCGAAGAGAGCAGGAGGCTTTTTACCAAATGCAGACGGACTACCGATTGATCCAATGCTTTTTCTGAATGCTTCCTTAATGATCATCGGTACCGGACTATTTTTGACTAATATTTTTCCTTTTATCGTTAAGCTTGTATTTATTGCCGGTAAAAGATTTTGGTCCACTTCCATCTATACTGCCTTTGTTCAAGTAGCAAGATCAGCCGGTCAGGAGCAGTTTCTTATGCTGTTCATTGTTCTTACACTATCGATCGGTGTCTTCAGTGCGAATTCTGCACGCACGATAAATGCGAATGCGGAGGATGCAATACGCTATCAGACCGGTGCAGACATCACCCTTTTAGATAACTGGGAATATATTGCTGACGAAAATGCACTCACTACCAATGATTATATTGCTGCCTCCTGGGGAAACAAGAAAGCACTCGATAAAATACAAAGTTTTAAGGAGAGGGCTGCCTCAGGCCTACTAACCGATAAGTATATTGAGCCCGATTTCGAACAGTATACTGGGTTGCAGGGAGTAGATAAAGTCACCAAGGTCTATGTGGAGGAGTCAACTTCAATTGCTCCGATCGCAAGTCTGCCGGTACGCTTTTTGGCTATCGATACGAATGAATTCGGAAAAACGGCATGGTTTCGGTCAGAACTATTGCCATTTCACTGGTATGAATATCTTAATCTGTTAGCCGACATTCCGAATGGGGTACTTCTTTCCAGCTCCTTCAAAGATAAGAAGATAAAAGCAGGTGATGAAATTACACTAAGGGTTGCGAAACAGAACATTAAAGTAGTTGTGGTAGATTTTGTCGACTATTGGCCTTCCTTTACGCAAAATATTACCGATCCTTTAGGTAAAAGTATAAAAAACAATTTGGTGGTAGCGAATTTCGGCTATATTTTTAACAGTATGCCTATAAAACCTTATGAGGTCTGGATTAAGAAAAAACCGGGTTATTCCGGTGCGGATATTCTAAAGGAGTTGAAGGCTAAAGCAATTGAGCCGCTAAAATACAAGGATACCGATAAAGCGATTACCGAGTTAAAGAGAGAGCCGGCAATATTAAGTACCAACGGTTCCCTGACCTTAGGCTTTATATTGACCATGATTATATGCTTAAGCGGCTTTCTGATTTACTGGGTGATTGCATTAAAGAAAAGAGCTTTACAATTTGGTATTATGCGGGCAATGGGCATTTCTACGAACCATGTTATTGGAATGCTTGTGTTTGAACATTTGCTGATTTCTGGTTCGGCAATAATCGCTGGAATATCAGTGGGAGCAGCAGTCAGCCGTATCTTCATACCAGTTTACGAATTATTCTATAATACGAAGATCCATCTGCTGCCTTTTCAAATGATTGCACAAAGAGCGGATTATATCAAACTGTATTTTGTGGTAGCGTTCATGTTGCTCGTTGCTTTCTTTGTTCTCTTTATCATAACAAGAAATATCAAGGTGACACAAATAATCAAGCTGGGAGAAGATTAAGATGGATCCTATCATTGAGTTAGTAAACTTAAAACGCAGCTTTCGAGTTGGCTCCGAAACCATATACGCACTGAAGGGTATCAATCTCTCCATCGAGAAAGGAAAGCTTACTATGCTATGTGGTCCTTCGGGATCAGGGAAGACTACGCTCATGAACATAGCAGGAGCACTTGATGAGCCGGATGATGGTAAGGTTATTTTTAACGGAATGGACTTGACCACTATGTCAAAAGCGGAGAAGGACGCCCTAAGGCGCAGCAAATTTGCATTCGTATTTCAATCGGTAGAGCTGATGTCATTGATGTCTGCCTATGAAAATGTGGAATATAGCTTAAGAATCAATAAAACACCCTATTGCGAGAGAAAAAAACGAGTTGAGGATTGTCTTGATATGGTAGGTCTCTTAAAAAGGGCAAAGCATATGCCGGGAGAGATGTCGGGTGGTGAACAGCAAAGAATTGCCATTGCCAGAGCGATTGCCCATAGACCGGAAATTATTTTTGCCGACGAGCCTACTGCTGAGCTGGATTCCACTATGGGTCTTCATGTAGTAAGGCTATTGAAGAAAATGATAGAAAAGGAAAACCTGACTGTGGTAATGACGACGCATGATCAGGATATCGCACTATTGGCCGATGTTCAATACCGGATGCAGGATGGTGAAATTATCAATGAGTGATGCGAAGGATTATATAATTCAATGCGAAAACTTAATAAAGATCTATAAGAATAAGGATATTGAAGTAATGGCGCTCCAAGGGTTGGATTTCAATGTGGAGAAAGGTGAACTCATGGCGATCATCGGAAACAGCGGCAGCGGAAAGACCACCTTGCTCAATATGATTGGAGGCTTCGACAAAGCTACCATGGGAAAGATTTTTATTGATGGCAAGGATCTGTTCAAAATGAATGAGTACCAGCTGATGAAATACAAGCGAAGCACCATCGGTATCGTCTGGCAGAATAACGCAAGAAATCTGATCCCATATCTAACAGCCCTGGAGAATGTAGAATTTCCGATGATCATCTCAGGCACGGAAAATCGGCGCCGGCAAGCAAAGCAGCTACTGGAAGCGGTAGGCATGGGCAAGCGCATGAATAACCGCTTAAGTCAGCTTTCAGGTGGTGAACTGCAAAGGGTAGCCATCTGTATTGCCATGGCCAATCACCCGAAGATTCTCATGGCGGATGAGCCGACCGGATCGGTAGACAGCAAGACGACTGACCAGATTATGGATGTGTTCCGGGATTTGAACAAAAATATGGGTGTGACAGTCGTAATCGTCACGCATGACCGGCAGGTTTCGAAAAAGGTGGACCGGGTAGTCGCAATTAGTGACGGGAGAATCAGCAGCGAATTTATTAAGAAGCAATATGTATTAGCAGAGGAAGAGGATACTCATAATGAATTTGCAATCATCGATAAAAGCAGACGTCTTCAGCTTCCGTCAGAATTCATCGATAAGCTGAATGTTGGTAAGCAAAGCATGGTTTGTGTAGGCATGTCAGAGGATACCATTGTCATTTCCGCCCCTAAATCGGCTCTTGATACCAGGTTGAAAGCTCCGGAGGTGAGAGAATGAAGAAGATAAATGCAATCAATAGAATATCCATATTCTCAATCCTTTTCGTTATCCTGATTTTAACAGCAAGCTGTATACCAAAAGCAGAAGTGGCCGGTACTCCTTCGGTACAGGATAAAACGGTGAACAATGCAACAGATGGTAAGGCTACAAAGGTTACGGCAACTGAGGCTCCGAAAGTGAATCCGGAAGAGGCTATGAAGGAGGCCAAAAAGGTTATTAATAAAGAAACCAAAAAGAAAAACAAGACCATCGTTGCTGAGACAAAGACCTTGGATAAATTCCTCTATTTTGATGCAAATATCTCTTATGAGGAATCAAAGGAGCTTTATTTTGACCTCAATCACTGTAAATTGAAGGGCTTTTATGTAGAAAAGGATGATCAGGTAGAAAAGGGACAACTACTGGCCGAGCTTGATACGACGGATCTGGAATTTCAGATCACTGACAAGCAACTCGCTCTTGATAAACTATACCTACAATATGATACAATCTTGAATAAGGCCGGAACAGAAGCCGAGAATAGTACAGCACTGGAATTATTGGAACTGGATATAGAAGCAGTCAATATGGAGATTGCGCATTTGGAGGATTTGATAGGCAGAGCAAGACTGGTAGCACCTTATAAAGGGATTGTAACAGATGTCAAAGAGGCTGAGCCTGGCACTATGGTGCGCGCCTATGATAGACTTATGACAATCTGGAACACCAAGGGTATTATTCTGGAAAGTGAGATTCTCAATCCCTATGGTTCTTCGGAAAAATTGGATTTATCCAATATATATACCGGTATGAAGGTGGATCTGATATTCGGAGGTATCCATAATCGTACGTATATCCCTGCTACAATCACTGAAATTGTCAGCACTGATAACGGAATACAGGATAATCCAAACAGAATCTTAAGCGATCCCACTCCCTTTAAGTTAATTATAAAACCCGATGGAAAGGATGCGGATAAGCTAAGTGCCGGACGTGAGACTGTCCTTCGATTAAAAACAGGAACGTATAGCAATGTTTTAGTATTGCCAAAAACAGCGGTATTAGGATCTGACAATGACGCTGTAATAAAGGTGATAAAGGGGGATAAAATTATTAACCGAAAAGTTACTTCCGGTTATATCGATAGGGAGAGTGGCGATGTCGTCATTACCAGCGGACTGCTGATTGGAGAAAACGTACTGTTAAGTAGATAATAGACCATGGGGGGATAGATAAAATGAATAAAGCATTCATTTCAATGAAAACAGAATTTGTCTCAATGAAAAATAGATCCAGAAAACTTATCTTCTTTGCTACTTTAGTATTTTGTATGAGCATTACACTGTTTACCGGAAAAGCAAAGTCCGAAACGAGTCATATGCTTCCCCTTCAGAATGTAGTTGAAGTGGAAAATTACCATTATCCTGACATGACGCCATTAGGTAGTGGCTCTGACTGGACAATTTATTCCGGCTTTACAATCGAAGCCACAGGACAGATCAAGGCAATTCTACACAGCCCAACCGGCTCAAAGCTAACCGGTGAAGTTTGGCTCTGTAAGGATAATTTAAGCAGAAGTATTGTAGGTAAGGTTTCACAATTTACTGACAAGCCTACCGAGGTTTCCTGGTTTCTCGAGCGAGGAACCTATTATATCTTTGCAAAGACCATCAAGCCTTCTCAGGCGGTTTTGGAGGGAACTCCTTATTTCTATGATTCGCCTGAGCTAAGTATTGCATTGTTGTTTGAGAAAATAAAGTTACCAGAGCTCAAGCCCGTTACCAGTTTTGAAAATAGTATTTATATTCAGACGAATGATACCGCTCGGGGCTTTCTGACCAATGAGAATCCGGCGGATTACTATTCCTTTAGTTTGGCTAAGCAGGCAACAGTAAAAATAAAGTATGCCTTTGATACCTCCGCATCAACAGGCGAGGAGACCGGAAGCTGTAGCTTATATGATTCTAATTGGATTTCCTTAAAAAAAGGCAATTATGTAAAAACAGACGAAGCCTTAAGCGAATATACTTATTTATTAGAAGCCGGAATATATTATGTTAAGCTAAGTGGTTTATTAGGAAATACCACGCTAAGAATTGAACCAATGTATTATGATATTAAGTTAATCCCTGTTACAGACAAGAATTGGACTAAGAAGCACATAAAGGTGAATATAGACACAAGTATTGACTATAAAGACATTAAGGTACTACTTATGAATGTGAAGGATTCTTTAATAGATAATGACAAGGTCTGGACGGAGACAAATGAACATTATATTCCGCTGGACGGAGAAACCTTTCTTGCGGAAAAGAGTGGTACCTATACTGTTAGAATAACAGATCAATATGGCCATAACACCATGAAAAGGCTTAAGATTTCCAATATTGATGTTACAAAGCCTAAGGTGAAAGGAGTAAAAAATCAAAAAGCCTACAATAAAGCCGTCAAACCCACCTGGACAGATACTCAAAGTGGCTTAAATAAAAATAAGACCACCCTCAACGATAAGGTAATCAGCAGCGGTACACGGATCACAAAAGAAGGTAAGTATATCCTAAAGGTTTATGACAAGATTGGTAATTGCAGAACGGTGGAATTTTTCATAGATTATTCCAAGCCATCTGCTAATGTGGAAAACGGGAAAACTTATACCAGCTCTTTTACTTTACAGTTAAAAGACAGTACATCAGGAATTAAGAAAATTGAGATAGATGGCGAAGAAGTTCCTGCTGCAAATAAAATCAAATATATTTATCTGGACGGAAAATATACGGTAGAGCTGTGGGATAATGCCGACAATCACAGAAAATATAGTTTTAATCTTAAGAAGGAATAAGCTTATATCTATGAGCTCTATCTTATTATACAGTATGCCATGCAAGTAGAAAGGGGTACTGTGTAAAGAATTGGCCAAATATACGGCATTAAATAGTATAAAACAGTAGAAATAGGAGTGCATAGAATAAGAAAATGCATTCCTATTTTTTTGTACACGATTTTTTTGTGTTATAATAACAGTAATACTAAACCTGAGGTTTAGAAATAGTAAAAATAATGCTTGCACATTCAGTAGTATTTATGTATAATAGTCAATGCTGCAAATGGTTGTTGAAACCGCTGCAATTTTTAAGTATTTTACATACTTCAACAGGTAAAACAGAGAGATCAGGAGAAATTTAGTGTTCTCAAATTTCTTTCCACACATTCTTCGAGATGGATGAAATGGTGGTTAGTGCAAATACTAATACAGAAAGGTTGTGATGTTAGGGTTGGATAAAAAGCTTACACTGTACGGCTTTAACAACCTCACAAAAACACTTAGCTTCAACATTTACGATGTTTGCTATGCAAAAAGTGAGAGGGAACAAAAAGATTATATCGCATATATCGACGAGCAATACAATTCGGAGCGTCTGACGAAGATACTGGTAGACGTTACCGAGATGATTGGCGCGCATATCTTAAATATATCCAAGCAGGATTATGATCCCCAAGGAGCTTCTGTCAATATTCTGATTGCAGAAGGTTCTTTATCCTCGGATCATATCGATGAATCCTGTAATCAGGGAAAGTTTCTGAAGACCGGAAGAGATACGGTACATGCTCATCTTGATAAGAGCCACGTTACGGTTCACACCTTTCCCGAACATCACCCGGACAACTCGATATCCACTTTTCGCGTAGACATCGACGTATCCACCTGTGGTGAGATTTCACCATTGAATGCCTTAGATTATCTGATCGGGAGCTTTGATTCCGATATTATTACGATAGATTACCGTGTCCGCGGTTTTACCAGAGATATGCACGGTATGAAATATTTTATTGATCATGACATTACCTCCATTCAGGATTATATTGATGATCAGACCCTGATGAAATACGATGCAATCGATGTAAACGTATATCAGTCGAACATCTTCCATACAAAAATGCTGATTAAGGAGATCGAGCTTCAGAATTATCTTTTCAATAAGGATGTATATGAGCTGCCTCCGAAACAGAGACTTGATATCACGAATAGTCTTCGCAAGGAAATGATAGAGATTTTCAGCGGGATGAACATATATTAAAGCGTGAGGGAATGGGAGGAGTCATGAAATTTACACAGCATAATGCACCTATTTACGAAGCGTTGTCTAAACATAAAAAAAACCGTGTTGTACCCTTTGATGTACCGGGACACAAAGGCGGACGAGGAAACCCTGAGCTTACTGAATTTCTGGGAATTGATTGCCTGAAGGTAGATGTAAATTCCATGAAGCCCCTGGACAACCTAATTCATCCTGTTTCGGTAATTAAAGCTGCTGAGGAACTGGCCGCTGAGGCGTTTGGTGCAGATGCGGCTTTTTTTATGGTTAATGGTACGACAGCCGCAGTTCAGGCTATGATTATGTCTACCTGTAAATCAGGTGACAAGATAATCATGCCTCGCAATGTTCATCGCAGCTCAATCAATGCCCTGGTGGTCTGCGGTGCAGTTCCTGTCTATGTCAATCCCGGAGTGAATCATCAGCTGGGAATACCTCTCGGAATGGCAGTAGAAGAGATTGAACGTGCAATTAAGGAACATCCGAAGGCAAAAGCTATTCTGATTAATAACCCCACCTACTATGGAGTGTGCTC
The DNA here is from genome assembly GCA_023414355.1 of Bacillota bacterium. Taxonomy (GTDB): domain Bacteria; phylum Bacillota; class Clostridia; order Lachnospirales; family Lachnospiraceae; genus Mobilitalea. The sequence goes on along the minus strand of JAEZOB010000042.1, from coordinate 50,023 downwards.
TAACTTATTAGAAATCGTCAGACTTGCCCACAACAGCGGGATGAAGGTATTGGTAGATGAAGCCCACGGAGCTCATTTTTATTTCGGGGAAAAGCTGCCGATCAGTGCGATGGCTGCTGGAGCAGATATGGCTGCAGTCAGTATGCACAAGACCGGTGGTTCCTTGACACAAAGTTCATTCCTGATTTGTAAAAATGATATCGATCCCGGTTATGTAAGGCAGATTATCAATTTAACTCAGACCACCAGCGGTTCCTATCTGCTACTATCCTCTCTGGATCTCGCCAGAAAGAATATGGTCTTGAACGGGAAAGAAATAATCGCAAAGACTCTGGAGCTTGCGGAATACGCAAGAAATGAGATTAATAAAATCGGTGGGTATTATGCTTTCTCCGAAGAACTGATCAATGGTGATACCATCTATGATTTTGATCGTTCCAAACTTTCTGTGAATACCGGAGCCATCGGACTGGCAGGTATCGAGGTTTATGATCTGCTGCGCGATGAGTATGATATCCAGATCGAATTCGGCGACATCGGTAACATCCTGGCAATGATTACGGCAGGAGATCGCGCCTTTGAGATAGAACGTCTGATATCAGCTCTGTCTGAGATCAAGCGTCTTTACGGTAAGGATAAGGTGGGACTTTTAACTCATGAGTATATCGATCCGGAGGTCGTTTTGACCCCTCAGAAGGCTTTTTATAGTGATAAGAAATCCTTACCGCTGAAGGAATGTGCCGGACATATCTCCGGTGAATTCGTGATGTGCTATCCTCCGGGAATTCCTATCCTTGCTCCCGGTGAACGGATTACCGGTGAGATTATTGATTATATTATCTATGCCAAGGAGAAGGGCAGTGTTATGACCGGACCAAAGGATATGAAGGTTGAACATATTAATATAGTTGATTTTGAATAGAGTAAAATACTTTATATTATTCATTATAAAAGGACGTATCATGAAAATGATGTGTCTATGTCGAACAAAAGGACCTTTTGACACTTTATTATAAGATTATTCTATAAAGAAAGGGATGGTGTCTGCGGATGGAATTGTGGTATTCAGAGCATCATACGGAGCATGTAAGGTTATCCTTAAAGGTAAAAGAACAGCTTTTCAGCAAACAAAGTGATTTTCAGGAAATTGCCATACTCGATACGATTGAATACGGACGGGCATTAATCCTGGACGGGTGCCTGATGGTTACAGAAAAGGACGAATTTATCTATCATGATATGATTGTTCATGTACCGATGGCAACCAATCTAGGGATCAAAAAAGTGTTGGTAATCGGAGCTGGTGACGGCGGAGCAATCCGTGAATTAACAAGATATCAAAGCCTTGAGTGCATTGACATGGTGGAAATCGATGAAGAAGTCGTAAAAGCCTGCCAGGAATACCTGCCGCTGACTGCTGAAAAATTGACAGATCCCAGGGTTCATATCTTTTATGAGGATGGACTGAAGTTCGTACGCAGGAAGAAAAATGAGTACGACTTGATACTTGTTGATTCTACCGACCCCTTCGGACCGGGAGAAGGCTTATTTACAAAGGAATTTTACGGAAATTGTTATAATGCCCTGACAGAGGAGGGAATCCTGATCAACCAGCATGAGAGCACCTATTATGAGTATTATGTAGATGCCATGAAACGGGCACATCAGAGAATTAAAGAAACCTTCCCGATCGCAAAGGTATATCAGGCACATATTCCGACTTATCCCTCCGGTCATTGGCTGTTCGGCTATGCCTCCAAGCACTATGATCCGATCAAGGATCTTAAGGAGGATGCTTGGAACGCCTTGGGAATTAAAACGAAGTACTATAATACCAAGCTGCATCAGGGTGCCTTTGCCCTTCCCAATTATGTAAAGGAGCAATTGAACGAAGATGAATAAGAATATCCATACCTTTATCGCCTGTGACCATGACTATGAGGAAAGTGACATCGTAATGTTCGGAGCTCCCTTTGACGGAACCACCTCTTATCGCCCTGGTACAAGATTTGCCTCCGGAGCAATTCGTAATGAAAGCTACGGAATCGAGACCTATAGTCCATACCTGGATAAGGATCTAATGGATATCAGGGTTTTTGATGCCGGAGATCTTGAATTTGGTTTCGGCAATACCCATAGGGTTCTGGATACCATTGAAGAGATGACAGAACGTGTTCTGTCCGATCGTAAAAAGCCTTTGATGATCGGCGGAGAGCATCTTGTCACATTAGGAAGTGTCAGAGCAGTTGCAAAACGTTATCCGAACCTTCATATCCTGCATTTTGATGCTCATGCGGATCTGCGGGATGATTATCTCGGTGAGAAGCTGTCCCATGCCAGTGTCATGAGACGTTGTCATGAGATTGTAGGAGATGACAGAATCTATCAGTTCGGTATCCGAAGCGGAGACAGGGAAGAATTCACATGGGCGAAGGATCATGTCTTCACACAGAAGTTTAATCTGGACAGACTTGATTCTGTAATCGAAGTTCTGCAGGGAAATCCGGTATATCTTACCATTGATCTGGATGTACTTGACCCGTCGGTTTTTCCCGGAACCGGTACCCCGGAAGCAGGGGGAGTTACCTTTATGGAATTAATAAATGCACTGAATAAGGTGTTTAAGCTTAATATCGTAGCAATGGATATGAACGAGCTGTCCCCGATTTATGATCAGAGCGGAGCCTCTACGGCACTTGCCTGCAAGCTATTACGAGAGCTTCTTCTACAATTGTAGACTGCTATTAAATTAAAGTAAGATCTAGTGTTTCCAAGCTATATGAAACAGAAACTATGATGTACGATAGAAAAGGAGAATTTGATATGAGTAGAGCGTTAATCATCGGTGCCGGCGGAGTAGCCGGTGTAGTAATTCATAAATGTTGTCAGAACTCTGAAGTTTTTGAAGAAATCTGCATTGCCAGCAGAACCAAATCTAAATGTGACAAATATAAAGAGCAGGTGGAAGCAAAAGGCTATAAGACGAAAGTGACCACCGCCCAGGTAGATGCAGATAATACAGATGAAGTGATTGCATTAATCAATCAATATCAGCCTGACATCGTCATTAACGTGGCTCTTCCTTATCAGGATCTGACCATCATGGATGCCTGTCTTGCAACCAAGACGGATTATCTGGATACCGCGAACTATGAACCGAAGGATACAGCTAAATTCGAATACAAATGGCAGTGGGCTTACAGAGAACGTTTTGAAAAGGCCGGAATTACAGCAATCCTTGGCTGCGGCTTTGATCCCGGAGTCACTCAGGTGTTCTCTGCTTATGCCTTAAAGCATTACTTTGATGAAATTTATACCTTAGATATTCTGGATGCGAATGCAGGTGATCACGGCTATCCCTTTGCAACCAACTTCAATCCCGAGATCAATATAAGGGAGATTACTGCAAACGGAAGCTATTTCGAAAACGGACAGTTTCATGAGACAGAGCCTTTGGAGATTAAGAGAGTTTACAATTTCCCTGAAATCGGTCCGAAGGATATGTATCTGCTGCATCATGAGGAGATGGAATCACTTGCTCTTAACATGCCTGGAATTAAGAAAATCCGTTTCTTTATGACCTTCTCCGAGCGCTATATCACTCATTTGAGAGTTCTAGAGAATGTAGGAATGACCTCCATCGAACCAATTAACTATGAGGGTCAGCAGATTATCCCTCTTCAGTTCTTAAAGGCAGTGCTTCCCGACCCGGCTTCCTTAGGTCCGAGAACCAAAGGAAAGACGAATATCGGCTGTATTTATACCGGTATAAAGGACGGGAAAGAGGTACGTTATTATGTCTATAATGTATGTGATCACGAGGAATGCTACCGCGAGGTAGGTTCTCAGGCAATTTCCTATACAACAGGTGTTCCTGCAATGATCGGAGCCGAAATGGTTTTGACCGGAAAGTGGAAGAAGCCCGGTGTATTTAATGTGGAAGAGCTGGATCCCGATCCGTTTATGGCGGAGTTAAACCGTTGCGGACTTCCCTGGAAGGAAAGCTTCCAGCCGGAGATGGTAGAATAATTTAAATACTTAGGAGACAAAGTTACACGATACATTTCCGGGGAGCAGCCTCACCGGAAATGTAGTTCTGTAAAGGAGTAAGAGATGAATATGGATTTTAATCAAATTTCAACTCCTTCCTATGTGGTTGATGAAGGTCTGTTGAGAAATAATTTAGAGATTTTGCATAGCGTCATGGAGCGTACCGGATGTGAGATTTTACTCGCGCAAAAGGCTTATTCCATGTATTCTACCTATCCGCTTGTGGGACAATACTTAAGCGGAACCACAGCCAGTTCTTTATTTGAAGCAAAGCTTGGTTATGAGGAAATGGGAAAAGAGGTTCATATCTTTTCACCTGCTTATCGTGAGGATGAATTTGATGAGATCATATCCATCTGTGATCATATCGTTTTTAACTCGATTGCACAATGGGAGAAATACAAGGATAAGGTAGCAGCAAGTCCACGAAAGATATCCTGCGGCTTAAGAATCAATCCGGAATATTCTGAGATTGAGACGGATTTATACAATCCCTGCTTCCCGAATTCCAGATTCGGTATTCCCTTAGATAAGCTGAAGGATGCAGACTTAACCGGAATCGAGGGACTGCACTTTCATACGATGTGCGAGCAGAATTCCGATGTACTCGAGCGAACTCTAAAAATAGTGGAAGAGAAGTTCAGTACCTATATATACAAGATGAAATGGATTAATTTCGGTGGAGGACATCATATCACCCGTGAGAACTATGATATTGAGACTCTGGTACGTTGTATCCAGCAGATGACTGGCACTTATGGTGTAAAGGTCTATCTGGAGCCAGGAGAAGCAGTTGCTTTGAATGCAGGTTTTCTAGTCAGCTCTGTATTGGAATTGGGAGAAAACGGAATGCAGCTGGCTATCCTTGATACCTCTGCTGCCTGTCATATGCCGGATGTCATTGAGATGCCTTATCGCCCGAATATCATTGGTTCCGGAAAAGCCGGAGAATATGCTTATACTTATCGTCTGGGCGGTCCAACCTGTCTGGCAGGAGATGTGATCGGAGATTATTCCTTTCGGGAACCGCTAAAGGAAGGAGATAAGCTTGTCTTCTGTGATATGGCGATTTACTCCATGGTCAAAAATAACACCTTCAACGGCATTAACCTTCCCTCGATCTACTTGAAAACATTACAGAATGAAATCAAACTGATCCGTCAATTCGGATATGATGATTTTAAAAACAGATTATCATAATAACAAGAAGTCTATGCATAAAACATAAGGGGCCTTTGTGAAATAGCGAATTAAGCTATCGAGTAAGGGCTCCTTTTTTATAGTGTCTTGTGAGGAATGGGTTCATAGTTTTTATGGTAAGATATGAATATTTACGAGCCTGTTTAATAGATTTAAATAAAGAATTCAACAGGATGATGTTTCATGAGAAGGATACCATTCAAAAAAAATGCTTTGTTAATCTTGCCCTGTATAGCGGTGATTGTCTTTGCCGCCGCTTTTCATTATGACAGCTTAAGATATTATTATGAAACAGTGCTTTTAAAAAGCGGTCTGGAGTATGTGGATACCAAAAGAGAAATGAAAGAAGAAAACAAACGTGCGGCAGAAAACGAAAAGGAATATCAGAAGCTGCTCCGTACCGATGAGATCAATAATTATCAGAACGATCAAGAATCAGCAGAGGAGAATGAGAACACCGATGACATAGAACTGAGTATCAAGTTGCCGAAACTCCATGCCTTGTCGGCGCTTTTACTGGATGCGACAAACAATCGGGTGTTATATGAAAGAAACGGTTATGATAAGATGCCGATGGCTAGTACTACAAAGATTATGACCTGCATCATAGCTCTTGAAAATTCCAATCCGGAAGATATAGTAAAGGTTTCTGCCTATGCTGCGAGGATGCCCGATGTTCAATTGAATATCCGCGCAGGAGAAGAATATCATATGGGAGATCTGCTTTACTCCCTAATGCTTGAAAGTCATAACGATGTGGCTGTTGCGATTGCTGAGCATGTGGGAGGCTCCGTAGAAGGCTTCGCAAAAATGATGAATGTGAAAGCGAAGGAGCTTGGTTGTGAACATACGAGTTTTGTTACGCCCAACGGACTCGATGCTCCCGAGCATTATACTACTGCCAGAGATCTTGCAGTCATTGCCAGCTATGCAATAAAGAATAAGGAATTTATAAAGGTTACCAATACCGCCACCTACTCCTTCAAGGAGCTTAAGAAGGGTAGAGGTCATATCGTCTCCAATAAAAACAGGTTTCTAACTATGATGGAGGGAGCCATTGGCATAAAAACCGGTTTTACGGGAGGGGCCGGTTACTGCTTTGTCGGTGCGATTAAGAAACCGGATCGTACCTTAATCTCAGTCGTTCTCGGCTGCGGTTGGCCACCGAAGAAGAGCCTGAAATGGGTTGATACCAGGGAGCTGATGGCATACGGTATAACCAATTATCATCAGAGACAGATCTTTCCGGATACGAAGCTGGAACCGTTACGTGTGAAGGGAGGCAGACAGAGCTTCGAGCCGCTGCATATGGACGGATATCAAACGTTACTTATGAGAGATGATGAGACGGTAACAATTAAATATGAACTACCGAACTATATTAATGCACCTGTGAAAGAAGACACAATGATCGGCTATGCTGATTATTATATTAATAATTTTCGATATACCAGAGTTCCTATTTACGCTGTTAATAATATCGCCAAACTGGATTTACCCTTCTGTTTCAGACGTATGCTCTCTTTATGGAGCAGCAGCTATAAGAAACAATCATAAGATCGTATGAATGATTATATTTCTGATTAAATTCGGCTTTCCTGCAAATGCTAAACTAAATTATTAATTTTGCAATTGGAGGAATGAGAATGAGTAAGAGAATTACGGATAAGGTTACCTGGGTAGGAAAGACGGACTGGGAGCTGAAATATTTTCATGGGAAGGAATATTCCACAAGAAGAGGGTCCACCTATAATTCTTACCTGATACAAGATGAGAAGAAGGTATTGATTGATACCGTATGGCGGCCCTATGACAAGGAATTTGTGCATCAGTTAAAGAAGGAAATCAATCTTAAGGAATTGGACTATATTATTATGAATCATTCCGAGCCAGATCATAGCGGAGCTCTGCCGGAGCTGATGTGTGAGATACCGGATATACCGATTTATTGTACTGCAAACGGAGAGAAAATTCTACGCGGTCACTATCATAAGGATTGGAACTTCGTCAAGGTCAGGACCGGAGACAGCCTGTCTCTCGGTGCTGTTACCTTGACCTTTATCGAAGCTCCGATGCTGCATTGGCCCGATACCATGTTCACCTACCTGTCAGGAGATAACATTCTGTTCAGTACGGATGCCTTTGGCGAACACTATGCGACAGAATCTCTCTTCAATGACGATGCAGATCAGGAGGAACTCTTTACGGAAGCAATCAAGTATTATGCCAATATTCTTACTCCCTTCAGTAAACTTGTCGTAAAGAAGATTGAGGAGGTATTAAGTCTTGGATTACCACTCAGAATGATCTGCCCGAGTCATGGTGTGATCTGGCGGGAGCATCCGACTCAGATTGTAGAGAAGTATCTTTTTTGGGCAAAAGGCTATCAGGAGAATCAGATTACTATCCTTTATGACACTATGTGGAATGCAACCAGGAAAATGGCGGAAGCCATTGCAAGTGGAATTGAGCAGGAGGATCCGGGAATTAAGCTGAAGCTGATGAATGCTGCAAAGGAGGACAAAAATGATATCATCACCGAGGTATTTAAGTCAAAAGCTATCCTGCTGGGTGCACCGACCATTAATAACGGAGTAACCCATGCCATAGGTGGTATTCTTGAGATGCTCAGAGGATTGAAACTAATGAATAAATCTGCAGCTGCCTTTGGAAGCTATGGCTGGAGCGGAGAAGGAGTGAAGCTTTTATCTGAAAGCCTGACAGCTTGTGGTTTTGAAGTTCCGAGTAACGGAATCAGGCTGCTTTGGGTACCTGACGATAGCAATCTGGAACAATGCAGACAATTCGGCAGAGAGTTTGTCAAGGCACTTCGATCGGACAACAAATAATCGTTTCTAAGCTTGGGCTGAATTACGATATCATATCGTAATTCAGCTTTATTGATATTTAGTTATATTCCATCCTATATTTAATATTTTTTCTATTTTTATGAAATTTTTTTGATAATCATGGAACTAAACCAGTGGCTATTTCGTCTTAATGATAAAGGCACATTCCTCAGAAGCATAAAAATGTGTATATAATGGAGGCAATTATGAAAAAAATGGTCAACAGATATAAAATCAGTAAATTTAATCGTTTCATGAACGGCCTTGTATTCGGAATTATTTCTGTGATTGCATTGCTTCTTTGTCTGTCATCTATCACCGTGTATCAGTCGGCAGGTACCGGGGGCATACTTTGGTTCTTTATTTCGATCTGTAGTATGCTGATGGGATTATTCTGTATGTTTAAGACAAAGGAAAGCAGCCACGTATAAAGGAATAAACCATTAAATTATGGAAGATCAGCAATATTTGCAAGATTTTGAAAGCTTTTTGCCATTGACGGTGTAAAAAGGTGGAACTATACTTTACTTGTACATTATCTATAATATTTATTATAAGGAGATAGAACAATGGCAAAGGTTATAACAATGGGAGAGATCATGCTTCGCTTATCCACTCCCGGAAATCAAAGATTCATACAGTCCGACAGCTTTGATGTATGCTACGGAGGAGGCGAGGCAAATGTTGCCGTATCCTTGGCAAATTACGGACATGACGCATATTTCGTTACTAAGGTTCCCAAAAACCCGATTGGTGAAGCTGCGGTAGCTGCACTTAGAAAACATAATGTGAACTGTGACTACATAGCAAAGGGCGGAGAAAGGCTTGGTATCTATTTCCTTGAGACCGGTGCCTCCATGAGAGCCTCGAATGTAGTATATGATAGAGCCCATGCCTCCATTGCAGAGGCTGATCCCTCTGATTTTGATTTTGATGCAATCTTTGAAGGAGCGGATTGGTTTCATTTTACTGGAATTTCTCCTGCAATCAGTGATAAAGCCGCTTTGCTTACCGAAGAAGCCCTAAAGGCGGCTAAACATAAGAATTTAACGGTATCTGTGGATTTGAATTTCCGCAAAAAGCTTTGGTCCTCTGAAAAAGCACAAAGGATCATGACTAACCTGATGCAGTATGTGGATGTATGCATCGGCAACGAAGAGGATGCTGAGAAGGTACTTGGTTTCAAGCCCGGAAAGACAGATGTCACGAGCGGAGAGCTTGAGCTTACCGGTTATCAGGATATCTTCGAGCAGATGGTAAAGAAATTTAATTTCAAGTATGTCGTAAGCTCGCTCAGAGAAAGCTATTCCGCATCGGATAATGGATGGTCTGCTTGTATCTATGACGGAAAGAAGTTCTACCACTCAAGAAAATATGATATTCGTATTGTTGACCGCGTAGGCGGAGGGGATGCTTTCGCAGGCGGTTTGATCTGTGGCTTGCTTGATGGCAAGTCCATGGAGGAGGCCCTTGAATTCGGTGTAGCAGCTTCTGCTTTAAAGCATACGATACCAGGTGATTTTAACCTTGTATCCAGAGCAGAAGTAGATACCTTGGTAGGTGGAGATGCTTCCGGACGAGTACAGCGATAACTTGACAACGTGGACTTTTAGTGGGGCTGTCGTAATAAATAAAGAGTAAGGCATAGCAAGGTGAACGGATTAGTATTCCCGAATACTAGTCCGTTCACTTTGCTATTAGATTATTATTTTACAACGGACCATTTTATGCAATTCAAATTTGTTTTACTTTGTCAGGAAAAAAAGCTTGATTATTTTGCTGTGAAATATTATCATTAAGGATGTCTGAAAATTTGAAGATTTATTATGGAGGAGTATCTACATGAGAAGAATTAGAGCTAAGGAAAAGCAGGAAGAACAGGTCGTAGTTCATTTTTTAGATTCGAAAAAGAAAATTCTTGTTGCAGGGATTATCGTAGCAGTCCTCTTAATCATTTCCGGCGTAATCATATATATGGAGAACAATGACAATAAGATTGTAGTAAAGAACGGTACCGATCTGAAACTTGAGTCTTTGGTTGCATATTATAGAGGCCCGGAAGAGCCGATCAATGATGGAATTACTGTAACAGGTTTGGACGCAGGAAAATCCATCAGCTTTCCTACAGAAGAGATTAATCTCTTTGGTCAGGAAGCCAACTTAGAAATCAGATTCAATTTTGAAAACCATGAATCTATGCTAGTAGATGCCGGAATATTCAATGATGTTTTCAATGGTAAGGTGAACATTCATTTTGTACCCGTGGGTGATAACAAGGTTGAAATCCGTGTGAAAGCGAAATCCGGTGTCATCAATTCATCACGCATTAACTGTGATGAAGTATATACTATTAATCTGAATGAAGATTTCATTGAAGACTAAGCTTTCAAAGGCTGTGAAAGACATAGGCGTGAATGCGTAAAAAATACGTGTTGATATAGGAGGATACTATGATTAAGCTTTATGAAAAAGGCGTGTATCTGATCAATGGCAATGAGATTGTTGAGGAGCATGCAGGAGTAGAGGCTGCCGTTTCTGCAAAAACAGGGCTGGAGGTTAGCAAAGAAGTAGCAAAACAGGGAACGATTGCTTATGGTATCTTAACCAGCCATAACACCTCAGGAAACGACAGAAAGTTAAAGATTAAATTTGACAAATTAACCTCCCATGATATTACTTTTGTCGGTATCATACAGACTGCAAGAGCAAGCGGTCTGGAGAAATTTCCGGTTCCCTATGTGTTGACAAACTGTCATAACAGCTTATGTGCGGTAGGTGGCACAATCAACGAAGATGATCATATGTTTGGCCTCTCCTGTGCTAAGAAATATGGTGGAATCTATGTTCCTCCTCATCAGGCAGTCATTCATCAATTTGCACGTGAAGTGCTGGCAGAGAGCGGTAAGATGGTGCTGGGCTCAGACAGCCACACCCGTTATGGTGCTCTTGGAACTATGGCAATCGGAGAAGGCGGACCCGAGCTGGTAAAACAGTTGCTGAATAAAACCTATGATATCAATATGCCCGAAGTAATCGGAGTCTATCTGACCGGTACCCCAAGAAAGGGAGTAGGTCCTCAGGACGTAGCACTCGCTATTATCGGTTCCGTATTCGCCAATGGCTATGTGAATAATAAGGTCATGGAATTTGTGGGTGACGGGATCAATAATTTAAGCGTTGATTATCGTATCGGAATTGATGTTATGACCACCGAGACTACTTGTCTGTCCTCCATCTGGAGAACAGATTCCGCTGTAAAGGAATTCTACGAGATACATAATAGACCGGAGGCTTACAAGGAGCTTGCACCAGCAATGGCAGCGTATTATGACGGCATGATTTATATCGATTTATCCGAAATCAAGCCCATGATCGCTATGCCCTTCCATCCGAGCAATGTTTATACGATCGATGAAGTGAATGCAAATCTCTATGATATTCTTGATGAAGTAGAGAAGAAGGCTTTGATTAGCCTTGACAATAGTAAAGTAAAATACTCCTTAAAGGATAAAATCAGAAACGGCAAGCTTTATGTAGATCAGGGTACCATTGCCGGCTGTGCCGGTGGTGGCTTCGAAAACATCTGTGATGCAGCCGATATTCTGAATGGAAAATATATCGGTGCGGATGAATTCTCTTTAAGCGTTTATCCCGCAAGTCAGCCGGTATTTTTAGAGCTTGTGAAGAACGGATGTATCGCTAAGCTTATGGCTACGGGTGCAACGATCCGTACCGCTTTCTGCGGCCCCTGCTTTGGAGCGGGAGATGTTCCGGCGAATAACGGCTTCTCCATCCGCCATACTACAAGAAACTTCCCGAACAGAGAAGGTTCCAAGATCACAAGCGGTCAGATTGCTTCCGTAGCACTGATGGATGCCCGTTCGATTGCTGCAACAGCAGCGAATCAGGGTTATCTGACCTCTGCTGAAGATATCGATGTGAATTTCACCAAACCGAAGTATTACTATGACAGTACCATCTATGATAACCGCGTCTTTGACGGTGTCGGTAAGCCGGACAGTAGTGTTGAGCTTAAGTTTGGTCCCGGAATCGTGGATTGGCCTGCAATGTCTGCTTTAAGTGAGAATATGATCCTGAAGGTGGTTTCCGAGATCCATGATCCTGTCACCACAACGGATGAATTGATTCCTTCCGGAGAGACCTCCTCATACCGCTCCAATCCTTTGGGATTGGCAGAGTTCACTCTTTCCCGAAAGGATCCGGCTTATGTAGGGCGTGCTAAGGCGGTTCAGAAGGCTGAAAAAGCTAGAATTGCCGGAGAGGATATTCTCGCAGCCAATACAGAATTGAAAGAAGTATATGATAAGATTGAAGCCAAATTCTCAATCGACCGCAAGGCTACTCAGATCGGAAGTACAATCTATGCGGTGAAGCCCGGTGATGGTTCTGCAAGAGAGCAGGCTGCTAGCTGCCAGAAGGTATTGGGTGGTTTCGCAAATATCGCTGTGGAGTATGCGACCAAGCGCTACCGCTCCAACCTGATTAACTGGGGTATGCTTCCCTTTATCTACAAGGAAGAGCTTCCCTTCGCCAACGGTGATTATATCTTCATCAAGGATATTCAGAAAGCAATTCGTGAAAAATCCGATGAGATCAAAGCCTATGTTGTGAATAAGGACATGAAGGAATTCACCTTGAAACTGGGCGAGCTGACAGATGATGAAAGAGAGATCATCTTAAAGGGCTGCCTGATCAATTATTACAGAGGATAAATATTTGGCATATCTAGGGCTGTTGTACAACTGGCAAAGTAAGGTCAGGTATGGCAGCCCTTTTTCACGATTAAGAATAGCATACCAATAACACTCTTTTGTCTATATCTTAATTATTTAGTTTTTAATCTTAATTCTTCAGGATTTCATCTTAATTCTTCAGTAATTGATCTTCATTCTTTAGTAGTTAATCTTAATTCTTCAAGATTTGATTTGACGCATTATTTTTAAAGGAACGGTTCTTGCAATAATTTCCATCTCTCATTATTATAATAATGGGGAAAATCAGTATTGATCTGAGGGGAGAGCAGAAGAGTTATGATTGAATTGAACAATGAAGAATTGAATGAACAGAACTCATCGAATAACGTGAAAATAGATCCCTACATAGATACCGTTACCAGCTCTAAGAGAACTCCACTGGAAAAACTACGAATTTTCCTAAGTATTCTGGGATCAGTCCTAATAGCGTTCGGTAAGGTATTTGATAATTTATCCTGGCTTTTAGCAGTAGGTGGGACCATATTATTAGCAGAGATGGGATTATTCCCTTCCATCAGGAATCTTCTGGAGAGGAAAATAATCCGTAGAAAAGCTTTTTATATTCAGTTCTTCGTAAGAATGCTGCTTTTGTTATGCTTTTTCCTCACTTTTATTCCAATTCTTCGTTACGAAAAGGAATTACCCGTCTTCCTGTATTGGCTGTGCCTTCTTAGCTTTCTAATATTTTTTATTTATGCACTGATCGAGGATCTGAACGATCAAATCGTAAGCGCTGCGAAGAAGAGACGCTCTAGTCTGATTTTAACAATCCTAGTTCAGTTCCTACTGATTTTAGTCATTGTTGGAATGATTGGATTTTATGCTTCTGATTATAAAACTATGTTTCCTGAATATCTAACTCTCGAGGTGACCCAATCGCCGGACCGGATTAGTGTATTATCAATGGATTCCATACGCAATCAAGAGTATTCATTCAAGGACATATCTGAAATTACTGACCAGAGTTTATTTGATGCTTTTATGAGGGACTTATCCGGAAAGTCTACACGTCTGAACTGGATTGAGACTACTGAATACAAACGCTTTACACGCTTGCATCAACCACAGTATATGATAAACCTGATGTGGAAGGAGGAACTCCTCAATCGCAATTTATTGGCCTTTGACGGATTTACGGATCTATATTTCATAGGAAGAAGATTGATTATCGCTCCCGGGGAATATGATGTTCCCAGGAGATTAATAAAACTGAAAGCCTACTATCAGATAGAATTATCCGATGATACAATTAAATTGCTGTCATCCTTTTTATCTAAACAATAAAATTCAAATATTGACATACCTGACAATACCATAAAGCATCTCACTCCTTATAATTAAAGTATATGGAGGAGGTGCTTATTTTTTATGAAATACGGATATTTTGATAATGAAAATCAGGAATATGTCATAGACAGGGTGGATCTGCCCACCTCTTGGACCAATTATCTTGGAGTAAAGGATCTGTGTACCGTCATTAATCATACAGCAGGCGGATATAGCTTCTATAAATCACCGGAGTATCACAGAATAACAAGGTTTCGTGCAAACAGCGTTCCCATGGATCGCCCCGGACATTATGTGTATTTAAGGGATGACGAAAGCAAGGATTACTGGAGTGTCTCCTGGCAGCCGGTCGGAAAGTCTCTGGATCAAGCGTCCTATCAATGCCGCCATGGATTATCCTATACGAAATACTTCTGTGACTATAATCAAATCGAAGCAGAGCAGAAACTTTTCATTCCCCTGGATGATCCGATTGAACTGTGGGATGTCAAAATCAAAAATAAGGATACGAAGACAAGGTACTTAAGTGTATTCTCTTATATTGAATTTTCCTATCATCACATCGATATGGATAATCGTAACTTCCAGATGAGCAATTATGCTGCAGGCTCTTCTTATGAGGATGGAATTATCGAGCATGATTTGTTCTATGAAGAATTCGGATATCAGTTTTTTACTTCGGATTTCACTCCGGACAGCTTTGACTGTCTCAGAGATAAGTTTATCGGTCTGTATCATACAGAAGATAATCCGGTGGCAGTGATGAATGGTGTCTGTAGCGGTTCCTATGAAAAGGGTGGCAACCACTGCGGTTCCTTACATAAGCGGATTGAGCTAAAGCCGGGGGAAGAGCTCAGATTAATCTTTATGCTGGGAGAGGGCAATCGTGAGAACGGTAGAAAGCTTAGGACTAAGTATTCCGATCCTCAGGAGATTGACAGGGCATACCATCAGATGGCCATCTATTGGACGGATAAGAGAAACAAGCTACAGATCAAGACTCCGAATGAGGGTATGAATACCCTGATTAATATCTGGACTCTCTATCAAGCGGAAATCAACATTATGTTCTCCCGATTTGCTTCCTTCATTGAAGTAGGTGGAAGAACAGGCTTAGGGTATCGCGATACCTCACAAGATGCCATGACTGTCATTCACAGCAACCCTGCAAAATGCCGCCAGAGAATCGTGGAGCTGCTTCGGGCATTGGTATCGAAGGGCTACGGTCTGCATTTATTCCAGCCGGAATGGTTCGATCCGCAGAATGAAGATAAACCCTTCCAATCCCCGACTGTGATACCGACTCCGAATAAGAATGACATGATTCACGGCATCGACCAGGCCTGTTCCGATGATGCTTTATGGCTGGTTAGTACGATTTCCGAATATGTGAAGGAGACAGGAGAGTTTTCCTTCCTCGATGAGGTGATTACCTATGCGGACGGCGGTAGCGGAACCGTATATGAGCATATGATGAGAATTCTTGATTTCTCCGGAGAGCAGATTGGACAAAGCGGTATCTGTAAGGGACTTCGGGCTGATTGGAACGACTGTCTGAATCTTGGCGGCGGAGAAAGTGCGATGGTTTCCTTCCTGCATTATTGGGCACTCGGGAATTTTAAAGAGCTTGCAGAATATCTCGACCGCAAGGAGGATGCAAAGCGCTATAAAGAGCTGCAGGAGAAAGTGAAGAAGGCCTGTAATGAAGTGCTGTGGGATAAGGATTGGTATATCCGCGGTATCACTAAGACCGGTAGAAAAATCGGTACCAGAGAGGACAAAGAAGGTAAGATCCATCTGGAATCCAATGCCTGGGCTGTCTTGTCAGGCCTCGCTGAGAAGGAGCAGGGCATAAAAGCGATGGACTCCATCGATCAATATTTATATACTCCTTATGGAATTATGTTAAATGGTCCCTCCTATACCGTACCGGATGAAGAGATCGGCTTTGTAACAAGAGTCTATCCGGGACTTAAGGAAAACGGGGCAATTTTTTCTCATCCCAATCCCTGGGCTTGGGCCGCGGAATGTATGCTCGGCCGCGGTGACCGTGCCATGAAATTCTACGATGCATTAAGTCCCTATCATCAGAATGACTTGATCGAAATCAGGGAGGCAGAGCCCTATTCCTACTGCCAGTTCATCATGGGCAGAGAGCATACCGCCTTCGGACGTGCCAGACATCCGTTTATGACAGGAACGGGAGGCTGGGCGTACTATTCGGCAACCCATTACATCCTTGGGATACGACCTCAATTTGATGCACTGCTCATTGACCCCTGCGTTCCTTCTGATTGGGAAGAATTCACCGTAGTCCGCATCTGGCGTGCTGCCGAGTACCATATTACAATCAAGAACCCGAACCGCGTAATGAAGGGTGTTAGGGAATATCAGCTGAATGGCACAGTTGTTGATCAAATATCGGTACAGCCAGCCGGAAGCATCAATGAAGTTACAGTTATTCTCGGAAAATAACAGCTACATCAGGTAAAAGGAAATTTAGGAGGATTAACATGATAAAATTTGGAACCGGGGGCTGGAGAGCAATCATCGGAGAAGAGTTCACGAAGGCCAACATTCAGAAGCTCTCAAAGGGAATGGCAAGAAAGATGAAGGATGAAGGAGTCAGCGAGCAGGGGATTGTACTTGGCTATGACAGACGTTTTCTGTCCAAGGAAGCGATGCACTGGTGTGCTGAGGTTTTTGCGGCAGAAGGCATTCAATCCTTCCTGATTAACCGTTCTTCACCGACACCACTGATCATGTTCTATGTCATGAGACATAAATTCCCTTATGGCATGATGATCACGGCAAGCCACAATCCGGCAATTTATAACGGTATCAAGGTGTTCACGCAGGGTGGCCGCGATGCGGATGAGTTACAGACGAATGAGATCGAGAACTACATCAATGATGTGGAGGAGCAGGAAATAGCGGTAATGGATTATGATAAAGCGGTAGAGGGTGGCTTAATCTTTGAACTCAATCCCTTAAATGAATATATTGATAATATTATCGACACGGTTAACATGCAGGCCATCCGTGACTGTGGGCTTCGTATTGCTCTGGATCCCATGTACGGTGTCAGCGAGACTTCACTCAGAACCATACTATTGACGGCTCGCTGTGATGTCGCAATCATTCATGATCGTCATGACACCTTATTCGGTGGAAAGCTGCCTTCTCCCTCGGCAGCAACCCTAAGAAGTCTGCAAAATTATGTGATAGATCACCACTCGGATATCGGTATCGCAACTGACGGAGATGCAGACCGAATCGGAGTCATCGACGATCATGGCAGGTTCCTGCATCCGAATGATATTCTGGTACTGTTATATTACTATCTGGTAAGATATAAGGGATGGAAAGGTCCGGTGGTTCGCAATATAGCAACCACGCATCTCTTAGATAAGGTAGCGGAAAGCTTCGGTGAGAAGTGCTATGAGGTTCCGGTTGGCTTTAAACACATCTCTGCGAAAATGAATGAGACAGATGCGGTGATCGGCGGAGAATCCTCCGGTGGACTGACTGTACGTGGACATATCAAGGGCAAGGATGGTGTCTATGCCGCAGCTCTGTTGGTGGAAATGATCGCAGTGGTCGGCAAGAAGCTTTCTGAGATAGTAGAAGAGATCAACAACGAATTCGGCTATTATTTCATGGAGGAAAGAGATTATCGCTTCAGTCAGGAGAAGAAAGAAGAGATCTATAAGCTATTGTTGATTGACAGAATGATCCCTGAGCTTCCCTTTGAAATCGAAAAGATTTCTTATCTTGATGGCTGTAAGATTTACTTTAAGAACGGTGGTTGGATCGGAGTTCGCTTCTCCGGAACAGAGCCGCTCCTTCGAAGCTTTTGTGAAATGCCTGTAAACGGAGATGAGAAGCTGGTGTGCAGTTTATTCGAGAACTTTTTGGGTCTGGAAGGTTAATTCATAAAGTTACCGCCTAATGCAGATATGCTGTCCGTTCTAAGCATCTGATAGAGAAAAAGAGATGAACATTATAATGGTTCATGCTATAATTAGTTGAGTCTAAAGGGTTATCTTAGGATAGCCCTTTTCATGATATAGGAAAGTTCTCCGAACTTACCTATATCATAAAAGCATTCCGTGCAGGATGCATACCTCGCGGAGAGGTAGTATGTTGCTGCGCAACCCGCTCGGGTGCGAAAGTGTCAGCAGGCTGAAGCTTTATTCCTGATTGAAGAGCTCCGTCTATATAGGTTCAAAAATGAACATGTCAGCATTAGGTTGTAGTATATATTACTTTAATTATCTATTCTAATAAAATAGATTGTCTAACATTTGACCTAATAATATTATGTAAATCTTATGGAGGATATACGCAATGAAAAAGATCGTTTCGTTAAGACGTACCTTGCTATTGTTGGTAACATTGCTTTGGATGATACCTGTATTACTGATTTACCTCTTTATGACTGTTTCCTACCGGAATGATATCATCCAAAAGACAAGGACGCTCATGGAGGAAGGGTTAAAGAATTTTACCTACTTCAATGCACAGAGAATAGACGAAGCGATCGATATCTCCAAGAAGACTTCTTATGAACAGGTGATTGAAAAGGCCTGGAGAAGCTATAATACCGGGAAAATGAATAAGGCCGAGCTCTATCGGCAGATCACCGGTAACTTAACCAGTAAATTCTATAATGACAACCGTTTCGAAATTGCAGTCTTTTATCTGAGCAAGGAACCTTCGAAAATCTATTATACTAAACAAAAGGAAAGTAATTATATCGATATCTATCTGGACGAAGTGGCTAAGACCGCCAATGAAATTACTGAGATGGATTCCTCCGATGCCCATGTCAGGGTAATCAACGGAAGAATCTATATTATAAGAAATCTATATACCACTACGAATTATACCAAGTTCGGCACCTTGATTCTGGAACTGAACAAGGACAAGCTCATTGATGGTATTTACCTAAATAAGGATTATGAATTTGGTTTCTTTATCAATGATACCAATTCTATGATCACTTATGACAACCGACTGACCCAGGAGAGCCATCATGACATTTTGGAAAAGTTGAAGACTAAGTACAGTAAGAAGGTGAACAGGAAGATTATCAGCGATAAGGATCAGTTTTATAACGGGATGCTTTATCAGCAGAAATATGATGATTTTCATTTCGGCTCAGTCTTGATTGTAGATGATACCATCATATTTTCAGAGCTTCGACACCTCTATGCCATCATGTTCCTGATTGCTATGATCATTATTCCTGTCCTGATTTTTATGCTGTATTATCTGTACCATAATATAACGAGACCGATGCGGGTCATGGTGGAGGCAGCGCAAAGTCTGGAGAAGGGTGATATCGGTATGCAAGTAGAAGGAACCCCTATGCCGAATTCGGAATTTGAAGTCTTAAAAACCTCCTTTAACAAGATGTCATCTGAGATTAAGTATCTCTTTGATGTTGCTTACAGCGAAAAGCTCGCCAGAAAGGATGCGAAGATTATCGCTCTTCAGTCCCAGATCAATCCTCATTTCTTGAATAATACTTTGGAAATGATGAACTGGCAGGCGCGTATGGCGGGAGATGTGACGGTTTCCAAAATGATTGAAGCCCTTGGAACCCTGCTAAACTACAGTATGGACCGTTCAAACAAAAAGATGATTCATTTGTCGGAGGAGCTGCGCTGTGTGGATGCCTACTGTTATATTATTTCCATGCGCTTTGGCAAGCGTCTGAAGATTGAGAAGGAAATTGACAATGAATTGATGCAGCTGGAGGTTCCACAGCTAATTCTTCAGCCCTTAATAGAGAATGCTGTGGTTCATGGGGTAGAAACAGTGAAGAGCGGTACCATCTGGATTAAGGTATATAAGGAGGGGCAGAATGCCATCCTTCAGATTATCAATACCGGTAAGGGTATGAATGATGAGGAGCTGGAACGTGTTGCTGCTATTCTTGAGGGACGCTATGAACCCGATCAAAAGAGACATGAGTCACTTGGCATTCATAATGTGAATGAACGCATCAAGCTGATCTTTGGAGAGGAATACGGTTTAACAATAGAATCAGGAGGAGAGGATAGAGCTGTGTCCACCATTACTCTTCCTTTAGAGTATGATCCCGGTAAAAGTAAGGAAGGTAAGCCTAATTTGCAGTGGGATAAATTAGATATATAGCTATTATAGACAAATCACCCTGCATATTTTGCTGTTAGGATAGCAAGATTAAACAATTAATGTCAAGTTGGGCTAAAGCCTTTCCGGGAGTTTATCACTATAATATAGATATACCGAATGAGGAGAAATTCATTGAAGGTATAGTCGATATTATTAAGGAGGATTTTTATTTATGAAAAAAATGAAGAAGGTATTGTCCGTAATCCTTGCCTTAACGCTTGTGATGTCAGTTATGACAGCATGCGGTAAAAAGGAGGAAGCAACGGAACCATCTGACACTGCAGTTGTGACAGAAGCTCCTGCAGCTGAAGCTACAGCAGCTCCCACGGAATCAGCAGCTCAGAACCCTGTAACTCTTACTACAGTTTCCATGTATGGTGGTACAGATCCCAATGCCGGTAATTATCAGGCAATCAGCGAACAGTTTATGAAGGATTTTTCTTACATCACCATTGAAGATGACTCTCAGACAGCTGATCAGGATTGGAAGACCAAGATCGCAGCAGATTTTGCTGTTGGTAATGAGCCTGACGTTATTCAGTACTTTACTGATGCAAATGCAAGTGATGTTCTTGCAGCTGATAAATTCGTAACCATCGACGAAATCAAAGCAGTATATCCTGAGTATGCAGCAGATACGCTTCCTACCGCTCTTCAGGCTGCAGCTAACCCTGACGGCGTTCAAAGAGCAGTTCCTACCACAGGTTACTGGGAAGGCTTATTCTGTAACAAGGATCTTTTTGACAAGTACAGCCTTGAGCTTCCTACCGATTGGGATAAAATGACTAAGGCAATCGAGACCTTTAAGGCTAATGATATCATTCCGATCGCAGTATCCTTAAATAACGTTCCTCATTACTGGATTGAGTTCTTAATGATGTCCGCAGCTGGTCCTGAGGGCTACACCACTGTTCCTACAGAGGTTCCCGAGGATTGGTGCAAGGGTCTTGATCTATTCAAGACATTAAGAGATATGGGTGCATTCCCGGTTGATACAGATACCATAGACAACGATTTTGCAGGTGAATTATTCAAGAATAAGCAGGCTGCGATGCAGCTAGACGGTTCCTGGTATGCAGGCGGTATCCCGGATCAGGATAACACAGTACTTGTTTCCTTCCCTGTCGTTCCCGGTGGAAAAGCTCCGACTGGCAGCATGGTTGGCGGTATCTCTTCAGGCTTCTACATCACCAAGAAGGCTTGGGACGATCCGGACAAGAGAGATGCAGCAGTGAAGTTCGTTATGGCACATACCAACAGCAAATCCGTAGCTACCTACTGGGGTGGCAATGGTCAGGCAGCTGCTAAGGTTGAGCCTTTGGCTAATATGACTCCTCTAGGAATCTCCGGTTTAGATTACTCCAGCGCAGCAACAAGTATTTCCACACCTACCGACTCCAGAATTTCTCAGGATGCTTATAACACCCTGGTTGCAGGTATCGTAGATGTTTCTACCGGTACGAAGTCCTCCAAAGATTTATTGACCGAGGTATTGGAAATCAACGCAAAATAAGTAACATGACATAATACATTAGCGATTAGCTGTTGCAAATAGGCAAATTCATTTGCAACAGCTAATTTTAAGAAAGGCGAGAAGTCAATGCTATATAAAAAGAAGCTACCTTTGCTTATATTCTTAGTCCCGGGGCTCCTCTTAATGCTTATATTTCTATATGAGCCCTTTGTAGAAAATATCATTAACAGCTTTTATGATATGAAATCTGTGGTGAAGATGCCGGGACAGGAGTGGACCTTTCTCGGTCTTGATAATTACAAGAAATTGTTCGGCGATCCAAAGGTCCGGATTTCTATCCTGAATTCTTTGAAGATGATGGGGCTTGCCATAGTATTTCAGGTAGGGATCGCATTTATTCTTGCCGTTATGGTAAGTAAAATTAAGAAGGGACAGCATGTGTTTCGAACCGTGTTTTTCTTCCCCATCGTTATTTCCGCTTCTGCAATCGGTTTATTATTCAAGTTATTCTACAACTATAACGGTGGTATGCTGAACCAGCTGTTGGAGCTGATGGGTAAGGAGCCTGTGAATTGGCTTTCCACAGCAACCGCCTTTGTCATGGTCAGTATTCCAACCCTATGGAGCTATGTGGGGTTCTATTTTGTCATCATTCTGACCGGTTTAAATGCTATTTCTGATGATATTTATGAAGCAGCAGCCATTGACGGCTGTTCCGGTTTTAAGCAGGTGTTCTATATTACCGTTCCGTTAATCCGTGGAGTAATGTGTACCTGTATCACACTGGCTGTGACCGGTGCGTTGAAGGTATTCGACCTTCCCTGGGTCATTGTTCCGAAGGGAGCACCTCAGGGTGTGACTCACTTCCTGGGAACCTATATGTACGAACAGACCTTTACCATTAATAATATTGATTACGGCTCAACCATAGCATTTGTCATCGTCATTCTGGGTGTCATTGTATCCAAGGCGGTTTCTAAGCTGATGAAGCCGGACGACAATCTGTAGAAGGAGGTAGTGCCATGTCAGAATATACAATCAAGAGAAAAAGTAATTTCAGCATTTCAAAGGTACTGATTTATCTGACCCTTTGCTTTTGGGCTGCTACCACGATTTTCCCCTTTCTATGGATTATCAATAATTCCTTTAAACCATCCAGAGAGGTAGTGAATTCCTCCTTCTCCCTACCGGCGGCTTTTACCTGGCAGAATTACTTAAATGCCTTTGATAATCTGAACATTCTGGTTGCTTATAAGAATAGTCTGATTATCTCGGGCAGCGTTACTGTTGCAGTCATGCTTCTTTCTGCAATGATGTCCTTTGCCATGACGAGATATCAGTTCAAGGGCAAAGAGATAATCAACTCTTTCATTCTTGCGAGCTTAATGTTCCCTGCCTTCTCCACCATCATTCCGGTGTTTCGAATGATGTCCCAGGCACAGCAGATTAACCATGCTATTTCTGTAGTGTTGCCTCAGGTAGCAGGTAATCTAAGCTTTGCAACGGTTGTCATGATGGGCTTTTTACGCGGACTTCCTCTGGAGATGGAAGAGGCCGCTTATATGGAGGGAGCCAATGTCCGTCAGGTATTTACCCGGATTATTGTTCCTCTGTCCAGACCTTCTCTGGCTACGGTAGCCATATTTTGTTTTCTATGGTCCTATAATGATCTGTTTACTCAGCTGATTATGATCCGCCGAAGACCGAAATATCCCGTCTGCGCCTTACTCAATGAAATCAGTTCAAAATACGGTACGGATTATGGATTGATGGCCTCCTCCATCGCAATTATCATCCTGCCTGTGTTGATTGTTTATATTTTCCTTCAGAAGAATATCATTAAAGGTTTGACAGCAGGTGCGATCAAAGGATAGAATCAGATCAGGTAAAACCACTTGAACAGCCATGTGCAGAAACGGAGAATGGAATGTATAAGGTAGTTATTATAGACGATGAACCGATTATAGTGGAAGGGATCTCACGAATGATCTGTTGGGAACAATATTCCTGCAAGCTGGTCGCCACCGCCAATGATGGCTTGGAGGGAGCACAGGTTATTCGAAAATACCGTCCGAATATCATTATTACCGATATCTCCATGCCGGATCAGGATGGTCTTTCTATGATAGCAGGGTTGAAATCAGAATTTCCTGACATGGAGATCAGTATTTTAACCGGTTATCGCAGATTTGACTATGCACAGAGAGCAATCCGGCTCGGCGTGACAAGATTTCTTTTAAAACCTTCCAATATGGAGGAGCTGAAAGAAGCAATCACCGCTATGGTAAATAATCTGAAGGAGAATGCTATTCTTCCGGAGGAGCCTTCCGATCAAGAAGCAGATACGGAGCATTTTGATAATGAAGCCAGTAATTTCATCGTCAATAATGCCATGAAATATATTGAACAGAACTATCCCCATAAGCTGACCCTATGCGAGGTAGCAGAAAAGACCTATGTCAGCCAGTGGCACTTGAGCAAGCTGCTTAACCGTAACCTGGGACAGAACTTTTCGGAAATTCTGAATAACATCAGAATTAAAGAGGCTCAGAAGCTGTTACGGGATCCCTCCCTTCGAATCGGTGATATCGCCGAGAGAGTAGGATTCCTCGATATGGCTCATTTTTCTAGAGTATTCAAGAAGAATGTAGGGATCTCAGCCAATGAGTACCGAAATACCATAGCACAGAAGGATATTGAGCCTTTAAAGAAGTAATACATTAATACATACGAAAACCCTGAGACTAAGATTTAATAAAATTTTGGTTCAAAAGCAAATATTAGTATAGAAACACATTTTGGTTCAAAAAAAATATTAATATTGAAGTACATTCTGGCTCAAAACAAAAATTGGTATAGAAACTCATACTGTTTCAAAACAATTTTGTTATTAGAATAGATGCTGTGAATTGACAGAGATAAACAGATATGGTATTCTTATCCTGTGATAACCAATTACTGCAAAACTATATTTAATGAGGTGAAGCTATCCGGCATACTTGATATTACACAATCGGTAATATAAGTACGACGTGGAAAAAATCGATAAAATCATAACTCAATAGGAATGAAACAGCTGTGAAGCTTACAGCTTACTTTTCTATACACAAAGTATGATTTTATGATAATTTTCCACGAGATAGACTGATATAAATTCAGCTGTGGAAAATTCCACAGCTTTTTTAATGCAGAAAATGAGGTTATCACATAACGAAATACAAAAATTACTCACCTTGTTTGTGTCACAGTATCATAGCACAAGGCACAGACTTGGTACCAATCCAATTTAAGTTGCACGAATATATGTATAGCTAATATTTGTGTATATGCGCGGAGCACGCGTAGGAAAGGAATTTATATGAATGAATTATTACTGAAATACACCTCGAAAAAGCCGGAGCTTTATGCTCCCAGTACCGCAAAGTTTTGGGATGACGAGCATATCTCAAAGGGAATGCTTGCAGCTCACTTAGATCCTGACAGCGATCCGGCTTCAAGAAATCATCAATTTATTGCTAAGTCAGTAAACTGGATCGCACAGCTGGTACCTCCGTCACAATATCCGGCACTGCTGGACTTAGGCTGCGGACCGGGGCTTTATACCGAACGTTTCGCAAGACTCGGATATCAGGTTACCGGTGTCGATCTCTCCGGAAGATCTCTGGAATATGCCAAAGCAACTGCCGAACAGAATAACCTAAAGATTGATTATCAACCTATGGATTATCGGGAGTTATCCTATGAAGAAACCTTTGATGTCATTACGCTGATCTATTGTGATTTCTCTGTGTTTTCCGATGAAGACAGGAGCTTGCTGTTGCATAGAATCTACAAAGCATTAAAACCGAATGGGAAATTCATCGTTGATGTATTTTCTATAGCTTCCTACGAAAAGGGGATGGAAAGTCATGATTGGTCCTTTTATGAAACAGGTTTTTGGAGTAGTCAGCCCCATCTCTGTCTGAGCTCTCAATATCGATATGATGAATGTCATACCAGAATGAACCAGTATATCATTCTTTCCGAAGCCTCCGTGGAATGCTATCACATCTGGGATCACACCTTTACGACGGAGGAGCTGAACTTAGATTTTAAAGAAGCTGGCTTTCAGTCCACTATGTTCTACGCAAATGTTGCCGGAGAGAAGTATCAGAAAGACAGTGAGATCATCTGTGCTGTCGCAACCAAGTAACAGTATAGAGTAAGCCATAATGAGTAGGGGTGTTCTCTGGATGATTTAATCCTTGAGGACACCCTTACAATATAAGTAATCCGAAAAATCTTGGGATAAACTTAATATCCCACTTACTTTTTATTATGCTTTCAATATTATATCATTACTGAATAAATATAAGAATAATTCAACTGAACCATTATAAAAATGCACCATGCTTTATAGGAATAAGGGGCCGCATCATGTGAGGATAGTAAGAAATATCATATTCTATGGGTATTTTAACAGAATTTTCTTGTGATATCGAAGGGATTATATTATGATAATAAAATAAAACAGCAATCCATTTATGATTTATATTATTACATCAGTAGAATAGGGAAATACGAATCGTATTCCTTAAAAAATAGATAGAGGAGAGTTTAGAATATGGCTGTAATCATCGATGGTAAGAAAATTTCTGCGGAAATGAAGGACGAGTTGAAGGAAAAGGTGGCCGGACTAAAGGAAGAAGGGATCGAAGTTACACTGGCGGTAATCCAGGTAGGAGAAGACCCTGCTTCCACGACCTATGTCGGTAATAAAAAGAAGGCTTGTGAATACATTGGAATCCGCTCCTTGGCTTATGAGCTTCCGGAAGAGACCTCACAGGAGGAGTTGCTTGCTCTGGTACAGAAGCTGAATATGGATCAAAGTGTGAATGGTATTCTGGTACAGCTTCCCGTTCCAAAGCATATTGATGAGAACTTCATTATTAAATCCATTGCACCTGAAAAGGATGTGGACGGCTTCCATCCTCAGAGTGTCGGTGCACTCAGCATCGGTCAGAAGGGTTTTGTATCCTGCACTCCCGCAGGAGTACTTGAGATGCTGAAGCGTTACCAGATTGAGACAGAGGGTAAGGAATGTGTTATCATAGGCAGAAGCAATATCGTAGGAAAACCGATGTCTATGCTGATGCTTCGAGAAAACGCAACCGTTACGGTATGTCATTCCAGAACCAAGAATATCAAAGAGGTAGCAAAACGTGCGGATATCCTCATTGTCGCAATCGGCAAAGTACGCTTCGTTAACAAGGAATATGTGAAAGAAGGAGCCGTAGTCATCGATGTGGGTATGAATAGGGATGAGAATAATAAGCTCTGTGGCGATGTCGATTATCAGGACGTATTTGATCATGTTTCTGCAATTACACCTGTTCCCGGTGGTGTCGGGCTGATGACCGTTGTTATGCTGATGAATAATTGCGTGGAAGCAGCTTTGATGCAGAATGGCAGATAGCTATTGGTGATTTCTTCAAGAAACTTGATATTTTCTTTTCGTTAGAAAGCTGTTACAATGTTTGTTGCGGTAAAAATGCTTCGGAAATACTGCAATATCATTGTATAGTATAGGAGAAACGAATGAATATATATTTTGTATCACTTGGCTGTGACAAGAATCTTGTTGACAGCGAGAACATGCTTGGAATTTTACAGGAGAACGGATATCAGCTGATTAACGAAGAACAGGAGGCAGATATCATCATCGTCAATACCTGCTGCTTTATCCATGATGCCAAGGAAGAGAGCATCACCACCATCCTGGAGATGGCTGAATATAAGAAGAGCGGGCAGTTGAAGGCATTGATCGTAACCGGCTGTCTCGCAGAACGGTATAAGGATGAGATCTTAAATGAGATCCCTGAGGTTGATGCACTCCTCGGAACAGCAAGCTTTGACGAAATTCTGGAGGTCATCGAGAAGATTATGCAGGGTGGAAGGCATACCCGCTTTGAAGGTCTTGACAGACTACCGATGGTCCGCAGTAATCGTGTGCTGACTTCCGGAACCTTTTCCACTTATATGAAAATAGCTGAGGGCTGCGATAAGCATTGTACCTACTGCATTATCCCTCAGGTTAGAGGTAATTTCAGAAGCGTTCCTATGGAAGAGCTTCTTAGAGAAGCGAACTACCTTGCTACACAAGGAGTGAAGGAGTTGATTCTTGTCGCACAAGAGACCACTCTGTACGGTGTGGATTTGTACAATGAGAAGACTTTGCCCAAGCTGTTAACTGAGCTATGCAAGGTTGAGGGTATCGAATGGATACGAATCCTTTATTGCTATCCTGAGGAGATCACGGACGAGCTGATTGAGGTTATGAAGCGTGAACCGAAAATCTGTCGTTATCTGGATCTTCCGATACAGCATGCCTCAGATCGTATTCTTAAGCTGATGGGAAGAAGGACGAATAAAGCAGATCTGATGAATATCATCGGAAAGCTCAGAAGTAACCTTCCGGATATAGTGCTTCGTACCACTTTAATTACCGGATTTCCTACAGAGACAGAGGAAGAGCATAAAGAGCTATGCGAATTTGTCAGGCAGATGCGTTTTGAACGACTCGGAGTTTTCACCTATTCCAAAGAAGATCAGACTCCTGCGGCTAAATTAAAGCCTCAGATCCTTGCAAAAGTGAAAAAACAGCGTCGCAAGGAACTGATGAAGCTTCAGCAGGACATCGTATTCGACTTTACCGGCAGATTGATCGGAAGACGTTTTAAAGTATTGATTGAAGGGAAAATAGCTGAAGAAGATCAGGTCTATATCGGAAGAACAACGATGGATGCTCCCCAGGTGGACGGTTTCTTATTCTTAAGTAGTGACAGAGAGTTGTTATCGGGAGATATCGTAGAAGCAGTGGTAACCGGTGCCAAAGGCTATGATTTGGTCGGCAATATTGTAGAAGGGGGCAAGGAACAATGAATCTGCCAAATAAAATAACCATTTTCAGGGTCTGTATGATCCCGATCTTTTTGATCTTTATGCTTGGAGAAGGGATACCCTACGGCAATATCCTTGCCGCAATCCTCTTTGTCATCGCAGCCTTATCGGATTTACTTGACGGTTATATTGCCAGAAAGCATAATCTCGTAACAAATTTCGGTAAATTCATGGATCCTCTGGCAGATAAGCTTTTGGTCAGCAGCGCGCTGATCTGTTTTGTGGCGCTTAAAACTGTACCTGCCTGGATTGTAATCATCATCATCGCAAGAGAGTTTATAATCAGCGGCTTCCGTCTGATCGCATCGGATAATGGGGTGGTCATAGCGGCCAGCTGGTGGGGAAAGCTTAAAACCAATGTTCAGATGGTGATGAGTGTCATGCTGATCGTGAACCTGGATTACGGATGGATGAATGTACTCGAGCAGATAGCAATCTATCTTGCCTTAGCACTGACCGTCATCTCACTGATCGATTATATGATTAAGAATAAATCTGTATTGAAGGAACAGCACTAAAGCAATAGAAAGGATGCCCCTAATGACAGTTGAGTTAATCAGTGTAGGAACAGAATTATTACTTGGAAATATTGTAAATACCAATGCGAATTACTTATCACAGAAATGTGCAGAGCTTGGTTTTTCTTTATATTATCAAATCACGGTGGGTGATAACGAAGGCCGACTATGTGAAGTTTTAAAGACTGCCTTAGACAGAAGCGATATCGTCTTACTGACAGGCGGTCTCGGACCAACACAGGATGATATGACAAAGGAAACCGTTGCCAAGGTGTTCGGCAGGGAGCTAATCATGGATGAAGCCTCCAGAGAACATATCGCAAATTATTTCCGCTCCAGAAGTACCGGAAATATCCCTGCAGTCATTACAGAAAATAATTGGAAGCAGGCGTTAAAAATCGACGGTTGCATCGTTCTTGAGAATCCGAACGGTACTGCACCCGGATATATCGTTGAAGATAACGAAAAGGCTGTCATCCTGATGCCCGGACCTCCAAACGAAATGCTTCCGATGTTTGAAGCCTCTGTACTTCCTTATCTCAAAGCAAAACAGGACAGGCTGTTTGTATCAAAAATGGTAAAGATCTGCGGTATCGGAGAAAGTAAGGCTGAGACGGATATTCTTGACATGATTGAAGCACAGACCAATCCGACAATTGCTCCTTATGCCAAGAACAGTGAAGTACACTTTCGTGTTACTGCGGCTGCGAAAAGCCCGGAAGAAGCTGAGCAGCTGTTAGAACCCGTAGTGAATGAATTGTATCGACGTTTTGGTGACTATATTTATACAACCCGAGAGGATGAAACTTTGGAAGAGGTCACCGTTAATCTCCTGAAAGAGAAAAAAATGACTCTCGCAACAGCAGAATCCTGTACCGGTGGATTGTTGACCGGACGACTAGTCAATGTATCCGGTGTTTCCGAAGTCCTGAAGGAAGGCTTCATCACTTATTCCAATGAAGCCAAGAATAAGAACCTCGGGGTCTCTTTGGTAACCTTAGAAAACTTTGGTGCTGTGAGTCCACAGACAGCGGAAGAGATGGTCCGAGGTGCGGCAAAAGCAGCAGGTGCTTCAGCAGCAATCGCTACTACAGGAATTGCAGGGCCGGATGGAGGTACTCCTGAGAAGCCCGTAGGCTTGGTTTATATTGCTTGTCTTGTAGAAGATAGGGTAACAGTGAAGGAACTTCGGTTAAGAGGAAACCGTATGAAAATCAGGGATCAAAGCGTAATTCAGGCACTTGATCTTCTTAGACGTTCATTATTGGAAAATTGTTAGTAATTTATGGAATAAATTACGAAATCATAACTTTTTTATAAATTGTTTCATAATACCATAGAAATGACACAGTTTTATCCTATTTTTAAGGCAGTGAAGGAATCAATATAGTTAAAAAGTCAAAAGGTTCTCTGTACATTTCCGTATAAAATATTGATATGTAAGCTTGCTTGCATTCGCATTATATCAAGAATTAGCATTTTATCAAGAAAGCAACGGAAGTTCTTTTAAAAAATAGGGATTAAATCTGAAAGGCAAGGATGATTATGGAACGCAATACTAAAAAAACAATCTTATTCATTATAATTTGTTTCAGTACACTGTTATTCTCGGGTTGTGACTTTTTCAGTTTTGATTTTTTTGATTCCTCTGAAGAGGGTAGTTCCGTTATCACATTAGCACCCACAGAGGATCAGAATGAAGTGACGGTTTCTCCTCCTGATAGCAAAGCTGAGGATACAGAAGCAAACGTGACTCCGGGCAGCAGCCCGACTCCTGCTGTACAACCTGCAGCAACTGTCGATCTTTCCCTGTATACTGTGAATATGGAGTCCGGAGTAACAGAGCCCTTTACCATAGCAGTAACCAAAGATACGAATATTACAGCTGATTATATCGTTGATAAGGTAGTCGAATCTATGGCAGACCGTTCCCTTGAAGTAGGGATTGATTATGTCAAAGAGGACAAGGATGCTGTTATAGTAAGCTTTTATCGGGATAAAGCTCCGTTAAGTGAGGGCGGTATCATCTATGAAGGTCCAATCCTGGATGCAATCGCAATGAGCCTGATCGATAATCTGAAAGAATATAACAAAATTATTTACCGGGCAGAGGGAGAAGCTTACGTCAGCGACCACATAGAATTAGGAATCAACGAACCCTATATGACAAAATAAGCGAAAAGATTTATTAGGTAATTGCGGTACGGAATATGTACTCGACAATTACCTAATATTATGATTAAGATAGAAAACACCAGAATTTATTCAGAGGTTTATGTGAAGGTTTTATTTGAAGGTTTATGTGAAGGTTTTATAGCTTATAGGTTTATACTAATTATATTATTAATGAATTTTGCTCTAGGCACCTTTTGACACAATCATGATAATATGTTATCTTATGATAACAGCTTTTATAGTAAACTCAGATAAAAGGGCAGATCACCGCAGGTGACATGGATATAAGCTGCCCTTTTATCCATTTAAGATACAGGAAGGAAGAAAAGGATGGGAAAGGTTTATGTAGTCGGAGGCGGAGCTGCCGGAATGCTTGCTGCAATTACAGCGGCGAGAGCTGGTCATAAGGTGGTTCTTCTGGAAAAAAATGAAAAGCTCGGTAAAAAGCTTTTTATCACCGGAAAGGGAAGATGCAATCTGACCAATGCCTGCGATAAAGAAACTTTCTTCGATCAGGTAGTGACCAATCCGAAATTCTTATTCAAAGCGTATCATACCTTCAGTAATTATGATGCTATGGATTTTTTTGAACAGCTTGGCCTGCCGCTGAAAACCGAACGTGGTAATCGAGTATTTCCGGCATCTGATAAGTCCTCAGATGTAATCGCTGTATTAAAAAAAGAACTGGAACGATTGTCGGTAAGTGTTCGGTATAAAAGTGAAGTTGTGAAGATCATAACTCAGGATGGAGCATTTAACAGCCTTTTATTAAAGAATTCTACAGAAGAGCTCGTTGGAGACGCCGTAATCATAACCACCGGAGGTTTATCCTATCCTGTCACCGGCTCAAATGGTGATGGCTTTAAATTTGCCAAAGAACTTGGACATACCGTAACTGAGCTTTCCCCCTCCCTGGTTCCGCTATATACGCAGGAAACCTTTGTTAAGGAGCTGATGGGCCTTTCTTTAAAGAATGTTGAAATTGAGATTACCTGTGGGCAAAAGCAGGTTTACAGAGATTTCGGTGAACTTCTATTTACACATTTCGGTGTCAGTGGTCCGGTCATTCTAAGTGCCAGCAGTTATGTAATCCCTTATCTGAAAAGCAAGGAGCCGCTGCTGTTGACCATAGACCTAAAACCGGCCTTAACAGAGGAACAGCTCGATAATCGGATCTTACGGGATTTTGAGGAATTTAAAAATAAACAATTTAAGAATTCCCTCGACCACCTATTGCCAAACAAACTAATAGATGTTATTATTCGTCTAAGCCTTATTAATTCGGAAAAGAAAGTAAATTCAATCACGAAGGAAGAAAGGCTTCAGCTGGTTCATGTTTTGAAGCATTTTCCGCTTCATATTACGAAGCTTGCCGATTATAACCAGGCAGTCATCACCAAGGGAGGAATTCAGGTAAAGGAAGTCAATCCCTCGACGATGGAATCAAAGCTTGTAAAAAACGTGTACTTTGCAGGAGAGATCCTTGATTTGGATGCTTTGACAGGAGGGTATAACCTTCAGATTGCATGGTCAACGGCATATCTTGCAGGATTTTCCATATAAAAAAATCAATATATTTGTCTTGTACAATTGAATTAAATCAATTCACTTGTCTTGTACAATTGAATAAAAACCAATTCATTAGTCTTGTACAACTGAAATGATAAATCAATTCAATTGTCGAGTACAAATGAATAAAAACCAATTCATTTGTCATGTACAACTGAAATGATAAATCATTTCAATTGTCGAGTACAAATGAATAAAAATCAATTCATTTGTCATGAATTAAAGAAATTCGGAGGTAATTGCTGTGAAGAATTTCAATCTTGCAATTGACGGACCGGCCGGAGCCGGTAAAAGCACCATAGCGAAAAGAATTGCGAAACAGCTCGGTTTCATTTATGTAGATACCGGTGCCATGTATCGTGCTATGGCTTTATATTTTTTAAGAAACCAGATCGAAGCATCGGATAGTAAACGTATTGAAACAGCCTGCAAGGATGTGGATATTACAATCGAGTATCGGGATGGTGAACAGTTCGTTATTCTGAATGGCGAGAATGTCAATGGTCTGATACGGACAGAGGAAGTTGGCAATATGGCCAGTGCATCCTCCGTAAATAAGGCAGTTCGTTTGAAACTGGTAGAACTTCAGCAGGCACTTGCAGCAAAAGAAAACGTCGTGATGGATGGAAGGGACATCGGAACCTATGTACTTCCGAATGCCGATTTAAAGGTTTATCTGACAGCCAGCACAAGAGAACGTGCAAGAAGAAGATGGACAGAACTGAAGGAAAAAGGATTATCTGCAGATTTGGATGAAATTGAGAAGGATATCATTGAGAGAGATAACAGAGATATGACCAGGGAATTTGCACCTCTCAGACAGGCTGAAGATGCCGTTTATCTCGATTCCTCGGAGCTTCAGATTGATGAGGTTGTGGCTAAAATACTGGACTTATATCATATCAGTGAAAAATAAAAATCCGATACTCAGCTTAAGCCCGAACAATGTTAATCGGACGGAGGCTATGGAAAGAGGGTTGAAACATATGAAGGTAACGGTTGCGAATAGCGCCGGTTTTTGTTTCGGAGTAAAAAGAGCGGTTGATCTTGTTTATCAAGAACTTGAAAAAGGCAACCGTGTATATACCTATGGACCGATCATCCATAATGAACAAGTAGTTTCTGATTTATCCGATAAGGGTGTTATTGTGGTTGAAAACACAGAAGAATTAAAAACACTGCCGGCGGGAACAATAATAATACGTTCTCATGGTGTTTCCGAAGCCATACAGGAAAGAATTTCTTCGTATGGACATAAGATTATAGATGCAACCTGTCCTTATGTCAAAAAAATACATAAGGCTGTCAGGGATAAAAGTACTGACGGGTACCATATTCTCATCATGGGAAACCGGACTCATCCGGAGGTTGAAGGGATCATCGGCTGGTGTAAAAATGTATTTCAGCCGGAATTGCCGGAGGACTATACGGTCATCGAGAATGAAGCGGAAGCAGAAGGCTTTCAGCTTCCCAAGGATAGGAAGCTTTGCATCGTTGCACAAACGACATTTAATTACAAGAAATTTCAAGATTTAGTTGAAATTATATTAAAAAAGGGTTATGATATATTTGTTTTAAATACGATTTGCAATGCCACAGAGGAGCGCCAAACGGAGAGCCATCAGCTGGCAAGGCAGTCCGATGCTATGATTGTGATAGGAGGCAAGAGTAGCTCGAATACAAGAAAGCTATATGAAATATGCAAAAAAGAATGTGAAAATACTTACTATATACAGAAACTAGATGACCTGGATTTAAGTTTGCTTAAATCTTATCAGAACGTAGGTATTACAGCAGGGGCTTCGACCCCAAATAATATTATCAAGGAGGTTCATACCGCTATGTCAGAGAAGAGTTTCGAACAATTATTGGAAGAAGAGAAAGTAGTGAAAATAAGCAACGGTGATGTTGTAGAAGGAATTGTCTTGGGTGTGAAAGAAGATGAGATCATCTTAAATATAGGCTACAAGTCGGAAGGTATCATTACAAGAAATGAATATACCAATACACCTAATCTTGATTTAAGAACCGTTGTAACTGTAGGCGATGTAATGCAGGCTAAGATTCTTAAGGTAAATGACGGCGAAGGCCAGGTTGCATTAACCTATAAGAGACTTGCTGCTGAAAAGGGTAACAAGAGATTAGAGGAAGCATTCGAAAATCATGAAGTTCTTTCCGCTAAGGTTGCTGCTGTATTAAACGGTGGTTTAAGCGTGATTATCGACGAAGCAAGAGTGTTCATTCCTGCAAGTCTGATCTCCGACAGCTATGAGAAGGATCTTGCCAAGTATGCAGGCGAGAAGATTGACTTCGTAATCACAGAGTTCAATCCTAAGAAGAGAAGAATCATCGGCGATCGTAAGCAGCTGATCGTTGCTAAGAAGGAAACCTTAAAGAAAGATTTATTTGAGAAGATTAAGGTTGGCGATACTGTAGAAGGTACTGTGAAGAATATCACCGATTTTGGCGCATTCATCGATTTAGGTGGTGCAGACGGCCTTCTTCATATTTCCGAGATGAGCTGGGGAAGAGTTGAAAACCCGAAGAAGGTATTCAAGGTTGGCGATACTGTAAAGGCTTATGTTAAGGATATTCAAGGCGAGAAGATCGCATTAAGCTTAAAGTTCGAGGGAGCTAATCCTTGGATTAACGCAGAGACCAAATATGCTGTCGGCAATGTTGTGACAGGAACTGTTGCACGTATGACAGATTTCGGTGCTTTCATCGAATTAGAAGCCGGTATTGATGCTCTGTTACATGTTTCCCAGATTTCAAGAGAGCATGTCGAGAAGCCTGCAGATGCTTTAAAAATTGGTCAGGAGATCACTGCAAAGGTTGTAGAATTCAATAAAGAAGATAAGAAGATCAGCTTAAGTGTGAAGGCTCTGGAAGCTCCCGAGCAGACAGCGGAAGTAGCTCCCGCTGAAGTAACCGAAGAATAATTCTTTACCTAAGATAAAGGAGATTTGTCTTGCTGGATAGTTATGAGACCTTTAAACAATCTATTTATGATATGACAAAGATTGATCTGAACTCCTACAAGGAGCGTCAGATGAGAAGACGTATCGAGGCCTTGATCAGTAAGCATGGGATTGAGTCTTTCGCTGAGTATGTAAAAAGGTTGAAAGTGGATAAAGCCGCCTTTGATGAATTTATTAATTACATTACCATCAATGTGTCGGAATTTTTCCGTAACCCGGAGCAATGGACGCTTCTCGAAAAAGAGGTATTCCCATACCTGTTAGAGCACTTCGGTAAGGATTTAAAAATCTGGAGTGCAGCATGTTCCACCGGTGATGAACCTTATTCCCTGGTAATGCTGCTATCAAGGTTCTTGCCCTTGAATAAAATTAAGATTATAGCTACAGATATCGATAAACAGGTTATGTCAAAGGCTCAATTGGGTCTGTATCATGTCAAGAGCCTGAAGGGTGTACCGGAGGATCTATTGAATAAATATTTCACTCTGGTTACGGATAAAACCTATCAGATATCTGATCAGATCAAAGCCTGTGTAGAGTTTAAACAGCATGATTTGTTACGCGATCAATATCCGGCCAACTGCGATCTGATTGTCTGCAGAAATGTACTGATTTACTTTACAGATGAAGCAAAGAATCAAATCTATGCTGACTTCCATAAGGCTTTAAAGAAGGACGGGCTGTTGTTTGTAGGAAGTACCGAACAGATCATTCAGGCACAACAGATTGGCTATAGCAATTATAAGTCATTCTTCTACAAAAAGGCATAATAATGCATTATGAGACCTCCGTGTAAGCGGAGGTCTTCTTTAATTTATTCTAAGCTACACAATCCGCTGACACATTGTCCTAAGGGTAATTTGTCCTATATTATCTTGTATAAATATGATAGCTGTTAACATCCGCTTTTCAGGCCTACAGATACCCTGTTATTTTCGAAAAATGTGGTTGATTTTTAGTATAATATCGAGTATATTGTTCTATAGATTAGCTTACAATTACATAGTGATACTACGTATAGTAAGATGATAACATGAAGAACACACCATTTAGTCATTTTGGCTGTGTTTGAGCCGCTATCAAAGCGGCGGAATGGAGACTACTATGCAAAATATGATTACGGTTGCTGTTGACGCAATGGGCGGTGACAATGCCCCCGGTGAAATCATAAAAGGTGCAGTGCTTGCAGTCAAAGACAAATCGGATATCAAGGTTGTATTAACTGGTGATCAGGAGGTAATTCAAAAGGAGCTTAGCACATACGAATATGATAAGGAGCGCATTCAAGTCGTACATGCGCCGGAGATCATTACAAATTGTGAAGCACCGGTCCTGGCGATCCGTCGAAAGAAAGAATCCTCCATTGTTGTTGCTTTAAACATGGTTAAGCATAAGGAAGCAGATGCTTTCGTTTCTGCCGGAAGCACCGGAGCGGTTCTGGCAGGAGGACAACTGATTGTCGGAAGAATTGCCGGTGTGGAGCGTCCTCCGCTAGCTCCTTTACTTCCTACGATGAATGGAGTTTCTTTATTGATTGACTGCGGAGCCAATGTAGATGCCAGAGCTTCTCATCTGGTTCAATTTGCTAAGATGGGTTCCATTTATATGGAGAATGTTTTGGGCATAAAGAATCCCAGGGTAGCGATCGTAAATATCGGTGCCGAAGAGGAAAAAGGAAATCTTTTGGTGAAAGAAACTTTCCCTCTGCTAAAGAGCTGCAGTGATATCAACTTTATCGGTAGTATTGAAGCGAGAGAAATACCGAACGGTGCGGCGGATGTCATCGTCTGCGAAGCCTTTGTCGGTAATGTTATTCTGAAACTCTATGAAGGACTTGGAACTGCATTAGTAAAGAAAATCAAAACAGGTCTGATGAGTACAACAAAAAGTAAAATCGGAGCTCTGTTATGCAAGCCTGCATTAAAAGAGACTTTAAAGGATTTTGATGCCACCAAATATGGCGGAGCACCGCTTTTAGGTCTGAACGGTCTGGTTGTTAAAACTCACGGTAATGCAAAGTGTACAGAAGTGCATAATTCCATCCTTCAGTGCGTAACCTTTACCGAACAGAATATTAATGATAAAATCAAGAATAATCTTAGCAAAAACGAATAATTCAAAAAGAAGGGTGAATGATTATGGAATTTGAAAAATTACAAAAAATTATTAGCGAAGTACTAAACGTAGACGAAGACGAGATTACAATGGAGACCACTTTTGTAGATGACCTTGGAGCAGACTCCTTGGATGTTTTCCAGATTATCATGGGGATTGAGGAAGAATTTGATATTGAAATTGCAAATGAAGAGGCAGAGAATATCGTTACTGTTGCCGATGCGATTGAACAGATAAAAAATGCTTTGAATTAATTACTATTCCGAATGATAGATAGTATGAAAAAGCCCAAGGAATAAGGTCAGCCTTATCTAAGGGCTTTTCATATAGAATGGGAAAGAAAACATACTATTCTGAGGGGGTTTTAGAGTGGCAATCAAGATACGCAAAAAAACAGATGCGGCTATACTTGCATTGGAGAATAAGATAAAATACCATTTTGCAGATGTCTCTATCCTTTTTCATGCTTTATCTCACAGTTCCTACGCCAATGAAATGCGAATGAGTAAAGAAAAAAGCAATGAGCGACTTGAATTCTTGGGAGATGCTGTCCTTGAGCTCGTAACAAGTGAGCATGTATATAAGGAATATGTGAATTTGTCCGAGGGTGACTTGACAAAGCTGCGTGCAAGTATCGTATGCGAGCAGACGTTATCTGCCTGTGCCAGGGATTTACAGATTGGTCAGTATCTGTTCTTAGGCAAGGGTGAAGATATCTCCGGGGGAAGGGAACGAGATTCTATTCTTTCTGATGCTTTAGAAGCAGTAATCGGAGCAATTTATCTTGACGGTGGTTTTACTAATGCAAAAGAGTTTATTCGGAATTTTATTCTGGCAGATGTAAAGAATAAAGACCTCTTTTTCGATAGCAAGACTATCTTACAGGAAATCATCCAGAATGAAGATAACAGGCAAAAGCTTCGTTATAAATTAATCTCCGAGGAGGGTCCTGATCATAACAAAACCTTTACGATTGCAGTATGCCTCGGTAATGATGAAATCGGGAAAGGGACAGGCCGTACCAAGAAGGCAGCTGAGCAAGAGGCTGCTTATCAGGCGATCCAGAAGCTAAAGAAGAGTTAATCGGAATTACAGAGCATTTCGAAGACATAAATCAGATAGGAGACTATGAATGTATTTAAAAAGTATTGAGGTTCACGGTTTTAAATCCTTTGCCAATAAGATTGTTCTGGAATTTCATGACGGTATCACAGGTATCGTCGGACCGAACGGCAGCGGTAAGAGTAATGTAGCAGATGCGGTACGCTGGGTATTAGGAGAACAGAGTGCCAAGCAGCTGCGTGGTGCCAAGATGGAGGATGTTATTTTCTCTGGTACACAGACCAGAAAACCTCTGGGCTATGCCTTTGTAGCTATCACTCTGGACAATTCAGACCACAAGCTTCCGATCGAATATGAAGAGGTAACCGTCGCGCGTAGAGTATATCGTTCCGGTGAAAGCGAGTATTTAATTAATGGTTCCCCTTGTCGTTTGAAGGATGTTAATGAATTATTTATGGATACTGGTATCGGTAAGGAAGGTTATTCCATCATCGGTCAGGGTCAGATTGATAAAATTTTAAGCGGAAAGCCTGAGGACAGGCGTGAATTATTCGACGAGGCTGCGGGTATCGTTAAATTCAAACGAAGAAAGTATGCAGCTGAAAAGAATCTGGAAGAAGAACGATTGAACCTTTCCCGAATTACAGATATTATCAATGAAATAGAAAAGCAGTTGTCCCCCCTGGAAAAGCAGTCCGGTATCGCTAAGATTTATCTCAAATTGAAAGAAGAATTAAAAAGTCTTGAGGTAAATCAATTCCTGAAAGAATTCGATAAACTGCGTTCTTCCAAGGAAGCACTGGAAGAAAAGCTGACAATTGCAACGACAGATTTCGAACAATCAAAATTTGAATATGAAAATACCAAGGAAGAATACTTAAGTCTCGAAAAGCAGCTGGAGGAATGCGACCTTGTTATTGAAGAGGATAAGAATACATATAATGAGTTAAAGCTCGGCAGGGAAAAGGCTGAGGGTGAAATCAAGGTCCTGAAGGAACAGATCAGCTCGCTTTTACAAA
Organism: Bacillota bacterium; assembly: GCA_023414355.1. Classification (GTDB taxonomy): domain Bacteria; phylum Bacillota; class Clostridia; order Lachnospirales; family Lachnospiraceae; genus Mobilitalea. Next base: position 9,845 of record JAEZOB010000042.1, on the reverse strand, counting down.
ATGATGTCTATATCGAAGGACGAATTGCCGGCAATACCAAAGATATTGACCTCAAGAAGAAAGAAGAGAACGGTTATCTTGAAGAAAAATCAGGTGTCGATGAAAAGATAACCAACATGGATGATATCCTTCAGGAAGCTCTTTTTGAACTAAACCGCATTAAAGAGAACATTTCCCGTGATACGAAGGAAATCGAAGAATGCAATAACGGGATTTTTGAACATCTGAATGTCAATTCCGGTATTAAAAGCAATATGCAGCGTTATGAAACCATGCTGGAGCAGAATACTCTTCGTAAAGCCGATTTAAATCAGAGAATTCTGAAAAACAAAAGTGAAGAATGTCTTTATGACGAAGCAATCAAATCCTGTCAGGATACTTTACAGGCTGTGAATGAGGTTATTATAAATAATACGCAGGAAAGCAATCAGCTGGAGCAGCGTATTCTTGATACCCAGTCCGAGATTGATGCGATCAATACAAAACATAACGAGCTTCAGGCAAGCTATCTTGGCGAAAAATCCCGTCTGGAATCTCTGATGAACTTAACAGAGCGCTATGAAGGCTATGGTATCAGTATTAAAAAGGTGATGGAAAGAAAACCTCAGCAGCCTGGTATTATTGGTGTTGTGGCTGATATCATCAAGGTGGAAAAGACTTATGAGACAGCGATTGAGACTGCACTCGGTGGTTCAATCCAGAATATTGTCACAGATGATGAGGCAACTGCCAAGAGTTTAATTGCCTATCTGAAACAGAATAAGTTCGGACGCGCAACCTTCCTGCCGCTGACTAATATATCCTCCGGCAGCGGATCGAATCTCGACAAGGCGCTAAAAGAGACGGGTGTGCTTGGAATAGCCAGTAATTTAGTGGAAGCTGAAAAAAAATTTAATGCATTAATCGACTATCTTCTTGGAAGAATTATTGTTGTAGATCAGATTGATCATGCGACTGCATTAGCAAAAAAATATAATTATACCCTTCGTATTGTCACTCTGGAGGGAGAACTTTTGACACCCGGCGGCTCCATCTCCGGTGGTGCTTATAAGAATGCCAGCAATCTTCTTGGACGTCGCCGTGAAATTGAAGAAATGGAACAGCAGGTTGCTGCTCTCGAGCTTCAGACAAAGGAACTGCTAAAGAAGAGGGAGGAAGCCAGAGAATTAAGAGCTGCTCTTCGTCAGGATTTAGAAGCATTAAAGACTGCTCTGCAGGAAAAATTTCTCGAACAGAATACAGCAAAGCTTAGCTTAGACCGGGAAATGACAAAAAAATCCGAAGCAGAGGCTGTCTATCAGGAATATACCAGAGAACTACAGGAGATTGAGCTGCAGGCGAAAGATTTAAAGGATAATTTATCAAAGCTGTCAGAAACTTTGAATCAGAATGCACAGCAAAACAAGGAGAAGGAAATTCAAATTGAACAGCTAAACAGGAGGCTTGAAGAAGAACGCCTACAGGAACAGGCTGCAAGTGAGAAGGTTTCGGCACATAAGCTGGAATTATCTTCTCTAGAACAGAATAGCCAATACATCCTTGAGAATTTAAAGCGTGTCAAACGGGATATCGATAAGCTTTACGAAGAGGAAGCTGCTCTGAAAGCAGATATCACAAAGACCTCCCAGGTGATTGAGGAGAAGCAGGCGATCATCGAAAAGACACAGGAGCTGGTTGCAACACTGGAAGCAAAAATCAGTGAACTGGAAGAGAAAATCCGGCAGAAAACCACGGAGCGTGAGCATATCACCAGTATTCATAAGAACTTCTTCGCAAAACGCGAAGAATTATCTACCCGTATGACAGAGCTGGATAAGGAATGCTTCCGTCTGAACGGTCAAAAAGAAAAGCTGATGGAGCAGACGGATCTTTTAACCGGCTATATGTGGGAGGAATATGAACTGACCTATACTACAGCAGCAGAGTACCCGATTGACGAGGAAATCAGTCTGACGCAGGCGAAGAAGCTGATCGCTGAAATCAAAGCTAAAATCAAGGAGCTCGGTGATGTCAATGTAAACGCCATTGAGGATTATAAGAATTTGTCCGAGCGTTTTGAGTTTTTAAGTACTCAGCGGGAGGACCTGATCAAAGCAGAGGAAGCTTTACTTCAGATTATCAATGAGCTGGATTCTGAGATGCGTATCCAGTTTGAAGAAAAATTCAAAGCCATCAATGAAGAATTTAATGTTGTGTTTAAGGAGCTCTTCGGTGGTGGCCAGGCAGATTTAGAGCTGACTGAAAGCGAGGATATTCTTGAGGCTGGCATCCGTATCAATGCACAGCCTCCGGGTAAAAAACTACAGAACATGATGCAGCTATCCGGTGGTGAGAAAGCGTTGACTGCAATCTCATTATTATTTGCTATTCAGAATTTAAAACCGTCACCTTTCTGTCTGCTGGATGAGATTGAAGCCGCACTGGATGATTCCAACGTCGGACGTTTTGCAAAATATCTGCATAAGCTGACGAAGGACACCCAATTCATCATTATTACTCACAGAAGAGGAACCATGGCTGCAGCGGATATCCTGTACGGTATCACGATGCAGGAAAAGGGTGTCTCTGCACTGGTTTCCGTCAGTTTAATTGAAGGACAACTGGATAAATAACCAACAGGAAGTTCTGATAAATAAAGAATTATTATATTAATTTAATTTTAAATTTTACTTGCCCCAAGCAAAAGGAAATGCTATGATAAACTTTAATGATTTAGCATAGCAAAGCCTTCTGTATTTATCATATATGCTGCAGACCAATGAGAACGCTTTCTGCTCACTTAGTCTTAAAGCTACAACAGAATGGAGAGTTTTTATGGGAGAAAACAAACAAGGTTTTTTCAGTAAGTTAGTACAGGGTTTATCAAAAACCAGAAATAACATTGCACATGGAATCGATAATATCTTCAGCGGTTTTTCAAGTATTGACGATGATTTTTACGAAGAACTGGAAGAAATCTTAATTATGGCCGATTTAGGTATCAATACCACGACTGCAATTATTGAAGATCTTCGTGATAAGGTGAAGGAGAATAAGATTAAAGATCCTTCCCAGTGCCGTGAATTACTGATTAATAGTATGAAGGATCAAATGCGTCTTGGAGACACTGCATATGAGTTTGAAGGTCGTAAATCCGTGATATTATTGATTGGTGTCAACGGAGTAGGCAAAACTACTTCGGTAGGCAAGCTGGCCGGACAACTGAAGGATTCCGGAAAAAGGGTTATGGTTGCCGCTGCCGATACCTTCCGTGCGGCTGCGATTGAACAGCTGACCGAGTGGGCACACAGAGCCGGCGTAGATATCATCGCACAAAAAGAAGGCTCAGACCCTGCAGCAGTTATCTATGATGCAGTTACAGCTGCAAAAGCCAGAAATGTGGATGTACTGTTATGTGATACTGCGGGACGTCTGCATAATAAAAAGAACCTGATGGAAGAGTTAAAGAAGATCAACCGCGTGATCGAAAGGGAATACCCCGAGGCCTATCGTGAGACTTTGATCGTACTTGATGGCACCACCGGACAGAATGCCCTGGCTCAGGCCAAGGAATTTAAAGAAGTTACCGACATTACAGGCATTGTTCTTACAAAGCTGGACGGAACTGCAAAGGGTGGAATCGCGATAGCAATCCAATCAGAGCTTGGAATTCCTGTGAAATACATCGGAATCGGAGAGAAGATTGATGATCTTCAGAAATTCGATGCGGATGCTTTTGTGAATGCATTATTCTCAAAAACTGAATAAAGAGATATGAAATAAGGATTTTACAGATTGCAGTTTCGTGATCGGTAAAATCCTCTGCATATATAAAAAAGCTCGTGCGCCTTAGCACGAAGATGGAGGGTACTACAATGATGACACTGGATAAGTTCGAAGAAGCAACAGAAGCGGTCAAAAAAGTCATTCTGCGTACTGAATTGGTATACAGTGATTACTTTTCGGACACGACTGGCAACAAGGTATACCTAAAACCCGAGAATATGCAATTCACCGGTGCTTATAAGGTACGCGGTGCATATTATAAGATCAGTACACTTACTAAGGAAGAAAGAGAGCGTGGCCTGATTACTGCCTCTGCGGGAAATCATGCGCAGGGAGTTGCCTATGCAGCGAAGCTCTATCATGCGAAGGCTGTCATTGTCATGCCTTCCACAACACCCCTGATTAAGGTGAACAGGACAAAGAGCTATGGTGCAGAGGTAATTCTATATGGCAATGTATACGATGAAGCCTGTCAGTATGCAATGGAGCTTGCCGCGGAGAAGGGCTATACCTTCATTCACCCCTTCAATGACGAAATTGTTGCGACCGGCCAGGGAACTATCGCCATGGAGATCTTCAAGGATCTTCCGACGGTCGATATCATCCTTGCACCGATCGGTGGAGGCGGTCTTCTTGCGGGTGTTGCCACACTGGCTAAGATGTTAAATCCCAATGTCAAGGTAATCGGTGTTGAGCCTGCCGGAGCTGCCTGTATGAAGGAATCCTTAAAGGCCGGACATGTCGTTACGCTTCCCCATGTGGATACCATCGCAGACGGAACCGCCGTTAAGACTCCCGGAGACGTTGTATTTCCTTACATACAGGAATATGTCGATGATATCATCACAGTAGAGGATCAGGAGCTGATCGTTAATTTCCTTGATATCGTCGAAAATCATAAGATGGTAGTAGAAAACTCCGGTCTGCTTACCGTTGCAGCCTTGAAGCATTTGAATTGCAAGGATAAGAAGGTTGTCTCTATCTTAAGCGGAGGCAATATGGATATCATCACAGTATCCTCCATCGTCCAGCACGGCTTGATTCAAAGAGGACGTGTATTCACTGTATCCGTACTGTTACCTGACAGACCGGGCGAATTGGTGAATGTGGCTTCGATTATTGCAAAATGCCAAGGCAATGTCATCCGCCTCGATCATAATCAGTTTGTCAGCATCAACCGTAATGCTGCTGTGGAGCTTACTATTACTATGGAGACCTTCGGACATGAGCATAAACAGGAGATCGTTCAGGCTCTGATCGAACATGGATATAATCCGAAGTTATGCCAACCTAGTAAGGTTTATTAGAAGCCCTTCGTCTATTTATATAAATATCGCCGGAATTTTCGTGATTATTCCGAGATGCACAGATATTTACAAATACGCTTCTCACTGCTATAATACGAATATATCTTTATATTCTGCAGTGATAAGATAATTTGTTTACCTTCTTGTATTTCCGGCCTAATTTCGGTCAGGCATCTTGCAAAAGCATAATTTTAAGAGCATATCGATGATAAAAGTGTCAAAAGCACCGTAGGTGCTTTCTAAATGTGATATATTGCTATGCAAGCTTGCTTGTAATAGCAATATGTCATATTTAGAAAAGGCGTAGCATCTTTTGACACTTTATTTCTGAACTAGATTTTATTATTAATCAGATCTAAAAAATTCTATGCTCATGGCATCGGATGTCCTGTTGCTATGTTAGGATTGCTATATCCGGTCAGGCAGTACAGATTTATGTGTTGACATTGCATCGGAAATAAGTTAAGATAAATACAAGAACATTAGTTCGTATTTTGGAGGTTGAGTGCCTTCATAAAAAGGGAGATTGGATATGGCAAAGGATGATAAGATAAGAGCATTAGAATCTGCATTGGCACAGATTGAAAAGCAATATGGTAAGGGCTCAATCATGAAGCTTGGTGATACGAATGCCAATATGAATATTGAGACTGTACCGACCGGTTCCATCAGTTTGGATATTGCCCTCGGTCTTGGCGGAGTTCCTAAGGGAAGAATTATAGAGGTGTATGGCCCCGAGTCCAGCGGTAAGACGACTGTTGCGCTGCACATGGTTGCCGAGGTACAGAAGAGAGGCGGTATTGCAGGCTTTATCGATGCAGAACATGCGCTTGATCCTGTCTATGCGAAGAATATCGGTGTAGATATTGATAATTTATATATTTCACAGCCGGATAACGGCGAACAGGCATTAGAGATTACAGAGACCATGGTACGGTCCGGTGCGGTCGACATCATCATCGTTGACTCAGTTGCGGCCTTAGTTCCGAAAGCAGAAATCGACGGTGAGATGGGAGATTCCCATGTCGGTCTTCAGGCTCGACTGATGTCCCAGGCTCTGAGAAAGCTGACTGCGGTAATCAGCAAGTCTAATTGTATCGTAGTATTTATTAACCAGCTCCGTGAGAAGGTCGGTGTTATGTTCGGTAATCCTGAGACCACTACCGGCGGACGTGCCTTAAAGTTCTATTCCTCCATTCGTCTGGATGTCAGAAGGATAGAATCCTTAAAACAGGGTGGTGATGTTGTAGGTAACAGAACCAGAATCAAGGTTGTGAAGAATAAAATTGCACCTCCTTTCAAGGAAGCAGAGTTCGATATCATGTTCGGTAAGGGTATCTCTAAGGAAGGTGATATTCTGGATCTTGCAGCAGAAGCTAATATCGTCATTAAGAGTGGTGCATGGTTTGCCTATAACGATGCAAAGATTGGTCAGGGACGTGAGAATGCGAAACAGTTCCTGCTGGATAATCCTGCCATCTGTGATGAGATCGAAGAGAAGGTCCGCGAGAAGTATGCGCTGCACCCCGCAAAGAATTATAATGAAAAGTTAGATTAAATATTAATCAATCTATCCAATTGAAGTGAAATTAAATGACAAAGCTGTCCTTGATGGAATAGTAGAATAGGATACCGATCTATTAAGGTGTCCGAAAGCTATTCCCTCCGGGACAGCTTCTTATTAAGTATTGTTATATAAAATAGGATAATAAAGCCTGTGAATGAAATATTTCGTGGGATATTCCTCTTGGTAGTACACATTATAAACAGGCTCAATTTAGGATATATACTAATTATAATAAAAAAGGAGTGAGATCATGTGGAACAGAATAAGAACTGACGAGTATGAGAGTATGCTTGCTGAGACAGTCAGCGTGAAAGGCTTCAATGGGGATTCTATCCATGCTTACTTTTCCAGACCTCTTGGGAAGGGACCCTTTCCGAGCATTATTTTAATCCCTCATATGCCTGGCTGGGATGAATTCTGCCGTGAAACTGCACGACGTTTCACACAGCATGGTTATGCAACTATCTGCCCTGATATTTATAGTAGATTTGGTTATGGAAGCCCTGAAGAGATTTCCTTAAAAGCGCGTAATGCCGGAGGGGTTCCTGATGAAAGCGTTATGGGAGATTGTATAGGTGCTTTGAATTTTATGAAAGCCTTGCCTTATGGCAACGGGAAGGTTGGTGTCATCGGGATGTGCTCCGGCGGAAGGCATGCCTATCTGGCCGCCTGTCAGTTAAATGGAATCTCTGCTGCAGTTGATTGCTGGGGTGGTCATGTCGTTGAAGAGAAGGAAAATCTGACAGCTGCACATCCGATTGCTCCAATTGACTTGACCGCTAATCTTTCCTGTCCTCTTCTTGGTTTATTTGGCAATGAGGACAGTTCCCCCACGCCTGAAGAAGTGGACCTTCATGAAGAAGCCTTAAAGAAGTATGGGAAGAATTATCAATTCCATCGATACGACGGAGCAGGACATGCGTTCTGGTATTATCATACCGATCTGTACCGTCCGAAACAGGCAATGGATGCCTGGCAGAAAACCTTTGAATTTTTTGAGGCAAATCTATGGAACCCTTTGTTGTAATGGCCAAACCGGTCGGTGCTCACTGCAATTTAGAATGCAGCTATTGTTATTATGCAACGACCGGGTCTGCTAATCAAAATCAAAATGAGAAGTTTAGAATGTCCGATAGTCTTTTAGAGACTTATATCCGTCAGTATATCGAAGCCAGCCCAGGCCCTGTGATTTCTTTCACCTGGCATGGCGGAGAACCCACACTGGCAGGTATTGATTTCTATCGTCAGGTGGTAGCTTTACAAAATCGTTACCTTCCTCAGGGCTTTTGCTGCTGGAATAATCTTCAGACCAATGGCATTCTCCTGAATGATGAATGGTGCAGCTTTTTAGCGGAGCATCATTTTGATGTGGGAATAAGCATCGATGGTACAGAGTGGCTTAATGATGCATTCCGAAGGGATCACCATGATCAAGGCACCTATTCCCGTGTTGTTGAGGCGATTAAGCGGCTGCAGGCTCATGGAATACAGCCGGATTTACTTTGCACAGTAAATGCTGAGACGGTGAAGGAACCTATCCTGGTATATCGCACCCTTAGAGAGCTGAACACCGGATGGCTTCAGTTCATACCGATTATACGGCATACTGAGAGTGGACAGGTAACAGAAGATTCCGTTACCGGAGATGATTATGGTCGCTTCCTTTGTACAGTATTTGACGAATGGATGAGTCATGATCTTGGACGGCTTGAGATACAACAGGTTGCAGAAGCACTTCTTGCATGGTCAGGGGGGGTTGTCAGTCTGTGTACCATGTCGCCCACCTGTGGACGGGTACTGGTAGTGGAGCAGGATGGCAGTGTGTATTCCTGCGATCACTTTGTTGCTCCGGATTATCGGATCGGGGATATTACCTCTTCCTCACTTGCTAAATTGGTTGAACTACCTGTACAAAAGCAATTCGGCAGAAATAAGATAGAGTTATTGCCTTCCCAGTGCAAAGCTTGTTCCTGGTTATCTGTCTGTAATGGGGGATGTATAAAGGATCGTTTTATCCTTTCGGAGAATGGAGAATCCGGGCTTAATTATCTTTGCAGCGGTTACAAGCAGTACTTTTCACATATTGAAAACCCTGTGAGAAAGATGATTGAGCTTCTGAACAATGGGTTTTCTTATGATGAGATTAAAATAAGTCTTCAGAAAGAAGAGCTCGCCAAATGGCATAACATCGGAAGAAATGATCCCTGTCCCTGCGGCAGCGGTCGAAAGTCAAAGCATTGCTGCTTGTCCAACCGTATGATGTAAGTGAATAGGATACGGATTACGATTAATGATATCGTGTACTATGTAACAGAGGCATCCTTGAACAAGTAAGTATTCAGAGAATATGTGCAGGAGGGCGAAAAATATGATAATTACCCGTCTGGAAGGATTAGAGGGTTCCAAGGTCAGAGTTTATATCGATGATGAATTTGCTTTTCTACTTACTGAGAAGGAGCTCGAACGTTATCGTCTTAAAGAAGGCGTTGTTTTATCCTCTGCTGAATATGAACGAATCCTTGAGGAAACCATATATCACAAAGTGCTGGATAAAGCATTATATATTCTTAAGTTTGCGGATCGTTCAGAGACGGAGTTAAGGAAAAAGCTTATTCAGTCCGAATTTCCCGCAGCCTTGATTGATCGTGTGATTTCTTATGTCAAGGAGTATGGTTATCTAAATGATAAACGGTTTGCTGCCGCCTTTATCAGAGGCCGGATGAACAAAAAGAGCAAACTGATGATTAAGAATGAGCTTTTGCAGAAGGGAATATCCGGAGACATTCTGGAGGAAGCCTTTTATGAGATCTATACTGAAGAAGAGGCGGATGTCGAGCTGACTGCGATCAAAAAGGCAATCGCCAAGAAAACCGCAGACCCAGAGGCACTGACTTACGAAGAAAAGCAGAAATTAATCGCATCCTTATATCGAAAAGGCTTCGACCTTGGAAAAATTAAACAGTGTTTATAGTTTTTTTATACTTTTCTATGGTATGTGGCGCCAATTTTAACGAATTAATCCTTGCCTTTTTAAGGTAAGTATAATACAATTATACTCGGCAGAGAATTGATTTATAATTAACAATAGAAAAAATGGAGGGCTGAAAATGAGCAGTACAGCACAACTGTCAGCAAGAGAAAGAATTACTTCTTTGCTTGACGACAATAGTTTTGTTGAAGTCGGCGCTTTCGTTACAAAAAGAAGT
>JAEZOB010000075.1 GCA_023414355.1 Bacillota bacterium | reverse complement strand
GTATAGCGGTGGACGTGAGGCCTCAGCAAAACTCGGACTGAACAAGTGTGTAGACGGGGTCCTTAATCTACCATGTCCTACTTGCTACTCCGAAGAGGACTATGCTAATATGGGCATTTCTTCTTTGCTTTACAAAGCATTTTTAGCCGAACAAATCGTTAACGCACGATCTAAACAATAGAAATGTGGCAGATGGATGGAGAGAAGGAACGTGTGAGTACCCGGGGAGGTCTGTATGATACGCTCTGAAAGGGGTAACCACTGTACAAGGAAACGAGGCAGTGCTGAACATACAGAAGTCAGCAGAGGTCATAGTAGCCGAGAGGTGAAGGACCGAATCAATAGGAGTCCCAAGTATAACCGAGAAAGGAGGAATGGCCGATGAAGGCAGAAAACTCTGAAAAAAGAGGCTGTCCGCAAAGAGATAGTGCGGAACATGAAGGGTATGCGGAAGTGCGCAGGTCGTTCCGCTCGATATGGAAAGAAAAGGACAGTGCACAGCCGGAACTCTTAGAGAAAATACTGGACAGAGAAAATCTGAACAGAGCCTTTAAGAGAGTAAAGGCAAACAATGGGGCACCGGGAATCGACGGCATGACCGTAGAAGAAGCCTTGCCCCACGTTCGAGAAAACAGGGAAGAGCTTCTCGAAAGGATTAGCCGAGGGAAGTATACACCATCCCCGGTAAGACGAGTAGAGATTCCGAAGCCTGACGGCGGAATACGTAAGCTTGGTATTCCAACCGTTCTAGACCGTACCATACAGCAAGCCATGGCACAGCAGCTCACACCGATTTATGAACCGTTGTTTGCAGATGGAAGCTACGGGTACAGACCGGGACGCAGTGCGAAGGACGCCATATCAAAGGTGAAGGAGTATGCAGAGCAAGGATACCGTTATGCAGTGACATTGGACTTGTCCAAGTACTTCGATACGCTGAACCACGAACTGCTACTGAATATCTTACGCAAGGATTTAAGAGATGAGAGGGTCATTCAGCTCATCAAAAGATATCTGAAAAGCGGAGTCATGGAAGATGGTGTTGTTATTGCAACCGAAGAAGGCTCGCCGCAGGGAGGAAATTTATCGCCGTTATTAGCGAACATCTATCTGAATGAGTTCGACCAGGAGTTTCAGAAAAGAGGAGTACCATGCATACGCTATGCAGATGATATCGTATTGCTGGCGAAGAGCAAACGTGCATCCGAAAGACTACTGGAAACGAGCACAACATACCTTGAGGAGAGGCTGAAGCTAAAAGTCAACAAAGACAAAAGCAGAACGGTCAGCGTATTCGCAATCAGAAATTTTAAGTTCCTTGGCTTCGCATTGGGAAGGAACGGAAAGGGCATATACGTCCGCGTTCATCCGAAGTCATGGAAGAGATTCAAAGCCCGATTGAAGGAACTATCTTCCCGAAGGTCTGTTCAGAGCATACGTCCCTCGCTTGCGAGAATCAAGGTGTATGCCCGTGGGTGGTTGAACTACTACAGAATTGCGGATATGAAAAACCCGATAGACGACATCAATGGATGGCTGTACCACCGTATTCGCATGTGTGTATGGAAACAATGGAAGAAGCCAAGAACAAAGAAGAGGAATCTTCTAAAACTTGGTGTGCCGGAGGAACTTGCACATATGGCGGCTAACAGCCGGAGAGGTTATTGGTTTGTTACACACACGGTAGCGGTCAATATGGCAATGACAAAAGAAAGACTGATACGAGCAGGCTTTTATGATTTAACCACTGCGTACCAGTCTGTGCACATCAACTATTGAAAGCGCCGTGTACCGAACGGTACGCACGGTGCTGTGAGAGGACGGCGGCTAATCACCGCCTCCTACTCTATTTCTTGCAACCAGGCTATCGTAACGCCTTACAGCGTCTTAGACCCTATAGCTTTGCGTCCTCGGTTTTCACCGAGTTTGCCCTTGGCTTTATTAAGTTTTACTTGGTAGCCTAAAAGGTCTTACTTCACGAAATTCTCGATGAAGCGCTGCAAGATTGCCGCGACCTGGCACCGCTCGGCATAACCTGCGGGGGTTAGCTTCGCGCTGTCGCCCCGGATGAGGCCAGCGGCGTTGGCCCAGGATATAGCATCCTTTGCCCAGCTTGAGATAGAACCTTCGTCTGTGTACTTGGAGAGATCGGTGCTCATGGACACATCGTAGCCCTTGAACTTGGCGTAATTCATCAGGATCACCGCCATCTGCTCACGGGTGATGGCATCTTCCGGGCCGAACTTTCCGTCGCCGTAGCCGCTAACAATCTCGTTTTCAGCCGCCCATGCGATGGCATCCGTATAATACTTGCCTGCCGCAACATCGCTGAAGGTATTGGCACCTGCCCCGGGGGTTCCTTCAAGCCGATACAGGATGGTGACGATCATGCCGCGTGAGGTATTGGCCTGCGGGCTAAAGGCCGTGCCGCCGGTGCCGACTATCAGGCCGTTTTCGTGGACGAATCGCACAGCATCATAGAACCAATCGCTTTCGCTGACATCGGCGAAGGGGTTTTCCCACGGGGAAGCGACGCCTACCATATACAACGAGAAGTGACTGACTATAAAGCTCACCAGCTTGGTCGCCGGGTCATAAGTGCAGGGGATTGCGACCAAAACGCCGCTTTCCGTCAGATGCCATACCGTTACATTGTCCGCCGCTTCGCTCTCCTTCAATTCATAAGGCAGGGACACCGCAACGGAGCCGCCAAAGTCTGTGATGACCTTATTACCGGAGCTGACGGTCAGGGAGAACACCAGCTTATCGGGATGAGTCTGCTGATATTCATCCGACACGTCTGCTAACTTCACCTTGACGCTATCGCCAGCCTGGTCGCTGATGCCCTTAAGTGCCTCGGTATCAAATACCAGCTTTGCGCCATCCTCGCCCTCAACGGTCAGCGATTCTCCCTCCGAGATAAGTCTTTCGATATTAACTGTGGTGACGCTCTCGCCGCTGTTGACCTCGGTGACAGGCGCGGGTGGAGTTACAGGTGGAGTTGGTGGATTATACGGTGGGGTGCTCTCAAAAACCGCGACAAGGGTACGGTTTGACGTGGCGTTAAAGGTGTAGCTTGCGCTGGTACTGACCTGTGTACCGTCTTCCGTCCATCTTACGAAGCGGTAACTTCCATTGGGCGTTGCCGTGACGGTGATGGAATCACCCGCATTGACGCTGCCGC
>JAEZOB010000048.1 GCA_023414355.1 Bacillota bacterium | reverse complement strand
GCGCATCGTCTCCGAGCTGAAGCAGAGGGGGGAGGTCGTCGCCAAGGTGGGCGACGGCATCAACGATGCGCCGGCGCTCGCCGCCGCTGACATCGGCATCGCCATGGGCGGCGGCACCGATGTGGCGTTAGAGACGGCGGATGCGGCGGTGCTGCATGGCCGCGTGCGCGACATTGCCGGAATGATCGACCTTTCGCGGCGGACCATGCGCAACATCCGCCAGAACATCGGCCTCTCACTGGGGCTGAAGGCGGTGTTCCTGGTGACGACCGTCGCCGGCATCACCGGCCTGTGGCCCGCCATCCTGGCCGACACCGGGGCCACGGTGCTCGTCACCGCCAACGCCCTGCGGCTGCTGGGGGACAGGAGCCGTTGAAGGGGCGGCCTATGTCCCCTTCTTCAGCCTCACTCCCGGCCCCTCGCCGTTCTCCGCGACGAAGATCGCGCCGGCGGCTTCAAGGGCTGCGGGAAGGGGCAAGGCAAACAGATCTTAGCTGCACCGTCGTTGAGCCGGCGGAGGACATCAGTCAGACGCGAGCCAACCCTTCGACTGTAGATTCTCGAAAGCAATGCCAATCTGGCGCTGCGAGAAGCGCCGTTTGCGGTCGTTCCAGTCATAGACCTTCGCCGTGACGTCCTCGACGCCAGAAGCTTGTTCGCGCGTGGCGACCCAATGCACGGTGGCGAGCAATTCCAGGCCGAACGGCGTCTCGAAGCCTTCGACGAGATTGGCTACCCGATCGAAGCGAGAGACGGTTTCCCGCTTGTCGGCAAGAAAAGCTTCGGCGTCCTTCACCGCGCCTGGAACCAGTTCGATCTGCTTGTCCGGCGCGTCGCCGCCATCGGCATATCCGGCAAGGAGGTGACCTTCGACGGCACGCAGCACGTGGCGCAGGTTCTCCGCATAGGGGCCGTAGGGAGCCTTGGCATATTGCAGGCGCAGAGGTTCGCCAGCCTCCTGCATGAAGTACATGAGCTTATGCACTTCGAGCAGCGTTACGAACGGGTCCATCAGCCCGAGCAGATAGCGGTGCATGAGCACGACGAGCGCGGCCCGGCCCGGGCTCATGCTCGGAACCTCGCGCGACTTGGTCGTGACGGGTGCGCTGCTCGGTTCAAACACGATCGCCTGCAGGTCGTCTAGGCCGCGCAGCGCCTCGACGATGCGCGGGCGCACGTCGGCCCAGTTGAGCCCACCAAGCCCACTGCCAAGCGGCGGAATCGCGATCGAGCGAATGCCCCGAGTGCGGACCTCCTCGACCAACGCCTTCAGGCCGGAGTCGATATCCTCCATACGGCTCTTGCCGCGCCAGTGGCGTTTGGTGGGGAAATTGATGATGAACTTCGGGTTGGTAAGCGTCCGCGTCTCGAACACGAACATCCGGCCCGGCTGCACTTCTTCGCGCGCGCAGGCGGCTTCGTAAGCCTTGAAATTCTCCGGGAAGTCGTTCTTGAACTGCAGGGCGATGCCGCGGCCCATGATGCCGACGCAGTTGACCGTGTTGACGAGCGCTTCCGCGTCCGCCCGAAGGATGTCACCGGATCTGAATTCGATCATCGCCATCCTCCCTCAATAGTACCAATCTCGTTTGATTTCGATCCTCGGCCGATGCGGTCCGCCTTGGATCGCAGCGGACACTCTGGCCGCGATCCCTTGGGAATGGATGCCAATCCGCTCGACCAGATGCCATGGGAAGGACTGCTGGACCAGAAACTCGGCCTGCTTGGCTTCCTTGATGTCCGCCGGGCGGAAATCAGTGGCCGCCACGGCGTCCCAATTGATGTCCCCCAATCGATCCAAACCCGCCCGGAACTGCGTGTAAACCGCGCCAGCATTCGAGAGCGAGAAAGCCCAGCGCTGCCTATTAGCATCCGCCCATCGGACGACCTGTTGAAGATCGGCCTCGAGATGGACGATCGGCTGCTGGCCGCCCCGATAGGCAAGTTCGGGATGGTTCGCGCAGTGGATCACGAACAGCATAATTGAACGTGAACAAAAATAGAACGGGACATATTCGCCCACGTTCGTGCCCGGATGGCAGGACACCGGGAGACCAAGCCGGCGCTGCTTGATGCTGCCCATTCCGATCACGGTGCCGCCTTGGCGTTGAACCATCACTGCATCCGACCATAGGAAGCCGTCCGCGACGATCGAAGCGAGATTGTCGACATGGACGATGTGATAGATTTTCGGGTGCGCTGGAACTGGCATTGTCAGTAGGTCCCAGGGACGAAAGTGACCTTGGGAGAAGCCACCCGACTTGGGCGTAGCCGTTTCTGCGTGTCGGCCGTCGATGGTTTCACGGATCGGGCTCCAGGGGTCACGGTGTCCTATGGGATATCCTGACGCAGGTCCTGCTTGCCCTCAATCGCGCTTGCTCAACCGCACTCCGGGGCCACCTCCGTTCTCAGCGATGAACTCAACCCCGGCCGATTCGAGCGCCCCGCGGATCTTCGCGATGGTGGAAGGTTTCAGGGTCTGGCCCGACTCGATGCGGGTGATCGTATCATGGGATGTGCCCGACAATTCGGCAGCTTGGCGCACCGTCAATCCGAGAGCGACCCGAGCCATTTTCAGTTGTACGGCGTTCATTCTGTTTCCAATCCAGTTTCTGGTTGACATCCAGATTATCAGCCTTATTTCTTTCTGGATCGTATACAGATTTTCGATGTTGGAGCAACACAAATGCCGAACCCTACCGTTCCGGCAGCCGCCATCGGCTTGCCCGCCGCCGAGAAGCCCGTCGATCCGGTCATTGCGCTGATCGCCCAATGGCGAGAGGCCCGCGCCGAGTTTGCCTCGCGACCGCCGAACGATACCGAAAGCTGGCATGACGACGACGATCTGAACCGAGCTCCCTCGGCACAAAGTCTCGAGGGGGCCATCGCGGCACTGGAGTTGGCCCAGACGGAACCCCACTTCGCGTCCGCGTTGGTCAGGTCGGCACTCGGTTTCCTGAAGGCGTTCACCGCTCCGGTCGAGCGGCCGGCGACCCGAGCGGAAATGGAGGCCTATCGCGAGTGGCTCTTCATGGAAGGGCGCCTCCTCGGGATGGAGCTCTATCCGGAGATGGGCGACG
>JAEZOB010000072.1 GCA_023414355.1 Bacillota bacterium | reverse complement strand
ATCCGACTTCCTTCAGATTCGCAGTCACCCACGACACCCTTGTCATTGGCTATGTCCTTCCCACTACCGGGCGGACTCGGGACTTACACCCGTTGAAACGTGCGCCCGCCGGGCGCACATAAAAACGATATCCTATAGATCACTCCACAGGATATCGTTTTTAATTAATTCAAGGGCATTTTCTTAATTTCCTTAAGACAGCTTACTCAATTCGACTGCAATCTGAGCTCCGATCTTCGCATTATTATACACGAGTTGGATATTTGAATCCAGACTTGCACCTTCCGTCAGCTCTTTCACCTTAGCCAACAGGAACGGTGTGCTTTCTTTTCCTTTAATACCTTTCTCTTCCGATTCCTTCACAGCGGTGTCAATTGCTTTATTGATCACGGCAGGATCCATCTCATATTCCTCGGGTATCGGATTCGCGATGACTGCTCCACCTCTGAGTCCCAGATCCCATTTTGCTTTTAGCGCCTGCGCAAGCTCCTTCGGAGTATCAACACGGTAATCTACTCCGAAACCGCTCTTGGAGGTATAGAATGCCGGCAGCTCGTCCGTACCAAAGCCGACAACCGGAACACCCTGAGTCTCAAGATACTCTAAGGTTAAGCCGATATCAAGAATGGATTTGGCACCTGCGCAAATTACCGCTACATCTGTCTTGGATAGTTCCTGAAGATCTGCAGAGATATCGAAGGTCTCCTGGGCTCCTCTGTGAACACCTCCGATACCTCCGGTTGCGAATATCTTTATGCCGGCCAGACTTGCGATAATCATCGTGGAAGCAACTGTCGTCGCGCCGGTCAGACCCTTTGCAAGTATAAAAGGAATATCCCTGCGGCTTGCTTTCACAACATCATGACTTTTTCCCAAAGCCTCGATTTCATCACGAGACAGGCCAACCTTTAATCTGCCATCCATGATTGCGATCGTAGCCGGAACCGCACCGTTTTCCCTTATGATGCTCTCCACTGTAAGGGCTGTCTCTACATTCTTAGGATAAGGCATTCCATGGGAAATAATTGTTGATTCAAGTGCAACTACTGCTTTTCCTTCCTGTATCGCTTCTTTCACCTCAGGTTTAATATCAATATACTTTTCTAACATAATCCAATCTCCTTCATCTTCTTATTCACATTTTCTTCTGAAATGTTTGGGTTGATAGTTTCCTCACTGCTTAATGCTAAAATTGCTGCTGCCATCGAGAATCTGGCACTTGTATCGATATCATAGTCATGAAAATAGCCATAGGTCAGTGCGGCTATAAATGCGTCTCCCGCACCGGTTGCATTCACAACCTCTACCTTGGGGTTTGGTATCAGCTTATGAACAATACCGTCATGGTAAAAAACTCCTTCAGAGCCCAAGGTGATGAACACTCGCTTGACACCCTGCTTCAAAAAATATTCCGAAGCCTTTATCATATCCGATAATTTCTCGATTTTTATGCCCGAAAGCAGTTCTGCCTCAATTTTGTTCGGCTTGATCGTATGGAATGAACCGATTTTATCTTTGATCTTCATGGCTTTTCTGCTCGATACCGTATCAAGGAAGAAGACAGTGTTCTTAAAATTATCCAGAACATAGTGGATTACCTCGCTACGAATATTCGTATCGATGACACAGACTTTTGAGTTTTCAATAACTTGTCTCTTCCCTTGGATAAAATCGATCGAGATTTCATCGATGATATCCATCTGATTGATGGCTGCCTTCATATCACCGTCTTCATCCAATATCGCGAGATAAGTAGAGGTGGGCATCTGATTCAGAACAAGGGAGTTTTTCATATCCAATCCAATTCTGCCGGCATGCTCCAAAATCTTCTTCCCATAGATATCTTCTCCTACGGCACTGATCAGCTTTGTAGGAGCACCAAGATGAATCAGGTTTTCTGCGATGTTCCTGCCGACACCACCCAGAGTCACTTTAATCTGCCCCGGATTCGAATCTTTAAGAATCAGCTTCTTATTCGGAATTCCGATGATGTCAATGTTCGCACCGCCTAAGACACAGATATAATCTTCTTCCTTTAGGATATAACCTTTTCCGAGAATATAACCTTTCCGTATGAGATTAGTAATGTGAACTGCCACCGAGGACCGTGTAATGCCAAGCGTGTCTGCCAGTTCATTTTGAGAAATAGCCGGGTTCTTCTTTATTAATTCCAAAAGCTCTTCTTCTCTGTTTGTCATAACTCACCACCTAAGCAAATGATTATTTAATAAGCTTCTGCTTATATATTATCATAATATAATTTAGAATGCAATACATTTTTTATCCTCTACTCTATAAAAAAGTCACCAAAACCTGATAGGGTCTTGGTGACATAAGGTCATACCTGATATGGACCTTTTATTTATAGCAAATTAAGACTGACCATCAACAAGCAAAACACCATACTTATTGCATTATGGAAACATAGAAGTTTTATATACTTTACCCGATTGCTTCTGATACAGGTGAACAGCAAATATCCAATATGAAGCACCGACATGATAAGAATGCTCCACGTACAGATATTAATCGGTATCTCATAAGAGAGGATCGAATAGTTACTCATTCCTATGATCAGAATGATACAGAGTACAAAAAGCCCTAAGAATTGAAGCAAACATAGGATGGCCGGCAATAATGGTCTATCTCTCCGTCTTATTAAGTTGATCAGTAAATATATACTGCAAAGCAGGGAACTAAGTCCAAATAACAGCAATATCGCAGCAATCATCACCGGAGACTGTAAAACATTTAATTTCATATAGGTTTGTGCCAGATTGGTAGTCAGTAAGGTTTTACCGTCTTTCTCGATTAGCATAACTGTACCGATCGGAGTATCATAAACATCATTACCAATATGCTTCATTTCTTTTCCATTCAGCTGATATCCACGGGAGAGAGACCCACTAATTCTTATCATTTTTTCAGGAATTAGATAACTTATAAATTTCTCTGCTGTAGTAAAATTGGAGCGGAGGTTGATATAGGTTCCTTCCATTTTTACCGACGCCCCGAGTTTCTCATTACACTTCTTAAGTTTACCGAGAAGCCGTTCCGTAACCTTATCAATCACGTCATTTAAAATCTCTTCCGGCACATAGGTATTCGCTGAGAAAAAAAAACCTGAATTACAGCTGGGATATAGAACGATTCTGGAATAAAAATGAACCGTCTCCCCTTTCTTCTCATAATACATCTTATCATTTCGAGATTTTATGTTCCACGTATAGCCTATCCCATTCTGAACCTCTGTCATAGCAAAATGCCGTGCAAACAGCTGATCCTTTGATACATTTCTTAATATAATCTCCTGATCCTCCAGCAACCACTGAATATATTTACTCATATCTTTGGCTGTTGTAATCACAGAACCTTCCGGATAAATATTAATATACGGTTCAAAGGCTTCCTCCCCGCTCGGGAGAAATGCTTTTGAATATACAAGGTTGTTTTTATCATAAACAAAGGACGTCTGTGACATACCCAAGGGTATAAAAATATTGTCTTCACAGTACTCCGCAAAATCGATACCCGTTGCTTTTTCAATCACATATGCCGCTAAGGCAATGCCATAATTGGAATATGAAATAATTTCTCCCGGCTTCATGATCTGTTCCGGTCTGTATTTACGCAGTACCCTGGATAAAGGCTCTAACTCTGTCTTATCCTTTACCGCAATCCCCGTAATCAAATCCTCAAAACCAGCAGTGTGAGTCAGTAATTGCTCCATCGTTACAGGGTATTTCAATTCCGGAAAATCATCTTCCAGATAGTCCGTGATATCTGCATTCATATCAAGTAGTCCGTCTTCTTCGGCAATCAGTGCTGCAATTGCGACAAAGGTCTTTGATACAGATCCGATTCTAAATCCCGAAACACTTGGATCGACAGCAAGATTTTGTTCCTTATCGCTATAACCATAGCCCTTTTGTAGTGTTACCTTTCCATCCCTGACGAAGGTAGCTGTCACACCGACAGCTTTCTTTGTCGTAATCAGTTCTTCTATCGCTTCCTCATAAATCTGCTCAACAGACTTCTGTTGAAAGCTCTGTTCTTCCGCCTGAACCTTTTTATATGGTGTAAGAACACCTAACAACAAGATTAAACATAATAAAGCCATGACTAATATTCTCTTCCTCTTCATGCAAACCTCTCCATTTCATTATTAATTCACTAAGGTGCGTATCTCAATGCGCACTTTTTCACTATACGGAGTACTTTTTTATACAATAAGTAAGCTCTATAAAGTAAAAAAAGTTACTGATCTATATCACTATAGACCAGTAACCTAACACCATGATAACAGGTACCTTAAATTATCCTTAAATTTAGTTTAACTTCTTTGGTAAGCTGATCGTAAAGCTGCACCCCTTCCCTGTATCCGAATCCAAACTGATTTCTCCATGATGCAGCTTGATAATCTTGTATGCAATTGCCAGACCAAGTCCACAGCCTCCGGTTTCAGAATTTCTGGAATGATCCGTTCTCACAAAAGGATGGAATATGCTGTCAGCATAAGCTTTAGGAATGCCCACTCCATTATCAGTAATAGTAATTTGTATATTCTCTCCTAAATCTTTGAGTTCAAGAGTTATTTCAGTTCCTCTTTCATTATATTGAAGAGCATTTTCATAAATATTATCAATAACTCTGTCCATCTCCTTAGTATCGAGCATGATAGCTATCTCAGTATCAGGAATAAGAAAGTTGTACCCGAATTCAGCGGCTTCCAAGGCCACTATCATATCTGCACATTTTACTCTCAAGTATTCAGCAATATCACAATAGTGCCTCTCCAGTTGATACTCCGCACTATCCAGCTTTGACAGCTCAAATAGCTTATTGATTAATATATTAACTCTACTGCTTTTTTGATAGATGATATTCAGATACGCTTCGTTATTCTTGGTAGGGTTGTTTTTACAATACTCTGCGTACCCCATAATGACAGACAATGGATTTTTTAAATCATGAGCAATGTCCAGTGTCATTTGTCTCCTGCTGTTTTCTGAATTCTCCTTCATGCTGATTTCATGTTGTATCTGTTCCGCCATTTTATTGAAGGCATCTCCTAATTCACCAATTTCATTATTCAATCCCAGATTTACTCTGCTGGAATAATCTGCATTACTCAAACGCTCAGCATTGGTCTTTAGCTTCCTGAGCGGATTGATGGCTGCCGCAGACATGAATCTCGAATAGATCAGCGCACTTATGACCAGCATCACCAGATAAGCTGCAGCTATGCCAATCAGAATTCTGCTTACCTTACCTGCATCTGGAGAGGAATATAATTCGTTATGAGTAATTTTAAAATCAATACGCAAGGAGGTAGGAAATGATACAATGAGCCAAAATTTCATTTTTTCATTGTAGGCTATGCTATAACTATACTTTCTATCGATGCTTTGAGATTGCTTCAAAAGCTCAGTAAATTCAGAAACAGTAATCTGATCTTTGTGAAATAGTTTCCTTCCCTGAGAGTAAATGATCTTAAAATCTTCGTTGATGACCTGTAATCCTCCGTTATTTTTTACCACATCATCATAGCTGATTTTCATAACATCATCATTCATTAACCCCTCGGCTGTATACTTGTTCTTCACAAGTGAAGCTTCCAATTTTTCAGAGAAAACACCAAGAATAATACAAAGGAAAGTTGCTATTACTGTAGTAATGAGAAAAACAAATATGTAATTTAATAAAATTTGATTTTTTAGTTTCAATCTGCTTTCCTCTCCCCACAGAATTTATATCCTATTCCCTTAATCGTTTTAATATGGTTCGGTAACCCGGGGTCATCTTCGATTTTATTTCTCAGTCTGCTGATATGTACCATGACCGTATTATCATCGTATAAATAAGCATCCTTCCATACTGAATGATATATTTGTTTTTTTGTAAAAACCCTTTCCGGATTCTCCATGAAAAGCTTCAGAAGCAAAAGTTCTTTGGCATTCAGTTCAATGATACTGCCTCGTTTCCGTAAGGTGTAGGCATCGATGTCCAAAGTCAGATCCCCACTCTTTATTACACTTGGTTCCTTTGTCCTGGAATATTGCAGACTTCTTCTGAGAATAGCCTCTATTCGTGCCAAAAGCTCCGCCATGCTAAACGGTTTGACAATGTAATCATCTGCACCCAATTTCAAGCTGATCACTTTATCGGTATCATCACTTTTTGCAGTTAGCATAATAATAGGTATCGTACTACTCTCTCTGATTTTACGCATAAGATTGATTCCATCAAGATTGGGCATCATGATATCAAAGATACCCAGCTCGATATCGTTTATGTCGAATAACACCAAGGCTTCTTTCCCATCTTTCGCACATAGTACAGAGTATCCTTCTTGTTCCAGATGAAGTCTGATTAATTCTCTCAAATCGCGCTCATCTTCAGCTATCAATATACTCATTTTGTCTTGTATCCTCCCTCATTTGCAGGATCAGATTGGTCAATAAGCATTTACCTCGCTATCTTTCGATACCTTTTCTGGCATGTATTCCTTTATCATATGGATGTTTGATTTTATTGATTTCTGATACATAGTCCGCTAGTTCTAGTAATTCCTTCTCCGGGTTCCTTCCTGTCATGATTACTTCAAGCTGATCCGGCTTATTTCGTAAAAACTCCAGTAAGTATGCACGATCAATCAGGTTTAAATTATATGCATCAATCACTTCATCCATAACAAGCATTTGAATCTCCTGCTGTCCGGCTAGGTCAAGAACAATCCTTAGATATGCATTATAAACCTCTTTCGCTCTCTGTTTCGTTTCTTCATTCATTTTAAAGTAGAAACCAAAGAATTCATCACACAATACAAGCTGAATCCCTTCAACCTTTTCTAAAACACTAAGTTCGCCTGATTTGTCATCTTTCATAAACTGTGAGAAGATCACTTTTCCACCATGACCGGCATATCGTATACATAGACCCACAGCCGCGGTTGTTTTCCCTTTTCCGTTCCCGGAATAGATATGAATAAGATTTTTCATAGTTATCTCCATTCTTATTTCGTACCAACTTACCTCTGAATGAAAGTGTATTACCAGGCTCGATAACAATCATGCCCTTTTAATTTATCTTCTGATTTGCTTCCTCCTGCAATGCTTCGGCAAGACCACCAAACTGTTTAATCTGACCCTCCAGTTCATTGACCATATTATGATATTTTGCAATTTCAGACAGAATATCCTCAGTACATACCGTTGCTTCCTGCGAGAGCCCTGACACCTTATGAACCAATTCATTGGACTCATCGGAAGAAGCGATCAACTCTTCAACACAGGCCGTGATTTCCTGAATACTGGTATCAATAGAGATGGATTCCTCTTTAATATTATCAAAGCTTTCATGTGTCGTATTCATTGCAATCCGTTGTTTTTTCAGCGCCTCAGATGAATCATGAATCACCTTAACTGTATTGCCTGTACTGCTTCTATTATATTGTACCAATGTCTCTATGCTAGTCACTGCTTCTCTTGTAGCATCTGCAAGCTTTCTAACTTCCTGTGCTACCACTGCGAAGCCCTTGCCCTGTTCGCCAGCCCTGGCTGCTTCTATGGAGGCATTTAGCGCAAGTAGATTCGTCTGCTCAGCGATACCCATGATGGTCTCCATAATTGACGCGATCTGATTAGAATTTTCCTCTAATTCCTTCACTGCCAACATAATTTGATGATTGATATGCTCAGAGTGATTTAAGCTTTCCTCCTGAGTAGCTACAGCAGATATCCCCTCTTTGATAACACCTAAGAATTCCGAAGTCTTAGAATTGATCTGCATGGTATTGTCGGCTACATGATGAATTGCCCTTCCAATCTCATCTAACACAGTCACATTCGTCTGCATATGTTCTGATTGATCAGAGGAGATACTTTGTAATGAAACAGCCTGTACATGTATCTTCTCGAAGCTATTTGCACTTTCATCAGAAGTAGCTTGTAAAGCAGCTGTGTTTTGGAAGAGATCTTTGGATAAGCTCTGAACTTTGTGTAAGATATCCTGAAGTCGGGAGGCCATAGCTGTCGCTTCGTTTTCCCGTTCTCCGGCCAAGGTAAACAAAGTATTAAAGGCTTTTACGATGAATACTGCGACTAGAGAAACCCACAGATAACAGAAATAACGGATCACTACATCTCGAGGTGATTGAATGAAGGCCTCCTGTTCGATCGGAAACCTATTCCACATGAAAATATCTATTCCTCCGGTAACAATCAATGCATACCAGATAACCTTTGTATCAAAGAAAAATATGGCAACCGCTATCACAAAATAGCCAAGTGCGTGCGTCTCGGAAGTACTTTCCGTCGTCATTCGCATGAGAATCAGCAAAATCGTCAGGCAAATCATCATAACCCATTTCACCCACGGTTTATCCTGGTGCTTCGTATTCAACCATTTCTGTATTACAGCGTTCGCTATAATACCAATCCATAAATATGCCACCATAAGCCATGTCATGTTTTCACTGGCTAGGCCTGCTGCCATGGTACCTGTTGTTGCCAATCCCATCACTGACGATACTACTGTAACTACCCCAATAAAATAACTCTTTGCTTTCTTATCAATCATTTCTCGTGTGTCTGACTTAACTGTAATCTTCGTTTTCTCCATTGTAGTTTAGTCCTTCCGTTAGCTTATGTAGTTTAGAAATCACTTTAGAAAATGGTAGAAATGATATAAAAGTTTACTATTTCTACATTATATCGTATATTCCTAAATAGTTCAATATTCTTTACATAACTTTACTTACACTAATCTAACGGACTTTTTGTCTTTACTACTTTTTCAAATCTCATTCGGTTATAGCGTTGGGTAATGATACAGGGGTGCTTTCTGTGCTATCCAGAGGAGCTAACTCTCCCTGTCCGTTCTGTCAGTATACAAAAGCCCTACTTTTGTAGGGCTCATATTAATTAATCTTTCTTGTGTAACAGGTCTTTCATTCTGTTCTCGGTTTCAGTCCCCGGTGTAGGAACATGAACCACCATTTTCAATCCGATACTATCAGGGACGTCAAAATTACTGACTTCAAAATCCAATACTCCGGCAGTAGGATGGTTCAATCGTTTGAATTTTTCATTACCACCTAAGATCTCATGTAATGGCCACCATAGATTAAACTCTGTACTAGCAGCTTTCAGATCCTCTATGAACTGAACCAGCCAGGCGTCTTCGATATATTGTCCGCAACTTGCACGAAAGCTGCCCAGTAAACGTTTCGCATTATGCTCCCAATCGGTAAGCAACAGCTTATATCTTGGTTCTGTAAAAACAGCCCAGACAATATTTCGTTCACGCTGATTCATTTTCTCAAAATCACCATAGATTAGACATGCCTCTTTATTCCAGGCAATCACGTTCCACCGCTGGTCTGTGACAAGAGACGGACAGTTATTCAATCGATCCAGAATATGCTGAAGCATCGGACTGATCGTTTCCTGATGCTCTGATAAGTCCGATGGCAATGGTTGATTCGCCAACAGATAAAGATGGGTACGCTCCCGCCTATCCAGCAGCAACACTCTGGATAGACTTTCTATCACCGAGGATGAAACATGAATCGGTCTTCCTTGCTCGAGCCAGGTATACCAGGTCAGACCGATCCCGGCCAATTGTGCTACCTCTTCTCTTCTTAAACCGGGGGTACGACGTCGCGTTGCAGCAATTAGACCTACTTGTGAGGGAGCAATCTTTGCCCTTCGTGTTTTCAAAAAATCAGCCAGTTCTTTGTACCGATAGCCTTCGTTTATTAATGCCATATTCAGCCCTGCCTATTATAATTTATACCAGTATATTTTCGCTCCTATTAATGTTATAAAACTTTAATTACAATAGTTCAAGTAAAATCTGTTTGCAACAGACCACAGGGATTCTGTTTGCAATCAAGGTAAAATAAAATAATATACGGAGGTTATGAACATGAAATATCTATGGAATACAATTCATGTAAAAAATCTGGAGGAATCCATCGCTTTCTACTCTGATCTGCCCGGTCTTTCTGTAATACAGCGTTTCCCGGCCGGCCCCGGTGTTGAAATTGCTTTTATGGGGAACGGAACCGAAAATGAGACTTTAGTTGAACTACTTGCAGACAATCATGATACCGAAATCGGCTTTGGCGAATTCATATCAATCGGGTTTGCAGTGGACTCAGCTGATGCAATGCTTGAGGCGGTAAAGGCCAGAAATATACCGATCCATGGTGGGCCGATTGAAACCCCCGGCTTCAAATTCTTCACAATTAAAGATCCGAACGGATTGAATATTCAATTCTTTCAGCAAAAATAAGAGGAGGCCTCTACCTGCTTTTTACAGGAAGCCAGATCTCTACCTTTCCGTTCTCGTCGTATAGTTCCATGTCCGGAGCTTGGGCAAATTCATACCCGCTTGTCGGAAGCCATTCCATAACAATACTATGTTCCAAATTCTGTATTGTTTCAGGCTTGATATCATTGCAGGGAAATACTGCCCAAGTCGATTCCGGAACAATAAATTCAGTCATACCCTCCGGAACCGGTCGATCGGAGGAAGATGCGATATAGTAATCAAACACACCTGTTGCAAAATTATCGGAGTAATTGCTGACACCCAAGAGACCGAAGGGCTCTTGATTCATAAGTGCTAAAACAGCATTGTGTTTTCCGGTCTGTATGGTACTGCTCCAAAACGTAGGAGCATCCTGATAGCATACTCCGTTTTCCATGGTAGTCTGCAATTTAGCACCTACAATACGAAAAGCCTTCTTCTTTACAAGACGGTATTCCATCATATGTGCCCCTTTGATTGCCAGCTCAAAGCAAAGAGGTGGATAGGCTTTGATCGTGACTCCCTCCTGCTTCAGATCACTGGGCGCCACACCATGAAATGTCCTGAAAGCCCGGTTGAAGGAATTGGGTGAGCTGTATCCATATTTAAGTGAAATATCAATTACCTTATTATCTCCGTTCTGAAGCTCTATGGCAGCCATAGAAAGTCTTCTGTTCCGAACATACTCAGAAAGCGGGACACCGGCTATCATGGCAAAAACCCGCTGCACATGGTAAACTGAATATCCGAACATATCTGCTATCTCTTCGTAATTAATCTCTTCCTGTAAGTTTTTCTCAATGTAGTCAATTGCCTGATTAAGCCCATCCAACCAATTCATTTGTTATTCACCTTTCCGATTATATTTCCTTCTTTTGTACAGCAATCCATACTTCAGAAGTATCATCCAAACTATGAACCTCCATATCGGGAGCTTGTGATTTCATCTCCCCCGTCGCATAACCTGAATTAACCAATTCATAACCTGAGGACGGCTGCCATTCACTGACAATGCGGATCTCAATCTCTGCAATTTCGGTACGTTTACAGGGAAAAATCGCCCAGGTGGCAGCTGGAACCATAAATTCAACCATTCCCTCCGGTACAGGCTGATCCGCGGCAGCTGCAATATAATAATCAAATTTTTTGGCATCAAGAGGGTCTGTATTATAAGAACTAATTCCTATGATCCCAGACGGCTTTTGGTTTGACAATGCCATAATATCATTGATTTTCCCGTGTTGGATTACCTCACCCCATAAGGCGGGTACCTCTGTCCTACAGTTGTTATTCTCGATCGTGGTACTGATCCTTACACCTACAACTCGAAACTCTTTTGACTGTTCAATTCGAAATTCTAAACTCATACGCATTACTCCTTTATTTAATTTAGCTTTCTAAGCTAAACTAACTATAATAAATTTCAAAGGAGTAATCCTCACATTTCAAATCATGATATGTGTGATTTCAATACCATCATACATGATGGTACATAATATTTCCATAACATATTATCAGCCTCAAGAATAAAGTATCAGCAAGCTTACACGTTCGTTTCCTACTTCGCAGGCATTGTACGACTGCAAATTGCTCAGCTTTTACTAATTAAAGTGTCAACTAACACTAGAAGTGCTGTCTGAATACAAGCTTATACTATGCAAACTACTTGCAATAGGATAGGCTTGTTTCTGAAAACGTACGCAGCACCTTTTGACACTTTACTTAATATTGAGAAAGTCTTGTAGTTGGCACAACTAAACATATTCGCTTTAGCTACATATGATATTATGAATTTAATAAAAAGAGAAAGCAGAATGAAGCATAACGATTATTATCTATCTGATACGAATAATGATCATTCTTATATTAAGGAAAATGCTAAAGTGAAAAATTTCATCTCATTATTAGAGGAAAATGGATTTATTGTTCAGGAAGGAATGTTAAGCTACGTTGATATCATAAAGCTATGCAGTGAAGGCATCGTTGATTCTTGCCTTGGAAATAATGCAGGTGTCCCCTACGCAGCCTGCTTACTTCCGCCTGCTCCCAACCAGTCGCCTTCCAAAGGGCAGGAACCACCCATAGGTTACCAATCTAAACAGTTAGATAATTATCCTGCCAATATCAATTATATTGCCCCCGGAATCAACTTTAAATTACGCTCTGACGAGGCCATTGTTTTTATTGGTATCACTCCTCCCCCTGCCTTGTATTATTGCTTCCGAAGCTATGTCAGTTTTATCGAAGACAAACCCCAAAAAGACTATAGCGGATATATTACTGTCGGCGATGCATCCACCGGCTTTTACCACATGATCTTTGCCAGTCTTGGTGACCAGATTAATAACTATAATATCCGGACTGAAAATACTCCGGGTGGAGCACCCGGAGATGCTTATAACAGCTCGACTGTCATCATCAGTACAGCTGACCAAAGTATAAATAAGCAGCTCCATACAGCTCTGGGTATTGCCGGTTACAGCCCGGATATTATGAACGATGATACTATTCCGATTGAACTGGTTCATATGGGATTGGAAGCAGGGAAGGATACTTTCATGTATATACTGCGGTTTGCGCTATGGGCTCAGCATAATGTAGGTAACCAATATTTAAAAAACATTGGCAGATTTATGAGGGTTTTCCGCATAACCCCTAAGATTCCTCTCTCACATCCTTCTCCCTGGCCGGTCCCAACACTAAAAATTAGAGAAACCGGCATTTCAGAGTATCAGTTGGTTCCTAATGCCAGGCGAGATTTAGCTCATCTTCGCAATCAGATTATTAAAAGGTATGAAGATATTATGTACGAGTCGGAGGATCTGGACTTAACGATTGGAATCCCCGATAATTACAATGCAATATTACGGGACTTTAATATTTATGGGGATAACAGAGATGCTGTTTACTTTAAAACTGAAGATTTCAAGCTAACAAGTGATGATGATTTTATCATAGTTTACGGTATCAATCACGAACGAACCGGTAAAGCAATCTATTCCAATGCCAGCTTTTACGGAGTAGAGCTTTTTAACGGAGTTGTCGGAGCCTTCAGTACAGTCCAATTTCCCGATACTGCCACAGAGTATTTTCCTGATGGATATGAAAATTCCGGATATTACTATGTATATAAAATGGCAAGAAAGGAAGATGAGGATAATACGGTTCTGATCCCCTACAGTACAGGGAATCCGCTCGGAAAAGCATATGGTGTGGATAATAATCAGGAGGTTCGTATCGTCTTTCGCGTCTATCTGGATCAAATTGCAATGGTTGGACCATACGTATTTGATATCATCTGGGATCAGGCAATTCTTTTTAAGAAGAGAAATCATTAAGTATAAAGCAAACGTATTCTAATAAGTAGCATGTCGTCTATAGCAAAAATGAACACCTCCGAACAGGATTGTAATCAATGTCCGGAGGTGCATTTATGTCTTAGTAATTTATTTCAACTTAAGGCCTCCAAATATGCCAGAGGTGATTATTCTGTCCGGTACCAAATACATCTAAGCGATTTCCACCCCAGGAGACGGCTGCCGGTTCCGAAACAATAACCCCTCCAAGCTCCTGCCATCCGCTCCATCGTCTGCCGTTCCAGGTCCGGAAAATCAATTGATTCTTCTGTCCTCTCGCAAATAACTCCAGACGATTTTCGCCTGTGGATGCTACTGCAGGACCGGAGGTTACGCTACCACCACCAAGATTCTCCCAGTCACTCCATCTGTTGTTATCCCAATCTATATGCCAAATGCTCTGATTTTGACCACGTGCAAAGATGTCGATCCGATTCGGGCCCCAGGAAACCGCTGCCGGTGCAGAAGTCAGACTTCCGCCAAGGCTTTCCCAATTGCTCCAGCGAGAACCGTCCCAATACTTGTGCCACAGTGCGCTGTCCTGACCGATGCCGAAGACGTCCAGACGGTTTGACTGCCAGGATGCAACAGCAGGCGAGTTAATCAGGATACCACCAAGATCCTCCCACTCACTCCAGCGGGTTCCATCCCAATATTTATGCCAAAGTGCTTGATTAAGGCCTACCCCGAATAGATCGATCCGGTTAGGTCCCCAGGAGACAGCTGCAGGAGCATAGTAGATTTTCCCACCAAGATCCTCCCAGCTACTCCAACGGGAGCCATTCCAGTAAATGTGCCAGACTGACTGATTCTGACCTCTGCCAAAGACATCCAGACGATTTGTCTGCCAGGAAGCAACTGCAGGCGCTGAAGTCAATATACCGCCAAGATCTTCCCAGTCACTCCAACCTGTTACAGGAGGTTGTGTAGGAGGCTCTGACGGTGGTTTTGTAGGCGGGGGGGCCGGAACTGTACCACTTTCCCTAAGTGCAGTTCTTATTACACCACTGAATATCTCATTTACTCTTTGTACAGGAACCCGATAACGATTAAGGAAATTGAATATCGACGGATTATCCCTGCGAAGATCATTCAGAAGCCTGGATGTAATCTGCTCTGGGCTGCCGGAATATTGATCCCCATTTTCTAATACATAGTAAATAATCGTATTAAAAATGTAACGTGCCATTTGGCGTTGTATGCCATAATCTCTTAGTTCCTTATAATAATTATTGAAAAATCTGTTGTAACTCGCTGATATACGGTCAAAATTTCGTTGATCCCGGAACATAATAAACCGCCGCCTGTAAACGTTTTATTCATTATATGCCTTTGTATTAATATTGGAGACTCACCGTTCTCCCACACCTTAGGTAAATAAGGTATTATACAATATAAATCAGTCCCCCATGCATACCGGTTGTCAAATACCATAAAAGCAAATCGAATTTTCTCTTCTCACCTTCATCTGATGCAATTGCCCAAATATGCGTTTCATCAATTTGGACAGAGGTTATCGTAATCCAATGCCAGTTTTGAAGGTGGTTTTCTTCTCCTCTGGAAAGGTTCAAAAAGGCGATCGGGGCATCCTGCTCCATCGCTTTTTGAACAAAGTCGGCCAACTCTCTTCTTGTCCTTTTATGTATGGTTTCTTTTTCTACAGAAAGTAAATTCGTCTTCAGGGACAATCCTCTTAACTTTGCATATTGATGAATGCCATCAATATATTTATCAACATGATTCACACCCATGGGACCTGGTTTTACATAATGAAATAGTAATTCCATATGACGGAGGAACTCTTCCTTTAATCTGCTTTTCTGCTCATAAAGCTTTGCATACTCTTCTCTTGTCTCAGCCAAATAAGCCATAATATTCGCTGCAGAAGTAGGGCCGCAGCCCGATTGTCTCGACCAATATTTTGGATACCAGGCTTGATTACCGCCAAAGGACTCCCGACCCGTATTGTCTTTAATTATAAATGCTTCCGGATGTTTGATTGAATATAACATATGCCGCACCATCCCCTTCTATCTTCGAATGAAAAGAAAAATCTTAATGAAGAACACTATATTCCATTTGAAAACTATTTGTCAATAGTTGAAGTGAGGGCAATAACGAAAAGAGGAAAGATGATTATCTATTAGCGATAATCTCTTTCCTCTTTTCATTGTATCAGTTAATCTATTCCCCACCTATTACTAACAATACTCAAACCAGTAATAGACTACCTCGTGTTACTTCTTCTTTCTCGAGCAGATAATACTCTGAAGTACGATAAAGAAACAGAGCATACCAGCACGAGTGATCTGCGGCCACCAAGGATCCTGGCTACCGATTGCAGTTACGACCAGCAACACAATTCCACTGGCTAATACACCGAATAATGTACCAAATACATTACCAACACCACCGGTTAGGAGCGTTCCACCGATAATAGAAGCAGCGATGGCATCCATCTCAAGGCCTGTTGCCTGCTGAACGGAACCGGAGCGAGTGTGGAAGACATAGATAAAACCACCGATGCCTGCAAGCAGACCGCAAAGCAAATGAGCAAGGAATCTGGTTCTTTTCACGTTAATACCTAGCATCAGAGCACTTTGCGCATTTCCACCCACAGCATAAAAGCTGCGGCCGAGCTTCGTCTTCTTGAGTACCCAGAACATAACTACGACGATAAGTATCGCTACGATAACACCATATTCCAGCTTTGATTGAATAAATACACCCTTCTTGTTGTAATCCCCTAAGAAAGGAATTAAGATTCGTGCACCTGACAATGCCTCAAACCCCGGATTGCTCACTTGAATCTGATTCACTTCTATCAGTGCAACCAATCCACGTCCTAGGAACATGCCCGCCAGGGTGACGATAAAGGGTTGCATCTCCAAATAGGCAACCAGAAAACCTTGAACCGCACCGAATACGAGACCGATCGCCAATGCCAGGATAAGAGCCGTAAAGAAGTTAAAGCCATGATTGTTCAGACAGACGATACAAGTTGTACAGATCAGTGCCGTGGAACCGCCTACTGAAATATCGATACTTCCTGTGATCATTACAATCGTAAGGCCGCAGGCAATGACAATCAGCGCTGCATTTTCGTTGAATAGGTTAAAAAGCATCTGAACTTTGTTGAAACCCTTATCTCCGAGAAATACGATCGAAAGTGCATAAATCGCAATAAACAATGTAATTGTTATAGTCAAAAGGAATGCAGTATCGGTAAGGGGCTCTCTTCGTTTCGATTGAAAAACCCCGGAAGGAGACTGAGTGAGCACCTTCGCATTACTATCGTTGTTATTCCCATTGAATGATGATTTATTCTTCATACTAACCCCGCTCCTTTCCGCTGCCAGCAGTCATTTTTGAAAAGCTGACCTTATTGGTAAAGAAGCTTTTAACGATTGGCGTCTGGATTGCTACAAGTACAATGATGATCACTGCTTTAAAGACAGGGACAGCATTTGTATTGACATTCAGTGTAGTCAGCATCGAGGTCAGAGTCTGGATCGTATAGGCACCAATAATGGAGCCCACCATATTGAACTTACCTCCACCCAGCGAATTGCCGCCTAGGGCAACTGCAAGAATAACATCCATTTCAATACTGGGTACGATTGTGTACGGATTAACCGTCTGAACTCTGCTCGACTGTACGAACCCTGCAATTCCAACACAAAGGCCAAGAATAACAAAGGTCATAAACTTAATCAGTGCAGGATTAAGACCATTCAGACTGGAGGCTTTATCATTGATACCAACTGCCTTGGTATAGAGACCAAGGTTCGTTTTCTTCAATGCAAGGTATGTAATCACAACAATAGCAAGGGTGATAAGAATCGGTGTTGGAATCGGAAATCCCGGAATGAAATTACCGTAATATCCGAATACGCTAGCTGCTTTGGGTTTCAGCCCACCCATGGCCATCGAGCCGATCGATCGGCCGGCTGTAAACAGAATGAGCGTCGCTACCATTGGCTGTATATTAAACTTGGAGACCAGAATACCATTAAAGGCTCCACATGCCATACCGGCCAGACACCCAAGCAAGAGGGCAACAATTACAGGTGCATGCAATGTGGTAGGCTGAGTCTCGCTGCCGCAAAGGACACGCATGATCACACCACCGACGATCGCAATGGTTGCACCTACACTGATGTCCTGACCTCTGGAAGATGCTGTAACGAGGGTCATACCAATTGCAAGGATGACCAATTCGGTAGCATTGTTCAGGATATTGATTATATTACCTACCAGGACTGGATTACCGGCACTGTCTCTGCTCATGCTAATTCTCAGAAATCCCGGATTGATGAATACATTAATTAATAAAAGAAAGGCAAGAAACGCAATGGGGATAAATAATCTGTGCCTGGTGATTGCTTTAAAAACCGATGCAGAGCGGTCGGTATCAGGTTTATTATTGTTTTTAGACATTTTGGCTTACTCCCCCCGCTATAGTATACATTATTTTATCCTGTGTCATATCGTCACCCTTTAACTCACCTACTACATAAAGGTCACGCATGACGATCAGTCTGGAACAGGTACGGAGCATTTCCTCAATCTCGGAAGAAATAAAGGTAATACTCATTCCCTCTGCAGCAAGCTTAAGCACAAGCTTTTGAATCTCCACCTTTGTACCGATATCAATACCGCGTGTAGGCTCATCAAGAATAAGATATTCCGGATGGGTAAGCAGCCAACGGGCAAGAATTACCTTTTGTTGATTTCCGCCGGATAACGAGCTGATCGGCGTATCTGCCGAAGCAGTTTTTATACCAAGCAGACTGATATACTCATCGGCAAAGGCCTGGGCTTGAGCTTTTGTGAATGGTCTAAAGAAGCCTCTCATGACCTGAAGAGCAAGAATGATATTATCGCGTACTGACAAGTCTCCAATGATGCCATCCCGCTTTCGGTCCTCGGAAAGATATCCGACTCCCTTCTTCATGGCTTTGATTGGCGATGTGATATTGGCCTGCTCGCCTTTCATCTTCAATTTACCTTTCGTAACTCTGTCTGCCCCGAAAATTGCACGTACACACTCACTACGTCCGGATCCGAGTAGTCCGGCAAAGCCGGTTACCTCACCCTTATACGCAGTAAAATCGAACGGCTTTATCCCCGAAACACTGGAAAGCCCTTCTGTTTCAACAATAACCTCTCTTGTATCAGCGGAGCCGGTTTGTCCCTCGTTATGGATCTCTGCCAGATCTCCAAGCTCCTTACCCATCATTTTAGCAACAAGCTCTACTCTGGGTAAGTCCTTAATCTGATATTCTCCTACAAGCTCGCCATTCCGTAATACCGTAATCTTATCGCATAATGCATACACTTGATCAAGGAAGTGGGTTACAAATATAATACCTACTCCTCTGCCCTTAAGCTCACGCATTAATGCAAAAAGCTTGGCAACCTCCTGTTCATCCAGGGATGAGGTAGGTTCGTCAAGGATCAACACCTTGCAATCCATGTCAACGGCACGTGCAATTGCTACCATCTGCTGAACTGCGATAGAGCAGTTGGACAATTGCTGTGTTGGATTTGCAGGAATTCCCAGACTCTTCAGAATGCTTTCTGCCTTTTTGTTGCTTTCCTTCCAATTTACGATGACATCATTGGTTCTGCCAATAAAAAGATTTTCGGCAACTGTCAGATTCGGGCACAGGGTAATTTCCTGATATACTGTGCTTATCCCGAGCTTTTGTGCTTCCTGCGGTGACTTAATATGTACCGGCTTAGCCGTTCCTTTGATCGTAATTTCTCCGGCATCCTTTGCATATACTCCGGTCAAAACCTTAATCAAAGTAGATTTTCCCGCACCATTTTCCCCCATCAAAGCATGGATTTCACCTTCGCATAGAGTAAAATCCACATTCTGCAAAGCCTTTACACCGGGAAAGCTTTTATAAATACCCCTCATTGTAAGAACTGTATTTTGCATAGTAATAATAATCAAACCTCCGTTCAGGTAGGATATGTCGACTTTAACTTATCTTCAAAAAAGTTAGCTTTGCAACTTTTATGTATTGTGTATTATAAATGCGCGGTGCTGGAATCTGCGAACAATATCCACATACTCGGCGCCGCGCATTTCGTACAATATCTTACCTCATTTTTCTGTTGAAATTATTCGTTGCTCCAACAGAGTTTTTTCTTAATAAGAACGTGCATCAACAATAGCCTGTGTGATGGTTGCACAATCAAACATTTCTTCATTTACATAAGCATTCTTCTCAACGGTTTCGCCAGCTTCAAGCTTATTGATCAGCTCTACGATACGAGGTCCATGAAGAGGATTACACTCTACATCAAGGTTAAACTGACCAGCGAGAACCTTTTCAAGAGCCCACTTGTTAGCATCGAAAGCGATAACCTTAACTGCACCGTCTTTACCATATGTAATACCAGCAGCATCCATAGCATCACAAGCACCACGAGCCATATTATCGTTCTCAGCGTATACTACATTAAATTCTGTACCAGCAGCGATAAGATCAGCAACTGCCTGTTTAGCAAGAGTTTCGTCCCAACCCTTCATGTTCTGGTTGAATACGATTTCCCATCCATTTGCTGCTGCACCGTCTTCAATTGCTTTAGAACGGCCGAGCTGAGCGGAGGAACCTGTGTCACCACCGAGAACAACGATCTTTGCGCCAGCTACATTCTGACCCTTTAACCAATCAACAGCCTTAGTACCTTCAGCTTCGAAATCGGAGCATACCATTGCAGTGTAAAGATCTTCAGGAAGCTCAAGCTTACGGTCAGCCATGATAAAAGGAATTCCAGCTTCCTTAGCAGCCTTAGCAACATCTTCCCAACCAGCGGACTGAAGTCCTA
The DNA here is from genome assembly GCA_023414355.1 of Bacillota bacterium. Taxonomy (GTDB): domain Bacteria; phylum Bacillota; class Clostridia; order Lachnospirales; family Lachnospiraceae; genus Mobilitalea. The sequence goes on along the minus strand of JAEZOB010000072.1, from coordinate 62,244 downwards.
AAACAACAAGATAATCAACTTCTTCCTGAATGAGCTGCTGAGCCTGAGAGATCTGCTTTGCATGGTCTCCCTCACCAAATACCATCTTAAGCTCAAAGCCTGCTTTTTCAAAAGCTTCATTGAAAGATTTTGTGTTAGCTGTACGCCAGTCTGACTCATTTGCATTTGTCTGAACAACGCCTACAACAACTTTTCCGTCACCCTTACCTGCGGTTGCTTTGTCCTTGCTACCACATGCTGCAAGAGAAAGAACCATAACAAATACCAGAACTAAAGAAAACAACTTCTTCATAAATTTCTCCTCCATTCATTTTTTCTCAATTTTATTGAATTCACTCTAATAATATTGAGTGTTCACAAAAGATTGAGTTTACTTTTGTAAACACAGTATATTCAACTTCAGACCATAAAAATACGGAAAAATTTCCTGTCTTTGTAGTTTATTTTACTATACTTCTTTTTAGGTAAATGTTTGGTTAAGATTCTTATGAAATATGTTTGATTTTTTACTAATAGCTTCGTCCTACACGGTCTTTACTCGCATTTCCTGCTTCGAATACCTTTTCCTCCACATAAGAAACCTTGTCAACCTTTTCTCCCTTTTCCAGACGTTCGATGATCTCTGCGATCAGCGGCCCCTGCAAAGGATTGCATTCAATATCGACATTAATGAGACCTGCTTCCATCTTATCAAAGGCTTCCGAGACAGCATCAAAAGAAATCACAGTGATATCTCCGTTCAATCCGCAGGTTAATCCGGCCTCTCGTATTGCTTCGATTGCTCCAAAGGTCATATCATCATTCTGTGAAACCAGGACATCGACATCCTTAAATTGCTTCAGGTATTTTGCCATTACTTCTTTGCCCTTGGCCTTTGTAAAATCACCGTCTTCATGTGCAAGAATCTTCCAGGTCTTGTGCTGCTCGGCTATCTCGTTGAAGCCCTTCGAACGTCCCAGCTGAGCAGTGGAATTTTGTGTTCCCTCCAGTACGACAATATTTACGTCATCAGAGGTATGGTTTTTCTTCTTCCTTGTATTCTTGTTTCCTCCCGAGGCCTCTTCTTTGCTCTTTTTGTCCAGATACTGTTCCAGCCATCTCCCTGCTTTTAAGCCTTCCTCGTATTTATCCGTGCCCACACTTGCGACATAATGACTGTCGTTCTTCGTATCGATCATACGATCCACAAGAATCACCGGAATCCCGGCTTCTTTCGCTTCCTGCAACACCGTATCCCATCCGGTCTCAGTCGTTGGAGCAATTACGATATAATCCACTTCCTGGAAAATAAAGCTTCGAACATCCTTAATCTGATTCTCCTGCTTCTGTCTTCCGTTACTAAAAATCAGAGAAAACCCATTCTCTTCTGTCAGCGCATTCTGGATCGATTTTGTATTAGCTGTACGCCAATCAGATTCAGAACCCAGTTGCGAGAAGCCTACTACGATTAAATCAGAATCGGTCTCCTCCGAATTATCCATTTCAGCATATTGAGGGATCTTGATCGGTTGTAAGCTGCAGCTGACAAGAGTAATCGGGATTGCCAGAAAAACCACCAATATAATAATGAGTTTTTTATTCATATCTTCTCCTAGCTCCTTCCCATTTCTGCAGGGCGAACCGGTATCCTGATTGTGATCGCTGTGCCCTCTCCCTTTTTACTTTGAATATCAAGGCCGTAACTTTGACCATAATTTAATTTGATCCGCTTATTTACATTGGCCAGGCCAAAACCGGTACTCTGTTCACTTCCCGGTAATTCAACAGCCATACGAAGCTCCTCCAGTTCCTCTTCCTCCATACCAATACCATTATCGATGACGCAAAAGCATAAGTCGTCGTCTATCTTCTCTCCTGTTACTGTGATTTTCCCTCGGGCTCTTAGCATTTTAATTCCATGATATAAGGAATTCTCAACCAATGGCTGCAGTGTCAGCTTTAATATCTGATATTGATATAATTCTTCCGGAATGTTGATTTCATAATCAAGAATATCACTATAACGGGATTGCTGTATCTGTAGATAACTTTTAATATGTATTTCCTCTTCACGAATTGTAATAAAGTCCCTGCCCTTACTCACAGCCACTCTAAAAAATTCTGATAAGGATATCACGATATCAATCGCTTCTTTATTTTTGCTGCCTTCGATCAGCCAGATAATGGTATCCAATGTATTATATAGAAAATGCGGATTAATCTGTGCCTGCAAGAGCTTTAACTCCATATTTCTTAAGTTTTCCTGCTCCTGCTTGATGCTGTTCACCTGCTGCTCCAGCTTCATGGCCATATCATTAAAGCTATCGGATAATATCGATAACTCATCATGATTCTCACAGGAGGTCCTCGTAGTAAAATCACCTTTTGCTACCAAAGCAGTCTTCTCGCATAGCATAGAGATGGGTTTTGTGATACTTTCTGTCAAAAGGGCATTCATCAGGAAGGAAGCTATAATAATAGACCCTAAGGCTACAATCATTGTCAGGATTACTTTAGTTACCTGCTCATTCAAGCTCTGTCTGATTGCCTCAAAATTTTGTGTTTCATAATAAATATAATATTGAATTTCTTCCTGAAACAGCTCTGTCAGAATATAAATGTCAGACTCCAGCATCGCAATATTTTCTTCATAATGCCCTGTCTGTTCCAGATTATCACGGATCTCATTGATTCTATCTTCCAGTGTGTTTAGGTTCAGTAGAATTCGTTTGATCCAACCAAGGCTCTCTCTACTGGTGGTAATCTCCCGCAGGTGTGAAAAATTGCTTCTTGCAGATTCGATCAATTCATACGGGTTCTTTAAATCGTGATTATCATCGATGGATTCGAAGGTCTCTGCTTCCACTACGATCTTATACATGCTTTCGTCCATCTCGGACTTAAAATTTAGGTTATAGGTATTTGCAGAAGTAATTCTTCGTACAATCGTATCATAAGCGGTACTATAATTATGTAAAGCCGTAATCTGGTATACAGAAAGAATAATCATCGGAATGATGATGATTGCCGCTACAAGGATCAGTTTCAGCCGCAACGGGTATTTGATTTGTTTATCATTCGTAACTTTCCTCATTCTTCCCCTTTCCCTGCAGCCTGTATTCTGATGGCGTACAATTCTGAGTCTTTTTAAAGATATAGCTGAAATAATGGGAATCAAGATAACCAACCAAATATCCAATTTCAGTGATTTTCTTGCTAGAGCATCTTAAATACTCTTTCGCTTTCTCCATGCGGATATCCGTAAGATATTCAATAAAAGTCATTCCTGTCTCCTGATTGAACAACGAACTGAAATAATTTGGGCTGATATTTACCTTGGAAGCCACCTTATCCAAGGTCAGATCGCTCATGGAATATCTAAGGTGAATATACTCCTTTGCTTTTTCTATGAGCCCGGAATATCTTTTCTGACTGCTCATATTTCGTAGCTCTATAGCCTCTCTCAGGATGGATTTATAGAACTTACGGCAATCCTCCAGGCTGGTGAGCTGCTCGTTAAAATCATTCATAAGCTTTAAATTGTTATCTATCTTTTCTTTGGAATACTTAAGGTTCTTGAGAAATCTCATGATAGCAGAATATCCGTCCATCATGATATACTGACGAAACAGGGTGGAATTCATCGCACTGGCATCAAAGCCGTCAAAATATCTGTCAACGAATTCATCCACATCCTGAATTGTTCCTCTTTTTAGAAATTCCTCCAGGAGAATTCGATCCAGCTTCTCAAGATTTAATTCACTGACATCGACCCACTTTCCGATTTGATCCCTTATGGTATGTACTTCATGGTGAGATAAGAACTGATCACCACGTTCAAAATAGCGCATAGAAAATGCTCTGTTCGCATCGAGATAAGACTGCTGTATATCCCGCACTCGATGAACAATCCTGCCTATTCCTCCAAAGTAATGAGCTCTGCCACCACTGATCTCAATCAGCAGCTGGCATAATTCCTGATTTAACGCTTCAATCTGTTCTTCATTTTCCCCCAAAAGGATAAATGCCCAACCATCCATCCCACGTTCAAAAACCTTGATGTCGGAATATTTCCTCAAAGCCTCCTGCATTTTAGCTTCACACTGTACGATTTCATTTGAATACTCGTACATATCCTCCTGCACCTTGAACTGAAACAGCATCACGCAAAAGACACTTGCTACCATATCGATACCAAGCTCTTCTTCCTGCTCAATGATTTGTGTCAGTGACATCTTTCCGCTTACCAAAGCATTAAAGAAATCCTTTCTTTTTTCACCCTGCTTCTGATAAACCAGATGTTGATATTGCTCGAGTATCTGTTTCTCTTTTCGCTCCTTTTCAATTACAGAAGCAGCATTTTTCACAGCTGCCATAAGCTTATTGGAGGTAATTGGTTTCAAAAGGTATTCTGTGATACCGATATCAATCGCCTGCTGTGCATAACCAAAATCACTATAACCACTGATTATAATGATCTTTAGCTGAGGCATTTCCTTCTTTACAAGCTTGCTCAGTTCGAGCCCATCCATAAAGGGCATCTTAATATCTGTGATAAGAATATCCGGCTGTTCCCTTAAAATCATCGGGTATGCCAATTCGCCATCGCTTTCATCCCCGACAATCTCAAAGCCTTCCTCTTCCCAGTGAATATTGTTCTTGATTCCTTCTCTTAGAATAATTTCGTCCTCTACCAAAAATACCTTATACATGTTTCCCCCTGAGCACTATTTGTTGATATTTCATGATTCATCTGTATGAATCAGAAGATCAGCTACAGAAAACCAAATAATTTTAGTCAATCATATATTAACTATCATACCATAATTTCTTACTTATTGGGTAATAATTTTCCGTGAATCCCATGAAATACTTCTTTCAAGAAAAAACACACCTATGGAACAATCAGCCATTCCACAGATGTGTATATTCTAGTCATCACTATTCTTTACAAGACAAAATTCAGCAACAGCCTCTGCTGTATCTGTCTGTTGCTGCTCCGAAGTGATATCAGCTATGCCATCGCCCTTTTGTGGTCCGTAACAGCCAAAGCCTGCATGATTGCCTCCCTCGAGTACCAGTTCCGTATAATTTTCAGGTAAATTACTTTTATATTTCTGATAGGCTACTTTGTTCAGAATGCCGTCTTTACTGCCATAGATACTCATTACCTTCATGCCGTTCGATGATAGGTCAGCAGTCGAGTACGATGCCAGCAGAATCAATCCGTTTAGCTTAGAGCTGTTTTTCGAAGCATAGCTTGCTGCCATACTTCCGCCAAGCGAGTGGCCGCCTACATACCAACGGCTGATTTCCGGATAGTCAGAAAGATAAGCATCGGCTGCATTACTATCAAATACTGCCAGATTGAGGGGCATTTTCGGCAGGATGCAGAGGATTCCCTTCTGTGCAATTTTGATCATCAACGGCTCATAGGCTGTATATTCCACTTTTCCGCCCGGATATAAGATCAATGCAGTATCAGCGTTACCCGGATCAAATATCATCGCTCCGTCTTTGTTCGAGATATCTATTCCGCTATCTATGATTGCGGCTTCGATTGCTACGTCCTCTGCATGATAATAATTGGATGCGTAGATCATAAAGGAACCAATAATAATCAGGGTAAATGCTATAAAACCGATCGCAATCCCCTTACCTAATTTCATTTTCTTTTTTATATTCATAAGCTACTCCGTATACTCGCCGTATTCGCATCCGGCATCAGAAAAGCTCAGCTCATCAATCAGGATACGTTGGTTCTTCTCTTTCTTATATAACTTAATCGTACCGCTGCCGGTACCGCCGTTCCACAGACGGTTGTGCCTTTTACTGCCATCCGGCGCTTCATAGTTTACCAGAAGCATTTCTGATTTCAGACAGGAGCAAAACACATCCATTCCAGCCTTTCTGTTTTGCGTATGAATCTTCCATACAACCTCAGTTTCTGTTTCATAGCATTGAAAGGTTGTTTTTACTCTATCGAAAAATTTCGAGAAATTAAATTCATAGTCTTTCCCCTCATAGAAAAGGTCCATCAACAGCCTGCGTTCCAGAGCACGACCGAATACAACCGGCCTGCCGCCACCGATATCAAATACGGTATGATTCAGCTTTTTCCCGGTGATATTACTCGTAATATTGCAGCTGCTGATCCATACCCAGGGACTGGTAAAGTCTTTGCCCCAATTTTTATCTGCATATCCACAAGCACGTTCCGGATCAATATCGTATATCTCACCGTCGAAGGTAACGGTTCCCTTGTATTCAGTCTTCATTCCCTCCGCATGCCAGAACATTGCAAAGGCGTTCAGCGCTCTGAAAAATCGGCTGGCTCCGTATCCCACATGAAAGGCCACCTGCTTATTGATTTTCAAATCCCACTCCATCCTGCCTGCATCGCACATCATCTCGGGTCTTTCTGCCTCAGCTTCGCTAACAGATACGCTGCCCTGCATTGCTTTTTCTGTAAGTCTGCAATTACCGACGGATACAGTCAATGGATCATTCTGAAGCTTCAACTCAGAGATTGGGAAGAACGCATGCAATTGTTTTTTCCCTTCGCCCCAAGCTCCTGCCTTCACCATGGCATAGGAAGGTAACTGCTTGTCAGGTGTTTGTCCCCAGACCGGTGTTGATTTCCCTAGCGCAGGGTTAATAATGAAATACTCTATGAAAAATGCCTGCTTCCGGCCTGTTTTCCGATGAAAACCGATAAAGGAATGCCACCACCAATCATACCCTTTCCTCGCAAGCGCACCGTTAAGCATATACCCATTACGGGTCAAGTCTGATTTATTCATATTTTCACCACACCCCTTCTGTCAACTAATACTAATAAACCTCAGGAAATACTGTCTCATGATATTTATTATACCAAATAGCCTTTCTCCTGCCAATCTTCAAATATATCACTCATCAAATCATATCCCCACGGTACGCCTTGATTGGATATTCTTTAACACAGCCTTTGTAATCTGCTCGTCATCAGAACAAATGATTATCCATGATTTCTTAGTAATACGGTCATCTGCTGCTTCAACCAGGCAATCACCTGGGCTTTGTCCTTACAGCGAGGTGTAATTCTGTCCCATACTTCATTGTAGTAATCCTGAAAAGAGCTTGCAATCGTTCCTTCACTGATAGAAATATACATTTTATTCTCCTCATATTCTATATCCGTGACACTATAGAGACTCATAAATACACTATGCTCGCCTTTCACCTCCCAATTTCTTGGAGAAAGTAAATCCTTTTGATTATCCTCCAGTAGTGCCATCTCCAGATTCTGATAGGTTTCAAGCAGGAGAATGAGATGCCTAATATGCTCAATAATATCTTCCTTGGTGGGTTTTTGATATTTGCCCTGCAGATAGTAGCGGTTAGACTTTACCAGATATTCTATCGCCTTAGCAGGACAAATAATTCGGTACTTATATCGTTCAATTTGATCATAGAAGGATTCCAAGCGGCTTTTGATCCGGCTTGCATGCTGCTCTCTCTCCACTGGGTCTGTAATGGTTCTCTGAAGATATTTGCACCAGATCTGATAGGGGTAAGTGAGCATATGTAAGTCATGAAAGCTAATATAATGATTATTTGGTGTTTTATCCATTACAGTTGTTTGGCAGAAATACTCATCCAGGCTAATCAGATCAATAATTGGTTGCGTATTTGCAGATAGTTTATTAAAATATCCGATCAGTGCTTCCATCGCTTCCTTCTGATGAACATAGAACGCCGTATCTACATAATCACTTTCTCCGGTTTGAAAGCAAATTAAAGCTCCCACATTCTTTACAAGAATAATCTCAAATGCGGGAGAAGCAGTTCCGTATTTACTGAAATAATAGGGTTCATATTTTCCTCGATAGCCGATCCAGTGAAATATCTTACTCACGATTCGAAAGGAGCGGTTCACATTCTTGTTCAATCTCATCAAATGCCGGATATTCCATCCTTTTTTCAGCACTGCAATAAAAGCTTGATTCCATTCTCTGCTTAGGTCACTTTTATCAGAAATGTCATAATCCCCTTGAAAGGTAAGAAGAATCTCATCCGGCTCTCCACGCTTGGCTGCTTCACTAAGTAATGCAATGACTGCCTTCAATATTGCCGATCTTCCCTGCAGAAAGCCAAAGGGTGCAGCCAGGCTTGATTTATCAGATAAGATGGCAGAGAAATTCAACGTGTTTTCGTATGAAGCTCTGGAATGCTTTAGAATGCTCATGATATCATCATCATGAGTATTTGTTCTCATCCTTCTATCCTCAATATTAAGCTTTAAGGAAGTTACCTGCGATGCGGTCAGGCCTTCTGTCAGAAGCTCCTTCAAATCCTTCTCCTGGTCTATCAAGAAGCCCATCTCAATTAAGGTGTTCAGGAGCGCTTTTCTTACCGCATTATTACCTCGGCTGTCAATTCCATAGCTAAGGCTGTAAGCAATCTGAGCGATGAATTCAGATTTTAAAGAGGGAACTCTTTCTCCTCGTATCCACCTTCTTACATAGGAAGCATCCGTATTAATTTCTCTGGATAATTGAGCCGCTGACCAACCTCGCGCTATGAGTAGTTCATTTAGACATACACCAAAGGTTATCTTTCGTTCCATACTTCATCTTATCCCCCACACAATCGTTTTATCTATTTTACCATTACAGACTTAGGTTTACAATATGGCCAGGCCAGAAGTGTCCTGTCCTCCTAGATGTCAGAGTAACAGCATGGTATGATGCTGGTATCATAAAAAATCAGGAGGGTAATATGAAACACAAAAAAGTAATTGCATTCATACTTAGTCTTTCCGTATGGACCATGATCATTGCACCCGTAGGGGTTAAGGGGGAAACAAAAAACGCTATGTTCCAGAACGACCTTCAACACACAGGAGTATACACCACAGAAGATAATGTGAAAGAAAAAACCGTAAAGTGGAGATTCAAGACAGAAGGTAAGATCTATTCTTCTCCGGTACTATATAACGGCGTATCCTTCTTTGGTAGCACAGACGATTATTTCTATGCAGTAGATAACAAGGATGGGACACTAAAGTGGAAATTCAAAACCGGGGGAGATGTCAATTCTACCGCCACTATTTACAATAATACTGCTTTTTTCAATTCAGCAGACGGCTCCCTCTATGCCGTGGATATCGCAAGCGGCAAGTTAAAGTGGGAATTCAAGACAAATGGGGAAAAGGAATATGACATCTGGGACTACTATCTTTCCTCCCCGGCAATTTATAATAATGTTGTATACTTTGGCAGCGGAGATGGTAATCTATACGCATTAAATGTCAAAAACGGAACTCAGAAATGGAAATTCACTACCAAGGGTATCATACATGCAACACCTGCCATTGAAAAGGGAACCATCTATATCGGTAATTATGAGGGTTATTTCTTTGCAATCGATGCAGCTACCGGTAAGAAGAAGTGGAAGTTCAAAACCGTAGGTGATACCTGGTTCCCGCTCGGGGAAGTACAAGGTTCTGCAACCGTATCCGATGGCATCGTTTACTTCGGGTGTCGTGACTATAACATCTATGCCCTGGATACAGAAAAAGGAACCGGAAAGTGGAACTTTAAAGTACCCAACAGCTGGGTTATTTCAACGCCCTCAATTAAGGATGGCGTTATTTATTTCGGTACCTCCGATGCTCAGCGTTATTATGCAATGGATGCCAAGAGCGGCGAAAAGAAATGGGATATGCAGTTAAATCTGAATGTCTTCGGCTCTGCCGCAATCGTTGATCAGTCTTTATACTTTGGATGCTTTAACGGAAAGCTTTATAACGTAGCTTTAGATACCGGTAAAGTAAATTGGACTTACCAAACTGATGCCAGCAAAGCAAACTACTCAAAGGTCTTTAATTCAGAAGATCATATTATCAAAGGCTTAGAAGATAGCTACAATTGGGACATGAAAGCAATTTATGATCTGTTTCATTCCTTAGGTTCCATCCTATCCTCTCCTGTAGTAGATCATAACGTCGTATACTTCGGAAGTACTGACGGATATTTTTACGCTTTGCAATAATACAGCCAGCCAGTTAATTTTATCATACCTTTTGTACTGTACAAAGGAAAAGGGAGACCATCACAGCCTCCCTTTTCCTTTCTTTCTATGCGAATATGTTATTCCCCGCACTTTAGGACATGCTCGACACTTCTATTTACATTAAACCTCTTGTATCATCTCGCAAGGTACAATCTTGCGTATCTGTACAGAACAGAGGATCGCAATCAGTTCTGCCCATAAGCCAAGCATCACTGCAACACCAACCATATCCATGGGATAAAGCTTCATACTGCAATTTTTAATTCCAAAGGCTGAAATACATGCTGTTATGGAAGGATTAATGCCAAACCATGCTACAATACCTCCCAGTATTGCTCCAATCAACACGATCGGCAGATAACTCATCGTCGTCTGCATCATCAGCTGCCGCGTCGTATATCCTAATGCCTTATAGATACCAATCAGTCTCTTATCTCGAACTAACTGTGTCTTAATTAGCAATAACAGAAGCATTGCGATGACAAGGATTACTGCAATGATCAATACCATGCACATATTACTCATAGCGTTGGAGATTGATGTGGTAGCTGCTGATAAATAATCCTGAAAATCATATATATCGACCTTTTGATCCTTTAACCGGGATTCTATTTCCGTAAGGGCACCCTTGACATCTGTCCCCTTCTCCAAATAGAGATAGAGAGCCATCGGAACAAAATCTTTATTCAGTCTTCTCATACCATCCTTGGTAATCATTACTTTTCTACCAAGGTTCGTAATCCCCTGACTGATCCCAACCACCAGGTAATCCTTACTTTCTCCATTCAATTCAAGATAAAGGACATCCCTAAGCTTCGCATCAAGTCGATCCAGTATCACTGATGTCATCATGATTTCATTATCATATTCCGGTCGTTTCCCCTCAACCAGGTTATCAGTGGATAGGCTACTCATATCATCATAGATATCACAATTTGCAGAAATCTCATTAGCGCCGTTTCTTAGCTTGATATCAACGTTGGTGTATTCCAGGATCTGTCTGATCTCCGTCATGGAAGACAAGTTCTGTTTTGACTGATTAAGAAATTCTGTTAAGCCTTCCGTTGTATTCTCTGTTGATTCAATCGTCACCTCATGCGTCTCAAGACCCGTTAACTGTATCAAGGTATCGTCTCGCAACACAAAATTCCTATATGCACTAACAGTCACATTGGCACAAAAAGAAAGTATTACGACTATCAGGCAGATGATTACGTTTTTCTTTTTGTTATATAGTATATTTTTCAATCCAATGGATAGATTAAGCGGAAGGCTGATTTCATCCAGCTTAACATAATTCTTATTAAAATTATGCGTATTAATTCCATTACGCATGGCGTCAAGGGGTGCAATTCTCTTATATTTACGGGAACTTATGATAGCAGCCAAGAGAATTAATGTCATTGTGATTATCGTACTGAGCAATGCACTTCTGATGTCAAAATCCATTTTCCAACTCAGCCCGATCGAGGCCGACAAAAGTGCTCCAATTGCTTTTGTTGTAGCAGTTGCACCCAAAAAACCGGCTATGATGCCCGCGATACCAATCATCACGAATTCGCATATTGTGGCAGCTCCCAATTGTCTGCTGGTATAGCCCGACGCCTCCAGCATACCGATATTCTTCATATTACTTTCGATAGAATTATTTACATTAAAAAAGAGGATAATCAAGGCGATTAATATCAACAGAACTGCAAAAATTGTCAATACTCCCATCAAAATATTTGCCGTGATTGTGGCTCCGACGCGCATTGTAGCATAATTTACAGAGAAGTTATTCATATACTGGAAACCTGTAACTTGATCAATCAGCATCTGTGATGCATTGACTTCAAATTTTTCTTTGTCATAACCATCTTTTAATATCGCGCGGAAAACAGCAACCCTCCCACCCCAGATATCAGCATTTTTCTCGATGCAGGCCTTAGAAATAAAGCATTTCTCCATAGGTACATTGCTAGGCGTAGAAAACATAACATCTTCAGAAAATCCATAGATCTCAAATTGGTAAGTGCTGTCTTTATATATCAGATTGAGAGTATCACCTGTCTCATAACCCATTCCCACCTTCATATAATAGGGTACGATAATCGAGTTTTCTTTCCATTCACTACCCTGATCAATGATCTTCATCTTTGAAATATTTCTATCAGTATTCTTATCCTCAAACAAAAAGGCTATTTGTTGTGCATCCTCTTGTTTCTCATTTCCGTTATAAAACTTAGTTCCGGGTAAAAGAATTCCACTTTCGTTTTCACATTCTACAACTTCTTCCCTGTTCTTAAGAAGTCTATCAATAGCATCAACATCTGTACTAGGCGTGATTAGCAAATAATCAGCACCATTGATAGACTCATTCTGATAATCAATCACTTGATTGATATTAGTAAGAACTGAAGTACCCGTATATAAGAGCAATAAGGATAAGGCAACCAATAAAAATAGGATCAAAGCATTTGCTTTTTTCTTCTTGATATTGTCCTTTGCAATCAGAAGCACTCCCATATTACCACCCCATCTCATTCAGAAAATGCTTCAGCTTCTCATGTCTTTCGGCATCCTTTGATACATACTTCCCGAGGTTTATATCATCGATAATTATCCCGTCTTTTAAATAAAGCACTCTGTTCCCTCTTCTGGCAGCTCTCACATCATGGGTTACCATAACTATCGTCTGTCCTTGTTCATTCAAATCTGTAAGAATATCCAACACATTGGAGGTGTTACTTGAATTCAAGGCACCCGTGGGTTCATCTGCAAACAGAATTGCCGGAGAATTAATAATTCCGCGGACAAGTGCCACACGCTGTGCTTCGCCACCGGATAATTGTGTCGGATATTTATGAAACACTTCCTCTGAAAGACCCGCTCTCTGCAGCAGACTCTTTGCTCTATCAGCAATTTCCTTTCTGTTCTTACTTGTCAGCAATCCACTCACCATGATATTGTCAAGAACACTCATCGTATCATTCAAGAAATTCTGCTGAAATACAAACCCGCAATTCTTTCTGCGAAATACGGCCAGCTTATCATTCGAATATCTCGAGACATCCTCCCCATTGATACAGGTATTACCCAAGGTCGGCCGATCCATTCCCGAGAGGGTATATAACAATGTGCTCTTCCCCGATCCGGAATTCCCCATAATAACAGTGAAATCCCCTTTATGAATTGTTATGTTCAGATTTTTTAATACATGTTGCTGAACGCTTTCATTCGAGAATGTTTTACATAAATCCTTTGCTACAAGAATACTTTCCATACTTTTCATCCCTTTCCACTACCAGATCATAAATTATGTCTTTTGTATATTGCTTTGCAACTATTTTTATTTCCTCTCAGTATGTTTGAAATTTTTATCATTCTTGCCTTTCATTGGTTCCACACCACCTTGAGTAATCTCTCTATATTTTGAATTGCCATGATACAGATACTCGTAATGATATATAACATTTGGTTCATCATGAAATACTACCTTAATAACGTATGGGCCTCCATAGGAATAAGATTTTCTATACAAAACCTCCAGCTGATAATCTTCTTCTTTATAACCTTTTGCTGTCAAATATGTTATTGCTTTTTGCTTAACAGAATCCACAGACTCTATCTTACTTTCTTTTGATGTTTCAATATAGGTAACCACCAAAATACCAATAATAATAACAATTACAAAAACAGCAAGAAGTCGTGCCATTATACCTTTTGAAATCCTCATAAATCAACTCCCAAAACAACCTCATTTTACAAAACCTCTAAGAAATATGGCAATTATGCTTCCCTGTGCCTGCTCGCAGGTATATTCACCATGCGCGTTCGTACATTTACATGCCAGCTTGTTAATGCTTCCTTTGCTTACACCAAATTTAAGTCATGATCTTACGACCATGACTTTATTATAACTGCCTTTTATTAAATAGTCTTTTACTGACTCTTGCCTATTTCTTAACTAAACCTTACAAATTAAAATAGAAGAAGTTCATCATGAATATCCTCTGAAGTTCATCATGAACTTCTTTAGGAGAAATTTGGTATTTTCAAATTTCTTTTATACTTTTCGTATAAACAGATTTACAACAAAGCCATGATCAGTATAACACTCAAACCCACCCTTCATGTTTTCCATAAAATACTTTACTAAAAACAATCCAAGTCCAGCTCCACTTTTTCCTTTCCCATTCTTCCCCCGAAAGAACTTCTCGGTCACCATAGGAAGCTCCTCTTCTGAAACACCACTACCATAATCCCGAATCTCTACAATAATGCCATCCGCTTGATTCTTAAATGAAATATCAATCTGCGTTCCCGCATATTTATAGGAATTATTCACGATATTATCAATTACTTGCTTAAATCTCAAGGTATCCATATATACGAGGCACTCCGGAATTGCATTGAGCACATTGATTGTTCCGTAATACTTCAGTTCATCAAACATAGTTACGATTGAAGTGGACAATGCTTCCTCCGGCTCGACCTTTAAGTTCTCCATCTCTTCCAGGGTAGCATGAAACATATTACTAATCAATTGATCAATCATATCTGCTTTTTGCTCGATCATACCAAGCTTGTTCAACATATCACCGGGGTTTCCCGGATCCTGACGAAGGCTTTTCGCCTTTAATACATCGCAGGTGGCTTTGATGACAGCAATCGGTGTCTTCATGTCATGGGATAATTCAGCTACAAGCTCTTTCTTACTTACATTGGCACGGTATTCATTATCCTTCGCCTTCTGCAATTCTTCTCTCATGATATCAAAGCTTTCAGTAAATACGCCAAAATAGTTCCCTTTTGTCATCTCAAGCGGGACTTTCAAATTACCCTTTGCCACCTCAGCTGCAAAGGATTTCAGCTTACAAAATGGTCTGACATAATAATAGAAAATAATACCCATCAAGAAATATCCGGCCAGGAGGACAAAGGCATAGCTCAGTATCAGCTTTTTGCTGACTGCAGAATTCAGCGAATTGAACAATTCCCCTTTACCGGAAAACACTATCTTTCCGAGTAAAGCATCGTCAATTTCATAATCCATAAGGATTTTACTTTCCCTTATTGCTGCCATCACTTGACTTTCATAATCTTCATCTGATTTTAACAGGATATCACAAGCATACCGTTCCTCGATTGTCCCGGGTTCTTCCCCCTTCTTTAACTCAGACAGGACCTGTTGATAGTTTTCATTTAAGCTGATCACATCTACCGTATGATGAGAAGAAGCCTGAGTCTGTAGATAATTCACAAGAAACAGAAGGCCTACAAGCATTGTAAAAACAATTGCAATATTTCTTAGTTTCATAATTCCAGCATATACCCCGTTCCCCAAATGGTTTTTATCAGCTTGGGATCATTTGGATTTTCTTCAATCTTCTCTCGTAATCTCCGGATATGTACATTGAGGGTTCCGTCGCTGAAAAAGGTGTCACCCCATACTTTATTGAAAAGCTGTTCTTTGGTCACTATACTATTCTTATTCTCAAATAATATCTGAAAAAGCCTAAATTCTTTTGCCTTTAGCTGAATCTCCCTGTCCTTGATATGAATCCGCATGGTCCCTTCATCGATCAGCAAGCCATGGCTCTCTTTTATTCCTGTTTGCTCATGATTCATCATACGCTTCATGGTAATCTTTACTTTGGCCAAAAGCACCCCTAAGGAGTATGGCTTTTTGATATAATCATCTCCACCAATATTGAGCGCAATCAGTACATCATCATCACTTTGTCTTGCGCTGATGAATAGAATCGGGATATCCGACTCCTGACGAAGCTTCTTACAGACATGAAAGCCACTTTCCTCTTTCAGATTAATATCCATTAAAAGAACATCCACTTGATTCTCTTTTAAAAACCTTTCACACTCCAAAGCTGTCTCAACATAAGCACAAGAGACATCAAACATCTGAAAATACTCACAGGTCATCTTAGCCAAATCCGTTTCATCATCTACGATTAAGCAATTATAATGCACAATAACGCCCCCTTTGTCAGTTATTGTTATTATACCAAATTGCCTGCCGCCTGCCAATCTTCAAATATATTACTTGCCCAATAACAAACCCGGCCGTATATAACGATCGAGGCTGCTCTCCAAGCTTTTATCCAAACGTAATCTTTCTTGTCATTTCATGACCTGATTCCGGAATAATCAAATATCCGGAATGGCTACCTTCTATCTCCTCCAGCTGATATCCTTTCTCATATGGCTCTACCGAGACAGTACCGATCTGCCGAAGATCCGGCACGTATAGGATACTGCAGTCCATATTCTTTTTCTCCATGATTGTGCAGGTAAAGCTCCCATCTATGAAGCTATAATGATAGCCCTTAATCTCTCCGGCCACCTTCATTGGATATGCCCTGATTACAGCCTTTGTGATCAAATTGTCATAGATATGAGAAAAGTCATAATAGGCATCACCGGAAAGGTGTTTTTCAAAAATACTCGCCAGATGGAAGGCCTGCGGTAATTGGTCTTCCGTTGCATCGGGATAGCAGCCCCATTCTCCGACCAGCATCGGCAGCTGCAGCTCTTCCTGAACAATTTTATGAGTGTCAAATATTACATCAATTCTCTCGTTCCCGGATTGATGATACATCTCAGTATCCACGAGCAAATCATAACCATGCGGTGAAAATGCCTGATAACTGATCTGCACTCCTGTGTAATCTACAATTGGTCTGATACCTGACTTCATGCCAGCATTACTAAAATAATTCGCTTCCAGTAGAATGATCGTCCTATCATCAACTTCCCGGATTGCTCTTCCGGCTTTCGTATAGAAATCATTCAAGTAAGTTGCTTCAAATTGTCTGGGTATTTCCTCCACTTCCCTCATGAGCTTTAGATATAGCTCCTTGTCTGATAGCATAGACAGCAGCTTCAGCTTCTCTGACGGGTCCAGCCATTGTGCCATCAGCTTTTCCATATCCACCGGCTCATTCTCAGAGACCATATTACCTAAAGTTGATAAGAGTGCAGGTAACAAGCTATTTACCTCCGAACCTAAAAAAGGCTCATTCAGAAGATCATAACCAATCACATATTGATTATCTTTGTACCTGGAGGCAATGTGCTTCCACAGGTTAATATAATGATCCTGTATTCCTATCCCATCAGTTGCCTCCCTATTGTTCCAGAAGTTATCAAAAGCTGCCTGAACCGCTGGACTAATCAAATAGGATTCACTCCATAACTCTGTCCTGATATGCTCCTGTCCATCCACAAGCGTTGCCCACTCCGGTGCACCATCAGCATAGATGCAGCTATATAAATCCTGATGCATATCCAGGAATACAACCAATCCATTTCTGCCTGCCAGCTCGATCAATTGATCAATACACGACAGATACTTATCATCAAATCGGCCCGGTTCGGGTTCGACCCCGTCCCAGAATATTCCCAATCGTATGACATTGAACCCCCATTTTTTCAGGTTAATAAAATCCTCTTCCTTGTAATCTCCAATATAATTTTTCTCTTTATCCTTACAAACCATATTAATACCATGCAGGATGGTATGTCTTCCCTGAAGATCGATAAATTTATTCCCCTGAGTAGTGATAAATTTTTTACACATATTGCTCCCCTTATCCTTTCGTAGTATTGCCAGCAATGCTATCTGGCTCCTGTGACCTATCTTCATTTCTTCGTAACCCTGTACTGTACTCAGAAAGCTCTTTCTCTAAGTCCTTTCCAATAGGAAATAAAAGGAGCGGGATGAGACCGATTGCTCCCATAATTAAAGGTACCAACCCGGCACCAATCCTGATACCCTGAACTGCTCTCTCTGTCTGAACAGCAGCATTGCCATCATAACCAAACCACTGAATGATATTTGTGAAAATGATTGACTGAAAACTAGTTAAGGTTGTTGCAATCAATGCGAAAAGTCCATTAAATAATCCGGTCTTTCGAATCCCGGTCGCTCTCTCATTCTCGTCTATCAGAGCTCCGTTGACCGCAACACCTGCGGTCAGACACATATTCAAGCTGACAACGATGAGGGTATAGCAGATCACAGCCTGCCATGCCTGCTTGATTACAAGTAAGCCGCAAAAGCCGAAAAATGCAGGAACATAGGAAATAATTAAAATGTTTTTGCTGCCGATTTTTTTAATCAAAGTACCTA
This sequence comes from Bacillota bacterium, assembly GCA_023414355.1. Classification (GTDB taxonomy): domain Bacteria; phylum Bacillota; class Clostridia; order Lachnospirales; family Lachnospiraceae; genus Mobilitalea. The sequence goes on along the minus strand of JAEZOB010000072.1, from coordinate 44,072 downwards.
TCACAGGCAATACAGCCAGCATAATCAGGCCGGGAACAACATCTGCTATCGTAGCTACCAGTCCTGAGGATTTTACCACCTTATCCATATAGAACAGAAAGGGTGTAAAGTAATAAGACATTGCTCCTCTTGCCGTAATGAAAAAAATAAGATAGGTAAGAAACGGTTTTGATTTCAAGATCGCCAGTGATTCCTTCCATACCTCCTGAAACTTCTGGTGCTGAGTCTCCCCAGTCATATTCGTGTAAAGCTCAGCTTTATCCTTTAATGTGCGTAAGGCCAGAACATACATGACGGCATTCACACCGATCACCACAGTAAAGATAGGTATGATCAGCATCCTATTCCCATTCCCCACCAATAAAAGCGTGGGTATGATGGTAGTCAGAAATCCAAGTGCATTGCCGATATAAGTCCGAATTACTTCCACATCGACTCGTTCTTCCTTCGAAGGCGCTGCAATAAGAAAATAGGATTGATAGGCTACAGTATAAACAGTATAAGCCGTATCGAAGATAAACAGCTCGAACAGCAAAACAGCAAAGATAATCCAGTCGCTCCAGGACGGACTGGAAAATAGCATTCCAAAGATAGACAACAGCATAATCGGAGCAGTAACGCGCATCAGATACACATACTTGCCCCTGTTTGCTTTGAATTTAAATCGGTCAACGAACACACCGAGCAGAGGATCATTGATCGCATTCCACAGATTATAGACGAAGTAGATCCATCCGATATATACCGGATCAATATCAATAATATCCGTATAAAATTTAATCAAAGCATTATGAATAATAATTGGTCCGATCACGGAAGCCGGACCCGGCAGAGCCAGCGTCAGTTTTTCTTTAAAGGATAATCCACCTTTGCTGAACCGATATTGAGCTCTGATTTTCTTAAAAATGTTCCCCATATGCGCACTCTCCATTTTAATTAGTATAGTCCTCTATGAAACCCCACAGAAGTCTTCTCTACTTCTATTTCCACTATATACCTTGGAGTAACTCCAAGGTCAAGAATATCATAAATAAATAGTAGAATGCATAATTAAATGATTGATTGCATGGGTAAAATAGCTCTGTAAAGCTATATTACACACTTCATAAACATAAGTTATAAAACATATGACCAAAGGTCATAAGACAAAAACAGTTAGTCAAAATATAAAATAAAACTATAAAAAGGTACTTGCATACAAAATATAGAAAAAATGATTAACGTATCAAAAGGTGCTTATGATACGTTAATCATAAAAAGCTTAAATATTCCTATGTCTATCTTTGAAAGTATACCTTCACTATAAGTGTATGTCTCGATAAAAACTAAGCATTTAATGTTGTTATTCTCTGGATACCGGTATATATATCTTAAAGAATATCGTAAGCTCCCTCTCCTGCCCCTGATATAAATCAAGAACATGTCTCTCTATAGCATCTCCGGTAATCGTATAACCATTATCCTGAATAAAAGTCATCATATTGTTGTATATCCGATCAATATCAGAATGGTCGATTCTATCCACTCTGGCATTACAGCAGACACATAATCTGCTTTCAATAATCTCAAGATACTTACTTTCTGTATCGCAAGGATGTTCCGACAGGAAACCATAGATCTTATAACTGTGATATTCCCCTTTTTTCAGCTTCTCCTGGTCAATGGTAGAGATAATATTGGCGAAGGATAACCAGCCTTCGTTGGTAGCGTGATTCGTTTTTAGGATTTCCTCAATATCCAGTTCATCTTTGGCACCAAACTCCTTCGACAAAAGCCATAATCTTGGTAATTGTCTGACAGTAATTTCTTCATCATAGCAGGTATCCTTAATGTTATTACACAGTGAGGATGACTTGGCCTTAAGGCTTTGAAGTTCGTTTATTTTAACATCGATTTCCTCAATTGATCTCAACAATTCATGTTCAATCCCACTGGCATCCTGATAGTTCAGAATTTGACTGAGTTTCTGGATTGGAGTCCCAAGGGAACGCAGCAATATAATTGTAGAGATCATCTCAAACTGGGCTTTCGAATAATACCGGTATCCATTGTCGCCGTTCTTCCAGGGCTTAATCAGATTGATCTTATCATAGAACCGTAAAGTATCTGTCGATACATTGAATATTTTACTTACTTCCCCTACCGTATAAAATTCTTTCATCTTAATAACCATGCCCTTCCCTAGTCTATCGATTTGTGCAGCGCGCAGATTGCCTCGTGAAAATTTATTTGTCACACTAATCATCCATTCCGCCGTTGACGCTGGCGGTACTAGTTTATTATATATTCTTTATATAACTCAGGTTTATATAACTTCAGAACTCATAAGACTCGGAGCGTGTTCCAGCGGCTGTCTCCACCTGTTTTCTCCATGTCGAAATAAACAAGTCCTGAATACTTCTGCTGGACCGGCCAGTAACCGTTCTTTCGTTTCTTTTGGATAATAAGCGTCAATGCTTCCTCCATACGGCTATCATAGCTTTTCTGAACAGACGTAAAATAATCCATGCAACGTAGGATATCGTACCTCCAACGGCAGGGAAATGACAATTTCAGCATCTTCTGATCAATCACTTCTCCCGTATGTACGGACCGGAAAAGCTTTTTCTCCAGGATGAATTCACAAGCATGTGGAATACTTCTTCTGATCTCCTCAATTCGATAGGTATAAGCATAGTTCTCATAATCTCGAAAGGCTTCCAGCACCGCTAAAGTCGTATGAAGAGAACTATGCCGGTCGCCAATTTCCCAGCTGCAGTTCCAACCACCGTCCGGAAAATGATGGTCTAATATGTAATCAACCATTTCAAAAAGCTTCTGAGATTGAATACCGGCATAACAACAGATACTCAGGAGCATGGCACAGACACACAAATCCTGATGTCTGTACTTATTCACCCGACCCTGATTGATCCACAACCTGTCAAGCAGCAGAGTACTGCTATCACAATACTGAGGGCAGGCCGGATTAAGCCCCAGGTTCTTTAGGTTCAGTAAGGTATAATGCGTAGAGATCCATTTAGGAGAATAGAAACCGTTTCCCCAAAGACCGGATTGCTCGTCTCGTTCTGCCAGGAAACGCTTTCCCCAGCCTTCCTCTGAGATCTTGTCTCGAAGTTCTTCAATAAGCTCCGATGAAGAGCCAAGAAGATCTCTGTGTGTTTGATATTGTATTGATACATCACCTTGCAGCAACCACATACTTACGGATGAATTGTTCCACTCCATAGGATCACCTCCGCGACCTCAAACCTGTCGGTTCCATATGCTAAACTACCATCTCATCCTTTATTTTACCACAATGTAACCGTTATCATATATAGAAAATGCATGTATTTGCCAGAAAATCTAATTTCCAGGTAACACATGCATTTCATGATTTATAAGATATCTCTTCCTCAGCTTCTCTGTTAATCAAACCTTCTTCTGCAAAAGCTTCCTTTGTATTACTTCATACTATTCTTTAAAATGGTGACAATTGCATCTTGGTCTAGGACCTGATAACCGCCTTGTAAAATGTAAGAACCCTTTGCAATTCCATCAAGCATATCCTCAGTAACCCCCAGCTCCTTAAGGTTCATTACCAGACCAAGCTCATTCATATATGCCTCCATGAAGTCAAGACCCTCATTGGCAACTTGTTCGTCCGTCTTCCCTTCCGGGTTTACATCCCATACATTGATTGCATAGCGTTTAAACTTCTGCAATCCATAGGGCAGGAGGAACCGATAATATGCCATGGAAATTGCGGCCAGGGTCATACCGTGGGTTGCATCAGTATATCCCCCGATAGAGTGTCCAATCATATGAACCATCCAGTCTCCGGATTTTCCTTTTTCAACAAAGGTATTGAGCGCCCAGGTCGCTGTCCACATAATATTACTTCTTGCTTCATAGTCCGTAGGGTTCTTTATTGCTATTCTGGAACTATGGATTAGGGATTTTAATAAGCCTTCCATAACATAATCGGAGGTGTTATCATCATTACCTGAAAAATATGTTTCGAGGATGTGAGACATAATGTCAAAGAAGCCAGCGACCATCTGGTATTGCGGTACGGAATAGGTAAGTACCGGATTAAGCACAGAGAATTTCGGGTAAACATTTTCGCCAAAGACACGTCCGACTTTTTGCTTGTTGGCAGGGTTAGCAATCACAGAGCCTCCATTCATCTCGGAACCTGTACCAACCATAGTCAAAACACATCCTATCGGTATAATCTTATTATCTACTTCTTCATAACGCAGAAAGTATTTATCCCAGGGATCTTCTTCACAATATGCTGAAACTGAAACTGCTTTTGCATAGTCGCAGACCGAGCCACCACCCACTGCTAAAATCAGATCGATTTTATTATCTTTAACCCTCTTGCAGCCCTCATACATTTTTTCAACTGTGGGATTGGGCATAACTCCTGCGTCTTCAAAAACTTCTTTTCCATTATCTCTTAGAATTGTAATTATTTTATCATATAATCCGGTTTTCTTAATGGAACCCCCGCCATAGACAAGCAGGATGTTCTTCCCGTACTTAGGTAATTCTTCATTTAAAGAATCAAGTGCCTCTTCTCCAAAATATAATTTTGTAGGATTAGAGTAGCTGAAATTTCCTAACATATATCTTTCTCCCTTCATTTCTCAACAAAAAAAATGCTTCTGGGTAATGTCATTTATGCAAAACAGCTTATCCCGATGATATAAGTATACCGCTAGGATCAGCCTTTCTCGTGAACTCCTTTTGATTTTATGAATATTTCTTCATTGAAGTCCATTGTAGAAGAAGCATGATTATACTCGCTGCTAAAGTAATATAGACGATATTTTGAATCCCGCTTAGGTTTATGACAACGGCCGCCATACTGGAACCAATGGCACCGCCCAATTGTATCGACGAACTGTTAATACTGATCATGAAACTGGACTTATTCTCAGTCACCTGAGCGATTCCGGTATTAAGCTGTAAGCCTGTAAACCATCCGTTCAGGATCCACAAGATAACCAGGAATACACTAAAGCCCGAAACAGGTTGAAATACAAGAATTAAGAGGGTTAAGGTCAGCATAAGCCCCCCGCCCAAAAGCATTGATTTTGCATAGCCAATACGATCCGATACAATGCCACCCAGGAGATTACCGATAAAGCTGGCAATACCAATCAGTACAAGAATAAGGCTCATCACAGCTTTCAGGGAAGGAAAAAGCAGTAGCAAATAAGGTGTTACATAAGTATAAAATGCATTATAGCCAATAAACATGATCAACGTAAACGCAAAAATCAATAGGATTTTTCCATTCTTAAAATACTGTAATTCTTTCTTCAACTCCAGTTTTGTGGAGGAATGGTCCCCTTTCGGTAGAAACAGAAGAAAATAAATCAAAGACAATAACATGAAAACGCTTAAGATCCAGAAAATACTTCGCCACTCAAGGACAGCTGATAGAGCACGTGTCATCGGAATACCGATGACAAGTGCCAGGGAACTGCCCATGAAATAATAAGCCATAGAACGGCCCTGTCTTTCTCTGGTAGAAAGCGATACAACCATTGAAATAGCCAATACCCCATAACTATTAGCCGAAATCCCCATAATAAGTCGGGTGATGAGTAATTGCCAAAAGCTTTGTGCAAATACAAGTGCTATTGTCATCAGAATCGTAATTGATAACATGATCTTTAGCATCCTAACACGCTCGATTCTCCTGAAAGCAACCAAGGTGATTGGAGCACCAAAGGCAGCACCAAAAGCATACATGGTATTCAATAATCCGGAACTCGCTACCGAAATATTCATTGACTGGGCAACGATATCTAAAATACCGTTAAACGCTAAGGATATCATCGCAAGCACAAAGCTCATCAGGGTAAAAACCATTAAAGTTAAATTTGTCTTCTTCATATTGTTCTCCGTAAAATTCTTTTGCAAAAGTGAAACCGGCTTACCTTCGTTTAGCTGAGCTTTTGTGTAAAATCCGCCATCGCTTCTGAAATCTTGATCTGCTGCGGACAGACCTCTTCGCAGCTTCTGCAACCGATGCAGGCACTAGGTTTTTTCTCTTGTGGAAGTAATCCCAGTACCATAGGAGCGATAAAGCCTCCTCCTGTGTAACTGTGTTCATTATATAACGCTAATAAGGTTGGAATGTCAAGCTCCTGCGGACAATGACTCGTACAATAGCGACACGCTGTACAAGGAAGGATTTTCTTTTTTAACATCTCGTCCGCTATCGATAAAAGGAGTTCGTTTTCTTCTTTGCTCAGAGGCTTCTCTTCCTCGAAAGTATGAATATTTTCAACCATCTGATCGTAATTAGACATTCCTGACAAGACCATAGTAACACTTGGTAATGACAGCAAGAAACGGAATGCCCATGCCGGAATCTTTTCTTCCGGGCGGCAAGCCTTCAGCCTGGTCTCATCTTCTTCTGATAATTTGCACAGGCTGCCTCCGCGAAGAGGTTCCATCACCCATACCGGAAGCCTAAATTCCTCCGCTAGCTCTACCTTCGCTTTTGCATTTTGGAAGGCCCAATCCAGATAGTTTAGCTGGATCTGACAAAATTCCATTTTATCACCGTATACTTCAAGGAAGCGCTTCATTATATCATAGCTTCCATGGATAGAAAATCCAAGATGTCTGATTCGTCCATTTTCTTTCTGTTTTACTAAGTAATCATAGATCCCGTACTTCGGATCCAGATAAGCATCGATATTCATCTCGCATACGTTGTGAACCAGATAGAAGTCAAAATATTCTACCTTGCATTTTAACAGCTGCTCCTCGAAAATCGCTTTTACCTTATCCCAATTGGCAGCATCATACCCCGGAAATTTATCTGCCAGATAAAAATTATCCCTCGGATATTGGCTTAATACCTTGCCCATGACAAGCTCGGATTGACCGTTGTGATAACCCCAGGCTGTATCAAAGTAGTTCACTCCATGTTCCACAGCATAAGCAACCATTTTACTTGTTTCTGTCTCATCAATATTTTCGTAATTTCCATCCACTACCGGGAGACGCATCGCTCCCATACCTAACGCAGATAGCTTTAACCCTTGAAATTCCTTATAAACCATTTTCTAATCCCCTCTTTTTGTTTAATATATAAGGATCTCTGTCTTTGGAGGCTCAATGCAGTAAGCTGTTTCAGATGTTCTGTAACTTAGCATTTGACCACCTTGAGATTTCCTTAAGTCTTCCTTGGTATGATTGTAATCCCTGGAGTGAACTCCAAGTCAAGGTTTTTTCGTAAAAATAATTATAAAGTGAAAAGGTAAATTCTTGTTTGCATGACTTAATTCGTGATTCACTAAGTTAGTCTTGCACGAGTAAAAATGATAAAGCAGAATCTGGTTTCATGGCTAAATGTATTTGAAAATTATAGTTATGTTTTTAGTATCGCACAGAATGTAGTAAAATGTCAAAATAGAAAAGAAAAAGATTCTCGCATATCAGCAAATGCAAGAATCCCTATCTTTTCTTTACTTTATAGGAATATAGATAGCAATCTCCGAGTACTTGTTATCAGCACCTAGAAACCTTTCATCATATAATTCAAAATCATCTCTTTGATCAAGCTCCATACCTGAACACAAGAGCCATGTCCCCCAGATATAATCATAGGTCATCTTTAGGGTATCAATTTTTCCTTTATGGGTAAATACTGCATATTTGCCTCCATCAAGGTGTTTCACCGACATTCCCGGATGTAAATCTTCAATGGAATATGCCTCTATTCCGATAAAATGTTCTGTTTCCGTATTTTCGTTGAACGTGGCGATGTCAAAATCCGGAGGAACCTCGCAGATTCCATACCTAGGTGTATTATCCGTATGATTTCCAATTTCTTTTATTCTGTATTCAAAACATTTCCAGGCCTCGATCAAAGTGATTTTTCGTAACGTAGTTCGAAATCGCATGCCTACAAGCTTCTTGTCTTCTATCTGACATATCACAGGATTAATGGTCATCCTTTCAGAGATATGCCTCAGATGTCCGGGAGTCAATTCCCTTCTGCTTCCAATCATTGATTCTATTCTATTTTTCCTGTAGGTGCCGGGAGAAATCTTATAAATCTTCTTGAAGGCACGGCTGAAGGCTTCCTGTGATTCAAACCGATAGTACATCGCAATGTCAAGGATTCTTTTGTCTGTATAGACGAGATCACAAGCTGCGCAGTTCAATCTCCTTGTTCGGATATAATCTCCGATGCTTTCTCCCAATGCGGCTTCAAAAACCCTATGAAAATGATAATAGGAGTAGCCGGCATTACCGGCCACCTCCTCTACATGTATGTCTTCCTTAAGATTATTCTCAATATAAATGATTGCTCTTTCCAGCTGCTGCAAGTAATCCATATACCTTTGCCTTTCTCGTGGTCAATTGTTCTCTATCATTTCATAGAAATCGAAGGGAGCTGCTTCCTTGATTAATCTGACAGGAAGCATTTCGTATGGTGCATTGCCATTAATACGGAAGGTATGCCACTCATTCAACTCCGGGGATCCCCAGCGAACGGACATCGTACCCTCGGTTACATCGATAATCTGGCTTCGCAGTGTCCCAAAAAAATAATCATAATAGCGGCAACTCAGTCCGGCAGGATATTGTTCTGATAACAGCTGTTGTAAATCCTCCGCAGAAACAACGTTTCTTTTCGAAATATAATCTCCGATCAGACCCTGTCTGTTCATGGAGTTTTTCAAAGCCATCGGAGCATAAGGCTTTAGCTCCTCTAAATGCGCATGATTTGTGGCAATCAGATACTGTTCTGAGGATGAGGCATCAATCTTCTTAACCGCTTTCTTCCCGTTGAGCGTTTCAATCAAAGCCGCAGAACCGGATTGATCAGCTATCATCATGTTGATGTTAAAAGCAATTGGCATATCCTTAGTCCATGCAATCGCATCCTCTACACTCGCGCAGTTCTCAAGAACAGATCGAATAACCGCCCAGAACTGCAGACCTTTGATTGCAGCTCTCGCTGTATTAGGCATATTCCTGGTGACAGGTATCCCGACTCCCGACTGGCTTACAGCCAGACCATGCTCATTTAAGCCGTCACCGCGTCCAAAAATCCATGCCGAGGATGCGACATGAGCATTTTTACCTTTGATTTTTGTAGTGACCACAGACATTTCTTCAATTCCATCCTTAAAATCATAGTTACGTGCTAGAATTGTATGTCCATTCGTACTCATCGCCGGAAGTAGCGCGATCTGGCTGCATCCGGGGCATAGATAGGTCTCTGCGTAATAAAGAAGCTGAACGGGAGATACCTTCAAAGCCTCCGCAAAGCCTGCGATTTCCTCGTTCATCCCAGGACAGTAGTCATCAAATAGTCGAAACATCTGCTGCTCATCCTCTTTAGAAAGGTATGATTCATTAATTATAACATTGTTTAGTGGAATCGAATTATTTCTGTAGAACTCGCCCAAGGTTTTACCAACCTCATAGTTACTCCCACTGAGAAGTATATGACTTGCTGTTTCATTCATACTGTTGTCCTCCTTAAATGATCTTGATATGAATATATCAGACGAAAGGAGGGCTTATTTGATATTTTCTGCTGTTATGTACTAAGGATATGACTTTAATTTCATCAAAATCTTAGACTTTTATCTTCACCCATACCCATCATACCATCAAGAATATACTTTGTACCCTCCGTGTCACGAAGGTAACCCTTGATTTCACCAAATACCACATGATAATTGATATCTATCACTCCGGCATGGGTTTCCATACGATACCTATCACCTATCTCAAAAGTGATATTTACCATATCATACTCATCCTTTACAGTCCAGACTGTATCTTCTGCATTATGTGTAAAGCTAACAGGCGGCAGTATACTGATTCTGTGATCCAGCCAAATCAGATTCTCATTATAATCCTCCTGATTGATCGATTGATTCCGCGTAAGGTTGAAGGCGAAGGATCTCTCCTCTCCATTGACACTTCTTCCCATGGTGGTAAGCCAGTCATAATGTGCATGATAGGGATAATAGCCTCTATGATCATCAATAATTGCCATCGTATGATCATTTGCTTCGAAAATCTCATTATTTAGTTTCAGTCGGCCCTTTGCATGAAATAGATCTTTCTGCGTATATAAAGGCCTATTCGGACCGAAAGGAATACTGACAACACTTGGCAGTGACACCCGGTCTAAATCAAACTCATATTCAATTCTATTATTTTGATTCAAGTGAGCTCCGGAACAGGAACATCTGCCGTCTTGAAAATTGTTAGTATACTTAATAGAGGAGCATTTCGTTTTTGCTTCCGAAACAGATCCATTTAAAAGATTCGGAGCAATCTTAGTACCGGAACTCGGCAGATTGGTACACCAGCTAAAGACCTTCTTCTTTCGCTTGTCATAAAAGACATGCAAGGTCATACCAAATAAACCCATGTCACAGACAACTGCCAATAATACTCCGTGATCCAGATGAATTTCGGCTGCTTCCCAGAGTGTTAGCCTGTATTTCTTCAGAAATTCGGGGAACAGTTTTCCTGCAGGTTTTCTGCACTCCAACAGATTCATCACTTCAAATTCTTTATCAAAAGTACCAAAAACAGCATTTCCATTGTTAATTAAACTTTTGGGTGTTACTCTACATTGCCTGTTCGGTGAAATATACTGACTATATTTTTCCATAGTGCACCTCCAAAAATAAAATTAATCTCGAATCATTTATCTTGTTTCCATTATACTCCACCCCATCTATCTATTCAAAACATTTTAATCAAATTACGCAGTAAACAAGAAAAGCAACCGACATTGATCGCCGATTGCCTTAACCTAATAAAGAGCAGATTGTCAAGTTTATCCCAAAGTTCTAGAACTGAACCCTTGGGGCTTCCTGTTCTCTCACATTCCACTTCATATTCCATATATAAGCTGTAGCATTCACAATACGGAAGATAACGACCTCTGTATCGACCTTTGAATTTGCAATATTTCCCCACAGCCAGGAACGTTCTTGTTTGAGACGCTCTTCCAATTCATCGTCCTTTACGATTTCTGCTGTTCCGGAGATACGGAGCATTTCAAAGTCAGGCTGATCCGTGTTTCGCTCAAATGCCACCTCAACCTTGGGGTTCTTCTGGATTTGACCGGATAGACTCTTAGCCATAGCCGTATGATAATAGAATCCTGTCTCATCGGCAAACCACAACAGCATCCCTCGCACGTGCGGCTGATTCTCATCACTTGTAGCAATCCAGCTTCTAGGATTTTGATTGGCAAACTGTAGTATTTCAGACTTTAATTCATTCATATACCATTCCTCCTTCTGATTATTAGCCTATTCTAAGTAAAAGAAGGAAATCTGGCTTTCAATATTCCAAGATTATTTATCAAGATTCTCTGATCTGCAGAAAATTCTGGCGAAACGCAGTCGGAGTCATTCGGTATTTTTCTATAAAGCAGGAGGAAAAATACGAGGAGGTGTTAAAGCCGCATTTTAGTGCAATTTCAGTGATATTATCCGTATTATTTATCAGCATGTTGCGTGCTTTTTTCAATCTGAGCAGTTTAAGAAAGTCAATCGGTGTCTCACCTGTCACCGCTTTAAATATCTTCGCAAAATGATTCGCGGAAAGGTTCGAAAGCCCTGCGAGATCCTCTACCGTTATTTTATCGGAGAAATGGCTGTTCATATAGGCGATCGCGCGATCAATCTCAAATCGATCATAAAGAGGTGCGATCTGAGGTGTATCGAAAAGAACCGATCGTACTGTCAGATGAACCACAGCCATCGCCAGCTGATTCAGGTAATCAGTGTTCCTACTCTGATATTCACTGGCCTCCAGCATAAAGCACTTCAGCAATCCCAGTAATTCCGGGTGAGGTGTAAACTGTTCTCCAAGAAAAACCGGCTTAGCCTGAGAATATTGTCCAAAGGTCTGACGAAACAACTCCGCCTCTATCTGTATTGCAATATAGCTATGAAATCCGTCCTGCTCCGGTTCCTGATGAGGAATATCCGGAGACATAGCTATGAAGTATCTCCCATCAGATATGTCATAATTTATGTACCTACCCTCGATAATGAACTCGCTGACAGCCTCAAAATAATATATAAATGAATATGCCGGATGCGTATGGCTCGGAGTAATTGCATACTTGCATTGCCCGCTGGACGGCATAAATAAGCTGACCTGCGGGTGTAAAAAAAAATCAATTTTCTCGTAGATCTGCGCTCCTGTTTCTTCATCAAGACTCCCGACAAGTCTGTTCAAAATCTCCAAAGCTCCCCTGTTAAATGCCATATATATTCCTCCGCCAATTCATACTCCGATCTTTTAAGCCTCACAAAATTATTTCTTACAAGCCTCTATTATTATCATATTACTACACACTAACACGCCTACCAATCATACCTGTTAATCCCGATACGCCTGAATACTGTTCTCCATAATTTCTTTTGCCTTCACTTTCATCTCTTCAGGATACAGGATCTGTCCATAGCATAACAGAGCTCTGATATCTTCTTCAGCAACGTCCTTTCTATGCAAATCAATCATAGCGATGATGGAAGCTCCCTCCTTTTTGATCCCGATTACATCGTACTCCTTTAATACAGCCCCAAAAGCTTCAGGAAACTTCATCTCAACAGGGTAATACTCGCTCTCTCTTCTGCTCTGTCTGAACGCCTTTGTCGATAAAGACCAATAGCTCTTCAGTTCAAAGTCGCTTGGGATCACATAATGCTCCTGAAGTAAAGTGATATCTTCAACTCTGGAACAGCGAAACGTTCTTATTTCATGTCTGATATAACAATAAGCCACCAGATACCAGGAGGTATACTTTAATACCAGACCATAAGGTGCAATCATCCTTTCAGATTTTGTTCCATCACTCAGGGTGTACTGAATACTAAGCTTCTGTTGTAGAAATAAAGCTTTCATAATCAGCTGAAGATCAATGTCAGTGGAGTCTTCCTCCCACCAGCTTTTTTTATCAATCAATATTTTATGTCTACTCTCATCCCTTAATCGGTCATTGCCCATGTATTTTAAATTCATTCCACTCTCTAAGGCGTTAACCAGCTTATCCTGCTCCGGCATAGCATACAGGTGGGTTATTAAGGTCTGAAAGGTATCATCAGTTTGTTCAAGATTTAGCTGATAGCCCTCCATAAAAGTGATCCCCCCGTTTTGACCGGTGGTTGTGAGGATCGGATATCCCGCTTCGCATAGCACATCAATATCCCGATAGATCGTTCTGCACGATACCTCGAGCGCTTCTGCCAACGCTTGCGCTTTTACTTTCCCCTCTTGATCTATTTTCATTAGAATATTAATTAATCGATGAATTCTCATATTCTCTTCTCCTTTTATGACATACTGATGTCATAAATGCTTCAATATAATGAATATATCAAATACAAGGAGGAATTACAATGCATATTGGAATATTAGGAACAGGTTTCGGCAAATATCACGGAGAGCTATACAAAAAAATTGACCCCTCTGTTCAATTGACTTTTTGGGGACGAAATGAGGAGAAGTTAAAAGAAATAAGTACAGAGTGTAATTGTAACTATAAAACCGACATCAATGAATTATTAAATGATCACACCGTAGACTTTATTGATGTCTGTTTACCCACAGGATTACATGCGGAATATGCTTTGAAAGCACTAGAGAACAACCATTCTGTCTTCATTGAAACCCCAGCCGTATCCTCTATACAGGATGGCATCAAGATTATGGAAGCAGCTAAGAAGACTGGCAAGAAAGCCTTGGTAGACATGTTTTTAAAGTATGATCCGTATTATCAGATGCTTCATGATGTAATGCAAAGCAAGAAATACGGTGCCTTAAAGCACCTTGCCATCTATCGCAAGACACCTCCGATCTGGGGGAGACTCGGTAGTGATACCATTGCGACTGCATTAATGATCCATGATTTGGATTTTGCGAACTGGCTTGCCAAGGATCTTAAGCTGATCGCCTCCGAGATTACTACCAATTCTGACAATTCAGGCGCTGTGGTTGTTTGCCTGTTAGCCAATGCTTTTCTCAAGGTATCTGTTCATGGTAACTCAATGCTATCATTGGGCGCTCCGTTTTCGGTTGGATATGAGGCCACCTTTGAGAATGCAACCATCACCTATTATGAGAATTCCTTTCAAGCTGCTACCGAGTCCGGGTGTACCATTTACTCCGAGGGGAAGGCAGAGAAAATCTCATTTGAACCTGAGGCACACTGCATGAACTTATTAAGAGCGGCCTTCAAGGATTTCAGGAATGAAAAAGAAAGCGGTCTGTCAATAGAGAATGCTCTACCTGGCTTGGCCATTGCCTTTGAGCTGACTAAATAATTGCATAAACATAATAAACACGTCATTGATCATCCATAAAAAACGCACTCAGAGATATAGTGAACCCCTAAGATAAAATAAACCTAATCTTAGGAATTCACTATATCTGAATGAGTTAATCTATTACCTATTTCATTTTATATGGTAGACATACCATCCCCAAATTGCTCTGAAAAGTGATACAGATTACTTTTGTAAAGCTACTCCTTTCGTTATTTCATATAATTTACCATCTGTATCGTAGGTATACACAGCAGCAGTTGTTGTTTTGCCGGTACTAATAGCAACGAAGGTTCTGGATATCTCGCCCGGATAGCTGGTGTTTTTATCGATCCAGGTACCATCGTTTACCACAGTTATGCCACTATCATATTTTTTGATTAACGGATAATGGGTGTGACCGAAGACAACCGTATCAATTCCTTTACCAGCGTATTGAAGCTCTTCTTGCTTAGGAAAGTAATTCGTGCTATCTCCTGTAGCTGCAGCTGTGGCTGATTCAATAAATGAACTTTTGGCAATGACTCCGTTCAATCTCTGTCTATCCTCCCAGGTTCTTTGGAAATTCTTATAAAGTAATGGAGAAGAAATCGTTCCATCCGACTGTAATACCGGATAAATGTCTTGAACGGAATATTTACCATGAAAGCCTGCAATTTTCAGATCAAAAACGATATCATCAAACCTCTCAATATTTGTAAATCTGTTTAATGTACCATTCCAAAGCAAATAGTATATATATGCACCAAACTGATCAATATCTTCTTTACTTGGAACAGCTGTGATTTCAGGAAGATTTTTCTTAATAGGCGGCTTACCTTGTAACACCCAGCTTGCCGCAATACGTGCGTAAAAATATCCCGGGGGTAAGATATTTCCGTTTGTGATATCTTTGTTGTCCAGCGTATCCGGTGCAGAAAAAATATCATAACGATTACCGTGCTCTATGGCTATTTCATTCCGGTCGCCTGTGATGTATGCACCAAGTCCATCCGCACCGACAAATGTCAGCTTTGGCAAGGCTTTTATCAAGGTGTCAGCTTTCAATAACATATCATGGTTTCCCGGAACATATACAACTTTAATACCTTTATTCATCATCTTATTTAGCTCATCAAATACCATCTGGTTATTCGAGATTACTTTTGCATAAAAAGCTTGTGGATCACTGTAAGTAGGATAGCTTAAAGGTAAAAACCAGTCATCAAGAAAATCTCCACCAATGACAAGCTCTCTGATATTCTTCGTTTGTTGAATTCTCTTCATGAAATCGACAAGATACTTTCGATTTGCTACCGTTTCAGAAATCTTATCATCAACCCCAAGATGAAGGTCGCTGATCACAATAATTTTATTTACTGTCCCTCCTGCTTTCCATAGCGGTTTTGTAGTAATGCTAGCTGCAGCAGAAACACTTGTTGTCATCATACTGCACACCAACACAGCGATCAGTAAAACTTTTTTCATAAAATGCCTCCTTTTTGTTTCATAAGTAGTCTGGTTCATAAAAGTTAACGCTAACCAACCTGATCAATATAACCAGCTCATAATTATTATTATAGTTAAAATCTTCAAAATAACAATAGTACTTGTCATAAAATGTAGTTTATTAACAGGCTTTGGTAAAACGTTATGAGTACATGGTAAGTCTTTGATTTAACCGGATAAAATGATTGCCGCAACCAAGAAAATGCAGTAAAATAAAACCATATTATACTTAGGAGATCATGAATGAAGACCATCTTAATCCTGTATTATTTGATAGCCTTTTCCGTAGGAATGTATTCCATTGGTCGTATACATTCTATTACTAAGTCGAATAAAAATGAAATCATCAAGTTCTATTTCATTTATTATTGTTTATTTACAGCATTTCTTGGTGCTTTTATGACCTGGGCTTATTTATCGATTGCCGTGAACAATTCCCCTTTGCTATTCAGGCTGTTAAGCAGTCTTCAGTTTCTATGTTTATTTTTATCGTTGTTTATCCTTGCAATTCTAGTGAATAAAGTGTTTGAGGTAAAGCACTCCAGATTGATCAATAAATTTCTTTTGATCTTTACGATTACATGGTGGATTTTATGCAGTCTGAAAGAATTCCTTATCTCGATTAACAATTATTCCGAGTTTATCATTGAAGATGAATGGTATATTATTACTTTATATTTATATATCCTGATCGTATATCTTCTTTATAACAGAAGAAAGAAAGACACAAAATGGTATGCGGATATTCGAGTGATATTTATTATCGTGATACTCTCAACCCCCGGATTAATTCTGGATGGATTTCTGACGGATCAGGGTCGGCATTTATACTTTACTCCTGTTTTTATGATTGGTATGAGCTTCTTAAGTCTTCTATTCCTCAACAAATACAATGTTAAGGTGCAAGAAACTCAATACGAGGTTTGTAGTGATTTACGAATTCAGTATGCAATCACAGAGCGGGAAAATGAAGTGATCATACTTCTCCTGAAGGGTTACAGCTATAATAAAATCGCAGACACGCTCTGTATTTCTTTATCTACAGTCAGAACTCATGTAATGAACATCTATAAAAAGACAGGTGTAAATTCCAGATTTGAGTTATATAATAAGTTGACCTAGCTGTTTAAAGAAAGTAATCTATCCTTCAATTATCTTAAAGTACACCTACCAATGTCAGGTAATCATAAACCGACGTTGGAGGGTGTATTATTTTTGTACTCAGATTTAAAAAGGAACTGTAATCTTCTCTGCGCACCGTATTTTAGGGACTCAGATTATAATATGATATCGAAAAATCAACCATAAATCCGATTTTCATTCTTGTTTCTACCTCTACAATAGAACTGAAGTAACACTAACAGGCAGCAGGGTTGCCATAATAAAAAAAATGGAGGCAAGAAACACAATGGACTTATTTACAGTAAGAAATGTTGTAAAGAATTTTGAAGTAAATCATCAGGAGGTAAATATTCTTAAGGGTATCAATATGGAAGTAAAAAAAGGAGAACTGATCGGTATTTTTGGCAAGTCAGGCAGTGGTAAAAGTACTTTAATGAATATGCTGACAGGAATCGATCAACCCACCTCAGGAGAAATCTGGTTTCATAATGAAGCCATTCATACCTATACTCAGGCACAATTAACCACGTGGAGAGGTGAAAATGTCGGTATCGTATTTCAATTCTTTCAATTATTATCCACGCTAACTTTACTCGAAAATGTAATCCTTCCGATGGAATTTGCCAAGAAATACACAAAAAGGGATCGGCGAGACCGGGCAATGGATTTACTTGCAAGTATGGGCATAGAAGCTCTATCCGATCAATATCCCAGTTCTGTATCCGGCGGTGAACAACAGAGGGCTGCGATTGCCAGAGCTCTGGCAAATGATCCTGATATTATTGTTGCAGATGAGCCTACCGGTAATCTGGATTCACGAACTGCACATCATGTCTTTGATCTTTTTGAGAAACAGGTTCAGAAGGGAAAAACCATCCTGATGATAACCCATGATATGAGCATGTATGAACGCTTTATGAGATCCTATACCCTGTCAGATGGTATGATCGTAAAGGAGGCCTAATATGAAGGCTGCATCCAAAAAAGTAACTATGGACCTATCAAAAAACAAATTAAAAACAACTTTCATCATACTAACTCTATTATTTACGAATATCATATTCGGTATTGTAATTATGATAAGTCAAACTCTGACACCTGAAATCAAAAAGGAATATTATAATGCAGCACCAGCTGAGGTTATTATCAAATGCTCAGGCTATGACAAAGGTATCCTGAGCATTCTGAAGGAAATACCTGAGATTGAAGAAGTAAAGGGAACCACCACACTGGTAGCCCAGATTGTAGTAAATAGAAAAAAAGTAAATATGAATTTAAGCGTTCTTGATGATAACAATCGGGTAAATATTTTGAAAAACAAGGACGGAAAAAGCAAAATTCCTTCCCTGCAGAAGAATGAAATATTTATTGAAAGAGCTGCAAAGGGAGCTCTTGGTGTGCTCGCCGGAGAAACACTAGATATTATCATTGAGAATAAGGTATCCACACAACTCGTTCTCAAGGATTATGTATATGATGCCTCAGCAGAGCCGTATACCCTGGAGGGGGATGTCTGTGGATTCATCACAATGGATAACTATCAAAGCCTGCCCGGAGACGGAAAATACCATGAAATATACCTCACAGTAAAGGGGGATGGAACAAAAGCTTACAACGAGGCCATCTGTAATAAAGCATCGGATCTGCTGTCCAAGTCCGGTGTAACCGTAACTGAGACAGAAGTCGTAAATTCAGATTCCTTTTATGCCTCCCTTGCTTTGAAAGCCATTAATATCATTCTTTATGTACTAGGTATCCTTATTATCATTATGTCCTGTTCTCTTATCTTTAATATATTTAACAGTACGATGCTGCAGCAAATTAAGGTGATCGGCATTATGAAATCCTATGGGGGGAGTACTGCACAGATCAGTAGAATGTATTATGCCCAAATGGTCATGATTGGGTTATTTACCTATCTTCTGTCTATTCCTATTTCCTACTTGATAGCAAAATTCGTTAGTAATAAGCTTGCCTATTTCTTAAATATATCATTACAAAAGTCAGGTATGCCTCTATTTCTACCTGTCGTATTGTTTGTCAGTACCCTTATCATTCCATTATTGGCCGTCAGTATCCCGATCCGGAAGGCTTCCCGAGCAACGGTATATGATGCCATGAATCTCAATGGGAAGGGAGGTTCGTTTAAACATTCAGGGGGTATGAATAGATTAATTTCACGACTTCATACTCTATCCATGATCATCCGCTACGCCATCAGAAACCAGATGAAGGATCGCTTAAGAAGCATTCTGACCATCGCAGCCCTTGTTCTATCTTGCACTATATTGATGACCAGTCTCAACCTGCAGACCAGCCTCAGTTCTACAGTAAAAAGCTATCGGTCATTAATTCCTGATATTATTCTGACGATGGATAATTTGTATGATGTAAACCAACTAAAATCACTCATATCAGACACAAAGGAAATCAAGCAGGTAGAAGGCTGGGCGTTCACAACTGCGTTGTATGTAGAAAAGGGTGGAGATAATACGAAAAAGGTGTTAATGGAGGGTCCACCTGAGTCCTCTACCCTGTTTGATGAAAATACTTGGGCTAGGAAGCTGCAATCCGGTCGTCTGCTAAAACATGACAACTCCAATGAAATTGTCATTAATAATCATCTGCTGTACTATTATCCTGATATTCAGCTTGGTGACACAATAACCCTTCAGATCAATCAAAAGGATTATGATTTTAAAGTTGTTGGTATTCTCAGTGTATTTGGTCAACCGGAATCCCCTACTGTATATGTTAACTATACTTACTTAAATCAAATCCTTGGAGTGAAAGATAAGGTACGTGATATGAGGTTACAGACTATAAGCTTATCAGAAAAGGAACAGACAGTACTGATCAATCAGATCGATACCGCCTTGAACAGTGCCGGAATACAACTTCGTGAGATTAATACCGGGGCAGAAAAATTCGAAGAATTCAGCTTGGGTATTAATTTAGTTATTGCTTTATTACTTGTTCTTTCCTTGTTTATGCTCATTGTAGGTACCATTGGATTAGCAGGGAGCCTGAATATCAGTGTAATGGAACGAACTCCGGAGTTTGGTATCATGCGCGCGGTTGGTGGCTCTCATAAACAAATTAACATATTTATTCTGCTGGAGGGTCTGATCTTAACCGGAGCAGCCTGGTTGATTGGGAATCTACTATCCCTTCCGATTACCTATGCCCTTTCTAAGGTATTAGGATACGCGCTTTTTGCGACACCGGCAAGCTTCGTCTTAAATATACCTGGCATAATAATCGGATGCATGGCAGCGTTCGCTATGACATTGCTATCCTGCAGAATACCCAGTAGGAATCTCAACAAACTGGTGACCAGAGATATGCTGATCTATGAATAACTCCCACTAAAATGGGGCTGTTGTAAAACATATCATTAAGCCAAGGTAAGGATACTATGCATCCTTACCTTGGCTTTCAAAGAATGTTTTGCAACAGCCTCGTTTTTAGTACTATTTGTTAAACTTTATAACAAGTCGCTCTCTTATCCTGTCAGGTAATCTGATCAGGACTTTAAATATGATGGGAAGTGAAATTGTATATCGTGGTCTTAAATTTTCAGTTTTTAGGATCCTGCAAATGGACTCCACTGACTTTATCAAATTAGCACGCTTCTGCCTTTTTCTATAGTTCTTATCTCTTTGATACAGTGAAAAATACGGTGATGCACTGTTACTCATTCTCTCGTCAGAGTTCTTTGATAATGTCAGGAAAAAATCGGTATCTATTGTTCCCGGTTCCAATACAGTCACCTGAATGCCATATGGTTTCAGTTCATATCTTGTAGCTTCACTAATTGCCTCAACTGCATGCTTTGAAGCACTGTACCCCCCATTGATACCCGTTGTCAGTTTACCGGATACAGATCCAATATTAATGATTTTTCCATGTCCATGTGTACGCATAATTGGGGCTACCGCTTGAATCATTCGAATGATCCCATATACATTCACATCGAAAAGCTGAAAGACCTCACCGATTTGTATTTCTTCTATCGCTGAACGAATTGAATAGCCCGCATTATTTACTAAAATATCAATCACTCCAAACCGATCCATAATCTGTGCAATCGCTGCCTGGATCGTATTCTCCTTCGTGACATCAAGCTCTACTATCATATCTGCATCAATATCCCTGATACTGTCCTTATTCCTGGCGGATGCCACTACAATATAATCTTCAGCTTTCAGTTGCTTGCATAATTCCTTCCCTATGCCGGATGAACATCCTGTGATTAGAACTACCTGCTTTCCCATATGTACCTCCTTTATATTTGATTAAAGAGAATCTATCACATAAAAAGAGATTTGTAATTGCCAAATGACAATTACAAATCCCTCTTGATCCGACTGAGTGAACTTGGTGTAACGCCCAGATAGGAAGCAATATACTCTTGTTTCACTCTGCTGCAAATATCTGGATTCTGATCCCGGAATAGGATATATCGCTCTTTCGCACCTAATCTTTGAAAAGAGATCCCTTTTTCTTCAGTCTTCAGAAATGCTTTGCTTACGAGTCTCTGAAAAAGCATGGTGATTGATGGATGCTCTATTATCAGTTCATGTATATCCCTCACCTTTATCTCCGCAAGTATGCAATGCTCTAGCGCTTCTACATAGATCGGAGAAGGTCCTTCATCCAGATAATTATAAAAACAACACCAATCCTTCTCTCTTGAAAAGCATTTGGTAATATCATTTCCATTCTCATCAAGATAAAAGCCTCTTACCATCCCCTGCAAAATCAAGCAAACAACCTTCGTATTCTCACCTGATTCCAATATAATGTCTCCGGGCTGAACTTCCTTTAATTGAAACAGAGGAAGCACCTGATCACATAATGATTGATCAATTCCCATTTCAGATATGTAATGTTTAATTTTGCTAATCATGAGGAATACTCCAAAACAATTTTATTTTATTTCCATAGCAAGCCATGAGGAATAATTTTCATAAGACAAAGTTCATCCCCGGCTTTTATGCTTTTTAAAAGCTCGACATCCACTTCACAGCCAAAGGCCTTTTCAAAAAGGACTTTGCTGTAGCCCGTGGTACACTCGCACCAGGTTTTCGTCTCTAATCGATCCACCTCAGCAAGCATCGGACAAGGACAAAATGGAAACTGCAGATAAAGCTCACCGTCCTTACAAAATAATCCAGCTGCTAATGCCTTTTCAGAATTCGCAAATTCCTCCATATTGGATGCACCTGCCATCAAATCTCGAAGAAGTTCCAGCTTCTCATCCATTCCGTAACCGCACTGACAGCTCATACGGATTTGCTTCGTGGTTTTCTGGTCAAATTTGCTTTCCAATCTGCGCATGGTCGATTTTACCCAGTCAGCATTAGTTTCATTGATTGCCGCACCATCGCGACCATAGACAATTTCTTTCGCCGTATCCATATCACTGCTATTGCTTACGACTCCTAAAATAACCTGTTCTTGCATTTTTCTTACATCAAACATTTCAATACCTCCAATTCATTTATAAAGCTACAAACTTTTTCTATGATGAAAATCACTGTGTCTTAGTAATTCTCATTATAGAAAAATGTCTGCCCCTTTACTTCTGAATCCTTGCTCTATTTAATCGGAATGCATAAATCCATACTTACGTATTCCTTTGTTCTGTCAATCTCCCGATAAATATTCAATCCATAGCGTTGATCCATCTCATAACCGCTCGCCGGCAGCCAGACGCTGAAGATCCCCTGAATAGAGCAAAAAATATTCTGTATCTGCCCCTCATAACGATAGGTTGCATATTTACCGCCCTTGATCGTTGTCACATTATCCAGACTGTAAGGTTCTTCGATGGTCATACAAAGATCACAGATGCAGCTGCTCAGCTTCGTAATCGCCGGATCGTCATAAAACCGTTCGATTAACAGCGTATCCTCTTTTATATAATCCTTATACTGCTCTGCGAATAAATACCATTTTTCTTTCAGTTCAACATAATTGCCAATCATTCGTTCAAAGATAACGATATAGTCGGGAATGTCCTGTATCTCTATTTTATTTTGGTAGCTTTCGAACGTATCAAAGCCGGAATGTCCTTCCGGATAAAACGGGTTCGACATACTTGTTACATAGGTAGAGTTACGAAATTCAACCGGCGAAACGTTATGATGCTTTTTGAAGGCAGAACTGTAGTTTGATGAGCTGTACCCATAATCCAGACCAATATCGGTGATGGGTTTATTCTTCTCCAGCTTAATATTGACAGCACTCTGATCCAGCTTCTGTCGCTTCATGAATTCATATACACCTTCGCCGGTAACCTCCTTAAAAGACCTGTCAAAGTAATATTTCGAAAAGTGAAAATGATCTGCGACATCCTCTAACGTAAGCTTCTCGTCAATATGCTGTATGATATAATCAATGCTTTGATTAATTACTTCCCTTTTAATCATACGGTATCCTCATTATCAAATTCCTTCACTCGATGATACATGATCTTGTCCATTCTTCTTCCAGCATCGCATAAACAACATCATCACACCATTGATCCTCCATAAGAAAGCTCTTAAAAAAATGTGCTTCTTTTCGGAAGCCAAGCTTTTCCAGAAGTATGATTGATGGAGTATTTTCCGGATCGACGGATGCTGTGATTCTATGCTTATTCCATTCAAGAAATATAGAATTAATCACAGCTTTCACAGCCTCAATTGCATATCCTTTGCCCTGATGATCGGGAGATAAGGTATATCCTATTTCTATCTGATGATCATCTATAAAATGAATTCCTATATCACCAATCATTCGTCCTTCCTTTAAACAGATAGCCAATTGAAGCCATGCATTTACCGTATTGGGGGCAACACCGGCATTCCTTCGAATGAATTCTTCAACTTCTCCGATCTGCTTTGGCTTCCAGGACTGATATTTATAGACCTGTGGCATAGAACGGTAATGAAAGAAGTCTTCCTTATCCGTTAGCTCAATCGTTCTGATTAGTAATCTATCGGTTTGAATACAGATAGAATTGCTCATATCTTAATCTCCTTTTATCTAGCGAACCTCGACAGATATCCTTATTCTCCAATTACCTCATTTTATAGTATTACAACATTACTCCAGAGTAAAGGATGCCAGGTTTGCGCTTCCCTGTCCGGTATAAGTAAAGTATAATGCCTGAATCCCATCAGGAATTACGATATCTGCTGAATATTCCTTCCATACATTAGAATAAACAATTGATATTTTCCCAAGTACCGGACCATCCCAGGAGGTTTTTACTTCAAAGTCTCCCTGAGCATATCCACGAGCTTTTATTTTAATTTTCTTAATACCCTTGCAATCAAAATATTTGAACCCGGCAGTCGCAGAGGCCTTCATATTTGCAATATATCCGATTTCTTCGTCACCGTCTTTTCCATCCTGCGTGATCTTAGGAAATTGATTGTTCATCCAGGACGCTGTAAAATCAGTATAAATGGATTCTTCTTCACAGAATAGATTGCAGGCCAGATATGCAGGATATTCTCCATGTCCTTCAAGGGGTCCTCCATTTGGTCCGCAGGAAGTCAATTCCACCTGCGGAATTGTTCCGTCCGGTAGTATTTCAATTTTCTCAAGGCAACCCTGTCTGCTGAAATTGGTTCCATTGGTATGCCTATGATAGAAAATATACCATTGTCCCTTGATTTCAACTATGCTGCCATGATTATTGCCGCCGTAGAACATTGGCTTATCAGCCGGCTTGTAAGTGCTGATATGCAGGTCATTATTATTGATAATGACTCCGCCGTATCTAAAATCCTTCGTAGGGTATTTACTGGTGGCATAGCACAATTCGGACATTGAGATAGAGGAATAGATAAAGTAATAAGTATCTCCGTGTTTTCTGATGGAGGGTGCTTCAAAAAACTCAAAGCCTTCAAAATCTTTCCCCTTACCGTAAGGCTCACTCGGTACAATAAATACCGGGGCTTCAATAATCGTCAGCATATCCGGACCAAGTACCGTAGCCATAGCTCCACTTCTTGATTTGTCGCCTCTTCCGCAAAAGCCGGTATACAGATAAGTCCTGTTCCCTTCTCTAAGAACTCCGGGGTCAAATTGAGGTTCATCTCCCTCTCTCTTACCAAGGTATGTCCCATCCGCATAATGAACATATCCATAGAATTCATATTTGCCTGCCGGTGTATCACAAACAGCAACTGAAACGATAGAACGCTTGCTATCAACATAGTATAAATAATATCTGCCGTCCGGTCCCACAGCAACATCCGGAGCGTAAAGACAGCTGTCACGGTCTTCATTATCTTCCACATCGGTAGCTTTTAGGATCACACCTTCATAGCGCCAATCCGAAAGATCGTCCACCGGTGCGGACCAGCACACATAATCATTTAAACAATAAGCATATCCGTTAAACCGATCATGAGATCCGTATACATAGACTCTATTATCAAAAACATAAGGTTCTCCATCCGGGATATACTCCCATGAGGGCAGATAAGGATTAAAGCCTTGCTTTTTCATTTTTTATTCTCCTTTGAAGTAGTAGATTTGTCAGACAAATGTATGGGTCTGAATTCGAGGATATATATTTTAGTTAATAAATAATCTACTACTTAGTATAACGTTAAACCAATAGGAATGCTATATGTTTTTACGCTTATGTTATCTAGTCATCTTAATTATTTGTTAAGTACTGACATTATTTGATTGCACTCTTTATTTTTCAGCGGTTCCTTCACTGCCAGTAGCATTTCTCTCATGCTTTGTAATAAATTCATTTTATCATCTATCTCCTGAATTTTGAGATCAATGATTTCGTCGGTGTTCAAATGGATGTCCTGCTGATTATCAAAAAGCCCCAGCGAATTTCTTATCTCATTCAAAGTAAACCCACATTTTTTAGCTAATTTTATATGTTAATCGTTCAATGGTGCTTTCATCATATTGTCGGTACTTATTAGAGTTTCTTAAAGGAGGAGATAGAAGATTGATTTTCTCATAATATCTTAATGCCTCAAATCCAATTCCTGTCATACTTGAAATTTCGCTTCTTGTATAAAAAATAACGATCCCACCCTACTTCTTTTTATCTAAAGCCTCAAAAGGATCACAATAATTACATTCTGATCACTATCTTACCACTAATATTATAAAGCTTGGAGTTAAGTACAATGTCAACATATAAATAGGTATCAGCTCAACGATATTGGTTCAACCATATTTCAACCCATGGTATCATTGCTACTGTCCTAATGTCATTGCATTACAGATTATCAAATCCCCATTCACAAATCGACAATAATATTGGAATTAGTGAACTTCCTTTTTTCGTAAGTGAATATTCAACTTTAGGTGGAACCTGGGGAAATTCCTTTCTTATCACGATATCGTCTTTCTCCAACTCTCTTAATTGCTGGCTCAGCATTTTATGTGTGATACCGGGAAGTACCTTCTTAATTTCACCGTAGCGTTTTGTGCCATTACTATGCAGATACCACATAATAATTGACTTCCATTTACCTCCGAAAATCTTCAAAGTATTTTCCAATGAATATATATAAGCCTCTTCACACTTTTTCATATCATCAGTCGCGTAGACATACCCGACACTCCTTTCAAAAAATCAGTAAAGCACCTCATCCTCTTACTTACCATATGGATAGTACCTACCATAAAAGTGCATACTTACAATTTGCATTCTATCATAGTATAATGCATAATACAAATTCAGAAAGAAGGGGATATAGAATGGAAGCAAGTATTAAGTTAATAAAGGAACGTCACTCAGTGAGAAATTACAGCAGTAAACCGATCGAAACCCAAAAAATAGATAAGCTGAAAGAATTCATTCATACAAACACGAAAGGCCCTTTCGGAAATAAAATACGTTTTGAGATAGTAGATGCTTCCACTTATGATAAGGACCAACTCAAGGAGCTTGGTGTATATGGAATCATTCAAGGCCCGAAATTCTTTATTGCTGGAACAGTGAATAAAGGACCTTCTTCTATGGAGGATTTTGGCTATTGTATGGAAAGGAATATCCTAATGGCAACTTCACTTGGCCTTGGAACCTGCTGGTTGGGTGGCGCACTTGATAGGAGTACCTTTGCTACAAGGCTAGGTATTAATGGGAATGAAATTATTCCAGCCATTACTCCGATAGGATATTCGAGTGATAAAAAAACCTTTCGAGGTCAGGCAATTGAATTTATTATTCGTGCAAGTAAAAGAAAATTATTTGGAGAGATTTTTTATAACAACGATAATGGCAATCCGTTAAACGAGAATGAGTGTGGGAAATACACTGATGTATTGGATTGTGTACGTTTGGCACCTTCAGCCGGTAATATGCAGCCATGGAGAATTGTGAAAGAGAAAGGTGTGAACACTTTTCATTTTTATCAGAAAGAATTAGAAGCCATCAATAATAGTAAACGTAATGAAGGTGCAAGACTCCAGAATGTTGATATGGGCATCGCGATGTGCCACTTTGAACTTGCCGCCGCAGAGCTCGGATTGAAGGGAAATTGGGAGAAACGTATGCCAGAAAGGATGCTTAAAGGTTTGAATTATATTGTAACGTGGAAAGAGAATTAACCACTTCATAAAGCTCGGGAAAAAGGGTATGATACTTGGGGACCATTTAAACTAGTAGGAGGAATCGCAAAGGGCATGCCTGATGCAAAGACTTGGAAAATGCAGCCGCTTCTACTAGAACCTGATATAGAGTTTACCAATTTATTTTCGAAGCCACATATGAAAAATTATGAAAAAACGAGCTGAAAACCACACTTTTCAGCTCGACTTTCTTCATTATTCACTTAAAAACCGTCTCTACATAACTCGATAGAAATACTATAAATATTTTTCCCAATCTTCGTATTCCATATAAACTCTGGTCTCAGCTTCAACACTATTGCCACAGAGTAGTTTCACAATGTGCAGTGACAGGTCAATTCCAGCAGATATCCCGGCTGAAGTATATAGCTTATCCTTTCCAAGATAACGTTTCCCCGGCTTAATGATTGCACTCGGAGCTATTTCGATGAGATCCGGTATCACTTCGTGATGTGTTATGCATTCTACCCCGTCCAACAAACCAATTTTCCCAAGCAGACGAGCTCCTGAGCATACGGACATTGTTAACTTAGAACTGTTATAATGATCGATGATCCATTTGAGCACGGTTTCCTTCTGAATTTCGATTTTAGTTCCGTTTCCCCCGGGGATGATTAGAATGTCAATCTGTGGATGATCTGAAAAGCTGTAATCAGGTAACACCTTAAGACCATTCACCGATTTGATTGCCTTTCCGTCCTCGGTTACGGTAAATACTTGAAATAGATTATTTTGATTTAAATCGGAAGCAACAGAAAACACTTCATAAGGACCGGTGAAATCCAACAATTCAATATCATTAAAAACAAATATTCCTACATTCAGCATAGCACCATCACCTTCTTTACATTTTTTAGCGTTATTATGCCTCAGAAAACTCCTCTGAATCTTCGTAAATTCTTTCCTTGGAACCGGTGAATTTCACAATACTGCCTACAACAAATCCCCCTACCAGAGCAAAGCATATCGTAAACAGAATTCCTACGATCTGCGCTTTTGCAGCCGCAGGAACCACAATAACAGCGATGATTCCGCCGAGTAACCCAGGCATACCGTGTAAGTTATGTACTCCACAGGTATCAACAATTTTTAGATACTTTTGCAATAGTGGCTGAATAACAGCATAACCTATCACGCAGATTCCACCGGCTAAACTTCCGATCAAAAAAGCTGTAGGGGCACTCACCAGATTGCAGGTTGCTCCGATTGCTACGCCACCGGCAAGGCTGGCATTCGCTATATCAGCAATAGAAGGTTTGCCCTTTCTAAATATCATACTGAATAAATAGGTAATAATCGTTGCACCGCATAATGCTAATACTGTATTAACAACCGTTTTCTCAAAGTCAGCCTCGGGTACGATCGCACTGCAAAAGCTGGGCCAGAAGATCCACAGAATCATAGAACCGAGCATGGAAAATCGATCAGAAGTCTCATCACTTTCAATGATCTGATCTCTTTGATGCTTCTTTGTAAGGGCAATCGTGAGTCCTAATCCGAAATACGCACCAAAGGCATGAATTACAATGGAACCTGCCGCATCGACAAAACCTTTGGTTACTCCTAAGCCACCATCCAGAACAAGCCACTCATTGATCATATAAAGAGGTATTTGTAAGATAGTAATTAAGGCATATTGATAAGTGCGTAATCTGCCGAGCACTGCACCCATCGAAATAAGAACAGCTGCTACAGCAAACTCAGCAAATAAAAATGCTTCTATTGTTTGGGGATTCATACTTTCAGAAGAGATGATACCGGTTGAGCGAAGAAAAAGATAGAGCGGAAGGCCAGCGCCAACTACAAGATAGGTTCCTGTCGTTGCAGAATAACCATACTTTTTGATAAATACCATAAGAAATCCGAAACCGACAAGTAACATTGCCAGAATGTTAATAGAGAAATTGTACTGCTGAACCTGCCTAAGACCTTCTACCGTAGCTGTAGTACTGGCTGCACTTGCAGTACACGCTGGGGTAAAGATGGTACCGAGAAACATTGTCACTAATAATAACGCCTTCTTATTCATTATTTTACTCCTTTGTAAAATTATTTTATTATTTTCATATTGCTTACGATGCTTTGAATCAGAAATACATAGACTAAAATCTTACTTCATTACTTTGAGAAAATATAGAAAAAGCATCCACATAAAGTGAAAAAGATTCCTTTTCACTTTATATGGACGCCTTTGTCCATTAATAAATATAATTACTACTTTGTTAAAGATATCTTAGTGATGGAACAGACGCATTCCTGTCATGCACATCACCATTCCATGCTTGTTACAACACTCAATTACCAGATCATCACGAATTGATCCGCCCGGCTGAGCAATGTATTTTACACCACTCTTGAATGCACGCTCGATATTATCAGAGAACGGGAAGAATGCATCTGAGCCAACGGTTACATCCGTATTGCTGGAAAGCCATGCCGTCTTCTCTTCCTTTGTAAATACAGGAGGCTTCACCTTAAAGATATTCTCCCATACACCATCAGCAAGCACATCCATATAATCCTCACCAATGAAAAGGTCGATCGCATTGTCACGATCTGCACGACGAAGGGTGTCAGCAAACTCAAGGTTAAGAACTTGCGGTGCCTGACGAAGATACCAATTATCAGCCTTACTGCCGGCGAGTCTGGTACAATGAATACGGGACTGCTGTCCGGCACCGATACCGATTGCCTGTCCATTTTTTACATAGCATACGGAGTTCGATTGTGTATACTTCAAAGTAATCATAGCAAGCTTCATATCAATCACTGCCTGCTCCGGGAGCTCTTTATTTTCTGTCACTATATTTGAGAACAGCTCGTTATTAATTTCAAAATCATTGCGACCCTGCTCGAACGCGATACCGTAAATCTGCTTTGTTTCCAATGCTTGAGGAACATAATTTTCATCGATCTGAATGATATTGTAGGTTCCTTTTTTCTTCTCCTTCAGGATTGCCAATGCTTCAGCTTCATATCCGGGTGCAATAATACCATCTGAAAACTCGCGGCTGATAATGCGTGCGGTGTCAAGATCACAAACATCAGACAAAGCAATAAAATCACCATAGGAGGACATACGGTCCGCGCCTCTTGCCCGCGCATAAGCGCATGCAAGCGGAGAAAGCTCACCCAAATCCTCAACCGAATAAATCTTTGCCAGCGTGTCAGTCAAAGGATGCCCGACTGCTGCACCGGCAGGTGATACATGCTTAAAGGATGTTGCTGCCGGTAATCCGGTTGCTTTCTTTAATTCCTTAACTAACTGCCATCCATTAAACGCATCCAGGAAATTGATATAACCCGGCTTACCATTTAGCACCTCTAAGGGTAAGTCTCTTCCATCCTGCATATAGATGCGGGATGGCTTCTGATTTGGGTTGCAGCCGTATTTTAACTGAATTTCTTTCATTGATTTCATCCTCTCTTATTGATTCTTATTCACAATTTTCGTCTTCACTTCACCTGTAGCAATCGTAATATAACGCACGAATAAGGAAACCTTGTTCTCTTCATTTAAGCTATTCCAAAGTGTTTCGGTAAATGTATCAATGCAGTTCGGTATCGAAACCAGCTTTGGTTCCCCTTCAAAACTTGGTAACGGATTGCCGTCGTGCATGTAAGTATGAATAAAATGACCTTCTCCGGCTACCGGATTCTCATAGGCAAAGGTATAACGATTGCAGGCTGACGGATTCCCGTTATTGCTCTTCAAGATGGACATTGCATAGTTAAAGGAGCCTGTTTCAACATGCATGATACCGGAAATTCTAGGGGTGAAGTTTGGGGCATCCGGCTCAAACTCACGACTGCGTAAGGTTTGTTCAAATGTAAGCTGTTTGTCCATCCCTGAGTAAATCGTGTCGGTTTGGTCGCCATTGGTTACAATCGTCTTATTGCCTAACACGCGAACCGGCGCGTAAATGATGAGGCTTGGGTCTTCTAACTTGGAAGGATCGAATGCCTCGGTACGAATTCCTGCTCCATCCTCCACGAAGATACGGTTACGGCTGTTTGAACTTCTTCCCATAATAAAGTATGCGGTTACTGCAGATTTTCCATCCTCGGATTTACCAATTACGATTCCTCTTCCCGGATAGGCGTTGTTTTGTAATTCCTGTTGAAGCGAAAGCACGTTCATCATTTCATCCTCCATTTTGATCACTTTCTGTTAAGCCCATAACATATAAAAAGTGTCAGCTTGCTGACACTTTCGCGCCCGAGCGGATTGCGAAGCAATAACTTCCATACCGCGAGGTGCGCATCCCAATGCGAACTTGTTCGCAATGCGGAGCGTTTTATGTAATAGGACGCAATTTCCTATTACATAAAAAATCCGGGCAAGGAATCACCACATATAAAGTAGTGTTTCACCTGCCCAGACGGTCGACCATCAATATTCGTTACACTTCCTGTGGGTACTCCCACACAGTCTCCTGCTTCCGTCAGTTATGTAACGTTCTGTTGATATCATATATAATTTATTGTGAAAATGCAAGAAACTCATAAATATTTTAATATTATTTTTCTTAATAAGTATTTTAACAATATCTTATACCACTTTTGCCATACTTTAGGTAAAGCCTATTGCATTTTTTCATCTGCATTCTATAATGAGGTTGTCGACATGCATTAACTCTTAAGTATAGGGGGATTATCTTGATCAAGATAGCTATCTGCGATGATGATATAGCTACATTGCAGCAAACAAAGAAATACATAGAGGAATATGAGAAAGCCAAATTTCATATCGATGAATTTCACAGTGGAAAAGAGTTACTTGAAAGTGTGGATCACTATGACATCATTCTACTGGATATTGATATGCCTGAGATGAATGGTCTTGAAGCTGCTAAGCTTCTACGGCAAAAAGACAAGAATGTAAAGCTGCTCTATATTACGAATTATAGCGACTATTCTGTCTTTGCCTTTGCTGTTCACGCCTTCGCTTACCTGTTAAAACCGCTAGATCGCCGGGAATTATATCTTCAGCTGGAGGAGGCTCTGGATTACATGACTCCTTCGATTGCTCCTCCACTCGAATTTAACGGGGAGGAAGGGCTCCTGCGCATACCATCTGCAGATATTTTGTATCTGGAATATATAGATCGTAAGGTTTACCTACATACAACCGGGGGAGTTCACTCTATGAGGTACCGTATTACGGATCTGGCGAAGATATTGGAGCCCTATGACTTTTTTATGCCGCACAAAAGCTTTATCGTAAATCTTTATGCTGTAAAGAACATAAGGGGTTATGATATCGTACTGACGGATCAGTCCTCCATTCCTCTTTCTCAGAAGAAATCCCTCGAATTTCGTAAAGCCTTAAATTATTATCTTTCAGAGAGGAGGCCTTAGTTTGAGCGATTATATCATATACTGGTTTTTACCGATCATTGGAAGCTTCTTCATCCTTTACTTTGTGTTCTATTGTATGGAGCAGATCGGTACGAAAGTTACGATACCGAAATTCAAGAAGCAAATGATCGTATGGACCTATTTGATCATTGCGGTTGGCTTATCCTTTTTTAAAAATGGTCTGTTGAATCTGCTGGTCATGCTGGTTATTCCTCTTCTGGGATATCTGTTGTATAACCGACAACGCATTTATTTACTCTACTACCTATGCTTCATTATTGCCTTATACTTAACCGATCTTCTTGTAGCAGTCGGAATGAGCCTGCTCTTTCAACAACAGATTATTTATTTTACGAATCAACAGTCCTATATGATAGTTATGATACTGGGAACCCGTTTTATTGAGTACGCTGTTCTTCGTTTACTCACATCGTTGATTCAAAGGAAACAGCATGACAGGATTACATGGAAGCAACTCCTACTCTCTTTCATCCTGCCTATCTTCAGCATCTTCAACATGCTGAGTATGCTGCTGTTTCTCGATGTCTTTCCTACGACGGAGCATCAGGTACTTTTCCTGCTTAATATTCTACTGCTCATTGTTTTAAATCTATATTTTACATATATCATTGATACCATGAGCAGAAACAATCATCTGGAAAATGAGCTGAATCTTTATCAGCAACAGCAGGAAATCCAGACGCGGTATTATGAAAATCTGGAACATAAATATGATAGCACCCGAACCTTGGTGCATGACATTCGTAATCATATTCAGTCCCTGGAGCATCTTTATCAAACAGAAGCTGCCCCAATCAGCCAGGAGTATGTCAAAGACATCCACGGTATGTTGAATCAATTAGGTCAACGATATTATACCAGTAACAAAATGCTTAACATTATACTCAATGACAAGGTTCAACAGATGTATGCGCTTGATATACAGGAGGATATTAAGATTGCTGAGGTGAACTTGGATTTCCTTCGTAATATTGATATCACAACGCTTTTCTCCAATCTCTTGGACAATGCCATAGACGCCGCTGCTGCTTCCACACAAAAGGAAATCTCACTGCGCATTAGTTCGACACATAATTTTATCTCTATCACTCTGCGCAATTCAGCAAATCAGTCGCCCATCCGTGAGGGTGCATCCTTCCGTTCCTCCAAGAAAAATCATGAGGGGCTGGGGCTTAAGAATATTGAGCGGGTAATAGATCAATACAAGGGAGATGTCCAATATGAATGGCAGGATTCATACTTTACAACACGAATCATGCTGACCGGCTGATACAAAGCTTTGCTTTACCATATCCTGATCAGTATGAACTTATTGAAATTGGAGGAGTATATGAAAAAAATTTTTTTTATTGTTGTTAGTGTTATCATCACTTTCACGCTTTGTGCCTGTAATTCCACAAAGCTTGCCGCTGCCTTTGATAAGGCTACTGTCGAAACCTCAGCCAAGCAGGTGATCAATTACATGAATGCAGGAGATTTTGACGGTGTGAATGCAATGGTGCGCGAGGACATCAAAGAAATCCTGACCAGTGACGTTCTTACCGATGCCGCTCAAAAAACCTATGGCAAGGCAGGTTCCTTTGAGGAGTATAAAAAGGTCAATATCGTTGGTAAGAAGGATAAGGACTCAGATTACGCCATTGCACTGGTTCAGGCAAAATACGAGAAGAAGACAGTGACATTCACGATCAGCTTTGATAGCAATATGGCGATTGTAGGACTTTATATGAAGTAAGTATCATTCGTTTCAAAAGGTGCTACGCACATCTCTGGATTAAACAGACTTCTATTGCATGAGAACTTAGATAGCAGTCTACTATATTCAGAAAGCACCAAAGTACTTTTGGCACTTAGTTAATGATATTTTTACTGATATCTTTTATCAAATGAAAGGAGTATTTTTATGATAAATTCAAAAGTTAAATATAAATGTATCTCGTTATTTTTAGTATTATTTTTGTTCCTTGGCAGTATTATTAGTAATTCAGCTACTGCATTCTCGATGAGTACCTCGGCTCCGACTGCTTCTGAGGCAGATGTTAAGGAAGTACTTACAAAAACCAGCTCTGACTATATTGCTCAATTCGTTGCCGGTAATTTTGAAGATTTTCATAAAGCAGCTACAGAACAGCTTCAACAACAGCTCACTACTACTATGCTGAAACAGAGCTGGAGTAATCTCGTGAATGCAATCGGTAAACCCGGTGAGTCCATTAGCATCACTTATACTCAGCAGAGCGGTCTGAATATTGTTACAGAAAGATTGGAATGTACCCTGTACGATATGAACGTAACGATCAGCTATACTGCGGATCTTAAGCCTGCAGGAATTAATATTATGCTTGCTCCCAAGGCACCTTCGAAGCCACAGTCAACAGACAAGTGGAAGGAGGTCGCAGTCACTGTCGGAGATAAAGATTTGCCCGGTATGCTTACTTTACCAAAGGGTGTGAAAAAGCCTCCTGTAGTCTTATTAATTCAGGGCTCCGGATCTTCGGACATGAATGAATCTATCGGAGCTGCGCCAAATCGTCCTTTTGAAGATATTGCTCATGGTCTGGCAGAGCAGGGGATAGCTACACTGCGCTATAACAAGCGTACCTACCAGTATCCGGGTGTCGATGGATATACTGTCACCATTGAATACGAAGTACTTGAAGATGCAGCTGCTGCTGTAAAAATGCTCAGTAAGGATAAGCGAATCGATACAAACCAAATCTATCTGCTCGGGCACAGTCTCGGAGGAATGATGGCACCCAAAATCACTACTGATAATCCCAGAATAAAAGGATTTATCTCAATGGCCGGTACCTTACGTTCCTTTCAAGAGGTCATAAGCGATCAGAGTGCAGCTGCAATCAATGCCGAAACATCTCTGACGATACAGCAAAAGAAAGCTTACCTTGCACAACTTGAAGCAGAGCTCAATAAGACAAAGACCTTAGAAGATGGTGGTACCAATGTCATTGCCGGTATACCCACCAACTACTGGAGAAGTCTCAATGCTATTGATAACACTGCCCTGGTAAAGAAATTAAAGGTTCCTATGCTTATCCTGCAGGGTGAAAATGACTTCCAGGTTTATGCAGATAAAGATTATAAGCTATGGAAGACAACACTTAAGAAGCATAAAAATGCTACCTTCAAGCTCTATCCGGGTCTAAGCCACTTATTTATGACAGACCAGAATTCAGACAACGGCGCTGCAGACCTTGCTTTGTATAATGCACCAAATCATGTAAAATCGCAAGTGATTAAGGATATTGCAGCCTGGGTAAAAAGACAGTAACAGACCTATTCAAATTAGGAGTAGCTTCTTTCTCTCAAGCTAAAAACAAGGGTTTCCAGGTATCTAAAATTCCGCTCCCTATGCTATGCGGTGATTTCGGTACCTGAAAACCCTTGCTTTCTTGTAAATACTATTCTTATCACTCTATTATTTTGCTAATACTGCCTATTGCAATGTTCTTTCATAATCGGCTTTTTTCATAGAATAATTCATTTCTCCATTAATGATAAACAAAAGGTTTAGTTAATAATTTGACCCTTGTTGTTGGCTAATTTTTCCCGCCAATTACTTCTCTCCGCAGTTGTCAGTTTGGCCCACTCCGTTTCTTCACCAATAATTCTTAAGGGTGCTTCTGAGCGATAAGAACGTGTTAAATTACCCGGGAATTTTTTGTCAGTCACATTTGGATCGTTTTCAAATTCGCCTGTTGGTTCTATGATATAAATGCGTTCTCTTCCTTCTCCTTGAGCTAAAGCTGCCGCAAGCCCTGCCCCATTTACATTGGCTGTGAAATAAATATGATTCATTTTAAGCTCAGGTCTGTAATTCGATGTTCCTCCCGCTGTCAGTAAATCGCCAATCTGTAGCTCTGCCTTTGTCCCATGATAAAATGGCCCTTGATCAGAAGGTGCACCCTGACATGAATTGGACAATTCATAATTTCTCTTTGCATGCTCCGCATCACCCAACTCCTCATAACAGTTGGCAATGTTTAAATATAAGGTTGTGTATGCACTCCTGACATTATCATCATTGATATTTTGTACACACTGTAAAGACGTTTCCATCCATTTTAGTTTGTCAGTAATACTCTTTTGAAGACGAGCCAAATGATAGGCTGCAATAAATCTTTCATAGTCGTCTTTCGCCTCATTCCATGCCTTCTGAAACATCGCTGCTGCAGCTTCTATGTTTCCACTGCCCTCCAGACTCATCCCGCTCATACAAAGCTTAATAATGTTATTATTTGGATCAAATCTGTTTTTCATTATAATTTACCTCCATATTTATGAATACTTTACCAACATTTTTCATACCTCAAACTTTAATGATTGAACATTTAGCATTTATTTTGCTACCAATCATCGTTATTTTATCCCTGATATTTTCCGGAATTATGGAAAAAGTATTACCTTTCCCCTATGCATTTGTTACAGACGGCAGAAATGTATCGTTGAATAGTATTCAAACATAATCGGCAGTACCCTATATTATCTTAGATTGAGAAGTTTGCTGGACGCTTCCCTATTTGAACGAGTAACTGAGCGAACCAGAGGGACTTTTTTGGGGCATACTTTATCACAAACCATTGCCTTGCCGCATTTCGATATACCATCATTCCCCATAACCACCTTCAGCCGTTCTCCGCTGCTTTCTTTTCCAAGCGGGTGATCATTCATCGTTACCACATGGGCAATTGCTGAAGGCCCTATATAACGGCTTTCTGATTTACTTGTACGCGGACATGCCTCATAGCAGCTTCCACAGTTAATGCATTTAGCATAGGAATACATCTCGTGCTGAACATTCTGTTCATAATTAATTTCTGATCCAAATAATTCTTCTGTTTCAACCCAGTTCTTTACTCGAGTCAGGGAACGTGAAATGCGACTCCGATCAACAGTCAAGTCCCGTATAACCTCAAATTTACTTAATGGTTCCAACACAATTGGCTTATGTAAAGTAGATTTTGGTAAATCTCCTACTCGTGTCGAGCAGGATAACCGTGGTACCCCATTGATCCGAATCGTACAGGTACCGCACACTTCTTCCTTGCAGTTACATTCATGATGAACCGGGTTTGAGCTTGTAGAAGGGTTCTCTAATCGAATTAGTAAAGAAAGTATGGTGTCCTCCTCTTTATATTCAAGAGAAAAGCTTTCCCAGTAAGGCTTATCTATCGGTGAAGCTTGTCGCTTTATCTTTAGGTATATCATGTTTTTATCCGGCATACTCTCACTCCTCCTAATGATTGCCATCTAGCGGTTGAAGAATGGATAGATCAACCGGCTTATAATTTAGTGTTACTTTACCGATTTTATCGTCATAGCTTGCGACAGTTGTTTTTAGCCAGTTAGCATCATCTCGATCAGGAAAATCCGGCTTATAATGAGCTCCTCTGCTTTCGTTTCTATGAAGAGCTCCCGTGATAATCGCTTCCCCCATCACAATACTAGGGCGGAGCTTTCTGATTGCTATGATAGATTGATTTGCCCAATTACTCTTGTCTAAAGGAACGATTTTATTCCAACGTTCTTTTAATTCCTGAATTTTACTCAGGGCAAGTGTCAGCTGTTCATTATGCCGTACAATTCCTGCACTGTCGGTTAAAACTTCTCCGAGCTCCTGGGAGATCCTATCTGCACTTTCGCTTCCATTACGTTTCCAATATCCGTTCATTTCATTTTTTAGTTCGGATATCTTCCTTTGAATCCATGGTGCGTCCTTTGAAGCATCTGTTTGTGATAAAATCTCAGCCTCACTATCTTCCTTAATAGTTTTCGCAACTTTATAGCCGCTGTAGGTTGCAGAAAGCAGAGAATTGCCTCCCAGACGATTGCCGCCGTGATACATGAAATCACATTCACCACAAGCATAAAGGCCTCTCATTTCTGTACGGTGTTGTGCATCAACGTAGATGCCTCCCATTGCATAATGAGGAGCGGGGTAGACTTTCATAGGGACTTCTCGTGGGTTTTCTCCGCTGAATTTCTCATATAGGTCAATTACATTGGATAGTTTTTGTTCCATAATGTTTTTATCCAAATGCGTAATATCAAGATATACTTGATGTTTTCCATCAACTCCGAGTCCTAAGTTATTTACTACCTGATCAATGGCACGGGAAGCCATATCGCGTGCAATGAGATTTCCTAATTCCGGATACATTTCCTCAAGAAAATACCATGGCTTTCCGTCTCGAGGTACCCATAGCCTGCCTCCCTCACCACGCGCAGATTCACTAATTAAGCGTGGTTTGTCTCCTAGTGCCATTGCAGTTGGGTGAAACTGTACGAATTCGGGGTTGGCGATCGCCACCCCCTGAAGCATCAATTGACCGGCGACAGCTCCGTTTGATAGTACTGCGTTGGTTGACCTGCCATAAAGGCTGGAATAACCACCTGTTGCAATGATGAGAGCCACACCGGTAAACGCTTCCAGTTCCATACTATAAATATCCTGTACGATACAGCCTCCGCATTGTTTGTTTTCATCAATTAAGCTACAAACAAAATCTTTTCCTGATATTCTTTTGATCTGACCCAGCTCTTCGTAACGGCGAATCTGCCCATCCAATGCATTAAGCAATTGAGCTCCTGTCGTAGTGTCTGCATAGTGAGTTCTTTTATATTTAGAGCCTCCAAAATATCTTGTATCAGGTAAACCATCGGTATTTCGATTGAATGCAACACCGATTCGATCATACATTGCAATGATATTGGGTGCAAATTTACACATATCCATAACGGGTTGTTGGTCGGCAAGCCATACACCACCAGAGATAGTCTCTGTAAAATGTTTCAAAACAGAGTCGTTTTCTCGCAACTCAGCAGCATTAATTCCTCCTTGAGCCATACTAGAGGCAGATCGTAGCGCTTCATAATACGATAGCATAGTAACAGAATACCCTGATTGAGCCAGTATAAGGGCTGAGGTCAAACCGGAAATTCCTGTCCCCACTATAATTACGTTTTGCATTTTTCTTCCCTCCTATATGAAATAAACAAGAATTTGTAATACGGATATGATAGCTACAATCCAAGCCAAAATCCGAAAGGTCAATTTTGTTTTATGGGAAACAGAAATTCCCATAGTAATGCTTGCATTGTAAAATCCATTTGCTATATGAAAAGCACCTATAAAAGCTATTAAAATAGTAACTAGCCAGAAAACAAGGGAATGTGTCTTCATTTCACTCATTGGCCTCAAAATTGCGATAATAACGTATACTGCTCCAAAGGTAGAAAGAATCTGTAAGTAGAACCATCCTTTTTCCTTAAACATTCTCTTTAGACTATACTCTGTCGTAATCGCATAATAGCATCCAATAACACCATGGACCATCACTAATATGCATAATACCGTCAAACACAGATCAAGTACCGGAATGTAGGGATGCTTTAGATTATTAATAATGATAGATAAGCCATTTGCAATATCCTTAGCTGAAAAAGCAGAGCTTATTTCCTCAGAATAGTTCTTATATGTAAGCACGGCCTGACAGATCCCTCTTATCGTGAAAAGGATTGTAAATAGGAAGCCAATCACTGAGAATAATTGCCGTATAAAAAAAGGCATAGGAAACTTCATCTTCTTATTCGACGCCATCATACATCCTCACTTCCCGATGCTGGGGAATCTTTCTCAAGCTCATTGATCAGATCCCTGCAAAATTTCATAATAAGCTGGTAATATTCAATGCCATATACCATGGTAGAATAGCGGTACAAGACTTTATTCATATTAAATTTAGCTGTTACATTCTCTTTCTCATGGATTAAATTCTCGGTTACAGGTTCAATCTCCATGAGAAGTGCCTTTAAGTTAGAAATTGCGTTTTCCTTTGATAGAAAACTATAAAAGAAGATTTTCACCAAGTAATCATGCCTTGATTTCTCAAAAACTATGGGTTCTTTTATCCATTTCATAAAGCATTCTTTACCACTGTCTTTGATCTGATATACCTTTTTTAATTTATTGCCTTCTATACTCTCTGAATAAGTAACCATGCCCTTTTGCTCTAATCTTTTTAAGGCCGGATAGATGCTCCCAAAACTTGCATCATAGAAATAAGATGTGGAACGTTTCATCAGCTGCTTTAAATCATAACCACTAATATCGCCATACATAAGAAAACCAAGAATAATGTATTCTAACATTTTTACCTCCCTAAGAAACAGATCATTCCTTTTATATATCGTTTTTATATATATCGTTACTGCATATATCGAACCGATATATAAGTATAATCCAAAATACTAATTTTGTCAACATAAAAAAATGGGTTCCCGACATTGGAGGTTTCCTACAAAATATCCGGAAGAATTTCCAATGTCGGGAGACCCATTTTCTGGTGTCCACCCTCTTATTAATGCTTTCGCCTTACAGAAGCTCTCCCCGCGTAAGGGGCAAATCACTCTCCATGGTCCAAATCGGTTCGCTCGGTCTTTTATAAATAAATCGCATATACATAAATACCAGCAATAATATGCAGGTCACGAGAATTCCTCCCTCCGGGCCAAAATTGCCACCAGTCAGCAATTCGTTCGTACCGAGCCTTGTTTCAAAAACTGCTGTCTGTATATTTCCTGAGACATTCATGCCACATATGTCACCTTGAAAGAAATTCCATGCTATGTGAAAACCGGATGAAAGCCACAGCTTTCCTGACTTAATAAACATATAGGCAAAAAGCATTCCGGCCAAAAATATATTTAAGAACGACAGAAGGGTAACACCGGGATTCATAAGATGGAAAAGCGAAAAAAGAAGCGAAGGTGCCAAAAATATGATCCATTTGTTTCTGGTTGGTTTGAGAGCGGTCATAAGATAGCCACGCATAAGAACTTCCTCAGAAAATGCCATGATACCTACACTGAAGAACTCAATCAGCATTGTGAAGGATAAGAGTTTGTCCATGTCTACACCGGATACTTTAGCCTGTCCGACCAGAAGTAAAATTGCAAACAGTAGTCCGATTGAG
The DNA here is from genome assembly GCA_023414355.1 of Bacillota bacterium. Classification (GTDB taxonomy): domain Bacteria; phylum Bacillota; class Clostridia; order Lachnospirales; family Lachnospiraceae; genus Mobilitalea. The sequence continues at coordinate 2,140 of JAEZOB010000072.1, read as the reverse complement.
ACAGCACCTATCACAAATCCATGGAGTAACCCTGTTATCCACCCCTTTGCAATGAAGCCCATTTGATATAATTTACGCTTGTAAATTAATTTAAAAAGAATAATTGCACCGCCAATGGTAATCAGGCTATAAACCAATGTTACTGCAATTTTTATTGCGATCGTTGCCTCTTCACTATTCTCCGGCACCATAGAACTCCCCACACCCAGACCAAGAATAGTAATTAGAAGCAATACGACTACTGACCATCCCGAACGCAGCTCTCCATAGCGATTTTTAAACACGAACATGAATACAACCTCCCTCAAGTAGTATAATGTCTCAGCTTATCAATATATTTTATATATGATACAATGACATGTAACTTAATACAAGTGAATATTTGGATGATAGCCATAAAACAACAAATCAAACAAAAAAAACATTACCTCTGTTAACACTAATCGTAGTTTACATACTCAGTATAGCAGCAATAAAAGTGCTTAATCATCATTATCCGCTTGAAACAAAGAAGAAAACAACGTTTGATAATAATCATAAAATGCACTATTTTTTCGCCATATATAATTGAATTCGTGGTATAGGTCAAAATTTTTAATCGTAACAGCTTTTAATCTTCCTTCTTCTAATTCTTTTTTCACAGCAATTTCATACATAAAACTGATGCCATGTCCTTTTTCAAGTAGCTTTTTTATTGCATGTATGCTGCTGATAACTGATGTGCTTGAAAAATCTGAAAAGGTGTATCCACAATCCGATAGATAGCGTTCCAGAATTTCTTTCGTTCCGGATCCATCTTCTCTGAGCAATAAGTTATGGCAAAATAGTTCTTTGAAATCCTCTACCTGTTCCAACGGATAATCTTTTCTACAGACGAGAATATATTTTTCATTAGATATTGTCCGATATTCATATCCACTTTTCTGAAAATATCCCTCCACTATGGCAAAATCAATCTTCCCATCCTCTAATAAGGTCAGTAGCTCTTTTGTATTTGCAATGGTAAAATCGATTTGAGTATTGGGATTTCTCTCTATATAATCTGAAATTTTTAATGGCAGCAAAAAGTCTCCAATGGTAAGGGTAGCTCCAAACTTTATCAAATTTGTCCCTTCTACCCGTTCTTTAATCTTATTCTGCAAATGTACATTATCATGTTTTACTGAAATCATAGTATCCCGCAAATCTAGTCCGGCTTGTGTTAAAGTCAACTTTTTATTGGTATAGCCGAACAGTTTATCACCATAATATTCTTCCAGATATTTTATGTGTTGTGATACTCCCGGCTGAGTTATATTTAATTCTTTTGCAGCCTTAGTATAATTCATATATTTACATACGCATAAGAACGTTTCAATTCTAAAGTCAAGCATACTCTCCTCCTGATTATCCATAACCTACTTTTATGTATCAATCATAATAAATAATTTTACTTTATGGTTGCTTGTTACTATAATAGCAGAAAAGGAGGAAAAGCAAAATGGTTTTTATAAAAAGTAAAGGGAAAGGTGTCCTATTGTGCCTTGTCATAGCACTATTTGCATGGATACTGGTAAACTCTATAGCCTGGATGGAAGTGATCGGCGCCCCCGTCATAGCTATTCTTATTGGAATGCTTCTGACGCTAATCATAAAAGATAAATCCAGTGTATCAGAAGGGATTGGATTCACATCAAAGAAAATACTTCAGTATGCAGTTATTCTATTAGGCTTCGGATTAAATCTTACGACAATAGCGAAAGTTGGCCTGGCTTCTCTTCCCATTATCCTATCTACAATCTCAACCTCTTTGCTTGTAGCCTATGCTATGCACAAGTTATTAAAAGTACCTGCCAAAACATCTACACTGATTGGTGTTGGCTCATCCATTTGTGGGGGTTCTGCCATTGCTGCAACAGCACCTGTTATTGATGCTGACGACGAAGAGATTGCGCAGGCAATTTCTGTTATTTTCTTTTTTAACGTAATTGCAGCCATCATTTTCCCCACACTGGGTACTATACTTGGTCTTTCGGTTCTATAATAAATATTGGGGTGATACTTCACCCCGATATTTTTTTATATTAAAATGCACTTATAACCAGCCTACCTCCCTCCGTTCTGCGACCAAACTTACTAAAAAGGGGTAGATGTATAAGTG
>JAEZOB010000040.1 GCA_023414355.1 Bacillota bacterium | reverse complement strand
CATCCGACTTCCTTCAGATTCGCAGTCACCCACGACACCCTTGTCATTGGCTATGTCCTTCCCACTACCGGGCGGACTCGGGACTTACACCCGTTGAAACGTGCGCCCGCCGGGCGCACATAAAATAGGCGATGAGCAAGCTCACCGCCTATTCCAGGGTATTATAAATCAAACACCTCTAATTCGATTTTCAAAACAACCATCCCCTTTCCATCGAAATTGACCGGTCAATCGTATTATCTCATAACCGTATTCAAAGGGATAGGCAGAGAATAATTATATCTATTTTTTCTGGTATAATATTTTTCTGATCGTCTCCTCCTCCAGATGGAACAGGTCCGCGAGAGAAGAAACCGTCTCTCCCTGGTTGTATAAACCGATCATCTTCTTATTTCTTCTGTCTATCGCCTGACGTGTGCCGCTAACGCAGCCCCAGCCGGCCTTCGTACTTTTCTTGGGAATATAAATCAGACTTCCCTCAACATACTCCTGAATCTCTTTCAGCAGGTGGGCCGGCAATACCTCCGAACCTTTCTTGTAATTCAAATAGCAATCCCTCCATTGATATGATGTCGCAATGAATGCAATTAACTAAGCTTTTCATAGTAAGCCCACCTCCTTTAAAATTGATTAATGATTACTCTTCATTTAGAATCGCTTTAATTCTATGAATCAACATCTCCATGGCAACATCGTTTTTGCCGCCTCGAGGAATGATGACATCCGCGTATTTTTTATAGGGTTCCACAAAAAGCTCGTGCATCGGTTTCACCGTACTGATATACTGCGTAATCACCGATTCCAGGCTCCTTCCACGCTCATTGACATCCCGGATGATACGTCTGATCAGACGCTCGTCAGCATCCGTATCCACAAACACCTTGATATCCAGAAGCTCTCTAAGCTCCGTGTTCTCGAAAATCATAAAGCCTTCTACGATAATGACCTTTGCCGGATTCACTGTTACAGTCTCAGGAAGGCGGTTATGAATGGTGTAGGAATATACCGGACGCTCAATCGGTATATACTGTTTTAATTTCATGATATCGTCAATCAGCCTTTTGGTGTCAAAGGCATTCGGATGATCATAATTTAGGTTCTTCCGTTCCTCCAGTGGCAACTCATCATGAGGGAGATAATAAAAATCATGACTCAGCAGCTCCACACTGTCCGTAAATGCTTCCTTAATTCGATTTGCAACCGTTGTCTTACCGGAGGCAGATCCTCCGGATACTCCTATGATAACTACATTCTTCATATGAGGTATTATCCTTTCCGTAATCAATGCTACGCTATGCTGCAGCTCTATCCATCAAAGTATAAGCCCGAAAAGCGTCGGGCCTATCACCTTTTTATCGCTACTATATTACCATAGATGTAGAGTGTTGTCTAATATCTTTTCAAGTACACAGACATGATTACAGATTAGGTAGACGGAGTCTTATACCGGCAGACGATAATAGGGCCTCCAGGCGCTCTCTTCAAATCCTAGTTTCAAAGCAAGTCTTCGGGACCCGACATTCCCGCTGTTGCATCCCCATATCGGTTCATAATCCTTCTCAAGGCAATACTCAATCAGACGGGAACATGCTCTATGGGCATAGCCCTGTCCCCGATATTCTTCCAGAGTCTCAATCCCTATTTCCAACGACTTCCCGATGACAAATGCAGCAAATGCCGTCGAAGCCGGATTATCCTCAGTAGTGTATACTGTAAAACCCGTACCATGGCCCTGAAAATCCTCATAGCTATCCCAGAAAAGCTGAGGAACTACTCCATTTTCAAGCTCCTGATAATAGGTATGATCCGTCTCTTTTATCCTTAGTTTATCCGATTGATACTTCTGTCGGTACTCCTCATAGCGATCCTTTCGAAAGATAAAATCACTTCTGCGGTATCTGGTTACTCCTGAATTCTCAACCACAGGCAACGGCTTTCGATATTGTACATCCGGGCCTTTGTCAATTAGCTGATTACCCAGTACCTTCTCCAATACCAGATTCCAACTTGAAGGATAGACCTGCATCCATTCATTTTCCTTTCTGAAGCTTTCGCTATTGAGCAAAAATGCTTTGAGCTCTTCCTCACTCGGTAAAGCAACAGGATCGCCAACCAGTAAAGTCATATGGCAGGGATGGCGGACATAAAACCATGTCGGCTGTTCCTGCTGATTGGCCAGCACCTCCCCCTGAATCAGTCCCATTAGGACAGCTTCCGCGAAGAGAGTGTTCATGCCCTCCTTCGGAAGCAACGTAAGTACTTTGGAATATTCCTTTGGCTCCAGTTTTATCATAGTCATCAACCTTTCTGAAAATATGAATTGTAATTTATGTTGATTACTATATAATGGAACTATCACTAGGTCAAATAAACGATTTCTATTCTGTACTATTACAGATACCGATCAGTATACTTTATCAAGGACCCAGTCATTCACTGATCAACCATACATTCCGGAAAACTTTCAATCTTAAAGAGAGGATATTATGATGCAGAATAAGACCGAACAGGTTCGTGAATATATTCAGACTCTGATCGCACAGGGAGAATTAAAAAAAGGTCAACGACTCCCCGGTTGCCGACTGGTTGCCGAACAGCTATCCGTGAACAAGATTACTGTAAATAAAGCATATCGCCAACTGGAAGAGGAACACCTCTTATACAGCATTCCCAGAGGGGGATATTATCTGATCGGTATGGAAGAGAACAAAACATCAGAAGCCAGACTCATTGATTTTGCGAATGTTCTGCCGGACCTGTCCCTCATTCCCTATCAAGCCTTTACTCATGCAATGAACCGTTCAATCGAGGAATACAAGAAGAAGCTTTTTCTATATGATACCCCTCTTGGACTGACCTCACTAAGAGTTACCCTGCAGGAGCGCTTTGAGCAAAACGGAATCTATGCACCGTGTTCACAGCTGATGATAACCCATGGAGCACAGCAGGGAATTTATCTCATCCTAAAGACACTGTTCCACAAGGAAGCAGATGGCAGGTTACTCGTCGAATCCCCTACCTATAGCAGCATTCTGTCTATGGCAAACGATTTGAATATCAGCTATACCTGTATCGATCGAACCGAGAATGGGATTAACCTCAAAGAACTTGAGCAGATTTTTAAAACGAATAAAATCAAACTCTTCTATCTCATGCCGCGTTACCACAATCCCACCGGCTATTCCCTGTCGGAGAAGGATAAAGTCAGCATAGCAGAGCTTTGCCGCAAGTACCGGGTACTGATCCTGGAGGATGATTATCTTGGGGACTTATGCAATGACAAACGCAATCTTCCTATTCATTACTATGACACGCATCAGCTTACCTTTTATGTATGCAGCTTCTCCAAATCCTTTATGCCGGGAATCCGTCTGGGGGCAGCAGTACTGCCGGAACCCAACCTTGCGGCAGCGATACAAGTCAAGCACATGCTTGATCTTTGTACTTCAGGTCTTCCACAGAGTGCTCTTGATTTTTACATCCGTTCCGGTATGTATGACCAGCATCTGACGAAAACCAGGGCCTGCTATCAGGCCAAGCTGCAAAAAGCTAAGGCAATTCTCTCCGGCAGCACTATTTCAGATTTTACCTATTATGTACCGAAACAGGGAATATTTCTCTGGCTGGGATTGCCTAAGCAGGTTTCCATACAGGAGCTGACGGATCAGTTACTCGACATCGGAATCGTGATCTCCCCCTCTTCTCCCTGTTATCCGGAAGAAGTCAGGAACACTCTGAGATTATGTATTTCAGGCGTGCAAAAAGAAGACCTCGATGCACTCTATACAATTCTTGAGTACATCAAGGTCTTGGCTGAGAATAAAAGATAATGCTATTTTACATCCTCCAGAATACGTTTTAGGTATGCTGTCAGCTGTTTTGCTGTTCTTTCGTGCGCAAGTACACCGGGGTGGAATCTGGAGCCCTCTTCCTCCGGATCGGAGACAATCGGGAGTTGGAAGATGCTCACCTTCGTATCACAACTGTTCTTTTGATATTCTTCAAATGCCCGGTAGATTACAGGCATCATCGGAATACCGGCGATACCGTAGGCCCAGATGATATGAGCTTTGGGGTTATGATAGCGAAGCTTAAACAGGAAGTTGACAATCGCAACTTCAACCGCCTTCAAGTCCTCCTCATGGAAGCCTCCATCCTCCTTACATCTTTGCTTATGACTCTCACCTGTAGCTTCGTCCTTCCATTCCGGCTGATAGAAGGCGGCCGTATCGTTGCTTCCCAGATTCACGACTACGAAATCCGGTTGCCAGGAGGAAAAATCATATTCCTTATGCGCTCCAAGTGCAATATTTCTTTCTCCGTTCACCAATCCACAAATTTTCTCATAATATTCGGGCATATTGCTATGGGGGTTATTATCCCAGCCAGTCAGTATACCCCAACCGCTTTGGGATACGATCCTGTATTCGGCATTGATTGCCTGTGCTGTCAGGACGGCGTAATTCTGTGTTGTACCAAACCACATGGGAATCCAGTCCATCTCGCCGACTGTACCGACCAGTCCCTCACCGGAGGTAAGGCTGTCCCCTACGAACTCTATTTTATACGGTTGATCCTCCAGAGGAAGGAACTCCCCGTCAGACTTCACGGCATGCAGCTGAAGTAGACAATCAGGGTCCCCGCTCATCGCCTGAACCTCTTTCACAATCCTTATATTCTTCATCTTCTCCGGATTCATACCACGAAATACACAAACCCAGTATCGTCCGGCTGTCAGCATAATCCTGCTTACTAAAGCCCCATTGATTAAAATATTAATCCAGGGTTCGTATGTCTCATAATCGCTTTCTACCTCGATCCACAGCTCCGAACCCTTCGCATTCAGCTCCAGCATACTGCCAGTCCAGAACAATGTTAACGGCGCAAGCTCCCCTGTCGTTCTTCCATGTACCTTAAGATTTGTGAGCTCTGATATAGGTGTTACCTTTAAGTTCAGATTCTCTTTCATTCTGTTCTCCCCTTCTCGTGTATCGGCTTGCCGATTCGCTTTTCCCTCCGCCATTGCGGCATCTCTCCGTCATCACCCCAATATTCATCCAGTTCTATAATTTTCTCATTGTACATCCGGAAGAAGGAGACAACATGAAAAGACACATTTTCTTCTTCAGACCATACCCGGGTGGCAGTAATAACCAGGTTCGCAGAATCCGATATCCTCTCGATTTCTCCGCGCCAAGTTCCAGGATACTCGCAATTTGCTATGATATATTCCTCAGCATTGAACTGCTCGTTAGTACAGTGCCAACGGATGATTGCATCCTCTGTAAAGAATGTTTTTAAAGATGCTGCATCCTGACTTACGACATCTTTCCAGAATTCTTTTATTCTCTGCATTTTATTCATATTTATCTCCATTCTTACGAACACCTGTAAATTTGGGTGCAAGTACAAATTTATCGTGTGAAAATCTTAATTTTCAATCTATCCTCCCAATTAAGGCAAAATCAACGATAATATTTTTATTCTACACAAATTCAGATAGGAAAATCATACCATACCGTAACGAAAGGCTCAATACTATTCCTTAAAAGCCTTCATAACTAAAAACTTTTATAATAGCACTTGACTCTTACGTCGCGTCACCCGATACAATGACTCCAATATAAAATATTAAGGAGGAATTACAATGAAAACTTATCTAATCACCGGCGGAGCCGGCTTTATCGGTTCAAACTTCATTCATTACCTGATGGAGAAGGAGCAGGGCTCTTTCCATATCATTAATCTTGATTCTCTTGCCTACAGTGCCAACAAAGCCAATATAAACTGCTATGAAGGCGATCCTCGTTATACCTTCGTGCAGGGTAACATCTGCGATGAGGCTCTGGTACATAAGCTTTTTACTGATCATACCATTGATTATGTCGTACATTTCGCAGCCCAGACCCATGTGGACCGGAGTATTGCCTCTGCAACGGAGTTCGTCACAACCAATGTCCTCGGCACTTTAAATCTGTTACAGGAAGCCGAACAATGCTGGTCACAGAAAGATAGAAATGAGAAACGTTTCCTTTATATCTCAACAGATGAGGTGTATGGGGAGCTTCCGGAATCAGGTTATTTCACGGAAGATACTCCACTCAATCCGAGAAACCCGTATGCGGCTAGTAAAGCCGGAGGAGATATGCTTGCAAGATCGTTCTTTACGACCCATGGTCTTCCGGTACTGGTCACCCGCTGTTCCAATAATTACGGCCCATACCAGTACGAGGAGAAATTCCTCCCGAACTGTATCAAATGCAGCCTGTCAGGTAAGGAAATCCCGATTTATGGAGATGGTATGAACATAAGAGACTGGCTATACGTTACAGACCATTGTCGGGCAATCGATCTGGTTCTGAAACAGGGACTGCCCGGTGAGGTATATAATGTAGGAGGTCATAATGAGCACACTAATCTGGAAATGGTGAAAATCCTTGGTAATATTCTAAGGACAGAGCATCAGCTCCAGCCTTCTACCATCTGTTTTGTCGAGGACAGAAAGGGCCATGACAGACGCTATGCCATCCATCCTGCGAAGCTGATGGAGAAACTGGGCTGGCAGCCTATCGTTCCTTTCGGAGAGGGCATCAGGAAAACCGTGCACTGGTACTTGGATAACCCTGAGTTTCTTCACTTAGGCTAGTAATTCACTTCCTGCCGAAGGATAGCCAAAAGAGTAGAAAACCAGTCATTCTTTCTTACCCAAGCGGATTATACAGCAATGAAATTTTTTTGTCCTGATCTCATTGAATTTGACTTTCGCACAAAAAACAGGAATAATGAATATTAGAATTACGAAAAGGATCGGGAGGTATTACAAATGAAGGAGAAAGCCCTATACACCACCGGAGAATTCGCGAAAAGAGCAAATACTTCTGTAAGAACCATTCGCTATTATGACAGCAAAGGGCTTTTGAAACCCTCCGTGGTCAGTGATGCCAATTACCGCTATTATACGGACAACGATTTTGCTAAGCTTCAGCGTATTCTGGTATTAAGGAGCCTGGGCTTCTCCCTGGAGGATATCGCTGTCATCTCCGCAGATGATAAGGTCTCCGGCTCTGTGAAGGAATCCTTTGGATTACAGTTGAAACTGATCAGGGATAAAATATCTGAACTGAAACAGATTGAACAGACTCTGCAAGAGGCTTCCTCTTGGATCTCCGATCAGGAAGAGACGGACTGGAACAGGATGGTCAGTCTGATCTATCTCCTGAACATGGAGGAATCTTTGGTAAAGCAATACAAGAATTCAAAAAATGTTGAAGCCCGAATCGAGCTCCATAAAAGCTTTTCCTTGAATAGTCAGGGCTGGTATCGCTGGATTTACAGCTGCCTTCCCATCCGGGAGGGAAGCTGCATTCTGGAGGTCGGCTGCGGTAACGGCCAGCTATGGAAGGATAACCTTTCTGAACTACCACGGCATACCCGTATCTCCTTATCCGATATCTCTTCAGGGATGCTTAAGCAGGCAGGCGAGCAATTAAAAAATGCTGAGGAACATTTCGTCCTGGAACGCTTCGATCTTCAGGATATTCCTTATCCCGAGGATAGCTTCAATCTGGTGATCGCCAATCACGTCCTTTTCTATGCTAAGGATCGGGAGAAGGCTTTGAAGGAAATACGTCGTGTTCTTAGAAGTGACGGTACCTTCTGTTGCAGCGCCTACGGACGGCAGCATATGAAGGAAATTGAGTTGCTTGCCAAAGAATTTGACGAGCGAATTGCTCTGTCTGATGTAAAGCTGTATGATATCTTCGGCCTGGACAACGGTGCCGGGGAGCTTTCCAGGTACTTTGAGCAGGTTGAGTTCCTTCGATATGAGGACGAATTGCTGGTGACTGAGCTTCGACCGCTTGCCGACTACATCTATTCCTGCCACGGTAACCAAATGGAATATCTGATTGGCAGGCAGGAACAGTTTGAGCGCTTTCTGAAACAAAAAATAGGGAGAAAAGGATTATCCGTGACGAAGGATGCCGGGATCTTCTTATGTAAATAACAAAAACCGGAGGTCCAGGTCTAAAAAGCATTGTACTATGCTTCCCTGTTCCTCCGGTTTATTATTTATTTTATTACTCTAATCCTTACTCGATTACGCCACCTTCAATTACCATATTGTCCGGAGATGCGGCTGTGCCATACACTGGTGCCAGGGTTTCCTCATAATCCGCATGGAAGAACTGCTCTCCGGCCAAGGTCTTGATTTCTTCATTGATCCAATTCAACAGCTCTGTATTTCCCTTCTGTACCGCAGCTGCAATTGTATCCTGGTTTCCCAGGGTTTCTATGCCGACGCCGTAACCCTTATTCTCGAGTGCCCAGGCAAGAACTTCGGTATTATCGGTGGAGAACGCATCTCCTCTGCCATCTAAAAGCGCCTGATAGGCTTCGCTGTATTGATCAAATTTCAGAAGCTTGACTTCGGGGTAATTCTCTGTGAAGAAGGTCTCAGCGGTAGTTCCTTTGCTGACAATGAGTATTTTCCCATTCAACTGTTCGGGAGCGGTAATCAGTGCATTCTCCGGAGAAACCACTCCAAGTGCTACCTTCATATAAGGCAGTGCAAAATCAACCTTTTCTGCACGCTCCGGCGTAACCGTGAAATTCGCAAGGATGATATCTACTTTCGCAGTTACAAGATATTCCACTCTGCTGGCAGCCTCCACCGGCACATATTCCACCTCTACGCCTAAATCCTTTGCGAGTCTATTGCCGAAATATACGTCATAACCCTGATATGCTCCGTTTTCATCCACGTAGCCGAAAGGTTTCTTATCACTGAATACTCCAATGACAATTTTGCCGTTATTCTTGATTTCCTCCAAGGTACGGGCGGTTCCTTCGGGTACATCGACTTTTTGCTCTGAAGCCGGAGCGGATGCTTGCTCCGTAGGGGAGGGCTGTGCTGCCGTAGCTTTTGTATCGGAACTCTTCTGGCATGCTGTCAGACTCACTGTGATTAGTGTCAGAGCGATGAATAATACCGCTATGTTTCTTATTTTTTTCATATTATCCTCTTTCCTGGGTCATTCCCAATTTTATTTTATCTACAACCTATACGATAGGTTCTGATACATCGTCAAACCGGAACAGGTTTAAGAACTGCCTTGCCCGCTTCGTCTTTGGATTGGTAAAAAAGACTTCCGGTGTACTTTCTTCCACAATCCTGCTGCCATCCAGGAAGATAATCCTATCGGCTATGGCTCTGGCAAACTGCATCTCATGAGTTACAATTACCATCGTCATGCCTTCTTTCGCAAGCTTAAGCACAACATCCAGAACCTCCCGAACCATCTCAGGATCAAGTGCTGCAGTGACTTCGTCAAATAGCATCACCTTCGGATGCATACATAAAGCTCTTACGATTGCAGCCCGCTGCTTCTGACCTCCGGAAAGCTGCCTCGGATAAGCATCCTTTTTCTCAAGGAGTCCGACTCGTGAAAGCAGCTCCTCTGCTTCCTTCTCTACTTCTCTCTTTGACCGCCTTTGTGCCACCCTCGGTCCCAGTGTGATATTTTCAAGGATTGTCATATGTGGGAACAGATCATAGCTCTGAAAGACCATTCCTATGTTCTGTCTGACAAGGTGCATGCTTTTCTCCTGATTTGTGATTGTCTCTCCCTCCAAGAGAATTTCTCCGCCCTGGATCTTCTCAAGACCATTGATGCTGCGAAGCAGCGTGCTTTTTCCGCAACCGGACGGTCCCAGAAGCACCACTACCTCACCTTGACCGACATCGATCGAAATGTCCTCCAAAACCGTGGTACTGTCATAGCTTTTGCTCAAATGATTGATTGATATTATTGAATTCTTTTGGTTCATCTCCATTAATCCTTCCATGCCTTTTCCAGTCTCGTTGATACCAGTGAAATCGGACAGCATACTACAAAATAGAATACAAATATCACACCATAGACCCAGATCGCTGCTGTCGGAACTGTCAATCTGGACGCCTCGATGATCTGTTGTCCGACCTTAACCACCTCAACCACTCCGATCAGAACGATCAGTGTAGTGGTCTTAATCATTCTCGTAACCAGATTCATCGCCAGTGGAAGCAGGCGTCTGATCGTCTGAGGAATCATGATATGTCTATAAATTTGTACTCCGGTTAATCCGATTGCTTTACCGCTCTCATACTGATGCCTCGGTATGGAGGTCAACGCTCCCCGCACCAGATCACCCATCTCTGCAGTTCCCCATAGGGAGAAAACCAGGATGGCCGACAGTTCTCCGCTTATATGTATCCCAAATGCCTTGGTGACTCCGAAGTATACCAGAAACAGCAATACCAGCTGAGGCATAATACGGATGAATTCCAGATAGAATCTGGTGAAAGCCTTCGTAACCGGATTCTTTAACGTCATCAGCATTCCAAGCAGAATTCCCAGAGTAATCGATATCGCAACAGCAATCATAGAAATGCGGATCGTTACCCAAAGCCCGCCAAGCAACCGTAAAAAGTTGCTTCCCTGAAACAGAACACTAATTCCCGAAGCCTGCATAACGTAATCTCCTCTCCAGTATGCCAAATATTACAGAAATCGGCAGTAATATGATCAGATAACCAAGCACCAGAAGCAGCAGTGCTTCTTCCTTTTTGTAATACAGTCCGATCAGATCCTTCGCAACATACATCATATCTGCAAGAGCAACCGCACTGAATACGCTGGTTTCCTTGATCAAGAAAATGATGTTGGCACTAAAGGCCGGAATAGAAACCGAGATTGCCTGAGGTAACAGGATATGTGTCATAACCTGTGCTCCTGTCAGTCCAAGGCTTAAGCCCACCTCCCTTTGAGTGCTGCTGATAGACTCCAGTCCGCTTCGAAATGCCTCTGCCATATAGCTACCACCCAGAAATACAAGGCCTATGACAGCACAGGTTTCGGAGCTTAGGATAATTCCTATTCTGGGTAATGCAAAGTATAGAAAGAAAAGTTGGATCAGAAGCGGCGTATTTCGGGATAACTCGATATAAAACCCAATGATCCTATGTAGCACAGGAATTCTGTAATAACGGATTAAGCTACACAGTAAACCGACAGCAATGGATGCCAGGATGCCGATGCCTGCAATCTTCAGAGTTATCCTTGCAGCTTCTGCATAAAGCGGAATTGATTGCCTAATAAATTCGTAATCCATCGCTCCTCCTCATTCTCCTACTAATCATGTAGGATTTGTATGTATTCGATATGATACTGTGTATCGAGTCTTTTGTCAATAGCTTTTACATATTTTCATATATGCTTAATATGTTTTGTCTTTTCTCTAATAGAAATACCTTATGTAGATTAACTGTGAATCATTCTGAAAGCAAACGTGTAGTTACAATTACACAAAACAGGAGCAGGTCAAGCCCCTTCGGGCTCTACTGCTCCTGTTTTTATAGCATTGTCATTATTTTTATTCTTCGGAATTACAATTATAAAATATTTACCAATGATTATTTTCTATCTTCCAGTGCATCTAATATTTGACGTACTCTTTTATTTCTGAGATTCTCAATATAATCATACTCCTCATCATTAACGACAAGAAATTTTGCATGGTAATTTGATTCTATGTTTCCGCCCACACTTCCATGATATTTTATGCCATCAATCACAACAACATAGTTGTTGTGCCACATTGTTAATCCAAGTAATTTATTGTGACACTCATTAAAGCCCAGAAATTCGCAATCTTTTCCTTGCTCTCTTAAATACCTTATGAATCCGATCATCGGATCCTCATTTGGGTCCTTAAAATACTTATCCGGTATAGTAAATTCTAATGTACTTTTAGGTAGTATGATACTCCTCCCATTCTAATTCACTATATAAAACCGATGAAATCAACTTAATAATACCAACAATGCAGCAAATAACATCCCGGTTCCTTACTCACCAGATAGAAGATGCTCTCCTGTCAATTCTTCACTCAGTTCAAACAACCGCTTAGCGTCCTTCCGGCTCTTCGCCGCCGCTGAAGTGGATGAGATCTGACATTGATAAAAATACTTTCCGGTCACACGACCACCCTCTGGTTCTGTAGCCAGATAGACCGCTGTCTTTGCGCCCTCCTCCGGAGTCAGGAATACATGCTTCAATAAGCCGGTTATTCCCGATCCAAAGCCGGTAATCCGATCCACACCCATCGAGGTTGCAACAGCACCGGGATGACAACAGTTTACGGTGATTCCGCGATCTCGTACCAGCCTGGCCAGTTCCCTGGCAAAAAGGATATTAGCAAGCTTTGACTGACTGTACGCGGTGATCACATTAAACCCCTTCGTCAGATTATAATCCTCAAAATGGATCCTGCCAACCTTGTGAGCACCGGATGCAACCACGACAATTCTGCTTCCCTGCTGCATAAGAGGTAGAAGTCGGAGCGTCAAAAGAAAATGTCCGATATGATTTACTCCGAACTGCTCCTCCAGACCATCATAGGTCTTCCTTCGATCCATGGAGATGACTCCTGCATTATTAATCAACACATCAATCTTATCGTACTTGCTTCTGATTTCCTCGGTGCATCTTCTGATATCCTCCATACGCCCCAAATCACACAATTCCAAGCGCAGGTCCCGGTCCCTTTTCTCCTGAAGCTCCTTAAGCGCTGCCTCCCCGCGTTCTCTGCTTCTGCAGAGCATAATAACAGTAAAGCCCCTGTCTGCCAGAGCGGCAACTGTTGCTTTTCCCATACCGGAATTTGCTCCGGTCACAACGGCTGTCTTCTTATTTTCCATACTGCATACACCTCCGATGCTTCAATTATATATCATTTTCTTCCGGCTGAACAGATACCGCTGTATTATCTTCCAATCAGCAGTAAACTCCAGACCGGAGTGGAGAGTAATGATGCAAATGTTGAGAAGATGACACATTTCGTTGCAAAGGCGGCATCCCCATTGTATTTGGAAGCCAAAATGCTTGTCGTAGCACCGGCAGGCATTGCTGCCAACAGGACGCAGACTCCGGTAACCAGAGAATCCAGCCCAAGAAGCTTACAGGGCACGTAAACTAAGAGCGGTATAAGAAGCAGACGAATCACCGTATAATAGAGAACCTTCTTATCCACCAGGTGTTTTAAGTCCACTTCCGCCAGAATCATTCCGATTACCATCATGGACAGCGCTGTATTACAATTGCTGATGGTCTGGATGGAGGTGTTTAGAAATCCCGGAAGCTGAAACTGGGTCAGCATTAGCAGGATTCCAAGAAAGCATGCAATAATACAAGGATGGGTAACCACCTTTTTCACCAGTGTCTTCTTATCCGGTGCCTCGGTAAATACTGATATCCCGGCAGACCACATGACGATTCTCTGTGGTATCAAATAGATGGACGTCAGGGTCAGGCCAACCGTACCGAACACCCCTTCTGCGATCGGGTTCCCTAAAAAGCCTGCATTGGAGCAGATGGTGGCATACTGCAATACTTTTTTCTGTGGAGTTTCCATTCTCTGATACAGCACTCTTCCAAGTACTGAGCAGGCGGCCTGGATCAGGATGGAGATAATCAGTACTCCCGCAAAGGTATAAAAAATATCATAGGTAAATTCCACCATAAAGGATTTCACGATATTACAGGGAAGTACAAGATAGATGACCAAATCGGTAATATTCTTCTGCCCCTCCGGGCCAATGATCCCGATTTTTTTTAATATCATTCCTGCTGCTATCATAACGAACATGGTAAGCTGCAGATTAACTAACTGCTGCATTCTCTTTTCTTCTTTCGGTTGATGAATTGAATAGCAAATATGGGTGCTGCAAATTAACACATCCTTACTCGTTACTATCCTCAGAGAAAACCTTGATAATAACCGTAAGAGATACATTTGTCACTTTGCAGCACCCTGAAATACAGATCTTAAGCTGTTACTTTACTACAATATTTAAAATTCTTCCGGGAACATAAATCACCTTGACCACCGTCTTACCACTCAGTGCAGCCTGGATGGGAGCAAGCTCCATCGCTCTCTCCTGAACGGTATCCTGCTTCTCATTCAGTTCGATGTTCATGTTTGCTTTCACCTTACCATTGATCTGGACAGCGATTTCCACTGTATCCTCGATGGTCTTCTTCTCATCATAGATCGGCCAGGACTGCTGGTATACTCTGCCCTGTCCGCCAACCAATCCCCACAGCTCTTCCGTCATATGAGGTGCTACCGGGTTCAAAAGCAGCAGCAAGGTTTTGAATTCCCCTTTGGTTACAGAATTCTGTTTATAGAACTCGTTGACCAGGGACATCATTGCAGCAATCGCTGTATTGAATTTCATAGCTTCGAAATCCTGACTTACCTTCTTGATCGTTTGATGCAGCTTGGTCTCCAAGGTTTTCGAATAATCCTCTTCCTCCGTCAGCATATCCTTCAGCTTCCATACACGTTCCATGAAGCGACGGCAACCCTTTACACCCTCATTGGACCAGGCAGCACTCAAATCAAAGGCACCAATGAACATCTCATAGGTACGTAGAGTATCAGCACCGAATTCACCCACGATATCATCCGGATTCACGACATTTCCTCTGGATTTGGACATCTTCTCGTTATTCTCACCAAGAATCATACCGTGGGAGGTTCTCTTCTTATAGGGCTCCGGTGTGCTGACAAGTCCCTGATCATACAGGAACTTATGCCAGAAACGGGAATACAGAAGATGGAGTGTCGTATGCTCCATACCGCCGTTGTACCAGTCTACGGGCAGCCAGTAATTCAACTCCTCCTTACCGGCAAAGGCCTCTGTGTTATGAGGATCAATATATCTTAAATAATACCAGGAGGAACCTGCCCACTGAGGCATAGTATCCGTCTCCCTATGAGCCTTTCCGCCACAACAGGGGCAGGTAGTCAGGACCCAGTCCGTCATAGCCGCAAGCGGTGACTCACCATTATCAGTCGGTTCATAGCTTTCCACTTCGGGAAGCATCAAGGGCAGTTCACTCTCAGGAAGCGGTACATAGCCACACTTTTCGCAGTGAACCAACGGAATCGGCTCTCCCCAGTATCTCTGGCGGGAGAATACCCAGTCTCTCAGCTTGAAGTTGACCTTCTTCGATCCGATCCCCTTCTCTACAAGCCAATCCAGGATCTTCACCTTAGCATCTGCAACCTCTAAGCCGTTCAAGAAATCGGAATTCACTAATTTACCTGTACTTGTATTGGTATAGGCTGCCTCCTGAACTTCTCCACCAGCCACTACCTCAATGATCGGCAGATTAAACTTCTTGGCAAAATCCCAGTCTCTCTCGTCATGACCGGGAACCGCCATAATAGCACCGGTACCGTAGGTCATGAGTACATAGTCGGAGATCCAGATCGGGATTTCCTTGCCGTTTACCGGATTGATTGCAACAAGACCCTTGATCTGTACCCCTGTCTTATCCTTTACCAGCTCGGTTCTCTCGAAATCAGACTTCTTCGCAGCCTGCTCGCGATATTCTGCCAGAGCGGCATAATTCTCAAGCTCTTCCTGATACTTCTCAATCAGAGGATGCTCGGGAGAGATGACCATATAGGTCGCTCCGAATAACGTATCGGGTCTGGTTGTGAAGATACGCAGATTCTCGTCCTTACCGGCAATCTTAAAATCTACCTCTGCACCAACGGAACGACCGATCCAATTCACCTGGGAAACCTTGATCTTCTCGATATAATCTACCAACTCAAGATCATCAATCAGCTTATCCGCATATTCTGTAATCTTTAGCATCCACTGGCTCTTTACCTTACGTACAACCTCGCCGCCACAGCGTTCGCAGACACCGCCGACCACCTCTTCGTTCGCCAGACCGACCTTACAGGAGGTACACCAGTTAATCGGCATTTCTGACTTGTAAGCAAGTCCTTTCTTAAATAACTGCAGGAAGATCCACTGGGTCCATTGATAATACCCCGGATCCGTCGTATTGATTTCCCTATCCCAATCAAAGGAATATCCCAGAGACTTCAGCTGGTCCGTGAAATGCTCGATATTCTTCTTGGTTACGATCTTCGGATGGATATGATTCTTAATCGCATAATTCTCTGTAGGAAGTCCAAAGGCATCCCAACCCATCGGATATAATACGTTGTAGCCTTCCATTCTTCTCTTTCTTGCGATGATATCAAGGGCTGTATACGGTCTCGGATGACCTACATGAAGTCCCTGTCCTGACGGATAAGGGAATTCTACGAGTGCGAAAAACTTCGGCTTCGTTTTATCTGTGCCTACCTTGAATGCCTGCTCCTTCTCCCAGATCTCCTGCCATTTCTTCTCCACATCATTTGGCATGTAATACTCATTCATCGTGATTGTTTCCTCCTTGTAATCTCTTAATTGTTAAAGAATCAAAAAAACCTCTTCGTCTCACTTTAGAGACGAAGAGGTTCACATAATGAACTCTTTCCGCGGTACCACTCTAATCCATGACCATGAAAGATCATGTACTCCTTACCTCTGTAACGGGATTGCCCGCTCTGTCTACTATCAGTTCAACAGAGAGCTCCAAGGCGAGTTCAAAGTCCTGATCTGCCGCTTCTCACCAGCCAGCGGCTCTCTGAAAGATTGGGATCTTCTACTACTCCTTATCATAGCCATGATAGAATATGCTGTTTTTCTAAGTAAATTACATTCATTCTATCATTTCTATCGTTCTTGTCAAGTGAAATCAAGCAAAATCTCTTATTCCCATCGGAAGAATCGAATGGAGGCCGCGGTACAGACTGCTGCCAGGGCAATCATGACTAACAGTGGAAGTCGCACATCTCCGGCCGGCAAGCCAAAAGCTGCTGCCTTCATCAGCTTGATTCCCTGAGTCAGTGGCATGATATCCGCTACTCGCTGCAGTGCCTTCGGCATTACTTCATATGGTAAGGTCGTACCTGAGAAGATCAGCATCGGAAAGTACAATAGGCTGCAGAGCAGGTTGGAGGTCTTGATATTTGGCGAAACCGCACCTACCATCATGCCCAGACTAAACATGGACAACAACACCAGCAGATAAGTTCCAAGGAAAAGATACCAGGCACCCACCAGTTCCAGGCCAAAGAATATCCGGCCTACCAGAAACAGCAGTACCAGGGAGAGCAGCGAGATTACTGCATATACCATGACATGAACCAGCAGCAGCATCAGCGGGCTGATCGGGGTAACCTTAAATCGTTTCAAAATTTTCTTATTGCGGTAATCTGCCACAATGATAGGCAGTCCCATCACTCCTGAGGCGCAGATGGCTATCGCTGCAACCGCACCGAAGGATTGACTGAAAAAGGTATAGCCTGCACCTTCGAAAGCGGGCTTTTCTCCGTACACTATTCCCAATATGATCATGACAGCAAGCGGCATGATGATACCGAAGATAACCATATCCATACCTCGAATGACAAGTTTCATCTCTGTTGCAAACATCGTTCTAAATGCTCTCATACTCTTTTTCCTCCTCATCACTGAACCAGTAGTAAGCATCCTCGAATTTCTCGCATTTGCTCAGCTCCTTTGCCTCCTCAATCGTACCCAGAAATACCTGCTCTCCCTTTTTCATGATACAGATTCTGTCGCACAATGCCTCGACCTCATCCATAAAATGTGAGGTGAGGAAGATCGTCAATCCCTGCCCCTTCAGCTCGGATAGACATCTCCATACTTCCTTTCTTGCTCTACTGTCCAGGCCGGTGGTCAGCTCATCTAGGAATACCACCTCCGGATCCGGAATCAGTGCAAGAACGATGAAGAGCCTCTGTTTCTGCCCACCCGAAAGCTCGTTGACCGGTTTTTTCCGCTGCTCTGCAATTCCGAACCTTTTCAGCAGTTCAGTGTAATCTCTTGGCTTACGATACAAGGCATGCGTTAATCGGCATAGCTCCTCCACCGTAATCTTCTCCTGATAGCTTGATTCCTGAAACTGGACAGAGACCCTCTCGAAGAGCTTTCTTCTCTCCTTCTTCGGATCCATCCCCAGTATCGATACTGTTCCGCGATCCGGCTTTCTGGTTCCCAGAATACATTCGATCAGGGTACTCTTTCCTGCTCCGTTCGCTCCAAGTAAACCAAGTACCTCACCACGGTTCACGCTTATGCTGACTCCCTTGACTGCCTGGACATCGCCATAGGATTTACAGAGCCCATCAATCCTGATTGTTTCCATCTTATCATCCTCCTTCATCATATCCCGGAAGACTGTTTCTTCAGTCTTCCGGATGAACGGCAGCTTCAGCTGCCGGTTTCTGATAAAAGAATAACACCAGAACAAAGTCTGGTGTTATAATGTAGGGTTATGAAAATTTATCTGCCATGAGCTGTAGTTGCTTATACATCTGCTGTGCATTCACCTTTGCTGCTTCCAGCGAGGTAAGCAGCTTATCACAGACTGATATGATGGTTTCATCCTCCTGCGGAGTATTAATCGTTTTTCTAAAATCAATTGACTCACCCTCGGTCAATGCATTCATCATTCGCAGAATTGCTGACAATGAGTAATTGGCACATCGAAGGGATCGAATAATCTTCAGTCTCATGATATCGCTTTCGGTATAAATCCGGTATCCGTTCCTTCTTCTTTTTACCTCCAGCAGGCCGTTCATCTCCCAGTTGCGGAGGGTATCCATGGTAATCTCTAAGTAGTCCGATACCTCCTGCCTTGTCATGACCCTTGTGCCAGACATTGTCTTACTCTTGGGCAAGGTTTCTAGCTTGATCATGCCCTCTGTCTGAGTTTTACCTTCTGTCTGAGTCTTATCCTCTGTCTGAGTTTTATTCTCTGTCTGAGCGTTATCCTCTGTCTGAGTCTTATCCCCTGTCTGAGTCTTATCCCCTGCCTGAGTCTTATCCCATGTCTGAGTCTTATCCCCTGCCTGAGTCTTGATCCCGCGCTCACTCTGAATTAGATAACATATTTTGTCTTCCTTCTTCTGTTTGCCCAGCAGCTGCTCTGCCATCCTGATTGCTTCCTCGGCATTCCTCTGCTCCGCCTGAATCTGTTTGATATAGCTCTGTGTCTGTAGAATCGCTTTCTCAAATTCAAGCTCCGCTGTTAATTTGATGATTGATGTCATCCTCTTCCTGAGACCGTTTTGCAGTATCTCCACCTGGAAGGCTGTTCTTGCCAGTCGAAACTGTTCGACATGGAGGTCAGTAAAAACGCGATATCCATTGGGCAGCCGAATCGGCGCAGAAATCAGCCCCAGTGTCTCATACAGACGTACTGTATTGGGATGAATTCCGATCATATTTGCAACCTGTGTTGTTTTATAAGTTTTCTCCATAATTCCCTCCCATTCTTAACCACTACTGTACGGAATTCTATGCGACCGAATGCCCCCTAACGGCATTACCAATCATCAGAATAGTGAATGCCTATACATCGACTCCTGCCCTTTCAGTATTATTTTAGAACATATTCGAAGTCTGGTGTTATAGTGGAGGGTTTCTATCCACAAGCATATCGCATTTTCTTTACTTTATCAACCATATGGAACATTTAATCTTTATTTGCCCCGATGAATACCATTCCGGACATGATAAGAATTCCTCCTAACCATTGCTGCAATCCGGCAGGCTCCTTCAGAAACAGGACGGACAGAAGTAAGGCCGTGAAAGGCATCATTCCGGAGAAGGCCGCTGCCGTAGTAGCATTGCAGCGCTTGATACCGGCATACCAGCAGATATAAGCTACTCCTGTTACAAAGGCACCATACCAGAATAATGCAAGCCATTCTTTACTTCCGATGCCGGATAAGTGGTACAGCGGTTGCTCGAAGGCTGTAGGAATTAGGCAGAGTAACAAAGCAATGCCTGATACCACCATTGTCTGAACCATCGGTGGCAGAGAGATTCCCTGTCTATTCTGGGCTTTGACTGCAAGCACACGTGAACAGGTACTAAAAGAGGATTCACTGAAACAAGCGCACAGAACCAGAAGATTTCCAAGGATATGCTCAGGGACGAAATGATTGCCGGGCAGAAACAGCCCTTGGACGATAATAATTCCAGCCACCGTACAGATGATACCGAACCATTTGTTCCGATTCATCTTCTCCTTCAGAATGACTCTGGCTAATAAGGCTGTCATAGCGGGAGTCGCTCCAGTCAGAATACCAGCTTCAGCGGAGGAGGTATGACGCACGCCAAATAATAAAAACATTCGAAATAAAAAGATCCCAAATACTGCCTGCAGGCATAGGTTAAACCAATCCGCAGCCTTCAGCTGCCTGATTATATACAGCTTCTTCCCCGCAACCGGTAGCAGGCACAGAAGCGCCAAGAGCAAACTAACTGAGGTTATCGTAAAGTTACCTACTTTACCAATAACCAGTCTCGCAGAGATAACCGATGTTCCGGCCAGAGCAAATCCCCAGAACAAAAATAACATTCCACTCATTTTCTTCATTCCAATTTCCCCTTATCATTCAATTGTATTGCCTTGTAGCAATGTGGTATAATTATAGCGGCAGAACTGGCTCAGTTAAAGTTCCAGTATAGCACGAATAGTATCGTACCAGTTTCTACTTCGGCAAATCGATTGGTCTGTGTATGATGGGAAGGTAGGGGAAAAGTGAATGAGAAGTTTTTCACTACATAGAGACAATAAGGTTCCGATGAAACGTCAACTATATCAGATATTTCGGGAACAGATTTTAAACGGTAGTATGGCTGCCGGAGAGGAATTACCATCTACCCGAGAGATGGCCGAACAGCTCCAGGTTTCCCGTAACACGGTCAGTGAAGCTTATGATATGCTGATTACAGAAGGTTATGTTTTAAGTCGCCAGGGGGCGTCAACCAGAGTTGCCGCCGGTTTATATATCCAGAAGCAGCCACAGCAAAGCATTGTCCCTACAGTGAAGCAACACCAGCCAATCCAAGTAGATTTTCATACCGGTCGTCCTGATCTCGACAGCTTCCCCTACTACCTTTGGCGGCAATTATTGTGCAAGGCTGCAGACGAGTTGCCTAAGGAACAATTGGGCTACACCAGCCCTAAAGGGCTCTTATCCCTTCGGACTGAAATTGCTTCCTGGCTTGTAAGAAGCAAAGGACTTTTAGTAGATCCACAGGATATTTTTATTACGACCGGTGCGACTCAGGCCATCAATCTAGTCGTTGGATTGCTCGCATTGCCCGGTAAAAAGGTGGTTCTGGAAGACCCCTGTAACAAAGGATTGATGGAAACCTTTCTGACTGCAGGCTGTGAGCTCCTGCCAATTCCCGCGGATCGGCAGGGATTACGAACCGAGCTTCTGGAAGATGTGGAGTCTCAGGCCGTCTATGTAACTCCCTCCCATCAGTTCCCTCTGGGAGGCATCCTTCCGGCAGGACGTCGGGCAGAGTTGATCCGGTATGCAAGGGATCAGAATATCTATCTGCTGGAGGATGATTATGACAGCGAATTCCGTTATACCGGAGAGCCTGTATCACCTCTTTATGCGATGGATTCACAACAGGTCATCTATATCGGGACCTTCAGTAAGGTACTGTTTCCTGCGATTCGGATCGGTTATGTTCTTTTACCCAAAAAGCTGCATGTCCGGTGGATGAACCAGCGTATGCATCTGGATGTTCAAAATCCCCCCTTTGAGCAGGCTGCTCTGGCGGAATTCTTAAAGACACGGAAATTCGATCACCATATTCGCAGGATGAGAAAGCTCTATGGCGAAAGGAGAGCTGCCCTTTTGACCACACTGAAGGAAGTCTTCGGTGATACCTGGTGCGTCTGGGGAGATAATGCGGGGTTACATCTCGCCGTTGAGTTTGAAGGCCTAACCTTTGATGACGACTTTTTTAAGCGCTGCTGTCAGGCCGGTCTCAGGGTTGCTTCGGTAGAGCAGCATAGCATCTGCAAAGGACTGCATCAGAATAAGCTCTTGCTTGGCTACGGACATCTTGAGCCTTCGAAGATACGGGAAGGGATTCAACTGCTTTATAATCTAATTCATAATCCATAAAACAAGGAAAGACCCCTCCTCAAATCATTTGAGAATGGGGTCTTTCTTTCATATTAGCTTTATATATTTATTTCTTATCTATATCCTTTTGGGGTCTTCCTAAGCTGAAGGCTCATCACATCATAAAAGGCTCCGCATTCTTTAGCTTATGTACCCGGTTACACAAAGCTGCTTTTTCTGTTTCCCTGGGATATAGGAGAACATCCAACAGATCATCGAACATGATGGATGCGGTAGGTCCGGCTCCCGAGCCCTGTCCATAGAAGGCACGGATACCGCTCTCCCTACTCTCCACAAAAATCATGTTATTATTTCCGCTGACTCTGGCGAGCAGCTGATCCCTCCCTACCAGAGAAGGTCCTATATAGTAAGAGATTGAACCGTCCTGATTTTTCCTTGCACAAGCAACCTGCTTTATGACAGCTTTATCCCGCTCCTCGGGGTTGATGCTATACGGTATTACAGCTTTCATCGGTTTCGGCTTGATCTTCTCCATCCGACAGGAAAGCTTCATTCCCAGATTCATCAGAATCACCAGCTTATATGCGGCATCCCAGCCATCGATATCCTCTGAAGGATCATTCTCTGTATAGCCCTTCTGCTTTGCCTCCTCCACTGCTTCCGCGTAAGATATTCCTTTGTCGCTAACGGAAGAAAGAATATAATTCGTGGTCGAATTCAATATACCATAGATCCCGGTAATCTCCTCTCCCTTTGCCATATTCCGCAGTGAACTGCAGATGGGTATCCCTCCTCCTACGGTGGCGTCGTAGCGCAGCTGACAGTCATTTTGCTCTGCTGCTTTGATCAGCTCAGCGAGATTACCGGCCAGACACTTCTTGCTGGACAGGATAATATGCTTCCCTTTTCCTAGTGCGCGAAGCAGGATATCTCTTGTCCTCTCAGCTCCTGCTCCTCCCATGCACTCCACAAGAATACTGATCCGCTCATCATTGATTAATTCATTTTCGTCCGTTGTAAGCTTTAGACCGGTGATATCTGCCGACCTGGCCTTATTCGTGTCTCTGACCAGTATGGCTTCGGGAATGATATCCACATCGTATTCCTTTAACAGCCTCTGTCTATTCTCCTGCAGGATATTCAACAGCCTGGCTCCGACGACTCCTAGTCCAAGAAATCCAATCCTGATAATTTTAGCCATCCTAATTCCTCCTTATAAAAATAAATGTTGTATTTCTGATGGCTTTATTGTATCATTCTGGTAAGTATTAGTAAAATTCATGTGTTTAATATCTATGTTCAATAATTTTGATAGGTGGTGTTCTCATGGAGATCAGAAATGTGGTTTCTTTTATCAGGATAGTGAAGCTTGGAAGCTTTTCCAAGGCTGCACGAGAGCTCGGTTATTCTCAGTCTAATGTGACGATGCAGATCAAGCAGCTTGAGGATGAATTGCAGGTGAGACTCTTTGACCGGATCGGCAAAGCTGTACAGCTGACCGAGGATGGAAAGAAATTTCTAAAGTATGCCTTAGAGATTGATACTGCTGCCACTAATGCAAAACTGGCACTGGCTCCTTCCTCGGAGCCTGTCGGGGAGCTCCGGATCGGTCTGTTGGAATCTCTCTGCATCTCTTATCTCCCTGATATTCTTAAGGAATTCCACAGCCTCTATCCGAAGGTCGGGGCAGTGATCAAGATCGGAACCTTTGAAGAGCTTGCCACTATGCTGAATACCAATGCCATCGATCTTCTATGGACCTTTGATACAGATATCACCATTGCGGAATGGATCAGGGAATATGAATTCTCCAATCCAATCTCAATCATAGCCTCTGCTTCCCATCCGCTGATCCAGTCCGGCGATCTAAAGCTTACAGACCTTGCGACAGAGCCCTTTATCCTCACAGAAAAAATCTGTAGCTATCGTGATCTATTTGAGCAGCAATTTCGTGCAAAGGGAATGGATCTAAAGGTGTTTTTAGAGATCGGTAATACGGAGATTATAAAAAAATTTGTAGGTACAGGAATCGCTCTATCCGTACTACCTGCCTTCTCCCTGCGGGAAGAACTGGAGCAGGGCATTCTGCGTATCCTGCCGGTAACCGACTTCGGCCTTCAGATGAAAGGACAGGTCTTCTGCCATCGTAATAAATGGATCACCCCTGCAATCACGGAATTTATCAGATTAATCAAAGGAAAGGTATTATCTTCGTATTCATCTGAATCGTAGTCTTCCGGGAATATCTTGTCTCCGGATTTAAGAGTTGTTTGATACTGGCACCCTGTGCCACCAGGCGAATCACATACTCCTTAGCTTTCCTGTATTGATCAAATAAAAGTAGCTTCTCATCCAAATTATCATATACCTTCCAATAGCCGGTATAGAGCGAATTCTGTCCTTGGTTGACGATAAAGCCCATCACATCCTCAATCGGATAGCCTAGCAGAATTCCAAGCTCATGAGGAAATCCCCTGGAATTTTCCATATAGTTCTGATATCTTCTTGCAAGCTCCATCAGAAGTCCGATTGGATCATATTCATGATACCCTAGGATCTGCAACAATCTTTGGTTCTCTCTCCTGCGTAGATACCCCACCAGCTTTTCTCTGTTGTAAATCAGAAATACTGCTTTCCTTTCAGACATATAAAGGATATAAAATGAAATCTCAGTTTCGCAGAAGGTGTCCTTGACCTTTTCCATTGCCTCTATATCTACTATCAATAAGTTTGATATTTTAATATCCATTATAACAGGGGCACACTGAAGCGCCATCTGTGTATCCATTTCCCTCAAATCCATTCCTGCCAGAATGTCAAGTAGCTCAGGACTCATAAATACAGCTCCCTTCCGTCACATTATTTACTGTCAACAGTAAATATTATCCCTAAAAGCTACAAAAAATATCAAGCTTCGAGAAATATCATGAGGAGGGGAGCTACATACACCCTAATCTAAATTTACTTTTCTTCCTTCAGTCCGCGGTCTTATAAAGTATCGAAGCAAAACGGATGCCCCACAGGGTCTAGCATTACCGTCCACAAATCTGAATATTGCATTTCGGCTTTAACCGCACCACATCTTAAAGCATGCTCCACCATCTGCATCATATGTTCTTTATCTCTTACCTTAAAGTCGAGATGAACCTGCTGTTGCTGTGAACCCGGAGTCTCCGGCCATACAGGCGGGACATAGTAATCATTCCTCTGAAAACCGATTCTCACATTACAGGACGGAGAATTCAGTGCAACATAACCATCCTCCTCATAGGTCTTCTCCCACTGAAGCATTCGAATGTAAAAATCAGCCAAAGCCCTCGGATCCTTACAATCTATCGTAACAGCTCCTAGTAATACCTGTTCTCCCATACTTACCTCCATATCTACACTGAAGTTATTTCCAAAAAGTTTACAGGATTATCATAGCACTTATTCAAAGATAGGTATAGATTAAATTAACAGATCATTACTTATGGGTTATAACTTCTTTTGAAATAATGGCCATTCTGTATTATCTGAATTTATTCAATGTCAAGTATGATCTTATTCACCGCATTGATAAAGGCCAAAGCACTGGCTTTCATGACATCCCGTTCGATGGCTTTCCCCTGATACATAGAATCCTTATATCGAATCTGAGTAATTACCTTTCCAAGGCTTCCTTTTCCTCTACTCAAATTATTAATCCGGTATTCAATTAATTCCACAGGGAGCTGAACAGCATCGATGATGGAGCTATAGAGAGCATCGATGACTCCTGTACCTGTACTGCTGGTCACCACTTCCTTATCCCCTCTGACTAATTTGACGGTTGCCGTCGGTAAGGTGCTGGTTGCCGTAAGCTGATATTCTCCCAGTTCCCATAATTCCTTATTTAAGATGCATTTTACATGCGGGCAGCTTTTAAATAATGCCATGATATCACTGTCATACAGCTCCTTTTTCTGATCTGCTGCAGCCAAAAACTTCTGATATATCTCTGCAACGTGCTCCTCCTGTATCTCAAACCCTAATCTTTTCGTCACATGCAGAAAAGCATGGCGCCCGGATCTCGCAGTCAAAACCAGTTCCATCGGCGGAGCCCCTATTGTCTGAGGGTCCATAATTTCATAGACATCCTTAGATTTCAGTAATCCGTCCTGATGAATCCCCGAGGAGTGGGCAAAGGCATTCTCTCCTGTAATCGCTTTATTGACCTGTACATCCAAGCCCATCGTAGCGCTGACAATACGTGAGGTTTCATATATTTTGCCTGTATCAATTGTTGTATGAGCATCGTAATAATCCTCATGAAGCTTAATTCCCATGACAACCTCCTCCAAGGAAGTATTGCCTGCTCTCTCACCGATTCCGTTCACGGTGCATTCCACCTTATCGGCACCATTGTGAACTGCCGCCAGGGTATTCGCTGTAGCAAGACCGGTATCATTGTGACAATGGACACTTAACAGCACCTCGGGATTTAAGTTTTTCAGCCTGTCATTGATCCGATAAATCAGCTTACCGAATTCCTCCGGCACTGCAAAGCCTACCGTATCCGGAATATTGATGATGGTCGCACCTGCTTTGACTACGGCCTCTATGGTCTTCCACATATACTCAAACTCGGACCTGCTGGCATCCTCCAAGGAATATTGTACGTTAGGAAGATATTTCTTAGCGTACTTTACGGAGGAAACACCCATTTCAATGACCTGCTCGGGAGTCTTACGGAATTTCTTAGCCACATGTACATCTGAAGAACCCAATACAATATGGATCAAGGGGTTCTGTGCTTCGCGAATACTCTGGTATATTGAATCAATATCTGCTTCCACTGCCCTGCCCAAGGCGGCAATACATACCTCGTTGCCAATTTTTCTGCTGATTGCTTTCACTGCTTCAAAATCTCCCCTGGAGGAGGATGGGAATCCAACCTCCATCATATCCACCTTCATTTTTGCGATTTGTACCGCTACCTCCAGCTTTTCTTCCAGATTCAGCTTCGCGCCGGGTACCTGCTCTCCATCTCTTAAGGTTGTGTCAAATACATAGATTTTTCTTGACATAGTCATCTCTCCTTTATTATTTTGATAGAAAAAAGCTCCCTTTCATCTCTTTCTGACGACAAGAGACGAAAAGGGAGCTTTCCGCGGTACCACTCTAATTCATACAATCATGTATGCACTTTCTCGATACCTTTATTGCTTAAGTGTAAGGCTCCAACCGGAACTCCTTCAGATTCTGATTCAAGTGAAAAAATCATCTTCTCACTTGTAATGAATCAAAAAACTTCTGTCTCGCAAGAGACAGAAGTTATATCTGCACACCACTCTATACTGGTTAATTCAATACAGGTACAATAAAACCGATATCTATCCCCGTTAACGGTGGGCTTCCGTCACAGCCTACTTATGTTCAGCCGGCAACTCAAAGGCGAGTTCACTATTTTCTAATTCCTGTTTCACACCGGCCAACAGGTCTCTGAAAATTATCCGATAGCTACTACTCCTCATCAACATCTTTTTCTTATATTTGATATCATAAACATATAGTTAAGATTTGTCAATTAGAAATTATTTAATCAAACTTCATTTCAATTTCCTTTTTAATATTCTCGTCTTCTATTTCAAAATAACCTATTTCCTGATATCCTTTGAGCTTTGCTGCAATAGCATTTATTCTTTTTGTCCGATAAACATTAGCTGAGATGCAAATTCAACACCGACTTCCTGCAGCCTTGTAATGAGCTTCTCCAGCTCAAAACGGTACTTGGGATATTCGGGACGCTCCTTTATCCTCTCAAGCACCGCTTCATATCTGTTCGCAAACATATCAAGCCTAACGTGCTGATTGAACATCTCATTCTCATAGACGAATACTTCTAGGCCTTTCAAACCGATGCTTTCTGCGATTTCGATCACCTTTTGCTCAGGAAAGGTTTTATTATGCAGAATGCCCTGCAGAGTATCTACCTCAGCTTGCAGATGATGAAAATACACATGGGTAAGCTGCTTCTCATTCTGATGATCACAAAGGATCTCATTTATGATGAATAACCCACCGGGTTTCAGCACCCTGTACATTTCATCCAAGGTCTTCTTAATATCTCCCAGATGGTGTAGAGAATTGGAAATAGATACTGTATCAAAGCTCGCATCCTCAAATCCGATCTCATCTCCGGACATATCGTCGAAGGTAATCCTGTCATTGGTACATTGCTTTTTAGCCACCTCAAGTATCTCTTGATCAGTATCAATACCAATCACCTCAGAATAATCCTTCAGATGGTTAATCAGCAAATTAATGAAACTGCCGTCTCCCGTAGCTACATCCAGGATTTTGCCTCCGGAGAAATCCCCTAATTTTTATTTTAAAATACTCATGCTCCCACTCCTTATCCTGAGCCGCCTTCAATGCAGATTATAATCGCTCAATTATTTTATCACTGATTAAAACCCGACCCTGCCAAAGTCATTCTTCTGTTACGTATGTATTCACTCACCGTACAATCACATAAAATAGTAAAGACTTTTTGGAAATAAAACCGGGAAGTATAGATTCTATCAGCTAGCATATCAACCTCTAGCTCCTCACAGATATTCTCTTCGATAAAATCCACCGTTTTCTGAATATGTATCATCCAATCCATATCCTCACCTCCTACAGGTACAATACCATCAGATACCTGCAATGTTTTCTTGATATTCCATGCACACATTTGTCAGAAAAAAACGTTATGCTTAATATTTCAAATAAAGAAGTCCTGGTTAATCATTCATATGTAACGGAGCATTCTTGGATGCTGCTAAGTCTCCTTGTTTATCCAATACTCTGTAAGAATAAATAGCTGCTAAAATAAAGAGATGGTGGCAGAATTTTAGCTGTTTTATCGCCCAAAGAATCTCAAATTATGATCCCTGCTTTCTGACTGTATGTATTATTAAATGCCGCTTTCCCTATCCGATCATCTATCGGTGAAATAAAAGCAATGATACCGTTACTATTTTGTACAAATACATTTTCTTTAAGATCGGTCTGTTTTACCGATTGCTTGATTATTGTCTCCCTCCAATCTGATCCCTTATTAACCCACCTCGTTAATCTCTTATTATTTTATCACTCCATAGATTTTGTAACAGAATAAGTCATGGCCAGTTACAGGTGTTATGGTTGATAACCCGTCCTATCCTTTTCTGTTATCTCACGTATCACCTTGCATGGAACACCGGCGGCAACAACATTTGCCGGAATATCTTTCGTAACAACACTTCCTGAACCAATGATTGTATTATCTCCAATCGTCACCCCTTGATTAATATGCACTCCGGCACCAATCCACACATTATTTCCGATCTTAACAGGCTTCGCATAGCAAGCTCCGTTGACACGTTCCCATGCATCCGCAGCATGGTTTGTTGTGTAGATACCAACCCTCGGTCCGAATAATACGTTGTCACCTATTTCAATCCCACCACCATCCAGCATTACACAGTCAAAATTTGCATAAAAGTGATTGCCTATCGTAATATGAAAGCCAAATTCACAACGAAAAGTTGGTTCAAAATAAACCTCACTACCTATGGATTTCAGTAGCCTTTTTAAGATAGCCTCTCGCTCGGATGATAACTTACCAAAACTTGCATTATATTCATTTGTTAAAAATACCGTCTTTTCTCTTGCTTCAATCAGTTCTTTTGTTAAGTCATTATACATCTTACCACTCAAGATCAATGCTCTTTGCTCTTCTAAATTCATAGTTTTGGAACTCCTTTTCCACCGTATCCGGTTGCTGAAGATTCTCCCAAAGGATTCATGATTGCTTCTATTGAAATAAATTGCTTCTTTATCATATTTTACCCGATTAGGTACATTATGGGAAGAGGTTTCCGGCATCATATTTCGTTCCAAAATTTTGGAAGTGTGAATTGAAAATACTGTCGGATAATAGTATAATAGATAAATAGTTTGAATGATACCACATGAAGCGGATCATAGGTGTGTTATTTTACGGAGACTGATTTTCTTATGGAGGAAAGTGAAAACAATGCGAATTACCGATGAAGATAGTATGATTAAAAAGAATACGGATAAATCGAGTACTCTATACAAGCTTCAATTACTTTTATGTTCTTTTTGTTATATCATCTTGAATATGTTGATCATTTATACATCCTTACAAAAACAAGAATTCATTTATAACATTAACAAATATACAATAACCGCTATCTTGTCTCAAGGGCAGGTATTAGCAATTATATTTATTACGTTAATACCCATAAAGAGAGGGTATTGGATTGCGATTTCGCTCTGCACAATTTCAGGTCTATTAACTTTTGTTAAAATTATGCTTAGTGGTATATTGTATCTTCTTCCGGGAATCTTCATTCCACTTATGACTATCATCATTTGTATCATTATTAATCGCTTCAAATTACAATCGATAAAAAATGAGAATGAATTTATTCTGGCGAATGAATTATTGCAAAAAGTTTTAGACACCATTCCGATGCCGATTTTTTGGAAGAATCTGAATTCTGACTTTTTGGGCTGCAATCGATATTTTGCGAAAGAGGCGGGTAAAAATACACCTGAAGAGCTGATTGGAAAAAATGATTATGATACACCTTCCTCTGAGCAATCAGAAAAATATAGAGCTGATGATGCAGAAATCATGAAAAGCGGAAATGCAAAAATAAACATCGAAGAGCTGCACATATATGCAAATGGAGACCAAGGATGGATCAGAACATCAAAAGTTCCGCTGCGGGATGTCAACGGAAAAGTTTTTGGACTTCTTGGAGTCTTTGAAGATATCACGAAGAAAAAACAAGCGGAACAACAATTATATTATGAAAAAGAACGTCTCAAAATCACGCTGCTTGCCATCGGAGATGCTGTGATCACTACAGATCAACATAAGAGAATCACATTAATTAATCCTGTAGCGGAAGCACTCACAGGTTGGAGTGCCAAGGATGCTTTAGGTAAAGAGGTTCATCATGTGCTGACCCTTGAAAACGAGATTACAGGGATGGAAGGCAGAAATCCGATTGATGAAGTTTTATTCGGTCTGAAGACAGTCGAAATGGAAAACCATACTATGATTGTCTCCAAGCAGGGAGAAAAAAGGGCTATTGAGGACAGTGCAGCACCCATTTTAAGCGAGAATGGTGAAATCCAAGGGGTTGTAATGGTATTCCGCGATGTTACAGATAAAAAGCTTAAACAAGATGAGTTTCTGTATTTGAGTTATCATGACAGTCTGACAAGGTTATATAATCGAAGGTATATGGAAGAAAGAATGAAGCAGATTGAAGAGCTGGAGCACTGCCCGCTTTCGATTATTTTGGGAGATATTAATGGCCTTAAGATGGTAAATGATGTCTTAGGACATTATGAAGGCGACCGTTTCTTAATCGAGGCTTCTAAAATCCTTATGGCATCATGTCGTTCTTCCGATATTGTTGCAAGATGGGGAGGCGATGAGTTCCTTATTCTATTGCCAAATACGAATGCAGCAGAGACGGAAGAAATTTGTGAAAGCATTACAAAAAAATGTGCCGAATTAACCGGCATGAGTATTAAATTATCCATTTCTTTAGGCTATGCGATTCGAAAAAATGATAATGAGGAAATCGCAAAAACGATCAATGCTGCAGAAGAAGTGATGTATACTCAAAAAATGCTAAACAGCCGAAGCTATCGAAACTCAATTTTAGAATCCTTTAGAAAGACATTATTTGAACGAAGTCATGAGACTGAAGAGCATGCCAACCGATTGATGCAGCTTAGCAAACACATGGGAGAGGTTATGAATTTACCTCAAACAACGCTGCAGGAATTGGAGTTGTTGGGTGTATTACACGACATCGGAAAAATCGGAGTTCCGGATTCAATTCTTAATAAACCCGGGAAATTGGATGAAGATGAATGGGTCATTATGAAAAGGCACTCGGAAATCGGTAGCAGAATCACGCAATCTGTGCCGGAGTTCGTTCGCATCTCGGATTATATTCTGGCTCATCATGAACGCTGGGATGGGAATGGATACCCGAGGGGCTTGAAGGGGAAAGAGATCCCGATCCAATCAAGAATACTTAGCATCGTAGATTCTTACGATGCAATGACAAGCGAAAGACCTTATCACAGACCAATGACGCATAAGGAAGCAATGAAAGAGCTGGTCGATAATGCCGGTAAGCAATTTGATCCGGAATTAATACAACTGGTGATTAAGGAAAGAATATTAGAATTTGATGAATAAAAGGCTTAGAGCAGGAGTGAAGTGAGCCCCCAGAGGTTAGACGAAAATCTAACCTCTGGGGGCTCACTTCAGATCCTTCTCCAGGTCTTTTTTCGAATTACTGATCAATCCTCTTCCGCATCAACTGCTTCGCCATATGGTTTTATACTTGTCAAATAATTATTTACAATTGATATCTATCTGTACATATAAGACTCATATTTCCTGATGTTTTAAAACACTTATGGAAACAAAGACACAAACGGAACTGATCATCAAAGCTATGAGTATTTGAGGCAATATAATAATTAAGCTTCCATTAATAACAACAGATATCGTCATAGGGAGAAGTGAGCCCGGCATCAGCGATCCCACCAACGGAAGATATGCTGACAGAATCAAAACCAGATATCCTGCAAAGGCAAACATTGCGGCAAAGGCCGTAGTCATCGCAAACGTACTTGCGAGCATCACAATGCTTAGAAGTGTCACCATAAATATGATATAAATAAATGCCCCTTCCAGAATATCTTTCCATTCACCGGCATAGCCAAACAGATAGTAGGTATATCCCCAACAAAGAAGTACTGCAGAAAGAAAAGCTAGTAAAACTGATCCTACTGCTGCCATAAACTTTGCTATCAGGAACTCAGCCGGTGAAAGATTTTTTGTAAAGAGTAACGCTGCTGTCTTAGCTTGTTTCTCTCCGCAGATGCTACTCATGAATATTAGGAGAACAGAGATCCCTCCCATTTGTGATAAATTATTATAAAACTGCTTCCAACTGTCTGACCACACAGGCGTAGAGATCAATATAAGGGCAGAGCTTCCCATTGAAGCCGAAATTATTTCTTTCATGTATCTGGCAAGAAATGGGCTAACCATTCCGAATAATACAAAAATCCCCAGTAATGCATACAATCTTTTCGTCCTACGAAGCTCCGTCCATTCCTTTCTATAAAATGCCACAAAACTATTCATATGAAGTCACCTCTATGAAAATCTCCTCTAATGAGGGAGTATAGACCTGATAATTTTCCAATATTGCATCTGCTTTTATGAGTAGCTCCGGCAGCTTCTTACTTAACGAGATTATATTAGCAGCGCACAATTTGAAATCTCTTAATCCACATTTATCATATTTAATCTCTTCACAATGATTGATTACCTGTAAAAATCTATCACTTTCTTCTGAAGAGTGAAGCCGAAGAAATGCAGCATTTCCTGTATAGCTTGCCTTAATATTCTCAACAGCATCAGAAAGAATTATTTTCCCATGATCCATAATTACTGCATAATCACAGGTGCTCTCGACATCTGAAAGAATATGAGTTGAAAAGAACACTGTTACACGTCCACGAAGTGACTGAATTAGTTCCATGACATCATGTCGTCCTATTGGATCGAGAGCGCTAATAGGCTCATCCAAAAAAATAATTTGGGGTGAATTCATCAGAGCTTGTGCAATGCCCAGTCTCTGTTTCATTCCGCGAGAGTATCCGCCAATCGCAGTTCTGGTATCTTCCAGCCCAACCTGCTTAAGCAGCCCACAGATGCATTTGTCTCGCTCTGCTTTTTTTAACCCATAAAACCTTCCGCAAAAGTCAAGATATTCCCGGGCAGAGAAATAGTGATAAAAGCTTGGAACATCCGGCAGATATCCTATATTCAAATTATCTTGTTTTTCATAAATACGCTTTTGGCCTTGAATTAGGATTTCTCCGGAGGTGGGGCGTGATAATCCAACCAGCATTTTAATGGTAGTTGTTTTACCAGCCCCATTCTTCCCCAAAAAGCCACAGATAGCTCCTTCCGGGATTTTTAAATTAAGGTTTTTTACAGCTTCCTGAGAGCCATATCGTTTCGTTAAGTCATAGGTTTCTATTGCATTCATCATTATCCCTTTCAATCAGATATTTTCTTGATCAAGTTGTTTTGAACCGATTGCGAAATAAATGACCGGACCAATAAGTGTAACTACCAAAATCACGACCAACCATATCAGTTTCTTATCGAACGATGCCTGCTTTCGCAGGATACTAATCAATGATGAAATAATTAATACAAACTGCAATAAAATGATTGGTGCAAGTAGTGGCAACAGTGTTAACATCTGCTCAAAGCTAATATGAATTCCCATATTTATTCTCCTTTCTTTCTACTGACAATTTGTCAGTCAATGTGTAAAAATAATATCAACGGCTGTACCGATGATATTATAGTTCTTATATTCTGTATTTAGATTGTAATGCCTTTTCTAAAATATCGCGAAATACGGAAAGATATTTTCTAGCAACTTCAGTATCACTGACATGAAAATCTCTGCTGTTTAGCGTAAATAGATATGCATTCATCAAAAACACCGATGTTTCTTTAGCATTACTGACATTGAAAATACCTTCTTTATTTCCCTGCTCTATGATGTCGCTGAAATATATTGCCATAGTTTCCGTCATTCTGAGATAGATCTGGTCAGTCATATAGGTGTTTTCCTGTAATTGGATCGTTTCCTGTAAGGCCCTATTTTCCGGCGTATCCGCAGATGCCGGTATAATCGTGGCCTCAATAAATTGATTGACTTTTTCAACGGCCGATAAAGTATCACTATATGTAATTTTTTTAAGAAGAGTTTCGACTTTTACAGCTTCCAACTCCACAATGTACTTTAAAATATCTTCCTTAGATTTAAAGTGATAATAAAGCAACCCACGGGAAATCTTCAAGTCGTCAACAATATCCTGCGTAGTAACATGTAAATAGCCCTTTTGCATGAACAAGTTTTTTGCTGCTGCTACAATTTCAGCCTTACGAACTTCCGGTTGTTTGACCTCCCTCATGTGTCATTCCTTTCTTGTTACTTTTAGTTATGGTATAACATCACTGACAATTTGTCAATAGTGTTAATCCTTTACATCAAAGTGATATAATAGATTATCATACCAATGAAAGCAATTCCAAACATCAGACTGTTTATCTTAGAAAGGCGGTTTTGCTTAATAAAGCTAATATTAATAAATAGCGCAATCATGGGAAGCAGCCAAACACCCAAATAGCTGGGTATCGGATATTCAATCGATCCATTATGCAGAATGGGAAGTTGCTCTGGCAGAAAAAATAACATCACACCAGAAGTAATAAACATAAGAATCACAATCGAAAAATTTATTTTTGCATATTTTTCATCACTCTCGGTGAATTTTTCACCCAAAAGGTTCTTTAATAATTTCGACATCATAATCGATCTCCTGTATAAATTATGATAAAAGAAATTTTAGTATAAAAAATAAGACCCTTTTAATAAGGATGTAAGCCTGTTCTTCTTAAGCCTGTCATTTCATCCAGTCCAAATATTAAATTCATATTTTGCACTGCCGCATGTGCTCCGCCTTTGCCTATGCTATCAAGTACGCAGAATACCACAATTCGTCCTCTTCGCTCGTCAATGTCTAGGCCAATATGGCAATAATTTGTTCCTGATACCGCCGATACCCAAGGGTATGGAATGTACTGCCATGAAGCATTTTCCTCTTTCGGTATATCCATAATTCTTATGAATGCTTCCTCTTTATAATATTCTTTATATAGATGAATTAACTCATCTCTACTTACCTCCGTAACAGGGAAGCAATGGCAAATATCTAAAATTCCTCTGGTGATGGGTACATAGGAGGTAGTAAAATGAACTACTACATCAGTATTGCCAATGGCACTTAGTTCTTGCTCTATCTCATAGGTATGTCTATGGTCAACCACATTGTACGGTACAATATTGTTACTGATCTCCGGATGGTGAATCGCCCGGTCAGTCTCCGCACCCGCTCCTGCTGTTCCCGAAAGACCATCCACTATTATCTTCTTAGTATCAATCAAATTATGATGCACCAATGGAGCTAATCCAAGGATTGCAGCAGAGGAAAAACAGCCCGGATTTGCAATTACTCTGGCATTACGGATTTCCTCTCTGTGAAATTCAGGAATACCGTAAATTGCTTCTTCTACTATTCCCCAATCTGTATGAGCCTTACCATAAATTCTCTCCCAATCGCTTCGGTTCTTCAGTCTGAAATCAGCACCAAGATCGATCACTTTTGTTCCTTGCTCTATCAGACTTCTTGCCTGTTTCATGATCTGACCGGAAGGTAATGCTGAGAAAATAATATCACAGGGTGTAATCTCTTCCGCTTTAATAAACTTAAGTCCCATACCAAAAAAGTTCTTATGATAATACTCTACAGGTTTATCCCCTCTGCTTGTTATCCATTCTATTTTGACCTCCGGATGCTCCAGCAAAATTCGTAAAACCTCTCCCCCCATATAACCTGAAGCTCCAAGTATCCCTACTTTAATCA
The DNA here is from genome assembly GCA_023414355.1 of Bacillota bacterium. Classification (GTDB taxonomy): domain Bacteria; phylum Bacillota; class Clostridia; order Lachnospirales; family Lachnospiraceae; genus Mobilitalea. The sequence continues at coordinate 314,692 of JAEZOB010000040.1, read as the reverse complement.
TTTTTCCACTCCTTTACCTATACAAAAAAATCTGCTTCGTGGATTTTTTGTATCGTGTATTCATAATATCTGCTTTGTAGTTATTTATGTATCATGTATTCAATAAAACGTTCTTGATACCGATCAAGAACATTTTTCTTATGCTACCACTTATTTACATACTTGGCAATCATATTTTCATTTTTAATTAAGCATTCCTGTAAGAACTAATTCCAAATTGATATTCATGCGCTGGTTCTTTTTAATTAAATTAGGTTATTTCTCAGAAAGATTGACCACCCATCTCTCCTTCTTTAATTCAAAATGAGCGATCATGATTTTACCGACATCAAAGAGCTTTACTACCAGATACATGGTGATTGGATTCCAATTCGTGAAGGCAGCCATAAGAAACAGCATAGGAATTATAACTAGGGATGTACCTCCATCTACCCACATGCAGACCTTTGTATCTCCACCTGCCCGTGAAACAGCCAACTGGGTATTTACATAAGTCCATAATGGCATGAGCATTGAAATTAGCATCAGCATACCTTTGCAGATATTTTGTGCATTCTGACTTAAGCTGCCAAATACGATTGGTACAAGTGCTGTCGTACTAAAGCCGACTAGGCACATAAAGCATCCAAATACTACTGCTGCAGATAGCATCCATACTTTTTCCTGTCTTGCTTGATTTAATTGATTACTGCCAAGTGATTTGCCAATCATGACCCCTGTGGCAGTGGTAATGCCCGCAAAGGATACAAATAACAGATTTGCTATAGCAAAGCTTGCTGCCATGCCAGATACTACATCAGCCCCACCCCTGCCATTATAAATCGCTGCCGAAATACTTTCTGAGACAACCCACATCATCTGCGAGAGGATAATCATGGAGCCTTTTCTCAGAATCTGTCCGAACATTTTAAAATCAATATGTTTGAGTGCTGAAAACCCGATGAAGTCCGGTTTATCTATGATCGTATAAACAATAAATAGGATCATTTCAATCGTTCTAGCGATAATGGTAGCATATGCTGCTCCCTTTATTTCAAGTCTTGGCATACCTAAGTTTCCATAGATTAATCCCCAGTTTAAGAAAGTATTGATTAATACAGCAGTCACCGAGATCATCAGTGGAGCTTTTACCTTGCCTATCTCCCTGTAGGAGGAAGCGATGATATAGGAAATGATTGAAGGCACGCCAATGAAGCCCATTAAGAACATGTACCCCTCTCCTTGATCTAAGATCAAATCCGCTTGTGTATTTCCAATAACCATAAGGCTTAGTATGTTTCTTGTAAAGACCATGGTTATTAGAAAATATATAATTAACAAGAAGAAGGAGGTTACGATTTTAAATGCAAATGACTGCTGCATACCCTTCTTATCCTTAGCTCCGGAAAACTGTGTAAGAAAAATACCGCCCGAGGTACAAATAGCATTTTGTAATACCATAAAGATAAATAAAATCTGTCCTGAAATATTAACACCTGACATCTTGATATCTCCAAGACCCGATACCATAAAGCTGTCAATCAGCGACACAAGACTTTGAATCAGTGATTGCAGCATAACAGGAACTCCGATTACTAACGCCTTTTTATAAAATTGCCGGTCTCCAAAATAGTATTTATCTTTCAAAATTTTCATTTTCTTCTCTCCTCTTATACTTGAAAAACTTTCATATTTCAAATATAATAATATCGTTCGAATAACGAATAAGATATCTTATAACCGCCTAAAAATATCAGAATATATTGCAAGAGAGTGAAATTATAACAACTATGAACGATATTATTACAACTCGAAGTGATAGATCCCAGATTTTAGAGTATAACAATCCACTTTTCGAATGTTATGCAACAAATCCCTACTATGCTTCTAATAAAACCTGTCATGTAACAGAACATTGGCATGAAGATTTGGAATATATCTATATCGTTGACGGAGAATTAACTTGTATCGTCAATGGAGAATCCATGATACTTCATACAGGGGAGGGTATCTGTATAAATTCAAAGCGTATTCACTCAAACCACTCTATACCCGGTAAGTCTTGCGCTTTCTATTGCGGCATTACCCACCCATCCCTTTTATGTCATTCCAAATATATCGAACAGACTTATATTGCACCTTTACTGGGTCCAAAATCCTTTGATTATATACTTTTAAGTAGAAATGACTGGACACACATCATAATAGAGGAACTCGAAAGATTGTTTGAGAACTGTGACCCTAAGACTGTAGAATTAGATGTTTTAGAAGCTTCCTATAAGATATGGAAAGCTATTTATAAACATGTAGAAATCCCTCCGATCACAGCTGAACCAACCTCCTTGAAAATTGGTACTTTCAAATTGATGATGCTGTTCGTCCAGGATCACTATATGGAAAAGATTTCACTAGATTCAATTGCTGCTGCCGGAAATGTTGGAATAACTCTTTGTACAAAGCTTTTCAAAAAATATGTAGCAAAGACCCCTGGGGAATATCTGATCTACTATCGTATTCAAAAGAGTATTGAACTATTGACCAAGACAGATTTAAGTACAACAGAGATCAGCTACACCACTGGTTTTTCAAGTGCTAGCCATTACGCAAAGACGTTCCGCGAAATGATGGGGTGTACCCCAACGAAATTCAGAAATGACAATTCCAAAAATGTGCCTGATTATTGCCTCATCCCTCAAAAGGATGCTTATGGACGTTCCTCTGTTAGATAAAAAAGAAGATAATGTTCATTTTATATATTCTGCTGTATACGGGCACAACACCATACATTTCTGACATAAAGTACAGCGCTTTCTAACTATGATCTCATCTCGGGTAGTCGTTATGCTCCATGTTTTGTCGAGTAAGGCATTGGTCGGGCACACATTTACGCAGATATTGCAATCACCGCATTGCGGTTCTTTCGGCATTTCACTCATAGTGATAAAGGGGGCTGTGGTCAAGACCTTGCCCAACATCAGCGCACAGCCATACTGAGTAGTAACCAGGAGGTTATTCTTACCGATAAACCCCAATCCAGCTCTGAGCGCAACCGTTTTATGTGGTAAACGTCCGACTTTGAGCTTAGCAATACTTTTATATCCTTCTGCTTCCAACTGAGAAGCTAATTTCTCCGCAAGGTTATCCATCTTGCGTTCGGTGTTTAAAACCTCTTTCCGTTTTGGTTCCTGATTGTCTCGGAGTGCACTGATGTATTCCTTTGATATTGCTTTACCAAACAGTACTACACATGAGCATCCTTCAGTAACCTCTGCCGGGAACATGGAACTGTCGACAAAATATACAAAATCCGCGCCACTGTCCTTAATACGCTGCTCCCATAGTTCGTTCAGTCCCATACTAGCTTCTTTTATTATCATATTCACTTAATCACCCCCAGAAATATTAATCATAATTGCTTCAAATCCAAGATTGTCATAGGCATGCTTTTAAGTAAGCGTTCTCCACAACTAATTAATCTACAAGGTCATTTTGGAATCTCGATAGATGCTCATATGGAAGGATCAATCTCCCGCGGTATAGTCCACAACCATCGTTAATCAGTGAATTATTCGCTGCTGAAAACATATTTACATCCAATTTTGATAATTCAAGCTGCTGTAACATGATACCCCTTTCATAAGCATCATCAAAATAAATATTTTCTCCTTTTGGAATTGCGTCTCTTTTTGCTCTTTCTCTTTCCTGTCTTTTTTCGTAACCCAAATGATTAGCAGGACCAATTTCAGCAAAATCATCCATTTCTTTTGTACGAAGTTGTACTTCGATAAAGCAACGGGCAATATTATCATAAAATGTTATATGTAGAGAGCGATAGCCGTTAGTCTCCGGATTAGTAACATAATCCCTATAATATGGGCTTACGCTATCTCTTAATAAGGGGGATTTATTCTGACCCGCAAGAGATGCCAGTTCTGCGGTAAATCCACGTTCCTCCATAAAACCAAGCAATTGATTGGCAACATCATATAGAAATTTGTTTTCTTCCATTGCGCAAATCTCACCTTCTTTCAGATGACATTTGGGAAGAGAAATCACGATTCTATAAGCAATCAGATCTCGAAAACAATTTAAAGCGTTTTTCAATTCAGGAAGTGAAGGGTACTTGCCCTGCTTCATATAATACTCGTAAATGTATTCCACAATGTATCCGTTAAATTTTGCCTCTGCGCGTATCAAAGATTTAATTCGACCCTTAAAAGTAAATGCAAGAAAAGGATATTCATTTGACATATACTTATAGAACTCACGAATCCGTTGTGACTGAGAAGTAAGAAATTCGTTGTGCTGCAAAAGTTCCGTGATTTGAAGCAGAAAATTGCAGTGCACAAGATCAATCTGATTATGAGTTTCCTTCGCCGACTGTTTTAAATCCTCAGTATATCTCTGCAATATCTTAAGAACGGTATCACCTGAATATAAATAATCATTTAATTTTATCATAATACTTCTTCGCATCTGTACATTTATTCACGAATGCATTTTCCTTTCTTAAGTGTTCACGATTAATCTTATTTTCCATTTTAACACTTTGAAAACAAAGCGTAAACCTTTAAAAAAGAGTCTTATAACTTTTAAAATTATGATGAATAATAAACATATATGCTATATAATGGATTATGTTAGGGGCTATATCCTGACACGAATATTTGAATAATGGAGGGTTTCATGAAATACTATGTAGATGCAAACGCCGCGATAGACGGCAACGGTTCTATTGAGAGACCATACCGACGAATTAACGAAGCCGCGAAGCTTGCGCTTCCCGGCGATGAAGTGCTGGTAGCACCGGGGATTTACCGGGAATATGTAGATCCGGTTCATGCCGGTACTGAAGACGCCTGTATCACTTATACCAGTACTACACCTCTTGGTGCTGTGATCACCGGCGCGGAACAGATAAAAAATTGGAAGCATTACAAAGAAAATGTCTGGGTATGCAGAATCCCAAACAGTGTTTTCGGTGTATACAATCCTTATACAACTTTAGTATATGGAGATTGGTATTTTGCGACACCGAATAAACATACCGGCTGCGTTTATTTAAATGACAAGGCGATGTATGAAGCCACAACTTTAGAAGAATGTATCAAAGGCGATGTTTATGAATGTAGCTGGGTACCGGAAGAATCTGTTTATAAGTGGTATACCGAACAGGATACAGATACTGATGAAACGATCCTTTATATCAATTCCCAGAGTAAAGATCCAAATAAGGAAAATGTAGAGATTAATGTCCGCCGTAGATGCTTTATGCCTTCTATCACCGGTATCGGTTATCATACAGTCAGTGGATTCAAAATTGATAAAGCTGCCACTACCTGGGCACCGCCTGCTGCTTATCAGGATGGCATGATCGGCCCTCACTGGAGCAAAGGCTGGATCATTGAGGATTGTGAAATTTCAAACAGTAAGTGTGCTGGCATTTCTCTGGGTAAATATCTTGATCCTGACAACGATCATTACTTCACATATAAACAGGTAAAGAGTCCCACCCAGATGGAACGAGATGCAGTTTGCCGAGGCCAGTATCACGGATGGCTGAAAGAAAAGGTTGGCAGTCACATCGTTCGTCGCTGCAACATTCATCACTGTGAACAAGGCGGCATCATTGGCCGTATGGGCGGTGTGTTTAGTACCATTGAGGACAACCATATTCACCATATTAATAATATGATGGAACTTGGCGGAGCAGAAATTGCCGGGATCAAAATGCATGCAGCCATTGATGTGCTCATGCGCCGCAACCATATCCACCATTGTACGATGGGAATCTGGTGTGACTGGGAAGCACAGGGCACACGTCTTACTCAGAACCTGTTACATGATAACCAGCGGCCATCCTATGCCAAAAATCTTCCGGGAGGCATGATGTCACAGGATATATTTGTAGAAGTCAGCCATGGTCCAACACTGATCGATAATAATATTCTTCTCTCAGATGCGAGCCTTCGTTTTGCGACAGAGGGCGTAGCTATGGTTCACAATCTCATCTGTGGTGCGTTAACCGACGTCGGTGGAGGAACAACATGGCGCTATACACCATATCACATGCCACACCGTACAGAAGTGATGGGCTTTATGACCTTTCTTCATGGTGATGACCGTTTCTACAACAATATCTTTGTCCAGAAATGGCCTTCTGAAGACTATGTGACCTACAATGATCAAAGCGCAGAACCCATGCGGGAAAACAGACAAGTCGGCACCCACCTTTTCGATGATTATCCAACCTATGAGGAATGGATTGCACAGTTCGATTTTTCCCAGCGTCCAAACATGATGGCTTTGGAGCCTGCCCATAACGGCCATCTGCCGGTCTGGAGCGAAGGGAATGTATATCTGAACGGTGCTAAACCATGGAAAAATGAAGTAAACGGTCTCTTCATTGAAAACAATGATCAGAATCTTCAAGTAGAACTGGCGGAAAAAGACGGTCATTATTATCTGAACACAAACGTATATGATTACCTCAAGGATTTCAGTGATCGAATGATTAACACCGAAATTCTCGGCAAAGCCTTCGAACCGGAACAATACTTTGAAAATGCGGATGGAACACCGATTCGCTTTAATGCGGACTACTTTGGAAATCATCGTGGTGTTCATGTGATTCCGGGTCCGTTTGAAGCACCTTCTCATAATATCAAGCTATCATAACAAAGACAGACTCTATATCGAAGGATTGGGACATCTCATTTCTGGCATATAAATTCATGACTTATCATTGAATGCCAGAGGGGATGTCCCATTTTTTCCCAACTGCTATACGTAATAAAAACTTAATTTGATCAATATCATGATTTATATTAAAGTATAAGGTAATTTCAGGAAATCCAATGATGTAAGCAAACTAATTGATTAAGAAATGTACCAATATCCGAGCTTTTACTTATCCTGGTAATCAGAAAATAATTCTCAAACTTTATATGTACAAGAAAAGGAGCTTTTAATCATGTATCATTGGAAAAGAATCATAACTATCATATTACTTGCTGCTTCAACAGCAATGATAAGTGCCGGCTGTGATAGTACAAATAAACTTAACGAGGCTGCTACAACAGCCGATTGTAACCACGCAGTAGATCAGTCCGTCACGACACCCACTAATATGCCAACCGTTACTCCTATTGAAAATCCCTTCGCTATCCTAGGAAATATCCCGTTAACAAAGCCTACGTATCAACCAGACCCACCAGACTATGGTTTTGATATCGTGGACGGTGAATTGATACACTATGATGGTAACCGCACTGAGGTACGAATACCTGATACGGTAACGAAAATTGGTTATTATGCATTTTATGGAAATGAAACTATCACTAGTGTTACCATACCGGCTTCTGTAACTCAGATTGAAAAAGAGAGCTTTTATCGCTGTACCAATCTAGCTGATATTTCAATTTCGTCTACTTTGGTTACGATTGGATTTCGGGCTTTTTCTGAAACGAAATGGATGAAAGAGAGACAACAAGAGGATTTAATTATATTAAATCATATGATCATTGATGGTAGAGCCTGTCAAGGCATCGTGAAAATTCCGGAAGGCATAACTTCAATTGCAGATGAGGCATTTAGTTATAACGATGCTATTACCGAGGTTATCATACCGAATACCGTTACCTATATTGGTAATTGCTCCTTTTATGGCTGTGAAAATTTAAAAAAGATTTCGATTTCAGAAAGTGTAACTTCAATCGGTGAGCTCGCTTTCTCAGGGACGAAATGGATGAAAGATAAAAGGAGGAATAATCCTTTTGTAATTATTAATCATATCTTAGTAGATGGAGTGACGTGTAAGGGAGAAGTTACGATACCGAAGCAGGTAAATAGAATTAATGAATATGCCTTTTGTGAATGGAAGCATGACCATTCTGATTTAAGTGAATTTGAGAGCAGTTCTATGACAAAGCTTACAATACCGGACTCTGTTACCAGCATCGGAGCAAGTGCCTTTGAAGACTGTAGTTATCTGATCAGTGTCTCAATGCCTAACACAATTAAAAAGATTGAGAATGATACTTTTTCTAATTGCGAAAGCTTAAATAGTATTAATTTACCTAAATCTTTAGTAGATATAGGAGCACATGCATTTGATTATTGCATTAGTCTGAAGAAAATTAATATACCTGCCTCCATAGAAAGTATAGGGGCGGCAGCGTTTATAAATTGTCATAGTTTGAACGACATAAATTTACCCAATAAAAGTATAGAAATAGAGATAGCCGCTTTTGATGATACTTTATGGCTGAAAAAGAAAACAAAAGAAAACCCTCTCGTCATTCATCATGGCGCTTTGATTGATGGTAAAGCTTGTAGTGGAGATGTCATTATTCCTGATGGTGTAACTTGCATCTGTGGAGGCGCTTTTTCCGGAAGTAATCTAACCAGTATTACTTTACCGGATTCCATTACAGATATTGGTACGAATGTTTTTTTTAATTGTGCTTCTTTAACCAGTATTAACTTGCCGAATTCAATTACTAGTATTGGTGCGTATGCATTTTATGATTGTATTTTTTTAACCAATATTACGTTACCGGATTCACTAATAAGAATTGGCGAATCTGCTTTTGAGGGTTGCGATCGGCTGGAAAGCATCATTCTTCCCCCAAAAATAACCCGTATTGTGTATACGTTTGATCGGTGCCGTCGTTTAAAATATATCACAATACCGAATTCTGTTGTTTATATTGATACTTTTAAGGATTGTTATAAAGTGACCATTCTCTGTGACGATGCTTCCACGGCATATAAATATGCAATAAAGAAAGGTATTAAGACATTAAGGAGATAATTGCATTTCTGCAAAGGTCTCAGCAATCCTTCCGGTATAACTCCACTGACTTTTCATGTATCCGAGAAGGGAAGCTGCTTTGTCACGATATGCTGCCTCGATTTTTGTAGGCTTTTCATAATTCTCTGACATCGCCTGCGTAAGATGAAATGCACTTTCCATTCCGCAGGAAATCCCTTCTCCCATTGGATTTAACCACCCGGCAATTTCGCCTGCAAAAAAAATTCGACCTTTGGCATAATTGATTTGACATCCGGGACGAATATGCGGCATGAGCCATCGGTCTTCTTTGATCTGTTTTGATATCTTCAGCTTGTGCTGCTGCTCCATATAGCGGATAAATGTATCATAGTACTTGCGTACATTTGCAAGATCCTTTACCGAGATCCCAAGCACCAGCATATCCTCTTTGACATTGAACCATGCATCATATTCTGAAAGCTCCGGCTGTAAATATGCATAAAAATAGTGCAAATCAAGCTCAATCGTACCTTTATTAAATGTCTGATATGTAGTGATATAAGCAGGATTACAATTTAGAATTTTCTTTTTGATAGAACCAGTAATGTCCTCGCAGTCAATGATGTACCTCGCCTGCTCTATGCATTTGTGCTCGCCGCCTATCTCGACCGTGACAGCTTCTTCGTCCTGCTCACACGAAATAACAGGCGCATGATCCCAAAGCGTAGCACCATGTTCCACTGCTTGTTTTGAAAGCCAATGATCAAAGCTGCTCCTCCATACATTGAGACCAGGCTGTGGGAAATGAAGTGTCTTCCCTTTATCATTTATGAATATCATCCCTTTATTCTCAGTTGGTGAGCAGGTTACTTCCGAAGGCACATCAGAATTATAATACTGTTTGACAAGATCAATCGATTTTTTGATCAAGCATCCTGAGCAGGATTTATATCTAGGCAATTTCATTCTTTCCAACAAGAGCACAGCGTATCCGCGCTCCGCAAGTAATTTCGCTGCAGTACTTCCGGAAGGTCCTGCACCAATTACAATCACATCATACATTCATTTTCTCCTCGATCAATTTAACTTTTCAAAAGTCAGTCCTTCTCTCGTGATAGCAGTACCATTGCATCCGCATAGGTAGTTACTCATTCGTATCATTTCGACTAAAAGCTCTCACCCAGTTTACGCGCCTCCACCAGCGCTGGATTGCCAATAATATCGCCCTTTTCAGATACACCGGGAACTGTTATCTCTCCTGCATTCCCTAGAGAGAAATAGCTAAGCACCGCATGATACATGGTTTGCACCGAGTCAAAAACGCTCGGTATATCATCAGCACAAACAGCTAACAGTACCAGCTCTTTCACTTTGAATGTATTACGTATGGGATTATGCAGTCGATCGATGATGCACTTCAATTGGGAACTGACTCCATAGAAATAAATCGGTGTGACTATGACGATAACATCGGCATCGGCAAGCCTCTCATAGATCCCTTGCATGTCATCCTTATGTACACAATTATGCTGGCTATCTTTGTAGCAATAGTCACAACCGATGCAGCCATTGACCTTTTTTCCCATTACAGAGATTACATCAACGACGTTTTTCTGTTTATCGACCCCATCAATAAATGAATTTGCAAGGATTTCGGTATTGCCATTTTTTCGTGAACTACCTATCAATACTACAATTTTTGACATTTCATCTACCTCCATTGGTTTTGCTTATTTTATGGATAATGTACTCCTAAGATACTCATTTCCTCTTGTTATTCATAGTTATAGCTCCCATTTGCAGTAAAATAATTTTTCCATATAGCGGAAATTATAACACGAATTTTACATATATCAAGAGTTTTTCATATACTTATAGAAATTTAAACTGCTGCTCTATTGTGAAATTAAAAAATAAGGAAATTTCATTCATGCTAAGGTAAATGAATTGATTAAATTTCTGCCACCTCCTTTATGATTATACTAAAAGTAGCCATGAAAAAATCCACTTTTATCATGACTACTTAATTTTACTGGTTCACTTCTAAATTTATTGTAAGATTTCATTATTTATTGAATTCCTGTTCCTGCATAAAAAAGTTGGTACATAAAAACAGTCTCAAACTGCCTAATTTCGTCTTTTAATTTATATAGTTATAATAAAAAAGATGGTGCACATATTTATGCAAAATCCTTTAATTAATAATTATAGTAACAATAAAGTTGGTACATAAAATTTATACCTGCGTAAATATTCAACCCTATCATAATAAAGCTTAATGAAAGCTGTTCCAATAGCTTTGACTTATATTATTTAGCTCATCATGAGTAATCATGTGACCACGTTCATCAAATATCATTATATCATCAGCTATCAGAACTAAATCCCCTCCGCCATTACCATCATATGTATAGCATCCTATATCTATTTTGTTATCAATTACTTTTGCAGATATTATCTCTAAATGCAACGCCCCTATTGTATTTAAATCATCAATAACTTCAAGTTCTTTTCCCCATACAATAAATTCAAGTTTAGAGCAATTTTTTAGCTTTCCACTAAATGAAGTAAATTTTGAATTAACTGTCTCGGCCAAATACTGAATATCTATTATAAAATCAACATCATCATTGCATTTTAGAAACTTTGTAAAACTCCCATCATGGAATTTATCAAATATATCTGCTTGAACTTCTAATAACATTTTACCAGGCTCCTTAGTGATAAAATCTGAACTTACTATTGATACTATAAAATATGAATAAGAAAGTGAAATCATTTGCTTAATTGATATTAATTTGTAAATTTCAGTAACTCTAAATTGTAACCGCTTGCGATACATTCAAATGTTCCATCTTTAAAATAGAACAAGAAATGTTTAAATTCTTTACTATTATCAAAGTGATTTCTTATTTTAATAGCATCTGGGAAATTAGTTTTCCAATCGGAATCTTTTACCTCATAAAACTCCCCCCATTTTACGTCAAAATCTTTAAATCTACTCTGTCCAAAAAAATAAAAGCCTTCATCATTAGGACTACCATAACGATATTGGATGCAATCATGAAAAGATAAAATACCTTTATCATCCTCTTCAAATTCTTCAAAAACAAATGCATTTAAATAGAATGAAACCATTACGTTATTATCTTGAATTTGGATATTTACATCTGGGGCATTAGGCTCTGCATTCCACCCATCATTTAATTGAATAAATTGCATTGATTCCCTCCGAACAATATTAATTTCAACACTTCATAAAACTTCCAAATAATATAACTTGATTATTGTTTGCATCGTAAACAATTACGAACTATCATTCGTACATAGTAGAAGCACATAATATATGAGCCATTAAATTCCATGCACTTATTTCAGATACATTCATTTTAGAGTTTTTCTCCCAACCATCCATATCTTCAACCCATGATTTCATTGCTTCTAAATAACTGTTAAGGTTGTTGTTTTCCCAAGAACCTGGATTGTTTCTCAAGTCGATGATTAAATCACCAACAAATTTAATGAAGTCTTCTTTATCGTTAACATTGGCAACAATATCGCATATGTTCATAAATACCTCCTTGTTAATTCCAATATTCCAAAGTACGAGAGAAAACTATAAAAATTTTTACATATTCAAAATTAGGTATAATGTATATAATAGTGTTAGTGACTGTCCTATTCCTCAATAGAGCACATACTCTTCATGGTCTGGCAACATACAATTATTAACCCAATCATCTAAATCTTTAAACAACTTTGTGATAGGGAAATCTAGATTTTCTTCTGTATGGTGACAATAAGTTAAGTGCACAACTGCAAGGCTAAATTGCGAGTCATCTACAATATAAAGAAAATCATCTTTGTCATATCTTCTTCCTATTGTCCGAACCTTTTTCCCATATAAAATGTGGTCTTTTCCAATTTCCCTATAAAGTTCTTCTTCGAAAGAACTTGGTTCTGTACAAAGCAAATTCCAAGGTTCTAACCAATCAATCTCGAACTTCATATATTGCCTCCTATCTTAGTAGCTGTTTCGTATTAGACAACATTGGGGAACTAATAGCTAATTGTATACTATACAAATTTTATATTTTAATTGCTTTTATAATAAACGATGTATTAATTAATTTAGCCTTATGCTTTGAATAGTATTTCGGTGTAAAATCATGTTCCTGGACAAGTATGTCCTTATCAGTTTCTTCAATCAACTTATCAATTTTAAAACCTGCAGATGCCAGTTCATTGATATATGAAGATAATTTCCAGTTCTTTATTGTCATTGCTTGATTGCCTTTTACTAAATTAATAGTTGCCTCATCCAAATACGACCTGAAAATTGTATACTTATTTCCTTCTACTTCTATACATTGCATCAATGGGTTATCCCAAGAGAATATAAAAACACCAGATTTCTTTAAATATTTATGAACTAAACCTGTGGATTGTTTTAAATCAGTAGTCCACCCAAATGCATATATCGAGTAAACAAAATCAAAGTAATTATCTGGTATTCCTGGATTATCTTCCATAGGAGACACAAATAAATTTGCATTTATGTTATTTTCTGATAGAAGTTTTCTTGCATTCTCTATCTGCTTTGAAGATAAATCTAGACCCCATAACTCTTTAGCCCCTTGCTTAGCTGTATATAGCAAAGAATGTCCACTACCACAACCAATGTCTAAAACTTTTTTATTATCTAATGATTTAAACAAATTCAAAGTATCTTCTTTAGGTAAAGTTGGACCGTATGTAGGTAGTGCAGTTGAGCCAAACCATTCATCGGCTATAAAATCCCAACTTGTCATATTTTGAACTAATACTTTGTTATCTTTCATAATCCCATCTCCCATTATATAAATACATTTTGTTTCGCAATAGATAATAAATGGGAACCATTTACTAATCAGTGACTATTTTAAAAATAGAATCAAATTCACCCTCATTAATTAAAAACTCTATAACTTCCTGTATTCTTTCCCTACCAACTTCATCTACAAGTATCATATCCGATGCCCAAAAGTATTTTCCATTTAGACATTCGCCTGTAATTTTGTTCTTTTCTACAAGTTCACTAATATTGCTGTACGTAAAGAAAGTTGCTACCCACCTTTCTTTATTATCAAACTCAACTATAACGTCTGTATTGTCGTTCCGAATATCCCATTCCCCTTCTGCCCAATGCTCTGCTTCTATCCATATATTGTACTTATCAGTAAACATAAAAACCCTCCTGCCGTTTACTATGTTTAAATTATTTCTTACTTCAGAAAAGTATTGATATCGCCTTGCGCATCACATGCATGCCCACTTATGAAATCACCTTCATCTATAGAATACATTTAATCCCTCCAGGTATTTAATCTAGACTAACCTATACTAAGCTGAAACTGACTTATTATCTGTTTTCAAATTCTCTATAAAAAATGCTTCTAATAAAATTGGACACTTTAACTCAGTACAGATATATACTCCCTCATATTCCTTTTTTCCCTTATGGATATTCCTTAATAGTTTATAAAAATTATCTCTATCCATATAGGGAACATCTAAGCTAACAGCTATATTAGGTATCTTTTCTGAGTTAGGTTTATCATCTGATTCAGCTGTAACGACTATTCCCCCTACAACTTTAGCTTTTGCTACTAACATAGCATCAGCTTCAGGTGTTCCATTACGTAAACTAGCTTCTTTAATTCCTTCTCGGAACTTTTTACTTTTAAAAATCTCTTTTATATAATAACCTTCATCATTTGTAGGTTTAAAAAAATATTTTCTATGTTCTTTTAACCATTTACCTTCTTCAACTTTACTTCCCCACAAATCTTCCATTTCGCAAAACACTTCATCTACTGAAAGAATTTTACCCTCTTTCATTCCATTTGACCAAGGAACCCAGATATCTTCAAATACTGATATGGGTACATTTTTAAATGTTCTTGAAAAAATATTGTTATCTACTACGTATTTAATCATAATGAACCCCATCCCTTCTTCGAAGCTATGGTTTTCAATGATGGTACTTTCATATTCGTATATTTCGATAGTTGAGTTATTGATATCTTCTTTTGATAATAGCTACCATAAGCAAGTCTAAGATATCTTTCACCCAAATATGCCATTTGAGTATTATAATAGTTTCCTCCTCCACTTTTTTCGCTATTTAAGTCAACAGAACGGTAATAATCCTTAAGGTATTCCTCTCGTAAAGAGGTATATTCCTCATGGCTAATATAATCTTTATCCAAAAATTTTCTTAGAATTACTTCTCTACTAACACAGTAATTACATGCTAATTTCTCTACTAAAGTTTCACTAAAGAATTTTCCTTTGATATATAAATCAAAGTCAATACTAGGAACAAGAAATTCTGAGGCAAACTTATTACAATTCACTTCAATTGCTTCATCTGATTTACTATGATATTTTGCATAGTTGGGGTCTTTAAACAAATCTAATCCACTCGTCTTATACAGTAAGTGAAACATCTCATGAAATAGAGTAAAGATTTGTCTTGATAGGGAAAATGAATTATTTATATATATTATCGGAAACTCTGAGTCATATAGACAAAAACCTGAAATCCCCTCATCTTTAAATGCAGTCTTAAAAACATACACTCCAACTTGGTAAAAACTTTCTCTCCATACTTCAAAGGCATCATCATACCTTTTAATCTTCTTTTGTTCATCAAGGTTAATATTAAGAACACCTCTGAGTTTCTCAGATACAGATTTTATATCAAAGCAATCAAAGGATTCATCATTTAATTTATGTATTCTGGAATTTTTATTATCGTTTAACTCATATAAGTTCAACTGCATTACTCTTGCTTCATCTAGCAGCTTAGTGATGTTTCGGGAAAATAGCAAACTCATATTTATTGGTAGTGTTCTGCACGATGCCGATATACTTTTTAATACTGGAGGTTCTGGAAAGAAGCAAATAGCAACAGGCTTTCTATAATAACTACATATATCCTTTAACTGCGAGTATGTCGGAAAGTCTTCTCCATTTTCCCATGCATAAATATTGTCTCTACCAAACTTCTCTATAGCATCTTCAATTAATGTTCCACTTTCCTCTCTAGCCCAAATTAACATTTTGGGATTAATATATGTCATCTTATCAGCCATCTATTTCAACTCCTTTCATACATATACTACCACTTTATTCCATTCCATGCAAAGAACATTATTAATATTATGACATGTTTTACCATTTAAGTGATTATTGCATATAATAAATACTCCTGACCTCATGATATAAAAATCCCCTCATATTAACTTACACTAAATGCAAGAAAATATAAGGGGAAAAAGAATAGCTATAATTTATTGTACTGGTGTTCCGGTAAAAAAATTGGTACATAAATACTGACTCAACCTGCCTATTTCATAGATAATACGAAAGAGTAGTTAATGATTTGGAGCACAATTTACACAGAATCCATTACCACCTTCTGTTTCAAACGTCATTTCACAACCACAATCAGGGCACGGATTATTAACAGATTCATTAGCATCCCAGTAACGGTTTGGGTCATCAGTTCTGACTCTGCTTCCTTCCATTAAGGTATATTGATTTAATTCAATTTCAGATATATTAACCTCTAAATTATCAATATCAAATTCAACGTTTCCGTTATCATTTTCAAAAGAAATTTCAACTGTTAATGGAATTATTGAATTATGGATTTCTTGCATTGTTCCGAAGGAAGAAAAAATCCGAAATGCTTCATCGATAAAAGAACATGAAAATTCTAATTTTGCCTTGCAATCTAAAGTAATCGTAATTTTCTTTTCAGATAAATCAATATTCACTACTTCAATATTTGCAAGGGATTTTGGCGTAAAGGAAAGCAATTCAACTTCTTCATATTCAACACCATTCTGGTATCCTTTTCGGTCAGTATCTGTTCCATCCACTTCAAGTGCATAACCATTATCCATTAAAAATGATTCTACTTCGTCAAATATATATTGACGTTTACTCTTTAAATATTCTTTTACTTTTTGAGTTATTTCCTCTTGTGAATTAATTGCATCCAGT
This sequence comes from Bacillota bacterium, assembly GCA_023414355.1. Lineage (GTDB taxonomy): Bacteria > Bacillota > Clostridia > Lachnospirales > Lachnospiraceae > Mobilitalea. The sequence continues at coordinate 297,882 of JAEZOB010000040.1, read as the reverse complement.
AATTCACTTAATGTTTTAAAACAAACAATATCTTCTTCATTGGAAAAATCTCCGTCGCCACTCACTATTATAACTAGTCTGTTATGCATCGCATATTTACGGAGCATAGAAATATTAAATGCATCGGGAAATTCGCTTTTCTTATCTTTTTTTATTCCAAATGGTGTTTTTACTTCAAAGTAATCTGATATCACAGATTCTAAATCAATAGTGCTACTACTAAGCTTGAAAGCCTTTGTATCTGATAAGTATGTATGAAAGATTGATACAGCTTCTTCAACCATCTCTAATTCTTTAATTTTTTGGAGTTGCACGCATCCTTTTTCTCTAAATATTGCAAATTTGCGGTCATCCACCACCTTATTATAGTTATTTATCACTTCTGAAACATCTTTTTTAATGTGTTTTTCTACTTCTCTCACCACAATTTCACTTGTCAAATGGACAACTTTACCATCGATAATTTGTTTGCGAAAATAACTGAGATTCCCTTTTTCATTAAAATTATATGATTCATTTATATAAACTTGAGTATCGATAAAAACATGAATGGGAAAATCAAACCAATTATTTAAATACATAATTAACCCTCCAATAATAACTGTCTTAATTTTTAATTATCATAACTCTTCCATATAACATAGATTCTTTACCATTATCAATCGGATACCAAAACTTTCTCATTTCATCAGGTATGGTATCTTTTTGTCCTCTAGCTTCTATTCTAATAAGATATTCTTGTAAATTTGAAAAGAAGTATGAAAAAGCTAAGCCATTTGGCATTTCATATATACTATAGTATGGATTTGGAACCCCCATTATCTCTGTTTCTTGATTTTCTTCATTCTGTCCTAACGGCCATAATTTACAGAACAAATTATCTCCTATAGCCATATGATTTACACAGCTATATAATCTATCTGATATCAGCTGATTAAAGTGCTGAGGAACTGTTAATTCTGTGAATTCTTCTTTATCAATTGCCTCATATATATTATCTATTCTTGAATGTGAATTGTAAGAGAAAATCCCATTGAACAGACTTCGACCAGAATTCCCACAGATAACTCGCGCATTATTATTTGCTTTTTGCATAATCTGGTATAAATCATTTGCCCTAATTCCACTTTTCACTTCAATAATTCCAATGACATTTTGAACTGATGAAATTACGAAATCTCCCTCCGAAAAGAATAGCGGATAACTATTATCATATATGATGATATCAATTTGGTTGGTTATTTCATTATTATTTCTAACAAATCCAGTCCCAACTGATAAATGTCTTGGGAGAACTCTTTTTAGATAATTCATAAGAATTGCTTCTTTATAGCGGCCTTCTTCCCCCCAATGACTATCATCAATAAGATTCCTCACTCTTTTTTCTAGTGCTTTAAACTCCTCTGCCACTGATTGTTGATATTCATAATAATTTGGCATATCTATCCCCTTTAAATATTATTTTCAGTTTAAAATATATTAGGTTCATTGTTTCTAAAACAATATAAATATTTCATGCGCTAGTCTTGGGAATAGTAAATCTCTAATTCACACTCACACGACAATTTTTGACCACCACATGCCGGGCATACTTCGAAATCACATTGCTCATAATGATATTCACCAATTGCCGCGCAACAATCTGGGCAATATTCATGTCCTGTTTCAGAATTGAAGAATTTCTCGTTTCCATATGGAATTCGAGTATAATTTCTCCCATCTTTATCAAAATAGTTTTTTGCTTTATGATTATTTGCGATTTCTGTTAAAAATTCCTCTTGAAATTCTTTATCCATTTCTTGATTTCTAAAAATCACAAAATTCTCAGCAAAATAAAGAATGTTCCCGTGCTGATGCCTATATTTTAATTCAATTTCTTCAAATATTTTTTCATTTTTTAACTCATGAATATGTAGGCTGTAATAAATCTCATACAATTTGCAATATTTGGGTTTCAATTCTACAGAATCTACAATGGCGTTATAGTGAACAAATGCATTTCGTTTATTAATGCATTCTTTAATAAAATTCTTTTGTTCATTGTTTAACAATACCGGATTGCAATTTAATAGTCTTTCAACTCCCTTAGGGCCTGTTACTGTTTTACTTTGCTCATTGATAGGAGTATCCATATTTTCATATATTAAAATTGATGAATATCTTTGTAAACACTCTTTTATTAGTAATTCAAAGGCCAGAACAAGTGTAATATATGCCATTTTCCATTTTCTTTTATTATTGTAGTTACTAAATTTAGTTTCATGAGTTCCGTCTTCATCAGCAATTACATATAACTCTATTGATTCTTTTAAATAGTCGTACGAATTGTTCAATAAATCTAATTCTATTTTCATATCATTACTCCTATAGTACACGCTAATCTAGAATGCTTGTTTTTATCAATTTTTTAAAGAATTATCGTTAATAATCATTAACTATTTTCTTCCCTTTTCCCCCATGCCATACTCATATACCTTAATTTTACCCTTCTCATCCTTAACAGCGTCTTCAAGTAAAATAACCTTATCGATAATTCTAATAGTATCTTCCACTAACCATAATTTAGAGTTCATGACTTCGTCTTCTCTTGCATATATTATTTTATATATTTTCCCATAATAAATCACCTTATCATCTTCTGCTATTCTATTTCCGCTCATGTCAAAATAATCAGTATATCTCTTTTCAATATAATACCAGCGATTACTATTTTTAATATATACCCAATTAATAATTCCAAAAAATATATATAAAATTATTAATCCATATACCTTCTGATTTTCTATTGTTAATACATTGTACCCATTATAAAACTCTATAAAACTATTGGCAGAAAACAAAACCATTAAACTTGCAATACTAATTTCAAACAAATCTTCAATAGTGTTCCACAAGGGCAATAATTTTACTTTGCATTCAGATTCAATTAGAACAACTATTTTCGAAAAAAATGGTGTAGATAAGGTATCAAATATTATCCAAACAATGAATAACACAAAAGAGTGTTTATGTAAAACATCTCTAAGCCTGTCTCCGAACAAAGGTATTTTTATTATACTATAATCATCTATAAAATCCCAATACTGTAAAAGTAGTAAAAAGAGTATTATAATTGCTGATATATTTCTCAATATGTCAGCCAGCTTATTTATGGCATATTTATCTTTGCTAAACTCTTTTCCGTTTTTATATAGGCTTTGTACTTCCCCAAAAACACTCACGGTCTATTTCACCTCTCATTATACGCATAAAGTAACATTAACTTTCAAATCAGATACTTCTTTGTCCATCTTCTCCAAAAGTTCAATTAATTGCCTAATATCTGTTCTTTCAAATTCTTTTTGATTATCTTCAAAATGCGTTCCTTTATTTAACAACATCCAATTATATGTATCTTTTAAAATAATCAAATCAGCGTTTATCTCTTCCGCTCCACTAATTTTCTTTTTATTGGTTGCAGATATAAGCCCTAATACAACAGAGCTAAGGTCCGGAATAGACTTTGGTCCCCTTAATGCAACAGATATTTCGTAAGAATATTTGTCCGATAACTTTTTCCACAACCTATTTGTTATACTCTCGGTAGCTTGCCTGCATTTTGCTGCTGCTTCTTTTAACTCATTTTTATTATACTTATCTCGTGCAATAGATAATGGCTCTTTTGCATCTGTATATTTTATTACAACTCCTCGTTGCTCTAAACAATCTGCCGGCAAAAAACAGTATCTATTAACTTTTTTATCTCTTTGTTTTAATTCAATTTTTTCTTCAAGTTTTGTAATAAACTGGTCTCCATGGCAAGTTATTATTATTTGTTTTGATGCAAAATCAGCACATCGCATAAGTAATTCAGCAACCCCATCTCTATGGTCATCATCAATGGCATTTACTATATCATCAAATATCATAAAATTAATATTCTCTTGATTAGTCTTTGATAATAAGATAGATAAACCGAGTATTTTTATATGACCTTCACTAAGTACTTGTAATGCATCTGTTTCAATTCCATCTTTTAATTTAATGTTAATTTTTTCGTTGACTGCTTTAGGTAAAGTAAATTTTTCAACCTTTTCAAAGTCAGCATCATCATGATTTATGAAATTATAATAATCAGTAACTTTTTCTGATAAGTTATTAGCTAAATCCAATGGTAATTTATCCTTATATATAACCATCATTTCTCGAATTCTCTCGTAGCTTTTTACCATCTTTGTATTAAAATCTATTTCTGCTTTTTCCTTGGCTATCTTATCCAATATTTCAGAATTATTTATTTCAAATTCCTTAATTACATTAGTAACACTCTCTTCTTCACAATTTATCGCTTCTTCTTTCGTTTTACAAACAATCAGTTTGTCATATATTTCATTATAATATCCTAATTTTTCTGCATTGTTTCTATTTTTTTCTCTTACTTCCAAATTATAAGAATTAATGTTTTCTATTAAGTTCTCTTTTTGCAATAATAATTGATTTATATCTGCAACCTGGTCCCTAATTTTCCCTCGAAATTCAGCGCTTTTTATAAAATCTTCTGTTTCAAATTCATCAATACATAAAGCTCCATACGCTTCAGAAAAAGAACTTGGATTTTTTGGCATTTGCCTTAATAATTGATTTATATAAGAAATACAGTATTTTATATTGGCAGCATATTCTTTAATTTGTGCTTTTATATCATCTACTAATTTCATACCTATCATTTCATTTCTTGCATTTTCAAAAGGATTAATTACAACTTTTTCAATTGGCGTTTTACACAACGGGCAAATACTGGCATCAAGACTATTCTCAATATGATTTACGAGTGTATATATTTTATGCATGTCCATATTTATCGCAGTATCCATCAGTTTTACTTCACAATCTTCCGTCTTCTCAAGATAATAAGAAATTTCTTTTACTGCCTCATCAAGTTGACACGCCCAATTAATATCAATTTCAACCAGCTTGTTACTATTTATAGTATTGTATAGTTCTGGTATTACCCCTTTATCACCATTCTTTAAGAGCAGAATGGCATCTTCTAAACTAGTGACACCATTTTCTGAGAATTCTTTAATCAACTCACTTTCGCAGGCCTTTAAATCATCTTTCTCCTTAATAATGTCCAACTTTCTTTTACTATATTGCTATATCTCAATTTTTTTCATTTCATACTCTTTTTCAATCACTGTTTCCAGTTTAATATATCTACTGTCAAAATCATCTGTAAATCCATTTATGAAATCAGTAAATTCAGATAAACCAAAAAGAGCTGCCAACCTTTCATTTTGGCTTTTGCCAGTCGTTGCATCTATATGAGAGAATTTATCAATTCTGTTTTTTTCAACAAAAGCAAACTTATAACGGTCAAAATTTGCTACCGCCGGATTTTTATCTTGTTGATTAATATACTCACATAGTACAATAGGCTTCTTGACTTTACTTGTATTTTTGTTTTCTATGTATTTATCAACGCTTATTTTTCTTGCATTTGCTTCTTCAATAGTTCCAAGTAAACTATACTCTAATGCTTCACACATGCTAGATTTTCCTGCACCATTAGGACCGTATAAAAAAGTGTATTGTTTCGTAAAGTCAAAGATAGTTTTATTGACAAATCCTCTGAATGATTCAATCTGCATTTCATCGATACGAACAATAGTATCCTGATTTACGTTTTCCAGTTCGATAATACAAATTATATCTTTATCTGTTTTACATTTTTGCTCATTGATATGTTTTCCTATTAATTCTGCGCGCTTACCCCTTGCTATACCTACTGCTGCTATTTCATCAAAATTTTTAATTATAATATTTATTATAGTTATGTCATATTCTGATAAATTCGTAACCTCTAATTGATTCACCCATTTATAAATCTCATGTTTTGCTAAATCGTCCATACCCATTCTCCTTAATAAAAAGTTATAAGTATTTGAAACTTTTATTTCAAGCAAAAGTTGTCTTCAAAATAACATGCATTTATAAAGTTCCTTATCAATATTTTTTCTTCCTCACTAAATGCTACATTTTCCAAAATCCATAAATGAATTGCCTTTCCAATTGCATACGCTAAATCCAAATTATGTTGCTTACTTATATTGTTTCTAGAAACATTAGGTATAATGTTTCTATTTTTCACATTTATAGCTGCACTCTTTAATTGAATTCCATCAATTAAAAATGGAATTTTAATCATCGCATCAGGAATTGATACATATTTCACATATATAAAATCCTTATGATTGAAGATATATTGCCCATCAAATGGTATGTCAGTGCTATATGGTACAATCATATCTCCATTTCCTTGAATAACTTTTTGCTCATGTACTTCTACCTTAATTGGTACGTCTTTTGCATGCCCAGTTGATTTACAAATATCTTCATACAAATAATTTCCAAAAATACATTGTTCCTCACGCTCAACAAAATATGAATCAAAGTATATATCTCTATTCATAGATACTATATCTATCGTTTCATAATCAATTTTTTCTAGAGTTTCATCAAAATCTTCTAGTACATCAAATACTTTGTCATAATTACTCTTTTGGTTTTGTGAAATAATTGGTATAGATATATATTGCACTACTCCATCCTTTATAAAATTATTTAAATAGTATTTTGGGTCTAATCTATCCTCTATTTTCAGATAATTAGTATCTTCATCATATCGGTAACAAGTATTACCATTAATGTCAGAAAGATATTGTGCAAAATTAATTCCCTTATAACTAAATTCGATTCTGGCTTCAACGTCAATAAGATAAGAATCTAGAACAACTCCATTTACACATTGTGTAGAGACCGAATCTAATTGGATATCTTCTGTTTGAACATTCCCATCCTCCAAAATGACTATTTTAATTGGAATATCACTGTTTAAAAAGTTTTTCTGAATGAAATTCTTAATATTTACAATTTTGTTATCAAAAATCTGAAAAAACTGCTCGTAATCCAATACAATCTCGGTCCCTTGAGGACGAGGTGTATTTTCAAATGTTAAACATATATACTCACTACTTCTTTCGAATTCAATTCTATTGACTTCATTATCCTCATAATATTTTGTTATAACACTGACTTTATCAGATAACATAAAACAAGCCAAGAAACCAATACCATAATTACCGATTGGATTGTATCGATTTCCTTTTAACAAATAATCATCAGATACATAATATGATACTCCGACATTTAGAAAATACTTCTTTAAAATATCTATCGACATCCCCCTACCATTGTCGAAAAGGGTAATTTGGTTCCTATCTTTATCTATAATAATATTTATAAATGGTTGATAAGGATTGAATTTAAATTCCATCCTACTTTTAGATTCCTCTAGCATTACCTTACATGCATCAATAGAATTTTGAATTAATTCTCTAAGTCCAAATCTTGCATTACCATAAATATTCTCTCCCATCAAAAGACTGGTAACAGCTTTATAATCAAGCGTAAGTCTAAAATCAGAAAAATTAAAACCTTTTGTACGAATCTTATTTAAAACTGTTGGTTTAATATTAAGAAGATATTTTTTTTCCAGAAATTTTTCGGATAATTCAACTGCTCGAATTAATTCATCATTTATTAAGTCAAAATATTTTAATAACTTTCTATGTATATTTGGATTAGCACTTTCACCATAAAACTCAATGTTCTTTAACCCGGTCTTACTATTTAGAACTATCTTTTCCTTGTTATCTATGATAAAATGCTGCAACCATTCTTGCTTACCATAATCTTTGGGGTTTAAAAACTGAAATAAATATAGTGGTGCTCTTCCTTCATCAATATCTAAATAATCCGCTAGTCTAAGCAAAATCGCTATATACTGTGAATTAATCATATAAGTTCCCTTTATAAGGTCATTGGACAAATGTCCAGTTATCCATTCAAAATTTTCATTATGAGCTTGACATATATATGCAATATCATCGGCAAATGATACATTTGTATATCCAGGTATAATAAAAAGTTTCTCATCAATTGCATTAATAATATGGTTCTTTGAACGTATTGCATGAACGGGGCGAATACACTCTTGTAAGGCTATTAATTCATTATTATATTTTTTTAGAACTTGTGAGTATTTTCTTCCCTCAAGATTTAATTCTTCTTTTTTAATACTTACTATTTCATCTTCTGTAACTACCATACCAATATCATGCAGTAACGCAACATAAATAATTGCTGCTAGTTCTAAGTCGCTTAACTCATCTGTATCATCACAAAAATCAAACATATACTCCATAACATTAATTGAGTGTGTAATGCCATGACCCGTATAGTTAGAGAATACATTATTGATTTTTGGTAATAAATCATATGCATAATTATGTACCTCATCGACCAAGTTAATAAATACACTGTTTCGAGCTTTTAATAATTTATATATCTTTGTATCTGTTATTGTCTTTACCATTGACTATTCCTCGCAGTATTTTTGTTTTTAATAATATGCTATAAAATATCAACCTTTTATTTTCTTCTTATTCTACCGCCCATATCGGTCAGTGCATATATAGTCTTAGGAGCATTCTGGGGAACTGTTAATATAGGCCACCAGAACTCTCTTCCCTTCCATCCCTCTCCTTCTCCATTCTGATGTAAAAGAACTAGACACGGGACATCAATTGCAACTTTTCTTGCAAGATTTCTTTCATCCCGTCCATTATCTGGGGAATCTATGTACCTAGACCCATCACTTGTGAATTTAGGCATATTCCTATTTCTTCTTACTATTAAATAACATTTATCATTTTGCTTAGAAAGATATCTCAAGACAGAAATCATTTTATCTGCAGTTATAAATCTATTTGTATCCTCATCCATATTCAGACAGCTAAAAACCTCTTCTATTAATTTATCAGCAACATGCAAATCAATGAGTTCAGCTTCCCTTTGCTCTCGTGGCATGATATCATCAATAATCCGATTAACTTTCTTGACAACATTATCTGATATAGCTTTTGCCTTTGGAAAAAATCCTACAGGAAGAATTCTTGATGATGGTTTTAAATATACCACATTAGAGACACTTATCTTACCCGGTGAACACGGTACAATTTTAGCTGTAGTCGGAGTTTCTCCTTTCCGTTCAATAAAGTAGACCCCATCTTCGAATCGTCCATTTTCAAAATCATCCCTGAGGGCAACATCAATCTCTGTTATTTTCACCATACTCTCATAAATTTTTCGTGTTGTATAAAAGCGAGTAATTGCTAGCAACTCTTTATCTCTATATCCAAACATCCGTGAGTGCTGCATAACAGTATCTTGCTGCATAGTTTTCGGATTTCGTCCGTAATAAAAGCCAACCATATTAGGAATTGTAATCCCCCTATCAAGAACTTGTCCCCCTACAAATATTGAAAACGGGGTACGCAGTCTTAGCTCTCCGGTATCTTCATTTAAATATTTATTTATATCATCATTGGCATTAATAACACTGATTTTTACCCCTTGTTGTAATGCCAAATGAAAATCCCTTTCGACCTGTTCAAGTTCAGGCATAGTAAATCCATATGCAGTTATTGATTTTTCAATATCTTGATAGCTTTCCAAAAGCAAAGTTTTTATTTGTTTCTCATGTTCAGGTAGATTCTCTTTAATCTGCTCCATGAATACTTTGGTAATCTCAGCTATTCTATCATGTGCTTGCTGCGACACAGCTGTATGGATTACATATGCATATTTCCTTTTTATATCATTCTTTGAAAGGATGCACCCACCCATAATAAAGTTAACAATACCGCGCTTAAAGCGTGGCAATCTATCCTCTCTAATTAATATTTCTTCTTCTTTAAATCTTCTGCGGTCGGTTGCTTTAGCCGATGCAATTTCCTGTTCTTCATCAGAAACTTCTTCAAAAATGAATCTACCTGGGCTATCTTCTTGATTAGACTCAAGGAAATAATACTCTCCACCGATGTAAGCTTCACCCGATGGAACCAATACCGTTTTTTTGGGCTTTATCGGTTTTATTGCAGTACCATCAAATTCAGGCTGTAAATACAGAGCATACGGTGTAGCTGTAACTTGAACAAATACACATCCATCTAAACTTCCTCTAATTCTATTAACTTCCGCTGCTACCGTTCTAAGGTCAAATTCATCCGTTGTATCTTTAACTTTCTCAAATCCAATACCAGTAGTATCTGCTTCGTCATCAATGATAAGGCAATTTTTTGTCCCATTAATCATTGAATCTTTGATAAAATTTACAATCCTCTCAAGATTGTCTTTCTGCTTTTTGGCCACAATAATAAGCTTTTTTTCTAATTCATATGGGGTTAGTTCGTCTTGCAATTTCATAATATCGCTAACATCCACTTCATCCTTCTCAATGAATGGTCTAAATTCTTTACGCATGCGTTTATAGGTCTGTTCAACCAGAGCCTTACTATTTTTTGTAAGAATAAACACGTAATCAAATCCATTATCGAAGGCCAATGCCATTAATCCTGTAAATGCTCGCGTCTTTCCGCTTTGAATTTTTCCCAAAAGCATCAAAGGATGCTCTCCCTTATAATTCGGATTTCCCAAGTTTTCAGAACAAATATTTGAAATACAGTACTCACAGGCTTCTTCGATACACTTTTTAAGTTCTTTACTATAATTTGTTTCCTCGCATTTGGTTTTATAATGCTCCCCAAAAACCATATTACTCTCCTCCAATTATATAAACTATGGTTGCAAACTCTTAAACTCAATACCTTTAAGTTCATAGCTGCTCTTTGCTTGCGATTTCAAATACTGACTGTGCTTTTCAGATATAATATGTTTATTACATTGCCGGCAGAAAAAAATAGTATCCTTCATCTTTTTCCCAAATGACATCACTTTTACGTCCATCTTGATATTATGTATCGGACACATATTTATTTCTTTATCAATAATATAAATGATATCCGCATGTAAATCTTTTAGCTTACTAACCGTCCCTGAACTGTCTATGTTATAGCTGTGTAAAACTTGTTCATCTGTACTTACTTCCATAATAGACACGTCACTTCTCAATTTTCTTCGTCCGTTGTATTCATATACTCTTGTATAATTTTTTTTAGTCATGTAAATATGACTACACTCTGAACACTGCTTAGCTTCAAGCTTTTCATTTTTATTTGATATAGTAATAGTAATAAGTTCGCCTCCGCATAATGGGCATTCGCCACTTTTTTGGTAGGTTTCAACTTCATTTTCTAGTAATGCTTCGAATGTCACTTTATCTTCTAGTACCGGTTTATGTTGCTTGTAACGTTGCTTTCCTTCTTTGATGACCTCATCAATAAGTTCATCAAATTTCATTCCGATTCTTTTTCTTGGTATTAAAATAGCATCCTGTTTCGAACGAGAAACGGATGTAAAAAGCATAAAACAATTCTTATTTTTCTCAACACCTATGGTAATCGAAACATTATTTTCAACTTTTATAAACTCTTCATATTTTAAAACAGCAATTTCACTATCTTTTAAATTTTTCTGGCAACACAATAAATATATAAAAATCGGTAACTTCGAAGTATTATATAAGTTACGCAGTTTATCCTTATCATCCTGAGAAAACGAAAATAACCAACTTGAATACGCCTCATTCTTAGTAATTGCTTTAGGCTGTCTAGCATACTTAAAGAAAGCAATACATTCTTGTTTTGATGTATTGGTTAGTATTTTATATATCTGACGATTTTCTTCATCATTTAAAACCAATGCTGGGGAAGCATCTTCGTTATATTGAAATATTGAACCCAATATCGCACCATAATAAAAATGATAATTCTTAAGCCTAGCCATTTATCTCCGCCCCCTGTTTTTAATCCCTATTCCAAGAATTTTATTAAAGAGACCCTGCCTTAAAACACTTTATATTTATCAAATAAGGTTAATCAATATACTGTTTATATCTTTCCATATATTCTCTATTGCTTACCATTATAAACCAGTTTTCTATTAATTACAAAACTATTCTTACATAATTCAACAATATTATCCTTTTTAATTTTTTTAGAAGATATCAAATAGTATATTATTTTTATTATAAAAAAGAGTCAAAACACTTGTTCAACTCTTTCTATATACGTTTATTAGCTTAAAATTAGACTTCTCAATTAGAAGCATATAATGATAAATATCAGATAATTTATTTGTTATCCTAATTGTTAAGTCATATAACTCAATTTCTTTGGATGGAATATTATACCCTTTGAGGGAGGATACATAATTTTGAGATAGCAATTCAAAAGAATTCTCTATTCGTGCCTCCATTAATACCCCCATAAGTCAGTTTAAATTACTATTATTATATAATGCACTTACAAAACTTCTGTTATAGGTTGAATTATACTCAAATATTTGGTTATAATATATCAGTATATTCCTCGTAAACTTCCGACGGTTAGGGTAATATTTTAAAAGAAGACTAATGATGCGAACATTGGTCTTCTTTTTTATATATGGGTTTTATAAAAGTAGCGCAATAGGTATGGGTTGTAACAAATCTTTCCTACATATTTTTCTTATTTTTTTATAAGATTTTTATTTATTAGCCTCGGAAACAACTTTTCTTCTCTTATCATCAGGTCATAGAGCATTATAAGGAATTGCCCAAACTCCTCTCTTTGAATTTTCAGACTTTATCATCTGCGCACCGGCTATTCGTTTATGTCGAAGATGTTTCTTCAGGATTTCTTCTGATTTACAGTGTTTTTTTGCGAACTCCGAAGTGGAAAGAAATATCTCCTGTTCCATCGGAGCTTCTTTTATTTGCTTCGCAAGTGCTTCCATATGGAAGCAATCACAAAACAGATTACATCTTAAACAAGGATGAAAAGCAATTTTATATTAATATTGATAAGATATCAAGTTTTTAGGAGATTTAATTAAATATGATTTAACCGGCAAAATACCTTATTCAGATATAAATAAAATAAAAGCTGAATATGGAATTACTAAAGCTGAAATAGTGGCAATTAATAAATATGACCCATCATTACTTGATGTAATAGAGCCTTGTATATGGGAGTATCGATGTAATATATCTCTGTTAATAGCAGATGACGTGAGCGATAAAAATCGTGAAGTTGCAGAGAAGATATTAATGGCAATAGACTTTGACATAGTTGTTTAATGCTTAGTAAAAAACTGATGATTTCTAAAGGGGCACATTGTGCCCCTTTAGAAAGTTATAGTCGTACTTAAACTCCATTGTAACAGAAGTGTATCACACTAATAACTCACGTATCCTCTCGCTGAAGATTGCTTTTCTTGCTTCATAAAATTTTTCAAAGTCTTCTATTTCAAATGAAACATCCTTAGGAATCATAGCCTGATGGCAAAACTCATCTTTTTGCTCATCATTCATATCATTGTAATAATCAACGAGTCGCATATCGCTTTTGCTACCATTACTCCTTCCTTCGAGCAAATGCAGATTAGGTAGTCTATTACGCATTCCACGCCATCTTTTCCAATCTTCAATAGTAACAGATATAGGTTTATTTTCATTAAATCTGTTATCTGGGTGAAGATGGTCCTGTTCATATTTGAAGCTTTTATTTGTCCAATCAAGATTTAAGTAGTAAAGTACCTCTCCGGCTACCCTGCTACCTTTTTCAGAATTAAGTACATCTTCAATTTTTCCATCTGTAACTCTTAGGTCATTCATCTGGTCGAGCATTTCACTGCTAATTTCATAATCAAAGCTATTAATATTGCTCTTCATCTGCTGCAACTTACCTGTAGTACCAGATTGAAAATATGTAAAGAATATTGCCCTAAGTAAATAAGAACGAACACCCTTGATGTTTTTCCTGTAATCAGGATTATAGTAAATATAGTAAATAACCGGTAGCAATACATTCCAACTATTTGAAAAACGATTTACATCAATTTTCATTTCCTTGAATAGACTTGTCAAATTTATTAGTGCTTTCTTGAACCCGTTCCAATCATTTTTTAAATCCTCTGCAATCTTTTTATTAATATTAGACTTTACAACATCACCATACAACATCAAAGCAGAACGGATGATAAAGTCCGTACCAAATCCTGCATATGAATCAACGAGAATTTTACCGAACTCAATTTTAGCACTTGGCCAGTAAGCTTCAAGAATTGACATCGTTATTTCAGATTTACGCAGAGCTTTCCCGCCGCTATTGAATCGTACAAACATCTCTAGTGCATCATCTTGTTTCATATCTATAATTTCTGTATATCTAACCAGCTTCTCGACAAATATTTTATTATGCAACTTTTGCAGAATATTTCTTGCGTAATTTTTGCTGTCAGCTGGAACATTAATAATAGCTTCTTCAATAGCTTTTTCTCTTTTTGTCTCATCCTGGAATCTATTATCAAGGATGTTTTTTACCTCAAACTGGGTTGGACTCAACCGTCCAATCTTTTCACTAAACTTAATATCGAATTTCTTGCTGTTATACTCTTCCTCATCGACAGATATCTTATTCTTGTTTAGTTCTATCAGGAGTTTAGTTACAGTCTTACCCCCTGTATTTTTTCTTGCGTAATTAGGACGTATGAATGCTTCCCCAAACAATGATATAACCAGTGATGTTAGCCTTTGCTGCCCATCCAATACCGCCGTATCGGTGTTCTTAATATTTATGCTTGTCAATTTATAATTTACACAATCAGCCTGTTTTCTGCTATCAAATGTGACCTCTGATAAAAAGCTACAAAAATAGGTATCCCACGTCACATTAGAGTCATCTACATGCCAAAATAGAAATGTTGCAATTGGATAATCCAACAAAATGGAATCCCATAGTTTTTCAATTTGTTCCATACTCCAGACAAATTGTCTTTGAAATGCAGGCATTAGATATTTTCCGTCTTTAATGTTTTGTAAAGCTTCATATATCGTGATACTATTATCTATTAAGCTACTCATCCTCGTACCCCCTCAATCATATGCTGCGAGATAATTTCTGCCTATTTATTTTCTCTATCTCTTAAAAGGATAGAGTAACACCTGAATCTATTCTGGTCTCAAGGTATTTTCTATTTTAATTAATTTGCTTTCTTTCATATGTAACCTATTGCTAACCATTATAAACCAGTTTTCTATTAATTACAAAACTATTCTTACATAATTCAACAATATATTCCTTTTTCAAATTTTTTTAGAAGATATCAAATAGTGAATAAAATAATATCACTAATAATCGTTCATAAAAACTGGAAAATCTTTATTGTTTACATTTAGATTGATTTATGCTATATTATCAATGTTTTTTACAAGATGTATAAATCGGTATAAAATGAGAATAATTTACCTAACTAAAATATTCGAGAGGTACTATTATGCTAAAAAACTTAATATTTTTTCAGCTAATTGCAAATTTCATATATGTTTCAAACTAAACTCCAAAGTCAATTTGGAGTTTTTTATTGGTTACGAATACGATATCTCATTTTGGTAGTGGGAGAAAAAACATTATGCAATACATAAAAATTATTTTATAAAGGAGTAAATAAATTGGCTAAACACAGAGGTGAATTCACAGATAAAACAATTGAAAAGCGAATTAAGGAAGGACGTGGATTTGGAGAAGGTAGTAGCTATTTACCCTGGATTACCATCCGGGATGTTCCTTCTCAAGGAAGATGTTCCGAAATACGAGGTTGGAAAGCAAATCGAGTGCATCAACTATTATCCGATTTAGAAACACGCTATTTCTATACCTTAGAATTTTCTACAGACATCATTGATATACGAGAACAATATCCCTTGCTCGATTTAAATAAGTCAATTGATGAAACCGTAAAAATTGCTGAATCCATAGGAGTTAAATATCCTATCGTTCCAAAGACAGGAGCCCTTAACGTACAAACCACTGATTTTTTAATTACCATTATATCAAATGGTAGAACTGAACAAATAGCAAGAACTGTTAAATATGCTAAAGATTTAAGCGATGAGAGAACCATTGAAAAATTTGAAATAGAAAGACTCTATTGGGTTAATAGAGGTGTTGATTGGAAAATAGTAACTGAACATGATATTAATAAGGATTATTCATTTAATGTTGAGCTTATTCATAACGCTTTTACTCTAGGTGGTTCTAATTTCGACGTTAGCAAGGTCATGTATGTTGAAAACGCATTGAGGAATGAGATGTTAGAACGGCCCAAAAGTTTAGCGAAAATAACACAGACTATAGATACTAACCTTGGGCTCCTCCCTGGCGATGCCTTATTTTGTGTGAAACATTTATTGGCAAATAAAATTTGGAGAGTTGATATGAAGCAAAAAATCTGTACAAGTAAAGTGCTTTTAATAAATGAATTCAAAAAATACCCGACAGCGAATTAGGAGGACTAACAATTTGAACCTAACAGTAAACTCGGTAATAAAATACGTTTCATTTAATGAACCTGTAAAACTTGAAGTCATTTTATGGATTGATAATGAGTCCGATAGCATTGTAACTTATGATATTAACAGTAAAAATTCTCTTCCATTTATAAAAAAGAAGACTGAAATAGAGATGCTTCTTGACTCCCTTGATATTACCATTATACCAAATCCTTTTTTCAAGTATATTAATGAAACAAAAATATCCGATAAATATAAACTTATAAGAGATTATCGATGGGATTTAATTAAGGATATTGTTTGTGATGAACCAGATATTTATATAAAGTCCAAACGTAATAAGCTTATAAAAAGTATTATGAATAAGAACGGATTAAGTCATCACAAGAATTTGTACAAATATCTACGACAATATTGGATTAATGGTAAAACCCCCAACGCTTTATTACCGAATTATTTTAATTCTGGAGGTAGGGGCAAAGAAAAATCATGTGGTGTAATGAAACGTGGTAGAAAGAGTTCTGTTGCCGAGGGAATAAATATTACTCCAGATATAAAAAAAATAATAGAAAAATCATATGATAAATTTTATAACAAAACTAATTTATCATTAAATCAAGCTCGCCAACAAATGCTTGAAAATTACTTTAGCGAAGGATACTACACAAATGGTCAAGGGAATTTAGTACCTATTATTAAAGAAAAGTGTCCTTCCTTAACCCAATTTGAATACTGGGGTAAAAAAGCATTCTCAACAAAGAAAACATTAATTAGTAGAGAAGGAATGAAAGAATTTTCTTTAAACCACAGAGGAATTATTGGCGAATCTACTTCTGAAGCATATGCTCCGGGAAGGCTTTTTCAAGTGGATGCAACCATTGCTGATATTTATCTCGTAAGTCGTCAAAACCCTGATTGGATTATAGGTAGACCCGTTGTTTATATGGTTATAGATGTATTCTCAAGATTAATTGTTGGGTTTTATGTTGGCTTAGAAGGTCCAAGTTGGTTAGGGGCAATGATGGCTATCTATAATACAACCAGAAATAAAGTAAACCTATGTAAAGAATACGAAATCAATATCACCCCTGAAGATTGGATGTGCAATAACTTGCCAGAGAATATTATTGCTGACAGGGGAGAATTTGAAAGTAATAAAACTACGAATCTAAAAGCAAATCTTGGTGTAAACATTAAAATTTTGCCCCCATATCGTGCTGATTGGAAAGGTATTGTTGAACAGAATTTTAGAAGGTTCAACAACAAAACAATACACTGGCTACCAGGCAAAATACAAAGAGAATACAGAATACGAGGAGAAAAAGACTATCGTCTAGGTGCTTTACTAAACTTGTATGAATTTAACCAAATCATAATTTATAGTATTTTATACTTTAATAATAAACATATGGATTATTATGAAAGAGATACACAAATGATTAAGGATAATGTATGCCCTATTCCCAATGACTTATGGAAATGGGGCTTAAAAAACAGAAGTGGGACATTAAAAACATATAATGAAGATATAATAAAGTTAAATTTGATGCCCTCAACAGAATGCTCATTAACTGAAACGGGAATTCGTTTCCAAAACAGAACCTATCTCTCCCAAGAGTTAATTGACTCCGGACTTCTCGAACATATAAGGAAAAATGGCAGAATAAGCAAAACAGTATCTTATGACCCACGAAATACTGACAATATTTATATCAATGAAGGTAGTTCTTTTATTAAGTTGACTGCAACTAATAAAATCTATAGTAGCTACTATTATGAGGAAATGGAATGTTTGCTAGAATTCGAAAAAAATGAGGCTATTCTTAGTGATAAGAAGGATACTCAAAACATAGCAGACTTAAATGCTAATACTAATAAAATTATTAATTCTGCTAAAAAGAGAGAAAAAGAATACAAGGAATCCGATACAAAAAGAATTAAAAATATTAAAGACAATCGCAAAAACGAAAAGGATAAGAATCGGAGAAATGAGTCTTGGGACCTAGGAAAATCAGATTCTCAAGAAGTTATAAATAGTAATACTGATATAAGTTTAAATAATGATGAAGAATATGTTTCCAGTGCAAAATTCTTAGATACTATTAATAGAGAAATAGAGGGGAGTAAAGATTATGAATAATAATATAGTCGAAGCAAAATATACAGAGCAAATGATAAATGAATATATGGGAAATCCATTAATTGAAGCACTTCCGGATATTATTGATGACCCAATGAAAATGGCAAGGGAATTAACAAGATATCCAAACTATAATAAAGATGACTTAAATTTACCAGCGGTTTATAGAATGCATATGGTAAAAAATCTTGAAGATTATTTTAAGCCCCTGTCTATGCACTATTTATCAGAGCAAATCATATCCCGTCTGATACGCCATGGATATGTGCATAGGAATCCTTACATTTACAAGGCAATTACCCCAGAATATGAATGGCAGAAGTACCCGTCTCAATGTAGCACGCCTTCTGTTGCGCCCCAGTTAGGTTTATTAGGTATTAGTGGTATTGGAAAAACAATGCTTATTAAAAAGATTTTATCACTATATCCTCAAGTAATTCGTCATATTGATTATAAGGGAGATAAAACATTACGCTATCAGATTACATGGTTACATGTAGAAACACCTGCTAATACCACTCCAAGAGGGTAAGCGTCAAATCGCTCGCCTAGGCTAAATATATTTTTTATGGCATACTTTAAAAAATGCAAAAAACTATTAGTTTTTTAAAGGAGGCCACTTACCATGGATCAAATATCTCATACTGTGCGCAATTCCAGATGGAAGGATATCATACTTCAATGTCAAAACAGACCGGCTGAAATGAGCGCAAAGCAATGGATGACAGAGAATCAAGTTAGTGAAAAATCGTATTACTATTGGCAACGTAAGTTACGAGCAGAAGCTTTCGAACAAATGGATCATTCTTCACTGTTGCCAGCTGTACAAGATAACTCAGAAATCTCATTTGCTGAGTTACGCATACCAGAGCCAAAAAGAATTGCACCAGACATCGTTCCTGAAAATATCAGACCAACAGCTGTGATCAAAACCGCGACAATGACAATTGCGTTATCGAATGATATCGCGGATGACCTGCTGTCGAGAATCCTCCGTGAGGTGTCACATGCTTGAGGATGCTGCCGGAATACGCCGTGTAGTACTTGCCTGCGGAACCGTCGATCTGAGGAAAAGCATCGACGGACTCTCGATGATTATCGGCGGTAAATATAATCAAAACCCATTTGAGAAAGGAACCTTATTTCTCTTTTGTGGCAGGAGATCCGATCGTATGAAAGGATTACTCTGGATGGGAAATGGATTCTTACTTTTGTACAAAAGATTTGAAGATGGGACTCTATCCTGGCCTCGTACAACGGAAGAAGCTGCTGAACTTACGGAAGACCAGTATAATTATCTGATGCTTGGTTTGAATCCACTAGATCCGAAGATAAAGGATGTAACTCCATCACAAATCTACTGATGTTTGTGCAAAACAGAGAAAATATTTCCCCGTTTTTGAACATAAAATCCGGCTGAAACGACAGATTTTTCAGCCATTATAGAAGCCATTCAGAATCTACATGTGGCTTTTTTACAAGCTTTTTGAACCTTGAAAACTCTATATTTCCAACGCTTCAGATAGTGAATAACAAGCTCATACATGGTGGCAAAATGACGAGACCTAGCTAGACCTAAAAGTCGCGAAACTGGCTATTTACAAGCATTTCTGTTATAATGGTTACAATACAGAAAGGCGAAAAATATGTGCAAAAAATTCTCTCCCGATGAACTGAATACAATGGATACCGGATCGAAGGACGATATCATCTACCAGATGCAGGATCGTCTGGACAAGCTGGAACAGGATTATGAGAACCTTATGGAGCAAGTCCGCCTTGCAAATCAGCAGCGCTTCGGCCGCGGGTCCGAGAAACTGGAAGCAATCGCAGGTCAGATATCTTTCTTCAATGAAGCTGAGGCTTGCTGCGATGAAAGTATACCGGAGCCAACGATTGAAGAGGTCATTATTGAAGCGGAAAAGAAGCCTCGGAAACAAAAGCTAAAAGGACAACGGGAAGAAGATTTAAAGGACTTCCCTCAGGAGGAAATTCCGCATGATGTTACAGAGGAAAAACTCCTTGATACCTTCGGTAAAAGTAACTGGAGAAGCATGCCAGATGAGATATTCTGGCAGTTACGTTTCGAGCCCGCTAAATGGATCGCTGAGAAACATGTGATCAAGGTCTATGTCGGAATCGATGGGATGCATCAGGATGAGTTTCTTCGCGGAGATCATCCGAATACTTTGTTCCGGGGAAGTATTGCAACGCCTTCGTTGGAGGCAGCAATCATCAACGCAAAGTATGTCAATGGTAATCCTTTGGATCGGATTGCGCGTGATTTCCAGACAAACGGATTGAATCTGTCAAAACAGACCATGTCTAACTGGACGGTTAACGCTGCTGAAAAATATTTCTTACCGGTTTATGAACTTATGAAAGCAACCTCGTTAAAAGCTCATGTGAATCAGTGCGATGAGACTGTAGTTGAAGTAATTCATGACGATCGACCTGCCGGCAGCAAAAGCTATATGTGGGTGCATCTCACCGGCGAATTAAGTCCGGTTCCAAAGATCATTGTGTATGAGTATCAAAAGACGCGTCACAGTGACCATCCCAAGGAGTACTATAAAGACTTCCAAGGAATCCTGGTGACGGATGGTCTTGAACAGTATCACAAGACTGCACGTGATCTGGAAGGGATAATTAATGCCAACTGCTGGGCTCATGCCCGCAGGGATTATGCGGATGCGATAAAGGCCATCGGTAAGGGCAATGAGAAACTGATACGTCAATCGATTGCATATCAGGCTCTGGTTCGAATCGGTGCAATCTACGATCTGGAGAACAGCCTAAAGGAGCTGTCACCACAAGAACGCTTAAAACAACGACAGACCTCAATCAAGCCATTGGTGGAGGAATACTTTGCGTGGGTGAAAAAATGTCTATCGAACAAAGTACTCCCTCCGAAAGGAAAAACCGCTTCCGGACTTCAATACAGCGTAAATCAGGAAGAATACCTCAAAGTATTTTTAACCGACGGAGAAGTTCCCATTGATGACTCAGCCAGTGAGCGTGCTCTCCGGAATTTCACAATCGGCCGTAAAAATTGGATGACGATAAATACAATAAGAGGTGCCCAGGCTAGTGCAATCATCTACAGCGTTACAGAAACGGCTAGGGCAAACAATCTTAACGTGTATTACTACATCAGCTATCTGCTCACAGAACTGCCAAAAAGCATCAATAAGGATGGAGATATAGAACAATCAAAGCTGGAGCCACTCATGCCGTGGTCAAAGACACTCCCGGTTGATTGCTACAGCAAGCGTCGCAAGTAAGCGGCGCTTTAAATTTACTGGGAGCGTATGATTTGACGCTTACATTGGTACTCAACTAAAGCCATATTTATCCCCTCCTACCACTCAACATTTTTAACGTATGGTTTCTCCTTGTATGTATCAAACATAGTAATCATTTTAAATTCCATGCATTTAATATCTAATTCCCATATAGCAGATTTTACTGACCAAGGGTCAATAAGTATCTCAGCAGTATTTTTATTCTTTAATCGTATATCATGCACCCATTTCAAATCATCATTATCTATAATTGTAATCTGTCCATCTCTCCAAACAGCAATTATTTCCCCACCAACTATACACCAATTTTCATCGTCACAAATCTTTCCTGCATCGCAAATACCATAGAATTCGCATAGTAATATTTCAGAGTTTTCATTCTTTTTATATAAATAAGCTTGTTCCCATAAATATCCTAGTATATACTTGTCCGTTTCATCTATAATCCGAAAATCTTCATATTCTATTGCTAACTTTTCAGTATTATTCATTAATATTCTCCATATAGAGTTCGTATAAGAAAACAATATTGAATTATAAACATAATGGGAAGTACAGTTATTTCGTATTTTTAAAGGTTACGAATCAATTATATTATAAAATTATTTCATTCCAAACACTTCCAACATGACCGTATCATTCATACTATATACCGCAATAGATATATATTTTTCATTTCCATATATATCTATTCCATAGTTAGTTTCTGATTTTAGCACTTCCTATAAATGAATATACAACGTCAGAAAAGTCCGTTTTATATTCATCTGGTTTTTCAATATCTATTCCTAACTCAATAAAGAAATCTACTAATTCTGGCAGTTGATTATGGTCATCAATTAATGATTTTATCCAATCACCATACATTAATTGGGTATTTTCTATATTAATATTAAAATGCCAATCATACTTATCAATTATCATAATTTATACCTCAGAATATTTTTTTTACACAGTTTGTATCAAATACAACTCTTTTTATTCAATACATGATTGTCTTCCTAATAAAAATAATGGGAAGTCACAGTAGCTCGACAAATTGGATTATCAAAAGATTATGCTATCTATAATTTTTTTGTTTCGGCTATTACTTCATCCCAATTTTCAGCATCTTTAATAATTTTTACAACCTCATTAATATGTATCTTTGATTTGAAATCTCTAAAAGCTTCTTTTCCCCACATATAATTTCCACTTTTTTCTTTATATCGTAGTTGATTAGCATTTTCATAAACTTTAACAATTCTATAGGCATTCTTTAGATCTTCACTCAACACTCCAGCAATCTCAGCAATAAAAAGTAGCAATTGTGGGCACCTAAGGTAATGATATGATGGAAATTTATCACCCTTATCACTGTAATAATTAAGAAAATGATCTTTTTGTGATAATTCCTCCAATATATTGCTATCCCTTTTACAAGTCATTAAATAACCACCACATGTTTGGCCATAACCTTCCCTAACACATAAATCTGAGATATATTCTTCTTTAATACTATTTATGCGAGGGTCTAGAGTACGCACATATTTACAAACTTCTTTATTATTCATTAATTATCTCCAATTTATATATATATTTCTCATGTACAAATTCAGTTTTCTTATACTCTAAGATTTACTTCATAAACATTATGAGAAGCTGGATCACTTCAAATATGTGAATTGAGCATTCGTTAAATCTTGTTCATAATTTGTATTAATTATAAAGAATATTTAGCATAATATTTTAATTTAATTTTATCTAAAAAATATCCATCCAAACCAACTATAACAAAATTTGTTTATTGAAACATCTTTCAACCCAAGTTTTCTTCTATATTTTTTATAACCTATAATTACATTCCGTCTGATATGCTTTTGTATTTTAATCTTTTCATCTTCATATGTTGGAGCACCCTTCAATCTTTCTAAAAAGAAATACGATTCAATCAATGCAACCAAATCCCTCGGTGCATACTTTAATCTTTTTTCATCTGTACTAATCGATTCCAGTATTTGATTAAAATCATAGACTTCATAATTTTCTATATTAGAAGTCGTCTTTCCTATTTCCAATATTACTTTTTTGCGTTCACCTTTCCAAATAATAAATGGTATTTCATTTACCTTAAACTTTTTCCTTTCATTTTTACTTTCTGCAGCATCACACATTAATTTTCGGCTATATTCATTTTTAACTAATTCATGAAACAACGGTTCATATACACTTTCAAGAATGCTTGAATAAAAATTACGATTTTTTTCATTAAAATATTTATATACAGTCCATACTCCACCAAATATTAAGAAGATACACGTTAATATTGGGATTAAATATGTAACTATGAATTCAAATTCTTGTGCGGTACCCCATTCACTATATGGAATACTAAATATCGTTTCTTTCATCATTACACTCCTTTAATCGGTTTTATATAATTAGTTATACTTATTGGATATATAGCTGATTAGCAACTTCATTCAACTTCGCATTGGATTATTGCTATAATTAATAGCTCAATTATTTTATAGAATCCCTTTAGTTTATATTAATTCCCGTACTTTCAACTTCCTTCTTAGCAATGTTAAAAGCAAATGGAGCTTTGTTATGTTCCGCACCTCTTCGCCTATGTTTATAATCAAAGTCTCATTAATCGCTTAAGCTATTTATAAATTCTAAAAAACGATACTCTTTTTTGTTTTTCCAATCACATATAAATCCATCTAAATAAAAATCCTTTGCAACCATGTTATCTGTCAACTGGATAATTGCTTCAAAGTTTGTTCCATAAAAACTAATAATACCAATTAAACTATTTTTAACTTTAGCAATTATGATCTTATGAGATAGCTCTGGAAAAGGAATCTGAACCAAAAAGTCTAGCTGAGAATTTTTGTCTATGGGTTGAACAAATTTATTTTCTCCACCATTCAATATCCAGTTTCTAATTGGGTCAAACTCCTCTAGTAACACAAAATCTTGTCCTTTCGATAATGCCAAAAAGTTAAAAACAATTTTAGCACAAACCCTAAAGAAGCCATCCATATTGATTTCAAAAGATTGATGACTAGTTATCTGTGTGGTTTGAAATTGTGGTTCTACCTTTGTATCGTCGTCTATTGAACCTATAATTTTTCCTACGGCTTTAAGTAGATCAGGTATTTGTCTTGTGGGGTTTTTTGCTAGAAACCATTTTGCGTTATCTATTCCAAGTATGTATTCGTCTTCCGGAATTCTTTTATCATTTATTTCGTGATATATACCATCAAATTTTTTGAGACTCTTACTAAAATTATATAATTGAATTTCTGGAGTACCATCTGCTTTGTCAAAATTAAAATGTACTATCTCATCTAGGCCTACTCTAAATTGTGGAATGGAACAGGGTTTGCCCAACTTGATATACCCTAGACAGCGAGAACCATCATCTCTGGATTCCATTATGTGAACATTAGACTTACTCGCTTTTTCAGTTGCTAACGATCCTCTTTTACCCGGTCCATAAAATTGTCTGGGTAAAGATATATGGGAATTTCTCATAAAGTCTAATTCTAAAGGAGAAAATATTTGGGTATTAACCTGATCACTTACTAAACCAGTCTGTAGTTTCATTATTCCTCCAAGTCCAGCCGGAATGATATGCTCTCCAGATTTAAACATAAGCTGCGGTTCAGTTCCCTTTAAATATATGCATTTTTTCACTATTAAACCTCCATGATATTTCAAATCTTATAATAGTGTTCAAATAATCTTCGTTATCATATTAGATGAGTTGTAAAGTTTAAATCTCCCTTGTTTCGATTTCTTCTTACATTATAATACAAGCAAACTAACATTACCATATTATTCCTTATACATTTTAATATAATATGGTAATATCCTTAAAGAAAAAAACAGAGCTAAAAGTTTGTATATACCAAACTTTTAGCTCTTGCAAATTTGCAAACTTTAACTAACGTAATTTAGCCAACCTTTTAAATTTTTATTGATATTTGCAAACTCCAACTTCATTTTTACATATTCTGTCTCTTGAAAAATTTCCACAATACGTTACTACTTTTGCAAACTTTAACTACTCATATCAGGATTGATGTGAGTAGTCAAAGTTTGCAATAATGAAATCAAAGTTTGCAATAATGAAATCAAAGTATGCAATAATGAAATCAAAGTATGCAACCTCTTCCAATTCCTTATATGGAAAATGAATTATTATAATTTCTTACAGCTTGGATTATTTGAGCATCTTGCAATCCAATATGTATATTGGTATTTCTACTATTTAATCTTCTTAGAAAATCCTTATATACAGCAATATAACTCCTGTTCATACCCGTCCAATATAATTCACCATTAAATAAAATTTGGCAGGTATCATGGTTAAGAACGATTACATCACCCAGTTCATTTACCAATTCCGTTTTTGCATTAAAGCATCCTTTAGGTGATAACCAATCCACAGAGATATTTCCCTCAATATTATTAATTGTAAGGTCAATATCAGCTTTCAATTCTATTTCATAATCATTTGAATGAACATACTTTACTTCCTTAATAGAATAATTCTTAATCGAATCATTTACAGAAAGAACCGGGCGCAATACGCTTAAAGCGTTGGATGCCCAGTCAAGCCATGGACCACCTTGAGTTTTATCTAATATCCATGTTTTTTCTGTTTCCAGATCCTCACTACTTACAAAGTGAAAGCTTTTTATAATACCAAATGTATCCCTTATTTCAACAAATTTTTGGACCTCAGGGCGGAATCTAAAATGATAGGATACACAGAAAAATCCCAAATTGCTTTTCACCTCATCGTATAATTGTTTTGCACTTTCCATGGAATGTGTCATAGGTTTCTCGCAAAGAACTATTTTTCCGTTTCTTAGCGCTTCTATAGCAATTATGGCATGCAGCTTGTTTGGAGCTGCAATAATAACAATATCAATATCCTCCGATTGAATAGCTTGTCGGTAATCTGTAAACAAAGAGTTCTCAGGTAATCGTGGATATCTTTCTCTGAGTTTCTTTCTATCAATATCACATACTGCACTTAGATTAAACTGTGATATAGACTTAATACCTTCAACATGTAAAGGTGATATTTGAGCTAGAGCTCCTATCAGGCATACATTATACTTATCCTTTTTAATCATATTACTTTCCTCTCTGTAAACAGTAGATAGCGGGTACTCCACTAAATTAAATATAGTTAAAAATTACAGCAACTCGACAAAATGGAATTTGTAGAGCGTCCGCATCCACCCATCGTTATGCCTGTTTTGTCGTAGTAATAAAATTAGCCGCATTTTCATAACATTGCCCTAATTGATTTACCAACTCAGATAGTTTTATGCGGAAGTCTTTATCTAAAAGCGCCTTGCGGTTTGCATCAAAGAAATAGCCGCCTTGAAGCTCTACGATTTTTTGAAGTACATCATTTTCTTTTGCATATGCTTGCTTTAGATTTTCAATCAAATTTTTCATATCGGGGTAATACTCCAGCGCACGATTTAAATACTCTTGTATGAAAAACATATTTGTCCCGGTCAAAACCATACAACTACCATAAGTATCCAGCGGACCCTCAAGTATAGCTGCATTTTCAAAGTGTTCATCACATAATAGCGATTCCGCCCATTTCTCAAAAGCCCTTTTACCAAAATATACGTTATTGGCTGGAAGCAGTGAAGTCCATACAGGAATATTTAATATGGATGAACGTATACTGGCGGCAATATTAGGTACCTTCTCTTTCTTCTTCAAGAAGATTAGCGCCTCAGAGCTGTCAAGTCCATTTCTCTTAGAAAAATAATGGTCCGGAGTTACTAAATCCGTTGGAATATCGTCTTTGTGTTCATCCGTGAATTGTGACCAGCCAATTAGCACCTCACCGTTTTCGTCATAGCCACAGATAATTGAGCAAATAGGTGGCCCGACTATACCAAAAGTCAGAACCGGCAAGCCTTGATCGATCGAGTCGACTATCTTCTGTATACACTCAGTTTTCTTACGCATGATGTCTTCTTTGTAAAAGTATTCATACGAATAGCCACAGGCATCGAACGCTGCTTTGATTGGAATTTGCGTATTCTTGCATACATTTGAATAAGAATCATTGTATTGCCATTTGGGTTCAATCCATATCTGTGTGAATAAATCACCTGTGACACCTGCAAAAAACTGAAAATCCATTTCACTGCTTTCATTTAAAGCTGCCATAACAGATCGCATACAGCTGGGAAACATATAGTTTTCAGCATGGTTTTCGTATAATTTTTGTACATTTGAAATCAATCTTCTAGACACGTTAAATCCTCCTCTAATATCAATCTTTATTGTAAGAGGATTGAAGCTCTTCAGCTTCCGGGGAGCATGAATTGCTTCAGATGGTGTCATCCCATGAAATCGCGAAAATGCTTTTGTAAAGCTTTCAGGAGTTTCATATCCATACTTCATAGCAATATCAATCACTTTACTCTTTGAAGATATTAATTCTTCTCCCGAAAGTGACAGCTTTCTATTTCTTATGTATTCGCTAACAGAGAATCCTGTCACTATACCGAACACTTTATTGAAATAATCACCTGACGACAATACATGTCTTGATATATCTTCAATATTAATGTCATCCAACAGATGTGCTTCTATATAATTTATTGCCTTCTGAGTATCGTTAATCCAATCCATGACCACCCTCCTCTCATAACAAATATAATAATATTGAGTAGTAATTGTCCTGTCTTTTTTCGTTTTTCTATGTCCAAAAATAATATTCTACATAGAGACAATCTTCTGCTTTACAACCAAATTGCTTTATCGTAAGTCGAAAGATATACTCATCCGGCTTCTGGATTTTCAAGTCTCCTAATCACGTCAAAGTCAGCTTTCTTGCCTTAAAGCATACCGAAATAGGTACCATTTTTGCTTTCCTTGTCTTATCACTGATATCTTCCGTGGCTTCCATCGTTGTTCTGTCGTTTTGTTCAATCATTTGTTCAATAACAAATCCCGCTTTAGCTAGTGCATTAACATAAGTGGATATTTTACGATTGCATAAAATTACTTCACTATCATGAACAGGCATTGTAAAATACGATTCATCAAAATAGCTTTTACTAAAAACCAATTTGTCTCCTTCAATAATATCTCTGCGTTCAGCACAGGACCACGCCACACAATAATTTAACGTATGATGCCAACTAAAAATAAATATTCCGTCTTTCTTTAAGTAGGAAGCTATCTTATCAAAAGTTCCCTGTAAATCAGTTGTCCAACCTATTCCATAAATCGAATATACATAATCAAAATAGTTCTTAGGAACATCAAGTTCTGATTCCATGGGAGAACATATCAGTTTTGCCGAATATCCGTTTTCAGATAAAAGCTCTGCCGCATGATCAAGCTGCTTCTGAGATAAATCTACACCCCAAAGCTCGCCTGCGTTTCTATCTGCATGATATTTTAATGAATGTCCACTACCACAGCATATTTCCAACATCTTCTTACCGGAGACGTCGCCAAACAAATGCAATTCATCTTCTGTCACAAATTTTACTCCATACTCCGGAAGTGAGGTTGTTCCAAACCAAAAATCAGCATTTGCATTCCAATAGGATTTGTTATTTTCAATAATTTTACCGTAATTCATCAAAATATCCCTCTCAAACAATTTCTATTTATATAGAATAAAATCAGCTAAAATCGTAATTGATTTCATTGTACATTTCTAAATATTCAAAGTCAATCTACACCTCAAAAGCGTATGAAGGGTATTCCAATAACGGCATTACGTACTCATGGTACTCAAAAATCCCGAAAATAAAAACCCTCAGAAGTCTTGATTTTTGATATGCTCCCTTCTAGATAAGCAGTTTTATTATTTCAACTGTCTACCTAAAAGGGAGCATATCATTTTTCAAGATTTCTGAGGATTTAGTTAAGCACAAAAACCGAGGTTCGGAGATCTATACTATTCCATCCGTCATAGTATACCCTTCAAGAGAACCTGCTTTTACTTGAATACACACATAGCAGATTGCACTATCGCTTGCTGCGAAGAACTGCCTTTTACCGCTTGGTGATATACGTACCCAATCACCGGTGTTAAGTTCTATTTCTTCACCATCTACAACAGCCTTTCCTCTTCCCGATAATACTGCGTATATTTCTTCATTTTGCTTATGAGAATGAACAAAAGGAACACATTCTCCAGCAGGCAAATTATTGATACTTACTTCTGCTCCGGTTAAACCAATTTTGTCGTGAAGTTCTACTCGTGCCTCATTCGGTACACTGATTTTACTAAAATTACTCATAATAACTACCTCCCAAATATCATATTATACGTTGTAACTATTATTGTTACAACATGTAAGATATCACTCTTTCGTTGTAATGTCAATAGTTACATCAGATAAAAATAAAAAAATTCCGTGCTTATCATAAACACGGATTTTCCTCTACTCAGTTTTTATCCACTTTTTTGTATCTCTTTTAATATCCGCCATTGTAGTTTTAGACATCTCAACTTCCATTACCTTTTGTACTTGTAATAGCTTATCATCTAATACATTATGCATATTTCTTCCAACCGGGCATTGCTGATTCGGATTTTCGTGAAAATGAAACAATTCCCCATGATCCACACATTCAACAGCATTATATATGTCAAGCATGGTAATTTCTTCAAGGTCTTTTGTAATCTGTGTACCTCCGGTTCCTCTGGCAACTTCTATAAGACCAGCAGCTTTTAATTGCTGTAAGAGCCTACGAACAACCACCGGGTTCACATTTACACTGCCTGCCAGGAAATCGCTTGTAATTTTAAAATCATCTTTAAATATATCAATGCACATCAAAACATGAATTGCCATAGTTAATCTACATGATATCTGCATTATGAATACTCCTTTACTATGATACAGCGATTATAATAAGTTATTTCATATATTGTCCAATTACGTGATTGGACAGATCCATCTCCGCGAATTCAGATTTATCTTTATTTTTATATATTACACTACTATTATTTTTCAGTAAAGGAAAAGTGTTCACATAATCACAATAGCACATTCGCAAGTTGAGTAAAATCGTTAACTGTACTGCCATCATATGGAACATGTCTGCTATTAAGCATAACCGCATTCATTCCAACCTTGCTTGCTGCTTCCAGATTCCCCTCTCGGTCATCTACATAGAGACAATCTTCTGCATTACAACCCAATTGTTCTATCGTAAGCCGAAAGATACGCTCATCCGGCTTCTGGATTCTCAAGTCTCCACTAATGCTAATCACGTCAAAGTATTTATTAATATCGAATTTCTCGCGGAGATATTTGCTCCATCTACTCGAATCGTTTGAAATAATAGCCATTTTATAATGTTTGCTTACAGCTGATACAAAATCAAGGAAACCATCATTAAGCTCCATCGTATCTAAGTACTCTTTTTCAATCTTCTCTAAGTCACCTTGAAAACCAAGACTTTCCCATACTTCTAAGGATGTTAAGTCTCCCACATCAGCCTTAAACCAAGGTATGTATATTTCTTCTTGTGTTAGCTCTGGAAAGGTCCGCCTTACATATGGAACAAAATCCTCTCCCGTTTGCTTTATGATTACACCATACATATCTAATACGATAGCTTTCATTACTAACATCCTTCCTATACTAATTGATCCATGTGCTCCAATGAACTTCAGCTTCTGATGATCAACTTATACAGTCTCCAATCATCCTTATTAATCTCTTTCATTTTCCTGTATCAGTTGCACTATTTCATTCATAAATGTACGAACATCCTCAAATCCCGAAGCACCCATTTTGAATTTCAGTTTACCATGACAAGCCGTCTTCTGCTTATTGTCGTATACATACCTGGTTCTTGCCAGACAATTTTGGTAGCATCCAACACAATCCTCCAAATTACGAAACATGCGGGCGGCAAATTCCGGCGAGGAAGCAGACAGCCGATTCAGTATTTCCTCCATTCTATCGGCCTTCCTATGCCATTCCTCAGGTTTTCCACTGGTTATTAAATACCATTGCAGTGAATGATCAAAAATATCATTGCTTAAATATATCGCATAGGAAAATCCATAATCAGAGGCAACATAGGTTATTTTATTGCCGTTTTTCTCTATCTGCCTTTTGAATTTCAGTGGTTTTAGCGATTTTAAATACTCATCGATTTTATAAATCTCACCCTGGACAGCTACAGGCAGCAGAGAAATACATTTTTCAAAGGATGGCTTTTCACCGGGAGCGATCGCTTCATTTCTCGTAATCGCTGCCGGTAGCTCAGAGCCGACAGGAACAATTCCGCAGGAATCAGGATATTCCGTGATACTGACCGATTTGATATATGTATTTACCAATTTGTCACACGCTATTTTGAACTCAAATCCAACCTCATTCATATCCCTGAATAGCGGCGACTTCATATATCGTTCCTTTTTCGAGTGATACCGCTCCTCTCCGTCAATTAGGATCTGCATTTCATTTAAATCATATAAGATGGAAATGCCGGTGAATTGATCCATATTTACGTGGTTATGATAATTCATAATCTTCCTCGCCGGAGCAACGATATCATCAATCCGTCGGTTATCAGACCAAAGTGTACCAAAATTAACATGTCCCTTTCCGAAAAGTACATAGAAGCCGGGCGAATCGATCTTTGCCGTGATATCTATTCTCAAGGGTAGCCTAAATCGATCCGGCAGATAGATATAGGAGTCAATCGACAAATGCTCTGCATCAAAGCGTTGCGTTGGTATGGCTCGATCTGCAGTCATAAAAAGCAGATTATCTTTATACTCGCATGTAACTTGTCCCTTTGGTAAGAAACGAGTTAACTCTATATCATGCTTAATCATGAAATACCTCCCTTTCACTCTCGTCCGGCGTAAGCTTATTATATAGTACTGTCTTAATAGTCCATTACTACCTTTCGACATTCACCGCAAACATATGCGGCATGACT
Source organism: Bacillota bacterium (assembly GCA_023414355.1). GTDB lineage: Bacteria > Bacillota > Clostridia > Lachnospirales > Lachnospiraceae > Mobilitalea. Next base: position 265,139 of record JAEZOB010000040.1, on the reverse strand, counting down.
AACCCGAAGTTCATTACAACCAACTAATACAATCCCATTATGCTTTTTAATTATATTATTACTAAGTATAAACCCTACTTCTTCCTCATTCGGCAGCCAGTACAATCCCCCTGTTCTTGCACCTATCTTTCCGGCTTTCATCTCATTTCCACAAATCGGGCACTTCATGATTGCACCTCCTGGTCTTTATTCATTCATGCATTTTTCTTATTTTAATCGAACATAACCAATTTCTTATAGACTCATTCAGCGTTATCTAGTTTAAGCAAGGCTTCCTCTATGTTCGGCAAGAAAAAGATACTGTTTCCACTATTGCTTTCATATATAAAGTCTTTAAGAGGTTTGCTTGTGTACTTTGAATAGTCTCCAACGATGGCAATTTTTTTACGATAATTGATAAACTTCTGCAATATTTCGCCTGCAATTCCGGTACTTAATACAAAAAAATCTTCGGCCACGCATGCTTTGTATATTATGAGTTTATCACACTCGGTTTCGTATTGTGTAGATGCAATCAAATCTAAAGCGGATTGAGTATCTTTGATCACAATCTCATCAGTAATAATCAGTGCAATATCATTTTTCTTACCTAATATTTTGTACTCCATGCTATTCTCCTTTTTCTATTAAGAACCGACAGTATAATACTGCTCGATAAATTGGTATTTGTTGACTTCACATTATGCTCAAAATAGCGGGTTATAAATATTTACGCAATAACTCTTTAGGGATATGACAATAGTCATTAGGGCACCTATCTAATCTATCTTGATGTTCATCTGCACTTTTAATGTAATTCATAAGCGGAAGGACTTCCACTACAATTTTGTCCCTATCTGCTCTTTCTGCTATATAATTCTTGGCATCCTCCAAATGTTGAGGCACTTTACTATACACACCTGTACGATATTTTTTCCCGACATCATTACCTTGTTTATTCACACTGTAAGGGTCTATAATCTCAAAAAAATAATTCATCAATTGAGAAACAGAAACAATTTCAGAGTCAAATTCTGTTTTTACGCATTCAGCATAACCATCATACTCACCTTCGAGAGTATTTGAATATCCATTTGCTCGTCCTGCTTGAGTATGAATAACACCTTTTAATGTTTTGATATATGCTTGTACTCCCCAAAGACAGCCACCTGCAAAATATATTGTTTCAACCATAATATTCACCCGTTTTCTTTTATCAAATTCAATAACAATGATAGGTGTTTTTTAATAGTTTCAAGACATTAAACTCTCTAAAATTCCATGGATGTTTCCCTTCATTATCTATCATTTCCTCATTCATTCTAAGCGCCTCATCTAATGTATATAAAACTTGATGAAATCCATATTTATTTTCATTCTCGGTGTAATTACATTCTTCTTGAATTTCTTTCACTTCGCAAAAATAATAGCGATTGATTTGATGCCAAATCATTGGTTCATGTACAGATAATCTTTTTTCCTCAACCTCTCCAAATTCATGTATAGATTCTGGTATTACATGATAGCCGGTTTCCTCTAAGGTTTCTCTTATGAGAGTCTGAAAGTCATCTTCCCCTTCTTCTTGCCCACCACCTGGAAACTTAACTTCTCCGGAGTCTGATTGAATAAGCAAAAGCTTTCCCTTCATAAAAATAATTCCACGAACCGCTACTCGGTATATCTCTTCCAAGTTCAAGTCATAGTTTTTTTCGTCCATCAATAATATTTTCTTCACCAAATCACCTCCACAGACCTGTTCACAAAGCAAAGGATAGCGAAGCAAATTAGCTCTGCAGCTTGCATTTATGAAAGCATAATCTTATCACAGAATCCCTTTATTTCTTCTACTCTATCTGCAACAGCTTCTTTATATTCAACCGAACACAATCCAATACTACCACATGATTGTATTTCAAGGTGTCCATAGAAATGCTCTACGCTTCCAATTATTCTTTCACATTCCGGCATACTGGGACCGGTCCTTAATGCGATCACATACCCCTTCTTTCCATTCGGTATAGTAGCATGTGGTTCGTGCGTATTACACCAAGGCGTACATCTATCAATAAATACTTTGAATTGTCCTGGAATATCTGCCCAATACGAAGGGGACACTGATACTATTTTGTCAGCCCATTCATATTGTTCAATTAACTTTATCGTGTCATCTTTTTGAAAACATTCTGTTGTTGTATGGCATAATCGACAACCCTTACAAAACTTTATAGTAAAGTCATCTATGCAAACGCTCCTTACTTCATTATCTTCTTTCACATAAGAACTTATAAGATTTACAATTTCAGCAGTTGCCCCATTTCTAACCGGACTACAATTTACAACTAAGATTTTCATATACACCTCGTCATATTCTGATTTATCTTGGAATACAATTGAACTTTCGCTCAAGAAATATCCCTCGCTTTCAGCTCGGTCAATTCGTATTTGCTGGTTTCCATAAGCTTCATTCTGTAACGTTCAAATAGTAGAATATTTTATCATTATTATTTCGCTGATTGTTCCATGCCTCTTCAATTGCATTCTTAACATTTTTTGCATCTTGAAAGACGCTTCCCCTTTTTTTACAATGCTCTGCAAGTAATTCATCACTTAAATCAAGATATACAATCACTTCGGCATCCAAAAGTATCAATGAAAATAATGGTTGGCCCGCTTTAATTGTTACTCTTTCTTTTACAAGTTTCCTGGTATAATCTCCAATTTCTCTTGTCCAGGGTTTTTGGCAGATAAATGCTTCCTCGTCCTTAGTCAGTTGGGGCCATAATGTTTCATCCATATCGACTGTTCCAGGTATTTGCTCTTGTAATGTTGATTTCCCACAGCAGGTAGTTCCCAAAACACAAATTCTTTCATTTTTATGCTTTTCAAATATTGCGTTTAATGCATTAATTGTTTCCTGCGCCGATGTTTTTATCGCCATCTTTATCCGTTCCTTTCGCTTTTTCTATGTAAGTTCTAACCGGTCATTGACATAATGAAGCCATTTGAGGTGTAAGATTATCTGTAATTTTCTCTAGATTTTGTATCACAGATAATGTTCCATCAATTACAATAACAGAACAACCAAGTTTCATTGCGCATTCTTCAACTGCTTTTGAATCTCGATTTTGCACTACCTTTCGGAATTCCATTTGCTGTGCAAACATATCGCCACCAGCAAGAACTCTTGCTCCGAACCTTTTTTCTTCCCTCATTTGAATTCTCCTCAATCTTTCTTCAAGTGGTGCTAGAACCCAAAAAGCAATATCTATACGAGAAAGAATTTCATCGCTCCAATTCATTGTTACCCCGGAAATGATAAACTTAGGATGAGCCTTTATATCCTCCATAATCGCAGCTTGTACTTCATTCTTTGTTCTAGGATTAGAAAAAGGTAGTTCGCCTAAATGCTCTGTATCAATTACACTGTTATTTTCTAAAGCCCATTTTCGTGTTTCTCTTTGCTCAGGAAAATAATAATCTTCCACGTCCATCTCATAATAACCTATTTGTTTTGCTAACGCATGAGTTAGAGTCGACTTCCCGCTTCCATTCAGCCCGAAAATAGCAATCCCTTGAATCATTCTTTACACCCCACTATCCTTAACAGCATTAGCAAGCAAAAACTCTCCGTTATCAACCATTGTAAGCTTTGTATAGGTCTCTAACTCAATTTGCATAATTACATTAAAGGCTTTTTCGTCTTTGCATAATTCCTCTATAGATTGATTGTTACCACAGCTAAAGCATGGGCTTCCTGCCAAATTAACTTTGCCAAATCCATGATCTACTAATAACTTATTAATTTCAGTGGAGTCAAAGAAGTGTCTTGCAGGTTGATTAACCTTCTCGTGCTTTGGCAAATCACCTGTTTTCATGACTTTATCTATATACCAGTATTCCGGGTTATTAAAAAAATCGGGATACTTATTTCCTAGAAGCATTTTGAGAATACCCCACTTGTTATTAACGCTAATAAATAGCATACCGTTATTTTTTAACACCCTTTTGAACTCAAGTATTGCCTTCTCTCTATTTTCAAGAACATATGATAACGGAGCACCATAACATACAACAATATCAAATTGCTCGTTACTAAATTGCGATAAATCTCGAATGTCACCTTGGACAATGTCTTCAATGTTTTCTTTTACATTTGCTTCGCATATTTTTTCTTCAGCAATTTTAAGTTGCTCATCGGAAATATCTAATAAAGTTACTTTACAACCCCTTTTCGCAAATTCAATACTAAACCTTCCAGCACCACATCCGGCATCAAGAATTTTCATCCCGTTATATAAATAATTTTTAATAAAATCCATGTGCAGCATAAAATTTATTTTACTATAGGTACTTTCCTCTAGCCTATTCCATTCCCGAATACCATATTTGTTATAGAACTCCCTCACTTCATTTTCCACAAGTTACTCCTCCCTTAATAAGTAATATTCAGCCAGTACAATCCCCCTGTTCTTGCACCTATCTTTCCGGCTTTCATCTCATTACCACAGAGCGGGCACTTCATGATTGCATCTCCTGGAATATTTTTATCTTATTTCTTTGTTATTCATATGTAACAGAAATTATTTTTCACATGCACAGAATATTTTCTTTAAAGTAGCCTTCGGTAATTCCTGATTATCAAATATCTGAAGCATTCCTTTGGGTGTGATTACATATCCTGTTAATTCATTTTTATATTGTATCACGGAATCTGCAACCAAATTGATATGGTCATCAAAAACACGAATAATAATCTTCATTCTATTAGTATAGAAGCAAGGTACTTTTGTCCACATTTTTTCATGAATTTCTGTAATGCTTTCATGTATCATTATCCGGATTGTTTCTAAGCGTTCCTTCTTTGCAGTTTCATATTTTGCAATATAACCTGTTATTTCGTGATTTCTTTCTCCCATAGTACCTCCCCAACCTATAATATCTTATTTTATGAGATTCCAACCGTAGGACCAAGAAATTTATCATTTGGATTTTCTGCCTCCTAATTGCCTGGTTTTCTCCCCATATACAATTGAAAAATATAATCAACCTTGAGATACCCGCCATGCCTCACTATGGCTTCCCTGATTCCTGCATACAAGGCTGCTCTGTTATCCTCCGGCAAGCCTCTGTGATCGGAGTAGGTATCGATCAGAGATATATAATCATCCGCGTTGTATGTGAACGATGCATCATATAGTTTCATCGTTACTTCATCAAACCCGTATTGTTCTAAGCCCTCGAATCGGAATGACTTATAAATCTCGGAAGGTTTCAAAAAATCTTCTCTGGATCTTTTGACCGGCCTTTTTCTCGATGTATAATAACTATTATAGTATTTCTCGTATACTGATTGAATCTCCTCATAGAGTTCTTCTCCGTCAGCCGGAATGGGGTTGTTGCGGAACAAGGCAAACGTCCCGCCCTTTTTTAAATGGCGATAAGCTTTTGGACACCCTATTTCCGAATCCACCCAATGGAAAGCCGAGGCGGCATATATTAAATCATAGTCGGCATCTTCCAACAAGGCATCCTCAAAAGTAGCTGTAATCACATTAAAATTTGTATATCCTTTAAATCGCTCCAATAAAAATTCTGTCATATTTACGCCCATCTCAACCGCGGTTACATCGTACCCCAGGTTGAGGAAGCGGTCTGTTGCCTTCCCGGTTCCAGCGCCAATCTCAAGCGCTTTTTTGCCTTTTTCTTGTTCGGAATATCGGATAATGTCCCTATACAGCTCATCGGGATATCCCCACCGTACCTTATCGTAATTCGTGACAATCTCGTCAAAGAATGTCCTATCGTTACGTTCCCATCCTTTCCCACTCTCTGTCCCCATGTTATCTCTCCTCATCTAAACAGTTTATTGTTCGCCTTATTTACTTCCCTTAGCTTACCCACTACGAGCTCAGCTGTATTGTCAGCAAAACAGATAGCTCATTCTCATTTTATAGATATTCGTTTTTATACCATACATCTATTTCACTGGATATAGGCATATCTGCAGGATTTTTAAATTTTTCTAATATATGTTCATCCACATAATAGTCTTCCGATATTCCTCTTTCAACTTCTTTATTTCTTTTATCAATATTTTTCAACCATAGTTCATTACTAATATCTACATAATGCCATTCCGGAGTAATATTATGTTCACTAAAATATTGGTTGGCTTCCTCCCTATATTTCCTTTGCCAAAAGCCACCATCAATTATCACATTAATTCCTGTTGAATAAATTTCAACAGCCTTTATATAAATAAAATTCAACGTCTTTTGGAGGATCTCTTCATGTCTATCCCCGAGAGCTTCTCCGCAAACGGTTTTCATAAGTTCATCTGAATTTAGACGGACTGCTTTTTGTTCAAGCATAAGTTTTTTAGAATATGTTGACTTTCCAGCGCATATTTTCCCGCATATCAACATTATTTTAGCCATTTATTATTCCTCCGTAGAGTTTAGATCACTGTATTAGACAAATATTTTTTGCTTCGCATTTTGTAACAATTGCAATCATCTGGGAACATATGATGCATTCCAGTCCTTCGGAACCTGGAAGTGCCAATAAACCCCATACATATCAATGAAAGCACAAATGATATCCCCATCAGGTTTCACTCCTGTGCATGGATTTCCTTCTTTGTATAAAAGGCCAAATGCTCTGCGTAAATCATCTTCATTTTCAAAATATACAATAAACAACATCGTGGGACGCACACCATCAGGATAATCCTTTATAAACTCAGCAAACAGATGTTTATTCTCGCTAACACTGATGAAAAGCTCGCCATTTCGCCCTAGTTCTTGATATACTAATAGACCATCGTCATCGATCCAAGGTGCATCTCTCTCTTCAAGTCCAAATGCTTCCTTGTATAGTTTAACAGCTTCCAAGGCTCCCTCTACATATATATGTGAGCAGATTTTACTAATAAAGTTTCCCATTTTGACCTCCAATCCACTATCTTTGAAATGACCTTCTATCGCCATTAATAAAGATATCGCAGTAATTAATGATCCTTCTTATGATTAATCTTATCTCTAATATGGCAACCTAGATAGAATACGATTATCATTAATGCAAAAGATACTATGTATGTTTGCCATACCAGCAATGAAAACTACCAACTTTTTCATTTTTGTCCTCCATTATTTATTATACAAATTTATACTAATACCGTATCGGAATATTAGATTGATTAATATCAATTTTATTCTCATATCCGCAATCAGCCAAAAATCGGTTAAGCCCTTGTTCTGCAAGTTCTTTGTCCAACATAGGAGAAAGCGTCACCGACTTTAACGTTTCTTTCTCAATATTCAAGGTACAATATGGAACAATAATACCTCCCTTTACATCATAGCCAACATTGAGCACGGAATGGTCTGTTTTTGTATAATTTGTAGGTAACTTGATAATAAAGCGAAATTCTTTTTCACTCTCAAATGCTTGGTCCTTGAAAAATAATCTTGCACCTTCTAAGAAATCCAGTATTTGTCCTTTTGCATTGTCATAAAGTTCCTCTCGCAATTGTGAGTCCCGAGCGCCGTCAAGTTCATTTTTCAACCAGCTGTCAATATTTAAAATACCCTCCCTTAGGTACCTGATCTGCTCTGACTCATTGTATAGCACCTTGCCGTAGAGCAGCTTAATATTAGTCTTTTTTAAAGCAGAAAAGCTCTTTATGATACCATTGACAGCCAGTCCCAAATTATACCCTTGATAATTTCCATCTTTTATATAATAGTTCCACATATTTAAGGCATCCCTCTGCTCAGATGTGCAAAAGATATAATAGCGTTGCTTAATAAAACGGAACTTCAAATCAGGGTTGATATCCGAACGAGGAACTAACACCAAAAGCTCTGTTTCATAATTATCATTAAACATGTTCTGAATCATTTCCGGTATCGAATTATCAAACAAGTTTGCTTGAATCTCATTTAATGCCTTCATCAACGGCTTGTGGATATGTATGTATTCTGATTTGTCATTTAGAAATTGACAGTCCGTAAAGCGGATGCTATGGGAAGCTAAGATTGCTTTTACTCCTGAAGGAGAGGTGTAGTGATAAGTAATGGCGCTTCGGCCTTTATTTATACTATCCTGGTCGGGGTAAAACGAACGTATCTGCTGGTTTTTCGTAGCCGTCAAGCATTATTCCTCCTTTGTTTAGAATCTAACCATCTACCTTTATTAAATTAACGGATATAATATTAGCTTTTGATTCGGATAACCAAATTCCTCTATTAACTCACCCTCAATAAATCCAAACTTTTTATATAATGCCCTTGGAGCGATACCTCTGGTATCTTCTTCGCGAAAAGTAGATACTGTTATACTTTTCTTTCGATCAAGATTCTTTATAGCCTCTGTGAGCAACATATTCGCAATTCCTTGCTTTCGATTTTCCGGCAAGACAGCAAGAAAGCATATCATATTATGTTCTTTAGAAAAAAGCAGTACGCCAACAATCTTATCCATGTCCTTTACACAAAGAGCTTCTTGTTCTTTCATAAACTTCAGTACCGTGCACTTATGTTCATTTATGCTTTCCGATGTCTCCAGTCCGGGGAAATTCCAACTAACCGCTTCCACAAGACTCATCCATGACTCAATATCTTCAACCCTTCCATAATCTACTATCATATCTTCCCTCCATGAATTCTACATTGATGCTCGCACTCGGTAACGCTTAAACGTCAACAGCAGCGACCTGATACTCGTCTTCATATATTACCTTACCTATAAAATCCGTATAAACAATATCAAAAACAACGTTATGTTTCCTAAATAAATCCATAATAGGTTTCAATCTTTCGAACATATCAGCTGTACTATCCACCTTAAAAAATGTAATCGCCCCAATAGAATTATCATCAGAATATATGGGTGGTTCCGGCAAATTATCCTTAAACCACTGGTCTATACTGACAAATAGTCTCTGATCATCCTCACTAAAAATCTCCTTCCTAATAAGCCTCCAACCAAGTGCAAAAATGCCTACTGGTTTTTGTGTTCTAATGGACAGATCTCTTCCCTGAATTCTCATATATTTTGCTGCGTTCATTACTCCCCCTGTATTAATTACTTTGATGATGGTTTCTTATTAAGCTTTAGTGTGATATTCCTTTGATCAGCAATGGTTTGAAATAATTTTGTTGCAATAGCTGATTTCTCTTGTAAAGTTAAATCCTTTGATTGTGTTTCGGTTTTTAGTTCTTCAACAACCAGCATGATATCATCCATATTTAAAAGATTAATTGCGACACAGAAGAAATTCTTTTTTCGTCCATCATTATAATCCCTTAATAAATACATTAACGTCTCATACTTTTCTTTTAATTCGAAATGGTATTGCTCTATACCGATTTCCTGTATTCTTTGCATATCTGAAAGCTGGTGCCGATGAGTAACAAATGAGTCATATTTTTCGATGCCATCATATTTCTCACAAGGGTAATTACTGCATTGGGAACAATACTTTATATTATCATGTTGCATGCTACATCGTGCAATTGTACATCCTTGATTACCATCTCCACCACCACAACCGGGGCAATACTGCCCTAATTTCATTGGGCATATCGCACAATTAAGTCCGCAAAGTGAAAATTGTAGATCATTTCGTTTAAATCCTTTCAAATCCACACCACCTTCACAATATATAAATCTTATAATTTATTTCATTTGTCACATTTTTTACATTATAATACAAGCCACAGCGGATTACCAGAATATTCCTTGCACTTTTTGATACCCTTAACTAAAAACAGAGCTATGTAGTGCCATTACCTTAAGGTCAGTCATTTGCCTGCTTCTGTAACTCTTTTACATGCCTCCACCAAAAATGCTCCGCAGACAAAATAAAAGCCTTCGTGATCCTTGATGATTGCCCAATCCATACCCTCGGAACACCAATAGGCTTGGCTCTTTTGATTCATCAGCAATGCTTCTGTATCCATGATATACGAGACGGCATCCAAATCACAGGAATTAATTTCATATATTCTTGTCTCTCCCTTATCTTTTAGCAAATCAATGATTTTATTTCGATCCACTGTTTCCTCAAACTCATGCGAATAAAAACATGCAATCTCATTTGTCGATTCACAGTAAAGATGTTTTGTTGTTTCCAACCAATTGTCCTGAAGTTTTTTGATAATCTCTCTTTCTTCTTCCTTCGTCAAAACTCTTCTATAGAACAAGTGCTGTACCTCTTCCAAGGAATTATCATCTATCGTTTTTATATAAGAGACAAGCTGATTGATTTCCTCTTCAGTGATCGTCTTCTTCTCTTCTTGACTCCAGCCAAAATAATTTCGGTTTTCATTGATCCTTGACGCCTGCACAAGATTGATTGCAGCATTCTTTATTTCATCCAAGGCTTCATACTGCTCAGGCTCCTGTCGCTCAAGGTTTTGAAGTATTATTTCTAAAATATCTATATGAATACTGCAACAAGCCTTACGTAATTCCGTGTTGTTCTCAAGTTCAGCTGCTTCTTCACGACTTAAGCCTCTTATTTTGTGATAAATCTCGCCGATTGTCTGCTCTTCGGTCATGTCTTTTGTTTCATCATATATTCCCAAGGCATTTCTCTGCGCAATTATCCGGTTATTTCTTAACCATTTCATTCTGTCCATACAATATTTTCTTATTACTGTGTGAAAATTGCAGATCCTAATATTCACTTTATTATCCCCCTACCCTTTATCCTTCCACTATCGTCCAGTTACTCCTTAATAACATTGTCAGCGTATGTTCTCTGGGAACCCAAATTGTTCTTCTCCATACCATAATATTATGATACAACTTCTTCGTAAAAGTCAACATATGTAAAAATCAACCCAGGTTGCAAAATATTACAGCATGTCTTATAATGGGAAATAATGTTAGCCAAGGGGATATATTATTTGAACGAAATAGGGGGAGTAGAGTATTGAAAAGGTTTCGTATCGTATTTTTAGTCTGTATTTTGTCATTAACCGCATGTTCAGGAGAAATCAGTCAGAAGAAATCAGAAATTCAACAGAAGGAGCTCACTCAACAGGAAGCAGGTACTCAAAATAAAGAGGGCTCTCAAAAAGAAAACACTCAGAAAGAATGCGCTCAGGAAGAAGGCACTCAGAAAAGTGATAATTCCGGAGAAACGGCTGTTATTACACAAGAGGGTCAATCCCCGGAAGAAAAGGCATGCCCTTCTTACCAGTTGAATTTACGGTTTGATCCCGTGTTACATACCATCTCAGGAACAGAGATTGTGACATTGACGAACTCTTCCGATGATGCTTGGAATCAGCTATGCTTTCGCGACTATCCGAGTGACCGCTGGTTTGCTGAGAATGCGAAAGGCAGGACTACTGATATTACCAATATAAGCCTCTCCTATCCGGCAGGCAATACCTCCGAAGGAACCCTTATTCGGGATATGGAAGAGAATACGATACTGTATTTTCCTTTGGAGAAGGCCTTACAACCGCAGGAAAGCATCACTGTCAGCTTTGAGCTGTGTGTATATATTCCTGTTGTAAATGATCGTTTCGGACACAGCGAGTTGAGCGATAATCTCGGATACTTTTTTCCGATCCTATCGATCTACAGAGAAGGCAGCTGGGTGAATCATCCACCGGCTAGGTATGGGGAGTGTGCTTATTCCGAATGTGCCGAATTTGATGTGAAGGTAACTGCCCCGGAGGATTATACCATCATAACAACAGGAGAGCTGTTGTCCAAGGAGAACCATGTCTCCACCTTCCATGCAGAAAAGGTGCGCGACTTCACCATGGTTATCGGTAACCAGTATGATGTTGTTTCCGAAGAAAATAACGGGGTGACAATCAACAGTTATTATAAGAAAGGTAATGACAAAGCCGGAAAACGTGCACTGGATGCTGCAGTGGCTTCTGTAAAAGCTTATACCAAGGCAATCGGTGCTTATCCTTACCCCTCCTTGGATTGTGTTGAGACTTCAATTGGAGGTGGAATGGAATACCCTCAGCTGATTATGCTGGCTGACGAATTGTATTCCCTAGATAATGAAGCGCTCTCTATGGTTACAGCTCATGAAACAGCACATCAGTGGTTTTATGGAATCATCGGAAATGATCAGTATGATGAGGCGTGGATAGACGAGGGCTTTGCTTCTTATCTGGAAGGCGTATACTATGAAGCCACAGGTCAAGACTCCTTAGCAATAAGATATGAGGAACGTGCTATTTCCGAGGAAGTATATAGCCGTGGAAATGGTTCGAAGAATGAGGTTGAGAGAAAGAATGCTTCCATCAATCAATCTTATGATGTCTATGGCGAAACAAGCCGGTATGTAAAAATGGTTTATCACAAAGCCGCGGAGTTCTTAATAACACTCCGACAATCCATCGGAGAGGATGCCTTTACTTCTGCAGTGCAGCAAATCTATACTACATATAAATTCAAGGAAGCTACCACAGAGGAGATATTGGATATCTTTAAAAGCAACACGGACAAGGATCTTACTGCTCTATTTGACTATTATTTTTATCCAGAAGAGAAATAACGAATAGGCTTTGAATATATCACAGAATTTATGGAGCTAAGTTATATTCCGGTTATACAACCCTTCCAGTATAAGAGCAAAATAAATAAACAGCCGATGTCAGAGACAAGTCCATATCGGGCTCCCTGTCATCGGCTGTTTCCTTATCTGCCTTTATGCTTTTCTCGTTTCTTTTGCTGCCTAATGGCAAATTGTCTTTCTGCTTCTGCTTCTTTCTGTTCTCTGGTGAGAACCCTGTGCACAAGCTTGTTTTCTTCCCTCTGCAGTTGAAGTGCCTGCTGGGATTTTGTTCCGATACCAACCTGATTCAGTTGATTTCGAACTTCTCGTTGCCTGCGTTTCGGATTCAGCTTCTCCCTATCCTGTACCGTGTGCTCTACAGACGGACTAAAGCGAAGCTTATCGTAATTCTTCAGAACATAGTCGTAAACCTCATAGTCCTTTGGTTCCGCGCCAAAGGTCACCTTACAGACGGAGAGCCTGTTCTCTTCGATCCGTTCAAAGATTCCGACCCAAAAGGGTTCTTCGAAATACACCTGCAGCTTGCTTGTTACTTTGTTCATATAAACCTCCTTTCAGTTTATAGAACAAAGAACGGACAACCAAGGAGGCAGGTTACTGACAGCGGGATCTGCTGCATCCGGACTACCAGCCGGATCGTGTTTTTATCTTTGTGCGATTATTATAGCCAATCCGCTCATAGATTGCAAGTATTTCCGGCTATCTCATCACCTTTTCCAGCATAAAGGAACCTTCCTCCCAGTCCTTGGGATCCTTGATTGCTACCACATGGAACCTCAGCTTATTCACATAAAAGTTATGGTTTCTTCTTGAGAATATCGGTGTCTCGGTGCACCACTTCCTGGTATCCGGATATTCCTTCTCGACAAATTCCCAGATGGTTCTGCCGGTCCCTTGATTCTGAAGGTCTGTGTCAACAAAAATTGCACCCAGAAAGTTCACCTTTGTCTTCGGATTAATCCACAGAATCAGACCCGCTATGGGCTTCCCCTCCAAAGAAATCTTATATGCTGTCGAATCCTTATGCAGACCCCACTGTCGGAGGAAATCTCCGTTATCATATCCCGGAGGGCCTCCTTTGTCTTTCCCGAGATGGATTCTGGAATCCTTATCAAACGCCCTGGTCATGACCCCGGTAAGCTCTTCTATGTCTTCTTCCTTCATCAGCTCAAATACTAACCCTTTATATTCTTTCATCTATATCTCCATTCCGCCGCTGTATGACGACATACATAACACCTGAAAGCGATTATTCTTTCACTCGTATCCTTCACATTCCGGTATACTATAATGTTATAATAGTAAAAATGATATCCGACTTTAGAAATAATTGTTCCCATGGTACTGGTAATGTAGTCCCTACTCTAATGCTCATCGAATCCTCGGCTTATAATTTTTCTACAATATCCCTAAGAACCTTACCTGCCTCTGCCTCAAACTCCTTTGCCTGTTGGATCAACGTCACAAGCTGCTTTCTTATTGCAGGATTCGCAAAGTTTCTGATGTTCTCCTCACTCTGCATGAAGCCTCCGATAATCTCACTCATCCTCGGCCCAAGCTCTGCTGCCCTTCGGAAATACTGTGCTGCCAGACTACATTCCTTTGATACATCCTCTATCTCTCTACCGACCTGTTCCAGATATGCAGCCCCATAATATCGACCTTCTCCTAGCATCATTGCTGCATCATTCTGACATACGATTCTTTCATAAAGAAGCGGTATGATGGCACCCTCCGGAAATTCTTTGTCATCACCTATAGAACCGGCCCATAAATCGTAGGCTCTTTGTCCTCCGGCGTATGCTGCCCGTGGTTTACCTTCCTCTTCATAATAGGTCACCTGTTCCTTTGTGAGGATATCTATCGCGTTCTCGAGAATTTCCTTATGGCTTGCAAGAGCCTCCTGTTTCTCGCCCACCGAGATCAGAGCTATGGTACATTCATTCTCCCACCAGCTGTCTGTTGCATAATATCCGTTTTCCTCGATCGTAACCCCTTTTGCAAATTCCTGATTCTCCTGGAAGCAATTCCAACCGAGTAAAATCCGCCCATTCTCTCTGTAACCGGTCACCAGACATGCTTCCGGAGGACCGATAATTCCGAAGGCGATCACGGGCCTGCCCTCGTCGATCTCGGCCTTAATAAACATGATAAAATCCTCCTTCGAAGACTTCTCTCTCTGCAAAAGCTGATATCTTCTTCCCGCCGCTGCAAACGCTCTGCGAAATGCTTCGAATTTGTCTTCGTAGATATTCATAATATCCACATTACCGCCATCCCAACCGTAAAGATTCCACCGAAGACGAAATGCCGCTCCGGTGATTGCCATAATATATGCGTAATCCACCTGTTGTCCCATATAATTCAAGCAAGCTGTCATTGACACACAAAAGGGTGTACAGCCCTCGAAGCTATACGCAACCTTGGGTACTCCGTAAAGGATACAGCTATCCTTTGTCTTTACTGTATTATTCATCATAGAATCAACCTCCGAAATTTGCGACAAATCCAGTATCATCGGCCCGAATACTCCTGTCAGAATCCGTCTTCTGCCAACCTTCAGCTCACAGGGTTGGCCTCGGAAATCCGAAGGAAGATGGCTCGTACACCTTTTGAACGCCCGGGTAAAGGTGTCATAGCTGTCGAACATATAATCCATCGCAATCTGCGTCAGACTCTTATTCGTATGCATGATATCAAAAGCTGAGTTCGCTACCCTTCGGCTCAGGATATAGCGGGACAGGGTAACGCCTGTTACATCCTTAAAGGTTTCTCTGATATGCCGATAGGAGAAGCCCACCGCCTTCTCAAGCTGCGGATACTCGATTTCCTCCTTCATCCTTGTTTCGATATAGGTTGCCGTAGACCAGATAAATGAAAAATACTCCATTCCAAATCACCTTTCTGACTGAATTCATCACATATTATTATAAGAACTGTCTTACTTCCGGAAGTTGATTTTATTATAGCAAAACCTAGTAAAATGACTCGACGTTTTTGACCCTTCTCTATAGATCCATCTTAAATTGCTGACCAAAGTGCTCTTCTTCAGTTTTCCTTGGATTGACCGCCTGTCTGACCAGTTGTGGCGGTACGCTTCGCAGCAGATCCGCAGTTGCGCTTTGATCTAAGATCCAGGTCTTGAGTTCCTTCTTTGGAAGTACGAGTGGCATGCGGTTATGGATCTCCTTCATGGAAGTATTGGCATCCGTCGTGAGAATGACATAGCGAAACTCTCCCTGATACACGTTATAAAGCCCTGCCATGTACAGGGCATTGGTGTCCTCCATACGAAACAGGAATTTATTCTTCTCGCTATCCCACTCATAGAATCCCGTCGAGGGGATGATACAACGACGGCTGATCAGACTGTCCCGGAAAGTCTTCTTCTCGAATGCCGATTCGACTCTGGCATTGATGATAACCCCTTTCCCATCAAACTTAGGAAAACCCCAGCCGCTGAGTGCCGGAGATATCTCCTTGTCTTCTTCCATCAGGATTGGTGCCTGGTCAGTGGGAAAGATTTCTCCGGTCTTAGCCGCAGATTGATGGAACTTGGCATTCAGCTTCTCTAATATTTCACGGATTTCATCACTTTGCTCTACTGTAAAATTATATCTTCCACACATAAGGTGTCCTCTCTTTCTATCCAATAAAAATTATGTTTTCTATTTTACTAAATCTTTATATTCCGGCTGCCTCTCATTATTATGAATATCATTTTACCATAAAATACCGCCATTCTATAGGAATTTTGTCAAACTTCAAAAAGGCATTTGACTTTTCATAAAATTAGATTATCATATACTATGTTATGTATGAAAATCATTCTGAAAGTACCAGAATGATCCTGAAATTTGAAAGTACCAAACGTATTCAAAGGAGGATACCATATGAAAATCGGTTTCGACCCGCAAAAGTACATCGAGGAGCAGTCTAAGTTCATCCTGGAGCGAGTAAATAATTATGATAAGCTATACCTGGAATTTGGTGGTAAGCTGATAGGAGACAAGCATGCAAAGCGCGTATTGCCGGGCTTTGATGAAGATGCCAAGATTAAACTGCTTCAAAAATTAAAGGATCAAGCCGAGATTCTCATTTGTGTATATGCCGGAGATATCGAGCGTAATAAAATCCGTGGAGACTTCGGTATCACCTACGACATGGAGGTGCTCCGCCTTCTGGATGATCTTCGTAGCTATGGACTGACCGTGAATAGCGTCGTAATCACCCGTTATAATAAGCAGCCTGCGACTACTGTCTTCATTAACAAACTGGAACGCCGTAATATTAAGGTCTATACCCACGCAGCGATTCCGGGTTATCCGGCAGATGTAGATACCATCGTCAGTGAGGACGGTTACGGAATCAATCCTTATGTAACCACTACCAAACCGATTGTAGTTGTTACTGCCCCCGGCCCGAACAGCGGTAAGCTGGCGACCTGCTTAAACCAGCTGTATCATGAATATAAGATGGGACACAATGCCGGCTACTCCAAATTCGAGACCTTCCCCGTATGGAATGTGCCCCTGAAACATCCTTTGAATATCGCTTATGAAGCTGCAACTGTAGATTTGAAAGACGTTAACATGATTGATAACTTCCATTTCGAACGTTATAATCAGGTAACGGTTAATTATAACAGAGACTTAGAGATGTTCCCCGTAATCAAGCGGATCATCGAGAAGATCACCGGTAAGGAATCTGTATATCAGTCCCCGACGGATATGGGTGTAAATCGTGTCGGATTCGGTATTACTGATGATGTGGTTATTACCGAAGCCTCCAAACAGGAAATCATTCGCCGTTATTTCGCAACGCTATGTGATTTTAAGAAGGGACTACTGGATGAAGAATCCGTGAACCGGATGAAACTCATCCTGGAAGAAGTGAATTTAAAGCAGGATGACAGACACTGTGTACTACCGGCTAGGGAATACGCTGCTAAGCTCAAGGAATCTTGTGCCGATAATGAAGCGGTATCCGTCATTGCTTTTGAGTTCGAGAACGGACATATCATCACGGGACGCGGCTCTGCCACCATGGATTGCTGTTCTGCAGCACTCTTAAACGCAATTAAGTACCTCGCAGGCATTAGCGATGAGATCTTCCTTCTTTCCCCCTTGATTTTAAATACAATTCGCGATTTGAAGGAGCGTGATCTTCATAGTAAGATCACTTATCTAAATGCCAATGAAATTCTGATTGCCTTAAGCATCTGCGCAGTAACGAACCCGACTGCCCAACTTGCCTATGATAAGCTGTCCGGTCTTGCAGGAGTTCAGGCGCACTGTACTGTCATGCTGAATCGCAACGATGAGCAGATACTGAAAAAGCTCGGCATCGAAGTAACCTGTGATGCAGTATATCCTTCCGAGAACCTGTATTATGTTTAATAATTAGCAAGAGGATTCAAGTATCAAACTGTGATATGTACTTTTTCTATCCTTTTAGATTAAAATCACAGTCTTTATAATCAGCTTTAGTTTTGAACAAAGAAAATCCTGTAGGATTGAGAAGCAACACCCTCTCCTACAGGATTTATTAATTCACTTTCTATTCCCCAATAAAAGCAATCACTATCACTGGCGGCCGGTTATTTCGTCAATAGACTAATCAAACTATGGCTTTCTATTTTTCCTGATTTCCTGTCTTCTTATCCTCCCCTGTATAGAATAAGGTGACTCTTCTGCCCCAGTACCATCCGGAGTAGGCAACCCCCACCAACATGAGGACAATGGATATGACAAAGGCGGGCATTACCACAATATCGCTGATCACCATATAATGACTACCAATTCTATAGATCAGATAGATCATTAAACCAACTGGTCCACAGGCCGGTAAGATATATTTTCTCATGTTAAGCCTCACATTCTTCTTTTATAAAACTGATAAGCTCCCATATAAGCCAAAAGGAATAGGAATATAATACCAGACATGATTTTCACTAGGATCGGATAGTATAGTCCTCCAATCAAAACAACACCATAGATAGCAAACAGCATAACCGCCATCGCGATCTTAATCGCTTTATTACTGATTTCCTGATTACGTTCATCCGAACATTCCAAGCGGCTGTTCTTCAGCTTCTCTTCATTTCGAAGCAGGATTGCATCTTTAATCAATAGAACGATTGCACCAAGCAAAAATCCGGTCCCCACTCCGGCATAGAAGCCCAACATCCGCTCATTGATCGTTACCTCCCAATAGCTTCTGGCTAATAATGCCACTGCTAAGGTCGCAGCTCCGGCGATACCGACAAACACAAAAATAAGCATTCTGTTCTTTACGACCTTCCTATACTCCTCATTTGTCTTTGCTGCGGTTCCACAAAATAATCCTCTCATAAATTCTCATCCTCCTGATTAAAAATAAATATTTCTTCAATTGAGACCCCGAAAAACTGGGCTATTTTATGTGCTAAAATTAATGAAGCATTATATTTTCCGTTCTCCAGAGAAATAATCGTCTGTCTGGTTACGTTCACTGCATCTGCCAATTCATTCTGTGTAACCTTCTTTATTTTCCTCAGTTCCTGAATTCTTGTCTGCACATCATCACACTCCTCCCGTAATATTTCTGCCACAGGTACCTGCGCGCCAAATACCCGGACTTTCAATATAGCATTCCCAATTAATCAGCGTTCCGTATTCTTTCAATCTTCATACCAAAACCAGTGGTATAGTACGCTTTACATTTAGAGTATAGTACGCTTTACATTAGATGTCAAGTGCATTTTACATTTTTATATAAAAACTTTATATAGTCATAGCTCTGTCAATCATATATAATAAAGAAAACGAATAGAACGGGGATAATTTATGGGCAATATGAAATATACAGAAAACGTAGAGAAGTGGGGCATCTTCGAAGCTTTCTTAACAGGATATCATGATGGAAACCCTTATGAGGATTATACTATTCAGGGCGTCTTTACCTCCCACAATGAGACCAAAACCGTTGAGGGTTTTTACGATGGCAACGGCAACTATATCGTTCGCTTTATGCCTTCTTTTGAAGGAGAATATCGGTTTATTATCCATGGCACCTTTTCCTCCGAAGAATATCAAGGTCAATTTAATGTATCTGCTCCCTCTAGGGACAATCATGGTCCGGTAAGAGTAGCTCCTACTCTTCATCTGGTTTATGAAGACGGTACTCCGTATCACTGCCTTGGAACTACCTGTTATGTCTGGACTCACCAGACGGTTGAATTACAGGAACAGACACTGAAAACCCTTTCGGAAAACGCCTTTAATAAGGTTCGTTTTTGTATCTTTCCCAAGCATTACCTATATAATTTTCATGAACCAATTTCCTACCCCTATGAAGGCACTCCCTGTGATTCCTCCGGGTTGATTGAAGACAATTTTGTAATGCTCGGGGAGGAGGCTATCCTGGAGGGCAATCACTGGGATTTCCGACGCTTCAATCCGGTTCATTTTCAGCAATTTGAAAAACGGATCATGGCTTTAAGGGATTTGGGTATTGAGGCTGATCTCATCCTGTTGCATCCCTATGACCGATGGGGTTTCAGCCGTATGGGCACAGAAAATGAAGCTTTTTATCTTCGCTATATCATTGCTAGATTCAGTGCTTTCCGTAATGTTTGGTGGTCCTTGGCGAACGAATATGATTTGTTCTTTCATAAGTCCATTCAGGATTGGGAGGCAAATGCTGCCGAGATATGCACACATGACCCTTACCGCCATCTGCGTTCCATTCATAACTGCTTTCAGCTATATGATTTTAATCGTCCCTGGATTACTCACTGCAGTGTGCAGCGTACTGACTTATATAAAACTGCTGAACTGACGGATGACATCCGCGCACGGTACAATAAGCCGGTCGTACTGGATGAGATTGCTTACGAGGGTAATATCAACCATGCATGGGGAAATATCAGTGGTCAGGAGATGACAAGACGCTTCTGGGAAGGCTTCGTCAGAGGCGGATACCCCGGCCACGGAGAAACCTATCAGCATCCGGAGGATATTCTGTGGTGGTCCCATGGAGGCAAGCTTCACGGGGATAGTCCTGCCCGAATTCAGTTCCTATATGAAATTATGAAGCAGACGCCAGACAGCGGCTTATGCCCTGCGAAGGGAGACTGGGATGAGGTTCTGGGCACTGCTGCAGGTGGCTCCTATTCCATCCATTATTACAGCTTATTCCGTCCGGGGTTCCGTAGTTTTAGCTTACCTGAAGACAAGCAATATGAAGTTGAAGTAATCGATACCTGGAATATGACGATAGAAAAACTAGGTATCTTTCAGGGCAAGGTTAAAATCCCTCTTCCCGGAAAAGAATACATGGCAATTCGTATCATCCAGAAATAATTCTAGCTTTATGAAAAAATCTGTTTCATAAGATAATGAATTAAGAAGTATTTTCTCCTATTGCATCACTGCACAATCCCGCAGCTAATGTAAGAAGAGGATAACATAAAAGATGATGTGACCCATTCAATCTAACTTTTAGGGGTCACATCATCTCTTTCAATGTCTGCTATTCTTTCTATGTCTGTTATTCTTTCTATGTCTGTTATTCTTTTTACCAGTTATTCTTTTAAAAGGTCATTTTTCTATCATATCGTTTGACTTCATAATCGATGATTATGCCTTATTGAAGAGAAATCAGCAGTGTACGCTTCTGGTAATCCTGCAGCGCCGCACCTGATACAGCCATCGCCTGATTTGTTACCTTGATGTCATAATATCCATAGAAGTAATTTGCTGCTGAGATTGTCAGTGTTGTTCCGTCCCCTGCCAATACACCCTTTAGTTCACCCGGATTAACAGCAGTTGCACCAGATACATTAGCGACCGGTGTGATTATGATGGAATTCGCTAATACTGAAGTTACGGAATTAAATAGGGTATCTGCCTTCATCGGAGTGCTAAACTTAATGACAAGAGTTTTGTCATTGGCTAAAGTGATGTCCTTTACACTTGCCGCTTCGATTGCCGCTCCGGAGACCACTTTAATTACTACTTGATCGCTTTTTACTGTCGGTAATGTAATAGCTGATCCGCTGGTTACTGTTGTACCATCGTTCACTGCCGTAGCGGTCAATACTGCTAAGCCTTCCTTTAATGCAGTAACAACACCGTCCATATTGACTGTTGCTACGTTGGGATCATTGATAGACCAGGAAATCTTACCCACAGTTCCCTCCGGTTTGATGATAGCATCAAAATCGTAGGTAGCTCCCAGAGCTATGTACTGGACGTCATCTTCTAAGTCTTTATTGATGATGCTTACTGCTGCCTTAGTGCCTTTTACCTTAATCACGCAGGATAACACGCTTGTTCCTTTTTTCTTATCGCCGAATACACATTTAATTACAGCTGTTCCATAGTTTACGCTTGTTACGAGTCCGTTGCTGTCAACTGTTGCTACCTTTTCATTGGTGGAATACCAGGTACGTGTTGTAGTTGCCGCAAGATTTTTTACTGCGATCTGATAGGTCACTCCGATGCCTTCCAAAGTCTTCTTGGTAACTGCAAAGGATGCCTTCCGTGCTTTCTTACCTTGAATTTCTTTCTTGTCCTTCTTGCCTTCCTCTTTACCCTGCTTTCTGCTTCCTTCTGTTTTCTCTACCTTTGTTTCTACTCTCTTCTCTTTTCTTGCTGCCTCTGCCACAGATGGTGCGGTATATTGGAATACCATAGGCATCATCAGTACAAATGCAAGCAGACATGCCAATCCTTTCTTAACTAATTTCTTCATCGTAATTACCTCCTAATTCTTTCATGATAATTTAGTTGATCCTCTTCAGCTTCTGTTTTAGAAGGATTATTATCACTTCTATACAGATAACGTGGAAGCTGAAGGTTTTATTGCATGCTTAAGAAATTTTTTATATTTATAAACTTTGTTCTATTCATTGTTGCCTTCGGTATCTTTATTATAACTTTCTGTGGTGTTGTTGTCTTCCCGAATACCGATCTCAGACTTCAAGCCGTCCTCTTCCGTTCTCTCTGAGGATACTAAGTCTTGCTCTCCTATGTCTCCATCCTTATTCAAATGCTGGGAATCAATGTTATCATAAGTATCGGAGTGACCTGTTGAATCACTTAAGGCAGCATCCTCATTACCATCCTGCTCTTGATCTGCTTCTAGATCGCTCTTAAAATTATCGCTCTTTTCTGAATCAGCCTTCGCACCATTGTTTTTGTTGTGTTTCTGACTATCTTTCGCTCCGTTGTCCTTATTTTTATTCTTACTTTTGTCCTTGTTGCTATTCTTTTTGCCCTTATCGTTACCTTTTTTGTCTTTCTGATCTTTGTCTACTATCTTATCCTTGTTTTGGGACTTACCTCTGTCTATGGACTTACCCTTATTTATGGACTTATCTTGATCTTGATCCCGTTCCTGATCATCTTTATTCTTGATCTTATTCTTGCCGCCTTGCTCCTTATTCTCGGACCCACTTTCCTCTGAATCACCGGAATCTCCCTCTTGATCCTCTTTGAGTGTATTCTCGTGATCCTTTTTGAAATGATCCGATTTTGCACTGTTCTCATCGTCAGAGGAATCCTTCTCATTCTCATCCGCGTCTATCTCGTGCTTCTCCTGCTCGGGGGTAACCTCAGGATGATCTCCTGCATATTCTTCATCCACCTTGATCGTATCCTTTAAGTCAACTTCATTTTCCTCTGCTATGGCAAGCAGCTCTGCCATTGATTTATGAGCAAGGCTTTCGACAGTTATGGTTTCACTGGAGGCTTCTATCTTTTTCATCAGCTTGAGCTTACCGACGGATACCTCAAGTTTCTTTGCCTCCTTTGCTGCTGCTTTATCCTTCTTCAAGGTCTGACTCAGTATCTTAGGCTTCCTGTCACGGGCAGATGCGCTTTTCTTAATCACCTGGTTTAATTCTGCTGCCAGCACTTCCGCTTTTTCCGCTTTTTTATTCTCAACAGAAACCATGATTACATTTCTTTCGGTATTCAGATACCCTTGATCGATCACCGTGGTAACGATGGAGACTACTGCCGTATCCAGTTCCTTCAATCTATAATCCTGATCGCCAAGAACCTTTCTTGCATCTTCATTCATAGCCTTGACTTCCAATACCTCATTATGACGATTTGTTATGATTTCGATACTCGGATTTACATCCAGCGAGATCATACTGTTTGGCAATCTGTACTGATAAAACCATCCGCCTGCCACAAAAAGTAACAGAGCAAAGCACAGGGATAAGGCTGCAGTATATCTTCTGACAGGAGGAACCTCCTGTTTCTCCTCTTGTCTGGTTATGAAATCATGTTGCTCCAGCTTAACATAAGGTAGTCCGATTAATTTCTCAAAGTCAGGTGCAGGTGCCTGATTTAAAGCTCTGTGTAAGGATTGTTCTATATTCTTCTGTTTCATTTTGGCACCCCGCTTTCCGTAAGATACTTCTTTAATTTTTTCAGACCTCGATGATATTTTGATAACACTGTCGATAGGGGCATCCCGATATCTCTGGCAATCTCCAGATGGGTAAAGCCGGACATCGCGTGCAACAGAATAATTTTTCTTTCCTCTTCGCTGAGTATCTTTAGCGCAGATTGCAGGACTAATTTATCCTCCTGATCCGTAACATAGGAAAATGAAAGGTTATTCTCCAACTCTTCCTCCTCAATATTCTCTGTCTGGGTTCTGGTTCTCAGCTTACTCATGGACAGGTTCCGTGTGATGGTAAATACCCATGCCATCGGCTTACCTAATGGCTGATACAGATGAGCAGCTCCACGGATTTTTAAGTAGGTGTCCTGTACCACATCCAGTGCATCCTCATGATTTCTCAGGATGGAAAGGGCAAATGCGTATACACTGCGCTCGGTAAGGCGATAAAACTCCTCGAAGGCAGCCATATCATTTTCTGCTATTCTGATAAAAATTGTTTCGTCAAGGATTAACCTCTTGTGACGATCAGCGGCTGGGACTTGCTGATCTATCACAGCACAGAATAATAACATCAGGAGCTCCTCCTTCTATTAGGATAACGTTACAAGTTAACGTTTTATTGCATACTGAACTTAATTTTTTATTTATCTTAATTTCATGAATAGTTGAATTCCCCGAATTCTGTCTTCCATTTCATTTTAATATAGATATTTTGTCGAGACAATCGGTAAATATATCATAGTTCTCTCGGTTCATCGTGATGTGCGCATCCCAATGCGAGCTTATTCGTAATGCAGAGCTCTTTTATGAAATAGGACGCAACTCCTATTATAAAAAAATCCCTGTATATCGGGAACATTTCGTTCCGGACATACAGGGTCATGATTGTTATTTCCCGTAGGTGATGGCATCCCAGGCTTCACTGTTGACCACCACATCATAGTTCTCTGTCCATTCACCGTACAGCTTGGCGAATAGCTCGCTACGGCGCTGATCGATAATCTCTTCTTTCTTCTGAATGGTCGCATCCTCATTGTTATCTGATTTACAGTAAAGAATATGCCAACCGTAATCCGTAGAGATAATATCGCTTACCTGGCCGGTCTTTAGAGTAAAGGCGGCCTGCTCAAAGGAGGAGCTGAATTCCTTAGGACCCTGCCCTCTGCCAAAGGTATATTCTATCGTATCCGATTCTGAATTTGCCTCGGCAAGTGCATAGAAATCCTCCGTGGTTTTAGCCTGTTCTAGCAAACCTCTTACCTTATCATAGGCAGCTGTCTTATCCTCTGCGGACAATTCATGCTTATTACCCTCTGCATCAAAATCACAGCCATAGATCAGCAGCTGTTGCACTGTGATCTGCTTCGCTTCCATATCCGATACATTCGTATCCACATTGATGGTCAGCGTTTCAAAGGCCTTTTCAGCCAGAAGGTTATCTGCGTAAATCTTCCGCAGCAGTTCTTCGGTGATTAAGTATCTGCTGATATCTTTCGGTGTCAAGCCCTCAAAATGCTCCTTCGCATAAGCATTTGCATCTGCCAGCTCTTCCTCCGACAAGGTAATGCCCTGCTTTTCGGCTTCTGCACAGATGATCTTGATTTCGGTGATTTGATTGATCACCTCATCCTTAATCATTTTTCCAAAGGTTTCGCCGTTACCCAGAATATCGGCATCCCAGATATTCTTACCATAATCCGTCTCATAATTCTCCTGCGCTGATTTTAAGTACACCATCGCTTCGTTGTAATATACCTTGGTATCCCCGATCATCGCCATCAACTGCCCGGAATTGGCCTGCTCTTTGGCTTCTTCCTCTCCGGGATCCGTCAGCTCCACTACATAATAGGAAAGCTCCATCGCCGTCTCATTGCCCGCGTCATATGTGATATAAAGCTCCTTATTATTCTTCAGATAGGTATAGGTGACGGTATTCTTCTCGGTATTGGCAGTCTTTGCAATCTCACCTCCGAAGGTATCGGCAAGCAGTGCATCAACCTCTGTCCTGCTCATTCCGATGGTGATTCCAAGCACCTTATACTCTCCGGCACCACTAAGTAATGTGATGGCATTCACCTTTTTCTCGGGAGCCATTACCTGTACCACGTTCTCCATTCCATAGACCCCGGTACCTTGCTCAGTCAACTCTGTTCCCGACCTCTTCTCAAAGGTTGATACTGATTTTCCTATATAATTCGTTAATTCATATCGCTCTTCTCCAACCCGGCAGGCGGAAAGCATTGTCAACAATAACAATGCAGTCAGAGCAATGAATAACTTTCGGCTTGTCCTCATTCCATGTTCCCCTTTCCTGTTCTGATGCTGTATTTCATCAGGATTGTATCAATATCTTAAAATCCGCCAGCAGCTTGTGCAAAAGCTCGAAGGTTGTAATCGTATCCGTCTTACCCTTCTGACTTACCGGGAGCCGATAGACAAAATATGGCGTCGTCTGAGGTATCAGCTTTAGACTGTTCTGGTATCTGGTCAGCAGCTCGGGAAGCTTCTCCACCGCAAGCTTTGCCTTGGGATACATCAGCAGCTTTACTTCATTCTCCTTATGCACCAGTCCAGTAATGTATAAACTATGGCAGATTGATTTAATCAGTGCAATGTTTAAGAGGTTGTTCACAGCACTCGGCATATCACCAAAGCGGTCTGTCAGCTCCTCCTGCATATCCATCATTTCTTCTTCATTCTCGATCTCGGCAATCCTTTTATAAATATCCAACTTATGGATCTCATTCTTGATATAGGTGGCAGGAATATAAGCATCCATATCCATATCCACGGTGGTTTCGAAGGTTTCCTCCTCCGTCACCTCACCCTTCATGGATTTTACCGCATCATTGAGCATCTTGCAATATAAATCGTAGCCGACAGCTTCCATATGCCCGCTTTGTTCCGCTCCAAGCAGATTTCCTGCTCCTCGGATCTCTAAATCACGCATCGCAATCTTGAAGCCGGAGCCCAGCTCCGTAAATTCTTTGATGGCATGCAGTCGTTTTTCCGCTATTTCCTTCAGCATCTTATCTCTGCGGTACATTAAGAATGCGTATGCCGTCCGATTGGAGCGTCCAACCCGTCCCCTCAGCTGATAGAGCTGGGAAAGCCCGAGACGGTCAGCATCATCAATAATCATGGTATTGACATTGGAGATATCCAGTCCAGTCTCAATAATCGTTGTGGATACCAGTACATCGATCTCCCCGGAGATAAAATCGAACATAATTTTCTCCAGGGTACGCTCATGCATCTGACCATGAGCAAATGCAACATTTGCCTCCGGTACCAGCTTTGCGACATTAGCAGCAATCTCATCGATACCATTGACACGATTATAGACATAATAAACCTGCCCATCTCTCGCCAGCTCTCTGCTGATTGCTTCCCGGATGATTTCATCATTATGCTCCAGTACATAGGTCTGGATCGGAAGACGATCTACCGGCGGTTCATCTAAGACACTCATATCACGGATACCGACGAGACTCATATGGAGGGTTCGAGGAATCGGAGTGGCCGTCAGGGTCAGGACATCGATATCCTTCTTCAGTTGCTTGATCTTCTCCTTATGGGTCACACCGAAACGCTGCTCCTCATCCACAATCAGAAGTCCTAAGTTCTTGAACTTCACATCTGCGGACAGAACCCTGTGCGTACCGACGATAATATCAAGATTCCCCTTCTTTAGGCGTTCCAACGTCTTCTTCTGCTCCGCAGTGGACCGGAAGCGGGACAGGACATCCACACTGACCGGGAAATCCTTCATGCGCTGTACTAAAGTATTATAATGCTGCTGCGCCAGAATCGTCGTAGGGACAAGGACTACCACCTGCTTGCCGTCGGATACCGCCTTGAAGGCAGCCCGGATAGCAATCTCTGTCTTACCGTATCCAACGTCACCACAGATCAGACGATCCATGATCCTGGTGCTTTCCATATCCCGCTTGGCAGCCTCGATTGCTGTCAACTGATCATCCGTCTCCTCGTAAGGAAACTCTTCCTCGAATTCCTTCTGCCATACTGTATCGGGACCAAACTGGAAGCCCTTCTTCTCCCGACGCTCGGCATACAGCTCGACAAGCTCCTTGGCAACCTCTTGAACCGCACCGCGGACCTTTGCTTTTGTATTCTTCCATTCGATGGAATTCAGCTTATTCAGCTTTGGCTTACGTCCTTCCGAACCAGAATATCTCTGAATCACATCAAGACCTGTTGCCAGTATATACAACACGCCTCCGCCGCCGTATTCAATCTTGATATAATCCTTCGTTATCTTATCGACCTCGATCTTCTCAATTCCCTTATAGATACCAAGGCCATGATTCTCATGTACCACATAATCGCCGGGTGCCAGCTCAGTGAAGCTCTGAATCTTACTCCCCTCATACCCGGACTTCTTCCTTTTTTTCTTCTTTTCTGTGCCGAAGATATCACTTTCTGAGATGATGACCAGCTTAATCAGCGGATATTCGAAGCCCCTGCGCAAGTTACCATAGGCCACCATGATCTCACCGTTTTGCAGCACCCGGTCCATATCCTCGCTATAGAAGGCACTGAGTCCATAGTCTCTCTGCAGATCCTCTGCCAGGCGCATTGCTCTGGTACGAGAGCTCGAAAGCAGGATAACCCGGTACTTGTTCTTCTTCCAGCGTTCCAGATCCTTGACCAACACCTCAAAATTCTTATGATAAGAGGCAACCGTCTGAACGGTAAAATCGTATTTTCTCTTCGGGGCATAGAAATTATTCTTAACCTCCATGGTACTGACCAGAACTGAATTACGGTTTGCCAGCATGCCCATGGCTTCTTTATATCCATAAATGACGTCGATCTGCCCGGGAAGGATATAGCCCTTCTCAATTCGACCGATCATGCCCTCACGAAATTCTGTCTCTACAGCTTCCCCTTTTTCTGCAAGTCTTCCGGGCTCATCCAGGAAGAAAATCGTCTCCTCCGGATCGAAATACTGGAAAAAGCTCATGGTCTGATCATAGAAGTAGTTAATATAGCTTTCCAAAGCAATGGAGCCGTGATAAACCTCCAGATTATCCTTAAATTCCGCAACAATCTGATGAATTCTGGCAGCTTCCTCTGTCTTGAATTGTTCCCGAAGTGCCTTATAATACTCCTTTTCCTCTGCCTCCAGCTTCTTAATACCTGCACGAAGTCTCGCTTCATCAGGAATTATCTCTGCCGCCGGATAGATGATGAGCTTCTCCACCTGTTCAATAGATCTCTGGCTGCTCACATCAAAGGTTCGGATGGAATCAATCTCATCCCCCCAAAGCTCGATACGGTAGGGGGCATCCTCCGTCAGTGGAAAGATATCGATAATACCGCCACGTACTGCAAAATCTCCCGGCGTCTCAACCTGCGCCTGTCTCTCATAGCCCAGATGCACCAATGCTTCCGTAAACTCGGTCAGCTTTATACCTGTATTAATGTCAACCGTCAGGATACGGTCCTTCACCATCTGTAAGGGAAGCAGACGGTCCATTCCGCCATCCAGTGAAAGGATGATGGTGGCCCCCTTATTCTCAATTAACCGACTTAAGACACGCAAACGATCTCTGACAATCGCATTTCCATGGATATCTGCACTGTAAAAGATGATATCCTTCGCAGGATAAAGGAGTACCTCTTTATCATAAAGACGGTAATCCTCGTAGATCTCTTTTGCCTTCAGATCATTGTAGGTAACGATTACTTTATACTTGAACCCCTCTCCCAAACCGTGCATCAGATGGCATTTTTGGGAATCAATACAGCCGGTAACTTGTACCGGCAGGGTTTTCGATTTTATGTTATCCCTGATGTCTATGAATTCCTTTAGCTCCATCAGGGGCATGGTAAACGTTCTCAACTTAGCTCCTCCTATGAAAAGTCTTGATGTGTATCAAAAGTTTATTCCAATTTTGAATTGAATAGCAACACTGGTACATGCAAATTGACTTGCCTTACCCTCAAGTGTTATATTTCTTACAAGCCTCTTAACAGAGTCTTGACGAAATATGTGCAACACTCTCGGCCGGTCTGCGCAATTTGTATATACCAATGCTGCTATTCATTTATAGTATCATTGAACTTTTGATACACAAATTTACTTTATTAACATAATTAGTTCGTCGCTAATTATTTCTCCCGTTTTTATTGGGTCTTCGTCACTAATTATTTCTCCCAATGTATTGGGTCTTCGTTACTATTTATTTCTTGCGGTTGTAGAGGTTCATGGCTGCGTCGATGTCGCCTGTGACTATTCTTCGGATAGCGTCGGAGGTGTCTTTCAGCGCATCACGGATGACAGGCTCTTCCTCCTTAGAGAAATGAGAAAGCACATAATCCGCCAGATCCCAATCCTTTGGTTTATCGCCAACACCTATCTTAATTCTGGGAAATTCGTCCGAATTAAGATGACTGATAATACTTTTGATTCCGTTATGACCGCCTGCACTACCCTTCTTACGGATGCGCAGCTGGCCTACCTCAAGGCTGATATCATCATAAATGACAATCACTTCTTCCGGAGTTACCTTGTAGAAATCCACCAGCTCTCGTACACTTTCCCCACTTAAATTCATGTAGGTCTGTGGCTGAGCCAGAATAACCTTTTCTCCTTCAATATAACCCTTACCACAGATTGCCTTATGCTTTCTGAAATCCAAGGGAATTCTATATTCATCAGATATGCGCGTGATCGCGTCCCATCCGATATTATGTCTCGTTGCCTGATACTTGTCCGTTGGATTACCCAACCCTACAATAATGTACATAATATAAACCTTTCTTCCTCTATCGCTTGATCTATTGGAAGCCGCCCGATTATGTGGCGTCCTTCCTCCTTACTAGGAACTTGCCGCTGCAGCGGCAGCTGCTCCAGAAGATGCAGCCATGACTGCCATCTGCTGAGCAAGGATGATTCCAGTAACATTTCTTGCCAAAGTCATCTCCATTGCACTTCGCTTTGAACCGGTAAGATAATCGTCACATACTACTGCCACGGCGAACATCGTCCTCTCCGTGACTGACATAGACCAACCTCCGAAGCCTTTTTTCCCTTTCAGATAGTCCCTTACCTCTACAATCTCATCCGCCAGCTTTTCGGAATCCTCCTTTAAAAGCGCTGTTACACCCAGGAAAGATAATTCTATTCCTGAGCCAATCTTACATTTTCTGCTCTTCAAGGCCGTATGAAGGCTCGATACTCTCATACACTTTGTATAGGCTTCCTCTTCGCTGAAGGTAAGGACGTGGGAAAGCGCCTGAACTGCATTGGCACTGAAGAACTCTCCCTTTAGAATCCGGTAGCAGCTCTCCATCTCTCTGACTGCCTGCTCCACAGGCTTATCCGTCATGGCCAGAAGTGCTGCGAAGCCATAATCGTCCGAAGAGGTGATGAACTTATGCTCCTCCTTCATCGCATCATAATAGTTCTTAGCCGATACGATAACCTTTTGATAGTCATAAGGATCTGACTGCAGGGCAATCGAGATTGCTGCAAGCACCAGATAAGGGGAAGAATGGAAGCCTTCCCGCTTCATAGCATCATATACATTCAATATACTTTTAAACATAACCTCAGGTTCTGCCTGCAGTGCCATCATGACTGCGGACATAAAATTCGTTGTATCCTTGAATTGAGAGAAAACCCCGGTATTGTCCTTGATAATCTTACGACAGCGATTGATTGCATCCACATCTGCTTCCCTGTTCTCCATCATATATAGCAGGGCGCCCAATCTGGTATTAATCGTATTGTTCCACTTGAACCTTTTACTGAGCACTATATAATTGTTTGCAAACAAAACGCATTTATTCTCCAACGATTCCCTCATACTATGATCCACCTAACCTTTGTTCAATTGATGTTATCTAATTATAATCTTTTTGGCAGTTGGTGGCAACTGGAATGTTATCATAGGATTTACTTCTCAGCAATTAATTTATTTGTTATTTTCCAATCCTTTCAGTATAATGAAATAAATGAGATGCGATGAAGCCTTGTATATAATTCTATTGTAAGAGATAGCATTATTATGATATTCATACATAGTACCTCCCCGATTATCCTCGGGATATCACTAAAACAGGAAGAAGAGCAGGATAGAATATGAAAGTAATCATTGAAGAGATTGAGAGAGATAAAGACGAGGAAATTATCATCCGCTGCTGGGAAACCAATGATGAGATATTATCTTTAGTCAGCCAGCTTAAGGTCAAGGAAGATTGCTTCGTAGGATATGAAGGCGAAAAGATCCATCGGCTGCAATCCGCGGATATCTTTTATTTTGAAGGTGTTGACAATAAAGTATTTTATCTATTGTAAAAACGCTGTTTATGAATCGAGGCAAAAGCTATATGAACTGGAAAGTGTCAGCAAAGGAAAGGGCTTCTTTCGAGCATCAAAATCGGTTGTTTTAAATCTTCATAAAATCGCTTATGTTACACCCTACATAGGCGGTAGATTCGAGGCCAAGCTGATCAACGGAGAAAATGTCGTGGTATCCAGACAGTATGTGCCTGTATTAAAAACATTGCTTGGTGTATAGGAGGTCTTTATGGAAAAGAAAAATTGGATCAGAAACTTTGCAATCGATTATTTTGTGATCTTCGGTCTTATAGTGCTCTTAACCCTGCTCCTGGTACCAAACTATAATTATACCAGGACTTCCATCCTTGAGATTGCAGTAGCCGCATTATTAGGTGATCTTCCCGGAATGATACTATATGATACAGATAAACTCTCCCTCAAGGCCTTTCGTGTCCGCCTGATATTACATTTCCTATTGCTCGAAGCAGTCATTCTGTCTTTCGGTTGTTTTATAGGGATTGTCACTACAATATCACAATTTATGATTTTTGCAGTAGAAATTGGTGTGATCTATCTTCTGGCCAGACTGATTTGTTGGGGTGGAGACAAGAACACCGTGAATAAGATCAACCGTAAACTCAAAGAGTTAGATGGGCGGTAACGGAGATCCTCTTGTATTTCACCCTCCCCCCTTTGTATCTTGCATACCCGCGGATGTAGCTTGCTTCTGCGGGTATTTACAAGGCAAATGAAGCGTGCTATGTTATGCCTATCAAAAAGAGAGGATGAATAACATGGCACCTATCATATTTTTATTTACATTATTTATAGAGATCTCATTCCTTGTATTTTGTCTTAAGACGAAATCAGAGCAAAAGAAAACGAGAAGTATAATACGACTTCTGTACCTCGGATTATTTATTATTTTATCAATGACATCCATTTTAGAATGGAGCTTCCGTTGGTATGCCCTTGGACTTCTGTTGGTAGTATGGTCCGTAATCGCATTGATCTCCTTACTCCGGGGCAGTAAAACGAGAAATGCATTTACAGGTGGAAGAATCATCAGAAAATCCATTGGGATATTGCTCTTGGTAACACTCACGCTCATTCCGGCAATGATCTTTCCTCAGTTTACATTACCCGCGGCTACCGGAGAATACGAGGTTGCAACGTCTAATTATATCTGGACAGATCCTTCCAGGAAAGAATCCTTTACAGTAGCCGAAGGAGATAACCGCTTTGTTAATGTAGAATTCTGGTATCCTGCTGAGTATGATCTCTCGAAGGGTAAATGCCCACTGATCCTATTTTCCCATGGTTCCTACGGAATCAAAAGCTGTAATACGTCAACCTTTCATGAACTCGCCTCTAATGGATATATTGTATGCTCCATAGATCACCCCTATCATGCTATGTACACCAAGGCTCCTGATGGAGGGATCATTACAGCAGATTCAGGCTTTGTGAATAGCATTTCCCTGATCAACGATAACCAAACTCCGACGGAGGATAAGCTCAAAATTATTCAGAATATCCTCGCCCTTCGTGTAGAAGATATTGATTTTGTTCTGGCGCAGGTTGAGCTAAAGACTACTGATACTAATGCAGATCCGCTTTTCGCCATGATTGATACACAGCGCATCGGACTGATGGGGCATTCCCTGGGTGGGGCAGCCTCAGCAGAGGTTGCAAAGGAACGGGATGACATCGCTGCTGTAGTTAATCTGGATGGCGATTTTCTGGGTGAATATACCTTTGATGATGGCAAAGAGGCTTATTTACAGGAAACCTATCCGAAGCCAATCCTTTGCTTCTGGTCAGACCTGCTCAATCAGGGCATCCATGGTATGGGAGGCTTTCCCTTCCTGAACCAGGCAAAAGCTTATTACGAAGTCCATATCAAAGGTACGAATCATATGAGCTATACCGATCTGCCATACTTATCACCGCTCTTGAATAATGTCCTTCTAGATATGAGTGGTCTGAAAAAAGCAGAGGTAGATCAGAACTATTGTACCGAGACGATGAATGAGCTGATCCTTCAGTTTTTTAATTACTATATTAAAAGGGACGGAAGTTTTGAACCAGCTGTTGAATATTGATGATAACTATTGTTTAAGCAATACTCATCACCTCTACTAGATTCTATTCCTTAACTGCCATTATGTGCGTGTCGTTTCATAGATAAATGAACGTTGCTTCATGGTAAAATTTGTTATATAATTTATAGTATAATGCATTACAGGAGTGAAGACCATTATGTCGAAGGATAAGAAGTCTGTACTAATATTTTTAATAATTACCTTTCTATTAAGCAGTATATGCTATTATATCTATATTACCATCGGAGAAGAGGCTTCCGGAATCGTAGCGTTATTGATGTGGTTTCCGGGTTTGGTAGCAACCATTATTAAAAACATCTTTTATAGAAAAGAGCGCTTGTTTGGATTTCAGCGCTGCAGCATCAAGTACATATTACTCGGAATATTTCTCCCAGCTGTCTACCTGTTGGTCTCCTATGGTATCTTCTGGATTCTCAATCCTGTTTCCTTTACAGGTAAGACCCTCCTTACTTCTATTGTATATACGATCATCATGATCCTATCAGGCACAATCCTTGCTATGGGTGAAGAGATCGGCTGGAGGGGCTTTTTGCTTCCGAAGATGGCTATTCTGATAGGGCGCAAGTACGCTATTCTGGTCTGCGGTTTGATCTGGGCAGTATGGCATTATCCTCTTATGATTGCCGGGCTTTATCAAAGTGGTACCCCGGCATGGTACCAGCTTCCTATGTTCACTATAGAAGTCGTACTGATTACTGCTGTTATGGCTTATCTGAGATTGAATTCCAACAGTCTTTGGCCAGCTATTTTACTCCACGCAAGTCATAATATCATTGACCAGTCTATCTGCGCACCATTAACAAAAGCCGGCAATAGTGCCTATTTTGCTGGTGAAACCGGTTTTATCACGGTAATATGCATCTTAATTATCACACTTATATTATTCCGTAAGAAAGCACGATCCGAATAGCTTATCCACAAAAAAAGCAGCCTCCGGGCCGCTTTTTCGCTTTTTATTACCGATAATCAATTATTCCTCTTCTACTTCGTCTGATTCTAAAGCAGCAATTTCGTACTTCTCAAGGATAATCTTCTGAATCTTATCCCTGGTATCCGAATTGATCGGATGAGCAATATCACGATACTCTCCGTCACCGGCTTTTCTGCTTGGCATAGCAATGAAAAGACCTTTATCACCTTCAATAACCTTGATATCATGAACCACGAACTCATTATCAAGTGTAATCGATACTACGGCCTTCATCTTGCCTTCCTTACTTACCTTTCTTACGCGCACGTCGGTAATTTGCATCGGCATGGTCCCCCTTTTCTGTCAAATTTATCGTTAGTTGCTTCGAAAAAGTTAGTTAAACACTAGTTAATTCACTTTTCCCCGTTACTATAATACACTTGCTTCTTCTCTGAGTTATAAAATTTTAACAATAGGTGGATACATATGCCATTATACCACAATTATTCCTAAATGTGAATAATAATTACGGGAAAAGCTTAAAATTTTGAACATTTTCGTTATTTTTAACATTGACGGACCATTTTTCTATCGCATATATCTAAATTTTTCGTTGGCAGTCTGTATTCGGTTATCACCAAGTTCGCAAAATCGGAATATAATGACTAATGGTATCCAATCCCGGTAAGGAATTAATTTAATATTGTATTTTGAAGGAAATGGGTTATAATAGCAGATAAGCGCAAACACTTGATATGAAACGATAGCGAGGAAAAAACGGAATAAAGGTGTCAAAATGTGCTTCGCACATTTCCAGATACAGTAGATTGCTATTACAAGCAAGCTTGCATAGCAATCTATTGTATCTGAAAAGCACCTGCGGTGCTTTTGACACCTTTATTCCTGTAACCGAACATAGTCAGTGTTTTATATCATGAGAATCCCACATTATTAGAATAGGAAGTGTTCTATGTACAAAATTGATTTTGATGCGCCGTGCCGGATTCACTTTATCGGTATTGGCGGAATTAGTATGAGCGGATTTGCAGAATATCTACATACACTAGGTTTTTTTATCAGCGGATCTGACAGTCACCAAAGTAAAATTACTGATCACCTGGAAGATCTCGGAATGAAGATCTTTGTCGGGCAGAAGCCTTCCAATATAACCTCCGATATTGATTGCGTGGTTTATACCGCTGCTATCAAGGAGGATAACGAAGAATTTATGGAAGTAAAGCGCAGAGGAATACCGATGCTCAGCCGTGCCCAGATGATAGGCCAGGTAATGTTGAACTTTGACAATGCCGTAGCTGTATCCGGAACCCATGGCAAGACAACTACTACCTCAATGCTTTCTCTGATCTTTATCAATGCTCAGTTAGATCCCACCATCAGTGTCGGCGGTATTCTGGATGCCATCGGTGGCAATATTCGAATGGGCAATTCTGAACATTTTATCACTGAGGCCTGCGAATATACGAATACCTTTCTGGAATTTTACCCGAAGCGCGGTATCATCCTAAATGTGGATGCCGACCATCTGGATTTCTTTAAGGATCTGGAGGATATCCGCAATTCCTTCCATCTTTTTGCGAAACGCCTTCCGAAGGATGGTCAATTATTTGTCTGCGGTGACATCGACCGCCTTGAGGAGCTTACCTCCGATTTAAGCTGTGAGGTACTAACCTATGGAATAATTGATCCTGCGTATCGTACCGGTAACCGGGATTACGATATCGCTGCCGATCATGTCTCCTTCGATGGTCGCAGTCATGGAAGCTATGATTTATACTTCCACGGCAAATTGATTGACCGTATCAATCTGAATGTTATCGGACTTCATAATATCTCGAACTCCCTGCCCGCCATCGGCGTTGCTTTGGAGGTCGGTATCCCGATCGAGATCATTAAGCAGGCACTCCTAACCTTCCAGAATTCGAAACGCCGTCTCGAGTATAAGGGTGAGATTGGCGGAATTACAATCATTGATGATTATGCCCATCATCCGACTGAAGTTACCGCATCCTTACAGGCTGCCAAGAATTACCCGCATCAGAATCTGTGGTGCGTATTCCAGCCTCATACTTATACCAGATTGCGGCAGCATTTATCCGAATTTGCTGTTTCCTTATCTTTGGCTGATAAGATCGTTCTTGCAGATATTTATGCTGCTCGCGAGAAAAACCCCGGTGATATCTCTTCGAAAGATTTGGTCAGAGAGCTTGAGAATTTAGGTAAGGAAGTTTACTATTTTTCTGGCTTTGATGAAATCGAAAATTTTTTATTACAAAATTGTATTAACGGTGACCTGTTGATAACTATGGGTGCCGGAGACATCGTAACCGTGGGAGAAAATCTTCTAGGTCTGTAGTTATCCACATTATCCACAGTATTATCAACATATTTCTTGATAATTACTGTGGATATTTTTTTTCTAAAATGTTTTTCTACAAAGATAGATTTTTGTTAAAAATTAATCTCATTTCCACTATATTTGTTCATTGTTTTACATTTATTTTCATATTTTTTATTCCATTTCATCCACATTATCCACAGTATCCACAATTGTCCAAAGTCCCGAAACCCTTGAAAATAGGCTATTTTCAAGTGAATTTTTGTGTGCTATAATGTGCACGATGAGCAGATACAACGAGTGATGAACTGATATAGATATCAAGGAAATCTTCATCAGGATATCAAAGGGCATCTTGATCGGGATGTCCAAGGGCCACATCATGTAATGATGTGGCCGTATCGCGCATGAATAGCACGTGAAAAGCTAGCTTTTCAGCTGCCATTCATGCGCAATACATCAATGCTGCATACGCAGCATGACCTTGGACATCTTAATCTACAGCCTTGGACATTCTGATGTAGAACCTTTGATCTCTTAAAACATAGTCTTTCATGTCCACATTATTTCCTGTTCTGCACATTCACGTTTTAGGGTAAAGGGAGGATACTATTCTATATGAATAAGATTTCATTACATGCCGAAGGTATATCTGATGTAACAATCATTCCTAATTCTTTCATCGATCAATACATGCCGTCAGCAAACGGTGCGTATGTTAAGGTTTATCTGTATCTTCTGCGCTGCTTTTCCGGGAACTGCCCGGAGGTAACCATCTCTTCCATTGCCGACCGATTAGACAATACAGAAAAGGACATCATACGGGCATTGACCTATTGGGAAAAATTAAATCTGCTGAAGCTGTCCAGAAATACACAGAAAGAAATCACTGCAATCAGCCTTACAGATATAAACAACACACAAAACGAAAACACACCGATTACCGATCTTGATAGTGAATTAGATGAAATCGCTGTCAGTATACATACAGAGACGAAGCCTGCCGGCAGACAGAGCTATTCTGCAGAACAGATTGCCAGCTTTACGAACAATGACGAGATCAAATATGCCATGAATATCGTCGAGCTTTATCTTGATCGCCCGTTAAAGCCTATGGATCTCCAGTTGATCCTGTATCTTCATGAGGAGTTACATTTCTCCTCTGAGCTGATTATGTACTTATATGAATACTGCGTGTCTAAGTCCAAAAAGAACGCTTCTTATATTGAAGCCGTTGCTCTGACCTGGGCCGAAGAGGGCATCGATACAGAAGCCAAAGCAAAGGAAGCTACCGCAACTTATAACGAGCATTTCAATGCCGTCAATAAAGCCTTCGGATTGAACCGTACTCCGGGTCAGATCGAGCGTCAATATATTACAAAATGGGTGGAGGTATTCGGTTTCTCGGATGACATCATTACTGAAGCTTGTAATCGGACCATCCTTCGTACCCAAAAGCCGGACTTCAAGTATACCGACAAGATTCTCGAGACCTGGTATAAGAAAAATGCCAAGAACAAAGCTGATATTGCAAAACTCGATGAGGAGTTCTCTAAGGCCGGCAAAAACCTGGATGCCAACAAAATCACAACTATGATAAAGCCCGCCCCCAATAAGTTCAACCAGTTTCCCCAGCGGACCTATAGCGCTCAGGATTATGCAGAACTGGAGCGCAAGCTGATGAATAAAGGTTTATAAGGAGTCTCATAACCATGGCATTAAAAAACGATCAGTATAATCAGATCTTACGTGAATATGACAGCAAGCGGATTCAGAATAAGCATGACCTGGATCGCCGGATTGCGCATGCCTATAGTCTCCTTCCGGAACTTAAGGTTTTGGAGGAGGAGCTTATCTCTTTGTCTGCCGAAAGTGGCCGTATGGCCCTTCGCGGAGATGACAGCGGTCTGAAGGTCTTAAAATCAAAGCTTCAGGACTTACAGCTGCGGAAAAAGCAGCTTTTATTTGACCATCAGCTTCCTGCAGATTATCTGGACATGCAGTTTCAGTGTAGTAAGTGTCAGGATACCGGCTATATCGGTAAGGATAAATGTAATTGCTTCAAGCAGGCAATTGCAGACTTGATGTATTCTGATTCTAATATTAAGACCATTTTATCCCATGAGAATTTCAGCAGGTTTTCCTTCGACTACTATTCTGATGATTATATCGATGAAGCACTCGGTCTGTCTCCGCTTTCCAACATGCAGAAGGTTGTAGCTTCCTGCAAGAGCTTTATAAAACATTTTCAGGCACATCATGACAATCTGCTGCTGATTGGGAATACCGGGGT
Organism: Bacillota bacterium; assembly: GCA_023414355.1. Taxonomy (GTDB): domain Bacteria; phylum Bacillota; class Clostridia; order Lachnospirales; family Lachnospiraceae; genus Mobilitalea. Next base: position 225,196 of record JAEZOB010000040.1, on the reverse strand, counting down.
AGGCAAGACCTTTCTTGCCAATTGCATTGCCAAAGAACTGCTGGATCGGGGCAATACCGTGATCTATCTGACTGCTTTCCGATTATTTGACATTCTTGAAAAGCATAAGTTCAGCAGAGATGAAGAGGACTCCTATACCGCCTCCAATCAGTTTGATTACATTCTTGATTGTGATTTATTAATTATTGATGATTTGGGTACAGAACTGAATAATGCTTTTACGAACTCCCAATTATATCTAATAATTAATGAGCGTCTACTTCGTCAAAAGTCGACCATCATATCAACCAACCTGTCTCTGCCCAATATTAATTCCGTATACGGGGAACGAGTCTTCTCGAGGATTGTCAGCAGCTACAGTGTCCAACGTATCATCGGGGAAGACATTCGTCTGCACAAGGCAGTCAAATAATTAATATGTAATAAATTCGCGAATTCTGTATTGACTTGCGAATTTAATGTATGATATAACTTTAATGGCTTTTGAAACCAATTCTTATTTTCTATGGAGGGAAATCTAATGTCAAAGAACGAGAAGATCGTAGAAACAATTCCTGTGGGGCCGCTAGGTATCATTGCTCTGGAAAGCTGCAAACACCTGGGAGAGCGTGTGAATGACTATCTTGTTGAATGGCGCAATTCAAGAGAAAGCGAGCACAAGGGAACCATCGCATTTACAGGCTACCAAAGAGACTCGTATCTGATGAAGGCCTGCTGTCCAAGATTCGGCACCGGAGAAGCTAAGGGACAGATTAAAGAATCCGTCAGAGGCTCCGATCTATACCTCCTTGTTGATGTTACAAATTACAGCATGACATATAAAGTATGCGGACATGAGAACCATATGTCTCCCGACGATCATTATCAGGATTTGAAAAGAATTATCGCCGCAGTTGGTGGTAAAGCCAGAAGAATCACCGTAATTATGCCTTATCTATACGAAGGCAGACAACATAGAAGAACCTCCAGAGAATCTCTCGATTGTGCTTTGGCGTTACAGGAACTGATCAACATGGGTGTGGAAAGTATCCTGACGTTCGATGCACATGATCCCAGAGTTCAGAATGCCATTCCCCTCAATAGTCTTGAGACTGTGGCTCCGAACTATCAGTTTATTAAAGCAATGCTTCAAAATGTTCCCGATATTCGTTTCGATTCAGATCATATGATGGTAATCAGCCCGGATGAAGGCGGAATGTCACGTGCTGTCTATTTTGCTAACGTTCTTGGCCTTGATATGGGCATGTTCTACAAAAGACGCGACTACACAAAGATTGTGAAGGGTCGTAATCCCATTGTGGCTCATGAATTCCTTGGTACCGATATTGCAGGCAAAGATGTTCTGATTGTGGATGATATGATTTCCTCCGGTGAAAGCATTCTGGATGTTGCAACCGAATTAAAGAAAAGAAATGCAGGCCGTATCTTTGTGGCAGCTACCTTCGGCGTATTTACCAGCGGCTTCGATAAACTGGACGAGGCTTATGAAAGCGGCTTAATTTATCGGGTACTGACCACCAACTTAATCTATCAGACTCCAGATCTTTTATCTAAGGAATGGTACATCAACGTAGATATGAGTAAGTATGTGGCTCTGATCATCGATACACTGAACCATGACAACAGCATCAGTTCCTTACTAAATCCCGTTGAGAGAATTCAGAATATCTTAAAGGAATATAATCAGGGTGGTAGAAAGCTCTCCCTGCAGGATTCGGATGCCTTAAGAAATGATATAGGAGATTGATCCCTAGAATAACATAGAATAATACAAGACAGGAACCACTTGAGAAAAGCAACTTTAAATGATAGATACATTAATCTAGCATTTGGAGTTGCTTTTCTCTAGCAGTTCCTGTCTCTCTATTAACGGAATAATAGTAAGAAGTTTAATAGCTAACTACATCTTCTCGCTATATTCATTATCTGTATTATATAGAGCTCAATCTGCCGATACCCTTCCAGCTATAGCAGCTTCTCGTAGAGCTTGAACCAAGGAAGTCCATACTCACCAAGCCCTAAATCAACTGTTCCGATATACTGATAGCCGCTGCTTTCATATAAACTAATCGCCGGTATATTATTTACGTTCACATCCAGTCGAATTGCCTTCATCCCATTTTCCAAGCCGTGTTCCTCTGCAAAACCAAGTAGTTGCCTGCCAATTCCCAGTTTTAGATAGTCGGGGTGTACTGCCAGAGTATGTATCACATAGATCCGCTCATAGCTACCCTCATACCGCCATGCGGCATGCTCATATCCATGCTCCGGCTCGTGGCTTAAGATTACCGATCCAACGATTTTATCCTTCCCCCTTACTACAAAGAGGCAATCCAGCTCTAGCCCATGTATTGCATTTTCTCTCACAGGATATAATCCTTTCCTCCAGCCGGGATAATTCACCCCCTGTTCCAGAAAGTCGTTAATATCATCATAAAGCCCGGCTAACTCGTCAATATCCTTCTGTGTTCCTTTTTCTATCTTAAAGTTCATTTCAATCTTCTCCTCTGTGTGCATGTGATCTTCTCCATAGACGGGTCCGCTTAGCCCTAATTCGTGGTGGGATCAGCTCCGTCTTATCTGTGGATGTTATATATATCCCTGGTGATATCTTGTTAGCCCGAAGCATTCTACTAAAAGCATTTCTCTTGAGCATTTCTCTTGAGCACTTTTCTATTGAGAAGTATTCTCCTGTGTATTATTCTCCTGTGTATTATCCTCCTGAGCTGTACCCTGCATATTCGCTACGCCGTCCGAGGAGGTATCGGATGAGATGTCCTCTGTATCGGTGATAGTGCCATCTCCTACGGTTGTATCCCCGGAATTCGGGTCTTCCTCTATCATCTCCGATGCCCCATTATTCGTAGCATCATTCGCATCTGTAGACTCAGCAGCATCCTCGGACCCTGTGGTATCCCCCGTTTCTCCAGAATCCTCAGGCTCTGTAGTATCCTGATCAGTAATATCTCCGTCTTCAACTGTATTCCCATGGTTCGGATCTCCATCCTTTGTAGCATCCCCGGCTGTTGAGTCTTCTTTCGGCAGATTGCTTTGTTCTTTCAGTGCCTCCTCAGCCTTTTTCTGAGCGGAAAGCGCTTTTTCCTTGGCTTCCTTTTCAGCCATTGCTTCCTTTTCAGCCTTCAGAACTGCTCTCCAATCATAAAGCTCGAATTTTCTATTCATGGATTTGGTATGAATTTCCTCCATAAAGCTGTGCCATATCGTTCCGGGATAACTGGCACCCTGTAAATCAGGCACCGACTGCGGCAAATCATAACCAACCCACACGCTGGTGGTATAGTATGGAGTATATCCCACAAACCAACCATCCTTTTTGTCATTGGTGGTGCCGGTCTTTCCGGCACTCACTGTATGAGACAAGCCCAAACCTCGCGCAGTTCCGTTCGTAATGACCCCCATCATTTCCTCTGTCATAATTCTGGCTGCGTTGGTCTGGTATACCTGCTTCGTCTCCACCGGATCTCCGACAATCTCATTCCCCTCGGAATCCATGATCTTAATAATACAGGTGGGTGTCCTGTAATAGCCATCGTTCTCCAGAGTAGCATATGCTGCTGCCATCTCCACCGGACTGGCTCCAACCGTCAATCCGCCGAGTGCAGAGGCCAGAGTATAATCACTATCTTTTATTTTCGCGTAATTCATTTTCATTAGATAGGATAAACCTACCTTTGGAGTCAATTCCTCTAACAGCTTCCAGGCAATCGTGTTCTTTGACAGCTCAATCGCCCGTTGCAGCTTCATTTCACCGGAATAGCCTCCTCCGGCATTTTTCGGTCCATCCTTGATCCTCTCATCCACGACATCAGAATCCGGAGTATACTTTCTTTCAAAGGAAGGCGTATATACAATCAAAGGTTTGATTGAGCTTCCGGGCTGTCGGAAGCTTTGATATGCCCGATTGAGAGTATAGCCCTCAAGCTTCTGCTCTCGCCCTCCGACAATAGCCACGACTCTTCCGCTGTCATTGTCGATGCAGACAGCTGCCCCCTGCATCTGATATACACCCTCGTCATTCACTTTCTTGAACTCTTTTAATGCTTGATTCACTGATTTCTGGAGAAGCTTCTGCTTATCCAGCTCAATAGAGGTATAAATTCGATATCCGTTTATATAAAGCTCCTTCTGATACCTGTCATAGAATTCCTCGTAGGAAGCTTCATATTCCTTACGATCCTCTTCACTTTCGAACTGATTGCGGAAGGTAAAACCTGCCTCTTTCATTAAAGCACGAATTGCACAATAATAGGTATACGTCTCGACATAATTTCTTTTCTTTGCCTTATCCTGATACAGCTCGATCTTTTCATTGACCGCTCCCTTGTATTGCTCTGCTGTAATCATTCCCTCGTCAAGAAGCTGTTGCAAAATACGATCCCTGCGCTCGAGAGTATTGTCAATATTGGTCAGAGGATTATATCGGTTGGGGCTGTTCGGAATGGCACATAAGAATACGATTTGAGACAAACTGAGTCCTGAAACTCCCTGCCCGAAATATCCACGTGCCGCTGCCTGTAGACCATAATGACCGTTTGCACAATACATATCGTTGATATAGAACTCCATGATCTGCGCTTTGGTATATTTCTTCTCCAGCTCTTGTGCGATGAAGATCTCTTCGATCTTTCTTTCATAGGTTACCTTCTGGGTCAGGAATACACTTCTGGAAAGCTGTTGCGTGATGGTGCTGGCTCCTTGGGTAATCTCACCTTTATGCTTAATGAGGGCAATGGCGGCTCTTATATTGGCCAGATAATCCACTCCGTCGTGCTCTAAGAATTTCCGATCCTCCGATACTACCATCGCTTTAATCGCAATTTCAGGAATATCCTCATACTTAATATAATATACATCCTTTTCGGATTTTAAAGTGGAGATCAGATTTCCATCTGCATCGTAGACAAGTCCTGTCTGAGAAGCCCGAAAGGTATCCTCGGTAGATGCAGCTGCCTTCTGCTTTGCGTCTGCCTGCAGCTGCAGGATCTGCCTGCCGTAAGCATGATAAAAATAAAAGATGCTTACAGCAATCACAACCAGAACTCCCAGTGTAACCAACTGTGAGATCAGCTTCACTGTCCGTCTGAGGTTCTTCTTATGTTTTTTCCCTGTGTGGCTCTTAGGCATGGCCGGTCCTCCATGATTTTAGGATAGATCTACCATATGATAAGGTATTCCCATCTCTTCAAGTATTCTCTGTTCCCTCCGGTGACAGGTAAAGAGAAGTATCTGTCTGCGCGTTGATATTTGTCTTAATGCTGCCCTGACTCTGATATCATCGTAAAGTGCAAAGCTGTCATCCAGCAGCAAAGGAACCTCATCTGTCCCCAGCAGCAGATCGGCAACTGCCATACGAAGTGCAAAGTATACTTGGTCAATCGTTCCGGCACTTAGCCTTTCCAGTAGAATATAGTCTCCGTTCCAGCCCACCTTGACCTCCAGCTTCTCATCAATTTTCAAATCTCCATACCGTTCTCCTGTTACCTCAAAGATAACCTCGGAAACCGCCTGATTGAGCTGTTGCCCGAAGCTGTCATGGATGTCAGCAGATAACTCCTGAATGGAGGAAAGAGCAAGCTTGATTGCTTCCAGCTCTATCGCATTCTCCTTCTGGGTCTGAACCAACTCTTTGTACTTCTCTTGATTGCGGAGCAGCTGTTCTTCATTTCCCTCCAGAGATGTAATCTCCCATTTTAACCTTTCCATAGCAAGCCGGCAGGTCTCTGACTGACTGTTCAGCTCCTCCTGCTGACTATAGCTCTCCTCTTTCTTAAGACGGATGACCTCCTGTAGCTTCTGCATGGATCCCGGAGTTAATTCCTCCTCTTGCAGAAAGTACTGCATATATTTCATGATGGACTCGTAAACGGTATCCTTACTGTCTTCCAGCGCATTCTTTCTTAGCTCTGTGTCTTTTAGCTTTTCCTTCACATTCTCTAAGGCATAAAACTCCTTAAGAACGATTTCCAGCTTATCCTCAAGAGCAGCTATGCTTTCGGTTTGATTCCTGGTAAAGATATCATTTAGGTTATTCTGAGCCAGGACTATTCCCTCTTCGAGCTCCTTTGTCGCAACCCGATACTGATCAGATGCTTTCCTTCGAATACCTTGAAGGATAAAAAATGCGGTCATTCCTGATAAAGCAGCTGCTGCGGCCAGAAGAATTACGATTATGGACAAACCAGATAATGCGAGAGCAATCACAGCAATTAATATTCCGAGGATAAGCGTAAAGAGATAGTTTTTTCCCCCCGCATGTTTTTTTAGTTCATATTCCTTATGCAATTCACTACGCTGCCTATCCTTTTCTGCGATATCCAATGTCAGCGTTTCGGCAAGCTTCTTGTCCTCTTTAAGCGCATCTATGGATTGCTGCGCTCTCTCCCCCACAGCTATCCTTCGCCTTAATTCCTCTATCTGTGTCTCTGTTTGAGCCGACTGCCTGGTAAGCTCCTGATAGGTACGGTATTTCTCTAAAACGGCAGGAAGCTGATTCATACGTTCCGCAGCTTCATGATCCAGTATCGCCGTCAAGGCTTCTCTCCTGCTTGCCAGCTTCTGTTCCTGTTGCTGCTTTTCATGAAGCTGTAGAGTCAGCTGGTCCATTCGTTCCTCTCTTGCCAAGCCTCCCTCAATCTCTGCCTGCAAGGCTTTTAGTACTGTGGTTCCAAGGGAAGACTCCAACTGCTTTCTCTGTTCATTCAGCGCGCTGACCGCTTTTGCTACATTTACTTCCTTACTTTTGGCCACGGACAGATTCGCGATATAATTTCGAACCTGAGCTACCAACTCCGTATCTGTCTGAGCCTTCAGCTGCTCGATGCTCACGGTATTGCGGAAGGTGGATTCCGTCAGTCCCGGTACAATTTCACTGATCAACCCTTCTCTAAGCTTTACTTCTCTTCCTGTTGACAGCTCGAGTACGGTAAAGCTCTTATCATTCGCATGAAAGCTTCTTGTCAGACGATATTTCCTATCTCCAACCTCGATCTCCAGACTCCCGCCATAAGCTCCGGGATAGTCCCAAGGTAGATATCTGGTGTATAAGTCCTCCTTTGAGGCAGATCCCCTGCCTCTGAGTCTCTCGATTCCGAACAGCATTCCTTTCATAAAGGTATGTAAGGTGGTCTTGCCTGCTTCATTCTGCCCATAGATCAGATTGATACCGGGCTGCAGCTCTATCTCTTTCTCATGAAACCGCCCAAAATAGTTCAATTTAAGCTTTGTCAACTGCATATCTACACCAAACCTTTCATTCCTTTGCATTCAAAAGCGCTTCGATCCCATAGTAAAGTGCCTTCCTGGCGATCTCATCCTGCTGCGCTGTCTCCCTGATCTTTCGGATGAACATCCCGATTACATTGTCCGCATTCTCTTTATAGAGTGCATCAAAATCATAGTCTGGTACGGATTGATCCTCTATCTCCAATACATTTCCGAGTCCTCGGAGCGCTTCTTTATCAAAATGGATTGTCTCATCCTTTATTCCCTGAATTGTGAAGGAATAGATATTATTCGTACCGTTCTCCTTCATGATTTCTCTGGCCTGATCCTGTAATGAACCGTTGGTAGTATCCTGCGCTACGTTTAGGATACACCTCTTATACTGTCTGAGGGAATGCGATACGAAGCTTGCCGAGGTTATAACCTTACCATCAATATCCCGGCTAATCTCACCAATGATATAACCACGTTCTCCCAGTTCATTCTTATCCAGGGGTTCCAGAGATCCGCAGTAAGCGATTCTCTCTGTGATAAATTCCGGCTTATGAATATGTCCCAATGCAATATAATCAAAGCCCAGCTCCGCCAGCTTCTTCCGATTCATCGGGATATTTCTCTCATCCCCTCCGTGAGCCAGCAGGATATGCAGCTTGTCATTCTGATTCGGCTTAACTCTGTCATAGAGAGGTTCGGTAATATCCTTGGATCGAAAGCTCAGTCCGTAAACCTCGGCTCCCAGCTCCTCATATTCCTTCACCTCCGGATTGTCCTGCAGGAAGAAATGAATCTTCTCATCCCAGGAAAAATCCTGATAGTAAGACCTGGGTCCGATATAATCGTGATTGCCTGCCATAATGACAGCCTTGGCTGTCTCCAGCCTGCTTAATATGTAATTGACTTCCTTCAGTTCCCTTACCAAAGGCTGGCGGTGAAACATATCTCCAGCAATCAGCAGAAGATCTGCTTTCTCCTCATTGCAGATCCGAACGATGTCCTGAAAGCTGTTCCAGATTTCCTTCTCCCTTAGCGGACCCCAGGGCATGCTAGAATCCGGAATCGCACCTAGATGTATGTCAGCAATATGAACAAACTTCATAAACCTCCTCCTGTCCCTCCTGTAGCTTTTAGTATTTATCTATGTTAGCTAACTCCTGTGTCAAAAGGTCATGCTGCCTAAGCAGCAATGACTGGTTGCGCATAGCAGCATTTGAAAAGCTTGATTAATCAACTGCTGTTACTGTGCAATTAGACACATCATTTTAATGATGTGTCCTTTTGACACTTTAATCATCAACCATATTATCTCATAAAACCCGGACACTGCATGTCCCTGCCATTGTTATTTTTAATCTCCGTCACTTTCTTCATTATACACAAGATCATAAAATTCCGCAAGCAAGCAGACGAACACTCATTCTGTTGTTTTTCCTTGCATTTTCGGCAGTTTGCGAGTATACTCTTACTAATTTTACTGAAACTACCATTCCAGATATAGGAATATCCGCAAGCATTTCATCCTTGCGGTAGTAATCATATCATATGAGAGGAGTAATGCTATGGTAACTTTGGAAACTGAAAGATTGATTTTGAGACCCTTTGTTGAGAGCGATCTGATCCAGTTTTATGAATACGCCAGAACTCCGAATATCGGGCCGAACGCTGGCTGGCCACCCCACCGGGAAATAGAGGAATCACGACGAATACTTACCAGCTTTATCGAAGACCAGGAGGTGTGGGCATTGGTCTTAAAGGACGGAAATCAGTTGGTCGGTTCCCTTGGCCTTCATGCCGATAGGCTTCGTACTGCTCCGGATGTGAAGATGCTGGGCTATGTCCTGTCGGAGGATTACTGGGGCAGGGGACTGATGACAGAGGCTGCAACTGCTGCCATCCGATATGCCTTTGAGCATATGAATATCAAATTACTGTCCGTACACCATTACAGCCACAATGAACGTTCAAAACGTGTCATCGAAAAATGCGGTTTTCAATATGAAGGAACCCTGCGTCGCTGCACCCAGATATTTAATGGCTGTATCTTTGATCTTTGCTGCTATTCGATGACCAAAGAGGAATGGCTGAATTTTGTATCCAAATAATCAAGTCATTTTATTCTGTCTATGCTATGATATCATCATACGGTACCGTTATCACAATTCACAGGGAGGATACTTTGCAGGTGGTTGCATCATTTCGCAATTATTCTCATGGTTTTCAGGCAAGGCAGGTGATATCATTGAAAAACTTTTATATCCTTACGGATGCAATAAATTATATCGAAGAAAATCTGTGTAACGAGTTCACTCTGGAGGATGTGGCAGAGGCCTGTTACTTCTCCTTATCCGGACTGAAGAAGCTGTTCGCATATGCTTTTCATCTCGGGCTGAAGGAATACATTTCGAAGCGCCGTATGTCACATGCAGCGCACGACCTTCTCAATACCGCGCTCACTATCACTGATATTTCTCTAAAATTTCAATACAATTCTCCCGAGGTTTTTACCAGAGCCTTTTCAAAGACTTGGGGGATTACACCGTCTGCTTTTCGAAAACAATGGAGCTTCAGTGGGATCTTCCCGAGGTTTGAATTCGAATATGACGGAGGTAAGCTAATGAGCAGAAAAAAAGTAGATTTAACAGAACTATATGATTTACTAAAGAACCGTACTGACAAATATGTATTATGCTTTGATATTATGAGGTTTCAGCTGGTAAACGATACTTACGGCCGAGAGGCCGGTGATCAGGTGATAGTCGAATGCTTAAGAAGGATTGATTCTCTATCGGAGGACAACAGTATCCTTTTTCGTATTGGCGGAGATGAATTTGCCTTAGTAACCGAGCTTGACGATGCTCTTCAGGCAGAGAAGCTCGCTGCTAAAATCACGGCACTGAATGACCAGACCATCGAACTTAACCATCTGAGCATCCCTGTCAGTATGCGGGTCGGTGCAACAAAAATAGATGCCCGAACCTTCAGATACAAGGAGCTGTTCGGGAATCTGGATCGGACCATCGAGGAGACCAAACAAAAGGCTGGCAGTTTGGCTTATTATATTGTAAGTTAAATATCCAGCACATATTTGAGAAGAGCCCGTTCGTAAGGGATTGTGCAAAATATTTATGGAAAGCCAATGTAAGGTGCAGTTCTCCTTGCCATAGGCTTTCCATATTTTACAATGATCCTTTTGAAAATGGCTCTTCTTTAAAATTAAATAAAGAGTAAGATGTACTCTTCTAATACAATACTTTCTGTTCTCACTCAGCAGTGCTCTCTTGTCCAGTCGCATTGTTCTGTTGTTCCTCGCTGCTCCTGGCAATATTTCTTATCATTTCAAAGGCACCGGTACTTGCCAGACCGCTAGCCAGTCCTCCGAGTAAAATCTCCGGGGTAAAGGTCCATCCACTGATCCAGATATTTAAAACCGTGCCGATTACCGCCAGTATCAGCGGTATGAATTTATTTGGTATAAAGGAAATACTGTGCTTGATAATGTATCCTATGCATAGACAAATCGCCAAAACTACCACAACCAAATATTTAGATAAAAGCTCCATCCTGACTCTCCTTTCCTGCTTTGAATCTATTCCTCACATCTTCAGTAGACATCTGTAATATTGTCCACTATAAAATATGAAGCATCTCATCGAAACATGCTAAGGATCGTCCCAACATCACTTTTATTTCAGCCCGGCTGCACGTAATTGATCAATATTAGGCGTCTTTACTCCGCTCCTTTTAATCAGACTGTCAAATTCCTTTTGAAGAGCTCGTACCTCTACGCTTCCTGCCTTTGTATGCTTTGCCATGACTGTCTCGGAAAATTCGGTCTTCAATATCAGCTGAAAGATCCTCGCTACGACCGGAACCGGTAGCAGATAGATTCTCATTTTCCCGGGTGTGACCCGATGTCCCAATGTCTTTAGTACCAAAAACCCTTCCTGTATCGCTCTCACGCAGGTCACAATATCTTGATAGTGTCTAGAAGCTTCATAGTTATCCGTATCATATTGATATAGCAGATCTGCGATAGCACCGATCATAGCGACATGGTATTTCTGCCAGGAATTCATATCCACGCAGCTGACACTGCCAATGCCTGCTTTGTTAAAACTTGTGATCAAGAGCTTCAACCTCTGGGTAAGCCGACCATCATACTCTCCAAAGGTAGTTGTCTGAAACTGACGCAGCAGTCCATTCATGATAAAATAACTGACGATACCGTCATGCCGTTCTCCTCCCGCGGCCGGGAAGCCTATCATAACCCGCTCCTTGCCTACTGCAGCTACCCAGTCCTCATATCCGGACGGATTATTCACCACAAGTACGATATTTTTCGAGCAATTTGCTCCAAGGACGGGAAGGATTTCAGCAACCTGCTGCTTCTGCACCACAACCATGATATATTCGTAGAAGTCCTCTGCCCGAAGCTCATTAATGATCTTCGGATGGGTAATTTCCTGCACTTTCGAGTTCGCCTTCTTTAGAATCAGCCCTTTCTGAGTGAGCTCGTCATAGCGCTTCCCGCGCGCAAGCACTGTGACATCATGCCCGGCTTTTCCTAACTTCCCTGCAAAGATACTCCCGATTACGCCTGCTCCGTAAATTAATACTTTCATTACACAATCTCCCCTTTATCGCCTATATAGATCATTCCACAAGATAATTCACAACAGCTTGAGACAGAATATCCACCACCTCACAGCCGTCTTTATCCTCCTGATAAGCATTGGCTATGATAAATATACCCCGTACCGTCTTCGTGACAATCTCGGGAGGGTATCGTAATACCATGCCTGATGCTTCCGCTTTCAATAACAGTTCTTTGTCATCAATATCATTCTGTAGGAGACATTCTTCCGGTACCTTACATTGCAGCAGTTCAAAATCCTCTCCACTGACTGTCGAAAGGATCGGATGCTCCTTGAACTTACATAGGAGATATCTGACCAGGCTTAGTGCCTTCTCCCGACCAGTCCCATCCTTTTGCAGAAAAGCATCGATGTCCTCAAAGATCTCTTCCTGCGCACGATTAAAAATATCCATGAAGAGATGCTCCTTATTGGAATAGAAGTGGTAAAAGGTCCCTTTTCCTATTCCCACACGCTCCGCAATATCATCCACGGTCACCTTCTTTAATCCATATTTCGCAAACAACTCTTCTCCGCTTGTTCTTAATTTAGAAAATATCACTTCTTTTTCTTTTTGAGTAAACTTTGGCATGTACAGCCATCCTTTCTATTACTTCTATTACTTTTTTCTTTCAATTACCTCTATTCTTTCCATTGTTTCTATGTGACGCTTTTTATTATTTTAGTCACATAATAGCATGTCAGGAAATAGTTGTCAAGAAAAAGGCGGCTGTGAAAAGATTGGAATGCATAAGCAAAGATGAGACATTTACAAATTAGTGATGGAACAGTAAGAACATTGGCCGTGCAATGCTCTTTCCATTCATTATCAACCTTTCATAAAAGTCTCATCTTCTTTTATCTATCTATGTGCTGTTTCAAGCAAATCTACTCCGTTGCGGGCTTTCTCCTCCAGGGCCTGTATTTACCCAGCCACCCCTTCTCCACCCAATATGCTTTATCTTCAGGGCCGGATCCCCAGCCCGCCAGCTGCATTTTCCTCATAAGACGGAACATGACCTTCCTACGAAACGCTACTTTGGTCGGCTTCCCGCTTGCTTTGAGTCTATCCGCCATTGCCTTCATATCATGTTCTACTTTCGCTTTGTTTTTATCATTTACTCCATCCCAGGACATAGCCATACTACGCACTTTATAGATCTGTATATCGGAAATACCCCAGTATTGCAAGCTGATCTCAATATCCTTCGCTGCTTCCTTCATTCCTGCACCAGCACCGGCAGCAACCACAACAGCTCTCTTAAAATACATCTCTTCCTTCGGTCTGTGACTGATCCATTGGGTAAAAAGATGATCCAGCAATGCTTTCATCGATCCTGTGGTACGTAGACAATATACCGGAGTTGTAAACACCAATAAGTCTGCCTCGTCCATACTCTGCGTAATCGGTTTTATCCATTCATAATGCGGGCATTTAACAACACTCTTCAGACATTGATAACAACCACAGCAAAAATGTGGCATATCCTTAGGTAGAAAGAATTCTGTAATTTCTTCTTTCGTTCCAAGCTGATCGACCAAAGCTCTTCCGACATGGTAGGAAGTTCCCTTGTGGCTTTGCCCGTGTATAATAACTACCTTCATACGATTTCCCCCTTGCTTTTATATAACTCACTAAATTGTCTTATATGGTGTTCTATTAGTTGCAATGCTTCCTCTTCTCTCTCAGGCTGGCAGTCACAGAGCGTGAGCAGTAAAAACATCGGTCCATAAAACTGCAATGCCATCGTCTGTGGATCCTTCTGCAGCATTTTCTCCCGGCCGATGAGTAAACCCAATGCCGCCCCCTGATAGGAAAGTGGTGCATCAATATACTGCTTCACATACTGATCCGCTAATTCCCTGTTGTGGTATTGTTCCATCGCCAACAGCTTTCGAAATTTTGCCACATATTCATCATGAAGGTAATATAGGAAAATGCTTTTTCCCATCTCAATCAATTGTTCCTCATCGAGTCTCTGGAACAATTCAATATCCTGTTCCGGTTTTGTACCATTCATCTGCATCGTTGCGGCCTGTTTTTCATATCGCTCTGACATCTCTGCAAGTATCGCATCAAAAATATCCTGCTTACTTTTATAATGCTTATATAAAGACGGAGCCTTGATACCGACTGCGGCAGCGATCTGGGCGACACTGACTGCCTCATATCCGTTGTCGGCAAATAAATTCAGTGCTTCCAGGATAATTCTTTTCTTTGTAGAAAGCTGTTCCATTTTCTATCTCCTTTGGCTAATGATCGTTAGCTACATTATAGGCTAATGATCGTTAGCTGTCAACAGTTTTCTAAATTAATAAAGCATCAGGCAGGAACAAGTCATTGCTTGCTCCTGCCTGATGCTTCTCAGATTATGATATTATGGCTTATTTTTTCTTTTTCTTGACCGTAACAGTTGTTTTATAAGTTTTTGTTTCTCCATTATATAATTTGACTTTTGCTGTGACAGTACAAGTACCGGCCGACCTTGCCAGCAGATGTCCTTTATTATTCACGCTTACCACCTTTGGACGATCAGATGTGAATGTGATGTAGACGGCCCCTACGGCACTGCCTGACGTATTTTCCTTGGGGAATACCCATTCTAGGGTACTTGGTAAGGTAACTGAATAATCAGTTGCGCTTCCTGATTTACTTCCCAGGGATAAGGTTTTACTTTTTACAGCGACAACGACTTGATCGATTAATGCCGTAACAATCGACTGATCTGCTGCTTTCGGCAATAATACATAATTGGAGCAGTGCAGGATTTGAACTGTCACATATCCGTCTGCATCTACCGTATAACTGGAACTTGGTAAGCTTTCGAGCTTATTTGTCTCAGAATTATGGTAGTACAGAAGAACCTTATCTCCTGCTTTTACTCCTTCTTGGTTTCCTACATAGATTCTGACACTGGCCTGTGCCGGTAATTCTCCATGATGGCTGAAATTAATTAGTAGCCCTTTACTTTCGGTACCGACTGCATCACCTGAACCGCCTAAGACCCCTCCAAGCTCAGAATCTTTGATTGTCTCTACATTGAGAGACAGATTAACATCTCCGACATTCTGACTTGAGTCATTCAGATCACTACCCGCAAAGGTCCAGGCATATTGTTCTTTCCCATCCCCATCACTAACAGCTACAGTAACATTTTTCTTGCTCTCCTTCGCAGTTTCTAAGAGCTCTTTTCCCAAGACATTATTCACGTTACGTTTACTATCATTTTGCACGCTTTTCGGAATAGCAACCGTTACATTGATGTCTCTGACATTCTCGTTCTTAATCTGTTCCAACAATTGTTCCGAATTGATCGGGATGGTAATATCCTGTG
Organism: Bacillota bacterium; assembly: GCA_023414355.1. Taxonomy (GTDB): domain Bacteria; phylum Bacillota; class Clostridia; order Lachnospirales; family Lachnospiraceae; genus Mobilitalea. The sequence continues at coordinate 209,988 of JAEZOB010000040.1, read as the reverse complement.
ACCCATTCTGAGTATTACTTCCACCTTGCTGAGAAAATAATGTATCATTGGTCAAATCATAGGTTACTGTCAGACTCCCTGCCTGCTTATCTTTCTTCATTGTTACCGAAGCTTCTCCACTCAAACCAGGCAGGCTTATCTTTTTACTTATCTCTTCTAATTCAGCAGCCGGGGTAGGTGTTGGAGTTATTCCTGCCATCGGCGTTGCAACAGGTACGAATCCACCGCCTCCACCTGCGGGAGCACCGCCACCTCCGCCAACAGGTGCGCCACCGCCACCTCCTGCGGGAGCACCGCCACCTCCGCCAACAGGTGCGCCACCGCCACCTCCTGCAGGAGCACCGCCGCCGCCACCAACCGGAGCACCGCCGCCACCTCCTACAGGAACTGACGCAAAGTTTGCGCTAATGTTATGGTGTGCCGAAATATTCTTAAATGTATATGTAGTAACTGCGCCAATATTTATACTATCAATATAAACTGATTCCACAACAAAATTCTTATCAGGAATTATCGTAAAGGTTTTGTCTGAACCACATTCAACAAGCTGACTTTCATTCGGAATTATTTTTCCATTTACCGTAACCGTAGTAAAAATCACGTATCCTGGTTTCACATGAAGTGTACCATTTACGAATTTAATTGAATAATTTTTACCGGCATCAGCCCAATAAATTTCTATTATATAATCTGCTGATTTACTAGTGTCGACATATGGTAAGGAAAACTCCGGTTCTGTTAATAAAACATCTCCGCTGACTAAACCTTTACCTTCTTGGTAATGATAAGCAAATGCCGGTATGGGTTCATACGGAAATATCTCTATATCATCTGCTACTATAACAATGTCCTTCTTATAGATACTAAAACTTATCTCTTTGCTACCCGTATAATTTGTTAAGTCGTCCGTTAATGTAATAGTACACTTATAATCACCTGCATTCTTCGGGGCATTCTTACTCGAATAGTTTTTACCGTCTGTACTGGTGTAGAGAAACTCATATCCACCGGAATACCCTTGTTCATTTGAGACTGCGCCTGGGATGACAGGTTTACCATCATAGGTTTTATCAGCTATATTGCAGTTAATATCTACAGGCATTTTTCCTGTTACACTTACTTTACGGGTTACAGTAATATCATCTGGTATCGTTATATATCTATTACAATTAACTTTAATCACTTTTCCGACAAATGTTGTTGATGCCTTATTATCTGCTGTATTGATCGATTTATTACCCCAATCAATAGTATATTTGATTGAAGTGAAAGCGTAAGAACCATCATTATTATATTCTATAACCTGATCATAATCAAAACTGGTGGGCAGGATGTCTTCCCCCAGATCTTTCGCTGTTGCTGTTTTATCTTTACCAACAGGTATAAGTATATCAGAAAATGTCGGAACTTCAGCTACGACAGGTGTGATAGTGACCTGTGTTGTAATCTTTAATCCCCCCGCTTTAATATAATCGCCATCCCGTAAAGTACCGGTAAATGTATAGTTACCGCCACGATAGTCAAAGGTGCCCTCTGTTAATTCCCAAGTAACATATAATTCACCGGAACCTCCATCAATTTTTACTTGTACTGATCTGGGAAGTAACTCCGGTAATTGGCTCAATTCTCGATTGACACTTGCCGATTTTGATATATCCGATACAGATGTAATAATAGATTTAGCAACTGCTGGTTTTACTGTGTATTCTATACCAGCCAATCCGCGGTATTCACCTTTTCCATATATTTGAATATATTGTTTCCCTGTTGGGTTATTCGGAACATACCTTACTGTATAATCTTTTCCTTCATGAAGTGTATATAAGCCATCTACGACTTCTACCGATGGCACTATTGGCTCTCCCGTATAAGTATATTCATAACCCGAAGGAAGACTAATCCATTCTTTGTCGATTGTTATTGCGGCACCTGTAGCAACCTTTGCTCCTCCTGCCGGCTCTTCTGCTGATGCGCTTTTCCCTCCGATGGAGAAGCATAGCCATAACGAAAACAAAACTAATCCTACTTTTAGACATCCTCTGATATTCAATTTCCTACCCCCATAAATGTTATGTATTGGCAGCTTTCACCTACGAATGCAGTGAAACAAGTACATCTTTACAAAATCTTCTCCCGTAACAAGCCAGAAAATATCGTAGAAATGTATTGTGATTTACTACCAAATATGTAATTTTGTTACATATGGAAATTATTATATATTATCTTCCATATTTTATCAACTACAAACGCCAAAAATGCCCTCCAAATTGATTGAATAAAATACTATAAAATTTAGCTAATCTGCTACACCAAAGTCCTTCTTATCTCCGGGTTTTGAACCAAAAAAGATACTATGCTTTGCCTCATGATATCTCTTGGTTATTTGCTTTATTTCCTTAATCTGTTTAATATAATAACGCAGCTTAGCCCTCTTGTAATATGTCATGACATATCAAACACTTTCAGCTTTATTAATTATATTTCCATGTGTAATTTCTCTGCTTCCATTTTAGAGTTTCACATCAATGTGTTCAATATTACTGATTGATAAATAAGCAATCAACACTCCTATTACCGAAAGTACGATAGGAATTGCGACTATTGAGCTCAAAGAAAATCCGCTGCTGTTTGTCTGACATACAATAGACGCAATTACGATGGAAGATATGATAGTTGACGGAACGGATTTTGACTTCATGCCAATGAACAAAGGTATTAGTGCCATACAACAAGAAGTTAGTGCACTCGTAACAATCATTAATAAATTATCGAATATCACAGCTTCTGTAAGCTTCTCTGTAATCAATGGATAGATGCTGTTTATAGTACAAGAGACAATAATCAAAAAAATATTGGTCATCACGATAGATAGAAAGGTAAAGCCGGAAATAATCAATAATTTTGCTGCAAAAAGCTTTTTTCTCTTAATCGGATACATAAAAAGAAGCGTAATTGTACCGTATTTATATTCGTCCAGCACAAATCTTGAAAGAAGTACCGAGGCAAATACGATGAACGTAGCCTTCACCAACAGATTGATCAGCAGAAAAATCTCATTATAGCTTTGAAATGCGTTCTCTCCTGTGGTTTTGGAAGTTAAAAATATGATGAACGGCAATCCCATCATGACCAGATTCGCAATGAGCACTCCCCTTATATATGTGCCTATTTTATACTTTTTCATTTCCAACCTTATCAATTTAAGCATTCACTCCACCTCCATTTAACAAATTGAGGAAATAGTCCTCCAAGGAACTGCTTTTCCGAGTGATTGATTCTATCACGATATCTTTCACGATTAAGGTTTTAGAAATAAGGCTTTGAGCCACACTTGTATCATAAATTCTGATGATGTTGTTATCCAGAACCTTAAAATTATTGATCTTCAAATCGTTTGAAATAATGTGAGACGCTTTTTGACATTCCTTCACATGAAGCTCGACATATTCCATATTATTTAATCGAATGCTTTCCATAGAAACCTCTTCCAGCAGTTTTCCATTGTTGATCACTCCGATGGTATCGGCAATCTGCTCAATCTCTCCCAGAATATGACTGGAAATCAATATTGTCATGCCATATTCCTTGCTCAACATATTGAAAAGCTTTCTAAGGTCCTTAATTCCTATGGGATCTAACCCATTGATCGGCTCGTCCAGGATCAGTAATTCAGGCTTTGTAGTAATAGCTCTTGCTATACCGAGCCTTTGTTTCATTCCGAGTGAAAAGTCCTTCACCGGTTTTTGCTCAATATTTTGCAATCCTACCAGCTCAAAGGCCTTATTAATTGCCTTTTTATCATAATAGCCCATGTATTCGCAGTGAAGTTCCAGGTTTTCTCTCGCCGTAAGTTTTTCATAAAATATTGGGTATTCAATGATTGTTCCAAGTCTCTTCAAAATCTCATAAGAGGTATCAGTCAACTTTTCTCCAATGATTTCAATTTCTCCTGCTGTCGGTTTGATCAAATTGGTTAACATCCTCATGATGGTGGTTTTACCTGCACCATTCGGACCCAAGAAGCCATAAATTGTTCCCTTTTGAACATGCATATTTACGTTTGATACCACTTCTTTTCCATGATAAGTTTTTGTCAGATTGTTTGTCTTTAATACATACTGCATTGTTCTATCTCCCTCCACAACTGTTATAATCCTATCTTAACAAGCTGCCTTCTCTTTTTTCTTACCCGAAGATTACAAAATTCTTAAGTTGATGCAGAAAGGAGATAAGCTATATTATTTTCTGTGAACCTAGTAACCTCACTAATACGTAATCCTTTTTAATTTAATAGTAAATGCTGTCCTTTCATAAGGCTTACTCTCGAGTAATATTTCTCCCCCCAGGCTTTCTACTAGCCTTTTGGTTATGGTCAGTCCAAGGCCGCTACCCTGATATAATTTATTTCTTGAATCCTCAAGCGTATACATTCGTTCAAATATCTGATCTTTATGTATTGAACTGATACCTTTGCCCTTATCCCATACTGTCAGATACACATAGTCCTCGTCACTGCGCAAGGATACTCCCAGGAATTTACCCTCATAACCATAATTAATTGCATTCGATATCAGATTATTTAATACTCTGTCCAGTGCCTCTTCGTTTCCCAGGCAGAAGAAATTCTTCTCCGGAATGTCAATAACAACCTCAAAGTCTTTACTTGATAAGATATCATAAAAGCATAATAAATTCTTCAAATAAATCTCTTTGATATTCACTCTAGTTACAGTGATTTCCTTATCTCCTGATTCCAGTCTTGCCAAATCAAAGAATTTTCGGATAAGCTCAAGAACTTCTTTGGCTTTATTCTCTATATTAGATAGTAGAACTTTTCGCTCACTACTATCGATACTGTCACCCATATTGATTGTTTCAATGGTACCAAGTATCACGGTAAGCGGAGTCTTTAGATCGTGAGAAATATTGGAGAGCATTTTTCTCATCGCAATTTCTGTCTTCGAATAATCTGCGAGTACCTTTTGATTACGTTCAATCAACCGATTAATCTCAATCAATACTGATATAATTTCCTTATCATCTGTAAAAACCATTAGCTTCTCGCCGGTATTCTCATCAATAATATTGGCTAGTTTTTTGCTGATATATTTTAAATTAGCACCTCTTTGATGGTTCACTCTATATTGAAGACAAAGGATAACGATTAAAACAACTATAATACCTATATAAACCATCATTTACAGCTCTCCCAGCTTATACCCTATCCCCCACAAGGTTTTAATATACTTCGGTTTGGATGGGTCCTCCTCTATTTTCTCTCTTAATCTTCTCATATGAACACTGATTACATTCTCATCTCCCAAAAAGTCTTCATTCCAGATGAAGCTATAAAGATCGGCTTTGGTAAAGACTCTTTTGGGGTTCATAATAAACAGCCTTAGAATATCAAATTCCTTTGAAGTAAGCTGCAGATTCACGTTGTTTTTAGTAACAGTATAATTATGTAGCTCTATCGTAAGCTCACCGTATTTGACACATTGGTCAAATTCCTTTTTCTCACTTTGTGAATACTTGGTCGCTCGCCTAATGGCAGCCTTCACTCTTGCTGAAAGCTCCACCAGAGAAAATGGTTTCGCAATATAATCATCTGCTCCCAGGCCTAAACCAATTGCCTTATCTACATCACTATCCTTTGCTGACATGATTAATATAGGAACTGAGCTCTTTTCCCTGACGATTCTCACAACCTCTAAGCCATCCAGCTTTGGCATCATAATATCAAGAAGGACCAGATCAAATGAGCTATTCAGAAATTTCCTTACCCCTTCTTCCCCGTTAAAAGCGATAGATAATATAAATCCTTCTTTTTTTAAGTAATTCTCAACCATTTCACTGATGGAGCTATCATCTTCAATCAGGAGAATTTTGCTTTCCATGATACATAACCTCTTTTATCGTTATTGACAGTTTACATTAACTGCTAATTGACATTCTATCTTTCCACATTATTCCTGTCAACGTACTTTTATTTACCGTGAAGTCAGACATTTGAATAACAATACTTGTACAACAATAGCATAATACCTTCCACCCATTGTTCCTCATCAAACCTCTGTAAATGTTCAAGGAAATGTTTTCTGAATCAAAAAGAGATATCATGTTATTCCTCATGATATCTCTTAGGCATTTACTTTTTTATTCCTAAGCTGTTTTTGAATCAGTATTCTGTTTAACTTATTATCCGGTTCTTTGAAAAGGCAGCCATAGGAAAACGCCCGATAACCTTTCACTTTTTCTTTTCTTATGACCGCGCCCTGTAGCAGGAAATGGACTCCATCACAATTATAGAGAATTCTCATCATAGTCCCTACTTCAAACTCCTGCTTTAGTATAATCCCCATCCCTGTAACACTAATATTTTTTAATACTCCTTCTACATTTCTGATGCTTCCCTTCTCATTGGCCACTGTGACAGTTACCACTTCGCCGATAAACACACGATATGCGTTTCTACGGTTTAATCGGTTAACATCCTCCTGTGAACTGACATGATATACTCTCATGCTCATAGCAGAAGCCGTCTTCATTGACAGATCTTCGAATTTGAAGACCCCCTCTTTTACCGTATAGATTAATTCTGCCTCTTCCAGGGTTTCAGGATCTATCACCTGATTATTATCCAATATAGACGGAATGATAATATACTTACTATTCTTGGCAATCAAATCCACGATCATACTGTAATGTTCTTCTTTATATTTAAATTTCAATAACAGCTTGTTTTCTGTCTCAATATCTACTAATTTCATCTGAGTATCTCCCGCTGTATAATTAAAGTTTTGATAAATACTATTTTGGGTTATTCTGTTGTTAAATATCGATTTTTGTCATAGACGATTATACTATATTTTACATTACATTAAAAGTAGAATTTTAAAGTATTAAAATAGCAAGACTTATAAAAACAAAAGGCATTTATGAAAATATTTCCCAACCAAAGGAAAGAAATAGAAAAATCATAAAATTTACTTTATCATAATAATATGCTCCTCTTGCATTTGAAACCTGTCATCTGCAAAAGGAGCATACTATTTTATACCATCTATGATCAGTTCTTTTAATTATAAAGTGCTATTCTGATGCTATGATAAAGCAATGTCTTAGCGAGAACAGCTACCTACCGATACTTTAGCAGGTACCTTCCATTTTATCTGACTTACCGATATCATTATCTTTCTGTTACCTGAAAGCCCAATCCTTTCAGATATTCCTCTTCCTTCTCATTATGAAGCTTCTCCAGTCCAGCCTTCGTCGCATTCCACTTTTCACCATTCAGAGGATACAATAGCATAGAGAAGAAGCAGATTAACAGGAGAATTGCCGGAATCAGCATCCATCCGATTAATATTCCTCTCTCCGCGCTTGCTGACTGCAAGCCTGCTTTTAATGTGGTATCGTATCCAAAGGCAGTGGTAATGGTAAGGAATGCAGAAGTGGCGATACTCATGGCAGGCTTTGTGATCAGGCTGTTGACCCCTGCATACATACCTTCCCTGCGAAGTGATGTCTTGCTTTCGTCAAAATCGATGACGTCACCATTCATCAAGGGGATCAGGTACATACCCCCGGCAAATCCAAACCCGACAGTAAAGAAACCGAAGGCGGCAACCGGCAGCATTCCTCCGCCAAAGGACATGGCGAAACAACCGATGGAAAATACCAGGCACATGACCATGACACATTTACGAACTCCCCAGGTAACCTGTTTCTTGATCCACAATACGATTCCGACTGCTGCTCCAAGAAGCAGCGCGATATAACAGGGCAGCATGGAGATACTAAACTCCGTGAAGTAATAATTCACTCCCAGGGAGAGACAATTCTGTATGTAGATGACTGTAAAGCTGATGACTTCAAAGATGATGAATGGCTTGTTCTTAAAGCATTCGATCAGTGCTTTAAAAAACGGTGGCTGCTCTTGCTCCTTGGTATAGCCCTTTTCCGAATAAAAGAAGGTACTGAAGAAGATAATTAGTCCTGCAGCAGCTCCAATCACAGACATGATCAGCTGAAATCTATAAGGATCATCCCCCGGCTCCAGCTTTATCATTGGCATAAGAATGAGAGGAAATGCCAGTGCTATGAGACTGAAGAACAGTTTCCAGATGAATATGGAGCCACGAGCCTTGTTGGATACCGCTATCTCATACGGCATGACATAAAGTGCCGTCGCAATTGAGGTGTAAAGACTGTCAAACAGGAAAAGAGAGATCAGCATCTGAAAAAACATTCCCCATTGATTTCCCGCGAAGGGCCATTTTATCCAACATAATATAAAAGCAACGGCATAAATCGGTGCACCATACCTGATGTAGGGAAGCCTTCTGCCGATTTTCGACTTGGTGCGGTCCGAGATAAACCCAAACAGTGGATCATTGAATGCATTCCAGATGCCGAAGATCAACCATACCAGAGAAGCCTTGGCCGTATCAAGACCCATCCACTTAGTAAAAAAATAAGTTAATCCTCCGCCGGTGATCAAGCCGCATAAGATACCACAGAAACCATCTGCACTTGATAGCCATAGTTTTGATTTCAAAGATACTTTTTCATCCATAAAAAATCTCCTTATCGTATATTAAATTCCTTTAATAAATCTTTAAATTCCTATCCATCGATTTATTTTGATATTCCTTTGATGATAATGTTTACTGTCTGTTCCAATCCCTGCTTATAGGTAATCTTATTCTCCTCCTGAAAATTACCCTGACAAAGCATCTTCATTCCATTGATTAAAAGCTGTATTACCAAGGCAATATTCACCTCTTCAAACACACCTTCCCGGATTCCCTGTTTCAGAAGCTCACAAATAATATCCCAGCCAACCTCATATTTTTTCATAAAATACTGATAAACCTCCGGCAGAGATTGCTCTGATTCATAGATTCGATCCAGTCTCATCTGATTATCATACTTTGTTTCAACCGTACATACCGCATACATTTTCTCTTTGATCGTAAGCACATCATCATTGAAAATCAAATTCTGCTTAAAATGAATATCATCATATGCCTCATCGATAATGGCCTTAAAGATATCCTCCTTACTCAGGAAATATTTATAAATTGTTTTTCTACTGATTTTAAGCCTCTGTACGATATCGTCCAGAGTAAATCGGCAACCTTTTTCGTTAAATAGTGCAATACATTCCTCTATGATCTGCTGTTTCATATTAATAGACTGCCCTCTCTATATTATATACTATTTTTATGCAATATCAACAATACTAATATATAATATCGCTCTTCATTTGTCAATGTGTAGAAACTATTTATATCATATCAGTTCCCACTTGTCATAGATCGATTGAAAAGAGCTGATGAAAAAATTTCAAATCTAATTCGTCTATTTAGAGTAGCTTTTACTTTCAGCAGGAATATGGAAAATAATTTTAAGTATTATATTGACATATTAGTCTAATTGTACTATTATACGTTTTGTTAGTCTAATTAGACTACCTTCGTTGTAAATATATATACTCGCTTGTCGCGAGAGAAATGAGGATGTTATGAATACTGAAAAGAAAAAATTCAACTTACTTGTCTGCGGTCTATTGATTGGAATAATAATCGCATCCATGGACAGCACCATAGTTTCTACCGCTATGGGGAGTATCATCTCTGACTTTGGAAAGATGAGTCTGATGGCATGGATTTCGTCCGCTTATTTAATTACGAGCGTTGCTGTGACTCCTATTTATGGACGTTTATCCGATATGTACGGACGTAAACGATTCTTTCTGTTCGGAATTGCTTTATTTTGTATTGGTTCCCTACTGTGCGGCAATGCTGCCTCTATGGAACAGCTGATCCTATTTCGAGCAATTCAGGGTATTGGCGGAGGTGCCATCATGCCCATCGCTTTTAGCATTATTTTTGATATCGTTCCCCCTGAGAATCGGGGTAAATTCTCAGGTTTATTTGGTGCAGCATTTGGTATCAGCAGTATATTTGGTCCTTTGGTTGGATCTTTACTTTCAGATCACGCCTCCTGGCGCTATGCTTTCCTTTTGAATGTCCCGCTTGGTATCCTGGCTGTTCTCTTTGTTATCATAGGATATCGTGAATCTCAGAATCATTCACGCATGAAGATTGACTGGTTAGGTTCCTTCTTTCTAATAGCGGGTGTTACTTCCCTGATGTTTAGTCTTGATCTTGGCGGAAACCAGTTTCCCTGGAATTCCTGGCAGATTATCAGCTTACTTCTGTCTTTTGGAGTCTGCTTCATTCTCTTCCTGTTTACTGAATTTCATGCAGAGGTTCCGATTATTCCTCTTCACCTGTTTCGAGGAAAGCTTTTTGCCTGTAGCCAATTAATAGGTTTACTTTTTGGTTCTGTATTTATTATATCAATCATCTACATTCCTATCTTTATTCAAGGGGTCAATGGTAATACTGCAACACACTCCGGTTTAGTTCTCATGCCCATGATGCTTGCAAGTGTTTTAGGAAGTCAGATTGGAGGGTCCTTAATCAGAAGATTTTCGTACCGCTTACTAATGCTACTTTCTGCCTTTACATTTTTAATCGGTCTGTATTCATTGAGTACACTGACGATGCACTCCTCTAATCTGATGATGATCCTTTATATGATTATTACCGGCATCGGCGTTGGAATCTCTTTTTCCGTATTAATGATGTCTTCGACAGATCAGATCTCACCGAAGGACACAGGCGCGGCAACCTCTTCTGTTACCTTTTTCCGCTCACTTGGAATGACTTTTGGTATTACGATCTTTGGAGCCATCCAAAGCCACCTCATGAACGCTTCCTTTTCCAAAGAGTTACCCGGTATGCTTGAGTATGGTCAGAAATTGGAGGCCCGAACCCTCCTGCAGCCGCAGGTCAGAGCACTCATTCCGGCTTCTACACTGACCCAGATGACAAAGCTTCTGGCCGGCTCTATCACTCATACCTTCTTATATACTATGATTCCGTTGACTTTATCTTTAGTTTTCATTATAATTATGGGAAACCATAAATTGCAGATTAGAGAAGGTGCAATGCATGTCGATGAAAGTAGTAGTACTCGGAATTTTAATGGAAGGGAACAATCATCCATATGAAATTCAACAGTTAATTAAGCGAAGAAGTTTAGATCAGTATATTAAAATACAGAAAGGCTCTCTGTACTACACTGTTGAGCAGCTTGAGAAAAGCGGCTTGATCAAAGTCGATTCCGTGATAGGTGGCACAAATCATCCTGAGAAAACTGTCTATGCCATCACAGAGGCCGGAAAGAAAGAATTTCATACTCTTCTAACCAAAGAGCTCCTTCAGCCTCAGCGGATCTATTTCCCGTTACATGAAGCTATCGCATTTATGAAGCATATGAAACCGGAGGAATTACTCCTGGCGTTGAAGGTTCGTCTGGAAGGTACTCGCAAGTTTTTGGATGAATTTCAGGCATCCTATAAATACCATGAGTTGAAAATACCCAAATATGGTCTGGAGATTATGGCCTCCGGATTGGAGTATTGCAAAATCGAAATCAAACTACTGGAAAATATAATCCATGATATAGAAGATGGATCCTTCACAAAGCGCGAGAAGATCACTTCCTTATATTAAAAAATAGCATTGACAAGAAAAGGCACCACCATTCTTATTTCAAAAATGGTGGTGCCTCATTATTTATATCTCAAAGTTCTTTCCGGCTATAGCAATAACATAAAAAGATGAATAGTAATCGTTTCTATCACACTCTAATACTATAGAAAGCTTCTTTCATTTGAAAAGCAGGGTGTACCATCTTGAAGCCATGTTAATTTCATGACCATGGTATGACGATTGGGATCATAAAGCGGATCCCCAATAATCTCTTCATAAGGTCGTGCATGGAAAATAACAAGGTCTTCTCCTGTTTCTGATACCGTGAAGCTGTTATGACCTGGTCCAAAAATACCTTTCCGTGCATCTGTGCTAAAGATCGGGGTTCTAGACTTAGTCCATGATGCCGGATCTAACAAATCGGAGTCTTCCTCTGCTGACAAAAGTCCCATGCAATAACATGCTCCAGTTGCGCTTGCAGAATAAGTGAGAAAGACCTTTCCCTGTCTTTCTAGCACAGCCGGTCCTTCATTCACCCAAAATCCGATCCTTTCCCAATCGTAATCCGGGGTTGTTAGGAGTACCTGTACTGTCTTAAGTTGCCAGGGTGTTTCCATTTCTGCAATATATAGATTTGATATTCCCTTTTCTCCACCTACTTTTTGCGCCCATACAAAATATCTTTTATTTCTGTGTTCAAAAACTGTAGCATCCAGTGAAAAATCTGTAAAAGAATAAGGATCATCGACTGCCTTCTGCATCATACCCTTCTCTATCCAAGCATCTTTCAAAGGATCAGCTCCACTACACAGCAGGACATAGGGGCGAATATTCCAGATATCCTCTTTTCTACCTGCTGCGAAATAGATAATCCATTGATTATCAAGATAATGGAGTTCCGGTGCCCATATATGTTCACTCATCGGACCGTTCTCATGTTTTTTCCAAACCACAAAGGTTTCTGCTGTTGCTAGTCCTTCTATCGTTTTTGACCTTCTTAACTCGATGTAATCGTAGGTAGGTACTGATGCCGTAAAATAATAATATCCGTCCGTATGGCGATATATATAGGGATCCGCTCTCTGTTCAATTAACGGTTTCATACAATCTTTAGTTTCCAAAGGGAATCTCCTCCTTTTCAAAATCTGATGATATGTTATAGGTTTAACCCTTTACTCCTCCAGCCGTTAATCCCGCCATAAAGGACTTCTGATTAGCAAGGAAAATGATTACGATCGGGATGATTGATAATACCGCACCCGGAAACAACATATCATAATCATTACCATATGGTGTGATCAAGGAAGACAAACCAATAGGTAAAGTCAACTTTTCAGTAGTTCTAAGTACAATCATTGGCCAAACCAAACTATTCCAGCTATTCATTGCCTGTAAAATCGTCATAGCACCAAAAGCGGGCTTCAGTAGAGGTATCATAATTCTAAAAAATATACCAAACTCTGTACATCCATCTATTCGCGCTGCCTCCATAAAATCCTTAGGTATGCCGACAGCTGATTGTCTAAAAAAGAAAATTGCAAAAGGTGATACAGCAAAGGGTAATACAACCCCAAGTATTTTATCAATAAGACTGAAGGTAATCATTAACTTATATAAAGGCAGTAAAAGTATTTCTACAGGTATCATCATAACCAATAAAACAATACCAAAGATAAAGTTTTTTCCTCTGAATTCATATTTCGCTAATCCATACCCTACAAGTGAGGAAAAAAACAGAGACATAGCGGTATAAACGCCTGTAATGACTATGCTATTTGTAAACCATTTCAGGAATACACCCTCGTGATTAACAAACAAGGTCACATAATTATTTAGCGTCATTATATCAAATTGGGGGTTCAAGCTTAGTCCATTTTTTATCACTTCTGCCCCTGGTTTAAAGGAGGAGAGCAGCAAAAACAGAAAAGGCGCAAGTGTTAATAAGCTTATGATGAGTAAAGCTACAAAGGAGATTTTTATACCCCAATTTTTGCCGTTGAACTTATTAGCCATCTTAGTCACTCTCCTTTTTGAAAAATCCAAATAACATTAATTGGATTAAATTGACCGTCATAATCAGGAGCAATAATGTTACCCCGACTGCAGCTGCTAATCCAAAATCCGCGCTATTAAAGGCCGTACTGTAAATATATCCAACCAGTGTTAGCCCGATATCTCCGGGGGAACGATAAGTCCAATAAGCAAAGCTTTCAGCAAACATAGCAAAGCCACCATAAACACTGATTGTTACGACATAAATAATAACCGGTTTCAAAGAAGGGATCGTGATTTTAGAAAACTTATGAAGCGCATTGGCACCATCAATATCTGCTGCTTCATATAGTTCCTCCGGTATACTTTGTAAGCCGGATAAGAAATAAATAATATTAACCCCCAGCCATCTCCATACACAAAGAATGACAAGCGCAAACATTGCCGGTCCACCGGTTTGTAACCAGGCAAGAGGCTTAATTCCGAATATTCCAATGATTTGATTCGCTAAGGCTGTAGACTGCTCAGAAAATGCATATCGAAAGAACATTCCCGCCACAATAACAGACGTTAATGCCGGTAAAAACAATGCAGAGCGAAAAAAGTTTTTACCTTTTAGTAGTTTATTATTTAACAAGACAGCTATAATGAGTGGCAAGGGAATCAATATTGCTATCGTTAAAAGAGTATAAGTAAAACTCACTCGTACCGCAGCAAAGTAATGTTGGTTCATTAGACTTTTATAGTTTTTTGTTCCAATAAATGTTACATCATTAAAGCCCTGTATACTTTGAAAGCTCATAATTACTGATGAAATAATCGGATAGAGAAAAAACACCAGAAAGCTGATGATAAACGGCATCACAAAAAAGTAGGGAACGATACGCTGTGAATTGAATGAGCTTCTTAAAGAAAAAGATTTTTTCTTTCCGTTTTTTTGGCTTTGTAATTCTGACTTCATGCAATTCATCTCCTTCTTAATATACAGAAATTCAGCTCTTTCAAGCTGAATTTCTGCTTTGACTCATGATAATAGAACGTTCGCGAAGCGTGTCTTCTATTTCTATTACTGTTTTGCTCTAAGTTCGTTCGCTGCTTCTTTTAAAGCCTCTTCAGGAGTTTGGCTTTGTTCTTGTAATGATTTGAACACAACATTTTTCTGAACTAAAGTAACTGCATCCGGATATAATTCCTTAATTTGTGTCGGTCCGATTTCATCTTTAATCTCTACTAACATATCGAAGATACCCTTACCGAAATAAGCTGTAAATTCATTATCAGCAGACATAGCAGGATCAGACCATGCGTCCCAACGAATCGGGTCAAAACCAAGTATTGTCCAAGTTTTAATACTTCCCTCTTTAGATAATTTAGCTGCAGCTAAGAAAGCTTTCGCCAAATCCTGCTCTTTGCTTTGAGTTGTAATAACGGTACCTGTTCCTCCCATACCTGCAGAGCGGTTTCCGCCTTCTTCCCATACCGGTAAAGGTCTAATCGCAATTTTGCCTTTCAGATCGGGCATATAGTTTGTGAATCTATTCATGTACCACATCGGCATCATAAGGGAAGCAGCTCCGCCTTTATTCATGAATGCCCAGTACTCTTCTGAATGGTGGAAGCCACCGGGTGCCGGAACAGCAATTTTGTCTGTATACAGACCATCATATAAAAATTGTAATGTATCAATATTGGTTTGATTGTCAAGTATTACGGAACCATCCGCTGCAAAGAAATCTGAACCTCTTTGACTGATCAGCGGGTAATATGACCAATGTTCGGTAACTTCTGTTGTAGTCATAGGAATTCCTGTAGCTGCAACAACCTTCTTACCTGCTTCTACGTAATCAGCCCAGGTCTTAATATCGTCGATGTTAACGCCTGCTTTACCAAGAATTTCAGTGTTGTAATACATTACGGTAGCACCAACATGATAATCAACGCCGTAATACTTACCGTCCTTAGCATAATTATCCATTCTTGACATAATGAGTTTGTCCTTTATTGGTTCAACAACATCATTTAATGGCACTAAGGAAGGATTGCTTCCTTTTAGATAGTTCGCAAATTTACTAATTTCAATATCTGCCAAATCCGGAGCACCGGTTCCTGATTGCAGAGCAATTAGTAACTTATTGTGCATTTCATCATAAGGATATACCTCCGTCTTCAGTTCAATCTGCTGATCAGGATTTGCAGCATTCCAGGTTGCAGCTGCATCATCAAAAAATTGCGTATGCAATTCATTAAATGTCCAGAAGGTTAATACCGTTGGTTTAGAAGCAGTTTTTGATGTCTCTTTGTTCTCAGTTACCTTCTCCGTCCCCTTCTTAGTGGTTTCTTCTGCTTTGTTATTTGCACAACCTGTAAAAGATGCAACAATTAATACAGCCACTAAGAATAAACAAAATATTTTTTTCATTTTTGAGCCTCCCATAATTTTTTGAAGTTACTTGACTTCAAATTAATTATATAATGTACGATTACTCAATTACACTCAAACAATTTGACATCAACTATACAATTTTTTATCATCTTGAGAAATGTTTATTATCCTTCGCATTTAGTACTCAATATTTTTTTCTTATACTCTATTTTTTTGTTCTTTGCTTCGCAGCATTTCTTCATACTCCAAGGGCGTCATATTGGTACTTTCTTTAAAAACCTTAAAAAAGTAATTATAATTTTGGAAGCCAACCTGTTGAACGATATCCTTTAAACGAACATCTCCGTTTTCAATCAATAATTTTGCCTTCTCCACTCGCAGTTGATTCACATACTTAATATAGCTGACTTTACACTCTTCTTTAAATATTCGGCTTAAATAAGAGCTACTGACATTAATATGACGAGCCGTATCCTCCAATGACATATCCCGGTGATAGTTCTTGTGTATAAAATCAATGGCCTTTTGAGTGTATTCGCTGTAATTTAAATTATGGAACGTATTCTGCTTCATTAGTAAAAGAAGCTTTAGATATATCTCTGTGATCCAATTCTTTACATCGATGATCGTATCATATTTCTGCATTTTGTTATAGGGTACATCATTGGCCGAAAATATATCATCCATTTTAATATTAAATTGCGTAGCTACTCGACTTGCCACGTTGATAATCTCCGCCACAATCATGTGAGTTGAATTAGGATTAACCCTCTGCTCAATGACCCAGTTAAATATCTCGTCTAATGTCTTTTTTAGTGTCTCTTCATCAAAAGTTTTCAGGCAAAGGATGATTGTTTTTTCCTGTTCCGTGGTTAAAGTCATAAACTCATTCTTTATTATCTTATCTGAATCTTCCATAAATAGTTGATCTTTGCCTTTATAAAACTTTTCATCTAAGAGAAGGTTTGCTTTATTATAGTACTGATTAATCTTTTGTAAGGTAGGACATACCGGGCTAACACCAAAACAAGCGGTTAGATTAAGGTATCGCTTAATTGATCTTTTGATTCTATCTATAATTTGATACATCTGATTATAGACATATAGCATGCTATACGCTTTTCCAAACGAAAATATAAGTGCGAATTTTCCTTGTTCCACATGAACAATATAGGCCTGTTTTGTTTCATTTAATATTTGCTGAACAATCTCCATAAAAACATCTGTAATTCTCTTCTTAAGCTCCAGTTCAGAAAATTTATCCTTTAAGAAAGAATAATCATCAATTTCCAGCACAACAACGATATTGTTTAGCATTCCTAAATTCAAATGAAGATTATTAATCCCATGCATGATTTCCAATGGTTCAGTGATCTCTCCGTTTAATAAATCACGTAGAAACTGTTGGCATAAATGGCCTTGCGCCAGCTGAAGCTGATTTTCAATCTGATGCTTTTCTTCAATCGCTTCTTGCATTTTGATAATCCTACCCTTAGCCAACTCCAACACGGAGAGGAGCAGCTCAGAAGTCAGTTTATGCTTTATAAGATAATCGATCGCTCCCAGCTTCATACTATCCTTCACATAATCGAAGTCATCATATCCACTTAGGGCTATGACTTGTATTTGTGGTTTATGTTGATTGATCCATTCAATCAGTCCCACGCCATCCATAACCGGCATTCTCATATCCGTCAGAACGATATCCGGGTTATGCAGCTCCAGCATCTCGATACCATTTTGCCCATTGATCGCTTCACCACAGATTTCAAAGCCCTTCCTATCCCATTCAATCATCATCTTTATATTCATACGGGTTAAAATATCATCATCAACTATTAATACTTTTAACATAGGTCCTCCGATCACTTTTATTCCTGGATGGGTAAACTAATTTCAATGGTAGTATAAATATTTTCGAAGCTTTGTATCTTGACCCCATAACGATCACCATAAACCATTTTTATACGGTCATTTACATTTGATATCCCTATTCCACAAAAGCCATCAACTTTTTTTGTTGGCTCCTGAAGAACCTCGTTCATTCGTTTCTGGGTAAATCCAACTCCGTTATCGGTAACGGTTATTTTAAAATCCTCGCCATCACGGAATGCTTTTATTAAGATAAAGCCTTGACCCTCCAGCGGCTCAATGCCATGAATGATCGCATTCTCCAGAATCGGTTGTAATAAGAAGCGCAGTAATTTGAAATGAAGTGTCTCCTCATCAATATCAAACTTCACTTTAAACTTATCATAATATCGAAATTCTTGAATCACGATGTAGTTTTTTAGATATTCAAGCTCTTCTTCCAGAGTAATACTCTTATCATTTTTACCAATACTTGCGTTGAGCATTTGAATCAAGGAGTAAATCAGTTTTTCAATATTCTCCGCTCCCTGAATGCTGGCCATCCATTTGATGCTATTCAGCGTATTCGAGATAAAATGAGGATTAATCTGAGCCTGTAATGCTAAAAGCTCCGCCTTCCTTTTCTCTTTTTCTTGAATCTTCGTTGTTTCAAGTAAGTCCTTTATTTCTTTTAGCATCTCGTCAAAATGATTGGCGACCTCAGACAATTCATCTTGACTCTGATCCTCTATGACTACTGACAAGTCACCCTCCTTAACCAATTGCATGGTATGTACCATATTTTTAAGTGGTACAGATATGCTTCTCGAGATAATTAAGGAGAGTAGAATGGAAAGCAGAAAACAAATGAGGCCAACAGCAATCGAAAAGATACCAATGCGCCGGGATTCCTCATTTAAATAGGCATAGGGTATCAGCCCGACGATGTACCAATCTGCTTGTTCCGCCTTTGAAAAAACTGCCAAATATTTCTGATCAAGGGTATAATTGAAGGAATTCTTGCCTTTTTCTATACTATTTTGTATCGCTTTCATCAATTCCTGATCCTGATAGGCTTCACCTGTAATTAAATCAGGCGTATTACTGGAAGCAATCGTACCCGCATCAGAGACAATAAATACTTTCTGTTTATGGGCATCAATAGTTTCATATATCTTCGAGAGATATCGCTCATTCGTCCGGATAAGAATATAGCCTATGGGTTCACCACTCTCCATATCTCTTACTGTTCGCGCCAGATTAACGCCTTCCCGGTTATCATTTTTATTGACCAACAGATTGATAAAATGAACTTCATCATGAATATTACTGGGTCTCCACACAGGTGCTCCTTTCAACTCATCACAATCCTTGAGAAGCTCATTCATATAACTCTCCTGATAGTTCAAAACATTAGAACCCGTGCTTCCATATGCAACAATCTTGTCCAGCTTATTCGTATAGAGAACAACATCGGAAACGTCATGTAAGAAGCTAAATTTGTTAACCAATTTATCTCTCAGCTTCAATTCTAATGTCATTTTGTCCCATTCACTTAACTCATCATAATGTAGTAAGGCACTTTGAACATCACTCATGAACATAATCTCTATACTGTCATATTCCAAACGCAATAACTCTCGACTAACATTTTGCCGTATTTGCGCCAAGAGATCTGTGGAATAAGTGCTAATTTTTGTTTTTATTGCCTGGCTTGATTTATCATAAGACAAGGCACCTGTAATTAAGGAAGGGATAAATGAGAGTACGATAAACGCTACCATCAGTCGAGATTGAATATGAGAATTACGAATAAACAGTAATAGATGATTAATGATATGTTGCTTCTTATTCTTTTTGAAATAGTTCACCTTTTCACCTCATAATTAGTAAACGTTTTAGCTAAAACGAATCATAAAGTTACAGAACATATACTATGAATTATACCATAGTACTCTTGATTACAGAAGTGTTTTGACTGATGGTCTCAAAATATAATTTTAGTATACACCAGGTATATCGTATATTACCAAATTGTTTTACCATGATTCACTTTATATAAATTGGTTTGCCTAAGTAGAGTCAAGAAATTGAGTCAAAGCAGGACTGTATTTGCTCCTTTGTAAGAGTTGATTTGTTTTCAGAATCTCGATATAATAAAAATGGTAAGTTTAACTACTATAATAATGATATGGGCAGTGTCAAATTTACGCATTCTTATATTTACTAGAATTATGTATACGGAGGAGAAAGATGAAAAAACGTTTCTTGGGAGTTTTCATGGCATTAATACTTATTTTTAGCGCAGTTGGCTTTCCTGTGTCAGTACAAGCGAAGGACAAAGGGTACCTGGTATTGACTCTTAGCGAAAAAGACGGTCCTTGGATTGCCCATGAGGATATGGCAAAAGCATATTCCAAAGGCGGTGCGCAGGTAAATGCAAAAGCTATTAGCAAAGCACTAGGGTTAACCTATAAGGGAACAATAGAAAGTTATGAAATAAGCAATGGCAATCAGTCTCTGTCATTTAAGGATAATAGAACCACTTGCATTTATACGGACGGTAATAAAAGTGTTAAGAAATATCCTCCGGTATCTAATAATGATGGTTCATTTTACTATGCTCTCCTATACTATCTATCAGTGCAAGTTCAGTATTATACCAGAACCCAGGCCGAGGATTATGGTATTTACGGATATGCAGGAGTTGTATGCTACAGCACGGTCGGCAATATTAACCGCTTCCCTGATCTGAAGAATATCTATACGGCTGACGGGTCTTTGATGTTCTCCTCTGAAGCACAAAATTATAAGAATGCTCCGCAGGTATTGATACAGAAGAAAAAAAACGGTCCTTGGACTTATTATGATAATTTATCTGCGATATCTGATAACGGCGAAGTAATGGTTAATGCTTTGGGTGTCGCAAAAGAGCTGGGATTAAGTCACGAATATTTTACCTATACTGGGCAGACTACATTAACAATATCAAATGGCTTAAAATCACTGTACTTAACAAGAGGGGCAAGGGAATTTAAGCAATCGGACGATAGTTCCAAAACAACAAAGGATGCACCCGAGGCAATGTATATCAAATGGCCGGAAGGTCTTGATATGGTTCATTATTTGACGTTCAATCATCTTGCTCATGTTGAATACTATACCGGGGACCAGGCTACGGATTATAAAAGCAAGGGATACAACGGTGTCATTTGTTATAGTCTGGCCGGAAAAATAACCGGTGTCCCAAATAGTAACGAAATAGTAAAGGCAAAAGCTTATCCCAAGTATAATGAGTTTATTACGATTGGCACAGTTGATATCCCCAAATTATCGAGCTTTGCCTCTTCCGCATTAAAGGATTCGAACTGGGGTCACGATTTATGGGAGTATGGCTACCGACCTATGGAGTATGCTTTGGATGAGTATTCCCTTTATATGAGAAAGAACATTATTGATATGGAAATAGAAGATAATGCAGGCGATATCGCACAAATGGCTGTTTTAGATCATGCCATACTTGCCGTGATCAATGGCGATATTACAATGTCAGCCATGAGATTAAGCAAAGAAGATGACCATTATGAAATATATCTTTCTACAAGACTTAGTAAAAATCCCAACAAACGTCAACCGGATTATTCCAACGTCGGCCAGAATGTACTGAAATTATTCTGTGCAATTATATCGAGTACTCCGGAGGAACTTAATTATGCGCTATATAATAGTTGGGAGGAAGATGAAACCTACGGAATTAATAAGTCTACTTGGGTAACAGTCGGAGACTGCAAGGTTAAGTACCGTTCAGAAAATCATGCCGGGGTATATATGATCAAAGAGAAGTAATCCTTCAGATCATTTGCTGCAGATGAATACAACATCATTTATATACAATAAAGCCTTTCACTATAAAACAAAAGAATAGGATGGTAACATGAAAAAGTGGATATCGTTATTACTGGTAACTGTGATTTCTTTTATATCAATTAATGCATTTCCTCGCAGTGCATATGCAGAAGAAAAATATAAGCCTGAGTTGGTATTAGTACAGAAAGAGAGTGGTAAGTGGACCGCATATGAAGATCTTGCATGTATATCAACGAAGGTCATGGGATCATATCTAAAAGCAGAAAATCTGTGCAAGGTCTTGGGTTTTTCCTGCAAAAGAACTTCAAATACACTAACAATCAGCAGCGGAAAAGAGAAATTAATTTATACCTTAAACTCCAGGAAATATAAATACTATGATGGGAAGACAACAGTTACCTTGACTGCTTACAAAGACGCTTATATCACAGATGATGCTTTTGGTGATGTCTCCTTAATATATTGTGAGACAATGTACAAATTAATTCACTACAGGCATTTTACAGAACATATTAATTTTACCGATTTTAAAAATTATGCTATGGTATTATGCTTTAGCACGATTAAATGGCCAAAATCACTACCGGATACCTCATCAATATATGACGCTAACGGTAAACCATGGACAACCTATAACAAATATCCAATTGTGCATATAGAACCAATCGATTTTCCTAAGCTATCAAGCTTTGCCAAAGGACCTCTTACTGATCCAACAGGTCATTGGAGCTCTGATGTTACGGGAAATACACCATTTGAAGATGCACTTAATACATATAGCGCGACTTTATTAAATACAGTACTGGCAAGTAGTATGGAGGGTCCTTCCTGCGATTATACGGGAATAAAGGTATCTGATAACGCAATCGTTGCCGAGGTAAACGCTAACGCTACGATTGTCACCCTACGCTTATATAAGGAATTCGATCACTATGAAATCTATATTTCAGGTTCTCTCAGCAGACCGTCAACCGGTTATATAGATTATTCCGAAGTGTTAAAAAGTATCCTGCATTTATACTGTACGGCAATTTCAAGTACACCGGATCAATTGTATGATGCTATTTATACAACCTGGCAAAATGACTCCTCTGTAATAAGTAAAACTTCATGGACCACGGTAGGAGATGCCAAGGTCAAGTTTAGAATCGAAAACAAGAATGCAGGTGTATTTTCTGTGAAATCAAAATAATAGTACCGTCGTAGACGCAAGTGGTCGATAAAAACACCCCTGCAACCATTTTATGATGTGAAGATGGTTGCAGGGGTGTTTTTACTTAAATCAGTTATAGTGTATCTTTCTTTAATCCTAACAGAAAGACATTTTCAATATAATAGGATCTACCATAGCTTATAAATTTCATTTAGAATATTCTTTATACAATTTAATCCACTTTGTTCTTGTCTGTAGGCTTTTTGAAGCAAATGAATTGCAGCATCCTTATGCTCGCTTGTAACTTCTGAAACTCCATGAATAAGAGGATATACTTCTGTCATTTTTTTTAAGGATCTGGCGCAGTTTTGGTAGCAGTGAATTGCATCATCAAACAGCTCCTCCATAATCCCGATCCGCAGCTTAGCCTCAAGGAGAAAGGATGCCGCCATGGATTTACAATGTGACCAGAAGGCAGCATTGTAAGCACAACCGTAATATTCAGCGGTATTATCAGCTATAGCATTCCACCATACTGGGTAAGCTTCAATCCCCATGGTATAGCCGTCATTTGGGCGATATAGTACCGGGTTACCGATCGTAATCGCATATTCAAAGATATCTTTTACTGATTTTAAATTATCTGAGATACTGCCTGGATGGATAATATGTATTTCAAGGATACCCCAATCGCTATTTCCCAATGCCTCATACGGGAAAGGACCGGCAATATTTCCGGAATCGTTATCAAAATAATAATATCCTAAGTCGTCATAACCAGCGACCAGATAATACTGAGGCTTATCCAGCTCCCATACATAGCAGGGTAAGCCCTTATTAATTGCATTTCTGATTGATATCCAAGCAGTACTTCTTTTATCAGATATATCCTTCTCACCTTTCCAGCCACTTAGGGTCTCAATTATTCCGCCACAATTTCCTATGTGTGATAGAAAACATCCTTGATCATTCCAAAATTCAGGACCTTTCATAGATACTGTATCGTTAATATTTAACATGAATGCATATGGCGCTGAAATCCATCCCAGGGATACATAGATACCAATATAATGAAGACTTGATTTGATACAACCGATCAGAGAAGGCGCACCAGTGTATAATTTCAGCCCCGGTAACAGAACCTTGTTGTTACTGTTATCCTGCGTCACATTGGAATTTAAATTTACGCATAAAAGAGCTTCCATCGGAATGTGATACAGCTGCGATAACACCGGAAGAAGGTAGGTATCCGGAATAGAAATCCCATTTTCCCATTTTGATATTGCTTGCGGTGTTATATTCAATATCTTCGCAAGATTATCCTGAGTGATCCCTGATTTTTTACGAAGAGCATATAGATTTTGCCCGATTTTGTTTTTATCGACCATAGGTTCCTCCAGGCGTTCATTCTGTGTTTCATAGAGAAAGGATAGTTTCATTATAGTAACTACGGGGATATTTGTAAACCAATTTGACATTTAGGAATTCAACCGATGGTTTATATTCTTTTTTTCCTGACGAAGAATAAACTTACGGTTGTTAGCTTTCTGGAAGGGAAGTTAGTTATAATAAGTTATCAAATATGAATGATAAAGAATGAGGAGATATGCATGGAGACATTAATGGAAGAAATCAATTATCCGGAAAACGAAAAGATAATCAACCGTATCAAGAATGAGATCGTGATGAATTTGGGAAGTGAAGCATGGGAGCAGATAAACACAACGATAGAAGTTCCAAATGCTTCAATGAGTGACGAGCAACTATGTAACGCTACCTACCAACTTGTAGATCAATTTGATCAGATGGCTGATAATAAAACAGCAAACAAAGTATTCTCAAAGGTGTGCCACGGATTAAAGAGAGAGGATTTTAGGTGGGTCAGAGAGATATTCTTACACTATAATGATATCGATTCCTTTGCAAAAGATGTTAGAAAGGATCGAATGAACGAACTTCGAGAGTATTTAATTAGTGGAGAGTTATTTTATGGACAACCCATCGATAGCGAGGTATATAACTATATCAACTCCATAGAAGATATATTTTATGGAAAGAGATATGGGAATAAAATTGTAACCACCGCGATACCCTTTCATACAAAGAATTTCTTACATGCGTCACATCCTCTGGAAAAGCGCTATCATTTATGTCATTGCCAGTTTGCAAAAGAGTCAATTCTATGGGATAAAACAGTATCAAAAACAATCTGTTATTGCAGTCTGGGGCATACAAAAATATTTTGGGAAGCAGCGCTTGATACTTCTTTAGAAGGTAACGTAATATGCTCAGCACTTGGCGGCGATCTGGCTTGCAGATTTGAAATATATCTACCGGAAAACATCATGAAAAATAACGTTCGAACACAATGAAGGGGTTGCTCAAAATGTTAGAAACGTCCTATATCGATTATATTTTACAAGGACATGAATTATATTGGAATATGCTTGGCAATATACGCGGAATCAGAAACCATAAAAGTGATATAAGCTGGCTTTCTGGGGATATTGATTTTACATATTCAATATTACTTAACGATACAGATTATTGTGAGCAAATAAGTCAAATCGTTGCACGTATAAGAAGCAGAGAAATTCCTAATAATCTGGTGATCACTCCGGGGTCTGCCCCTGAGGATATTGATTTATTAGGTTGTTTTATGAAAACAGGATTATTTAAAACCGGGTTTACTTCTTTGGGTATGTTGAAGACCTTAGCTCCCAATACTTGTTTGCCACCCTCCGAGAAATGTTTGAATATTTTCCGGGTAAATGATCTACAACAGTTAAAAATGTGTGGAGCGATACTCACTTCATCCTTTGAATATATCTTGTTTACCTATGAGCATTATATTGATGCTTTTCATATGCATCATGTGAGGTTCTATCTCGCAGAATACAATGGATTGCCTGTAGGAGCATGCATGTCTATATTAGGTGATGAATTTGTTGAGATCGCATGGGTCGGCACATTAGTTGGTTATAGAAAGAAAGGCATAGGTGGGTATTTAGTTAATGCCGCAGAAATAGATGCTTTACAACTGGGAAAATCAATCTCTGTACTCACTGCTTCTGAAGGAGCAGTCAATGCTTACAAAAGAATAGGCTATCAAGGTTATTGTAATATTGATACCATATTTCTTAAAGATGGTGTTCTTTAATTATGTGGGAGCAATGATACCCCCTCCCCTTTACTCCCACTGTATAGAATCAATATCTTAATTCGAAATAAAAGGGCTGTCTCCAGCCCTTAGAAACTCTCTTTTCTCTATATTTAAAGCATATTCTGCAACTATCATCTTTCAATAAACACCAGATTATTTTCTTTAGCAAGATCCTCAGCGCAGGTATCTTTATATCCATAAATCACTACTTGATTGCAGCCTCTTAAAATATCAGGTTCAATCTCTTTAATCCCTTTGGGGAAGTATAATGCTTCTAAATTGGTACAATTGCAAAAAGCCTCTGAATCAACACTGACTACCTGATCGGGTAATGTGATCGATTTTAAACTGGTACATCCTTTGAAGGCTTGATTTGATATCGTTTTTAAGCCAGCCGGTAAACTCACGGTTTCAAGTGAGACACAGTTTTCAAAGGCAGAGGAACTGAGTCCGATGATACTGTCCGGTAATGTAATAGATTTTAGGTTTGTACAGTTTTTAAATCCGTTTTCAATGTATGTAACGCTATCCGGAAGGATAATTTGCTCAATATCCGTATTTCCGTTTATACTACTAACCCACACCACATCCTTTTTGCTAATTTTAGAAGGGATGGTAAGCGTTGTATCCGTTCCTTTATAACCTATGATGCTTAGTTGAGTACTTGCGTCCGACATATACAGTAAGCCTTTGCTCGTACATGTGACTCGCTTCGATTTGTAGCCTCTGGTATAGGTTTTCTGAGTAGTCCCCTTCGACAGTATGATTTTACTTCTTGATACAATCGTATAATGCCATACCGTTATATTTTTACTATAATTCGATGTCATTGTTATGGTTTTATTTATAGTATCTAAACTATAAAATCCGAAATCGGATGGCTCATCCTCAGAGATATCTACATCAGTAAATTCTGTCTCAATGTACTCCCCCGTTGATGAAAGATAGAGTGAACTTCCAAATTTGCCATCATCACAGCCCCAAGCACTATAATATAGAAATTCCTTCTCTGAATATACTCTCACATAGAAGGATACCTTTTTATTGCTACCGTCTTTTGTTATCCCTGTGATTTCACAGAAACCCGGATTGATACCCGTTACAAAGCCGGTACCACTAACCCCGGCAATTGTCTGATCTGAGGAGGACCAGGTAATATTCTTGTTCGTAGCATTTTGGGGCAAAACAGCTGTTTTTATTTGTAGTGTCCCGCCTACCCTCATCATATAAAAGTTAGAATAATCAATATTGGTTACCTGGATTGTTTTTACTTTTACTGTCTTCGCCTCTGCGTGTGTTGTATTATCAACACTTAAGACGGCTAGGAATAATATTACGACCTTCATTAAAATTAATAATTTCTTCTTCATTGCATTTTCTCCTCACTAATCAGATATACTGTTTCCTCTTTTTGACCTTTACTTTTTATTGCCCGTCTTTATTTAAATATTTTGTCCATTTCCGTCTAATAGCTTTATTTTTGCACACGCTTATACATTCTCCACAATTAGAACATACTTTATAATTAATTTCGTTAACCTTAACCATTGCCATAACATTATTCTGGTATGTACAAACCATGTTACACTGTCCGCAACTTTTGCAGAGATTGGAATTAGGGACTATTCTAAAACCTGGAATTTTTAAAAGCCGATTTATTTTAATACCGAATTTTATGAATGGACTTAATGGACATAAATAATGTCCTAATTCATCTTTACCCATTCTAATATTTAAAAGTATCGCAGCAATACAGTAAAAACTAAAAAGAATAATTATTTCTACACGGGAAAAGATTTCTTCTCTAAAGAATAAACCAAATAAATTTCCTAAAAATCTAAGAAAAACATAAAAAGCACTTACAAACCATAATGCTTGAGTAACAACACCAACTGCCCTTGGAAACCGATGTTTTAATATATCATTATTTTTGGATTTCATTGCTATCAATGTAAATAATTTAGTTATGGGACATAAAAAGCCGCAATATGAGCTTAGAAAGATAATTGAAAACAAAAAAATAACGATCCATAATGCGATCAGAATTCTGGCAATAGCTATTACTATACGAGCACTTATAAAAGGAATGAAGTATACAAAAACAGGAAATAGAAAGAAAAGAATAGTAAGGGGGAATAGTATAAGACTAATCCATGATAAGATAGTTTTTCTCATCGAAATGCTCCTCAATTTATTTTAGTTCTTAATTACATCTACTACTTATTTTTCGATATTTATAAAATACATTGGCAAGAGTACCGAAGCAAATAATTATTATACTTACTGTACCCAATATAGATTTCGTCATAGTAAACAAATTTGTTATTCTTGCTACTAAATCTATTCTGGATGGATACTTCGTAAGCATAGTGATTACACCTGCATTCTCCATGTAATCAAACAACCATCCTGATATTGGAAATATATAAATAATTGATAAGTATTTACTTTTTATGATATTTCTTAATAAGATCGTACAGGTTACGCATAAAAACAAACCCATTAATGCAGGTATCAATACATCAAATGGCTCCATTACATAAAGATAATACTCAATAGCCTGTTTGCCATATTTTTCTATCAGGTTGTAGGCAACCTCCGGAGAATAGTTAATTGTCATATCAAGCATTTTTAAGCCGTGAGAATACTCTTCAAACTTTAATGGGCTGATCGGAGTTTTGAAAAAATCCGGTACTATGATTAATATAATAACGGCAGCAAGTAATATAAAGAAAGTTCTCAAATTGCTGATCCTTTGTATTATCTGACTTAACTTTCTCATTCTCAGTCTCCTTTCGTGAACTGTAGCCGCTTTTTATGCCGCTTCTCATTATTACTTTTTAATTTCATAGATCATCCTCGCCTTACTGTACTGAAGCTGATATATTATTGTGGTATTGACCATGTGTTTCAGCATAAGCCTCAAAATAATCCTTTTCAAGGGTTTCTTTATCAACGCTAAAGTAACTGCACCATGCATCTTTATAACAAATGTAGCCTACACTAGGTAACATATTTGTGAAAAATTCAGCCACCCATCGCTTATGATTCGAAGGGTATTGCATAGGATTTAATTCATCCATCCTTTCATTTTCATATTCCATAAGCATATTAACGGCTTTAAAGATAGATGTAAGCTTTGTATTCTTTTTCAGTGATTCTATTAAAATAACTCGAAGCAGATCACTGTTTTTGTCCATGAAATCCATATACTTATTATTCTCTCTTTCAGAAGTTGTCTCCGACCTAAGCAGTTCTCCAAATTCTTCAAAGAATTGATTCAATATTTCCTGAAGCAAATGATCCTTTCCATCAAAATGATAATATATCAGTGATTTCTTAACTCCTGCTCTTTCTGCAATTTCATCCATTCTTGAGCCGTCAAATCCCTTTTCTGCAAATATCATCTTTGCAGTTTCCAGGATAATCTCCCTTTTATTGCCCTTTGTTTCTGGTTTACTCATCATATCACCTCGTTTTATACTGACTGGTTAGTACAAATTTATCACAATGCCCATCTTTTGTCAATCTTCTTATTTTACTCTGATATAGCTCTTAATCCTTCACCCAATCATTCTTTTCTACGATATTTTGACCTTTCGTGACGATAAATCTACCTTTCGTGCAGAGGATCGGTATTTATCATATTAAAATGTTATAATTGTAGCATGTCATAATTTATAAAGATAAGATTAGGTAAATGGCAGATGAAATCTGTCGCATCTATTTTTATTAAAAAATCGTAACTGTTCTGAACCAATCTCGAAAACACTTCGTGTTTCCTCGATGTGGCGTATCCGCCAAATAAGTTTTATTAAATATGCTCACGAATGCGAGCATTCATCACATATTTAACAAAATTTGCTTAGTTCTGAACAGTTACAAAAAATCAATATAATATGGAGGAATATTATGAGAAGAAAATTTCTTTGTATGGTATTAATCGTTGGTATATCGTTTTCATCATTTACTACTGTATCCGCGCAACAACCACCTACGAAATCAACCAAAATGGATCCGAAGGATTTTGAAAAGTATGGAGAGGAATTCGGAAAAGCATTAGACGACTTAAACAAAGTACACTTCAACCCTGATGATGTACTGAAACAAAAAAAAGACACAAAAAAATCGAAGAGTAATAAAAATACCATTGAAACAAATATGATGATTGCAGCAGGCGATGGTTTTACCTTAGGACTGAAATCTAATGGAACAGTAGTAGCCACAGGTCTGAGTCTTTTCGGAGCTGATCAAGTAAATGATTGGTCAAATATTACGATGATTGTTTGCGGACTAAACCATAGTGTTGGGCTCAAAGCAGATGGAACAGTAGTTGCTGTCGGGTCAAATGCAGCAGGAGCATGTGATGTAAGCAGTTGGAAAGATATAAAAATGATAGCAGCAGGTTTGGATTTTACGATTGGTCTTAAGAAGGACGGCACAGTGGTTTCAACCGGTTCTAATGAACATGGGCAAATAAATGTACAGAAGTGGAAGAATATTGAAGCTATTTCAGCGGGTTCCTATTTTACTGTAGCCTTGAAAAATGACGGTACTGCTTTAGCCATTGGAAAGGATTGCTCCGGAATACTTGATGTATCAGAATGGGTTGATCTTGTTTCTGTTTCAGCATCCTATGATAATATCGTAGGTCTAAAAAAAGACGGAACAGTTTTAAATACCATGCGGACTGATACTTCTTTGTTTAAAAATGCCAAGGCAATCGCTGCTTCTGCCGGATACATAGCAGTCTTAAACAGCGATGGTACAGTGATGACAAATAATGAAACGATAAATACTTCTGCATGGAAAGACATGATCGCAATCAGTGCGGCTCCGGATCATCTGGTTGGGTTAAAAAGCAATGGAAAGGTATTTGCCGTAAGTGCAAATGATAGTTTTGGTTTGAGCACTAAGGTAAATAAATGGATGCTAAAGGTATCTCCCGTAAAGAAAAAGGCGCCTAAAGCATCGGCAAATCGTTAAGTCAAAAACCACGTCAACTCTTGACAACTCACATTTTCATGTTATACTTAACAAGTCGCAAATCCTTACATACAACAAAATCCCCGCATAGCGGGGATTTGTGTTGTTTTGCATCAAGGTCTGCGCCAATCAACTAACGTCAGTTCGAGACCTTCCTGACGAAGGGACTGTCAAAAACAGTCGGACAAGCCCTTAAAACAAAACTAAAGGAGATTAAATTATGAACAGCAAAAAAACTCTGTTCCTCACAGAGGCTGCTGTTATTGCGGCCATCTATACCGTACTGGTACTGGCATTTCAGCCAATCAGCTTCGGTCCCATCCAATTCCGTATAGCGGAGGCTTTGACGATCCTACCCTTCTTCACCCCTGCTGCCATCCCCGGAGTTACCATAGGCTGTTTCTTAAGCGCAGTTTTCACCGGTGCCGATGTCCTGGATATGATCTTTGGATCTTTGGCAACCCTGATCGCAGCATTGCTTTCCTATAAGCTGCGTAAGCATAAGTTCCTGGTTCCCATCCCTCCGATCGTATCAAATGCGCTAATTATCCCCTGGGTACTGCGCTATGCTTATCAGATTCCGGATGCCATACCTTTCATGATGCTTACAGTTGGCATCGGGGAAATACTCGCAGTCGGAATTCTGGGAATGATCCTACTATTTACCCTAGATAAGGTAAAGCACCTGCTGTTTAAAAACCATTAATCGCATGAAACAATGCCAAACCTCCTTTTCCACCTTCCAACAAGGCATATATTTTTATCCTTTCTCATAGTTTACAAAAAGAATTGCGTGTACTATAATTAGTTTTGGAAGCACATGGAAAGGGAGGTATTTTTGTGAAAAGATTATTTGCATTATTTATAACAACAGTTTTCTGTACTCTGCTAATCGCACCGATCAGCGTAAGCGCTGCTGTTATCAGCAAGGAGAAGGCTACCATGGAGGTAGACTCCACCCTTAAATTAAGAATACAAGGCAGCAAAGAAACTGTTATGTGGTCCACAAGTAATAAATCCGTGGCAGCCGTGAACAAATCCGGAGTTATAACGGCTATAAAAGAAGGAACAGCTACAATCACTGCTACCGTTGAAGAAGAGGATTATGTCTGCACCGTTACAGTTGTTGACAGTAGTCTGGCTAAGCCTACACCTACTCCGGTTCCTGTAACAGAATATCCCGAAGGATTATATAAAGTAGGAAAGGATATTCCCGAAGGTGAATATGTCATTATTAAGAACCCGACTGCTGAGAATGGATATATGAGATTATCAAAAGACAATGTTCAAAACATTGTAGTAAAAGATTGTGGTTTTAATTACAATACAATCATTACTGTCCAAAAAGGTGAATACTTAAAAATGACCGACTCCTATGCGGTTGCAATTGATAAGGCCATCATTAAGAATTATGGTGAGGGAACCTTTAAGGTAGGTACTCACATACCCGCAGGTAATTATATATTATCTGAATTTTCAAATAAAAATGGCAACTATTACCTTATGAGCGATAATAGATATATTCAATACTTAGGGCGTGTGGAAATAGACGGAAGTGCTCCTGTCACGGTAACAGATGGTCAATATCTTGTTATGGAAAACTGTGCAATCTATGAGCAGCAGAAATAGTAATTATTATAATGATTATTACGTTTAGATGAAATAAGGTCTGGACCAGAACGGTCCAGACCTTTTATACATTACTATTGATTTACCAATATTTATAGCTCGCAGTTATTTACAGTTCTCGGGAACGGTACGACATCTCTGATATTGCCCATACCGGTCAGGTACATTACGCAACGCTCAAAGCCAAGTCCAAAGCCTGCATGTCTTGCAGAGCCATACTTTCTTAAGTCAAGGTAGAACTCATAATCTTCCTTCCTCAATTCCAGCTCTTCCATTCTTTTCACAAGCTTATCGTAATCGTCCTCTCTCTGACTTCCTCCGATAATCTCGCCGATTCCGGGAACCAGCAGATCCATTGCAGCTACTGTCTTATTATCCTCATTTAGCTTCATATAGAAGGCCTTAATTTCCTTCGGATAATCTGTTACAAAGACAGGCTTTTTAAATACCTGCTCTGTTAAGTAGCGTTCATGCTCTGTCTGAAGATCACAACCCCAGGATACTTTATAATCAAAGTTATCATTGTTCTTCTCTAGGATACTGATTGCTTCCGTATACGTAACATGTCCAAATTCAGAGTTTGCTACTCCCTGAAGACGCTCCAGGAGTCCCTGATCGATGAATTGATTAAAGAACTGCATCTCCTCGGGTGCGTGTTCAAGAACATATTTGATCACGTATTTCAGCATTCCCTCAGCCATTGCCATGTCATCCTTCAGATCTGCAAATGCGATTTCCGGCTCAATCATCCAGAACTCTGCAGCATGACGGGTCGTATTGGAATTCTCGGCACGGAAGGTCGGTCCGAAGGTATAGATATTCTTAAAGGCCATCGCATAGGTCTCACCGTTGAGCTGACCGCTGACAGTCAGGTTGGTCTCCTTGCCGAAGAAATCCTGCTCTGTGTCAATCTTACCCTCTTCTGTTCTCGGAAGATTATTTAGATCAAGTGTAGTCACACGGAACATCTCTCCTGCACCCTCACAGTCGCTTCCTGTGATGATGGGTGTATGCACATAGACAAAATCACGATCCTGAAAATACTGATGAATCGCATAGGCAATCATAGAACGTACACGAAATACCGCCTGAAAGGTATTCGTTCTTGCACGAAGATGTGTCTGGGTTCTTAAATATTCTAAGGTATGTCTTTTTTTCTGAAGCGGATAATCAGCAGTAGAGGTTCCTTCGATCTCAATCTCTGTTGCCTGAATTTCGAAGGGCTGTTTTGCTTCAGGTGTCGCAACCAAATCACCCTTTACGATGATGGCAGAGCCTACGTTCAGCTTCGAAATTTCTGCAAAATTAGCCATACTGTCATGGTATACAACCTGCAACGGCTCAAAATAAGTACCGTCATTCAGTACAACAAAGCCAAAAGTCTTAGAATCTCTTACGCTTCTGACCCAGCCGCCGACACTGACCTTCTTGCCGATATATTGGTCTTTGTTACGATACAATTCTCTGATATCAATTAAATCCATGGTTATAAACTCCTTTGTTTATATAAAATATTTGTGTTCTAAAGGGATAAAATAAAGCGCACTTGAGTTGTCGGACTAATCTGCTTCGAAGCAGATTAGAAACTCGGAGACTTCGTCTCCTCGTTCACGTTGCTCTTATCCAACAACTCAACTACGCTTTATGAAGCAAGCTTCTAAAGCGCACTTGAGTTGTCGGACTAATCTGCTTCTCTTGAAGATTATAACACATCGTTCCCGAATTTCAATCGTTTAGTGATATTTCCGTCTGAAATACAACGGTCGCGCTACCCGCGATCATCACCTTGGCAGGTTCCTTATCCTCGATAACAACTTCTACTTCTATGACACCTGTCCTGCCGATGGCTTCGCCCTGCATCGCCTTAAATTTAAATACTTTGCCGTCATGCTTTACAAGACCATGGTGGACCAGATATGCGCCAAGAGGACCGTTTGCATTCCCTGTGACTGGGTCCTCATTAATGCCGATTGCCGGTGCAAACATCCTTCCGTGTATGAGAATGTCACTTCCCTCCGGAGCTTTTGTAAACACATAATATCCGTTACATTGAATGTCCCTGCTTAATCTCGCAAGTATATCATAATTTGGCTGCAGGGAATGCAACGTATCCGTATTTTTTATTCCTATCATAACCTTAGAATGACCGGTGGATACAATCTGGATAGCATAATCTTCCAATAGGTCCTCTTCCGTAAGCTTCAGTGCTGACAGTAATCTTCCTTTATTATCCCCCTCGAGTATCTCACCATATTCTATCTTTCCCTGTGTCATGATAATCTTATAATCCCCATTCTCCTTCATGATATCTACAGGTAGGATCCCAGCTCCTGTCTTATGATAGACTCTTGCATTCTCAATCTGTTTCTCAAGAGCACGGGCATAATGAGCTGCTATCGTAGCATGCCCGCAGATCGGAACCTCACTTGTCGGGGTGAAGAATCTGATATGCAGATCGTAGTCTGGGCAATCCGCTGAAAAGATAAAAGCAGTTTCTGAATTATTAAGTTCCCTTGCAATCTTCTGCATCTCTTTGTCTGACAAGCCATCAGCATGGGTTATTACTCCCGCCGGGTTCCCCGTGAATTTCTCTTTAGTAAATGAATCGATTTGATATAAAGTGTAGTTCCTCATTATACTCCCCTCCTAAAATTGTGATTTATGCTTTTTATATTCCGCCCTTTCATAAATGCCCGAAAATGTCGGGCGTTAATGTTGGAAGCTGCAGGATACAGTTTATTACTTAGTAAGCTCGATCCCATCATAATATACCATATTATAATTATCTCCCACAGCAGATGCAAGCATAGATAAAAATTATAATCTTCTTGACCGCTGTATCACTTTCTGATACAACATAAATAGACAAAAGCTAAAGAATAAGAGGTGATGATAATGCTTATATTTCAACACATGGAACTTGAGATTGCGTTCCTTCATGCAGAGTCCGTTTCGGATGGTTCGCTGCATGAAGCTGTAAACTAACCATCCTGTGACGTACTTTGCTCTTAAGAACGATTAAAAATAACCGAATGGAGTAAAGTACCATGAATAATATTATTAAAACAATCAAGGAATTAAGAACCTATCTTTTATTATGGGGATCACAAAGCCTGTCTTCCCTCGGTAGCTCTATGACTAGCTATGCCCTGCTGATCTGGGTATATCAGAGGAACAACAGTGCTCTGGGTGTATCATTATTAGCGGTATGTACCTATCTGCCTTCGATTTTGCTCAGCTTTATAGCCGGAACCTTTGCCGACAGACATAACAGAAAGAAAATCATGTTACTGTGTGACAGTGTTGCTGCCGCAGGAACTCTTTCGATCTTTCTGCTTATCCTTCTCGGTCGGCTTGAGATATGGCACATCTATCTCTTTAATATGCTGAACAGTACCATGAATGCTTTTCAGACCCCTGCAAATACGGTAACTGTTTCCGAACTGGTGCCAAGCAGATATTATCATAAAATCGGAGGGCTGCAGTCAATTTCTGAATCTGCGGTAGGTATTCTGACTCCTGCAATAGCAACCATGCTCATGGCCTTCTTTGGAATCGATATCATCCTGATTGTAGATATTGCGTCCTTCCTGGTCGCATTTATCACCCTGTCGGCATTGATTCGTCTGCCGATTGGATCACATGAATCGAAGCATCTGCACGCCGGAAGATCCTTCTTACAGGATTGCAGAGAGGGGTTTTTATTTTTAAAGAAGCATTCCGCGATACTACAGCTGATCTTATATTTTACCGCGATCAATCTGATTGCGTATATTGGTGGAGGCGGTATTACAACCACTGTCACTGCAATGATTTTATCAAGAATACCTGATGGAAAGCTTGTACTGGGGGCTGTCTCCTCAGCCGTAAGCTTAGGTACCTTATTCGGTGGCATCCTCGTAACCTTCATGAAGCCTCCTAAGAAAAAGGTTGCCGTCATCTTTATTGGTTGTGGCTTATCCTTCTTAATCTGTGATCTGGCCTTAGGGGTATCCCAAAATCCGGTGGTTTGGATTGCAGCGAATTTTATAGGAAATATCCCTCTAGCTTTTCTCGGAGCAAATCAGTCTGCCATCCTGCGGACTACGATACCGATCGAGATGCAGGGACGAGTCTTTTCTGCAAGATCCACTCTACAGTTTTGTACCATCCCTCTGGGTTATCTGTTCGGAGGCCTTCTGGCGGATTATGTGTTTGAACCCCTGATGATGAGTAATACCGGCTTAAAGCACTTTCTTTCCTTGATTGTAGGTCAAGGACCGGGTTCCGGAATCGCAGCCATGTTTATCTTTACCGGAATTACAGGGACTCTTCTATCCTTCAGCGCCTTGTATAACAGAACGCTTAGTACACTGGATAAACAGGATTAACACAAAGAAAAGTATTGTAAAGGAATTTATATTTATTAATCATGTATTCATAAAATTTGCTTCGCAATCTTTTATGGATCATGTATACAAAGAAAGAGGACGGGCAGCAGTCAGCTTCCTATCCTCTTTCTCTTGTTATCAATGCTTTTATGACAGCCTCCCTGCTCTTTTCCTCGCAGGTGAGGTAGTTTAAGGCCTCGTGAATCCTTCCAAGGTCATGCGCATCCGAATCAGTAATAATATTGCATCCCTTCAGATAAGGATTAGCCTCAGAGAGCGTCTCCAGCTTACCAGGATCTGCAAGCTCAGCCACGGCAAAATCAGCGTCCGGCGAGATAAAGCCTAGGTTTGATAACAGACTGTTCGAATTCTTATCCAGATGAGCCGGAATATAGATTCCGTGAAATTCCTGCATCAGTCTTCCTAGCTCGTCAAAGGAGATATCTGTAGCATTGATCAGAAGATAAGGTTCCGTACTGATGACCTGATCCTCCTCATCACAGACTTCCTGCTTACCGAAGGCTTTCTCATCATTTGGGATCTTCATTAGCTTGTCTGAGACATATTCATTGAACCGGAGTGCATCCTCAAGCTCTGCGAACAGGCATAAGGCATGGACCTCCTCCATGGTGGTCAGCTCCATTCCGGGTATTGCAATCATTCCATACTGCTGTGCGAGCTTCAGTACTGCAGGACAGTTTTTACAGGAATTATGATCCGTTACCGCTATGATATCCAACCCCTTGATTGCGGACATCCCGACGATATTCCCAGGTGTCATATCCTCATCGCCGCAGGGAGATAAGCAGGAGTGGATATGCAGGTCATAGGAAAGCTTAAGCATGGAGCTTCTGATATACCATCAACGCTGCATCAAAAATCGGCAAATCCGTCAGAAACACCGTAATCTTCTGCTCCTTTGCACGTGCTAATGCAGCATCATCAAGACGACTTCCCTCAGCAAGTATGATACAGGCAGCATCTGCAAGAGTTGTCACAGCCAGGGTATTGACATTTCCCATAACTGTTACCCAGGCAGAATCTGCAGGCATTTTTCCCATTGCTATACTTAGCAGGTCACAGCAAAACGGTACCGATATCTCCCTATCTGTATTACCGCCCTCATTAAGAAGCTGAAAACACCCGTCCTGAATTAAATCCTTGATCTTCATCTGTTTCTTCCTTCCGTAATTTCTTTTATTCATTAATCCCCCTATCAGGCCGCGCCTGGCCGGGTATTCCCGGTACGTTTATTAACCAAGCCCCTGAAAGGTATGATCTGATATCTATTTCTTAATATCAAGCTTTGATAATTCACTGGAAAGCTTATGAATATAATCCCTCAGGATATGGATACAATCCTGTTCGTTCGCTACACCACGTACAATATCCTCAGCCAGTGCCTTACAGGTAGGAGCACCGCAGGAGCCACAATCCAGCTTCGGAAATTTCTCACAGAGCTCTTCCACTCTTGCCATGTTGGCAATGCTTTCGTTCACATCCTTACCAAGCTTGAATACCGGTTCGTATTTTACATCGTCCGTCCAGAAATTATTAGGATCTACTCCACTGACAAGATGAGAGCAGGCGATAGGAAGATATTTTCGTAGTCTCATAAGCTTTACCTTAGCCAGATAAGGGTTTTCTACTGTCAACACACCACCGACACAGCCGCCTGCACAAGCATTCAGCTCTATGAATTCCAACTGGTCGAATTTCTGATCCTCCAGATCCTCAAGTACTTTGATTACATTCTCGATCCCATCCGCAGCCAGGTAATTATCCGTAAGCAGGCTTCCGGCTTCTCCTCCTGTACTACCCCAGCCTATTCCGATTCTTCCTGAGATACTCAGTTCCTCCACTGCATCGATACTCTGTTTCATCAGTGGAAGCAGGATCGGATAGACCTCTTTGATTGCCAGCACACCGTCAATTTCACTATGATCGATACCAATCGGTGATTTTACTGCTGTCATCTTCGCAGGGCATGGGGAGATAAAGATTACTCCTATCTTTTCCCTCGGAAGTCCGGTCTTCTCCATGGCCTTATCCTTTGCTATTGAAGCTGCCATGTCTACCGGTGCACAGATCGGAAGTAAATGTTCAATCAGGTTTGGAAAACGCACCTGAATCAAACGGACAACTGAGGGACAGGCTGTACTGATGATTGGCCATTGTTCCTTGTGTTCTGCCACATATTTTCTAGACATCTCAGAAACTAATTCGGCAGCACCACTCACCTCGTAGACATCGTCAAACCCCATTTTCTTTAAGGCAGTCAGCACAATGTTAATATCCTCAAGATGATTGAACTGACCATATAAAGAGGGTGCAGGAAGCGCTACCGTATATTCAAATTGCTTCATGATTTCAGGGGAATCATAGGTTGCCTCTTTCGCATGATGAGGGCAGATACGGATACATTCTCCACAATCAATACAAAACTCTTTCGTAATCACGGCTTTTCCGTTTCTTACCCGGATGGCTTGTGTAGGACAGCGTTTGATACAGTTGATGCATCCCATACATAAGTCTTCCTTCAAACGTACCGAAGTAAAAAATTTACCCATCGTAATCCCCCTTAAACCGTTACCATAAAGTCATTTTTAGTAACAATTGGCTCTTTAGTTTATCATAAATTTAACAATCTTATTTATGACATCCTCACCTTCATAGTCACTGTAGTCCCCACACCAATCTGACTGTCTATCATTAGCTCATCGCTGTATTTCTTCATATTTGGCAGCCCCATCCCGGCACCGAATCCAAGATTGCGAATATTATCCGGTGCAGTAGAATATCCAGCCTGCATCGCCAGTTCAATATCCTCAATTCCCGGTCCTTGATCCTTGAGTATCATTTCAATCTCCTCCGGAGATATCGTCACATCGATCTTTCCTCCGGATGCGTGGATTACCATGTTAATCTCCCCTTCATACATGGCAATGGATACTTTGCGGACAATTTCCGGGTCTACGCCCATTTTCTTCAGGCTGCTTTTCAAACTGCTGGAAGCTTCTCCTGCCCTTGTAAAATCATTGGCAGGCACCTCGTAGGACATCTTAATTACATTACTCATTTATAATCCGGACCTCCCCGTAAGCCTTTTTCATAAAGCAACCCACAAGCAGCAAACATTCTGTGGCCTGTGGAGAGTATGGCGATTCCTTTTTCTCTTGCCATCTCTATCATGGCTTCATCGGGCATTTTTCCTCTGACAAAAACGATACAAACAATATCCATCATCTCGCAGGTACGGATTACCTGAAGATTGCAAAGTCCTGTAAGTAATACAGACTGATCCTTCATAAATGCCAATACGTCGCTCATCATATCCGAGCCGCAGGCTGTATGTACCTCGTGGTCCTTCCAATCTTCCCCCACAATATACTTTGCGCCTAGTATTTCCCTAATGTCTTCAATCGTCATCTTATACCTCCATAGGAATGATTTGCTTAACCTTTATTCGTTTATGACATATAAATGATTCCATGTTTCCTTAACTGTTCATACTCCCACTGAAGACTTCGAAGGAACTGGTTGAGACCTTCTTCGCCATAACAAGTGCAGCATTGGCGTTGGCCATCATGGTCTCGTATTCCTGTCTTCCTCTCATAAGTGTCATTCCAATGCTTGCTACAAGCCCATTCTTTGTATGCTGATAGGAATGCCGTCCTTCAAGCTCTGTACAGATATTCTCTGCTTTATAAAATGCCAGCTTCTCCGTCGGCATATCCTTGATATAGATAGCAAATTCACTCAAACCAATTCTTCCAATCACATCGGTTGTACGGAAATTTTCCTTTAATATCGATGCGATCGAGGTCAATATATCTTCTCCTTGAATTGATTTTCTTATCTCATTGATGCTTTTATAGTTTCTGATATCTACCAGCAGCAATGCAGAAAGCGAATCAGGGCTCTGCTTTTTGATGGCTTCTTTTATCATGATTTCAGTAGATTCCTTAGAGCAGACAGTTGTCAAAGCATCAAGAACAGGGACATATTCTGGTTCTGTCTCTTCCTTCTCAACTGAATTCATAAGAGCCAATTTACCAACCAGCTTACTGGGAGTCTTGTTCTCTCCAAAAATAATTGATACATAACAGGTGTACCAGCAGGGATTTCCATCCTTCGGAATCATCCTGAGTTCAAACCTTGCAAGCTTTCTTCCGCTCATCATACTGTTAAAAATCTTTATGACAGCGGGTAATTCTTCAGCGTGAATGATCTTAGTTTTCTCCAACTTTTTACGAAAACCGGGGATCTCAGCATCCTTGCCGAATACTTCTCTAAAGATTTCCGAAAAGCTTAAGGTATCCGATGCAATATCATATTCAAAAAAAAGATCCTTGGACAGATCGGTAATAACTCGATTATAATCTACGCTTTGCTCCAGCCTCTTGTACTGCTGCATGATATCTGTGATATCCGAAGCCACACATGCAAAAACCGGAACTGACTTCGTCCCGTTCTGATGGATCTCCTGCATTCTTTTACCGGACAGCATAATCCATTTAAAGCTTCCATCCTGTTGCAGAATACGGAAATTGAAGCTGATCATATTATCTTTTCTGCTTTTCTGAGAGGCAATCTGCTGGGTGACATAGATTACATCAGCAGAATACACCAGTCGAAGCAGCAGGGAAGGGGCTTTATTATCCGTCGTATTTCTTACTGTCGCGTAAAAGGTATCTGTTGCAAATAAGATCGTTAGTCCATCGTCCATAGCCAGCTTCACAACACCTCCCGGCGCTGATTGAATCATTTCTTCAAACAAGTATCTCGTCATATCATCCATAGTTTTGCCTTCCTCTTCTATCCAGTTTACTTTGACTTACCTGCTGCCTTATCGATACAGCCCATAGTTCCGACAAAGTCGAATATATATCTATCTATACAAATTTTTGAATTATTATCGAGTAGCGATGTAGGATTATTATAATACAAACTTCCTGCAAATACAACGTGCGAATACGCTCGGATTCATTAGAATAATTTATTAAAATTTTTATAATTTTCCTGTTATACATGTTGCATAGATCGCTTTCTATTATAATCCAGATAGTTGTTAATATTTTTTGTAGATTTTTTAACAGACTTATGTTATAATGTGACTGTTTGTGGCGACACAATTTTATATTTAAGGAGGTTTAAAAATGGGATCGCAGATTAACACAGTACCCTTTGCAGGAACGAAAGAGCAGGAAGCCGCGCTTTTGAAAGTTATTGCTGAT
Source organism: Bacillota bacterium (assembly GCA_023414355.1). Lineage (GTDB taxonomy): Bacteria > Bacillota > Clostridia > Lachnospirales > Lachnospiraceae > Mobilitalea. The sequence continues at coordinate 167,787 of JAEZOB010000040.1, read as the reverse complement.
CATAAAGACGAAAAAGGCGCATTAATGCCCATTTTGCAAAAGGCACAAGGTATTTATGGTTATCTTCCTATCGAAGTTCAGACCATTATTTCTAACGAGATGAATGTACCGCTTGAAAAAGTCTACGGTATCGTAACATTCTATTCTCAGTTTTCTCTTAGTCCGAAGGGTAAATACAACGTTTCCGTATGTCTCGGAACCGCTTGCTACGTTAAGGGCTCCGGAGATATCTTCAACAAGCTTCAGGATATACTCGGTGTAGAGGATGGCGGATGCACAAATGACGGAAAGTTTTCCTTAGAGTCCTGCCGTTGCATCGGCGCATGCGGACTTGCACCTGTCCTGACCATCAACGAGGATGTTTATGGAAAATTGTCTCTTGATGATCTTGAGGGCATCTTAGCAAAGTACGAATAATTATGATGACCGAAATCTCTCTTAATGTATTGGATATCGCTAACAATTCCATCAGAGCGAATGCAAGTCTGATTGAAATTAGAATACAGATAAAAAGAGACTCAGATACACTTATAATAACCATAGTCGATAACGGTTGCGGAATGACCGAAGAGCAGATCAGGCAGGTTGAGGATCCTTTCTTCACCACCAGAACCACCCGCAAGGTAGGTTTGGGCGTTCCATTTTTTAAAATGGCGGCTCTTAGCACCGGTGGAAGTTTTCAAATTGAGTCCACTCCCGGTATCGGTACCACAGTGGTGGCTGCGTTTGGATTGTCGCACATCGATCGCATGCCTCTCGGTGATATGAACAGCACCATGCTGACATTAATTACTTTGAATACGCAGATTGATTTCCTTTATACGTATGCCTTTGATGATAAGGAGTTTACACTGGACACCAGAGAGTTCCGCAGTATCTTAAGTGACATTCCTCTGAATTCCCCGGAAGTTTCTGCATATATCAAAGAATATCTTACTGAAAATCAATTCGAAACGGATGGCGGATGGCTTGTATAATAGGCCATAAGGCCAGTTACATGAAAGGAAGCCTATGAATAAGTCTGAGAAGCTCTACATTCTATGGACTAACGACAATGTAATAACTTCAGAGAAGATGGTCCTGATGTATGCTTTAAATAGCATATCTCAGAATTGGTGGAATGAAGTAACCGTGATAATCTGGGGTGCAACCGCTAAACTTGCAGCCGAAAATCAGATGATACGTGAGAAGATAAAGATGGCCATACATACCGGAGTAATATTTTCCGCATGTAAAGCCTGTGCAGATCAGCTGGGTGTTGCCAATGAATTGACAGAGCTCGGTATTGAATTAAAATACTGGGGTGACGGATTGACAGATATATTAAAAGAGGGCGAACAGTTATTAACCATATGAACTGATTATCGCATTGCAGATCAATATTATTAATTTTATCAATATTTAAGGGAGGGGAAATCCTCCTACGAAAGTATCGAAGTTTTCAAGTTTATTTAAGGGAGGATAATATCCTCCTGTCAAGTTCTTAGTAAATTTTATAAGTATTTAAGGGAGGATAAATCCTCCTGCTAAAGGTATCGCAATTTTTAGTTTATTTAAGGAGGATTAAGCATGAAATCTCTAGAAGAGCTTAAGGCAATCAGAGAAAAGATGCAGGGCCAAATCGGACTTCGCAGCGAATCAAGTGATCAGACTCGCGTAGTTGTAGGTATGGCAACCTGCGGTATCGCAAGTGGCGCAAGACCTGTTCTTACCGCACTAGCTGATGCAGTTCAGACCAAGGGCCTCACTAACGTAGCAGTTACACAGACCGGTTGTATCGGATTATGCCAATACGAGCCAATCGTTGAGGTATTTGAACCGGGTAAAGATAAAGTAACCTATATCAAGATGACTCCCGAGAAAGCACTCGAGGTCGTTGATCATCACCTGATCCACGGTGAGATAATGAAAAAATATACGATTGCCGAAGTACTCGGCTAATCCGAAGGAGGACACATTATGTATCGTTCACACGTATTGGTTTGCGGTGGTACCGGATGTACTTCTTCAGGAAGTGCCAAGATTATCGAGTCCCTGCAGGCAGAAATTAAGAAGAATGGTCTCAGCACCGAAGTTTCCGTTGTACAGACAGGTTGTCACGGACTTTGTGCATTAGGACCGATCGTAATTATTTATCCGGAAGCTACCTTCTATGCTATGGTTAAGGAAGAAGACGTTCCGGAAATCGTATCCGAACACTTATTAAAGGGACGTATCGTTTCTCGTCTCCTTTACAAGGAAATGGTTACGGAAGAGGGTGGTATCAAGTCCTTAAATGATACCGACTTCTATAAGAAGCAGCACAGAATAGCACTTCGCAACTGTGGTGTTATCAATCCCGAAAACATTGACGAATACATCGGAACCGGCGGTTATGAAGCACTTGGTAAGGTTCTTACTGAATACTCCCCTGATCAGGTTATCCAGACTATCTTAGACAGCGGTCTTCGCGGACGTGGCGGCGGCGGATTCCCTACAGGCTTAAAGTGGAAGCTTGCCAAGGGAAATGATGCTGATCAGAAGTATGTATGCTGTAATGCAGACGAAGGTGACCCGGGTGCATTCATGGATCGTTCCGTATTAGAGGGCGACCCCCATGTCGTACTTGAAGCAATGGCTATCGCAGGTTATGCCATTGGTGCTTCCCAGGGTTATATCTATGTACGTGCTGAGTACCCGATCGCGGTTGATCGTCTTGAAATAGCAATCAGTCAAGCTAGAGAATATGGCTTACTTGGTAAGAACATCTTTGGCAGCGATTTTGATTTTGATGTTGATATCAGACTTGGTGCAGGCGCATTCGTATGTGGTGAAGAGACCGCGCTGATGACTTCCATCGAAGGTAACCGTGGTGAGCCTCGTCCCCGTCCTCCGTTCCCTGCACAGAAGGGTCTGTTCCAGAAGCCTACCATCTTAAATAATGTTGAGACCTATGCTAACATTCCTCAGATCATCATCAATGGTCCCGAGTGGTTTGCTGCAATGGGTACCGAGAAATCCAAGGGTACAAAGGTATTCGCACTTGGCGGTAAGATCAACAACACCGGTCTTGTGGAAATCCCCATGGGTACTCCTCTCCGTGAAGTTATTGAAGAAATCGGCGGTGGTATCCCGAACGGCAAGAAGTTTAAAGCAGCTCAGACAGGCGGTCCGTCCGGCGGATGTATCCCCGTAGAGCATTTTGATATCCCAATCGACTATGATAACCTGATCAGCATCGGTTCCATGATGGGTTCCGGTGGTCTGATCGTAATGGACGAAGATAACTGTATGGTTGATATCGCTAAGTTCTTCCTCGAGTTCACAGTAGACGAGTCCTGCGGTAAATGTACTCCTTGCCGTATCGGTACCAAGCGTCTGTACGAAATCCTTGACAAGATCACCAAGGGTCAGGGCACCATGGAGGACCTGGATAAGTTAGAGGATCTTTGCTACTACATCAGAGAAAATGCTCTCTGCGGTCTTGGACAGACAGCTCCCAACCCGGTATTATCAACATTACGTTATTTCAAAGACGAGTATATTTCTCATGTCGTTGATAAGAAATGTCCTGCCGGCGTATGTAAGGCTCTTCTTTCCTACGTTATTGACGCTGATAAGTGTAAAGGTTGTACCCTTTGTGCAAGAATTTGTCCTAACGGCGCAATCCAGGGTAAGGTTAAGGAAGCACATCTTATCGACCAGAGTAAATGTATCAAGTGCGGTGCTTGTATGGAGAAATGTAAGTTCGGCGCTATCTCTAAGAAGTAACGATTACATGTTAGATTATATCAAGATGGAGGTATAAAATGGAAACGGTTAATATTAAAATAAATGGCATGCCAATTCAAGCACCTAAGGGCGCTACCATATTAGAAGCGGCAAAGCTTGCCTGCATCGATATCCCTACACTCTGTTACTTAAAGGATATCAATGAAATCGGTGCCTGCCGTATCTGTGTCGTTGAAGTCAAGGGTGCCAGAAGCCTTGTAGCTTCCTGTATGTATCCGATTGCAGAAGGCATGGAAATTACCACAAATTCACCCAAGGTACTCTCTTCCCGTAAGAAGACCTTAGAGCTGATCTTATCCGATCATGACAGAAAATGTTTATCCTGTGTACGCAGTGGTAACTGCGAGCTTCAAAAACTTTGCAACGACTTAAACGTAAAGGATGAATATCTGTACGACGGTTCCCGTTCTCATTATGAGTTAGATGATACATCCGCTCATATGGTACGTGATAATAACAAATGTATCCTCTGCAGACGTTGTTCCGCAGTATGTGAGAAGATCCAAGGTATCGGCGTAATCGGTGCCAACGAGCGTGGTTTTGATACCAATATCTCCTGTGCTTTCGATATGGGCTTAGGTGATACCAGCTGTGTATCCTGTGGTCAGTGTATCGCAGTATGTCCTACCGGCGCACTGTTAGAGAAGGATTATACCGATGAAGTATTTGCAGCTCTTGCAGATCCCGATAAATATGTAATCATCCAGTCTGCTCCTGCAGTTCGTGCCGGTCTTGGTGAGGCATTTGGCCTTCCGATCGGAACTAACGTAGAAGGTAAGATGGTAGCAGCACTTCGCCGCTTAGGCTTTGACAAGGTATTCGATACCGATTTTGCTGCTGACTTAACCATTATGGAAGAAGCAAATGAGCTGATCGACAGAATTTCAAACGGCGGTAAGCTGCCGATGATCACTTCCTGTTCTCCCGGCTGGATCAAGTACTGCGAGCATTATTATCCTGATATGTTAGATAATTTATCCAGCTGTAAGTCTCCTCAACAGATGTTTGGCGCAATCACTAAGACCTACTTTGCAGAGAAGAACAATATCGACCCTAAGAAGATCGTTATGGTCAGCGTAATGCCTTGTACCGCAAAGAAGTTCGAGATCGGAAGACCCGATCAGAGCGCAGCAGGCGTACCGGATGTAGATATCTCTATCACCACTCGCGAGCTTGCAAGAATGATCGACCGCGTAGGTATCAACTTCTTATCACTTCCTGATGAGCGTTTTGATGATCCGCTTGGAAGATCTACCGGTGCTGCAGTAATCTTCGGCGCTACCGGTGGTGTTATGGAAGCTGCGCTTCGTACCGCTGTTGAGACCTTAACAGGAGCAGAGCTTCCCAGCCCTGACTTCAAGGAAGTCAGAGGAACTAAGGGTATCAAGGAAGCTACCTATGAAGCAGCCGGCTTAAATATTAACGTAGCTGTTGCTTCCGGTCTGGCAAATGCAAGACAGCTTCTGGATGATGTAAAATCAGGCAAAGCAAATTATCATTTCATCGAAATCATGGGATGCCCCGGCGGCTGTGTAAACGGTGGTGGACAGCCTCAACAGCCTGGTACTGTTAGAAACTTTACAGATATCAGAGCTCTTCGTGCTAAAGCACTGTATGATATCGATGCTGACATGCCTGTAAGAAAGTCTCATGAGAATGAAGCAATTAAGACTCTTTACAGCGATTATCTTGGCAAGCCCGGTAGTCATAAGGCTCATGATATTCTTCATACTACCTACGTGAAGAGATCCGTAAACTAGTCTTATTGGTCAACAGGTTTACTAAAGTCATTCTATGCAAAGACACCTCGGTGTTTTTGCATAAACATAATAGCATATACAGAAAAGTCTGCGAATCTAACTTTTCTGTATCATGTATAAAGAGAAAGAACCGGCCTTCCCTTCGAAAGTCGGTTCTTTCTCTTTTTGATTCTATCTTGGCATCCTATTCTTCTTTTACCCATACTCTTCCTTAGCAAATTTCTTCATATGAAATATACGCATCTTTTTTCTGGGCTATATTGACAAATGTTATACGCAATCATATACTTTACTTACAGGAGAGCACTTTCTTTCCATGGTTATTTTTCAGGTATGCTTTCTACAAATCACATAAGGAACTGTTACAAATGCTTACCCCAACAAGGCAGGCAATATCAGGAAGGAGCGGATCGTATGACAACAAAGAAGATTGAAGAACCATTACTGCTACTTGATAATAGTAATATGAACACCTTATTCAATGAAGGCGAATTCAAATGTACTAATATGACCTTTGAAGAAGCCCGTGAAATCATCGGAATGTATAACAAGGATGAGATCATCATGTGTTTTTCTCATCCCGATGCCTTTGATATCATTTTTAACTACATTGGAATTCCAAAACGCGATTATGAATATAAACCCATTCGAAACATGCGTGTCAACCAGGATGGTATTATTTTCAAGATGTATGTAACCCCTTCCGAGACCCAACCGATCATCCATGTTGAAGGCGTAGAGGCAAAGAAGATTCAGAATGTATATGTATACTGTGTCCATGTGACCAGAATTAAATAATGTTATAACACAATAAAGATACGCCCTGTGGGAACAGGGCGTATCTTTTTGCTGGGAACAATATATAAGGGGAAGTATATATAATGAGGGGTTATATATACTGAGATGTAAGCAAATTTATCAGGATCATCTACCATTAGAGTGAATAAAGCAGATTACCTTTTGATTATTATCGATACTAGTTACTGTTATTATATTACTACCGATTCGATCATTTGTCAATACCTTTATATTTAAATTTATAGCATTGAGTTCAGTATCAAAGATACTTCACTTTTCAAATAAAATATAGCATTCCGTGCTGCTCGTTCTCTAATGATCTCCTCTATCAGTAAGTGCAAGATCATTATATACAAATCGCATTCCTGTTTCTGTGATTATAATCACAAAATAATTACATAAACAGCTGGATTAAAAAAGCTGACAGATATAGGAACCTGTCAGCTTTGAAATACCTTATTCTCTTCTTTGTCTTTACTTCTGTACGCAATCCGGACATATGCCATAAAAAAATGTTACATGACCATCAATCCTGCCATCAAAGCTCTCACCTGCTACTTTGTTGATATGATCTATAGATTCCATCTCAATGTCAAGAACCTTACCACAGTCATTACAGAGAAAATGATAATGAGGCTTCGCATTTCCATCAAAGCGGTCACTGCCATCCTGACAGTTGATCTTCATAATCTCGCCCTGCTCTGCAAGAAGATTAAGATTCCGATAAACTGTGCCCAAGCTGATATTAGGATGCTTAGCCCTGATTTTCATATATATCGTATCCGCGGTTGGATGCTCTTTTGTCTGTGCAAGATATTCCTTGATTGCTTCTCTTTGTCTACTGTATTTATTGATAGCCATAATAAACACGCTCCTATAATAATAGTAATTATTATTATATGCTACTTATTCTCCTTAGTCAAGATATTTATATGACTATCTTATTTACGGTTTGCCGGCTCGATATTAATGCTCTTACCCTTAATCTTAGCTGTCTTCATAACCTGTATAACCTCAGGAGCATATTCTCTCGGTACCTCTACAAAGGTGTACTTGTCATACATATCAATGGAACCGATCAGCTTTCCGGGCATACCAGTCTCGCCTGCGATTGCGCCTAGAATATCTCCGGGCTTTATCCTCTGATTTTTGCCTAAATTAATGAAAAGTCTTACCATTCCTGCTTCCGCACCGGTATCACCGAAATCCTCTACCTGCTTTTCCTCGTCAGCCTTTGCGTTTTCGTCACCCATCATAAGCTTTAAGAATGCTGCTGCAATATCTAAGGAAGTATAATCCTCCTCATTTAATCTATCCTCAATGATATTAATCACCTTGGAGAGATCCTCATTCTCGATGATGGATGCCAGTTTATCCAGAATCTTATCTGCTTTTACTGCAGTTACATCATTGATTGACGGAATTGGCTGCGCTTTTATTTTAGTTTTGCAGTATCGCATGATATCCTTCAATTTATAGATTTCTCTGCCGTTTACTAGGGTAAATGCTCTTCCTTCTCTGCCGGCACGGCCGGTACGGCCAATACGATGCACATAATATTCATCATCCTGAGGAACGTCATAGTTGAATACTGCCTCTACGTCGTCCACATCGATTCCTCTTGCTGCCACGTCAGTGGCTACCAGGATCTCAGTTCTTCCGTTACGGAAGGAATGCATAACCCGGTCTCTCTGCTGTTGCTTTAGATCACCATGAAGGCCTTCCGCAAAATAGCCTCTGCCTTGGAGCGCGGCAGTTAATTCATCCACCTGCTTTTTCGTATTACAGAAGACTAGGGAAAGCTTTGGATTATACATATCAAGGAGTCGAGATAGCACCTCTTCCTTATTCCTTGGTGTTACCTCATAATAAAACTGCTCGATCTTAGGAACCGTCAATTCCTTTTTCACTACTCTGATCATCTCAGCAGCCTTCTGATAAGTTCTTGCAATCTCAAGAATGGGTGTAGGCATGGTTGCAGAGAACAGTACAGTCTGTCTTTCCTCCGGAACCTGACTCAGGATTGTCTCGATATCCTCTCGGAATCCCATGTTAAGCATCTCATCTGCTTCATCAAGAATAACCATATTAACATTATCAAATTTCACTGTCTTGCGTCGCATATGATCCATAACACGGCCCGGTGTTCCTATGATAATCTGTACTCCTGACTTCAGGGAACGGATCTGCTTAGAAATCTCCTGTCCTCCATATACCGGAAGGATCTTAATTCCATGCATAAAGGTAGCGAGTTTTCGGATCTCCTCTGCCACCTGAATTGCCAGTTCTCTTGTCGGGCAAAGCACAATCGTCTGAAGATTTCTGTTCTTAGGATCAATCTTCATCAGTAGGGGGATACCAAAAGCAGCGGTCTTGCCTGTACCGGTCTGCGCCTGACCTACAATATCCTTACCTTCTAAAATAACCGGTATCGCCTTAGCCTGTATCGGTGACATTTCTTCAAAACCCATCTCCTCTACTGCTCGAAGTATACTTGGGCTTAATTCTAACTCATCAAATTTCGTTAATTCCATTCTAATATCCTTTCTTTGTATCTCTTATCTCATATAATTCCCATTGACTGTTAGCCCTATGTATCAAAAGCTTACGTCTTTGTCCTAACAAATGTTAGGATATCTATGCTACATTAAATAGTTGTCACACCATGATGATGAAAAATTCGTTATTATATAAATAAGTTCGGCGAACTTTCCTACTCCATAAAAAAGCTCTCAGTCTGTTCGACCAAGAGCTGATTCATCTTATATAAAACATATTATGAAACAGATACTTTGCGTAGTATACCATCGAAAGCTGCTTGTTGTCAAGGACTTTCCATGCTATTTCCGCTTTCTTCCTGCCGCAGAATCCTCTCTCTTCGATACAGTTTTTTGACTATGACCGTTGTTCCTGGTATTTGCAGTGTTTCTTCCTGCTGTCTTTACAGTATCAGAATATGAAGTTTGTTTGCTCTGGCTTGCTTTATCTCTTCTGGCATTACTACCGGAATTGCTACTATCAAAATTATTATTGTTACCTATTCCGGCGTTACTTTTGCTATATCCTGACTTGTGATTATTGAGGCTACTTTTACCGATGTTACCTTTACCGGAAGCACTTTTACTGAAGCCACTTTTATCGGGGTTACTTTTACCGGTAATATTTTTACTGAAGCCGCTTTTATCGGGGTTACCTTTACCGAAAGCACTTTTACTGAAGCCGCTTTTATCGGGGTTACTTTTACCGATAGTATTTTTACTTGAGCCACTTGTACTGCCTTTACCAAAAGTATTGTCGGAACTACCTTTCCCGGAATAATTACCGGTGTTACTTTTAGCTGAACTGTTTTTGTGGAACGGATCCGCCTTCTGTCCTGTTGGCGGTTTATGGTATATTTGCTTCTCTTTTGCGAATTGTCTCGGACGTACCAGGCAGTTCTTATCGAAGCCGATCAAATCTGCTCTGTCTGCCTTCCGGAGAGCCTCTACAACCAAGTCATAATTTTTAGGGTTACGATATTGAATCAGAGCACGCTGCATCGCTTTCTCATGAGGTGACTTCGGTACATAGACTTCCTTCATTGTTCTCGGATCCAGTCCGGTATAATACATACAGGTCGATATGGTAGAGGGTGTTGGGTAGAAGTCCTGTACCTGTTCCGGCATATAGCCGAGATCTCTTAAATATTCAGCCAGTTCCACAGCTTCCTTTAGAGTGGAGCCGGGATGGGAGGATATCAGATAAGGTACGATAAATTGGTTCTTACCCAGTCTCTGATTCGTTTTCTTATACCTTTCCTGGAATTTCTCATATACCGCATTCTCCGGTTTACCCATCAGAGATAAAACACGATCACTGATATGCTCCGGTGCCACCTTCAGCTGACCACTGACATGATGTTCACAAAGCTCCTCCAGGAATTTATCATCCTGATCCGCCATCAGATAATCGAAGCGGATACCGGAACGGATAAATACCTTTTTGACTTTAGGTAATGCTCTGAGCTTGCGAAGCAGATTAAGATAATCCCTATGATCCACCTTCAGGCTTTTGCAGGGTTGCGGGAAGAGGCATTGCTTATTGATACAGGCCCCTTTCGTCAGCTGTTTTTCACACGCTGTATGTCTGAAATTCGCTGTCGGGCCTCCTACGTCGTGAATATATCCTTTAAAATCCTTATCCCAGATCAACTGGTTCGCTTCGGACAGGATAGACTCATGACTTCTGGTCTGAAGAATACGTCCCTGATGAAAGGTCAAGGCACAGTAATTGCAGCCGCCAAAGCAGCCCCGATTACTGACTAGACTGAATTTTACTTCTTCTATTGCAGGAATTCCCCCGGCAGCCTCATAAGAAGGGTGATATTCTCTCATATAGGGGAGAGAATAAACCCTATCCATTTCTGCCTGTGTCAAAGGCTTGGCCGGAGGGTTCTGTACCACATACTCATTATCCTTATACTGCTCCACCAACCTCTTTCCGGAGAAAGGATCCGTATTGCAGTATTGAATATAGAAGCTCTCAGCGAATGCTTTTTTGTTTTCTGTTATGCTTTGAAAGCTCGGAAGCCGAACTGCGTCATAAACTGACTCAAGACCTTTCGTCTTAAATACGGTACCGTTGATAAAGGTGATGTCCTTGATATCCAGTCCGCTATTTAAGGCCTCAGCAATTTCTACAATTGAATGTTCGCCCATTCCGTAGGAGATGAGGTCTGCCTGGGAATCAAGCAGAATCGATCGTTTTACCTTATCACTCCAGTAATCATAATGGGCGAGTCTGCGAAGACTCGCTTCAATTCCTCCGATGATAATCGGGATATTCTTATATTTTTGACGGATCAAATTGCAATATACTACAGTTGCATAGTCCGGCCTTCTGCCCATTTCTCCTCCGGGGGAATAGGCATCTGTCTGTCTTCTTTTTTTGGCAACCGAATAATGGTTCACCATAGAATCCATATTACCGCCACTTACCAGGAACCCGAGTCTTGGTTCTCCCAGGAGAGTAATACTGTTATTATCCCTCCAGTCAGGTTGAGCTATGATTCCAACCTTGAAACCATAGCTCTCCAATACTCTGCTGATAATGGCCGGTCCAAAGGAAGGGTGGTCTACATATGCATCTCCTGTCACAAAGACAAAATCGCATTGTTCCCATCCTCTTTGTACCATTTCATCGATACTAATCGGCAAAAAATCTCTCAGCATTTTTATTCACTTTCTTCATACTATTCAACAGCTTGTGCTACAAGGAAGTTGACTGTCTTTTCCCATAACAGGCTTTCAGTAATCTGTTCCTTGGTCCCATACTTCTGATAAAATTCATCCTCGGTCTTTACATCATATTTCTTCATATAATCCGCAATTCCCTTGGTATACTCATCATCTGTCAGAGCCATATTCTCAGCCTTAATTACGGAATTAAGAACCATCTCCTGTGCTGCCCTGTTCTCGGCATACGACTTCTTCTGTGTATCATAAGAATCCTGAGTCATACCGTTTGCTTCAATAAAAGCAGCCAAATCCATACCATACATCTGCGCATATTGTGTATAATAGCTTTCCATCTCATAACCGTAATAATCAATCAGGGTCTGAGGGTAAGAGGAGATCTTTGAATTGCTTACGATGGTTTGCAGAATGCTGCTGATCTTAGCGTTCTTCATAGTCTCTTCATTCGATGCTGTCAGATCTGCACGGGTTCCGTCCTTATACGCTGCTACGGTATCATAATCTGTATTGCTCTTTACATATTCATCGTTTAACTCAGGTAATTTCTTAACCTTGATGGTGTTGATGGTAACATTGAATACTACCGCTTTTCCTGCTAAATCTGCTGACTGATAACCTTCCGGGAAGGTAAGATCAAGCTTAACCTTCTCGCCAATCTTATGACCGATCAGACCATCTTCAAAGCCCGGGATAAAGTTGCCTGAACCAATCTCGAGGTCATAACCCTGAGCGGTGCCGCCATCAAATGCTACGCCGTCCTTTAGGCCCTCATAATCGATATTTACGATATCACCTGTCTCAATTGCTCTGTCCTTTACTTCTTCTTCAGTTGAATTCGCAGATAGCTCGTCCTGAATTGCCTTCTCAACATCTGCATCTGTTACTTCTAATTTATCATAGGTTGCTTTCACACCCTTATACTGACCCAGGGTGATATAATCGCTTACTTCATATGCTTCTCTGACGGGAGCCTGCGGAGCGGGAGAAACCTGTGCAGTATCACCTGTTGTGTTATCGGGCGCTTTCGTTACCTCTGCAGTATCAGCCGGGGTGTCCTTTTGTACGTTCAGCTCATCAGCTACGCTCTTTTTTCCACAACCCCAGGCAAACAGCATCACGCTTAACCCTATCATCAATAACAATATTTTCTTCTTCATTATAATATCCTTTCCTCTTCAATCCGGTAAAACCTATTGCTGTCCGGAATTATATTTTACAGTGCTATATTCCGTTATATCATATTTAGGTTCAAAAAGAAAGCATAATTCAAAATTTCCATAATAATTCACTATAAATTCACAGGTTTATCCGGCACTTTCTTCGGTATTTGCTTCCTGCAAAATAAGACCCGATATAAAGTACTATCACAGAATTCATCACAGGATTCATTCATAAAATCATAGAGTATCTATTAAAAAGACCCCACAGGCTATCTACCCTTCATTTGTAAAGGGAGCTATCCTGTGGGGTAATCCATCATTCCTACTTCAAACTCTCATCTCTAAATCTTAACAAATCTATCGACATCTGTGACAAAGATGGTTGCACCGCCTACATTTACGACAACATTCATTGAGGCATACTCTATCGCTCCGACCGGATTGGAGATAATCTGCTGTCTCGGTCCGCATTCCTTCTTAACGATTTCAATCACATGATCCACTTTATCTTCCTCGGTACCTATCATCAGGGTAGTATTCCCTTCTCTCAGAAAACCGCCGGTGCTCGCTAGCTTTGTAACATAGAAGCCCTGTTTGTTCAATGCCTCTGTGACATAACTGCTATCAACATTACGGACAATTACATAAATTAACTTCATATAAATCCCATCCTTTCTATTCGATATCCCGCTGCTGCGAAATCTGTAAAGGCATATCAATTTACATTCCATATTGATGCTTCTTGCTTCTAAAATAATTATAGTATATAGATCTAGGAAAGTAAAGCCATATTCCGGTATCCCGAACCCAAATACGTCTGATTTCTTCTGCATTTTTCGCAGGAAGTAGGCCAACATGGCAACGATATTCTCATTGCTTTTATGACAGCCTCTTTCTGAAAAAGAGGAAAAGTGAAGATTCTTCGAATCTTCACTTCGGGAGGGAAAATATTATGAAATCCATCTATATCAATTTTACTTATTGTTAGGCGAAGCCAGTAACCGCGCTGCAGTCGTGGCTTCTTCAATTAACTTATAACTGTATTATAAACAGTAAATGTGTTCTTTTTATTACCGATCCGTGAATTAATTATGAAGATAAGAAAATGGACCGGTACTTCCTGCGAGGTACCAGTCCATCACTTTACTCAGATTTAATTATATTCCGCTGTGTTTACAGCTTTTCTACGCCGAGGGTTACTTCCTCTCCGTTCACATTCCATTCCTTCACAAAGCCCTGTGCCTGATCCAGCACCAGTTCCTTAGCCAATACCTGCGCTTTAATCTCCTCAGCATTGCGAAGAATAATATCCTTGATTCTGTCATTGCCGTTTTGGAATACACGAATTTGATCCATAACCTCAAAATCAGCTTCCTTACGCATGGTCTGGATTTTACTGATGATCTCGTTCACAAAGCCTTCCTCAATCAAGGCCTCACTTAAGTTAGTATCAAGTACTACGGTAATACCGTGATCCGAGTCAGAGACGAAGCCCTCTGTCTGAGCCGCCTCAATCAACAGGTCATCTTTTTCCAGAACCGCTTCCACACCCTCCAGGCTAATCTTCAGCTGTCCGGTAGCGTTAATCTCATCCATTGCCTCGTTGCCGTTCAGTTCCGCCAGAAGGGTACGAATCGCTCCGATCTGCTTACCGAACTTCGGTCCGAGGGTCTTTAGCTGTGGCTTGAAGCTATAAGAAGTAAAGTTGCGTACGTCCTTCGTAAATACGACGTCCTTCACATTTAATTCTTCAGCAATAATTGCTGTATAAAACTCAGAGACTGTTTTATCCGCCTTCACATACATCTTCCCGATTGGCTGACGGTTCTTGATATTAGCGGCATTTCTGCAGGCACGGCCCAGTACCACCACCTCAAGCACCTCTTCCATGTTCGCCTCCAACTCCTTATCGATCCAAGTCTCATTGCAAACCGGATAATCACACAGATGGATGCTCTTCGGAGCAGACTTATCTACATTTCGAACCAGATTCTGATAGATGTCCTCTGTCATAAACGGAATAAAAGGTGCGGATAGCTTGCATACGGTAACAAGTGCAGTATATAAAGTCATATATGCATTGATCTTATCCTGCGGCATTCCCTTGGTCCAGAAACGTTCTCTGCTTCTTCTTACGTACCAGTTGGATAGTTCATCCACAAAGTCTGCAAGAAGTCGTGCCGCTTCGGTGATCTGGTACTCCTCCAGAAGTCCGTCCACGGATTTCACCAGAGTGTTCAGTCTGGAAAGAAGCCATTTATCCATAACCGGCAGCTTGTCATATTCCAAGGAATATTCCGAAGCATTGAAATGATCTATATTTGCATAGAGTACAAAGAATGCATAGGTATTCCAAAGAGTGCCCATGAATTTTCTCTGTCCTTCTGTAACTGCTCCGTGATGGAAACGGTTCGGCAGCCATAAAGCCGAATTGATATAGAAATACCAACGAATGGCATCCGCACCGTGTCGGTCGAGCGCATCGAAAGGATCAACTGCATTTCCTTTCGATTTGGACATCTTCTGTCCATTCTCATCCTGTACGTGCCCTAATACGATTACATTCTTAAAAGGTGCCTTCTTGAAGATGAGTGTGGAGATCGCAAGCAGGGAGTAGAACCAACCTCTGGTCTGGTCCACTGCCTCACTGATGAAATCTGCCGGGAAGTTATCCTCAAAAATTTCTTTGTTCTCAAAAGGATAGTGCCACTGTGCGAAAGGCATGGAGCCGGAATCATACCAGCAATCGATAACCGGTTTCACACGTGTCATCTGCTTGCCGCATTCCGGGCACTTGATGGTAACCGCATCAATAAAGGGTCTGTGAAGCTCGATATCGTCAGGGCAATTATCAGACATAGATTTCAGTTCTTCGATGCTTCCGATACAATGACGGTGTCCATCCTCACACTCCCAGATCGGAAGCGGAGTTCCCCAGTAACGGTCACGGGATAGTCCCCAATCCTGTACATTCTTCAGCCAGTCACCAAAGCGGCCCTGTCCGATGCTCTCCGGCATCCAATTAATTGTGTTATTATTAGCAATCAGCTCATCCTTGACTGCTGTCATCTTGATGAACCAGGATTCTCTTGCATAATAAATCAGCGGAGTATCGCAGCGCCAGCAGAAGGGATAACTGTGTTCAAATTTAAGAATTTTAAAGAGCAGCTTCTTCTGTGCCAGCATTTTCATGATCGGCTCATCAGCCTTCTTACAGAACATTCCCGCAAAGTCTGTTGCTTCGGGCCTAAACTCTCCCTTACCATCAATTAACTGTACAAAAGGAAGATCATAGCTCTTGCCGACACGGGAATCGTCTTCACCGAAGGCAGGCGCGATATGAACCACGCCGGTACCGTCGGATAAGGTTACATAGCTGTCACAGGTAACATAGTGACCTTTTTTATCCAGCTTCGCATAATCGAATAGCGGTTCATATTCCTTATATTCCAGATCCTTACCAACATAGGTCTCTTCGATTTCATAATCACCTTCAAGAACACCGAGCAACGCTTCAGCAAGAATATAATGCTCTGTAGCAGCGGCTACTGCCGGTTCATGGTCATGCTCCTCGTGGCCGTGGGAATGTCCACAGGCGCAGCTGCCATCCTTCTTCAGTACATTTCCCTTCTCATCCACCTGTACCTTTACCTTAACATAGGTTTCCACAGGGTTCACACAGAGAGCCACGTTGGAAGGAAGTGTCCAGGGTGTCGTGGTCCAGGCAAGGATATACTCATCCTGAGTTCCTTTCACACGGAATTTCGCAATGACGGATTTCTCCTTCACGTCCTTATAGCCCTGTGCAACCTCGTGGCTGGACAGAGGAGTCCCGCATCTCGGGCAGTAGGGAACGATCTTGAAGCCCTTATATAAAAGCCCTTTTTCCCAGATCTGCTTTAAAGACCACCATTCAGATTCGATATAACTGTTATGATAAGTAACATATGGGTTATCCATATCCGCCCAGAAGCCTACTGTACCGGAGAAATCCTCCCACATACCCTTATACTTCCACACACTTTCCTTACATTCCTGAAGGAAGGGTTCCAGACCGTACTGCTCGATTTGTTCCTTGCCGTCGATACCGAGCTTTTTCTCGACCTCAAGCTCTACCGGAAGTCCATGGGTATCCCATCCTGCCTTACGAAGTACCTTATAACCCTTCATGGTCCTGTATCTTGGAATCATATCCTTAATTACTCTGGTCAGGACATGACCGATATGCGGCTTGCCGTTCGCCGTCGGCGGTCCGTCATAGAAGGTATAGGTTTCACCCTCTTTACGCTCCTCAATGCTGGCTTCGAAGATATTGTTCTCCTGCCAAAACTTTAATACCTTTTTTTCGCGGTCGACAAAGTTTAAATCGGTTGACACCTTATCGTACATATGAATCCTCCTAAATAAAAAATGATTATTAAAGAATTAAAAAAGCTCTCATCCGAAATAGGATGAGAGCATATGCTTTCACTTAACCACCTGTTTCACGTACTCCGTCAAGTCAGCTGTCTAAATTAGTTGCGCGGATTAGAACTCGAAGACTTCGTCTTCGGATGTTACCGCCAGGTAACATCTGTTCTCGCTGCGCTTTTCCATGTAATCCATGCCATCTGCTCAAGCAAGCTTGGCAAATGTCCTGTATTGCATGTCTAATCCGCTTACCGTGGACATACATTATCTATATAACGGTAGATACCGGCTTAACCTACTCAGCCTGCATCCGACACGCCTTTGGGTCTTGCAACTAGGGAGTGATTTTCAGTCATACGCTACTGATACCGGGCTCACACTCTCCCCGGTTCGCTGAGACGTTTGCTATACGCTTACTCTCTCCGTCAACGTTTTTATCAATTTTCATTATAATAGTATAAAACGCCCTTATTGTCAATACTTTTCTTCTGCCAAAGCCCTTCTCGCTTATAGTCCGAGCTCTTTCATCCATTCCAGAGCCTGGGCTTCATTCTCAAAATGAAGGACTTCAATCGAAGTTTCCGAATTATTGTGATGCATCTGAGATATCAGCTTCATACTTGATGTATTACTATCCAGAAAAGCAAGGGCACAACAGCCTTCACTCTCCAACCGGCGGTGTAGCATACTGAAAGCTTCTGAGGTATCTTTTGAAAGAATAGGGTCCATTCGTGTAGGATCTGCAATATAGCCCCAGCTTTTCTTCTCAAAATCCCTGATAACCGACAGGATCATCTGTCCCAAATCTTCCACATCCGTAGGTGACCATTTTCCATAACCGGCTGTTTTTATGATAGCTCTGCCCGGTATCACATCAACAAAACCCTTCTCGTTAGTAACCATCGCTTATTACCTCCGTGTAAAAGCTTAATTTCGAGCATATCCATCCTTATAGATAAGAATATTGTAGCATTTTCGAACATTGTTTTCAATAAATTCAAAATATTTTATTAATCAACAAAATAACACCTAAGTCGATTGACACCTTGACTTCTCCTTGATTCTGGTATATGGTTTGATATGATGTTATTGTTTCAAGGTTTTAACATCACATTAGCATTAGGAACTGCTTTTCGGCAGGCATGGAGGTTATTATGGGAAAACAGAATCTAACCTTATTAACTGATTTTTATGAGCTGACAATGATGCAGGGTTACTACAATAATAAGAATAACGAGTCCGTAATCTTTGATGTATTCTACCGTGAGAATCCCAGCGGAAGCGGTTATGCCATCTGTGCCGGATTGGAACAGGTCATTGAATATATTAAGGCACTATGTTTTTCCGAAGACGATATAGCTTATTTGCGGAGTCTGAACATATTTCAGGAGGGTTTTCTTTCATATTTAAAAGATTTTCGTTTTACCGGAGATATTTATGCAATTCCCGAGGGAACCGTCGTATTTCCGATGGAGCCGTTAGTGAAAGTCATCGCACCTATTATGGAAGCTCAGTTGATAGAAACCGCATTGCTGAATATCATCAATCACCAGAGTCTGATCGCTACCAAAGCATCCCGCGTAGTATACGCTGCAGGCGGACAGCCGGTGATGGAATTCGGTCTTCGAAGAGCGCAGGGACCGGACGCCGGTACCTTAGGAGCCAGAGCAGCCGTGATCGGCGGTTGTATCGGCACCAGTAATGTCTTATCCGCTAAGCTCTATGATCTTCCAGCATTGGGAACGCATGCCCACAGTTGGATTATGAGCTTTGACGATGAGCTTTCCGCTTTCCGCAAATATGCAGAATTATACCCGCAGAATACTACATTGCTGGTTGATACCTATGATACACTTCGCAGTGGTGTTCCCAATGCCATCAAGGTTTTTGATGAGCTTCGTACTGCAGGCACAATGCCGGAGAAATATGGCATTCGGCTCGATAGTGGTGACCTCGCCTATCTGTCCAAGAAAGCAAGAAAAATGCTTGATGCTGCAGGTTTTACTGAAGCAAAAATTACAGCCTCCAGTGATTTAGATGAGTATCTGATTGATTCTTTAAAAACTCAGGGTGCCAAAATTGACTCCTGGGGTGTAGGAACCAAGCTGATTACCTCAAGAGACTGCCCTTCCTTCGGCGGTGTCTATAAGCTGGCAGCGATACAAAAGAACGGTAATTTCATACCGAAGATAAAGTTGTCTGAAAACCAATGGAAGATTACTAATCCGGGCAACAAAAAAGTGATACGTATCTATGAAAAAGAAAGTGGCAAGGTCAAGGCAGATCTGATTGCTCTCGCGGATGAGAGTTTTTTGGAAGGCGAAAGGCTTTTATTGTTCGATCCTCTTGCAACCTGGAAGAAGACCTACTTAGAGCCCGGAACCTATACTCTGCGTGAACTGTTAGTACCGGTATTCCTTTCCGGAAAATGCGTCTACACCTCCCCCTCAGTTATGGAGATCAGGGAATACTGCATCAATGAGCAAGATTCTTTATGGGATGAGGCAAGACGCTTAATCAATCCTCATATTGTATATGTCGATCTCTCCGTAAAGCTGTATCGCATGAAAACTGAGCTTCTTGACAGCCTGACAGAAGATTCCAAGTAGCATACTTCCTTATGCTCCAAGCTAAAAAATCCGATTAATCCCACTTCATTTTTAGCTCTCTTGTGTTATACTATAGGTGATAAGCTTAGACAAATGACAAGCAGATCGTCCCTTCCCGTTCTAATGTACGAAAGGAGTTATTGTTTTGAAAAAAAAGACCCTGGTCACCGTTATCGCATCCTCGACCGCCCTTATTCTCGTAAGTGGCGCTGTATTTTTACGGATTGCTCATGTTAGCGGAGATAATGAAGAAACCTCGGCTCTCGCATCCGTTCACGTTTTGTCAGTGGAGGGAAAAGAAGACGGTGACTATACATATATCCCTCCCGTTCCGGTAGAGGGTTCTACCGAAGGGGATGCCTCTATGATTAAAGCAGAGCCGGAGGTTACCGAAGAACCTTTTGTTCCGGCCACTGAGATGGATTTAGATCCCTCAAGTATTACCGTTTTTGTAAATAAGGAATATTCTCTGCCAAGAGATTATGTCCCGAAAGAGCTGGTTACACCAAACGTTATCTTTAATCTGATTACATATGACGAGCGCACCCTGATGCGCCCGGAAGCCGCAGGGGCACTGGAGCAGCTGTTTGCAGCTGCAAAGGAGGATCATGTCATCCTGTACGGTATCTCAGCATACCGCTCTTACCAGCGACAGACCTCCATCTTTAAAAATAATATTGTGAAAAAGGGTAAAACCTATACCCTTCGATATTCCGCCGTTCCCGGAACCAGCGAACATCAGACAGGTCTTTCGATCGATGTATCGGCAGAGTCACAGGATTTTAAACTGGACAATACCTTTGCCAAATCTCCGGAGGGAAAATGGCTGGCAGCAAATGCGCATCAATATGGTTATATTATTCGATATCCGGAAGGCAACGAGGAAATTACCGGATATGCCTATGAGCCCTGGCATATCCGGTATGTAGGCAAAGGACTTGCTGAATATCTTTATACCAACCATATGACCTTGGATGAGTACTATCATTATTCTCCAAGCCCGAATTTTGATTTTGAGGCGAAGTATGCAAGTATTATTAATTACAAGCCTCCGAAGGTGACTCCGGTTCCCGCAAGTGGATCTGCCATAGTCATTGGAGCCAACGGTGAGATTATAGACGGTAGCCCGGAAGAGGAATACCCAGAGGAAGAGCCTGTCGGATCAGAAGGCCCCAGTACTGTTCCAATCGTAAAATCTCAGTCGAAGCCGACTCCAACCGAAGCTCCGACTGCCACTCCCGGTACTACAGCGACTCCCGAGCCTACCATGACACCAGCACCGACTGCTGAACCGGTTCCGACTGAAATAGCAGGAGTTACCGAGGCTCCGATGCCCACCGTCTTACCGGAATCAATAGTGACGGAAGCTCCTGTTAATTAACGGTATTTTCTAAACGATGTATGAAACTAGAAAGATGAAACATAATAAATCTATGGGAGGATTTTATGCGTATCGTTTTTGCGGCATTATTTCTGCTGATATTTTTCATTATCAGCATTCCATTATATTTAATTGAGTTGATCATCGGACGCTTTAACCATCATGCCATGGTAGCCAGCTCTCAGCGGATCGTCGTAGGCGCTTTCCATATCCTGCTCTTGATCTGCGGGGTTAAGAAGACAGTCCTCGGCAGGGATAACATTCCGAAGGGAGAAGCGGTACTGTATATATCCAATCACCGAAGCTATTTTGATGTACCGGTTGCTTACAGCTCGGTCCCGACACTGACAAGCTTTATGTCGAAGAAAGAAATCGGCAAAATACCTTTCTTAAGCACCTGGATGAAGTTCCTCCAATGTCTTTTCTTAGACCGTGAAGATATTAAACAGGGGTTGAAGACGATACTAAAGGGGATCGATTTGGTCAAGGATGGCTATTCCGTATTTATTTCACCGGAGGGAACCCGTAATCATGGCAAAGAGATGCTTCCCTTCAAGGAAGGAAGCTTTAAGATTGCCGAGAAGACGGGCTGTGCCATTATCCCGGTAGCAATCTCCAATTCAGATGAGGTATTCGAAAACCATATGCCCTGGGTTCGTGCAGCACATGTTATCATCGAATATGGGAAGCCTATTTATCCGAAAGAGTTAGAGAAAGAACAGCAGAAATTCCTTGGTTCCTATGTGCAGGGAATCATTCGCGAAATGCTTCAGAAGAATGAAGCCCTGGTGTAGACTCAGGGACTCTGTATATTTTCTCAAAATGAATTTTTCTATTTATTTTTTATTGAAAAGATGTTACAATTATCGTTGCCCTCTGTAAGAGCCGGGCACTTGAAATCGTAAAATTATGAGGAGGTACATAACCCGTGAATACATTGACCATTGTATTGTTAATCGTGGCTGTCGTGGTAACCGGTGTTCTAATCGCATTATATTTTGCAGGTAAAAAGCTACAGAAGAAACAGGAGGACTCCGAAGCACAGATGCAGTCAGCTGCTCAGACGGTATCCATCCTCGTTATTGATAAAAAGAAAATGAAACTGACAGAAGCCAATCTTCCTAAGATGGTGCTTGACTCAACTCCGAAGTATTTACGTCGTTCCAAGGTTCCGATCGTAAAAGCAAAAATAGGTCCGAAGGTAATGAATCTGGTATGCGATGCCAAGATCTATGATCTCGTTCCTGTCAAGAAAGAAATCAAAGCTGTTCTTAGCGGTATTTATATCATGGATGTAAAGGGCCTAAGAGGAAATCTTGAACAAAGAAAAGAAAAGAAAAGCCTTACTCAGAAAATCACGGGTATATTCAAGAAAAAAGAGAAATAGAATCGTCCTCTTACCTATGCGGCAGATGTCAGAAAGGTAAGAGGATTTCTTTTATCACTGCCAGCCCCCAACCGGGGTGTTTTGTCAGCAGGAATGCTTAATCAGAATGGAGGTTATGTATGAAAAAAAGAAGTCTTGTTCTACTGTCTGTAATCTGTATTCTGTCCATCTGCGCCTTCACCGGACTTTTGATTTTCGCTTTTGATCAGCAGTTGAGAGAGGATAAGCAGACTGTTTCAGACGATAATAGCTTTATTCCTACCCCAGTTCCGAAAGAACCGGCTAAGCCAACGAATCCCCCGACACCCACCCCGACTCCGGCTCCCACTCAGACTCCGCCTGGTCCTATCGTTCTGAGCTTTGCAGGAGATGTCAACCTAGATGAGGATTCCTACCCTGTGAAGATCTATGATTCGGAAGGAAAAGGTATTCTCGGTGTGCTGTCCAAGGATTTGGTGGAAGAAATGAACAATTCAGATATCATGATGCTGAATAACGAATTTGCTTTCAGCAAAAGAGGGGTAGAGGAAGAGAATAAATCCTATACCTTTCGGGCAAAGCCTGGTCGTGTGAGTATTTTAAAGGAGATGGGAACAGATATCGTAAGTCTTGCGAACAATCATGCGCTGGACTTTGGTCAGGATGCCCTGATTGACACCTTCAGTACCTTGGATACCGCAGGGATCGACTATGTTGGGGCCGGAGAAGACATGGACAGAGCGAAATCACCGGTCTATAAAAAGGTTGGAGACAAAACCATCGCCTTCGTAGCTGCCTCCCGTGTTGTCTTCGATACAAACTGGTATGCAACAGATACCACCCCCGGTATGGTAGGAACCTACGATCCTGCAGTGATCACAGAATCCATAAAGGAAGCCAGGGAGAACAGCGATTTTGTTGTTGTCTACGTACATTGGGGTGTGGAGTTGAAGCACTATCCTGAAAAATATCAAAGAGTATTGGCAGAAAATTATATCGATGCGGGAGCAGATGCCGTGATTGGCTGTCATCCTCATGTGATGCAGGGAATTGAGTTTTATCAGGGTAAGCCGATCGCCTACAGCCTTGGTAACTTCTGGTTCAATAAGTCCAACAAGGAATCCGGCATGTTGAAGCTTTATCTGGATCCTGACAAAACAGTGCGGGTTCAGCTGCTTCCTGTGATGAACAAGGCCATGAAAACCTACCTATTAACGGATCAAAAAGAAATCGGTGATTACTATGATTTTATGCAAAAGCTTTCCTTCCATATCGTGATCGATGAGCATGGCTTTGTCAGTGAGGATGTGAAATAGAAGGTATTGCCTGTACTATAATGACCGTCTTATGATCTGAAAGGTGAGAACCCTCCGTATATAAAGTATATTCCAGTTTCACCAAAAGGGTAGTCTCTGTCTCTTCCAGAAGTATTCCGGAGGTTCTTACCTCAAAACGCAAGTCACCATAGGGTGTCTGATAAATCGCTTCTGTATTTTGATCCAAATCAAAATACATCAGTGAGGATGCAGCACCCTTTTTTGTTATCTCGATACGCTTCGGTGAGATTTTTATCATGTTCTTAATTACAGCACCTGCTGTTTCCGCGGGCTCATCATATTGAATGAAATGCTTCCCGTGCTGTAGATGATATACACCGTCTGCTTTAAAAATCATCACCATTTCATCAGCATCCAGCTGCCTTCCTTCTATTGTTACGATAATATCCTTCGTCATTTCCATACCTCCAGATCATCCAATCCCTAATCGAGATCGATCAGGTCCTTTCATTGTACTACTTGTTCCTGATCTGTTCAAGCAGGAATAAGCTGCCTTGCCTCAGCCTTACGGAACAATTTAATCTATAGGATGCAATTTCATATGTATTAAATACCAATTTTCCGGCAAGACTTTTGACAAATGCAAGGAATCAAAAGGTATTTTAGAAAGGGTTAAAGAGAAGTATGAACAGAATCATGTTACCGGAGTATCCTACCACGAAACAGGAAGCAAGAAATCATTTCTTACATAAAATACGAAGTAAAAAATATAATAACCAAGTACTACTGCTTCTGCTACTACTATTGCTCGGCATAGGAAATCTTGCCATCAGAGCAGCCGCAATGCAGGATAAGAATATACAGGAGGGAATTGCCGAGGAAATCCTGCGTTTCCATGTCATCGCCAATAGTGACAGTGCTGAAGATCAGACATTGAAGCTTCTTGTGAAGGATCAGTTAGTGAGTTATCTGGCACCAATGCTAACAGACTGTACAAATCTCAGTGCGGTCAGGGCAGAAGTGCAGAGTAAGCTTCCCGAATTGGTTACCCTTGCTAATACCACAATACAAAAGCAAGGCTATGACTATCATGCAACAGCATCTCTGGAGGACTGCTATTTTCCTTTAAAAGTATACGGTGCCTATACCTTTCCTCCCGGCCGTTACCATGCCCTCCGAATAAAACTTGGAAATGCTGAAGGTAGAAACTGGTGGTGTGTCATGTTTCCGCCGCTCTGCTTTGTGGACGAAACCTATAGCATCGTAGATCAGAAGTCCGGTGAAAAGCTTTCCAAACTGTTGACCGAGGAAGAGTATGAAGCCCTGATCCATAGGAAGACTCCTGTAAAAGTCCGCTTGAAGCTATTGGAGTCACTAAAAAAATTATTTACTAATAAAGATAAGACTGCTTAACACATTGTGCGGGTGGTATCAATATGGTAAAATGGATATACTCTGATTGGAGCAAAGGACGATTTCATGGGGGTAGCCGGCAAATGATTACAGTAAATGCTTATGCAAAGATAAATCTTGGATTGGATGTATTAAGAAGACGCGAGGACGGATATCATGATGTATGTATGATCATGCAGTCTCTCGAATTACATGATGTGATTACGATCAATCGCACCGCGGAGCAAGGAATTGCCATGACTACGAATCTCTCTTTTCTTCCCAGCAATCAGGATAATCTGGTTTATAAGGCCGCTTCTCTTTTTATGGAAACCTATGGACTAAGCACAGGCTTATCTATCCACTTGGAAAAGCAGATTCCGGTTGCGGCAGGACTCGCAGGTGGAAGCTCGGATGCGGCTGCTACTCTACTCGGTTTAAATCAACTGTTTCATAAAAATGTCTCAAAAGAAGAGCTCATGAAGCTAGGGGTACAAATCGGTGCCGATGTACCCTACTGCATCCGGCTCGGGACTGCTCTGTCTGAAGGAATCGGAGAGATCCTGACTCCTCTTCCACCCATTCCCTCCTGTTCTATACTGCTTGTGAAGCCTGATATCAGCGTCTCCACCAAATATGTGTATGAGAATCTGAAGCTGAATGAAAAGATCGTTCATCCGGATATTTCAGCAATGAGAATGGCATTGGCTGACGCAGATCTTCACTCTCTTGCGAAATCTATGGATAACATACTACAGACTGTTACTATAAAGGAATATCCGATTATCTCAGAAATCAAGGACAAGATGAAAGAGCTGGGTGCATTGAATTCACTGATGAGCGGCAGCGGACCTACTGTATTCGGTATCTATCAAAATCGTGAATTAGCTAAAAAAGCTCTTACATATTTTAAAAAGCACAGGCATTTCGGAAAGCAGGTCTTCCTTACCACCCCATATTGGCCCAGATAATAGTATGTCCTGATTCTAAACGATAGAAAGTACGCTCTGCGAACTTTCTATCGTCATAAATAAAAAGGAGATGTTTCGCAACATCTCCTAAATTTTATAGTAATATTTCTCAATCTACTCGCCGGTTCCGTCACGCCATTCTTCCAGTTTCTTGATGGTGGCATCAACCGTCTTCTGACTGATCTCCGGAAGGTCACCGCCCCAGGCTTTCTTCGCCTCTTCGAGACCCTTCTTGACAGCTGCAATCATCTCATTCGCCTTGGCAGGATCACCGCCGGATAATGCTTTGGCAAATTCCACCATTCTTCCTGAAGTCTGTTCCACGCCCCAGAAGCCGTCCTCTGCGATATCCTTCTGTGCCTGTGCTCTGGTCGCATCATCTACTTGAACCTTGCCCTCGCGAAGCTTTTGATAGATATCTGTTGCATCTGTAAAGGTTTCACCCTGCTTTATGATTAGTCTCTGAACCAGCTCCCTCAGGCTCTGTGTCCTCCTGTCAACCTCCGCCATCAGACGATTCACTGATACCTCATCCCTGGTATAAATTTTCTTTGGTGTTTCCGGTATCGTCTCGCTTTTCTCATATACTGCTGCAGAGGTATCCTCCTGCTTCGTTTGATTCTTTTCTGCGTTCTGACTAGCTTTTGCTTTCGATGTTGATCCACTTTCGTAGGTCTGGCCTACGCCTGTTACTCCGTTTACACCCATATAATCAATCCTCCGTGATTAATAATAGCAGGAGAAACTCTTCTCCTTGGTTTCTTTGTTCGAACATCCGTGTCCGCTTTTTTCTGTATAGTTTATTTCGGCATATATCCACAAAATGTTAATAGGAAAATCAAATTATAATACAGTATCTACCTTCTTGGTAATAATCAACTTATCACCTTCCTGAATTCGCTCATTCTCAAGCTCGTTCACAGCCATGATGTTATCCACGGTCGTATAATATTTCTTTGCAATATTCCACAGAGAATCCTCTCTTTTCACCACATATCCGATGATTCCGGGCATTGCCTGTAGCTTTTCCATGTCTAATGGTGCTACGGTAACATCAGTTATGATCGGTTCGGTAATCACGTCAAATACGATCGTATTCAGATTAATGGTCGCTTTGACTTCTATCTCCTCACTATCCAGCATCATAACACTCAGCTGATCAATTCCGGGCTTCACTTCATAATTACTGCCAGGCTTCATTCCTTTCAGTTCAATCACCTGTGAAAATGGTATCGCGCCTCGAAGGGAGTTCAACGGTCTGCGGTCTTCTTCGGAGATATACAATATTTTTACTTCTATGATGCCATCTACGAGAAGCTCTGTCCCTTCCGCATTCACATCATCAATTTGGATATCCCCGTTGGCATGGCAGATCTGGAGGATTCTCGGCTGATCCTCGGATACCCTGATTCGGTCAGCGATCCGGTATTTACTATTATTCTTGATTACCAGATTCTCATAGTCCGCATTTCGCATGATCGGGGTGATTTCCTTCAGTGGGCTGTAGATGTCACACAAAATTTCCGGCTCACAGGTTTCATAAGCTTTAATTCCCAATTCTAAGTTGACCTCTATATCGAGGACTCTCTCCTCACCGTCTGTGTCCGGCTTGACCTCCATATTATTGCTGGCGATGCTGAAGGTAATATCCTCTACCATATCCTCCGTACAACCATTGCATTCAATCGTCCCGCTGAAAGGTACTTCTGACTCGTAATATTCAATCGAATTATCCTCATCTTCACCGGCATAGAGGACAAACACGGGTATTTCACCCTTAATTGTGAACTTGTCTTCCAGGAGTCGTACCTCAACATTACTTAAGCCAATGTCCTGATAAAGCAGAGAGGTTATATTTGCCTTATTAGCCGGAAGGACTATTTCATCCTTGATGCGGTAGGTATCCTTTTTATTGATAGCAACATTGGTAACCTCAATCTTCTTGTTTATGTACTGAATATCTTCGGAACCTTCCACCATGACCGCAGTCTCTTCGTCATACAGATCCTCCACTGCTACATACAGTCTTACGATCGAGCGCACACTCAGTTTTCTGGAATTGATCAGTCCGGTTGAGAGATCCTCCAGTTCCCATTTGACAATCGGTTCGTCATCTGCACAATTGACATCCATGTTGATTGTCTCATCAAAGGGGATTTCTCCTGACAGGTTTTGAATTGGTCTGGCATCACCTTCACTCAAGAATAATGCATTAAAGCGAAGTGCCCCTTTTACTAGCAATTTACCGTTCACAGCCTTGATGTCATTAATTCTGACTTCTCCCTGCGCAGTAATTATCTGGTCAATGTCCGGTTTGACGTCGGGGACATTGAAATCATCGTCCAATGTAAGCTGCAGGGTACTCTTACATCTCAATTTATTCATATGAATATTCTTTTTTATCAGGTCCACTTAAATCCCTCCTTAGATATGGACATACGATGGAATGCCTCTTTCATATCTTATTCCGACACGCCGGAATTTAGACTTTTAATTATAATTAAAGTATCAGGCAGTGCTTTTTGCATCCAATTTCTATATCTTAAGATAATCTTTATAATTTTTTTAATATTCCTTTAATGCAAATTGAAAAAAATGCTGTATAATTATCGTTAATATTCATTGACCCAATTCATTCCACAACTTGATTATTCAGGAAGAATAAGTACGATTAAAGTCTAAAGCACCAATAGTGCTTTTCGGATAACATATAATGCAATGTATGCCCGTTTCTAATTGCATTATATGTTATCTGAAAATGTGCACAGCACCTTTCAGACTTTAATCAAAGAGTGACGGGAGAACGGCATAACCGTATGAACTAAAGGGGCAAATATAAAAGGGAGGTTTTAATAATAATGAAATCTGTTACACGTTCATTCAGAGTTATATTAGCATGTTTACTGCTTGGAATATTTATCATCCAGTCAGCGCCGGCCGATGCCTATGCAGCATCCGGGACGAAAGCTGCCGATATAACCGATCTGGCAGGAATTACAAGAGATAGTGCAGGCAACCGCGTAGTAAAGGGTAAATTTGCTACCCGAGAAGAATTCGCACAGATACTGGTGCAGGCATCCTTAAGTGCCGGGGATGTCAAATCAACCAAAACATCAAAGCTTTTTCAGGATGTTAAAACAAACACAACAAAAGCAACCTATATTCAGATGGCAGTATCCAAGGGCTATATGAGCGGGTACCTGGGAGGTAAATTTAAGCCGAAGCAGGCTGTTACTCTCAAGGAAGCCGCTTATGGTACACTTGCCATTCTCGGATATACCAATGAAGATTTCAGTAATCGGCTTTCCGGCAGCAGATTTGATAAGTTCAAGGAGCTAGGCTTAAACGAGAACATCAGCAAAAGCGAAACTGATAAGCTGACAAAGGCTAATTGCATAAATCTGTTTTATAATCTGTTGAATGCAAAGAATAAGTCAGGACAGATTTATGCTCAGACCCTCGGTTATACCGTCGATACTGATGGAAAAATAAATTATCAGGCACTGCTTGAAAAGAAATCCAAGGGTCCGGTCCTCGCAGAAGGAAACTGGAGCAAGAAGCTTGCTAAGGATATTTCTAATTATAAGATACTACAGGATGATAAAACCATCTCAGCTGATGATATCAGTGACTACAGCGTCCTCTATTATGCTGACCAGTTGAATAAGGTATGGGTATATGACAAGAAGGTGTATGGAAATCTGGATGCCGTTACTAATACTAATGGTACTCCTTTGCAACTGACTGTATCAGGTACGACATACACCGCAGATAAAAATGATGATATCAACTATCTGATCAGAAATTATGGTATTAAAAAGAATCAGATGGTCGTACTTCTTTTGGGAAGAGATGACAAGGTATCCTATCTCCTTCCGCTTCAGTCAAGGCTTGCCGGCGGTAATTGGCAGAAAAGCCTGGGCTTTGATATCGGCAATGGAAAGATTTATAAGAACGGAAAGAGTATTTCCGTAAATGATGTTAAGAATACGGATGTTATTTATTACGCGAAGGAGTTAAAAAGCGTATGGGTTTACAGAGATACCGTCTACGGTGTCCTAAATTCAGTAGGCCCAACTCTTTCAGCTCCCACTTCGATCACCGTTGCAGGAAAAACCTATAATTTAACAATCTATCCTGTGAGTACCTCCGGTGCGGATGACGGCGATATGAAGGATATGACGGAAAACGCCTGGGGTGCAAGGCTTGTACAAAACGATATACAGGAAGGTGACAACGTTGCGGTTGCATTCGGCTACAACGGATCAGTAGCTGATATCTACAAAATAGATAAAATGTCCACTACACTTTCAGGCTATGTACTTGAGGTATTAGATAAGGTGGTCCGGGATGAAAATAAAGACGGGAATGTAAGTAAAGTAATCAAAATTGTGGAGACCGGAGGAACCGTGCTGGAATTCCCGACTACAGATACCTCCTATCGTACCGGTGACTTAGTCGAAGTAAGCTTCTTAAATGGAACCTCCAGTATAAAAAGGGTGGATTACTTCAATGGAAATAATATATCTGATATCACCTCCAGAAAAGTAGCTTCTGATGCTAAGGTGATCGAGGTGAATAATAAGGATTATCACAAGGTGACCACCTCACGTCTGAGAGAAATCACCTGGGGCTCCGACCAAGTCGTTTTCTGCCGGGTGAATTCCTCGGGAGAGATTACGGATCTTGTTCTTCGCAATATATCAGATTCCTATTATCAGTGTGGTATGCTGGTAAAAGCTGTAACCCCGGATTATACAAAGGGAATTTATGCATATCAGCTAACCTTTGATTTCGGAACCGAGCAACAGATTTCACTCAATGAAGTTACCTGGGATATCACTCCCGGACCGAAGGCAGTGAAATTCGAGGATAATTCCATTAAGGAAGTAAAGAACCTTCAAAGGACTCGTCTTTTATACATTGATGGAAAACAGGCTAACTCAGGCGATAAGGTATATCGTATCTCCGACGATGCACTGGTATTCTTCTATAAGTCCGGTAGCTATTATAAAGGTACCTTAGAGGATATCACCAGCAAGAACGGTACCTTGCTTGAAGGATATATGGAAAATGCTAACGGACCGATACGTATCATCGTAGTAACCAAATAACGAAAGGATCAGGACAGATGAAAAGGATCACTTTTAAAAATATAAATCGAAAGAAAGTAATTAAATGGGTTATTATCCTATTACTCATCGCGGCGGTTGTTATCTTCTTCGTAACAAGATCAAAACCGACGAAAGCGGATGCACAGTTTACAACTGCACAGGCTGCCATAGGAAAGGTAGAATCCTCCATCTCAGGAAAAGGAACCTTGAATCCGGCAGACCAATATGAGGTAAAATCATTGGTCAAGGGCGAGATACTATCCGCTCCATTTGAAGAGGGAGATTCCGTAAATAAAGGTCAGCTACTTTATCAGATCAGTACCAGTGAGATCGAAAACAGCATGAAAACAGCTGAATTAAATGTCGATAAGGCAAAGCTACTTTATCAGGATACGCTTGATAAACAGGCTGATTTAAGTATCAGCGCCAAAGAAAGTGGATACATCAAAAAGCTGTATGTCAAGGAGGGTGCTTCTCTTCAACCCGGTACCACCATCGCAGATATATATAACAGCGACAGTATGTATCTGGACCTGCTGTTCCCTTCCTATGAGGCTAAAAGCTCCTGGATCGGCAAGTCGGCTTCTATTACCATGGAAGCAACCGGCGAGACCATTAAGGGCAAAGTAACGAATGTCAGCAATATGGAAGAGGTTATTGAAGGTGGCGTAATTGCTAAAAAAGTAACCATCAGCGTAAAGAATTCCGGCGGAATCAAAGCAGGAGATCTGGCAGAGGCTTCCGTGTCGGGAGTTGTCTGCAACAGCAACGGTACCTTCCGCGCTGAGACACAGACCGCTCTTACGTCTGAAACCGCAGGAACAATCGCACAACTATCTGTGAAGGAGGGTCAGTGGGTTGAGAAAGGTGCTACTATCCTTACCCTTTCCTCTAAGAACCTGGACAGCCAGATTAAAAGTGCAGATATCAGTATCCGGGAAGCTGAGCTCACTCTGGATACGCAGAAAAAACAGATGGAGCATTATACCATTACCGCACCGATTTCCGGCAAAGTAATCACAAAGAACAAGAAGCAGGGTGATACAATCGATCCTGTCACAGACACACAGGCTGGACCTATGGCAATTATTTATGATATGGGATACCTTAAATTCGATATGAATATTGACGAACTTCAGATTTGCAATCTTTCCGCGGGTCAAAAGGTTACCATTACTACCGATAACTTTCCTGAAGCCAGCTTCGAGGGTATTATTGAGGAAATCAGCCTAAAGGGTAACACCAATAACGGCATCACCTCTTATCCGGTTACTATCAAGGTTGAGAAATATAACAACCTGTTACCGGGTATGAACGTTACAGGAAATGTCGTCATCGAAAAGGCAGAAAATGTACTTACTATCCCCAGCGCTTCTCTACAAAGGGATAACATCGTATACGTCCAGTCCGAAGGGGCTGTAGCAGATCCCAAAACCGGAGCACCGGCTGGCTTTAAGCCAGTTACTGTAGAGATTGGTATCAATGATGGCGTGAATGTCGAGATCAAGAGCGGTATCAAGGAAGGCGAGACAGTCTATGTACCATATGACAACAGTATGGTAGATACGGCAAATAATATGTGGTAATAGCGGGAGCTTCTCATATACAGGTTTTCGTAAGAATGGAGATTAATATGGAAAAGGAAGCATTAATTGAACTAAAAGATATTTATAAAATATATAATGTCGGTGACACGGAAATCAAAGCCAATAACGGTATTAATATGACCATTTACAAGGGCGAGATGGTAGCTATCATCGGCAAGTCAGGCAGTGGCAAATCAACTGTCATGAATATTATCGGAGCTTTGGACACACCCACCAGCGGGCAATATCTGTTGGACGGAAGAGATGTAAGTCAATTAAAGGGTGATGACCTGGCTGAGATCCGCAACAGGACGATTGGCTTCATCTTTCAGCAGTATAATCTGCTGCCGAAACAGAGCATCCTTGACAATGTAGGATTACCGCTAATGTATGCTAAGGTAGGAGACAGGGAACGTAAAAGACGTTCCCTGGAGGTTCTGAGGAAGGTCGGTCTGGAGAATAAGCATAAAAGCTTTCCGACACAGCTTTCCGGCGGACAGCAGCAGAGAGCTTCCATTGCAAGAGCTCTGGTTGCAGAGCCCTCTCTGATCCTTGCCGATGAGCCTACCGGAGCACTCGATTCAAAGACCGGTAAAGAAGTACTTGACATCCTTCACAACTTGCATGAAGAGGGAAATACCATCGTATTAATTACGCATGACCAGGCAATTGCCACCGAAGCAGAAAGAATTATTAAGATCTCGGATGGAGCTGTCGTCTATGACGGCAATGCAAAGGAGTATAAACATGACAATATGGCAGACGCTGAAAGTAGTATGGGCTAATATATCCAAAAACCGCATGCGCTCATTTCTAACCATGCTGGGTATGATCATAGGTGTGTCCTCAGTAATCACCTTATCAAGCTTAATACAAGGCTTCTATAATGATATGCTGGATTCTTATGCCGATATGGGACTCTATAATGTCAGTGTTACCATATACGGAAGAAACGGCAATAAGATGTTAACAGAATCGGACATGTATCAATATGCAAAAGAGCATAAGGATACGATCAAGGGAGTTACCCCCACCGTTCCGATTCAGGCAACAATATATAAAAACGGGGATAAGATAGAGACCTCCACCATCAGTGGCGTCGACGAGTATTATACTGATCTGGTCAACAAAAAGGTGGCCACCGGCAGAACGATCTCCTATTCCGATGTCTCTACATTACAAAGAAATTGTGTCATTGGCTGCTATGTGGACCAAAAGCTCTTTAAAGGAAAAGCACGGCCAGGAGATACGTTATTATTGAACGGAGAGCAGCTCACTATCGTGGGAATACTAAAGCCCAGTTCCGGAAAAGCGGAGCAGGCAACCGAATGGTCCTCCGATAACTGTATCTATATGCCGTATTCCACAGCTTCACGGCTATTTGGGTATGGAACCATCGGTTCCTATGAATTCTACATTAAGGATCGTTCCTTTGTTGCCGCTGAAACAGATAAATTACAGAAATATCTCTTCAATACATTTCGTGATAAAAAAGCTTTTTATATCAGAAATATGGTTGATATGTTGAACAGTATTGATACCGAGCTTGCAGTTCTTACCATAATGTCCTCCGTAATCGCCGGTATTTCCTTGGTGGTAGCAGGTGTAGGAATCATGAATATCATGCTCGTCTCTGTATCAGAAAGAATTAAAGAAATCGGAATTCGCAAATCCCTGGGTGCAAAGTACCGGGATATCAGAAGACAATTTGTACTGGAAGCAGGATTAACCAGTACTCTGGGCGGTGTTCTTGGTATTTTATTAGGCACCTTCCTAACCTATTTGGTTGGTAACCTGGCAAAAATAAATGCCCTTCCTACCACCAACAGTATCATTCTCTCCTTCTGCGTATCCGTCGGAGTCGGTGTCATCTTTGGATACATGCCGGCTAGTAAAGCAGCAAAGCTTAATCCGATCGACGCTTTAAGAAATGAGTAACCTAGTTATCCAGTAAACCTTTGTATATACATTACCCCACAAAAATACCCTGTAGAGTGAACACAATCGTGTCTGTCTACAGGGTATTTGTTTCATCTATTCTGTTATCTAGCTGCAAAGAATTAACTCCACGTCTTTCGTAAGTATGTCGGTGTAACTGTAGGATACTGTTCGGACAGGCATATCCTTGTTCTCCTGAATCTTAATGAGAAAAATGCTTGGATAAGTTTCGGAAATAATACCTTCTGTAATATCTACTTTATGCCTTCCCCGGTTAATACGAATTTTTACCTTCTTACCTGTCTGGTGCATTACAGCATTTCTTACACAATTCACATCTAATTGCTTCATCATTATTCTCTCCTCACCAATGCTTCCTCTCACCTTAGAAGGAATTACCCCTACTGGTTCCGTACACATTCTTCTAAAATAATTCCGTAACAAACTACATGCTTCGCATGCAGTATACCACAAAAATGGGGGTAACGTCAATGAATTTTCAGACAATTCAGGGTTGGCAGTGTGAGTTGTACACATAAATTTGCACATGAAACGTTCAAATTTTTAGTAACTTTTATGGAATAATTTTACGATGCTAGTACATTTAGCCTATCCAAATATAGGAATTTAGCACAAAAAATGTCCATTATTTGATCGAAAAACCGACACTTTACCGTATTTTCCAAACCACAATATATTGATGTTTCTCTTGCTGGCTCCAACAAAATATTGTTATTTTTAACCAATATTCTTACAAAACTCTTACGCTTTCTTTGAGCTTTTCTTAAGCAGTATCTTACTCATTCGAATACAATCGGTTCTTCTCTGAACTCCAGCTTCACCACCACATAGGGGTAGGTAACCCCCTGTGTTACCGCATCGTTCTGGGAGGGCCCAATCAGATTTGTATCAATATAGATCGCATTGCTGGTGAGATATAATTGATCCACCGATATGCTGTAGCCTCCGCTATCCTGTTTACCATAGCCTACCACGATATAAAGATTATCTTTATTGGAATATGATAGCTTAAACGGCTCCTCCTTCTTCTCATCAATGATTTCTTTGAGTTCTCCCGGCAGGTCCACATCCTCCACTACAGTAAAATCAAGATCCTTGATTTTCTTGACGTCCGTGTTCTGCTGTTTGCAACCTGCTAATCCTAATGCTGACAGCACTATCGTAAGAAGCAGAATTATCATTCTATGCCTCTTCATATAAGCCTCCAAAGCTTATTATCTCATAGGATTCTATGACTCGTACCGTAAAAAGATGCAGGCCACCGGCAGTGAATATTATGCGAAGCTCTTCAACCTGACTGTTTCAAAGGGTTCTCCATGCCCGGGATAAATCTTTTTGATACCTCTACCCTTCAAACTGTTTATGCTACGGTTCATTTGCTGAAAATCCAAAGCATTCGGGGACGGCAACGGCTTCTTCATATTTGCAAAGATATCTCCGCAGATCAGTTCTCCCTCTGCGGTTAATATCCCGATAGAACCTGCAGTATGCCCGGGTAAGTGCAGGATTTTGGCATCGACTCCGAATCTGGATAAATCTTCCTCTTCCGAGAGAAAGACATCCGGTGTAAAAGCCTCAAAATCATGTAAAACCTGCGCTGCTTTTTTGTTAAGCATTTTTTGAAACAGGAAGAAGAGAAGGCGATTCACCGGAGAACTAAACCTGCTATTCTCCATGACTTTATCCAAAGTTGGTTGCTGTACCAGTTCCAAATCCTTCTCGTGCATCGCGATCAACGGATGAAAATCATTTTTTAATTTAACAACATTTGCTGTGTGATCACTGTCTCCATGGGTAAGTATAACAGCCCTTAAGCTCTCTTCTGTGCAGCCTTCCTTTGTTAATGCTGCCTTCAACTCCGTATAGCGGTCTGAATACTCCTTATCCATCGTAAGATGCCCTCCAGTATCAACCAGAAGGAAACTCTCTCCTGCCCTTATGAGATAGCAATTTACGCCTCCTAAATCAATTCTGATAATCTCCTGTGCCATCATACCCTCCCTTTCTTATTCATGATCTCTGTGATATGCTCCATGGGTTGCCTCTAATACCTTCAGATAGAGCTCATCAAACTCACCCCGGCTCATATCAAAATACTTAATCCAGGAATCGGCGAAGCATAGATACGCATAATTAGGCATAAAACTGGTAAAAAACTCAGCAATTCTTCTTTCCTGAAGCGGATACCCTGCACCCTTGACTTCTGCTTCTTTTGCGGTCATCGCCTCTACAATCCGAAACAGTACCGGTTTCTCCTTGGTCTTCTTTAGAGAATCGATTAATATTACCCGAACCAAATCGGCATTCCTTTGTCCGAACTCATAATATACCGTTTTCATTCGATTTCCCACAGCCTCTGCCTTTTCCTGATGCGTTTCATCGATTGCTCCGGAGATCAGATATAGATACTCTTCTATAAAATTGTCTACCAACACCTGAAAGATATCTTCCTTGCTTTTAAAATGATAGTAAATCAGAGACTTCGTAACCTGCGCTTCTTTTGCTATCTCCTCAATTCTTGAGCCCTCAAAGCTCTTGTCGGCAAACACTTTCACGGCTGCCTGTAATATGCGCTCTTTCGCATTCATTGTATAACCCATAGTCTTCCTCCAAATTAGTACCGAACGTTCAGTTCTAATTCAAAATAACACGAACAGGATAGATTGTCAACAGCAAAATAAGAGAGCGATCCCTGCTCGGAAAAGTTCACTCTCCATGTCAGCTTATTATCCAACAATTTGAGTTCACTTCATCGGGCAGAGATCTCTCTCACTATGATCCAAGCCATGCCGTAGGCTCTTTATTTATGCCGGGCTTTGAATGCTCGCGATCAGCTCATTATTTACTTCATCAATCAGGATAATGTCCTCTGACTTTACCTGATCACTTAGAATTAATCTGGCACTTAAGGTCTCCACATTCTTCTGAAGGAAACGCTTCAGCGGTCTGGCACCGTAGGCGGGATCATAGCTTCGCTCTACAATGAAGGTCCTAGCTCCCTCCGTCAGACTAACAGTAATTTCTTTATCGATCAGTCTCTGGTTCAGATCAGCGAGCATCAGATCTATAATCCTGTCGATATTCTCCTTCGTCAGCGGTTTAAAGAGGATAATCTCATCCAGACGGTTTAAGAACTCCGGACGGAAGGAAGCCTGCAGCTCACCCATGACCATCTCCTCACAGCTTTCTGTGATTTCTCCACATTCATCGATTCCCTCCAGCAAATATCTGGAACCTATATTAGAGGTAAGGATGAGGATCGTGTTCTTGAAATCCACGGTTCGTCCCTGGGAATCTGTAATGCGTCCATCGTCCAGCACCTGAAGTAACACATTAAACACATCCGGGTGAGCCTTCTCTACTTCATCGAACAGAATGACTGCATAAGGCTTCCGTCTCACGGCTTCTGTCAGCTGTCCACCCTCTTCATAACCGATATATCCGGGAGGCGCACCAATCAACCTAGCCACAGAATGCTTCTCCATATACTCACTCATATCGATTCGTACCAGGTTATGTTCATTGTCAAACAGACTTTCGGCCAGAGCTTTCGCCAGTTCTGTCTTTCCTACACCGGTAGGTCCTAAAAACAAGAAGGAACCAATTGGCTTTTTAGGATCCTTGATACCTGCTTTGGACCGCAGAATAGCATCAGACACCTTATCTACACCTTCGTCCTGACCGACCACCCGTTTATGAAGCTCAGCACTTAGCTGCAACGTCTTATTCCGTTCTCCTTCGGTCAGCTTGGTGATTGGAATACCGGTCCATCGAGATACAATTTTTGCTATCTCCTCCTCGCTGACATTCTCATGAACAAGCATGTTCTCTTCCTTCTTCAGTCGTTCTTCCTCCTGCGACAGTTGCTTTAAGAGCTCCGGTAGCCTTCCGTATTTTAACTCAGC
This sequence comes from Bacillota bacterium, assembly GCA_023414355.1. Classification (GTDB taxonomy): domain Bacteria; phylum Bacillota; class Clostridia; order Lachnospirales; family Lachnospiraceae; genus Mobilitalea. The sequence continues at coordinate 129,094 of JAEZOB010000040.1, read as the reverse complement.
GGCCTTGTTTAAATCATAGCCTCTTTCTGCCACTTCAATTTCATTGTTTAATTCCTCGAGCGCTTCTCTGAGCTTATGAACTTTTTCCATGGAAGACTTCTCATTATCCCACCTAGCCTTTTGGATGGCAAAGCTGTCGCGAAGCTCAGCCAGCTCCCGCTGTAGTTCTAAAAGGCGTTCCGCACTTAACCGATCGCTTTCCTTCTTTAATGCCGCCTCTTCTATCTCCATTTGCATGATTCTTCTCTGCATATCATCCAGTTCTGTCGGCATTGAATCAAGCTCGGTCTTAATCAAGGCACAAGCCTCATCCACCAAATCGATCGCTTTGTCAGGCAGAAAGCGCTCTGAGATATAGCGGTCTGACAATGTGGCTGCGCTGACCAGGGCTCCATCGGTTATCTTCACTCCGTGGAATACCTCATAACGTTCCTTCAGCCCCCTTAAAATGGAGATGGTATCCTCTATTGTCGGCTCCTCTACCATGACAGGCTGGAATCTTCGTTCTAAGGCAGCATCCTTCTCAATATACTGGCGGTATTCGTTTAGTGTGGTCGCACCGATACAGTGTAGCTCTCCTCTTGCCAGCATTGGTTTCAGCATATTGCCGGCATCCATAGCACCCTCAGTCTTTCCGGCACCGACGATGGTATGCAGTTCATCGATGAAGAGGATGATCTGCCCTTCACTTTTCTTCACTTCCTCCAAAACTGCCTTTAGCCGTTCTTCAAATTCACCGCGGTATTTTGCACCGGCAACCAACGAACCCATATCAAGGGCAAACAGCTTTTTATCTTGCAGGGACCCCGGTACATCTCCCCTGACTATTCTCTGGGCCAGACCCTCTACTACAGCAGTCTTGCCGACACCGGGTTCGCCGATCAGCACAGGATTGTTTTTTGTCTTTCTGGAAAGGATTCGGATCACATTCCGTATCTCTGCATCCCTGCCAATCACCGGATCAAGCTTCTGCTCCTTTGCCCTTGCAACCAAATCATAGCCATATTTCAGAAGGGTATCATAGGTAGCTTCCGGATTGTCCGATGTTACCTTCTGATTGCCTCTTACGGTCTGTAATGCCTTTAGAAAATCCTCTCTGTTGATACGAAACTCACCAAACAAGGCCTTTACCTCCTGATTTGGCTGCCTTAGCATGCTTAAGAACAAATGCTCCACCGATACATAGGAATCTCCCATCTGCTTCGCTTCATTCTCGGCATAAATGAGAATCTTATTTAAGTCGTTGCTGATATAGATCTGTCCCCCTGAAACTTTAGGACGTTTATTCAGTAATCCCTTCACCTGCGCAAGGAATACTTCTGTGTTGATCTCCATCTTCTCCAGAAGCTTCGTAATCAAACTATCTTCCAGATGAAGCAGCGAATAAAGCAAATGTTCTACAGTAATCTCCTGATGACCGTATTCATAGGCCAGTTTCTGACAATCTTCGACTGCCTGTATCGAATTCTGAGTAAACTTATTAATGTTCATATGTTTTCCCTTGTATCATTTACTCCTTTGGTAAATCATACTCTCCTTTCTTACACTTCTTCAATATGGGACAGCCGTTTTGGCAGCATTGAAACCGCTCAAATTAACAGTCCAGTATTTTTTTGTTTATTGTCTGTTCTATATCAAATATAACATATGGCTCATTATTATGCAAGCAGAAAAATTGAATTTCAATGGGTTTCCAGTAGCTGTGTACTACTAATTGCTTTCACGGCTGAGCAGCATATAATATATCATCAATTATTGGAGGCCATTATGATAATCCATACTGTCCAGTCAGGTGATACCATTTCCTCTATAGCAAGCCAGTACGGCGTTTCGTCAGAAAAAATCGAGTCAGATAACAGCCTGACTCCAAACTATAATTTAAACATTGGGCAAGCTATCATGATTGCTCCGCCGGAATCCACTTACCTCGTAAAGGAACAAGACACCATAGAAAGCATCTCCGACGCGAATGCAATTCGTCCTCTGCAATTAATCAGAGATAATCCTCAGCTGTTACAGTACGAAGCGAAATTAACCCCCGGTGAAGAGTTAGTGTTGAGTTATTCCAGAAAGAAAAGCATCCAGGTTCTAGGGTATGCCTCTTCCTTCATAACAGAACAAACCTTGCGGAAAGCCTTACCCTATCTGACCTATTTGACCTGCCTGAACTACAGAGTTTTCTCCACCGGGACTATCACAGAAATCAATGATGACCGAATCCTTCAATTGGCTTCTGAATACGATGTGATACCTATCATGTTCGTATCCGCCATGTCGCAACCGGGAGTAGGAAGCTACGCCACTACACATGCCATCTTAAGCAATGTAGATATTCAGCTTCAGCTGATAGAAAACATCTTAATCCTTTTGAAGAACAAAGGGTTCCGGGGTGTGGATTTAGCATTTTACAGCATACTTCAGGAAGATTTGCCTGCGTATATTACTTTCGTTACAACAGTCACCGGTCGTTTGAATCGGGAAGGCTACGAAGTATTCGTAACCCTAACACCCCAGACTATGGGCTATCAGCCCGGATCCGGTCTCGATAATCCCTATTATGCTGCCTTGGGTAACGCAGCCAATAAAGTGATCCTCATTACGTACTTATGGCAGAGTGCAAGCCTTTCTCAGGTATCTCAAACCATGTATAGCTTTCTGAAAAGCCTACTGGAGTATGTTACGACACAGATCCCGCCGGAGAAAATCTTTATCACCATAAATACTGTAGCATATGATTGGGAACTCCCCTATATTGAAAGCGAACCAATCGGTACCTCCCTGACCAGCAGCGGAGCCCTGACCTTAGCCAATCAATTGGGAGCTGTCATTGAATTTGATGACCTGGCCCAAATACCGTATTTCTATTATAATACCTTTGGAATAGATCACTTTGTCTGGTTTGAAGATGCAAGAGCATTTCAAGCTATCCTAAGGCTCGTAGATGAGTATGACCTGGCCGGTATTGCTATTTGGAATATCCTTTATTATTACCCGCAGCTCTGGCTACTGATCAATTCACAATATAACATTACAACGTATTTCATAGATAATAACGAAGGCTAGTCCATAGGTTTCTTCAGATGTCAGCATATCCTTGTGACATTTGGAGTACCTATAGCCAGCCTTTTCACCCTGGATTTATTCCTCGTTGTCTTTATATAGCAGAATTGTCATAATCAGCTTTTTCTCAAAGGAATTGCCATTTTCTTAACCTTGTATTATAATGTACCCAACATAAAATTCCCTATAGAAAGGATAGCACTATGTCAGGTAAAAAGAAAGGTCTTCCGAAACAGTTTACGAAGCAATATATGGATCTGCTCTTTATGACCCCCAATAAGATAACCGCCAAGGATATCGCCTCACTATTTGGAGGGACCTATGGGCTGACAATTGAGCTCTGGGCTGAGATGGATGTATTAGAACTGATCCTTCCGAATCAAAACTCAATCGATTTCGAACCTGTAGACATTTCCTTCAAGGATCCCTCCGATGCTGCATTCGTAAAAAATCGAGGAATCTCGACCATCTATTCCATCAACTTATGCCGGGACGACATCCCGGAGGCTACACCCTATTTCGAACAGCTTGTCAATAAATATTCCGGTTTTGTATGCGCGGATACCGAGGATTTCTCCCCCGTCTATGCCGGTAGCACAATTAGATAACGTATTTAAAGGAGTCTCCTATGGATACAAAAACAGCCGCCCTAAAGGCTGCTTTTCCACATACTATACCTGTATTAACAGGATATCTCGTACTTGGAGCTGCTTATGGTATTCTCATGAACAGTAAAGGATTTTCTCTGCTTTGGATTGCTGTCGCCAGTATTTTTATATATGCCGGATCCATGCAGTTTGTAGCAGTTGCTCTGTTAGCCGCTGGCTTCGATCCGGTTGGCGCCTTTCTGATGACCATTGCCGTAAATGCAAGACATCTGTTCTATGGCATCTCTATGTTGAAGCAATACCGTGGGATCGGCAGGCTGAAGCCTTATCTGATCTTTTCCCTAACAGATGAAAGCTTCTCTATCCTCTGTTCAGCAAAAGTACCTGACCATGTTGAGAAGAAATGGTTCTATTTCTTTATCTCCTTCCTGGATCAGTTTTACTGGATTACCGGCTCATTATTCGGCGGAATTCTTGGCAGCATACTTCATATTAATACAAAAGGCATCGATTTCGTTCTTACTGCTCTTTTCGTCGTGATTCTAATCAATCAATGGGAATCCACGAAGAACCACCTTCCTGCGATCATAGGCATCGCCAGCGCTATCCTTTGCCGTATCCTTTTTGGTGCTTCGGATTTTATCATACCCTCTATGGTATGTATCATATTCTTCGTTACTTTACTAAAGAAATCGATGGAAAGGAGTAAGCTTTGATGAATTACACTACCGTTCAGTTGCTTATATTCTTTGCCATAGTAGCCTTGGGTACTATTCTTACCCGCTCGCTACCCTTTATTCTGTTTCCTGAGAATAAGGAGATACCGAACTATGTAAAATATCTGGCAGATGTCCTTCCGTTCACAATCATCGGTCTTTTGGTGGTCTATTGCCTGAAGGATATCCGCCTGACTACAGCACCTCATGCTCTGCCGGAAGCGATCAGCATTGTAGTGATTGTTCTTCTTCATAAATGGAAAAAGAACACCCTGCTCAGCATAGGAGCGGGTGCTCTACTTTATATGTTTCTGATACAGACTGTGTTTGTTGCACAATAGATATATTGATATCTCTTCTGATTATCTATTCTCGTATGCTTACAATCATCAGATAATTTCTTTTATTTTAATCTTACGCTCGCGGGAGAGATCTACATAACCACTTCCTACACGGATTACCGGTCTGGAAAGGGAAAGACGATTGATCATAATAACCTCTCCTTCCTGTCCATCGCTTAGTCTTACTAAGTTGTGCATATAGGATTCGACGATACGCTCCAGGAAAGTCATTAAAAATCCCGGATCATATTTTAAGAAGCCATCCCGTTCAAATTCATCCACGACATCAAAGGGGCATATTGCATCACGATAACGGCGATTCGAAGTCATGGCATCGTATACATCAGCGATTGCGATAATCTTGGCATAATCATCGATCTGTTCTGCAATGAATCCGTTCGGGTAACCACTTCCGTCACATCTTTCATGGTGCATCAGGGTTGCATATTTTACTCTGATATCTACAGTCTGATCCTTCAGGGCCTGATATCCTTTTATTGTATGAGTTTTGACGATCTTAAATTCCTCAGGTGTCAGCTTCCCTGCTTTTTGGATAATTTCCTTGGGGATGAGCATCTTACCGACATCGTGGAGCAAACCGCTTAAGGTTAGTATCTTGATATCCTCCGGAGAGAATCTTAACCAATTACCGAATATATTACAGATTAATGAGACATTCAGGCTATGCACATACGTCATGTCATCATAATTACGGATACCATGGAGCATCTCCAGGACATGTGCACCATTACGGCCTTCCATCAGGATCCGGTTGGTCTCATCCAAAAGAGCATCAATGTCGAAGCTGCTGGTACCCGAGAGAATCTGATTAAAATTTTCTTCTATATTTTGTACTGTATCGACGTAGGTGCGATTAAATTTCTTAAATTCCGGAGTGCTTCGAAGCATCTCAATATAAGATACCTCTTCTATAACCTCTATCTTCGGACTGTTCTTATATACAAGCAGGCCGTAGATATTATAAAAACGTAATCTCGTGATCATTCGTTCATCAAGTATTGTGTTCTTTGTGATAATCAACTGATTATTCGAACTATAGATGTCCGAGGCTACCTTCATTCCAGCCTCAGCTTGATCTGTTCTTATTCTTACAGCCTCCACTACATTTCACCTTCCGTTCTCATGAGTACCACTAAATAAAGTATAACTATAATCTTATATAAATTCAAGAGCAACTTTATACGTCAAAATCCAAAATGGACACATTAGATACCATACTCAAGAACCAGTCCGACGGGACAATGGTCGCTTCCCATAACATCTGAATAGATTATGCTTTCTGTAATTCTATCCTTCCATCGGTCAGAGGCCAGAAAATAATCGATCCGCCAGCCAACATTCTTTTCCCTGGCATGAAACATATATGACCACCAGGTATAAGCATCTGTTTTATCCGGATATAGATATCGGAAGGTATCAACGAAACCACTTTCTAAAAGCTTCGTCATCTTATCTCTTTCTTCTATCGTAAATCCCGCATTCCGCGTATTGGATTTCGGATTCTTTAAATCAATTTCCTTATGAGCAACATTCATATCTCCGCATACAATGACCGGTTTTTTTTGATCAAGCTTCAACAGATAATCCCTGAAATCCTCTTCCCATTCCATTCGATAGTCCAGTCTTTCCAGTTCCTTCTTTGAATTCGGTGTATAGACAGTAACCAGATAGAAATCCTCATACTCTAAAGTAATGACTCTGCCCTCCTGATCATGCTTTTCAATATTTAAATCATAGGCTACTGAAAGAGGTTCTTTTTTGCAAAAAACCGCTGTTCCGGAATATCCCTTTTTCACAGCAGAATTAAAATACTGATGGTAACCCTCGTAGGATATTTCCACCTGCTCAGGCTGTAGCTTCGTCTCCTGAAGGCAGAAAAAATCCGCATCCTCATTATGAAAAAACTCCTCAAAGCCTTTATTGCAGCAGGCGCGCAAGCCGTTTACATTCCATGATATCAGCTTCATCTTATCACGTCCCTTTCTCTTAGTTAGTATCTAATATGAATACAGCCCTTCGGATTGCCTATCCAAAAGGATGCATTCTTACAATCCTTACCGAATCACAGTCCGGCAATGGTTTCAAATACATCTCTCACGCTCATAGCAATCGAATCGGCACCGGCTTCCTGCAATTCTTCCCTGCTGCCAAAGCCATACAAAACACCAACCGAAGCAACTCCTACTGCCTTCGCTCCAAGGACATCATGCTCTCTGTCCCCCACCATAACTACCTTCTCATGTTCTGTAATTCCGTTTCGTTCCATCGTGTAACGGATGATTTCTTCTTTTGTAGAGCGACTGCCATCCATAGTTGCACCACAGATGTCTTTAAAAAAATGTGCCAGATGAAAATGCTCCAGTATCTTTTCAGCAAATTCTTCGGGCTTGGAGGTCGCAACATAAATCTTTCTGCCTGAGGCTTGCAATTGAGAAAGTAACTCTTCCATTCCATCATATACTTCATTTTCATATATTCCCGTAACCTTATAATACTCCCTGTACTTTGTTACGAGCTCCTCAGCCTGAACTGCATCAAAGCCATAAAAGGTCATAAAAGATTCCCGAAGCGGCGGACCAATGAATTTACACAGACTATTAAGCTCCTCTACAATAATCCCTTTGGATTGTAAAGCATATCTAACTGATTTCGTGATACCCAGCTTCGGGTTAGTCAAGGTACCATCCAAATCCATGAAAACGTATTCTTTCATAGGTTATCCTCTCCTGTTAATCATAATCTAAAAACAAGGAAGAAGCTCATCATGAATTTCCAAGGGAATTCATGATAAGGCTCTTCAAGATAATTCTGTTCTTTACAGAATTATTTTCTTACCTGTTTGATATTCTTTTCAACCTGCTTACGGGGTAGCATCACCTGATGTCCACAGCCCAGGCACTTGAGACGGAAATCCATACCGACTCGAAGTATTTCCCATTCAAAACTTCCACAGGGGTGTTGTTTTTTTAGTTTTACGATATCGCCAACATTTAGATCCATAGAACCCCTATATCCTCCCTTATCGCATAGTATTTATTTTTTATAGTATATCATAAACCCGGGATATAAAAAATAAATTTTTCTATTGCATTTCGAAACAGCATGGTGTAGTATATGTTTACAGATCACATGGTTTTAATTACTACATAACACAATATTAATAACTTATTATGCATATTCATTCCTGAAATGTTCATACTAAGACAAAAAGTTTTCTTAAAATTAAGAAAGACAATATTCGGAGGAGTTGATTTTATGACAGTAACGAAAGTAAAAGCAAAAGATCCCGGTAGTTCCATAACCCATTTTATTGGTACCTTGATGGCCTTATTTGCTGCGATTCCTTTATTGCTGAAGGCCGCTGTCCAGCCAGGGGCAGTACATCTGCTGTCTCTTGGGGTTTTCATCCTCAGCATGATCCTGTTATATTCAGCAAGTACCCTCTATCATACCTTCGGTAAAACCCTGAAAGTGCATATTCGTCTGAAAAAGCTAGATCATATGGCTATCTATGTACTGATTGCGGGAACCTATACTCCGATCTGCCTTATCGCACTCAGCGGCAGAACAGGCTTAACTATGCTTGCACTCATCTGGGGACTAGCAGCCACAGGTATCATCGTGACCGGTTTCTGGGTACATTGCCCGAAGTGGTTCTCTTCCGTTATCTATATAGCCATGGGCTGGACCTGCGTATTGGCTTTTACACAAATCATCAATTCCCTTCCCATGGCTGCATTTGAGTGGCTTTTGGCCGGAGGAATTATCTATACCGTAGGCGGAGTGATTTACGCTTTGAAGCTTCCTATCTTTAATAACAGACACAAGAACTTTGGATCCCATGAGATTTTTCATCTCTTTGTCATGGGAGGCAGCTTCTGTCACTTTATCCTGATGTATAACTATATCGCAGTGATGCCATAGAAGGCCCTTATAAAAGAAGTAGAAAGGATCAGCCTTCCCAAGCATTAACTAAAAGGCTGTTGGACTCATTTCTGCATTGCAGGAAAGATGTTCAACAGCCTTAGTCATATCTATGTTAAGCAGCCGAATGGTCTGGTAGATTGTCAGGACAGCAATTGTTCACGCTCTTTTTGAGGTAAAATAGATTCGGTTGCGAATTCTCAAAGATATGTATCCGTATCCTACGATTGCTGCCCCAGTAAAATTATGAATTACTACATTATACTCAAGAAATCTTTCTTGGTGAATAAAGTAAATGGGCCTTCTTTTACAAAGGCCCATTTTTATTTACAGTCTCTTTAACAGCTCATCACGCTGGGCTTCGAACCCGGGCTTTCCAAGCAAAGCAAACATATTCTTTTTGTAGCTTTCCACACCGGGCTGATCAAAAGGATTCACCCCTAGTAAGTATCCACTGACTCCGCAAGCAAATTCGAAGAAATAGAAAAGCTCTCCGAGATAGAATTCATTCTGTTCAGGAAGATTAACACTTAAGTTCGGAACATTTCCATCGGTATGAGCGAGCAGAGTCCCCTTCATTGCACTCTTGTTAACAAAATCTACACTCTTACCTGCAAGATAGTTCAGTCCATCCAAATCAACCTCTTCTTCCTCGAGGATAATCTCGGATCTGGATTTTTCTATATTAATAACTGTCTCAAACAGCGTTCTCTGTCCATCCTGAATGAACTGTCCCATGGAATGAAGATCAGTTGTGAAGTCTACTGAAGCAGGGAAAATACCCTTCTGGTCCTTTCCTTCGCTCTCTCCGTATAACTGCTTCCACCATTCGGACACAAAATGCAGAGAAGGCTCATAATTCACAAGGATTTCGATACCCTTGCCTTTTCTGAGTAATATGTTACGAACTGCAGCATACTTTAATGCATCGTTTTCCTCGAAGCTCTTGTTCAGACAGTAATTTCTCATGCTGGCTGCACCTTCCATCATTTTCGTGATGTCAGCGCCGCTGACAGCAATCGGAAGAAGTCCTACTGCAGTCAGTACAGAGAAGCGCCCACCCACGTCATCCGGAACCACAAAGCTTTCATAGCCTTCTTCTATAGCAAGGTTCTTTAATGCCCCTCTTTCCTTATCTGTGGTTGCATAAATTCTCTTTGCAGCCTCTGCTCTGCCGTATTTCTCATTCAACAGCTTCTTGAATACACGGAAAGCAATCGCCGGCTCGGTAGTCGTTCCGGATTTGCTGATAATGTTAATGGAGAAGTCTCTGTCACCAATTACTTCGATTAAATGATTCATATAGGTACTGCTGATGTTATTACCGCAGAAGTAAATCTCCGGTGTTTTTCTAATTTCTTTGGAAACCGAATTATAAAAGCTGTGTCTTAAAAATTCAATCGCAGCTCTTGCTCCGAGGTAAGAACCGCCGATGCCGATTACAAGAAGAACGTCAGAATCCTTCTTAATCTTTGCTGCCGCTTTCTGAATACGGGCAAATTCCTCCTTATCATAATCTATCGGGAGGTCAATCCATCCCAGAAAATCATTTCCTGCGCCGGTCTTATGAATAAGTTGGTCCTTAGCAGTCACAGTCAGGCTCTTCATCATCTCAAGCTCAGTATCTGAGACAAACTTTTTCGCAACAGAAAAATCAAAGGTTACTTTGTTAGCCATATCATATAACTCCTTTTTTGTATTTTTCTTATATTCTAACAAAGTCAACCTATTTATTCAATGTTTTTTCTTCACATATTGCTATTATGCGAAAAACTCCTTTAAAACATCCTCAATTAGCTTATCCTCCTGAAGTTCGGGATTATTCTTACCTTTTGCCACTTTTTGCTTTCCTGCCTTTGGGCTGTCGTTACTATCAGTTTTTGCTGTTGCCAGTGAATGAGGAATTCTCTCCGGCTGCGCCTGCTCCTTAGAAGCAGCAATCTCATCCATGCCTTGGAGTATCTTATTCATATCGGTTCTGGTTTGGGTCGGCTTCAAATCCTCCTCCATACTATGTAGCAGCTTTTCCTTTTCAGTCTCCTTCTTCTTCTGCTCCGACTGCTTCTCCTGTGTTTTACGCTTCATCTCTTCACGTCTTGCTTCCAATGCCAACCGCTCTTCCTCGATCTTCATTAACTCTTCTTCACGTCTTTTTGCAGCCAGTAATCTGCGTTCTTCCAGGCGACGTCTTTCCTCTTCCCGTCTTGCTTCCTCCAGCCTTCGCTGTTCCTCTTCTCTCTTCTGAGCCTGAAGCTTCCTCTCCTCTTCCTTCTTTCGTCTTGCCTCTTTTCGACGGTTCAGCTCTTCCTTCGCTTCCTCCTTGTGAGTTTCCTTTGCAACACCGGCTTGTTTCTTAGACTCGGCAACCTGCATATATTCCTTACGGGTTTCTTCAATTAGCTCCGGATGAAGAGCTTCCTGCTCCAAACGGCTCTTATAGAAATTCTCAAGGTAATCCATCATATTCAGTCTCAGCATTCTCTTCTTCATCGCAAGATTAATACTTTTATCCACAATGATCAGTAATGCACAAGTCAGAATACCAACCGCTCCGTTCAGTAATACACGTCTTTGTCCACAATCATAAATCACCCCAAATAGGCCGAAAAGAGGTACCAGCAAAAGATTCACATAAAGGACTTGTCCACTCAAATTATCCCATGTGGATAATAATACTCCACAAAATCGATACTGTAATACATTCTTATCCACAAATGTATCCACATTATTCACACCGATTTTGTACTTAAAGCAAGCCTCGAACTTCAGTTTCATATGCCTGATAAGCTTATTCTTCGTCGTTCCCGGATGATCCGATTCCTTAATCAGATACTTATAAACCAAATCCAGGAGAAGGCGGATCAGCATGCCCAGGCCGAACAGACCGGCAAAGCTGTATAGGATGATATTCTCATCATATAAAAATTTGACCATAAAAATCCCCTCTCTTTTCCATAAATTTACATTTATTATAGCTTACATTCGAAGCTTTGAAAAGAGAGAGGATGAAAAATCGGTTGACACGAATAAACATTCATCGACGATATCTATGAAATTTTACTTTTTCTTACTTAAGTCCGGCATGTTGAAGTAGGTGTCCAGGTGATCGTTCTTTACCTCAACGGTATAACTCATGGTTTCATAACCCTCCTTGATAAAGGTAAGCACATGTTTACCGACCAGCTTCTTGAAGCTTCCCGGCGATTTTCCCATATATTCTCCGTTTAAGTAGACGCTAGCTCCAATTGGATTCTGAATATAGATCTTATGCTCCGTGTCCTCATCGAATTCATTGTTTGATACATTTTCGGTATCCCCAATATCTATGCTTGCCGGGGTATCGGTATCATCGGAAGCCTCTGCTTCTGCTGAGTTATCCGGATTGTCAGCCTGGCTGTCAGGATTGGTTCCGGTATCATTACTTCCTGCATTATTATCTGTTTCTGATACGGTTGCTGTCTTTTCACTGCTTTTTTCAGGTAAATCGATGTGTATGGTCTTTCCGGCGGAAGCTACCTTTAGTGTTCCTGTGTAGGTTGTATACCCTCCCAGTGAAACCTCGATTCTATGCTGTCCGTAATCCAGCTCAACGGGGCTGGCATAGGACATTAGTTCACTGTCAATATACAAATCGGCTCCAAACGGAGAAATTTCAAAGGTAATACGTCCCACCTTCGCGGCTTCGGGTCCGAGATCACTCAAGGTAACAACCGTCTCCTGATTTCGCTTCACCGTGATATTTTTTGTTGCGGTATACTTCGCATTTTCCACCGTCAGGTTAAAATTACCCTCTCTGACCGTGATGACCATATCCTTGGCAATCTGTTGGATTGCTTCATATCCGATGGTAATAAAATCTCCGATAAAGCTCTCATAATCAGCCAGACGGACTGTTCCATGGCCCCTCGTTACCCTGACTGACCAGATCGTCTGATCATACCCCCAGACAGTCAGTTCATCCTGTTCTGCAAGATCAGTGACCGGGATCATGTGATCTTCATCAAATATAATGATATTATCCGTAAATTTATATTTATCTGAGGCTATCTTCATTACACGTGCGCTTCGGTCAATGCTTAAGTTATTCACTCCAACATACTCCCAAGCCTTGGTTGATATTCTGATATCTGTCAGCTTTAGTTTACCCGGCTCATGAAGCACCTCCAGCATTGTTCCTTCCGGAATCTGACTGATGGCCATCTGTTGTCCATATTTATCGGTAATATTGGTACCGCCCGAATATTCATAGGTAAGACTCACCTCATGAATCACATCATATAAGGTAAGCTCTTTCGTATCCGGGTTAACTGTAGTCAACACGCCCAGCACTTCCTCTCCTGTTGGGATTGGTGTGATATCAGCCGCTGTAGTTTCAGTTCCCGTGGTATTGAGGTTCATTTTGGGTATGGTTTTCGCTGACTGAGAAGCAGTCAACATAGTAACAAGGAGAATGCACGACAGTACACCCAGTCCTAATAACAAACTGAGAATCGGTCTGCGGTTAATCCTTCCTCTATCCGGTGCCTTTCTTTTCTCATTACGATCAGCTCTTCTCACCGGTCCTTTTTGGGGAGGCTTCTGCTTTGGCCTTTGCTTAAGTTCCGGATTCGGTTTCTGAGCAGGCCTTTGTTCGATAATCTGATCATCAATAATTCTCACATCCATCGTTCGTACCTCAAACTGCATTTTAAATAGCATCATTCTACTGTATTATAGACTACTTAAGAAGCAGTTTCAATCCCGTAATATTTCCTGTATGATTTGAGTATTACTCGAGTGATTTGGGTGTAGCGTTCAGAGCACGCTCTCCAGCTTTCTCAAAAACATTTCCTTCTTCTCATTCTGTTCCCCAATTACATTCAACTTCTGAATATTCCGTCCGGATACCCAGGACTTCTTCCCGTTATAATAAAAATTCGTAATCTTCCAAAACTTCTCCGGATACAGCAGAAGAACATACAATACCTTAAGCTCAGCCTGTGAAATTGAATTCACCTGGCTGTAGGAATCAATAATCCTGCTGCCATAAAGGATATCCCAATCGTTCTTCTCCATGGCCTTGCGGATGAATTGGTATAAGTCGAAAATCTGAAGTCCTATATAAGATTTTTCAAAGTTGGTAGTAGCAATAAAACTTCCTGCACTCCCTAGCTCTGTGGCATAGATTGGCTGCCTGTTCACCCATCCGGGTGGCACATAGGCTTTTGTTAATGCATCTGCCTTACTTTTCTGCATAATGATATTATGATAAGTATAGTTGCCATGGCAGACCCTTCGTTCCCCGACTGATTCTGCCAACAGCTTATCATATCCTGATGCCGCCAATCTCTCGGCTGCCAGAAGCCCCTGTTCATAAAAGGCTTCATAGTAGTTTAGGTAGGAGAGTTCGAACTCATTCTTCTGCCGCTTCTCCCTGATATATGCCTTGACCCGTTTCAACTCGCGATTTCTCTTATCAAAGGTCTCAGTCAGATTTGGCGATATATTATGTTCCTGCTGCTCCTTTGTAAACTCCACATCCCGAAGCAGCAGGTGAAGGCGAGCCAGATTAGCAGATGCTGCTTCTATCTGAGATAATTCCTTCAGATTACATTCCTCTCCCCAGAACCAGTTTTTCATAATATATTGGCATCCAGCGCTGTCCTCGGATATGATATCCTCCTCGATTGTTTTTACATACAAATCAGTGTTGGCATATCCGCAAAGCAGCAGGTGCTCTTTGACCTTATGCTCAAAAAGAGCCCGATTTCTGGAACCCTCGAAGCATTTAAAAAGCTTCAGCCCGCAATCCGTTTCCAGAAGAAAAGCGCCTCTGGCTCTGTATATGTTATATATCTTCAGACGATATCTTTTTAACGCTTCCTGACTCCTATCCTCCACAGCCAATCCCCCTTATACAAACTTGCGGCTAACCCGTCTTACTAATATTATGATGTGATATACAAATTCATGATTACATTAAAGAAAAGAAGAGAGGTTGTTACAAAGTAATATACAAACAAAAAGCGAAGGGACTAGCCTTCCCTTCGCTTTTTGTTTGTATATTACCTCTCCTTTGAGATATCCTTCTTCTTTTCTCTATGGTAGTGTTATCTCATTCATTCTGTTTTTCTTCTATCATTGTCTTTGCTATGGTAAGCAAGGTCTCCGTATGATTCCTCTCAGGTTCCTCTAAGACCATTGAAAGCAGCCTGTGCAAGATTTCTCCCAGCTCTCGACCTGGCTTAAGACCAAGCCCAATCAGGTCCTTACCATTGATTTTCATTTCCTTCAGATTGACACATTCCTCCCTGTCAATCGTCTCCTGATATAGTCTTCTGGCCACTTCAAGACGTTCGAATTTCTCTTCGGTATATTTCGGATTCTTTGCCGAGGTATCTGCCCGATTCACCTCAAATAGCAGCTCCATCGCTTCTCTGCCTATCTTCGCTGCGGCCTTGCGCATTCCTGCCGGAGTCAATACAAACCGATAATCATGCCAACGGATCAGATGAGTTACAGCATCTATGGTATCGTTATCGAACTTCAGTCGTCTTAGGATATTTTTAGCTGTTACCGAACCTTTCTCCTGATGTCCGTAAAAATGATCCTGCCCATCCTTCCCGACACTGATGGTTCCCGGCTTTTCCACATCATGCAGCAGCATCGTCCACCTTAGAATTGTCCTCTCTCTGGAGGAAAAGCGCTGTTCGTTAGGCCTGCCTGCTATCTCCTCCACCGCTTTGATGGTATGCTCTCCTACGTTGTAGATATGATGAATATTATTCTGAGGGGTAATCATCATGGCATCAAATTCAGGCAGGATAACCTTCGTAATTCCGACCTCATATAAATCTCTCAACCGATCCGGATGCTCTGAGAGCAACAGCTTCGTTAGCTCTACACGAATTCGTTCCGCACTGATATTCTTTAAGTTCTCACAGCTTCTGGTGATAGCCTGAAGTGTATCTGCTTCTATGGTAAAGCCTAATTGGGCAGAAAACCGTATCGCTCTGAGAATACGGAGTGCATCCTCATCAAAACGTTCCTCCGGACTTCCGACGCAGCGGATTAATCCCTGTCTTAAATCCTCCATACCACCGAAAAGATCGACAAACCCTTCCTTTTCATTGTATGCCATAGCATTGATTGTAAAATCTCTGCGCTTTAAGTCCTCAGCTAGACTGGAAGTGAAAGAGACCTGCTTCGGATGGCGGTTATCTTCGTATTCCCCATCCAGACGATAGGTCGTAACCTCATAATGATCCTTATCCATCAGGACCGTTACTGTACCATGAAGGATCCCCGTGTCCACCGTCCTGCGAAAGATCTTCTTGACCTCCGGGGGTGTTGCTGAGGTAGTGATATCCCAATCCTCCGGTTCTCTGCCAAGTACCATGTCCCGTACACACCCACCTACCGCATAGGCCTCATGGCCGTACCTTATTAATTCTTCTATGATATCATTCACTTTTTTCGGAATATGAAACCTCATGAACAGCCTCCATTTATCAAATCTATCCCGATTATATCAAAGCACGGCGGCTATTTCAAGGATTCACCCGGATTATTCCTATGCGTTCTGTATCAGTTTAAGAATTTACTTCACTGGCTACAGGAAGCTTTGTTCTTCTCATGAAGGTGACGGCCAGCAGTATCAGGGCTGCTCCACTAAAAAGCATAACCGGAGCTATGCCACTGAATTTTAGGACTATTCCGATTACACCATAAGCAATCGGCATGGAAGCATTTCCAATCAGTGTTGATGTCCCGAATACCCTGCCCCTCATATCGGATGGCGTATTGGTCTGCAGGAGCAGCTGCCAGAATACACCCGCATTGGCTATCACTGCTCCAATCAGAAAAAGGATCGGAAGATAGCATACTATGGAGGTGATTCCAAAATACCAGGTAGCACTGATTGCTAAAAAGCAAATCCCATAACATAGCATAAGGCTCATCAAGCCTTTTTCTGTCATATCCTCCGCGGAACCGGTTTTCTTCCATCTGCGAAAGATTGAACCGGCAATCAGACCAATTCCCAACAACATCTCGAGCAGTCCCAGATTATTGACTCCGGTACCGGAAAGACCGTTTGCCAAAAACGGCAGACAGATGGATAAACTTCCAATAAAGAAATGTGCTGCGCCGATTACCGTCAATATCTTTAGTAATGTTTTTCTTTTCCCGATATAGCTTAAGCCTTCCTTAATGTCACGAATGATACTAAATTCTGCTGCCTCTTTCTTTAAGTAGGGCACCTCGTACCGCATTAAGGCTGCCAATACCATGGCAACGAAGAAGGAAATGCTGTTAATCAGAAAAACAGGACTGGTACCAAAAATGCTTACCGCCAAGGCTCCTAACATCGGTCCCAGAGTTGAGCACACACCCTCAACCAGCTGACACATACTATTTGCTTTCCCCAAATCCTCCTTTCCAACAATGTCGGGCAGAATTGCCTGACTGGAAGGATTGAAGAAAGCTCCCGCTGCCGAGAGGCAGATACCGACCACATAGACCTGCCATATCATCAGCATATCTAAGTAAGCCAGAATACTGATCATGAGTACCAGCGTTCCCCGGACAACATCCGAGAACACCATGATATGCTTTCGATTCCATCTGTCACTGAATGCTCCGGTAAACAGTCCCATAATAATCCCCGGAACTACCGTTGCGAACATAAACAATCCCATGGACACTGTGGAACCTGTTTCCTGCAAAATCCACCATGCCAAAGCAATTGCATAGAACTTATCACCCAATTGGGAAATCAATTTGCCGATCCAAACCAACTTAAAATTATAATTAATCATAAACTTACACCTGCCTTTCAGCTTAAGCATAAACTGTAAAGCTATAGACAGGTCAAGTGTAAAAGTAAATTTTTAATTTCTTCTTCCTCCATACCCAAAAATTCGAGGAAAAACCGGTGGGCCTCCGGATCATTTAGTTCGAACTGCTTGTGAAAATATGCCCTTTTCTCCTGGTCAAACCCCATTGCGGAAAGAAGTTCCGCAAAAGTATCCTGATCCAATATCAGTTTTGTATCGGTGGTGTATTTAGATTTCAGTAGCTCCACAATCAATTTTTGTTTAATTCTTAAAGCTTGAATTTCTTGATTTAAAGACTGCAGTTTTTCAGTGAGCACCTCCGCTTCCCGATCCACATTCGCATTCAGTAACTCCTTCATCTGCTCCAGAGGAATTCCCGCTTCGCGAAACGTACAGATTTTATGAAGTCTCTCCCTGTCCTGCTCTGTATACAATCGGTATTTACTTTCGCTTCGCTGACTTGGCTTTAGTAGATCGATACTGTCATAATACAGCAAGGTACTCCTGGACAGCTTCCCTTCCTGACACATTTGCTTTATGGTATACATGCAACCGCCTCTTTTCGTAGTATGATAAAAGCCTGCAACAACCTCTGATACTCTCATTTTCTTCAAGTAACAACAGTTGTGCAGACTTTTACTTTATATTATAGATTACGATTAATATGCTTTACCCCAATAAGTCATCACCTTAGCCGGTTTTCCACAGCAGACGCAGGTATCACCAATCTGTTCCTGTTCAAAAGGCATACAGCGGGAGGTTGCACCTGTTCTATCCTTGATCTCTTTCTCACAAGCCTCATCCTGACACCACATTGCCTTAACAAAACCGGGCTTCTCATTGATCGTCTTCTCGAATCCCTCCATGTTCTTAGCAACATAGGTGTGTGTATCACGATGCTTTCTGGCACGCTCCAACATTTCGGACTGCATCTGTTCCAATATTTCTCCGGCTTTCACTGTAATTTCATCCAGAGATACGATAATCTTCTCTCTGGTATCGCGTCTTACGATCACTGCCTGATTTGCTTCGATATCCTTCGGACCAATTTCGATACGGATCGGTACTCCGCGCATCTCCTGCTCGCTGAATTTCCATCCGGGACTCTTATCGGAATCATCCACTTTTACCTTGAAGGAAGATAGCTTCTCCTTTAACTCATACGCCTTATCCAGAACACCTTCCTTATTCTGATTGATCGGAATAATCATAATCTGGGTGGGTGCGATTCTCGGAGGCAATACCAGACCGCTATCATCCCCGTGCACCATGATGATCGCACCAATAATTCTGGTAGACATACCCCAGGAGGTCTGATGTACATACTGTAAGGTATTGTTCCTATCCGTATACTTAATATCAAAGGCTCTTGCAAAGCCGTCTCCAAAATTATGGCTGGTACCGGATTGCAGCGCCTTACCATCATGCATCAGTGCTTCAATCGTATAAGTAGCATGCGCACCCGCAAACTTCTCCTTCTCGGATTTACGACCCTTAATCATCGGGATAGCAAGTACTCTTTCACAGAAATCTGCATATACATTCAGCATTTGGATGGTTCTCTCTTCAGCCTCTTCTGCTGTTGCATGTGCTGTATGACCCTCCTGCCATAAGAATTCCATGGAACGAAGGAATGGTCTTGTGGTCTTCTCCCAACGTACAACCGAGCACCACTGGTTATATAACTTTGGCAGATCTCTATGAGACTGCACGATCTTGGAATACAAATCGCAGAATAAGGTCTCGGAGGTAGGTCTGACACACATTCTCTCCTGAAGAGGCTCCCCGCCGCCATGAGTTACCCAGGCAACCTCAGGTGCAAAGCCTTCTACATGATCCTTCTCCTTCTGTAATAAGCTCTCAGGAATGAACATAGGCATATATACATTCTCAACCCCTGTTGCCTTAAAATCTGCATCCAGCTGCTTCTGGATATTCTCCCAGATCGCATATCCGAGAGGGCGTAAGATCATACAGCCTCTGATACTGGAATACTCAATCAGCTCTGCCTTCTTTACGACGTCTGTGTACCATTGGGCAAAGTCCACATCCATCGAGGTAATTGCTTCCACAAGCTTCTTCTCCTGTGCCATGCTAAATCTCTCCTTCAATAATATAATAATAGTTCTGATAGATTAAAAAGACAATAAAAAAGCCCTTCAATCCGCAAGGGACCGAAAGACTCGGCGGTACCACCCTAGTTAACTGTCAAAGACAGTTCTCTTCATTACCGTTAACGCCGGTAATACGTTGTATTTCGGGGAACTGAATTGTTCCTTTCATACAAGGCTCCAAGGCCGGTTCGATATCATCCTGATAAGAAGCTTTCACCGGTGCTTCTCTCTCTGAAATAGGATCATTATCTACTATTCCTCTTCCACGCCATATCACGTTAGTTCAATGTCATCGAACATTGACCTTATTTTATGCCAGAAAATCCGCTTTGTCAAGCGGATTTCATGTTTCACCGGGATGGCTCCCCGGTACCGGGCAAAGTATATTCATTGACCACCTGATAAACAGTCTGAATTACGATCAGTCCGACAGGTCCAAGGATGAAGCCCGCTATCGCAAAGAGCTTTACTCCGACATACATCGCGATCAGGGTAAACAAGGGCTTTATTCCGATTCGGTTACCAATCAGCTTGGGCTCGAGGATTTCCCTTATCACCTGGCAGATCAGATAGATTGTTACAAGAATAGCAGCCTCATAGATTTTTCCACTTACCAGAGAAACCACTGCCCACGGAATCAATATAAGAAAGCTCCCTAATACGGGCAACGCATCCATGAAAGCAATTCCGATACCGATCAGAAATGCATATCGGTTATGAAGCAAAGATAGTCCGACGATGCAGACCACCGCAACGATAATCATGATAATTCCCTGGGTTCGCAGATAGGCCATCCCCACTTCCGAAAGTCTTCGCGTAATCTTGTGAACCTCCTGATACAGATGAGTCTCGCCTAATTTATCCTTCAGCTCGGACTGATCCTTTACGATCAGGACAGCCGCCACCAGTACAATGAGCAAAATGCCCAGAAATCCCATAACCCAGACTGTAATCTGAATTGTATGCTGAGTCAGCTTCGGTACCAGGCCAGAACTCATCTTATTCACACTTTGTATCATATTATTATCTATAAATGCACGGATTGTACCGCAATCCAGCTCGAATACTTTGTCACACCAGCCACAGATCGCATCCAGCCTGACGGATAGCAAATTAATGTAGATCGGTAAATTCTTAGTCAATGTAATTGTCTGCCTGATCAGAATATTGATCAGCATACATAAGCTTGTTCCGAATACAGCAAGCAAAAGCAATAAAGCGATTGTCCCACCGATCATTTTAGGAAGCTTGAATCGGCGATGCATTGCTTCTGTTACAGGACTGATAATCCATGCCAGAAAATAAGCAAAGATAAAAGGAAGAACTAGAGTCAGCAGATATCGAAAACATAAATAAACGGAAAGAGTAATCAGGAGGAGCAGAATCGGTTTTTTCCATTCTGCATATCTTCTTCCCAACGCCTTCAAGCAAATCACCACCTTTCTTGCACATCCTATGCAATATCATCGAACACAAAAGACACAAGCTTTTTGGAATCAAAAAGAGAATTCATCCTAACATGAATTCTCTTGTATTTATTGTCTGTCAATCTAATATTAATATCCTCGGGGAAAACTTGTAAAAAAATATCTAAAATTATCATTCTATGATAGATTATACCAATGAAATAATTACTTTACCACCGCAATCGGTACATAAGGAGTCTCTGCCAGGAAAGCTGCTTTTACATATTCTGTCCCCTCAATGATGATATAATCCTCCGCATCTTTCTTCACCTGAACCGTAACAGGAATGCTGTCCGCAAGCTTCTCGTAATCCTTGATTAAGGATGCCAGATTCTTATAATCTTCTTCAGTAATGGCTCCGGGTTTCAATAATCTTTTAGGTGAAATAAGCATTCTTGTGGTTTTAGAGGGGTTCCTTTCAAATGCCTTTGCTTCCTTTAAGATAAGTTCTGCTATCTTTTCGGGCGTATTATAGGTACTGTCAATAATCAGGTCATAGTTATTGAAGTCCATATAATTCAAGTTATAAATATCCTTATATCGAACACACTCTGTTGCTGCACGCTCTGCCAGCAGCGTTTTCGCCTCTGCAAGGGATGAATACTTCTCGACCGCTCCGCGCTGATCATTCATAACGCGCTCTGCTGCCACCTCTAAGCTTACCGAAACGAATACCTTGAAGGAATGCTCTACAAAATGCCATGCCAATCTTGAATCAAATATAATATCTTTATCCTTATTCTCTCTGGAGATTCTTGCTGTCTCATCATCAATCATCTTATCGTATTTCTTATCGGAGCACATCAACTGATTCAACTCCAGAGTCGTCATGCCCATCTGTCCGGCGAGTTCTCTCTGAACCTTACCGGTCGAATATATCTCGAAGTTATGTTGTTCATTTAACAATCTGCAAACAGTTGACTTCCCGCTACCAAGATTACCCGTGATAGTAATATGCATAAAAGATACCTCATTCTTTCATAATCTGTAATAAAGGATATATCCTTGAACTTACCTGCAATTTATTGAGTCTTTCCTATAAAGTAGTATTCAATAGTACTTACTAGTACCTATCGATAACGAGGCAAAAGGTCCTGTCACCGCAGGTGGCAGGAAGAACATGTATAGGATGGCTCTCGGAAAGTTCACTTTCCAGAGGCCTTCCTGTGCATGTGATCCGACTGCTTTTCGCAGTCGGACCTTTTGCCGCACCAGTTCTCCGACTACTCTTCATAGTCAGCCACTTTGCCGTACCTGTTCTCCGGCTACTCTTCTTAGTCAGCCCTTTTGCCGTATGATCCATACAATTAATACAGTATTATAGCGGAAAACCTCCTAAAAAACAACCAAAACTTCATTCCTGCGGGCAGGAAACGGTATTGTCTCCTAAGCTGATCCGCTCAGCTCCCAACCGTTCGGCTTCCTCTCTGTCATGCGTTACCAGGATCACTGTTTTTCCAATCGTCTTTCTCTTGACATAATCAATTACCTGATATTTAAGCCGATCATCCAGACCCTGAAAGGGTTCATCCAGAACAATCAGCTCACTCTGAGCCAGCATCGCACGGACGATGGCTACTCTTCGCCTCATACCGCCACTATAATCTCTGACCGGTTTTTTGAAAGCCTCCTCCAGTCCAACCTCCTTCAGCTCCTCAAGCACCTGCGTCGTTGTAACCGCCTTATCACATACCAACTTCACATTTCTAACAGCATCCCAATGCTCAATTAGACGATCCTCCTGAAATACTGCCGCAATCAGCTTTCCCTCCGTTCCCGTGATCTCTCCGGAATCCGGTTTAGTCAATCCCAGAATGCAATTGATGATTGTAGTCTTACCACTGCCGGAGGGTCCCATAAGGCAAGTCAATCTGCCCTCCGGGAAGATAAGGCTTAAGTTCTCCAGCAGCAGCTTATCCTGAAAGCGTTTTGATACCTGTGTCAGCCTGATATCCATCAGCTCCTCCTTTCCCGGTGAAACAGCCTTAAAAGCACCAGAACAGATTTCTCAAAGATGACGCTTATAATGATGATTACCACAGTCCAGGCTAAAAGCTCCTTTGTCATAACATATAACTTGGCTTCATACAGCATCCGGCCAATGGAACCCGAAGGGATTCCGATTACCTCAGCGGCAATTCCCGACTTCCAGCCGAAGCCAATACCCACGGATACTGCTGCCAGAAAGAAAGGCGCAACAGACGGGATATAGATTGCTATCAATTTTTTTACTCTTCCCAGACGATAGACTTCTGCCATCTGTAGCAGCTTCTCATCTGTTTCCTTAATTCCCTGAATTACATTGGAATAGAACATCGGTACTACCATCATGAAGGAAGCCAGCACGGATAAATTCTTTACATCGATCCAGAATAATGCCAGGATAATAAAGGAAGCAACCGGCATCGCTTTTATGATCTTCATGATAGGCGAGACCAATTCTTCAATGAGACGAAAACGATAGGAAATAATCGCAAGCAGCGTACCACTCACAAGCGCCAATACAAATCCAAGGATAATTCTCAGTGAGGAGAACAAAATCGTTTGCCAGAATTCTGGTTGCCGAATTAAGTCCAGCAAGGTAACGAAGACAGCAAGGGGCGGAGCCAGCACAATATTGTTATCGAGAACCCTGCTGAGTAATTCCCAGGCAAGAAGCCAGAAGCATATAGCAAATATTTTAGGTCCATATTGTCTTAGCAAATGTCCGGTTGCCTTCTTCTTTGCCATAACTCCTCCTTCCGGTTTTTCAACCGTACTTTATCTGTATATCATCCTCGTACATTATTTCTCTTAGGGAATATAGTAAAAATCCTCTGCGGGCAGCTTACCACCGACTGCTTTGGGATTCTGTTGATACAGCGCTGAGAGGTAACCGTTCACCTTAACCTTCATATCGTCGCCCTGGATCATAGTAATATTACAATACGGAATAGCATTTTTGGCTACTGCTGCCTTAAAAATATCGAATTTCTCCAACAAGCCGGCCGCTTCCTGCACATTGGTATTTACATAGTCGGTAGAAGCCTTATATTCTGTCATGAATGTATCAAAAGCAGTTTTATTCTTCTCCAGGAAATCACTTCTTACCACTACGACGCCGGTAACCACCGAACTTTTGTCTGTGCTGACTGCTTCCCATTCCTTTGCCACATCGAGAGCGATTCGAACCTTTTCATTCGTCATCATAACAGAGGTTACATAAGGTTGAGGCAGCATAGCGATAGCATTGTCTGCTTCGGCAAGCATCGCAGCGACTTCTGTCGGTTCCGTCTTATATACAATCGTAACATCCTTCTCCGGATCGAGTCCGTTGACCTTCAGAAGATAGTTCAAGGTATACTGTGGCGTAGTGCCAAGACCGGTGGAATAGATGGTCTTTCCTTTTAAGTCAGCCACCGATTGGATGGTATTACCTGTCTCAATGATATACAGAACACCAAGGGTATTAATCCCTGCAAGTTTTATCTTTCCCTCCGTCTTATTATAAAGAACGGATGCCAAATTACAGGGAACAGCGGCAATATCAAAATCTCCCTTAACCAGACCGGTTGTAATCTCATCTGCTGTTCCTGCTATTGTGTATTGATAATTATTCGAGGTTGTTCCCGCAGCTGCATCCTCCATCTGCTTCACCATACCGATGGCTGTGGGACCTTTTAATGCCGCAATCCTAAGATCGATTTTCTCGGCAGCCGCAGCGGGTGTGGGCGTAGCCACGTCCTTTTTAACAGCCTGCGTCGGTGCAGCTGTAGCTGCTGTAGTAGTCGGTGCGGTATTTCCGGCGTCCTCATTCTTATTTCCGCAAGCCGCCAATAAAGTGACACCAAACAATAATAACATTCCTAATTTTATTCTTTTCATATGAATAGCCTCCTGATCGAATTTTTGGTATGCTTCGGGATGGTCTTCTTACTTTTTGGAGTAGATCGTCTTAACATTTACGCCCTTAATCATCCCTAGTTTTCCGGCAAGCGTA
Source organism: Bacillota bacterium (assembly GCA_023414355.1). GTDB lineage: Bacteria > Bacillota > Clostridia > Lachnospirales > Lachnospiraceae > Mobilitalea. The sequence continues at coordinate 104,049 of JAEZOB010000040.1, read as the reverse complement.
CTGATAATATCAGCCTCTGCATTGATTACAACACTGATGATGTTAATATTTTTTTCACGATAAGGCAGTCCCATTCTGCCAATCACATATTGTCCATACTCATGCAGTAATCCGTTGAGACGCTCCACTGCTTCCACATCCTCTACAATGATACCGATTAACGCAACCCTTGTTTCCATACTATAGCCTCCCCTTCTTTGCTACCCTTCTTACCGGAGGAAGGACTTCTAAAGATGTCCTATCCCCGGAAGGATTCTATAAAAATTCATAAAGGTACCCCCTATGAAGAAATTCATAAGGAGATCCCTATGAAAAATCCATAAAGAAATCCCTATAGAAATTCATAAAGAAACCCCCTACCATAAAGACATAGGGGTACCCCCTATGAAGAAAATCATAAAGAAACCCCCTACCATAAAGACATAGGGGGTGGAAATTCGTTATTATGCTCCTGCCTTCCATACGGGAATTCTCCGCAGTCAGGACGAATGCTTTCCATAGCTTCCTATGCCTTTCCATCAGATTCCTTTTGAATTGGCTAGTTTTATGTTAGCACTCCGTTAATTGTTTGTCAACTGTAGGGCTCTGTTCCGTCCAAATGCAGAGAATTACAGCACTTTTTCTAATATTTTTACGACTTCCTTGGTTTTTAGCACCTTCCCGTAGGATACCACCTTTTCATTCACGACAAGTGCAGGTGTCGACATCACTCCATAAGCTGCAATTTCACCAAAGTCTGTAATCTTCACAAGCTCAGCATCCAGCTTCATCTCCTGTAATGCTTCTTTCACGTTGTCTCCAAGCGCCAGACAACTTTTGCAACCGGAACCCAGTACCTTTATGATTGTTCCCATCTGAAACCCTCCTTAAAATAAAATAAATTGAAATGCATTGAACAAATATCCGATGATCATGATTCCCAAGGACACTATTCCAACAAAAACCACCAACAATTTTGCCCTAACCACTCTTTTCAACATAATAACTGAGGGAAGGCTTAAGGCTGTCACAGCCATCATGAAGGATAGGATTGTTCCGACCCCTACCCCCTTACTATATAATGCTTCCGCAATCGGTATTGTTCCGAAGATGTCCGCATACATTGGAACTCCTACCACTGTTGCAATCAGAACGGAAAAAGGATTACTGTCTCCCAGTACTGCCTGAATGAATCTTTCCGGAATTATGTTGTGTATGATTGCACCGATACTGACCCCGATCAGGACATAGAGAATAACTTTCCTGACAGTCGCCTTCACCTGCTCCAAGGCATAGCTTAATCGATCTTTTACGGTCAGCTCCGGGGCCTCTAAGTCTATCCCTGTGCCCTTCGTAAAGCTCTCCACATACTTTTCCATATGCAGCTTCTCCAGCAAGGTTCCTGCTGTCACAGCCAGAATCAAGCCTACAATGACATAAGCCAATGCGATCTTCGGGCCAAACGTACTCATCAGAAGAACCAGCGCTCCCAAATCCACCAGGGGTGAGGAGATCAGAAATGAAAAGGTTACCCCGAGCGGAAGTCCTGCATTGGTAAAACCAATAAACAAGGGGATGGAGGAACAGCTGCAAAAGGGTGTCACCGTACCCAATAATGCGCTCAGTATATTCGCTCGTACTCCATGAAACCGTCCAAGAATTTTCTTCGTCCTTTCCGGCGGAAAGAAGCTCTGAATGTAAGAAATCACGAAAATCAGGATGGATAAAAGAACCAATATCTTAATCGTGTCATACAGAAAGAATTGGATACTTGCACCGAGCCACCCATCCAGCTTGAGACCGAAAGCCGTAAGAGCCTTTCCGATCAGGTCATTCAGCCAACGCATGCCCAAAATCTGATATTGTATAAAATCCCATATTGCTTTCATAATATCTCCTTTATATATCGATGTTTATCTATGTAATAGATCTTATACTTTACATAGATAAATGTCAATATATAAATTGAATATTTTAGAATTTAATTTTAAACCAATAATACCTGCTCCAGAAGCTTACCAAGTTCCTTAAATTTCTCCATATTCAATGAGTAATGCATCCATTTGCCTTCCTTTGTACAATTAACCAGTCCGGCTTCGCATAGAATTCTCATATGATGAGACAGTGTAGGCTGTGATATCCTAAGCTGCTCCAGTATCTTACATGCACACATCTCTCCGCCTCTCAGCTGCTCAATAATCCATAATCGATTCGGATCTGACAGTGCCTTAAATGCCAATGCTCTTTGATTATATATCTCGTTCATAATGATCTCCTATCAAACCTTGAAGCGGTATCCCACACCCCATATCGTCTCGATATATTGAGGCTTCGATGTATTATACTCTATTTTCTCACGAATTTTCTTAATATGAACCGTTACCGTTGCAATATCCCCCACGGATTCCATATCCCAGATATCACGGAAAAGCTCATCCTTCGTATATACTCTGTTTGGATTCTGTGCCAGGAAGGTCAGCAAATCAAATTCCTTTGTCGTAAAGATCTTCTCTTCCCCGTTTAAAAATACTCTTCTGGCCGTCTTATCAATCTTCAGTCCCCGTATCTCGATAATATCGTTTTCTTTCACACCGGAACCGATCAGTCTTTCATATCTTGACAAATGTGCCTTTACCCGTGCTACCAGCTCGCTTGGACTAAAGGGTTTGGTCATATAGTCATCCGCACCCAAACCGAGACCTCGTATTTTATCAATATCATCCTTCTTAGCCGACACCATAATAATCGGTGTATTCTTTACTTCTCTTATCCTTCTGCATATCTCAAAACCGTCCAGTCCGGGGAGCATCAGATCTAATATAAACAAATCATAGTCCTCTGTCAAAGCTTTTCTGGCACCAACGTTCCCATCTGTCTCGACCTCTACTTCAAAGCCGCTCAATTCGAGATAATCCTTTTCCAGCTCCGCTATTGCGACCTCATCCTCAACTATTAATAGTTTGCTCATTCAATAACTCCTTTCACGAGGGTATTTTTATAAAATACGATACCGCATGCCGGCATCAGCTCCTTCTTGACTTTTCAGAATTATTCTCGCCTTTTTTCAAAGTAAAGAAAATGGTGGTTCCTACACCAAAGCCGCTTTCGGCCCAAATCCTTCCTGCATGATCTTCAATAATCTTTTTTGAAATTGCCAATCCTAAGCCACTTCCACCCTTCTTAGAATTTCTGGAGGTATCCGCCCGGAAGAAGCGGTCAAAAATAAATGGGATATCTGCCTTAGGAATACCAATTCCATTGTCCTCAATCTCTACCTGTACATAAAGTCCAATATCCGTTAACCGGATCTGTAGAATTCCATGACGCTTATCCATGTATTTTACAGAATTTCCCACAATATTATTTATCACTCGCTTTAGCTGCTCCGCATCGGCAATCACAGTGGTTTCCATATCAATATCATTATGATACTGGACCTCGATCTTCATCATCTCCAAGTCCAGACTGATTTCTTCAACACAATCATCAAAGTATTCCCGGATATTAATATCTTTAAAGGTATAGGGAATGGTATTACTATCAATTTTAGCATAGAAGGAAAGCTCGTCAACCAGCTTTGACATATCCTTTGCTTTACTAAGAATTGTCTGCAGATACTTAGACTGTCTGTCAGGTGTATCTGCCACTCCATCCTTCAATCCTTCTGCATAGCCCTGGATAGCTGTCAAAGGAGTCTTTAGATCATGTGAGATATTACTGATGAGATCCTTGATATCCTCCTCATATCTTAAGCGGCTGTCAATCAGCTCCTTCAGACGGACCCGCATATCTTCAAAATCCTCACAGAGCTGTCCGATCTCATCTTCAGCTACTGTCTCCAGCGAATACTCCAAATCACCGTTCTTGATTCGATTCATCCCGGTTCTTAAGATATTCAATGGTCTGAGGATACTCTGGTAAATCCAGACTGTCAGAATCACCGCTGTAAAAATCAAAATAAGCAAAAATGCCGCTACACTTTGGGTTATGGCTGCTTTGATCTGTGGAAAGAGTGTATCCATATCCGTAATAACAAAAGCTGTCCCTTCTTCCCCATCTGAGAATACAAAATCCTGCGCTTTAATCAGAAACGGTATCTTTCCTCCGACATATAATCCTCCGTCTACAATCGTATTACTTGAGCCATAGTGTTGGAGACTGCTTTTGACTGCTTCAAACTGTCCCTGATTCCCGATATAGGTAAATTCTTCCCCTTTGCGCACGACTATAAAGGAGTACTTTTTGTAAAGCTCCTCATTTAAGTGTTTAATATATTCCACATCCTCCAGCTTCCTGGGATTCCTCAGCGCCGTCAGCTTAATCTCATTGTAAGTTGCCCGAGTCAGACGGTTCAGAAGCTGGACCGGATTCATTAAAATCCTAGTCGAATCAGCCTCCACATCATAGGATTCCTGGAGGTTATTCAACTGCAGACTTACGATCGTGCCGGCCGCTGCTGCCAGAAGCAGAATAGGAAGCGCAATCAATATAAAAAATGCCGTAAGAAGCCTATTCTTTAGTTTCAACTATTCTCACCCAATCTTTTATATTTCGACTAGTTTAAGTATAACATGATATCATAATATTTCCACAATAAAAAAGCCTCCGCTGCAAATATTATAGTATTTTTAGAACGAATCCCTTCCCTTATATTATAAATGAATGGAGTGGAATTTACTACCATGAAAATCTTCCTGTAGGGAATAAAAATGGTTACTGCTCACTCCATTCACAGTAACTAAAAATGTTCTCTGTATACTCTCTATACCCGAGTGGGGTTGCATAAAGAAAAAGGTTGCTGCAAAAGCCTATCCTTTTGCAGCAACCTTTTTCTTTTGTTATAGAATTAATTTACCAGATACTGCTTTAAGGTCTCTACCTTATCGGTACGCTCCCAGGGCAGATCCAGGTCAAGTCTTCCAAAGTGACCGTAAGCGGCGGTTTGCTTATAAATTGGCCTTCTCAAGTCGAGCATCTTAATGATTCCTGCAGGGCGAAGATCAAAATGCTTTCGGATGATTGCTACCAGCTCTTCATCGGAAAGCTTACCTGTTCCAAAGGTATCCAGCATGATGGAGGTAGGTTCTGCTACACCGATCGCATAGGATACCTGTATCTCCATGCGGTCTGCCAGTCCGGCAGCCACGATATTCTTTGCCACATAACGTGCAGCATAGGATGCGGATCGATCTACCTTCGTACAATCCTTACCGGAGAATGCACCACCGCCATGCCTTGCATAACCACCGTAGGTATCAACGATAATTTTTCTTCCGGTCAATCCACTATCACCATTCGGTCCGCCGATCACAAAGCGTCCGGTGGGGTTGATGAAGAACTTTGTCTTCTCATCTACGAGCTCCTGAGGAAGCACCGGATCAAGAACGTATTTCTTAACATCCTTACGAAGCTGCTCAATACTTACATTGTCATCATGCTGTGTTGATAATACGACCGCATTCAGATGAATCGGATTACCATCATTGTCATATTCTACAGTAACCTGTGATTTGCCGTCAGGACGAAGGTACTTTAGAAGGCCCTCTTTTCTGATCTTGGTAAGCTGTTTTGTCAGCTTGTGGGCAAGCGAGATTGGATAGGGCATAAACTCCTCTGTCTCATTGGTAGCGTAGCCGAACATCATACCCTGATCACCCGCTCCGATTTTTGAGAGCTCCTCATCCTCTGTCGTATGCTCCTTCACTTCCAGTGCCGTATCAACACCCATGGCAATATCCTTGGACTGCTCGTCCAATGCTACAATTACTCCGCAGGTATTGGCATCAAAGCCGTACTCGGAATGATCATAGCCAATTTCTCGGATGGTATCTCTGGCGATTTTCTGAATATCCACATAACCTTCTGTTGTGATCTCACCCATAACCAATACTAAGCCTGTCGTAATTGCTGTCTCACATGCAACACGGCTCATCGGATCCTGTTCCAATAAAGCATCCAGTACAGCATCGGAAATCTGATCACAGATTTTATCCGGATGACCTTCCGTAACTGATTCGGATGTAAATAATCTTTTCTGCATAATAGCCTCCATTCTACCGCAAAGCGGTCTGTTATAAAAAAATAAGCCCACAATATGTGGACTTGATACCTGAGTTAATCAAATCCTCTTATTGTTCGATTACTCGCTCAGGTTGGCACCTTCCGTTCCCGGGGTTGCCGTGACTTCATAGAGCCTTTACTCTCCGTCACTCTGAATAAGAGAAATATATAACATATTAAATTATCATGCTTCGTATCACAAGGATATAACGAAACCCTTACTTCGTCAAGCAATATTTTTACCAAAACCGGAATATATTTGACTTCTCTCCCCAAAATATCTATACTAATTCTAAGTTAATCGTTCCCTATTATCGTATCATAAAGCAAGTAACCTTCAGTGGAAAGGAGTCTATCTGCACAGGCAGATCGTGAATAAATGGATAAACTAAAAATACTATTATCTCAAGCGGTTCCCGGGATGGTTGTAGCAGTAGATATTTTTTCAAGAGACGGGTATCTGATTATTGCAAAGGATACTCCTCTGACCGATAAAAGCATCACTCGTCTGGAGTTTCATTCCATCCTGGAATTGACAATCTTCGGATTTCAGGCTGCCTTACTGCCGACTTCCTATCAGCAGGAGGAGACCTTTATTGAAAAAATAAAAAAAAGCGAATCCTTTTATCGTTTCCACCTTGCTTATCAGAATACTTTCGCCGACTTGAAAGCCTCTTTGGATGGGATCGCACGCCAGCAGAAGGAAGTCGATACGGATATGCTACTAATCGATGCTGCCAAAATACTCGATCAGTGTAATTCTAATAATGATTTGTTACATATGCTTCATTGTATCAGGGATTACGATGACAGCACCTATACCCATTGCCTTAATGTTGCATTAATCGGTAATATAATTGGCAAATGGCTTCATTTTTCATCCGATGATCTTGAAATTATCACCCTATGCGGTTTACTGCATGATGTTGGTAAGCTTGCTATCCCCCAGCAGATCATTCAAAAACCGTCAAGACTGACTACAGAAGAGTTTAACACCATCAAAACTCATACGATACGCGGTTATAACCTGCTCAAAAATCAAAAGATTGACATTCGGATTAAGCACGCGGCCCTGATGCACCATGAACGGTGTGACGGCTCCGGATACCCTTACGGCTTCTACAGCGATCAGATTGATCCTTTTGCGAAATTGATTGCAATTGCCGATGTTTATGATGCTATGACCTGTGCCCGGGTATATCGAGGTCCCTTATGCCCTTTCGAAGTGCTCTCGATTTTTGAAACCGAGGGGTATACTAAATATGATCCAAAGTGTATCATGACCTTTTTGGAAGCGATCGCACAGACCTATGTTAATCATACTGTAAAGCTGAATAATGAAATGATTGGAGAGGTCGTACTGATTAATAAGCTAAATCTTTCCCGCCCTGTGGTTAAGGTCCGTAATCAGTTTATCGACTTATCGAAAAACAAGGAATTGCTCATCGAGGCCTTTGTATAAAAAGAAATGTGACATGAAATCCATTGGAATTTCATGTCACACTTCTTCAACCTCCAGCATTCGAGCCCGACACACGGCAAAACAAAAGCTATGAAATTCTCCGTTTTCCCGGGATCTCATAGCTTATTATTATTCTATCAGCTGACCTTCAATTTAAACTTCTTAATTGCCTTCATGTCCGTCGAATCTACCTTGACCATAGCTGCACCCAATTGCTGCATCTTACTCTCAAACTTCTCGTAACCACGTTCAATGAACTCGATATTCTCTACAATTGTATAGCCATCTGCCATTAGGCCTGCCATTACCAGCGCGACACCGCCTCGCAGATCCGGTGCACAGACACTTGCTCCTGTCAGTCTGTCCACACCCTCAATGATTGCCGTATTGCCTTCAACCTTTATACTGGCTCCCATTCTTGTCAATTCGTCAACGTATTTGAAACGGTTTTCAAAGATACTCTCCGTTACAATACTGGTCCCCTTCGATACCGCCAGCAATGTCGTCATCTGCGGCTGCATGTCAGTCAGAAATCCAGGGTATACTAATGTCTTAACATGAGAATTGCCAAGACGTTTTCCCGCCACAACACGAACCATATCGTCAAATTCTTCTACTGTTGCACCGATTTCAATCAGTTTTGCAGTAAAAGCTTCCAAATGCTTGGGGATAACGTTCTTTATCAGAATATCACCTTTTGTAGCAGCTGCTGCAAACATAAAGGTTCCTGCTTCAATTTGATCCGGAATGATCGAATATTCACTTCCGTGCAACTTCGGAACACCCTTGATACGAATCACATCGGTTCCTGCACCCTTAATATTCGCACCCATGCTGTTTAAGAAGTTAGCTACATCTACAACATGAGGTTCCTTGGAGGAGTTCTCTAATATAGTCATACCATCTGCAAGACAAGCAGCCAGCATCACATTGATGGTAGCTCCAACGCTGGAGCAATCGAAGTAGATATGACCCCCTTTTAATTCTTCGGCATCGGCGCAAATCAGACCATGCTCTATCTTCACCTCGGCACCGAGTGCCTCAAAGCCTTTGATATGCTGATCGATCGGTCTGCTACCGATGTTGCAGCCTCCGGGAAGTGCCACCTTACCGCTTTTGTACTTTCCGAGTAACGCTCCTACCAGATAATAAGATGCGCGAATTTTTCTGACATAGTCAAAATCTACATCCACCGAATTAATTTTACTTCCATTGATTTTTATTGTATTGCGGCTGATGCGTTCTACCTTTGCCCCGATATCCTCAATCGCCTGTAACAGAACATCAATATCTCTAATATCCGGTACATTTTCTATTTTAACAGTTTCATCGGTCATAATTGCACCGGCAATGATACCCAGTGCCGCGTTTTTATAACCACTGATCGTTACCTCACCAACAAGCGGTCTTCCGCCTTTAATAATATACTGCTCCATCGTACACCTCAATTAATCGAACTTAAGTTTGTTCAAACTGCATATAAAACAAGTTAATATTTTGTTAAGTTTTTCTTTTGCCAATTTGATTATACCACAAAGTGGTGGTTTGTAAATTATTTTGTATATTATTTTTAAAAATACCAATTTTGATTAGAGCCTGCTTATGCTAATTCAATTTATCATACTTCAGTCTCCTGCAATATATTCCGATATTATAGATAGATCATTCCTGCATATAATATAGCTTATCTGGCTTCCGTACTTTTTACCTACTCTTATTTTTAACTTCAAAGCACGAAATATGCGCTTGATATGCTAAGTTTCGGTGGTAAAAATGTTTATAGCATTGTGTTTTCCATGAAATTTTACAGAATTCGATACATATTCATCTAATTCCAGCGCTACATAGTTGCAGATTAGTTAATTTGTGCTATAATATACTTGATATATAGGGAACAATCAATATAATACTTATTTACTATATCAATCGGATGGAGATGATTATATGGCCAATAATTTCATTACAATTGAATCAGTTGAGGGCGGTGTAAACAATAAAGTCAAACAAAGTCTGAAATTTAAGACCGGCAGTTTTGTTTGGAAAATCAAATTTACTGCTCCGCTTAATCCGGCTACGGTAAATAACCGTAATCTTTATGTAACATCCATGAATCAGACTCCACTCCCTACGAATATACGGTATGATTCTGTAGGTAACTGTATTGAGATCGAACCGCTTGCACCCTATGCGAAGAACGAGTCTTATCTGCTGCATGTTACGACCAATGTAAAATCAAAGCGCGGACAGAAGCTCCCCAATGACATTACCATTCAATTTAAGGTCTAATCGTAAAGTCTTCCGGTAATACCGTAAGAACATCTACATCTCGAAGTTTACCCTGAGAAGCCAGCATTGTCAGATTCTTGCCGGTTCTAATGTCCGCCGCATTCATTGCGTTTTGCATCAGAGCAGAAATCTGTTCCAGATGCATATGTGGTTCTGCTTGTCTCATAATCTGTATAATCCTCTGTTGTAGTATCGCATCTGCTTTGGGATTCATTCGATAATCCTGCTGTCTTAAACAAGCATAAGCAAAGCCCGCTAAGTCCTCCTGTGTATATTGCGGCAAGTGAATTCTGTTTTTAAACAAATCCATGAGCCTCGGACATTCCCGGAACAGCTTGTTCATATTCTTTTTATCCTCTTCAAATACAACTGCGATATTCCCTTTTAAACTATTGCATAACTCAAGTATACTGTCTATCGTCTGACGGTTTAGTAAGCTTGCATTTTCGACGACAAGGCAGCAATCCTTAAGCGTATCCTTTCTGGACATAAGCTCAAGATTATTTAATTTCTCAGCCTTAATCTTTGCGATTTTCGAGGACTTCAATTTCCCTATCTTATAAAGAAACATAGTGATATCCTTGGCTAATACCGTCTTTCCGGAGCCGACCGTACCGGTTATGATAAGCTGAACAGTCTTTGTATGTTCATCCAATATTCCTTCCAGACTCTTGACCAACTGTTTTTTCACAGCCTTCACATGCAGGAAATTACCGAACAATTCCTCCGGTTGAAATCCGTATTTTTCGGCCATAATCCCAAGCTTTTTATCATCCTCATCCATATCCTCTTCTTCAAGAAGATTGTAAAGTGCATGCTCCACTTCCTGCTCAGCGATTTCCCGGTCAGAATCTCGCGGTATTGGCAGAGTATGCTCCAGGCTGTTCTCTTCTGCTTTAACCGATTCCGCATTGGCTTTGCCCGTTTCCTCAGTCTCCTCTTCTTCCCTTTCCGTCAGAAGAGCTTCTTCTGTTTTCTCTGTATCGATAGTATCCTGTTGCTCGGAGAACTCCCCTGTCATAAGCTTCAAATTATCGTAGCTAACCTCTTGATCAGTTTTTTCCAGGTCAGCCTCCTCTTGGCCGGCTTTCTCCTGGTCAGTCTCCTCTTCATCAGTCCAGTCTTCTGTCATAATAGATCGGATATCATTTTTTAAACCGTCTTCGAATTCCGCACTCTCTTCCTGAACCGAGAAATCCGTATCCGGGTAGTCGTCCTCTTCCTGCTTGTCCGCCTCTTCGCCTTCCTGTTTGAACTCTGCCTTCTTGTCTTCGGCAGCAAGGCTCTCTACCACTGCCGAAGTTCTGGTTGTATCCTCCATGGCACGACGACGTAGCTCCTCCATAATCTTCTCTTTATCTGTTTCTCCCGAGAAATAGGAACGCAGTATCTTCGCCTTTTCTACATAGACCCCTTCACCAAACCACAGGACAATGTCGGAGCATTCCTTGATACATTCCTTTTCCATGCCTGCTTTGTAATAGGTTTTCGCCAATTCATAAGCCCATTTCTCCAAATACTCCGTCTGCTTTAAAGTCTGTAGGGTACCGATCAGTACCTCATAAGGAGCACCCTTCAGTTTATCTATCTTATACTGGAATATGTACTTATAGAAATCCTTCGGAGCAATCTTTTTATATTCATCCAGATACTGCTGCGCTTCCTCGACATTATTATTCTTAATGGAGACATCTACTAATTGATATAGGGATTTTCTTGATTGAGTCTTTTCGTATATTTTATGAAGCAGCTTTTCTGCTTCCTCATATCTTTCGTTTTGTGTATAGACCTCCGCTATCAGGCTAAGGTCAGACATGTTCTTGATTTTTTTTAATTCCATTGTATCCAGAATCAAGTAAGCTGCCTGTATATTGCCCTCTTCCATACGCTTTCTCATCTCTTCTATCTTTACAATGTTATCGTAGCTTCCCATGTTACAACCTCCTTTGTACACCTTATATTAATACTACCATTTGTCCCAAGATTAGACAAGTATAAAGCGCTGGAAGAAACCAAACAAACATACCATAGTATCCATATAGCAACAAAGAAGTTGCCTTAAGCAACTTCCTTAAGGCAACTTCTTCTATACCATATATTTTAATCTGCTTCCTTTGTAAGAAAGCTGTCCTTCGATCTGCAATCAGCTTTCCCGGTTATTCCTTTCCATCTTGTACAATGGTATCACCCCCTGATGACTTATGATTAAGATGATTTTCTTCTTCTCTCTTGTGTATCCTAATTATAAGTCCAGGCTATTGATTTGTCAATGCATTGTCTGATAATTAATATATTATTAATAAATAATGCACTAATTGCTTTATATGGTATCGAATTGTTTAAATATTTATGAAATTATATTAAGTTTGACCATCATTATTTTCTTTATAAATCTCGGTAATACGTCAAAGTATCCATAAGCTCCTGGGGAATCTCAATGTTTTCCTTTGTCAGCAGGCGGTGCCTTCCTTCGATCTCGCGCACCTTCTTCTGCCTTTCCCTATAGAATCTTGCCATTGCTTCTTCAAAGAGTGGTTGCAGCTTAAGCTGTTCTCTTATCTCCTTCGCAAAGGGGCAATAGGTGGCCATCATCTCCCGAACCGGTTTATTGAGCTTCAAAGCACCGGCTGCTTCATAGTTGACCCACAGTTCGTAATCAATTACGAAAATATCACGACTGCTGTTCTTTCCTTTTTGAATCTGGAGCTTGATTTTCTCCTTCTTTTCCTCCGAAAGCTCCTTGTTCTTACGGTAGAACTGAAGATAATCGCTATACTCTGAGGTAAGTGATTTATTCTGTATATCATTCCAGGAGATACCTTCAATGGTACGACAGAGCTCCCAGCGATAGCGTCCGAGTATTCTGGTTAGCAGGAGACTAAGATTAATGTCTGTAAAAATTGGCAGAAAGAAACGTCCGGGAGTATCCCTCTTCTTACCTGAGATCTCCTGCCACATAACACCGTTTGAGCCGACATTCGGGAATAGTATGATATCAGGATATACTCGTTTGACCACATATTCCTTGACAATCTTCTTTTCCTTGCTGCTGTAGATGATTTCCCTGTCGAATACGGAATAATCTATTTTAAGAATGCTACTGATTACTTCGTCAACCTTGGCATTCGTAACATAGAGCCTTTCAATGCTGTTTGCCCACTGCTCCTTATGAAGCACCGGAACAAAGCTTGTGATTTGTCCATTTGTTGTCCTGTTATTATAACGGAACATATTCTGGATTTCATACTCCAGCTTCTTTAGGTTATTCGTCTGCCATTCCTGAACTTCTTTTTCTGTCAGCTTATTCTGTTTCCGCAAATCCGTAAGCATCTCGGTATATTCCATGTCAAATTCGTTCTTGGAGGGTTCTTTCTTTCCTTCATAAACCAGGGTCAGCCAGGTTTTCATATCATACGTATTACAGTTCCCTTTCTTCTCGCCTTCTTCCTTCAGGAAATAGACGGAAAGCATCTGATCATTGGTCAGAAGTCTTTCATCAGAAAATCCGTATTTCAGGAACATATCAATAATTCTTGGGACCTTCTTCTCATTATAAGCACGCAGAAACACCGGAAGATAGATGCTATAATGATAGTCAGTCAGCCTTCTTCTTAAGAGTCTTATCGAATCGTCAACGGAGGACTTGTCCTTCAGATGTACAAAATCCTGCATCACGGTCTTCATTCTTGCTGCATCCTCTCCCACAATTCCGGCATACGCAAGGATCTTGTCATAGGAATCCCTCATTTCCTCCAATGCCTGTTCGGTGTCCTCCGTGGAATACTTCAGCAGAGTCTCCGAGCTTACCTCTTTCTTACGGTTATTAGAAAGGAGCAGATGGTATATTTCTTCCATTTTCTTGCGGTTTATCTTAAGCTTTTTGCCGAGCATGCGATCAGCGAAGGTCTCTGCCTGATTTAGCTGCTCGACAATATCATCCATCATTTCCATGATTTCATTGCTTACACCGGCCGGAGAATCCAGAGAAATCGCCATTTCCGCAATCATTCGGAACAGACAGGTATCTGTGTCATCCATCAGACATTCCACCATTGTCACAAAATCCGAAAGCGCTTCCCGCAACGCTTCCAGTTGCTGGTTCACTACCGCGACCTCGTCCTCCACCTGATACAGGGTGATCGCATTACCATAGGAATAGAAAAGCTTTACCGCATCAATCGGTAGGCTTTTACATTCGATATAATAATTAATTCGATCTGAAATCAACTCAAGCTCACTGTCAATTAATTCCAGAGATTTAAGCCTCTCAGCCGATCTTGCCTTAAAACCGAGCCGGGAAGCAATCGTGGTATATTTTCCATAGTATTCCTTCAAAAATCCATACATAGAGGTGCATAACTTCTTCAAGCCATCGTATATCTGATTCAGGTCATAGATCATCTTATACTGCGAGGCGACCATAAACCCATGATAGTCCTTATTGGCAGAAAGAATCACATCCAGCTCCTCTATATTGCTGATCGGAAACACATACAGCAGCAAATCATCGACAGCCGTATAAGTGCTTAAATATTTACCATGATATAAATCATTGATTCCAAGGAAAGATCCCGAGCCGGCTACAATTTTTGCACCCTCATTGTGTATTAGCACACGCCCTTTTACAATCATTCCGATACTAAATACAGCTTCTCCTTCGGTATAAATCTTGCTACCCTTAGAGAATTGGTTTACTGCGTTAGGATTCATTTTCCATTCCATAGATGCACCGCCAATCCATACGTAATACATACAGTTCAACTTATATTATATAACAATTTTGTCTTTTCAAAAAGAAAAATGTTGGGCTAGTAGTACGAATTACTTATTTCGTAAATTGGTTATAATTAATTCTACAAGAAAGGCCGCTACACATCCTACCATGCAGCGGCCTCATCTTTTCTATCTATATGCTATTCATTTTTAAATCTGTCTGCGATCTCTTTAATTGCTGCTGCATTATTCCTGTTTTCCTGTGCAATCTTATTAATATCATCTGCTGTCGAGGTAGTCCTCTCATTTTTGCTCACAATTTCCTCTACACCCATAGCATTATCATTTGAGGCCAGGCTCACATTTCTGATATGCTCTTTGATGTTTGTGACAGAATGAACGAATTCCCCTGTTTTGTCATCAATCTCATGAATCGCAGATTTAATTGTCTCAACCGAAGTTCCATACCCATTTGCCATATCAACAAAGTTCTCGAACTTTCCAGTGACATCCTTTTCCATGAATTGAACAATATCGCTGAAGCAGTCCCGTACCATTTGGATACTTCTGTTCGATTCTTCTACAAGATGCTGGATTTCAGAAGCAGTATGGGAAGAACTGTTCGCAAGCTTTCCTATTTCGCCGGCTACTACCGCAAAGCCTCTGCCTGCATCTCCTGCCCTTGCCGCCTCGATGGATGCATTTAGGGATAAGAGATTTGTCTGCTCTGTGATATCAAGAATCTGATTGGCCATTTCATTAATTTTCATAAGGGAATGAAGTTTATCAATGGCTATCTCAATTTCCTTCTTTGTTGTATTAATCTTGTCAACACTGCTGACAAGTGTCTGTTCTGCTATGCTACGCATATTGCTGGACGTCTTAATCAGTTCTTTACTCCTGTCATTCCCGTCCTTTACCTTCTCTTCAATCTTTTCCACCATTTCGGAAATATGAACAATCTCCTTACTTACCGCCTCAATGGAGGAATTTGTACTTATAATACTTGCTGACAGTTCCTCTGTAGTAGCTGCGTTATCTTCTACGCTTTCCATCAGAATTTCGGATGATTTGCTTATGGAATAGGAGCTATCCGTTAAGGAAGCTGAGCATGTATTCAGGGTTCCCGCAACATCACGGAAGGTTGTCGACAAGGTATCTATGGCACTCGCGATCTGTCCAACCTCATTTCGCTGTTTCGCATATTTCAGAATACTACTGTTTTGCATTAAATTCAGATCCTTTAGCTTGATGATCTCATGTTCCACTATATCTAAAGGCTTCATACTGATTCTCACTACGAAAAACGAAATCAAAGAGATCAGTATAATGGAGATCAGACAGATAATTCCTAAAATTGTTCGATTGGAATTTGCCTGAGCGAAGATTTCCTTCTCGCTGTCACTTAGGATAAGAGCCCATCCACGCTGCGGCATATTCTTATATACGGAAATATATTTTTCACCATCATTACCGGTGTATTCCATGGTATCAATGTTCAGATCGGGCTTCTCTTTCACTTTATCTATCAAAGAAAGAAGCATCGGATCTTCAATCTCGGTAGCCATCAGTTCCTCATTTTCATCAAATATATACGTCCCCGTATTGACATTAATTAAGTTATATTTCACATTTGCTAATCCATTGATTGTAAGCTTATCGAGAATCGTCTTCAGATTAGAAGCTTTTGTTGCACCACCGACAAAGCCCAATGGGGTCTTCCCATCCTTGTCATAGATAGGACTATACATCGATAAAACTAATTGCTTGGATGCCGGAGATACCAGAATACCGGTATTAAATACCCCCTTCGCTGCGAGCATATTGTTCTGCAGCTTCTTTAGGGAATCATCCTTTCTGAGAACCATTCCTATCGCCTTCGTATTGGAATGGGTCAGTACCTGAGTATTCCAGTCCGCCAGATAAAAGCCTTCCCATCCGGTTAAGTCAGCAAAATACTTTTCGGTATAGGTCTGCGCCGCTGCCTGCACATCTGTGTTATCAACCGCCTTCAGATAGGCAAAGAAGTCACTTGATTTACTGCTTGCCAAGAGTACCGCTTCGGAGCTTGCAATATAATCTTCAATAATCTGAGCCTTCGCATCCAAGGATGTCACCATATTATCAACGGCAGTATTACGCATAACTTTTGTCATATTGCCATTTGCAGTATTAAATAAAACTCCTGTACAGGCAATTACAATAATCGTAATTGCAATTGTAATACTTGTACTTAATTTCATATTCTTAAACATGTCTGTCGCCTCCGTTTTTGAATGAATTCATGCAAATATGAATGGATTTGATAATGAAAAGCTTGTTACACTAAGCCAAATCATAGAAAGTGTTGTTCCAAGTAACAGATAGAAATTAATTTTGAGATAAAGCAGAATAAAATAATAATGATAGAAGCACTGAAATTTTCTGTTTATTATATAGTTAGCCGAACTTTTATATGTGATAATTATACAATTTTCCTGCAAATAAGTCAATATTCCTCATTATTATGCTACAATATTTAATATTAATTTTATAATTACCAAGCCCTCTCTGCTCATAATAAATGATCTATCTACGTATATAATCCCGGAACCGTCGGCATCAAACAGTCCCCTATTCACTCACCACTGAGCATAGTAATAAGGCGGGCTTCAGAAGAAGCCCGCCTTATTATCATAAATCTTTATATTTATAATTTTCTCCGTGCGTTCTGCTTTGAATGCCTACCATAAGCGTTACCCTTACAGTTAACTCGGCCCAGGCAGCCTCACGGCACACAGGAGCTTTTGCTTAGTGCTGCTTCATTCCTGACCTGACACGATTCACAAATTCCTGTTGCGTAAGACCCAAACGTCAACATCACTTATAAGGGGCGGCCCTACAGTAGGTCACCCGGGGCAGAACATCACCCCTGCTGTAGCGGATTGCAGGTACAGGGCACCGCTATCTCCCCAGCTGCACGGAAACTTTATGACTAATGGATGATTACCTGATAAACTGGCAAATATACCGGTTTATAATTCAGATAATCCGCTCTAAAAACGAGCTGTATGCCAAGTATACGGCATCAAAAGCGGAATGTCAACCCTCAAGCATTGCCATTTAACTTGATTTTACTTGTGTGTATTCAAACATTGCCATTATGCTTGAGGGTACTCAAGCATTTCCTTTTTCACGTTTGTTTCTAATTCGGAGATCCTGAAAGAAAGCCTGTAATATATCGGTGCATTCCTTCTCCATTACTCCTGTCTCCAACTCAACCTGATGGTTAAATTCCTTCATCTGAAGTAAGTTTAGGATAGAGCCTGCGCATCCTGCTTTCGGATTCATGGTTCCGACCACAACCTTCTTAATTCTTGCTTGTACAATCGCACCGGAACACATCTGACAGGGCTCCAGAGTAACATACATCACGCAGTCTTCTAATCTCCAATCGCCCATAGCCCTACTGGCCTTTTCGATGGCCACCAGCTCTGCGTGGGCAAGTGTCGTTTTCTTTGTATTACGTTTATTATAACCTCTGCCGATGATTTTATCCTGATATACGATAACACAACCGATCGGGACTTCGCCGAGTCTGTAGGCTTTCTTTGCCTGCTTTAAGGCTTCCCGCATAAATCTCTCATTCATTCTATCTATTCCTTTGCATATGGACTAGTTCCGTACTATCTGATATAGTATTCAATATAATAACATACTGCAAAAGAGGTGGCAATATGCAGATCCATGGCTTGAACAAAACAACCCTGCTAGATTATCCGAAGCATCTGGCTGCACTGGTATTTCTGGGCGGTTGCAACATGCGCTGTCCCTTCTGTCAGAACGCTTCTCTCATCACTGATCTGGGTTCGCAACCTGTGATTCCGGAAGAGGAACTGTTCTCTTATCTGAAGAAGCGCAAGAATATTCTGGAGGGAGTCTGCATCTCCGGTGGAGAACCTACCCTATATCCTGATTTACCGGATCTGATTGAAAAGATGAAAGTACTTGGTTATCTGGTGAAGCTCGATACCAACGGGACGAATCCGGCTATGCTGAAACAGCTGGTGAAAGATCATCTGGTTGATTATGTTGCAATGGATATTAAGAATTCCAGAGAAAAATATCTTGAGACCTCAGGTGCCTCAGAAAATCTCCTGAGTCCGGTGGAGGAAAGTGTAGCATATTTAAAGACTTCCTCTGTGGAGTATGAATTTCGGACCACCATAGTAAAAGAACTTCATTCTTCTGAGGACATCCTTTCTATCGGAAGCTGGCTTCAGGGTGCTAAGAATTATTATTTGCAATCCTTCCGAGACTCGGGAGATATCCTGTGTCCTGGGTACCACGCACATCCGAAGGAGGTCCTGGAGGAATTTATTAGTTTGCTGGCCCCTTATATAGAGCATGTCCAGCTTCGCGGTTTAGACTAAAAGAAAGCGAGGATTTCCTTATGGTAAAGGGCTATGAAACCGAACGCCTGCTATTAAAGATTCTGAATAAAGAGGCTGCCCCTCTGGTCCTCTCCTTTTATGAAGATAATGCCGGGCTGTTCGAACCCTGGGAACCAAAAAGGAGTAACAATTTTTATACCCTTTCCTATCATAAGACTTTACTAACCGCTGAGCATAATCTGATGGCCGATGGCAGACTGGTTCGCTTTTGGGTTTTTCTGAAGGATTATCCGGAGGAAATTATCGGCTCGATCTGCTTTCAGAATCTCCTTCGGGAACCCTATTGCAGCTGCAGCCTCGGATATAAATTCAGTCAGAAGTATCAGCATCACGGTTATGCTACAGAAAGCCTCCGTAAATGTATCGATCTTCTTCAAAACGAATATAATATGCATCGGATCGATGCCTTCATTATGCCGGACAATCTCTCTTCCCTCAAGCTGATTGAACGTCTCGGTTTTACTTATGAAGGCACCTCCAGATCTTATGCAAGAATTAACGGTCGTTGGACTGATCATCTGCACTACGCACTAATCAATCATAACGAGACCGGCAGATACCAATAACCAAAGTCGCCTTGTCTGAGCTCACGCTTCCGAATCGGTTTGAAACCATCAAAGCCAAACATTTTCGCCATAAAACGCTCTCTGTTATGATAAATACCCGGAACCCCAAGGATGAAACGACAGCCATAGCGATCCTTTAATTTTGCTATGATCAAATGATGGTAGCAGTAATAACCGTGCATCAGAAAGCTATTATTACTTAATGCCCAAAGCTCCTTCGGAAGTAAGCCTATGTCCTTTGGCTCTATCTTGGCACAAATCAGAATCTCATTGTCTTCAAAGGGATAGATCCGTGGATTATTCTCAAAGATTTCCCTGATTACCGCAGGGTCCTGATCTTCCTGAGCTTGTGCCGACTGCACATTTTGGGAGGCATCTGCTACTCCCTCTTCCAGCATATCCTGAAGAATATCTTTCAGTTTAAAACTCTGATTCCCTATTTCCTCTGCCAGCTTTAATTCTATTTCCGCAACAGCTTCTGCATCTGTAATTGTAGCTGTCTCTGCAATTGTAGCTGCTTCTGCAATCGTTGCTGTCTCGGCAACTATAGCTGCCTTGGCAACTGCTTCTGCTGCAGCCTCCCGACCCGAAACCATCCCCTCGACTACTTTTTTCTCTCCCTGCATTCTCTCGATGATCTTATAGCCTCTTGGCAGCTTGTATTTCGGAATCAGGAGCTCTTCCTCCAGCGTCATCTTCTGTTCTTTTTTTTCCTTCGGCTTCATTGCAGCGAGTACTTCTTTTTGAAGCACCGGTTTATCATCCCACTCTGTGGCAAAGAAGATATTGTCGTTCAAAAAGAGAAGCATTCCGCCTATATCCGCAAGTGAATGCCCCGTGTCCATGATATTTCCTTCCTTGGCAGATAACTTACTGTCCATGACCTGATTCTTAAGAATTGAATCCCCCAGATAGATCAGCTCCATACCGTCAACGGTTCGCTCTATCAGATAGGTCGGGAAGATACTGTCAAGCTGTCCGAGCAGCTGCATATGTAAGGTAAATCTGCATTGACCATCCTTTACCTCAATTCTGGCAAAGCCTATATTTTTTTTCTTGATACCGTTCTCATATTGATACATATACGAGACCATCCGCTTATAGTCCGTCATATCCAACCCCTGCCTTCCAAGATCCGTTGGCTTGTTTCATCCATTCTATTAATTATATTCTCAGATCGGCAGGTTTATGACGGCAACTGCAGTTATGGTAATTGTATCGTATCAAAAAAGGTGCTGATTACCAGCACCTTTTTCATATCGTTGTTCTTTACCTAATCTCCTGATGAAACTCCTGTAATGCCTTTACACCGATATTATTATTCTTTACGGCTTTGATGCCGGCGATAGTCGCCTTCGCCGCAGCCATAGTGGTTACATACGGGATCTTACCCTTGATTGCGGCTTTTCTGATATAACTGTCATCGTGGGCACCCTTCTTGTCATTCGGGGTATTGACGATAATATCGATCTGTTTATTGGTAACAGCATCTATGATATTCGGTCTGCCCTGGTGTAGCTTGAAGATCTTCTCTGCAGGAATCCCACTTGCCTCAATCAGCTCATAAGTTTTCCCTGTTGCCAATATTTTAAAGCCACACTCTGCAAAGCCTCTTGCGACCGGGATCAGCTCCGCCTTATCCCTGTCATTTACACTAATCAAAACCGTACCGCTCTCCGGGAGCTTTGTCTTGGTAGCTTCCTGCGCCTTATAGAATGCCTCGCCGAAGGACTCTGCCAGTCCGAGTACCTCGCCGGTAGAACGCATTTCCGGTCCGAGTAACGGATCTACCTCCGGGAACATATTGAACGGGAAGACCGCTTCCTTCACACCGTAATGGGTAAATTTGCTCTCCTTAAGCTCCGGTACCGGAGAAGGTTTACCGGTCAGCTTAGCGGTAATGATCTGGGTTGCCAGCTTCACCATCTGGATATTGCATACCTTGGATACCAAGGGTACCGTTCTTGAAGCTCTTGGGTTGGCTTCCAGAACATAGACGATACCATCCTCTATCGCATATTGCATATTCATCAGACCGCAGACCTTCATTTCCTTGGCGATCTTGATCGTATATTCCTTAATTGTCTTTAAGTTCTCTTCGTAGATATTTAAAGAAGGAATGACACAAGCACTGTCACCGGAATGGATTCCGGCAAGCTCGATATGCTCCATTACAGCAGGAACGAAGGCATCCGTACCGTCACTAATCGCATCGGCTTCGCATTCCAGTGCGTTATTTAAGAAGCGGTCGATTAAGATCGGTCTGTCCGGTGTCACGCCAACAGCTGCCTTCATGTAGATCTCGAGGCTCTCGTCGTCATGTACGATTTCCATACCACGTCCGCCAAGGACATAGGAAGGGCGAACCATGACCGGATAGCCAATCTTTCGAGCGATTGTCAGAGCTTCCCCCACATTGACTGCCATTCCGGATTCGGGCATCGGGATGTTCAGCTTCTCCATCATCTCACGGAAACAATCTCTATCCTCTGCAAGATCGATGGTCTCAGGGGTTGTTCCCAAAATGTTGACACCGTACTTTTTAAGCTCTGCTGCCAGATTCAGCGGTGTCTGTCCGCCGAACTGAGCTATTACACCAAGGGGCTTTTCTTTCTCATAGATACTTAATACATCCTCCAGAGTAAGCGGCTCGAAGTACAGCTTATCAGAGGTATCATAATCCGTAGACACAGTCTCCGGATTGCAGTTGACGATAATTGTCTCAAAACCCTGTTCCTTTAGAGCAATGGCGGCATGAACACAACAATAGTCGAATTCGATACCCTGACCGATACGGTTCGGACCTCCGCCTAGGATCATGACCTTCGGTTTGTCAGAGTTGGGTGAGGTGTCCTGAACTAAATGATAAGTGGAGTAATAATATGCTGCGTCCTCTGTTCCGCTTACATGTACACCCTCCCAAGCTTCCTTAATACCTGCCTGGTTTCTCGCCTCGCGCACCTTTACTTCCTCTATCTGCAAAACTTTGCTTAAATACTTATCAGAAAAACCGTTTAATTTAGCGCTCTTTAATACCTGTGCCGGAGGAATCGTTCCCGTATAAGCCTTCAGTGCTTCCTCCTCTTCTACGAGTTCCTTCATCTGTTCAATAAAGTAATGTTTAATCTTTGTTAACGCATGCAGCTCCTCAACAGTTGCTCCCTTTCTTAGCGCCTCATACATGATGAATTGGCGCTCGCTGGTCGGCACATGGAGCATATTTAATAGCTCCTCCTTCGCCCGGCTGGCAAAATCCTTAGCATAGCCCAGACCATAACGACCGGTCTCAAGGCTTCTGATGGCCTTCTGAAACGCTTCCTTATAGGTCTTTCCAATGCTCATAACCTCGCCGACAGCCTTCATCTGCGTTCCGAGCTTATCCTCAGAACCCTTGAATTTCTCAAATGCCCAGCGCGCGAACTTGATTACTACATAGTCACCATCCGGCACATATTTATCCAAAGTGCCGTATTTACCGCAGGGAATGTCACAAAGATCCATCCCGGAAGCAAGCATAGCAGAAACCAATGCAATCGGGAAGCCTGTTGCCTTGGAGGCAAGTGCTGAAGAACGCGAGGTTCTTGGATTAATCTCGATTACTACGATACGTCCTGATTTCGGATCATGAGCAAACTGGACATTGGTACCACCGATAACTTGAATCGCATCTACAATCTTATAGGCCTGTCTCTGCAGCTCCTTCTGGACCTCCTCGGATATCGTCAACATCGGTGCCGAGCAGAAGGAATCTCCTGTGTGCACACCCATGGGATCGATGTTCTCTATAAAGCAGACCGTTATCATCTTACCTGTGGAATCTCTGACCACCTCAAGCTCCAGCTCTTCCCAGCCAAGTACGGATTCCTCAACCAGTACCTGCCCGACGAGGCTCGCCTGCAGACCACGGGCAACAATGGTTTTTAGCTCTTCTATATTATACACCAGACCGCCACCGGCACCTCCCATAGTATAAGCGGGACGGATTACCACAGGGTACCCTAAATCCTCGGCAATCGTCAGTGCTTCCTCCACGGAGTATGCCACTTCACTTTTTGCCATCTCTATCCCGAGAGAATTCATCGCATTCTTAAATTCGACTCGGTCCTCTCCGCGCTCGATTGCATCTACCTGAACACCGATAACCTTCACGTTGTATTTCTCCAGTACACCTGCATTCGCCAATTCAGCACATAGATTTAAACCGGATTGTCCACCCAAATTCGGGAGCAGCCCGTCGGGCCTTTCCTTCTCAATAATTTGAGTCAATCTTTCCACATTCAGAGGCTCAATATAAGTTACGTCTGCCGTACCAGGATCTGTCATAATCGTAGCCGGATTGGAATTTACCAACACAATTTCATAGCCAAGCTTCTTCAGTGCCTTGCAAGCCTGTGTTCCTGAATAATCGAATTCGCAGGCCTGGCCGATGATAATTGGACCGGAACCGATAATTAAAACCTTGTGGATGTCCTCTCTTTTCTTCATACCTGTTCTCCTTTTCGCATAGGGGTTTTCCCGATTTTGATTTAAGTGGTGCCACAACGGGTTATTCTGCCTATAAACAATAACGCCCACCTATGGTGAGCGTTTCATGCCGAACGGACGGGAGGCAGCAAGCCATCCAAGGATAGTCTTTTCTTCCGTGTCTGATAGGAGCTTAAACGCCATTGTTTAAGATATAAAGTTCTTAGCATTGTACTGTTTTCGTAAAAATGGGCAAAAAAAATTTGTGATTTTCTTTTTCTCTTTTATGCGCCTTTTTATCTTTCCAGCTACTATCATAATCGATGATTAATAATTATGCAACAGCCGGGCTTATTATATTTCCTGCGATCAATCATTAGTTCTTCTAATGGCTGATGAGGTTGTTTCTTCTTGCAATTCATAGTATCATATTATTTATATTTATGCAATATTATTTTTATTTATAACATCCGTTTTAGCGCTTGTTGCATTCTTTCTGTGATCTCCAGCACTCAACGACCGTAAAACGGAGAAGATATCTCCTTTACCGGAATCAAAAAAAACCGCAGCTCCAGATAGATGCCACGGTTTCTCGTGCATAAATAATTAATTAGTTTGTGACAGCTCTTCACAGAGTGCAGCAAACTGCCCCAGGGTCAATGCCTCGCCGCGTATGTTTTCCGGGAGGTGAAGCGAAGACAGAGCCTGTGCAATTTGTTCTTTAGAAAAGGTTAGTTCCGGTGAATTGTTCAGACCGTTCGCAAGAGTCTTTCTCCGCTGATTAAAGGATGCCCGAATCATTTTAAATAAAAGCTTCTCATCCGCCACTTTTACCGGTGAAGCTTCATGAAGAGCAAGCCGGATAACCGCAGAACCTACATTCGGACGCGGCATGAAACAATTCGGCGGGACGTTTGCAGCTATATAGGGATCGGCATAATACTGTACCGCCAGGGATAAAGCACCATAGTCTTTGCCGCCCGGAGAAGCCTGCATTCGGTCAGCAACTTCCTTTTGAACCATAACAGTTACATTCACAAGCGGTAGATGACGCTCAAATAAATCCATAATGATTGGTGTTGTGATATAGTAGGGAAGATTCGCCACTACTTTAATCGGCCTACCGCCGTTGCGTTCCTGTACCAGCGCATTTAAGTCCAGCTTCAGGATGTCCTGATTAATTACCGTGACATTATCGTATTCCGAAAGAGTATCCTGAAGAATCGGTATCAGCATCTTATCGATTTCAACCGCCACGACTTCTCTGGCATTTTCGCAAAGATACTGAGTCAGAGTTCCGATTCCCGGACCGATCTCAAGGACAAAATCCTCCTTGGTGATTTCCGCCGCCTGAATAATCTTATCAAGGACATGCGTATCGATCAAAAAGTTCTGTCCGAATTTCTTCTGAAAAATGAACTTATACTTATTCAATATTTCTATGGTGTTTTTGGGATTTCCCAGTGTAGCCATGCTTTTCCTCACATATCTATTTTAATTTGTTAACCGATAGAACCGCTTTGCATTCTCATTGGTTTCTTTTATGACGGTAGCCACGTCTATCTCCTTAATTCTAGCGATTTCCTCTGCCACATAAGTTAACAGTGTGGAGTCGTTCCGTTTACCACGGAAAGGCACCGGTGCTAGGTAAGGACAATCCGTCTCCAATACCAGTGATTCCAGGGGTGCGAAGGCTACCACCTCTTTCAGCTTTCTGGCATTTCTAAAGGTCAGGACGCCTCCAATCCCAAGGTAAAAGTCCATATTCAGGTATTGTCTGGCCTGCTCAACTCCATAACCGAAGCAGTGGATGATCGCTCCGATATTGTCTGCCTTTGCAGCCTTTAGCATCTCATAGGTGTCATTTGCAGCATCTCTGCTGTGTATAATAAGTGGAAGATTAACCTCCTTCGCAAGCTCTATCTGACGTTCAAACCAGACCTTCTGAGTAGCCCGATCCGAGGTATCCCAGTAATAGTCCAGGCCGATCTCTCCGATTGCCACATTCTTGGGGTGCCTTACCTTCTGCTTCAGCCAGACGAACCGTTCTTCATCTAGTTCTCTAGCCGCCTCCGGGTGAATACCGACTGCTCCGTAGAGATAGGAGTATTGCTCCGCCAGAGCAAGCACCTTGTCCACTGAGTCTACCGAGGAGCTCACATCCACCACATATTCTATCCCTTTACCCGGGAGGTTAGCCAACAATTCTGCTCTATCTTCATCAAATGCTTCGTCTTCATAATGTGCATGTGTTTCAAATATCATTCTTTGACCTCTTATCCATTAATGTTTTTCATTATACACCAGCAAGTCCGGCTTTTCAACAAAATCAGGATTTCCCGAGAATCAAAGCGTAGGATTTCCCGCGAATCAAAGGAGCTTCCGTAGTATCAATGCTGCGGAAGCCCTATTTAGCACCTTGTTTGTTAAAGCTGTTCTTATGATGAACGTAAGTATTTATGATAGATTATGAATTTTATATTCTTTTCATCTCTGGATACTATTTATTCGTATTTAAGAATTCTCGAATATGTACTGATAGTTTCTCAGGTACAATAATCGGCATCAAATGTGCAACCTTCTTCATGATAAATAGTTTTGAACCCTCTATTTGCGAATGCAGATACCTTGAATACTCGGCCAGAGCCAAAATTTCCTTTTCACCTGTAATAATCAGGGTCGGAAGCGTTATATTCTTCACATCACTTCTGATATCAAATTTTTCAACAATTAAGAAGTCTCTTATCATTATTTTCTGTGATTTAATCATCTGATTAAAGCTTTTCAAGAAGAAAAGGATTGTTCTAGGATGAATGTATGAGCCGGAGCATTGATACAAATATAGCTTGTCCACCTTTCCCTGTCTTGCCTTCTGCATAAATTGACTATTCAGTGTGATATGGGCTCCGGAATTCAGGATTACTAATTGCTTCACTTCCGGTATCTTACGTAGCGCAAGCTCTAAGCTGATACACCCTCCCATGGAATGCCCGATGCATGTGATCTGGTCGCCAAGCATTTTCTTCTCCGAATGTATAAACATTTCTAAGGCAGTCGCATAATCATCGACATTCTTAGGTTCTTTCCCTCCCGAAAGATTATGCCCCGGTAAGTCCACCAGAATACACTTATATTCCGGGAACTGCTTTGCCAGTGCTCTTAAGGCCTCCATATTTCCGCCCGCACCGTGAATACATAATAAAGTACGCTTGCTACGCTCGTTACCAATAACGTCATAGCTGATTTCAGTTAAAGAATTCTTATAAATTGCCATTGATCTAACCTCCCTATTTCTACTTCTCAAGCTCCCCTGCTTATCCAAGAAGTAATCATGATTTTGCCATTCTAACATTATATGGCATATTTTTCAAATACTATTTTCGATAGGATGATTAGAAAAACCGGCCACCCCAGTTGGATGGACTGGCCTCTGGCGTATCGGTGTTTTACTAAGAGCATGGCCGAGTAGCCAAGTCGGGACGGGATAAATGCTGAATTCTTTAATCAGTGTTATTAATTCAACAGTGGAATAGCAGTCTTGGAGATTTTTAGAGATTTTTTAGAGATTTTATTTATATACTGTATCTTTCAATATAGAATGGGGCAAGGATGAAGAGAGTAAGTATGGTTCTACAGATAAAACGTATTTGCATATATGTACTTAAACGAAAAATGCCGTAGTTACGGGACGTTGATCCCTATGACCACAAGTTATATAGAGGAGGATAACGCAATGAAAAAAGTTATGACGTGGGTATGCATTTTAGCATTCATTACAACGTTAGCTGGTTGTAGCAAAGGCAATAGCAATGAGCATGAAGAAAATTCTATTGATACGAATAATGAAATCAATAGTTCTGTCCCAATCACTGGCGTAGGCAGTTATGTAGAACGCGAGATGCCACAACCCGAGCTGCAAGAGAGGGAGTATTCCTTTGGATTTCGGCTGAATTGCAGTAATCAGTATGAACTATATACTTATGTGAAGGAAGCAGATAAAACCTGCCATAAGGTATATTGCCATACCCTAGTAGGAGATCATTTTCAGAGGACTTCACTAGAATGGGCAGAAAATGCTTGTAAAGAATTACATGCTGTTCCTCGAAATTTTGGTTATAGTGAAGATGGCAATTACTATATTGTATTTATTAAGGATACGACAATCGATGGTAAAAAAATTCAAAGCTGCATCCTCATAACGAATGATGGTACCAAAGGATATCGTGATATTTCTCCTGCCTTGTGGAAGGATGGAACAAATATGATGCCACACTTTAGTGGTTCCTATATTAATGCAGTCAGAGTAACAAAAGATCAAATTTTGATTTATATGGATTTATCACGAAGAAAGCTTCTGTTTTATGATTTAAAAACAAAAAAAATGATTGATTCAGATGCTCGTTTAGATTCCGGTGGTGGTGATATCCTTCTTAAGAATAACATTTTGTATTTTTTGGGCGATGAAGATACTACCTTAAAAATTTATGATATCGATCAAGGTACGTTAAAAGTCATACCACTTCCTTCATCAGATACCTATTATGCATATAAACATATCGAAGTAGGGCCAGAGAATGAAATTCTTTTTTTAGATACAAAAGGGATCAAGATACTAAAAGACGAAGTCGGTACCTGGGAGACGATTGTAGATGGCAACCAAAACACTATGTCCGTACCAAGCTATGGCTCGTTATCTCTTGTGGCAATGCCAGGAGCAGTTACAACCTATTATGTTGTGTATGAAGGAAGTACGGATCTGGTTGTAAAATATGAACCTACTAAGGATGGAACAATCACTTATGAGAAGGAACTTACCATATGCTCACTCTATGAGAATGTATCCATAAGGGAGGCAATTTCTCATTACCGCAGAAAACATCCTGAAGTAAAGATGAATTATAATGTATTGATGGATGCATCGAATTCTTTAACTAAAACAGATGTGATACAAGCATTAAATACGGAATTACTTTCTGGGAAGGGTGCTGATATCATTTTAATGGATGGTTTACCATTATCCGACTATATTGAAAAAGGTGTTTTTATGGATATCAGTAATATCCTTACAAAGGACAAGGGAGAAGGTATCCTACTTAAGAATATCGCAGATTGCTATACGAAAGATGGAGAGATATTCTGTATGCCGATGAGAGTTATTCTCCCTTATTATGGAATGCAGGAAGATCTTTTGTCTAGTGCAAAGAGTGTAGAAGCTTTGGCTGCCTATTGTGAGGGTAAAGAAATAAAATTAATGGATCCTTATCGGTATGAAAGACTTGCTCGATTCTTCCTAATCAATTATTCCAATGAAATCTTCACAGAGGATGGTGATATTGACAGAGAAGGACTTTCTTCCTTCTTAAGTAGTATCGACATTATCGCTAAGCAGATCGGTTCAGATGTCACAGAAGATGGTGGGTATTTAGTGGATAACTCATTAAATGCCAGATTGATGGATCTATATTTAGGATATCCCGATGTCTTGATGTGGGAGGATTCTTCGACGCTTTCCACAGATACGATTTTATCTATATCCGATTATGAACATTTGATTGCAATATTAAATCATATTGATGGTACCTTTGGTCCAATCAATGACACCTTTTATCCGAATGGAATTGTTGGAATTAATCAACAGGCAAAAGAGCCAAAATTAGCCGAAGATTTTGTAAGTAGCCTATTCGCAGAACCTATACAATCTCTGGATCTATGGGATGGTTTTCCTGTAAATGAAAACGTCTTAAACAATTGGATGAAACCTGATCATACTCGCAGTGCTGAAAGTTATTGGACAAAAGAAGTTGTATTAAATGAGATCCCGTTTCAAGGATTAACAGAAGACAATATACGAGTCGTAGTAACTATAGTAAAATCATTAACTAGACCAGCTTATACAGATGATAACGGATGTACTATGATCGTGGACGGCGCAGTATCTTATTTAAAAGGTGAAATGACGTTGGAACAG
Source organism: Bacillota bacterium (assembly GCA_023414355.1). Lineage (GTDB taxonomy): Bacteria > Bacillota > Clostridia > Lachnospirales > Lachnospiraceae > Mobilitalea. The sequence continues at coordinate 74,118 of JAEZOB010000040.1, read as the reverse complement.
GCAGTTGATGAAATCAGTCAAAAAGTAAATCTATATCAAAGCGAATAAAACTTGACTATGAGAGAATCATTCACAAGTTATATAAAATCAAAGGAAAAGGAAGAAATAGCTGCCGGTGAAAGCCATATGAAACAGAAAAAGCCTTTGAAAATTTGTTAGAACTTCTTGATGAACTGGATATCTGTTATTTGAGCCACCTTCTTATTTCCATAAAAGGTGGCTCTGTTCATAGCTTTATTATTCAGTTCATAACTTTATTATCTAGTTTACAACTTTATTATTTCTGTACACAACTGATGTGAGTTCTCATAAAGTTTGAGAATTTCTTAACGGATTTACTAGGTTTTAGATACACAATTCTCAAATAGTTTGAGAAAAATTCTCATAAAGTTTGAGAGTTTCCTCACGATTCTCATAAAGTTTGAGAGTTTCTCACTCTTATTATTAATATAATGCGCAACTCAATTTAATTAAGCTACTAAGGATTAGGGCTTTGATATGTTTACACAAGCTTTGGGATGACCTTAGAAATTGTCAAAGCACATAAATGCTGCATTTATTGATCATGGTTTTAGTTACGTGTTTGTTACACAAGACGTTTCTAGGTAATTAACTAAACTGTTCCCTTAGCAACCCTTTCGCTTTTGTTCGAATTGAAAATATGTCATATAGCGTACTATTAGCTACCATTTTGAAATAATCCATACTGTATTTTTTATATATATCACTAGTAGTATCAATAAATAACTGATAATAAGCATTTGCTAGATCAAAAATACAAAAATAGTAATATTTATTATTACTTAAACCAAGCTTTTCATAGATGCGCTTTCCTTCTTCTAAATTGCTTGATGCTTTCTTACTATCATTACTTTCATATTGCAAAAATCTGCCATATTCTCTTAAAGTATTAGCATATGAAACTGTACCTCTTATACTTGAATACTGCAAATCAATAGATAATAAGCAATTTTCATATGATGCCTTAACTGCTTTTATTATATTCTCTTTCTCATCATTGTCTGTTTCAACAGCTAATAATGCATTTAATATCCTAGTTTTCTGAAAGTATATATATGGATGCTTAGATGTCATTTCAATATTCTCAAACTTTTTATTTATTTCATGCAAATCGAAATTCTTTTCTTTGTATTTTATCGTTCTAGCTACCTTCATCTTAGAATACAAATTAAACGCATTCATAATAGCTAATTCGTCGACTACATTTAGAGGTTTCCAATCCTCAAGAATATCAGAAATATGACTATTATTCTGTTTCATTGACTCTAAGTGTTTTTTTTCTTCATCCATATCAAATTTATATTGCCATATCGTATCTCTCAATTGTTTATATTCAAATTCATTTGGTTTAAATTCGATTAGTAAATAAGATTTTGCAAAATCATTAATAGAAATAATTTCATTCTTTATCTCTAGTATTAAACTATCTACTAAAGCTAATATTACTTCTTCAACTTTTATGCACTCCAAATTACCTAGCCTACTTATAGAATATACATCAATTGGTTCATCGTATAGAATTAAAATTTTTATTATTATATCTATTACTTGTTTTTCAAACTTCTTCCCATTATAAATATCATCAAATGCATTTTTTGACATGAAATTAACTATGTATTGTGTCGTTTGGGAATTAACAGAAGTCAACTCATATTCTATTGTTTTTAGCAACACCCCTTGATCCATTCTATGTAGTGCTAAAACCAAAACCAATGTATTTCCTTTACAATATACTACTAATGTTTGAATTTCATCATCACTTAATGTAATTTTTAACCCATTGACATCAATATATTCTTTAACAAATTCAATACCATCCTCCTTTATTTCTTGTAAATGCAATTTGCAGTTTGTGTTTATTCTTTGTTCTGTCCTCGAGGTAACTATATACTGTATACAATCTGCTGATTCATATAAAATAAAGTTATCGATTTTTTGCTTTTCTACATCATTTATGGTTTCAAAATTGTCAATAAGTATAAGACCTTTTTGTTTTATCAAAGTCAGATCATCAGTTCCAAGATACTCTTTGATTTCAAATTTAAATTCATCTAAAGTCGTAATTTGCTTTTTTACATTACATAATTTCAAATTTTTGGTAACATAATCAAAATCAAGCTTCTCTTCTTTTGCCGAAAAGAACAAAATAAAGTCAAACCATCTTTCTTCAGAAAATTCTTTATCAGTATATGCCTTTATTAATCGTAAAATTGTTTCAATTACTATAGTTGTTTTTCCCATTCCCCCATATCCAGATACTAAAATATATTTCATACGCCCTAAACCTATTTGATTACCCATGATATATTTTTTCAATGTAGAAATCTCATTTTCCCTACAAACAAAGTGACCAACATTTTGTGGAAGCACGTCTAAATTATGAACTTTTAAAACTCTTGAACTTTCTAAAATTAAAATATCATCTAATTGGGATATAATATTTTCTTTACTTTCAAACCAAAAATATTTGTTTTCAAGAATCATAGATATTTTTCTGATATACTTGATGACTTCCTTGCATGCTTCCTCACTAATCTTCGCTGCAGGGTGACATAAATTATTTCTTACAACCCTATATTTTTCTGAAAGATACATATATTCCAATGCATTTGGAAAGTCCTGTAGCAAACCGCTGAATACATTTGCATAAAATATATATGTAAGAGAATAAATATCCGAAATCAATAGAAATGCATCTGTCTTTTCTTCTTTAATATCACATTTACTTTGGCTCTTATACATAACATAAGCTTCTTCTAATAAAGCATAGAATCTCATTATATCTTTTTCTTTTCTAAACTTATCTAAGTATCCCTGCATTTTTCCATTAAAAATCATAGAGTTTTCCATATGCTTGTTACGTTGTTCTCCTATTGCAGTAAATAATTCATCATAATTTTTATATGACTCTATTATCTTTTCTGATACATATGATCTAAAACCCACTTCAAAATATTTCACTGCAGAATGTAATCTAACCATCTCATCATTTGATAAATACATTATTATTCCCCTTCTTTTTATCAGTAATATTAATATGCATACCGTATTTCTTATTATTTAACATGATTAATCATATAATAATTCATACGAATTATCTTTCTTATATAAGCACCAATCAGTATGAATTTATTTTTTCTTCTATGAAAATCTCATTTTACTCAATACTTGCATATAGTCCGTAACGTGAGCTTTTATATCGTCTAAACAAGGTCCGTTGAAATGTGCGATATGTGAGTATTTCGCTTACTCTCGTGCTATTATCCCAATTGAAGAATCCCCCTTTTGAATCAAGAAAATCACAAATCATCATCGAGATTCTCTTATTGGGTAAGTTGTCTGGATTATTTATTGCATCGTTTCTTATGGAGTCGATGACATTTTGTATTTTTCTTTGACAACTCGTACCAAGTAATATGCAATTGTGAAACACAAGCACATACCAGAATTCATTTTGTAGCATCTGCTCGCGAGGCGATATTCTATCAATCCTATTCTCAACAATAAACTCTACTTTTTGTTTTATTATTTCAAAGAATGGCTGGTAATAATGTGAGTAAAGTAGTATGTTCGCCCAAATTATCGGATTATCAATAGCCTCTGCAGTTTTTATTATTGCTTCCTCTGTCTGTGAGTTTAAACAGATATTGAAGTCGTTGAAAAGGACAAACCAATCGCAAATGTCGGGCAGGTTAGCTCGCTGAAAAACAAAAGCATACCGGTCGAATGCTCGTTGGAGCTTATCATTCTCGCTGCTGCCCTTTTTAGAGAAGCCGACTTCTTTGTCCATGTACACTAATAATGAGATAACTTTTCTCGCGTTATCAAAGCAAGGGCAGAACGCGTACATGAACAATGCAAACTCCACAAATAGCATGGCCTTGCCCGTTTTGTTCTCGCAAAAAAGTCTATATCCCTCACGGGTCATGGCAATTTTATTCAACAGTGTTGACAGTAAGAAGGAGATTATAGTTCTTTTATCATTAGGGTATTCCTTGATAAGAACAATTAACTCATCCTTCATCCTATCCACAGGTATATATTCATCATGTTTTGCAAGACACTGATGTGCGATATCTAGTATTTTGTATTCGGCCTTGCTATGAAAGTTTTTGTCAATTTTATCCGCAAGTATCCGTGTCTTTTCAATCCAGTTGCTAAACGTTGCAGGGGTATCGCACTCGAAGTATTTCAGCTCGTTGAGATTCATTAGGTATTTGCTTCCCACGTTCCGGTAGTGTCTCACGATTGCTTCTCTGGATTGCGGAATATTCGTAAATATATATAAGTCGTCAACATAACGAAAAATCCTATAATCCTTTTTCCATACATAACCCTCCTGCGCAAGTGCAAGGAATACCTCGCTATCAATCTGTTCAAGTAGGATTTCAGCAATTAAGCGAGAGTATTCTGGCCCGACAACTATACCATTCGAGGCTTTACCATTAATGTTCATCAGAATTCTGTCAATGGTCAGAAACAGACTTGTATTATTGGCGTTCTTTGAATCCACTACGTTTCGCTCAATTATCCACGCAAAGACGTGAGAGTAGATGCTATCAAAGCAGGACTTGTAATCAATCTTCGCAAAATGCGTGTACTCGTAATTGCACATATGCCAACTTCGAGATGATGTAAATGCGTTCACAGAATCGAAGGGATGTATTTTGAAATAATTTCCTGTTTGTTGCAAAACGCTCTTTCTCAATTTTCGAGAGAAATTCTGTATGTATCGTGTGGTTTTACTGGATCGGGTCTTGTAATACAAATCATTGCACTTCCGATGGTAGCGAATTGAGAAACGATGATTCACCTCAAAAAAACTCATGATGTCCTTTTGGAAGCACTCCATAAAGAGGTATATATTCAGAGCAGAAAAGGGCTGTATAAGACTCATGCACCTCAATGAATCGTTGCCTTTGAGAATGTTGTATTTTAATGGCATTGTTCCCCATTTATTATCGAAAATTTTGTGCTCGCTTTTGACACATTCCTTTTTCATCTGCTCCACAATTTCTTTCAATTCGAATTGTTGCCTTTTTTGTAATAGAAAGTCATAGAAAGGTCCGAAGGAAAAACGCTCAGACAACTCTACTGGTAGTAGATCAGTTAGAATGTAATCCATCTTATTACGTTCCAGACCACTCCAAGCCATTGAAAATAACCTCCTTAGATGTTATAATATTCTTGCAAGGTGAATTCCCTTGCCGTGCGGTTCGCCGCACACACATCATCGGCGTTTTGCACATCGACTGTGTCTTGTACATAACGATGCGAACTACGTTCAGGCAACTCCCCACGGGGGGTTCCAGCAATAGGGCGAGGGCAACCTTGTCCTATTGTATTAATACCCTACCTTCGTTTTTATCAGATATTCTCGCACCAAAGTCCCATATCCTTTTCCGCTAACAACTATACCGATTTGTGCACATAGCTTGTTCAAACCCTGCATATCATATCCGACATGTTCAACGAGCAACAAGGTTCTGTTGGCTTCCATATTCCTTAATAAATTATACCCTTGTTGATCCCTGGCATTTATCAAAAAGTAAGGGAGTGATACAGTGTTTCGCGAAAATGCATCCTCAATCATGTCCTCTAAAAAAGCCTTTGTATCAGGGTGCAGTAGGGTCGTGCCAATCATGAATCGCAATTCACCATAGTTGTTGATAAACCCTTTTACTTTCCAAATATTGATGTTATACTTCTTGCTTACATAAACCGTACGCGAAGCAAATGCTGATATTCTATGGCGAAGAAGTTCTATATCATTATTTCTTACATAGTCTTCAATGATTTCATCTATGCGCCTGTTATATTTGTTTCGTTTTTCTGGAGTTATCCCATACTGAATTATTACTGCTCCTCTTGTACCTGTTTTAAAAAAGAACTCATAGCCTAAGAAGTCTATTGATGATGGATTGACGGTTAAAGAGCGTCGGGTTATCATTTTGAACTTCGAAGGGTTGAACTTGGTCTTACATGGGACGGCAGTCGAAATGCTCGTATCATGGTATATTTCACGAAGGGAATCATTTAATATTTTGTCACAGATGGTCTGCTCCAAGTGCTGGTTCAGAATGATGAAGGTATCGTCAATATATCGCTCGAAAAAAAGTAATCCATATTGTGAGAACTCTTGCCTGATTAGTTCATCGAACTTTATAGCTATTATCTCTGAGAATAAATTTGAAGTATTTAATCCTGCATACGAATATTTCGTCTGACTGGCGAACGCAGATATAAGTTCTGCTTCGCTACGGTCTGTCATTTGCCCTTTTATATATTTCTCAAAGACATAAACAGAAGATACGGAATTGAAATAGTCCTTGAAATCAAATTTTATTATAGTAAACTCTGACATCTGTTTAACTGCCTTTAGGAAGTCGAACAGCGTATGCACGGATTTGTTCCGATTCGGGTACTTTATCTTGAATCGCTTATCCATTATCTGCTTTATGTACTGGCATAGGATGTTCTCCGTTGAAAACAGCCTGTACAATTTCACATGACGTTTTTTAGTGCCTTGTTTTAAGACGATTGAATCATAAATCGAAAAATCGTAATTTTTATTTTCTAAATCGTCAATAGTATGGATTACAGAGGCTTCGATTTGGGCGTCATCAATCTTTGTGCTAACTGAAGCATTAGCATTTAGATGCTTAACTGCTCGTAGTATCTCATTCGTGATTCTCATAATAGCTATCCTCCATAAAATCTATTCTGATCTCAAAGGATTAAAATACAATTTCCTCCTGAGTTAATAAAATGCTTGCCACTATTTGACCTTTAAGTTTTCTCCTATTTGACGTCTCTACATATATTCCTTAATAATGAATTATGTTTAATTTAAGAGCTTTAATCAAGAGCATCCAATAATATACTTTGACTAGGCTTTGTATAAACTTGTCTTGTAGCTTGTTCTATTTGAAGCAACGTTTGGTTGATAACAAATTTTTTATCATCAACAGGAATGCACATGTTTTCATAAGACTGAGAATAATGGCCAAACAAGTTCCTTTTGTGATACATTGAAACCATATATTTTGGCGTTAAAGACATATTAATAACAGTCATGTGATTATCAAGGCCATTAACTCCAAATCCGAGATCTCCTGTTTTCATATTCAACATTACAACAGGGTTATCACTTGTTACAAAGGGAATAAACTTATATAGATCATTTTCATAAATCACCCATGATCTGTTTTCTATAAGAATTTGAGCATATTTTTCCAATCTATCTATGTCCGTTGAAAACTGAAGGTGATAAGAGTTAATGAATTTTTCATTATACTCAAAATCATCAAGAACACTTAAGAATTCATTCTTCCTTATGTTGTTATGTAAGGATCCAATTTGTTCGCGAATATTCATAATTACTCTATCACTAATCGGCCTCCCAATATCATATGAATATCTACGTGATTGAGGTGTTCTTAAAAGCTGTACAATGATCATCATTGCAAGGTCTTTTTTTATATTATCAGTTAATACTGGTACTGTTGATTTACATAAAGTACATGTTGAAGTGATATTTCTGATTATTTGGGGGATTCTACTCTCAAATATTTCAGAATATTTATATTCATAATATAAAGGATCCTCATTCGGAGTAGTAAAGACAAATCGTTCCTTCTCAACTTTGTTGAAATTTTTCTTTTCAGCTATATCTCCTATATTTGCAGTGAATACTGTCCCTGAAATTTTATCAAAAACTTGAATATAATATTCACCTTTAGTATTTTCTTCGGAAAAAAACTTCAAATAAGCTTGCGGGACAAAGTGATGTTTTTTGGGTTTGCTCATTTTATATTCTCCAACATGTTAATGGGCTTATATCTTTAGTAATAGAATTACTATCCTTATTCCGAACTTACCATTATTGATAATATAGTTCATTTTCATTCTTCTCTATTTATTCTATTAATTTGATACAATTCAATTACCCATATATTACCACTATTCTCGACAAAATAAAATAGTTATTTACAAACTAATTATCTATATCTTAATTTGTAATACGTTTTAAATACCCTTCTCCAATTATCCATGTATATTTTCTAATAACCCAGAAAAACTAATTAGTAAATATAGGAGGAATTAGATGGAATTTCTAATCAGGCCTGCAATTGAACAAGAAGAGTGTCTTTCAAGTTATCTTCAAAGAATATCAAATTCTAATTATATAAGTCCTCACTATCTATGGCGCCATGTACTTATATCAAATACTCATTATCCTCAATCATCTATTTCTAGATTAGTTGATGTAACCCCATCTAGCACTATAGATCTATGCTTATTATCCTCATTGCTATTAACCAGTCGAGATGCACTTGAGGATCTAACGTTTACGCATGTGTTCAGAAAATTTGGCGTTGATATATATGATATGAATCATAGCCGAATATTAAGTAATCTCATCGATACTAACAGAAAATTTTGCCCCAAATGCATCTCTGAAAAACCGTACTTCAAATTAATATGGCAGGTAACAGAAATAAATTATTGTGAGAAACATGGACTTGAACTTAATACAAAGTGTAGTAATTGTAATAGCTTTATACCCATACTCCCTAATTCAGCAGATATTAAAAAGTGCCCTACTTGTGGTTTTGATTTATGTAATAGCACTAGAACTCAATATGTCAGCAGTAGCAAAGAACAAAGAGTCTATGATGATTGGCATTATATACTTAATCAGAAAACATCACCTTTACATCCAAATGATAACATAAGTAATGTACAGAATATGGCTCTACGAATTTTATTTTTAATAGAACCTTATAAAAACAATCTGACCTTGGATGAGAAGACAACATTGTCTTCTATAATGCAAATAGCAAGAAGTACTAAATCATCACTGACATTTATACATTTAGGATCAATTTTGCATTTTTTGCGTATATGTAATGTCCCAATGCAAGATTTCTTCAGTATGAGTTTACCCCAAGAATATATCGAATCAATCTTAAATCCAAAAGTAAGATTGATTGAGAATTATAGTTGCCAAGCCCCTTGGTGTGAACAATATCTTAAGAATGGTTCACTAAAGCGGTCGCCAACTTCTTTAAAGCTTCACAAATCAGGCGGGACACTAAAATATTATATGTACTGCGAATCATGTGCTACTGAGTATGCTCTTGATACTAATGGATTACTCTGTGAAAGAAATTACTTTATTCAGTTTGCCTGGAAAAAAGCAAGACCTCTACTTAGCAGCTGCAGTACATTAAAGGATTTAACTGTTAACCTTAATTCTTCTCAAGACAAAGTGACAAGGTCAATTATCTTCTTAGCTGCTAATCATCTTATAGCCCAAGATGATCTACCAGTTAATATACCTTCATTCCATGATGAAGTCATTATGTCAAGGATTAAAAATAATGTTATAAAAGGTATTCCGGCAAAAAAAATCCGATGTGAATTAGGACTCAAGTACAATGACTTTTTGTATTATTGGTTAAGCATTGAATGTCAGTTACTGCAATTTAACAAAAGAATTCGCAGACCTGACAAGGCATCATCTCGGGAAGAGCGAGAGAGAATGTTCACATCTGTAGTTGAACAATTAATTGACAGTGGCATACCGATTACGATTAATTCAATATGCGATAAATTAGATATATGTCCGGAATCTTTAAGACTATGGGGCCTACTTCCGAAAGTCAAAGAATATAAGAGAGTGCAAGCATGCTTATTCAAAGAAAGTTATAGGAATGAAATCCTTAATAAAGTAAATGAAGTATTATACAAATCTCATTTAAAAAATAATCAAATAAGTAGCGAAGAACTCTATAAGTCTATTGGTGTTAGCAGAACTGTACTTGTCCGTAATTTCCCTGATTTGACTAAGTATATTCATGAAAGATTATTAGATTATAATGCCTAACCTATTTACAATTGTTTATAGGTATGATAAGATAAAGGAAAAATATGGATCGGTGTAATTTATGAATATTGATGACAGAATGATTAGAGATCTAGTGCTAACTTCAAAGGAAGTAACAGAACTTTTAGATATTAAAAGGGCCCGGCTTAGCCAGATGGCCAAATCAGGAAAGCTAATCCCAATTAAGAAGAATGTATATTTATTGTCAGATGTCTTAAAGAGGAAAGAGTTACAAGAGGAACTTCGAAGAAAGTATTATAGACCATCAAATCGCAAAGAATAGTGGGGGGTGCTTATTATGTATAAACCTGCACGTAAAATTGTTAATACGAGGTCAAGAAAAAATATTGGATACTTCCCAAGTAAAAAAAATGAGCGGCCGGTGTCTTTTGAATCCCTTATAGAACGAGACTATATATACTTACTAGAATATGACAGGGACGTAATTAGTTACAAAGAACAGCCCCTAGAAATTACCTATCGTGTTAACAATCGACTTAGAAAGTGCTATCCGGATTTTGAAATTCAGAGAAAAGACAGAAAGCAGTTAGTTGAAGTTAAACCACATGCCAAGTTAGTTAAAATACTCCACGATGAAACTACTATCAATAAATTTAATGCTGTTGCACTTTACTGTGATGCAAATGGATATTCAGATTTTAGAATAGTCACAGAAAAAGATATACGTACAGGTAATGTGCTTAAAAACATACGCCTTCTCTTTTCATACTCAAATATTATAGTTCCAAAGGATATTAAAAACACCATAATAAATGTTTTAGTTTCATCGTATCAAGTTCAAACAATAAACCAATTGCTTTCGAGCATGTGCGTCAAAGAGAACAAACCGACTATTTATGCTTATATTTTAAATATGCTGTATTATCAAGAAATAGGTACAGATTTAGAAGAACCGATCACAAGAAACTCTTTTATTTATTTAAATAATCAATAGGGTGGTGAGATTATGTTTCCTGTTCAACTAAAGCCTGGTATTAGATTCATGCTCTTTGAAGACACGTATCAAGTTCTAAAAAAGTTACCTAATTTTAAAGTACAAGTTGAAAAAGAGAATTTCAATGTGCCACAAATATTTACACAAGGTGAGCTAATTAAGGCTTTAAGTGATGGAAACCTTAAATTCGAATGTACCGGTAAGAACTTATCAAAGACTAGTGGTGTCATGAATACATCCTATGCCTTAGGCGAATTAGGTGAATCAGGTTTTAAGGAGGAAGCAATCTTTCGATACGAAGTAATTAAACCCCTTCTTGTAACTTCAGAGCAAAATGCCATTTCAAGAGCTGATGAGGTTAATTCATGGTCTGAGAATCCCGAGAAAGCAAAGAAGAATCTTAATGGTTGTTTAGTTTATCATACAGTTAGTAGCCAAAGCATTTACAGATGGCTTAAAGCATATAAAGAGTCATGTGGTGACATCAGATCATTACTGCCCTCCTATCATAACTGTGGAGGTAAAGGAAATCCTAGAATATCTACAAAAGTATATGAACTTATTAACGAATCAATAAATGTATATTATAAAAACAAGCAAAGAATTTCTATTAATGATTTGTGGCTTAATCTAACAGATATGATTTCTGAACATAATAAATTTTCTATATACAAACTTGATGTTCCACCCTATTCTACCTTAGCTAGATATGTATCAAAGATCCCAGAATACCAATCTATTGCAAGCAGATACAGCAAAAAAACAGCCGATAATAAGTTCAAAGGACAAGGTAATGGGGTAGAAACAAGTTTCCCTTTAGAACGGGTAGAGATTGACCATACCCCAGTTGACATTATTATTAAAGAAGAGGATGGGACAGAGATAGGTAGACCATTTCTTGTATTGGCTATTGATAAGTTTACTAGAAATGCTCTAGGGTTTAGTTTGGGGCTAAGCAATGGTGTTGGCTGGCCGGAAGTATCCCAATGTATTAAAAGTATTATGACAGATAAGTCTTATGTGAAAGATATGTATCCATTCATTGAGAATGAATGGAATGCTTTTGGCGTTCCAAAGACGTTAGTAATTGATAATGGTAACGAATTTAAAAACAAGTCAATGACTGATGCCTGTTACCAGTTAGGAATCGTATTGCAGATATGCCCCCCTAAAGTACCGGAATGGAAAGGTTCTATAGAAAGATTTTTTGGCACTACAAATACTAGTCTCGTTCATAACCTTCCAGGAACAACTCGTTCAAACCCTACCAAATTGGATACTGATGAAAATCCAAGTAAATCAGCCACTCTGACTTTCTCTCAATTCAATGCATTACTTCACAAGTGGATTATTGATGTATATTCACAAGATTTTCATAAAGGAGCAGATGGTATTCCTGCAAAGCTATGGAAAAAAGCTATTGAAGATTATCCTATCTCTTGGCCAAATAGTTCCTCCGAAATTGTTACTTTACTTGGTCGTACGGCCCAGAGAAAAATTAGTAACCGTGGTATTGAAATTAATTGTCTTCATTATAACTGCAATAATCTAAACAAACTTTTAATGCAGTTTAGCAAAGAAAACAAAGGACTTGAAGAAGACTTCAATGTAAAGTACGATCCTTTTAACATAGGAGAGCTCTTTGTTTATGATCATCTTATTAACAAGGAATGGATCAAAGTACCTTGCACTAACCCCCAATATGCTACTAATTTATCAGAGTGGGAACATAAAGAAATAAGAGCTTATGCTCACAAAGAATATGGAATTGTTGATTATGAAGCTTTAGCCAGAGCCAAGCATATGATTAGAACAATGATAGAAAACAACATAGGCTATACTCCTAAGGAAAAAGCACGTGCTAATAAAATAAATGCAGATGAAGAAATTAAAAAAGCAAAGGAAGAACTTGAAAGCACTAATGCTATTTTGCATCATACTGATGCGGATGCAATAACAGAAGATAATATATCTGATTTAGGTTTTTCTGTAACAACCCCTACCGCCTTAATTCCAGAGAGCCTTGCAAAAGCTGAAAATAGAACGCAAGACGATAATATTATTAACATTAAGCAAGCAAAAAAAGGCAAGGCACGGGGAGCGAAAAAATCATCATCTACCAATGAAGTACAATTATTGAATAGTGATAAAAATAAAACTTTAGATGATAACATTTACATGGATGATTTTAGTGGATTTTCAATATTAACTGATTTTTAGGGGGAGAAAAATTATGATTCAAGCAGCAGCAAATCATGAATTTCCACAGAAAGTAAGTAATTTCACTCAGCCAGACAAAACTAAAATATTATCACTCTCTCCTTCAGAAAAAATCAAGTATACTGATAGTATTAGAATAAGCTACCCTAAGCTTCAAGAAATGTTATCGCTTGTAGCTGATTGTCATAATAGTACAAGAACCCAAACGCGTCCTACTTGTATGCGAGTAAGTGGTGCATCTGGTACAGGGAAATCCAATATTTATGAGTTGTACTCAAAAAAATATCCAATAGTAAATGATATAAATGGCACTATTAAGCCCGTTCTCTATTCCAGAATACCCTGTCCAGCATATATCGGAGGATTACCTCCTCAACTTCTATATAATTTAGGCGACCCATTTTACAACAAAAAAATAACAACCACATTACAAACCAAAAGACTATATATTTTACTAAAGGCATGTAAAGTTGAAATTATCTTTTTAGATGAAGTACAGCATCTGGTTGACAGAAATAGTCATAAATTGCTAAGAGATTCATCAGACTGGTTCAAAGAACTAATCGATGAAACCGGTATCCCGATAATTTTTTTAGGGATCCCTGATTCTGATAAGATATTTATTGAAAACGATCAACTATCGAAACGAGTTAGAATTGCTGAAACTACAAAAGAATTTGATAATGATGATACCTTTAGAAAATTCTTATATTTGTATGATATGGCATTACCCCTTGAAGAACCATCATCATTAGCAGATAATGATATGTGCTGTAGAATCTATAATTCTACTAAAGGGAATGTTAAAAACATCCACGATCTAATTGTAGAAAGTGTATCAATAGCTATTGCTAATAACGCTACCAGAATCACTATGCCCATGTTTGCTATGGCACATAATAAAATATTATATAATCAAAGCGTTAAGAATCCTTTCAAATAATTTAATCAATATGTCTAAATAACCGCCATATTTCCCTTTTTGTCAGATTTGGGTCTAATTGAATATAAATTTTTTGACCGATATAATTCATTGGATCTATTCTAATCTTGAATTTACTGCTTACGAAAATTATATCTTCTAAAGTAAATTTGGTATCTCGAATTAGAAAAAGGAATCTAGAATATTCAAATGATATATCCTTAATATCACTATATGATGCAGAACAATTCTTTTTTATTTTATCATAGTAATTAAATATTTCTTCCAAGGATAAGTATTCTTTATTAGAATATACGTGAATATGAAAATGTTTTCTTATGAAGTGTTCAGCAGAATTAGCATAGTGATTATCAAAAAAAATTTTCATAGCGATATCTAATTCTACATACTTATTTAAGAAAATATATTTATCCATTTTTTTTATTACGTTTTCCCTGTTACTATTCTCATAATAGTATTTCATTAAAGGCTGATATATTTCCTCATAACTAAAGACTATATCAGTTATAAAAAAATGCTTTAGTTTTAAGCATTCTAAGGGATTGAATATTCTGCTGAATTTTTCTTCAATCACATCTGTATAATCATAATATAAATAAAGATCTACATCCTCAAATGATGACCTATTTATGTACTTGATATCCAGGTCATTTAATATATTCAAGATAGTAATTAAGTTTACCGGCCATTCAAGTATAATCCATGATGCAAATATATTACTTATATAGCGATCATCCACGTCACAAAAAGTTCCAATTTCTTTTATGTCTTCATCATATAACGTAGCCAACTTTTGTAAGTGGTAAAAGAAAATGCAATAGTCCTTACCTGACATAGTATTATATAGAAAATCATTTTCATTCAATGGAACTATAGTCTTAATATTGAATATTTGGTACATAATTTTTTGGCTTCGTATAATATACTCATTAATGCATTTTACATAATTAAAGTATTTAATTGGTAAACCGCAATCGCATTTTCCATTATAAAGAAAATTACTAGTAATCTCATTATTACAGCGGGGGCACTTATTAACAAGGTATATCTCATGTTCTAAACATACTGATATTAGTTTGTTTTTCCAATGAATCCTTTCGTAAGGCCTCTCGCTATAACATTTAGGACATACACTTGCGTGAATGCCACGCCTATAATCACTATAATCATCAAATCTAAATCTTTTTTCTGTCATATCTTCTATGGATTTTATATCAATACCTGTTATTTCATAAAATTTAGAAATATGTACTTTACTTAGGTTATTATAATAATTTTCAATACTTCTCCTGTGATAAAACCCAATCAAGCTTGCAAACTGACTTAGCTCACAAGAATTCTCAGAACATATTCTAAGAACATAATTCCCTATAGATTCATTTAAATACGGCACTGGATGTCTTAAAAGTCTATCCGCCATTATCTCACCTCTTAAGCAAAACAGAGAGATAGTATAAATATCTCTCTGTTGATAAATACATCTTATAATAAATTATACTTTACGGTACCAAGAATGAAAAGCAAAATCACAAACTTGCTAAATACTATTTTCTCAAACTATTTGAGAATTTTTCTCAAACTATTTGAGAACTTTCTCAAACTATTTGAGAACTCATAACTGACCTAGAGCTTTCTAACCTACTATTCCACCGTTACGGATTTCGCCAGGTTTCTGGGCTGATCCACATTAAAGCCTCTGTGTACACAGGTATGGTATGCTACCAGCTGCAGAGCGATTGCTGTTGTGAAGGGAGTAAAGTAATCTGAAGTCTTCGGTAGCTCAATCAGATAATCATAGGCGCTCGCCTCAACCTCTGCACTTCCGTTGGTAATCAGGATCACAAAGGCACCTCTCGCACGTACCTCGCGTACATTGGAAACCATCTTCGTAAATACTCTGGCCTGGGTGGCAAGTGCAACCACAGGTACCCCTTCTGTGACCAGAGACAGGGTTCCGTGCTTCAATTCGCCTGCTGCATACGCCTCCGAATGGATGTAGCTGATTTCCTTCAATTTGATGGAGCCTTCCCAGCAGAGTGCATAATCCAGACCGCGTCCGATGAAGAACAGGTCCTCCTTCTCCTTTAAGTGTCCGCAGACTTGCTCCAGCAATTTATCATTCGCCAGCGTCTCTTCAATCGCAGGGATGATATCACGCAGCTCCTTCATATAGCCGGCACATTCTTCTGCTGTAATCTTGTTTCGCAATAAAGCGAACTTGAAGGCCAGAAGATACAGACAGGATAACTGTGCTGTATATGCCTTTGTACTTGCTACTGCAATTTCTGGACCTGCATGGGTATAAAGCACATAGTCGCTCTCTCTTGCGATCGTAGAGCCCTTGACATTGACTACGGATAGAGTCGAAGCACCCTCCTTTTTCGCCAACCGCAGAGCAGCCAGGGTATCGGCAGTTTCTCCGGATTGAGAGATTAGAATGACGAGGGTATTCTGATCCATGATCGGATCCTGATAACGAAATTCCGAAGCAATATCTACCTCCACCGGAATGCGTAAGAGCTTTTCTATCATTGCTTTTCCGACCATGCCCGCATGCATCGCCGTACCGCAGGCCGTAATGATGACACGGTTTACTTTTTCAAACAGAGCATCCGGGATATGATCTACTGTAAAATCCGGAATTCCCTCGGAATTAATTCTCGGTAGAATTGTCGAACGGATGGATTCCGGCTGTTCGTAGATCTCCTTCAGCATAAAATGAGGATATCCGTTCTTCTGCGCCGCAGTAATATCCCAATTCACATGAAGCATCTGTGGTTCTATAATATTGCCATCAAAATCTGTAACTACGATTTCCTGTTTTGTAAGCTTAGCCACGTGCCGCTCCGGAAGCACGAAATAATCCTTGGAGTAATCCATCAGTGCTACAAGATCGGATGCGATGATGGAGCCGTCTTCCACATGGCAGGCTACCAATGGGCTTGCATTACGAAGGCTGTAGATTACTTCCGGTTGATCTGCAAATATAATACAGAAGGCATAGGCGCCTTCGATCTTCTCTGCCGCTTTTAAAATTGCTTCGTATGCATCCCCTTCATACAAACTGTCAAGCAGCATTGCAACCACCTCAGTATCTGTCTGAGATATCGGTAATCTACCTGTATCAGCAAGTTCAAGCTCGAGGGAATGATAATTTTCAATGATACCGTTATGCAAAAGTGTTACATTTCCATGGGTATGAGGATGTGCATTCACATCCGTTACCCCGCCATGGGTTGCCCATCTTGTATGTCCGATACCGCAGTTTCCGTCGATATCCTGTTCCTTTTCTGCCTTTTCCACCAGATCGGATACCTTGCCCACCGTCTTAACAGTACTGATTTTATTTTCGTCATATAGAGCGATTCCCGCGCTGTCATAACCACGATATTCCAGGGCAGCAAGACCCCCTAAAAGTATACTTTTAGCCTTACGGCTTCCTGTATAGCCAATAATTCCACACATAAATATATCCTCCAATCAACTTTTCAAAGTTCATGATAACAGATGAATTCACAGCACAAATAAAGCTTTGTCATAATTACAAAGTCAGAATCGTACCTAATTCATTTTCCGGTTATGTCGCTATTGTTCTGCCGTTGCCGGCAATTTTGTTCGACATATACGTATCCGGAAGTACGAGAGAGCATCCGCCGAATATTTCGATGACTCTCTTCCTCGTTAACCCCCTAATTACATATCCCAACGGAGGTGCATGGCGCTAATTTATACATTTCTGTAAGAAGGATCCTGGGTTGATCCCGGTTGATTAGTTCCCGTCATCACAAATCTCAATTCAATCTATGCTGCCACCCTCCTTTTTGTTAATTTCCTGTTCGGAATTTTGTTAATTTCAACTTTCTTTTACTCTTCAAGATATTCCCGACATCCTCGGGCACACTCTGCCTTTCTTACGAAGATTTTTCTGGTTTCCTCATAAGGCTTTTTCCGTTTTGAGATAAATTGTGATGAAGTCATGGTATCATCGTACCGATAATCTGTCAATCCCTAAAACCGACTTTTCCCAAAACGCACAAAAAACAACCCACATCTGCTCTGAAGGCTGGCTCCTCTGAATCAAGCCCTCTTCGCGATGATGTGGGTATTATTCTTTTACTTCTATTTTTTATTCACTAATCTCAATATTTATTATTCTGTCTTCCGAGACCTTCCTTACGGACGTTATGGTTTTGGTTCTGATTCTCAGGCTTCACGGAATTCGTGGTATTATTAAATAAGTCTTCCTGCTTCTTCTGGTTCGCTTTTTCCTTCTGCTTCTGATCCATAGCTTCTCCTTTCTCCTGTATTAATCGTCCGGATTAGTATGAAACAGTTTGGCTTCGACTATGCGTCAATATTAACAATTCCCTTCATGAACATAATGTAGCTTCCTTCTTGCTACTTCCGCCAGCCGGTACACCTTGCTCACCGGTGTCGCATTCTTATCCTGCATCAGGTAACGAGGGAAGAAGCGTGAAATATGAAGCGGAAGCTCCGGGCTTAGGTCTGCAAGCCAGGAGGACAGCTCCTCCATCTCCTCTTCACTGTCATTTTCTCCGGGTATGATCAGTGTGGTAACCTCCACATGGTTTGTTTGAGATGCCAACTGAATGGTACGTTTTACTGTAGCCAGATCCCCATGGAGCTTATGGTAAAACTCTTCTGTAAATCCCTTTAAGTCAATATTAAAGGCATCCATCAAAGGCAATAGCTCCCTAAGCGGTTCTTCACAGAGATATCCGTTGGTTACCGCGACATTCTTTAATCCCTGCTCTTTTGCAGCCGCAGCACAGTCACGCACAAATTCAAATCCGATCAGGGGTTCATTATAGGTGTACGCAATGCCGATATTACCCATACTGCGAAGCTCCATTGCTTTCCCCACCAATTCCTGGACAGTTACCTGCTGCGTCTCAATCCTGTCCGAACCTACCATTGAAATATCACAGTTCTGGCAGAAGGGGCAGCTTAGGTTGCAGCCGTAGCTTCCTACGGAAAGGATCCTGCTGCCGGGTTGAAAATGATACAATGGTTTCTTCTCGATCGGATCAAGAGCAAGCGCTGTGAGCTTACCGTAATTATCACTGATGATTTTCCCATTCGTATTTCTTCTTGCCTTACACAGCCCGATATGGCCTTCCTCTATCTTACAGCGATGAGGACAAATCTCACATTCGATTCTCATTTATGCCTCACCACCTCAAAACGCTCCATGGTAAAGGTTTCGTTATCATAAATACCCGCTTTCTTTTTGGCAATAGATACCTGTTCTGGGATGGTATCCACACCCTCGAGGTTAGGCAGCAGAAGTCCCCGTTTCCTGCCGGAGGTCACAATTACTCCATAGCGCTTTACATCCAGCTCCTCCATAGACTGAATCGGTTCGGGTTCTCCCAGGACATCGACACTATACACCAGCTCATCAAGCTCACTTTTCGATACCGGTGGAAACCTCGGGTCCTCCTCTCCTGAGCTGACCGCATTTCGAAGAATCTCTTCGGCAATACTGCCTGTCACCGGGCTTATAGTTCCGATACAGCCCCGAAGGCTGCCATGCTTCTTCAGCGATACAAATACTCCGGCTCTGCGATTCGTCATCTCTTCCGGCAAATCCTCAGGAAGCTTCGCACGTTTTCCGGTTATGACAAAGGTTTCCAGAGAATGTCTTGCCAGATGGACATAACCATCTTCCTTCTCCTGAAGCTCCTTCGCATGCTCCTTCTGCTTCTTCGTAAAGATCTCATCAAAATTCCGATCCGGGGCTTCCCCCGCCAGCTTGAACTCGCATACAGCATACCCGACACCGAAGGTTCCTTCGTAGGAGAGAAAATCCGGTACCACGTCCCTGCCGCTCAGTGCTCCTGCTAGAATAATGAAAGATCGAAGACCACATTCCGCTGCTTTCTCGCAAAAATCAGGGTCCAGCTCCAGAAATTTAAGAAAGTCTCCTTCCTTCATCGCCTGCGTGACCTCTTTATCAAATTCTGCACCCTCCGGGGCTAAACCGTAGGGCCCGTCCTCCTTTAGTTTATGGGACAGATCTCCGCTCGCCACAAAGACTACTCTTTTGCCTAGCTTCTCAGCCGCCTCATTGATGCACCTTCCTAGGTGATAATGCATCGGAAGAGACAAACCAGACAACCCTATTCTGACCAGCTTATACGAGGATAAATATTGATTGATGAAATATAACGGTACCATCGTGCCATGATCCAGCTCCGCATTCTTCTCACCAAGCGTTCCAGCCTCGACGCCTCTTCTCTCTGCTCTGTCCTCTATGGTGTGAATAAACTCCTCATCGTATTCCACCCGAAAAGCAACCTTGCCTGCTCCAAACTGGCTCAGATTGCCCTTCGCTGATTTCCCCGGTGAGATATGAAAATAATCGGAATACAGGATAGAATGGGGTGTCGTAACAACAATCGTATCCGGCTTTAAGGCCGCAATTCTTCTTGCAATCTCATGATAGCTATTCAGTGTAGCACTTACCTTATTCTCTTCGCCCTTCCCGACCTCTGAAACAATCAGTGGCGGATGCGGAACGATGAACGCACCGACAAGTGACATATATACCACCTCTTTCAAGAATATTCTTTTCCGTGAACTGACTTTATTATATGCCTTTTTCAGAGATATATAAAGATCGTCAGAATATTTATGTTATCTCCTCGTAAGAGGTATTTTTTGTTTATCGAGGCAATTAGTATTATCAATTCACAGGACGTGATTTTCTATGTATCAGAAGAGAGGACCTCTTATAATGTCCTCTCTTCTGATACAACTATATTAGATTCCCAGCATCTCAATAATCCGGTCGGATAATTGCTCAGCATTCGCAGTATCCTCGGCCTCCTCCATAATTTCAAGGATCTTTATCAGGTTACGGATTGATCTCCTTTTCCTGATTAGTGTTGCCAATACGCTCTGCAATTTTGATAAAGAGATTTTATCCGGTACGACTCCATTGACAGCAGCCGGATATTGTTTTGAAAGATTATCTACCAGAGTCTGTATCATCTGACGGTTGACTATTCCATCAAAATTATCAAGAACCGTAACTTCTAGCTGATCACAGACGGTTCGGAAGGTATGGTCTGAAATGTTATCCTGAGTCGATGAATATAATACGCGGTCATAAGATAAAATACGGTATTCCAGCATAGCTAAACTATCACTATCTCTAATTCTCAGAACCGGAAGCAGAAAGCCATACTTCAGTGCCATGCGTTCTCTTAATTCACGGATACTCGGGAATAATTCCTGATATTCCTTCGTCAATAATTCGGTAAACCCACTTCCCATCTCTAAGGTTAATGGTTCTGCAAGCACCTTCTGAAGAAGTCGTTCTACTGCCTCCTCATCTCCGGTTTCTGTCAGACGTGAGCCAAGTGCAACCCTACCGATCAGATAATCAGAGGAGCAGCTTAGCACATCACATAGATAATATACTAAATCCATGTCTGGATACCCATTACCCTTCTCCCATTTTGATACCGCCTGAGGAGTTACTCCCAACCGGGCTGCCAGCTGCTCCTGGGTAAAACCCTGTTCCCTCCTCACCGCTACCAATCGCATTCCAAAGTCCTTCAATCCCATAGTATCCTCCGTTCCTGAATAAGATATCTTTCGCTCTCGAGAACTCATCTTCATCATAGTATTTCTGCTTTTTACAGAATGACTTCTGCTTTCATAACTGATAGTAGCACAGTTTCACAGGATAGTAAAACAACGTATCATTGAGCTTTGTCTCAACGTTTAGAATACCAGATTCGTCATAATGGTACTGGCGATAATACCGGTTAGGGTAGCCATCAGGCAGCCAAGCAAGGTATACCTTGTCTTCTTGACTCCTGCTGCCATAAAGTAGACCGCTAAGGTGTAGAAGATTGTCTCCGTGCTGCTCATGATGACGGAAATTAACCGTCCAAGATAGGAATCCGGCCCATACTCTTTGAAGATGTCTAGTACCAGACTGGTTGCAGCCGAGGAAGAAAACATCTTAATAATTACTACCGGTACCAGCTGAGATGGAAAATGAATATAATCTGTAAACGGCTTCAGGATTCCTGACAGGATATTTAATGCCCCTGAAGCTCGTAGAACGCCGATAGCCACCATCAAACCGATGAGGGTGGGTAAAATATCAAACACAACTTTAAACCCGTCCTTTGCACCTTTAATAAATTCGTCAAAAATATTGACCTTGGAAATCAGTCCAAGTCCGATAATGTAAAAAAATAAAAACGGTATGATATAGTCCGAAATATAAATCAGGAATTTCAACCGTATGCCCCCTTCCTACTGTTTGCCTTTTATGCTACTTAATTTTCTCGCAATGACAGAAAATGCAAGCCCCATACAGGTTGAGCACAGAGTGGCAACCAGACCGCACCCGAGGATTTCTGCCGGATTAACCGAACCGTACTGGCTTCGATATGCCAGGACATTTACCGGAATCAGCTGTAGAGAGGAGATGTTTACGATCAGCAGAGTGCACATATCACAGCTCGCCACTGGAGAATCATGATTCAGTTTCTTCAACTCCTTCATTGCCATCAATCCCATCGGTGTGGCAGCCCAGCCAAGACCCAGAATATTAGCAATCATGTTGGAAGCTATGTATTCATTGGCGATATGTCCCTCCGGGATATCAGGGTACAAAAACTTCAACAATGGGCGCAATACTCTGGTAAAGGAATCTACCAGTCCACACTTCTTTGCTACCTGCATCAATCCGGTCCACATAGCCATAATTCCAAGCATTGTAATACACAGTGCAACAGCTTCCTTAGAGGAACTGAGCGTGGCTTTACTGACCGCTCCGATCTCACCTTCCAGCACTCCAACCACGATCCCCAACACAATCATAATACCCCACAGATAATTCAGCATATAATCCCTCCATTACATATTTTTCCACCAGATTTTCGAAAAGATGCCTTTGTTTATAGAAATTTTAGACTTATATTTTGTTGTTTATTATAACTATATTCCTGTTTTTGGGATACATTCCTCATTTTTCTCGCGCATTTTAGTATTTATTGAACCCCATTTACATTTATTGTTTAAATAGTGCTATGTTTTGACAATTATTTTAGTTGACTTTAAAAAAATCCTATGATATCTTAATTTATGCTATTACAAATAATGTAAAGTCACACTGAGTCTCTGTGTGCATTTTTGGTAGCAATCTATTTTATTCCCCAATACACTTGAGAAAAGGAGGCCTACTATGAAAAGTACAGGTATCGTAAGAAGACTTGATGAACTCGGAAGAATTACTCTTCCCATCGAGCTAAGAAGAACATTGGATGTAAGTGAAAGAGATCCATTGGAGATTTTTGTTGATGAAGGAAAGATTATCCTTCAGAAGTACGAACCCACTGATATTTTTAACGGCAACAAGGACAATCTGCTTGAATATCAGGGAAAGAAAATCTCTAAGGACACGATAGTAGAACTGGCAAAGCTTGCAGGAATTATTGAATAGTTTACATAAGGACTTTCATCGTTCTTGCCGAACGTATACTCTTTAAAATTATTCTAAATTATTTTGAAGTTAATGCCTGTAAAGTCAGTCCTGTAAATAAGGATTACTTCTGTAACAAAGTACCCCAACAGGGTAAACAAAGAAAAGAGCCTGTCATCTGACAGGCCCTTTTTTAATCTTTGTAATTAATTATTGATCATGGGCTTTACACCCCAAACCGTATCTGACTCCACCACATAACTTTCTCCGGTTTTTGTTTCTCCTTGATAAATATCCCCGATTGCATAAGATTTTCTTGCAGGCGTAGGACTTATTCCTTTCGAGGTACTGTCCATTGCAATGGGTATACCGTACGAGGCTTGGTATTTAACCCACTTCGTCTCATTTCCATCCTCATAAAAGATCTTTTTCATTGCACCATCCTCCAGAGCATGGAAGAAGGTTCCCTCTGTTACAGTCATGTATTCATGAACTTCACCCGAATCGTTTTTCTTAAGCTCTGTGTCTATCGTTTTTCCATTTCCGCCCGGGATATCGTTACTCCATTCACCCTCGTAATAATAATAGCTGTCTCCAAAATCATTTGAAGCAAGGGACAGATAGATTCCTATTCCCTGTTTCATACCGTTTTTCAGATTCCCGTAATACAGATTTGTTTTACTGTAAATTACCAGGCTGTCATTATCTGCTATCTCATTTTCCGACGTAATGCCATAATAAACCGGTATTTCCTTCAAAATCTCGTTCTGATAAAACTCACTGCCGGTAATGGTAAGTACGGTAGCGATATCCTTTTTCGCAAGCGCATCTAAAAGCTCCGACAGCTTTTGAATTCTTTCTTCCTCAGCCTTCTGCTGCATTCTGGCCTGATCAAGAAGTTCCTTTAAATCCTCATCCTGATTATGCGAGACCCCTTCCTCCAGCAGTGCTACTGCACTATCATAATCCTCCTGGTCAATATAATACTGCCCCAGAGCTTGATAACCTTCTGTTTCCTCCGGCAAAAGCTTAATGGCATCCCGATAAGAGTTGATACCGTCCTCATAATTCTCCTGGTAAAAATACTCCTTTGCCTGCGCAATAATTTCATCGTATTCATCCTTAAGAAGGTAATGTTCGATGGAAGCGAGAAGCTTATAAAGTTTATCATCGCCGGTAACCTCGATGCCCTCTGCGACCTCTTTTTCTGCATCAGCATACTGCTCCAGCTTAATATAAGCCTGAATGATCTTCTGATAAGGAAGGATGTCCTTCCTCTTGATCTGTTTTGCCTCTTCATATACTGCTATTGCTTTATCATATTCCTGATTCGAAAAATAAACATCTCCACGCGAAATAGACTGAAGAAATTCCTCATCCGTCTCAGCGGCTGTAATTTCCTCAATCTTATCCTTAAGCTGCACTGTGGCTTTATTCTGGTAACAGGAGCGTAAAACCTCCAAAGCCTTATCGTATTCCTTCAGTCCGACATAAGCATCCGCCAGTCCAATGGACATGGCTTCTTCATCGCTGCCCTTTTCCGATAAAGCTTCCTGAAAGACTTTTACTGCCTCCTCGTAGTTTCCTGCATTTAAGTAATTTTCTGCCATCACAGCCTTTTCCAGCTGCTGATCACTGTCAGACGCCCCACTGATCGCAATCCCCAATAAAAGGATCAATACTACACCCAGAATTACCCCAATTACTTTTCTCTCTTTTGTTCGAAATAGCTCGTGAAACATGATTTCACCTCCAAAAGACAGTGTTCCCTCCTGATTAAGTTCCCTCTTTCATCAATAACTGATATATATCCCTCTTACTTACACCCCTGTCCTTAGCAACAGCCTTCATGGCCTCCTTCTTATCCAATCCCCGGTCCAGATATAATTGCATATGCTCGTCCAAAGCAACAGCACCCCATTGCTCCTGCTTTTCGGCAACCAGCTCACTGTTTGATCTGCCTTCCAGTACCAGAACAAATTCGCCCTTTGGTTCCTGTTCCTGGTAGGTCTGCATCGCTTCGGATAACGTTGTCTGCCAGATCGTCTCATGCAGCTTAGTCAATTCTTTTACGATGGATAGTCTTCGGTCTCCCAGCACCTCGTAAAGCTCCTTCAGTGTTTTACAAAGCTTATGCGGAGCTTCATAGAGAAGGATGGTTCTTGTGTCATCCTTCAGTTCCTGAAGCACCTGCTGCCGCTCCTTCTTATCATAGGGCAGAAATGCTTCGAAGCAGAATCTTCTGGTCGATCGTCCTGACATAATTAATGCTGTAATTGCTGCACAGGCTCCGGGAATTCCGGTTACCGTAACCCCTACTTCCAGCGCCTGCTTCACCAGCTCTTCTCCCGGATCAGAGATCCCAGGAGTTCCTGCGTCAGTGATCAGGGCGACATTGGTACCCTCCAGTAAACGTTCCACCAGAAATTTAGCCTTTTCCACTTTATTAAATTCATGATAGCTGGTCATCGGAGTCTTGATCTCATAATGATTCAGCAGCTTTATACTGTGTCTTGTGTCCTCAGCCGCAATCAGATCCACCTCTTTTAAGGTTCTGATGACCCGAAAGGTAATATCCTCAAGATTTCCGATTGGCGTAGCGCACAAATATAATGTTCCGGACATAGCGCCGTCCTTTCCATGTATCGATTAAAGGAACCGAATAGACTTCTTCCTTCTCCTGTTGTTAGTAACCGTATATATCATAGATTTCATCCGTATAGACACCCTGCTCCTTATATACGATCAAAGGAGCTTCCACCTTCAGCATGGATTTTCCACCCTTGATACATTCCAAAAGAACCATGTTCGGCTCCTTATCGACATAAGGATAGACAAGCTTCATTCGCTTTGGCTCCAGCTTATACGCAGTCATTGTCTTCATAATTTCTACCAGTCGGAAGGGTCTGTGAACCAGATAGAATCTACCACCCGGTTTCAGGAGCCTCGCCGCTTCTCGGAGCACATCCTCCAGAGAACATAGCAGCTCATGCCGTGCAATGGCTTTCGCATCTCCCGGATTGACAAGTCCATGTCCGTGATTCATATAAGGTGGATTGCTCGTAACAACATCAAAGGAAGCCAATCCAAAAAGAGCAGAGGCTTCCTTGATATCTCCGATCACAATATCAATTTTATCTTCCAGTCCGTTCATAGCAACGCTACGCTTTGCCATATCCGCACTTTCTTCCTGGATTTCCAGGCCGGTAAAATGCTTCCCTTCCGTCTTTGCCTCTAAAAGTATCGGAATAATTCCCGTTCCGGTGCCAAGATCCAACACCTTTTCTCCGGGAAGTACCTTGGTAAATCCGGAAAGTAGTACTGCGTCCATACCAAAACAGAATTTCTTAGCATTTTGAATTATTTTATAATTGTTACGATTAAGATCATCTACCCGTTCACCGACTTTTAGATAATCTGACCGTTCATCCTTCTTATTCATCATCCAGCAGGGATTTCCCTTCCTTCTTCTCCAGAAGCTCCAGAACTCTCAGCTCTTCATCATCAAAGGAAGGCGTTCTTTCCTTACGTTTTCTTTGCTTGAAGCGCAGGTCCTCAACCTTATACTCGCGGACCTCCTTCTCATCGTTCTCCAGTGTAACGATTACCTTAACAAGCTGTTTCAATACGCTGACGCTCTGAACCTCGCCTCTTAAATTATCCTTTGTTGTTACGTAATCTCCCACTCCCGGAAGCTTGCTGTTCAATTCCTCATAAGCCTCTTCCTCATTCTTAAGGCAACACATCAATCTTCCGCAGACGCCGGAAATCTTCGTCGGATTCAGGGAAAGATTCTGCTCCTTCGCCATCTTGATAGATACCGGTGCAAATTCGGAAAGATGGGTATGGCAACACAACGGTCTGCCGCAGATACCGATACCACCTACAATTTTCGTCTCATCTCTGACTCCGATTTGGCGAAGCTCGATTCTCGTCTTGAATACGGAGGCAAGATCTTTCACCAGCTCTCTGAAATCAATTCTTCCGTCCGCCGTAAAATAGAATAACACTTTATTATTATCAAAGGTATATTCTGAGTCGATCAGCTTCATCTCAAGACCATGCTTCTGGATTTTCTCAAGGCAGATTTGGAAAGCTTCCTTTTCCTTCTCCTTATTCCGTTTCTCAATTGCATTATCCTCATCGGTAGCCTGTCGGATGACGGGTTTTAGCGGCTGGATAATTTTATCCTCGGTAACATCCCTGGGACCAAGTACAACATGACCATACTCAATACCTCTTGCTGTCTCTACAATTACATTATCCCCCTGCTTGATATCATAACCTGCCGGGTCAAAGAAGTATACCTTGCCCGCGCTTCGAAATCTTACACCTATTACATTAACCATTACAATTCTCCTTTATTGTAAGTAACATAAGCTCGATGGCAATATCAAAATTAACATTTGCCTTTAATCTTATTTTTGCCTTTTCCATTCCGCTTATGATTTTTTCTATATTTTCATAGCTTCGTATATTTGCCTGCTGCTTGATAAAGGACAGTTCTTCCCGATATAGCAGTAGATCAGGATCTAGGGTTGCCTTGTACATAACGACATCTCGATACCACAGCATCATCAGATCAATATAATCCTCGATGACAGGCTTATTGGCGGTAAGTACCTTTAAACCGGAGATTACTTCATGAAGCTCCATATCATCGATATATTTTAAGATATGGAGAACGTCCTCCTTTATCTTCTCAAAATCCTCGGAGGAAGCATATTTAATAGCTTTTCCCACATTGCCGCTGGAGAAAGCTGCTGCCATCTCCGCTTTATAGTCAGGAATTTGATGACGTTCCATCAAAAATTCTTTGATCACAGTCTTATCCACCGGTTTCAGATTCAGTTGTACGCATCTGGACAGGATGGTCGGTAGAATCGAGGTCAGATTGCTTACCAGAAGAAGAATTACAGCATATTCCGGAGGTTCCTCCATCGTCTTCAGCAATGCATTCTGAGCCTGCTCTGTCAGTTTGTCCGCATCATCTATGATATAGATCTTATATCTGCTGTCATACGGCTTCACCAAAATATCGGCATTTACCTGCATTCGGATATCATCTACACCGATGCTGACCTTCTCATGAGTAACTCGAATAATATCAGGATGATTGCCGGAATCCGTCTGCATACAGGACTTACAATGGTCACAGGAGCGTATCCCATTCTCCTCACACTGCAGTGTCTTGGCAAATGCATTGGCAAGTGTCTTCTTCCCCATCCCTTCTTCTCCATAGAAGATATAAGCATGAGATACCTTCTGAGCGCTGATCGCGTTCTGAAGATGCTTTATGATACTTTCATGACCGATAACCTGCTCAAAACCAAGCATAGAATTCTCCATTCTGTATGAGTAATTGGTTTATTATTATGAAGCCAAACATATCTTTTCTTAAATCAAGTTAATATGTCAAGTAATAATCCTCGGATTTCATCAATTTTGTTCAAGATGGAGATATGATCCTTCTCATCCTTAATCAGCTCTGCAGCCAGCTCGTCAAGATTCTTATCCACCAGCTTAATCATAGTATAAACTCTGTGTCTTCCCTTTTTATCAAGGAAATTCTCTCTTGAGAACTTATGGGACCGGTTTACGATTTCATTCATGAAATCCTTGATTAATTCCCGGTAGTGCTTCATATCCTTCACATCCATATGCTTGGCAATCTTCTTACCCCAGGTAGTAATCTCTCCAAGCATACCATTCAACTGATTCTGTAAATCCTGCTCCTCTATATTAGAAATCAGCGTGAATTTAAAAGTACCATCTGCCTCCGGCACCGGTGCTTTTTGCTCTACCTGATTGATTGGCTGCATCTGGTTGACCTTAATATCCATGCTGATCCTCCGAAAAAAGGGATTGCGTACATAGGTAGTTCGTGAACTTCGTTCACTCAGTGCTGCATGCTGCCAACATAGGCAGCTCATGAACTTCGTTCACTCAGTGCTGCATACTGCCAACATAAGTAGCTCGTGAACTTCGTTCACTCGCTCGCGTTGCGCGGTTTGAATGGGTAGGTACACATCAGAAGCGGTAAGTCGCTTCCATGTGTACCTATCCATTCAAACCTTTGCCTATGTACGCAGTATATCATATATTTTAAACACTTTACAGTAATTTTTTTATAGCCTCTGTAACCTCATAGAGGCAGATATTGATATCCAGGTTCTGAAACCGCTTTACAATACCGCATTTTCTAAGCTTATCTTCTGAAAAATCCTCATCATCCGCAAGATAACGCCTGCACATCTCTGCGTATTTTGGCTCCTCCTGCTTTATCTCCCGCTTCAAAGCTCTGGATAGACGGACTCCGTCCTCTACCTCAAGATAGATGGGAATAACCTGCTCAGTTCCGTAATAATCCCTAATCTGAATATAAGTCTCCAAAGTTCCTATCATCAGATAATTAGCCTCTTCCAGATTGATTTGCCCATCGTTGACAGTGAAATAATTCCAGGGACCGTGGATTGTCTCATAGGTCCGCAACTCGATAATCTTGTTCTCCTTCTGAAGTCTGTGCAGCTCTTCTTCCTCAACGAAAAAATACTCCACTCCGTTTTGTTCCGAACTACGGATGGGCCTAGTCGTATACATTACTGCTGTCCTTAGTTTTAATTCTTCGGATTCTAATAGTCTTTTATAGATCGTATCTTTCCCGGTTGCACTTTTCCCCATTACGATAAAAATCCTGCCCATATTACAATATCCTTTCTGTCTCCCAGATCACTTCTATTCTATCCTGATCAGGTCCGGTTAAACCTGTCACTGTTATTCCCTGCTGTTTCATGTCCATGACATAGTCAATCAAATCATTCGTGATGATCTCTCCCGGTGCCAGTATCGGCTGTCCGGGAGGAAAAAGACATACAAAGGATGCACTGCACCGATGATCACTCATTATGAAATCTACTGTTTCGGTAGGTTGTTCGAAAGCCTCTACGGGAAGTAGCTTCATTACCGGCTGGAAACTTGTCTGTTCATAAAGCAGGTTCTTTCTTCCGCTATACTGTCCGGCTGACGTTTTTTGAGGCAGCCGTCCTTCCTCTAAATCGCGATCTATTTCGGTCATCGCTTTCACGAATCTTCTGAGACCTTCCTCAGTGTCGCAGATACTGGTCATGCCAAGAACATAGTCTGATGCAGACATCTCTAGCACTAGATGATATCTCTGATATAGAAGCTCGGATAATTCCTTACCGGCAAGAATCCCATCCTGAATGATTACCGTCAGCTTGGAAGGGTCCAGTGCGTATACTCCGCTAACTCCTATCAGCTCCTTGCCAAGCAGCCGGAAGTGCTTCAAATGAGCAAGGTCTTGAGTAACTCTGTCAAGTCGCTTAAGGTATTCCTCAAAGAGCCCCTGTTTATGGTCCTCCAGCAAACCGATACACTGGTCGATTCCTGACATCAACAGATACGAAGGACTGCTGCTCTGATGAATTGCAAGATATTTCTCAATTTTGGTATTCAACTCTTCGCAATTGGAATGCAACACCGCCGTCTGGGTAAATGCCGGTAGTGTTTTATGAAGACTCTGAATGACAAGATCCGCACCAAGCCTTACGGCACTAACGGGAAGCAGATCATGAAAACTGAAATGGGCGCCGTGAGCCTCATCAACCAACAGTCGCGCCCCATGTCTATGAGCGATTTCAGCAATCGTCTTGATATCCGATACTACTCCTTCGTAGGAGGGAGAGATTATGATCACCAATTTAATTTTTTGATTCTTTATCAACGCCTTCTCGATATCGGAAGGAAGAAATCCACCAAGTGCTGTCATTCCTTCGACTTTTTGTGGATAAATATATTCCGGAACCAATCCACCGAGGATAATTCCGTGATAAATTGACTTATGGGAATTTCTTGCCAGCAGCACCTGATCTCCTCGCCGGGTTGCAGCCATAATGCCGGTCAGAATCCCGGCAGTACTGCCATTCACCAATGGGTAGGCCTTCTTCGAACCAAATAGCCCTGCAATCCGCTCGGCAAGAGATAAAAGTACTCCCTCCGGCTGATGGAGGTTATCAAAGCCTTCTATCTCTGTAATATCTATTTCATAAGGATTCTCCATCCGGCACAGAGAGGTATTGCGTTTATGCCCCGGCATATGCAGCGGATAATAATCCTCTTTCCCGTAATCCGCTAATTTATCATATAATCTGTCTGATTTTTCCCATTTTCTTTCCATACTATTGCTCCGGCTCCATCAGCTCGCCCCTGCGCTTTAAAAGGAGCGCCTCCTTCTGATACTTCTGCTGATACATTTTCGAATCCGAAATAATCAGATAATCCTCCAAATTCACACCGGCACTCGGTTTTACTATACTCCAGCCAAAGCTTACATGAACCTTAAACGGTAAATTGCTGGAGAGGTTATATTGATCCAGATACTCTTCGAAATTCGTGATGAATTCCTCCATCTTAAGTTGGTCATACTCCATACCGATAACGACAAATTCATCTCCGCTGACCCTGATACAGATCTCATCATCCTTCGCAGCATGCATAAGAGCATCCGCAACTGCTTTAATAGCCACATCTCCAAAGGAATGTCCAAAGTTATCATTGATAAATTTTAACTTATCCATATCCGCTGAAAAAACCATCAGCTTACTTTGATTCTTGACACACAGCTCCAGATATTTCTGAGCAAGCTGCGCTAAGGCGCGACGGTTATATAACCCTGTCAGCTCATCTTTGATATACATATCTTCCAGACGACTGACCAGTCGGTTCAGCATATTGTGAATTCTGATATTCTCCAGAGCGTTACATATATTGATCAGCCATCCCTGATAGGATGCCTGATATGACTGATCATTGTAAAAGCTGATCGCCGTATATCCATAACAGATCTCCTGATAATGGAGCATGTTGAAATAAAAGATCTGTGGCTTATCCTCCGTATAAATGGCCGGAATGAGCTCTCTTCTGGAGAATTCCGTCTTCCGCAGCCACTCACCGTTTCTGATTCCTAGTTCCAGAAACATATCCTCTTTATTTGTATAATCCGTCTTCTCCTCCTGCCTAAAATCCTCCCAGTTCTTATACAAACACATATAGAAGCTTGAAAATCCCTCGTTCATATACGTATAGGATGCCAACTTCCTGTTAAGCTCATCCACGTTCTTTACATTTGTCAGCTCTACTGACATAAAAGCATTATTATAAATCGCTTTATCTGCAGCATCCAAATCCTTGATGATGTGATTTCTACGAAGGGTCATCTCCTCACTGGGACGCTGTCTATAACATCCACAGGATTCCCGAATAGCGGTTATGGTGGGGAGGAAACTGGTTTGTTTTTCTTGAATGCCGCGATTACACCTGTCGATCTTATCAACCGCCTCAATTCCCATCTCGTAGACCGGGATCCCTGCGGTGGTAATCGTAGGGCTGAAATCCTCTGTTACTACAACATTATCACACCCGGATACGGCAATGTCTCTCGGAACGGCCATCCCCTTTTCGGCAAGAGCATTGCAGACTGTAATTGCCATATAGTCATTGGCACAGATGATAGCCTCCGGTACCAGCTCCGGATTGGAAAGCCAGTAATTTACCGCATCATATGCAAGGAACTTCCAGAAATCACCGAAGAAAATCTGCTCTTCCTTCACATCCAGGTTATACTCCTTCATGATCCTACGGTAAGAATTCACACGCTCCAGAGATACAGGGTTCTCCTTCGGTCCGGTCAGAAAATTGATCTTTTTATAGCCATGGTCTATGATAAAGTGCTTTACAATATCGTCTAATATCGAGGAATCCTCCACTAGGACGTTATAAAACTCCTCAGATTTTTGCCTTATACTTACAACAGGACAGTCCGCGAATCTTTTGACATGATCCCGTATCTGTTCGTCAAATCCCTGAACAAACATTGTGTCCTGCAGGAGGATAATCCCATCCAGATCCTCATACCAAGGAAGCAGCGCAATGTTACGCTCGCCGTTTTCATATTGAAATTCTCCATATCCTAAGAAATTAGAGAAATAAGCAACATTATACCCCAGTTCTTTCGCTCTTTTATTAATCCCGGTACCTAATACCCTTTGATATTCCTGATGGACCTGCGTAACAAAGACGCCGATTGTTTTCCGATTATTTTTATACATTTCCCTCACCTGTTCTTTAATATAAACAATAGTGATAAACAAGCCAAATTATTAGTACATTATCACTATATAACAAGTTTTGACTAAAAACAAGTTGTACAAAGATTTCAAAAATGATATTTTCATGAAATCTTAAGATATAAATTATAAACAGGCTGTTACAGAGTGAATTATATCCCTCTGTGACAGCCTGCAGTACCTTTTTATTAATCTTTTACCTATTGTCCTTTTCATTCTTCTGCCGATACAT
The DNA here is from genome assembly GCA_023414355.1 of Bacillota bacterium. Lineage (GTDB taxonomy): Bacteria > Bacillota > Clostridia > Lachnospirales > Lachnospiraceae > Mobilitalea. The sequence goes on along the minus strand of JAEZOB010000040.1, from coordinate 40,241 downwards.
AAGCTTATCGGCAACCCCGAGACAGCTCTCAATTGAGGTCTCTTCCCCCGGATAGATCAGGTGGCTTCCATAGCTGACATGAACACTGAAGTCATAGTCCTTGATGAAATTGAAGCGGTTAAGTGCTTCCTCAAAACGTTTTATAAAACGTTCCAACTTGCTATCATCGTAATCCATGCCGATTGCCATAAATTCATCTCCGCCGAGCCTGATGCAGATTTCATTATTCTGAGCCGCTTGAAGCATCGCGTCAGCCACCACCTTCAGTGCTACGTCACCGTACGCATGCCCGAATTTATCGTTTATGTATTTTAATTTATCCATGTCTGCGGTAAATACCATTAGCCTGGATCCAGCCTCCGCACATTGTTTCAGATGCCTGCGTCCGATCGTATTCAATGCCCTCCGGTTATAAAGACCGGTCAGCTCATCCCGGATGGAGGTCTCCTCCAGTCGGTTAATCAATCGGTTCAATTCACTGTGAACCCTTACATTCTCAAGTGCGTTACTTACATTGATCAGCCATGCCTGAAAGGTCAGCATATAAGTCTGTACCGCATCAAAACTAATCCCTACATAGCCGAAGTTATGATCCTGATGATGCAGCATGGCAAAATAGTATACCATAGGCTTATCCTCTGTCAGCTCCGGAGGAATCAGCTCCTCGCCGGAACAATGCAGCTTGCTGTAACCGACACGATTTTTAAAGCCAATTTCCATCATCCAATCCTTATCCTCAGACTCCTGCTGCTCTTTTTTGCTATATTTTTCCCAATTTTTTCTCAGGCAGAGGCAGAAATGAGTAAAGTTCATGTTCTCATAGACATAAGCCCAGATTTTCTCGTTGATGTCCTCCAGCTTCGTAAGTCCGGTCAGGTCTGTAGACATATAGGCATTTCGGGTAATCGCTCGCTTCATATTCTCTTTTGCGGCAATCTGATATTTTCTGCGGCTGTTGCCCTCCTGGCATCTGACCTTTTTGCACCCGCAGGACGCCCGATAAATGGTAACTGCTTTAAGATATGTGTTCCTTGGCTGTTCCCGACCCTGATTCAGGTTATGAAGAACGGCTACCGCTTCCATTCCCATCTCAAATACAGGCATACGAATACTGGTCAACGATGGTATATATTCCGCACATTCCTCTATGTCATCACAGCCGGTTACAGAGATGTCTTCCGGAACCAGAATCCCTCTCTCTGCGAGAGCATCGCAGACCGTGAGTGCCATAAAATCGTTCGCACAGATAATAGCCTGTGGCATTTCTTCTGAGTTCTTCAGCCAGTATTCCACGGCCTGGGCACCGGTATATTTCCAGAAGTCCCCATAATAAATTCTATCTTCCTCTGTTGGAAGCTGATGCTCCGATAATATCTTTTTATATGCAGCAAGCCTTTTATCCGAATCCGGAAATCCCTTCGGACCGGCTAGAAAATTGATTTTAGTAAAATGATGTACCTCAATCATGTGATGAATCAAATTCTCCATCACGGTATAATCATCAATGAGTACATTATGGAACTCCTTCGTCTCTCTACGTACACTGACAACAGGGCAATGACTTCTCTTAATAATATTCTCTTTATAAGAATTCTCCAGATTCTGTAGTACCATCGTGTCCGGAGCTAGAATGATCCCATCAAGTCCCTCGTAATATGGGAGTTTCGTAATAGCAAATTCTCCGATATCATAGGAAGGCTGTCCATAACCTCCGAAATTCGTAAAAAATGCAACGTTATAGTCCAGTTCCTTTGCTTTGGTAATAATTCCCCTGCTCAGTATGTCCTGGTAATCTTCATTCACCTGAGAAAGGAATACTCCGATTGTCTTTCTTTTATTTCCAAGCACAGCCATCCCCCACTTCCAGATATATTCCGTTATTAGCTGTAGGATACAAAATTCCCATATTAGAATGATAATATAATTATTTAGGAATTACAATGATGCGTCCTTCTCATTGCATTTTGTCCATAAATCGACTATAATTTACATATATTTCGACAGAAGATAATTATATTAATAACTTGTGCAGGAAATGGGGGATTTTTATTGCACATGGGTCATTCGAATGAAATGGGGGAGGGAACACTATGGAGGGAAAAGGAATAACGAAGCCACCTGTATACTGCTTACCGGATATTCAGTTAACCTATGAGGATATCTCGGTTATAGAAAATATGTATCGATTTGAGAAAGAAATGATGTCTGCCGTCCAAAAAGGAGACATTAAAAAAGTAGAAGAAATCTATGACTCGGTGACCATGTCGGAAAGAACCTCACATATGGATCAGAGGCTCCCTCAGGATCCCATCCGCCAGGGCAAGAATCTTGCAATTATTTTGAATACCTTGTTAAGAATAGCTGCACAGAAAGGTGGTCTTCCTATTGCGTATCTTCATACGATATCAGAGAAATTTGCTCTGATTATCGAAGGGGCTACCTCGAGAGAATACCTTCGTAATATTCTGCCTAAAGAAATGGCACTCGAATATACGAGTGCCGTAGCTAATTTCTCAACCCTGACTTACAGTGACATCATTAAGGAAACCATCCGTTATCTTACTTGTAACATCACAAAGGATATCAGTTTGACGGAGATGGGCTCCCATCTTGGAGTCAATCCCAGCTATCTTTCCCGTATTTTTAAGGAAGAGACCGGGATGCCGTTGATTAATTATATCAATCATCAGCGGATTGAATTATCCAAATATTATTTTGAGACGGAGATGGATAACATTACAGAAGTGGCCTTCCGAGTAGGTTATAATGACAGCAGTTATTTTGCCAAAACCTTTAAAAAGCTTACCGGTATCTCCCCCAAGGAATACATCAAAAACCTACAGAACAGAAAAGAGGTTTAAATTCTAGCATGCATATCTTGTGACTGTCGGTACGGATATTTCTTCCTCATGACTTATGATTTCACTCAAGAAATGACATACGTTCCTAATATCCTGCTCAATCTTCACAGAATCGGTAATCGCCGGACCATGTCCGGGAACAATGGTAGCCCGAGAGAATTTAGACAGATTATATACCGACACATAATGATTAATCATATTATCCTTTGTAACGTTTGGTAGAACAAGTGCCTCGTCCGCAGAATAAATCAGTTCGTCAGCGACGTACAGGATGGTATCGTCTATCCTGATCATAAGTGTACAGACGGTCTGTCCTGGATTGGATAGAATTTCAACAACATGGCTGCCGTATTTTATCCTTTTTATCCTCTCAACCAAAATGGTTGGAGTATAGTAATTCATTTCTTCGGCCGGGCACCACTGTTCCAATGTCTGTTTAAAATAACCACTTCCATAAACAGTAACACCCTGCAATGCTTTTAGTCCTCCTACATGTCCCTGATGAAAATGTGACAGAATCACTTTCTCTATGATTATACGCTCCCTATTCAATTCTTCAATTACCTGAGCTATCTGGAAATCAAAACCGGTATCAATCAGCAGTGCCTTTTTTCCCCTGAGGACTGCTATGATGTTATTCCCATACAGAAAATGGGCGGTCGGTTCAAAGATAAACTGAACTATTCCCTGAGCTATTTCTACCTTTTTCATTTGAAATACCTGCCTCTTATGACTGCCATGCTGCTAATCTAGTGCTATGTCATCATGAATATTATTTTAGAAATCTTTATGAAAGAACCTTACTACATGTATTTCCCGCATAAATCGATAAATTTCTTTATATAAAATCTTAAGTTAATTTTAGAGGTATGTCAATCCTTCGAAATGATAAAATAGACCCAAAATAGTATCATTGGACTATATTTTCATAGCATACCACATTATATTGAGAATGGAATATAATCGTCTTTTGCTAAATCATACTCGATGAAGGATTGTAATACACCGAGCTGATCTCTCCAGGAATCTTTATTAACCTTTCCTCTGTGAAAGCCGATTTTATCCTCATAAACATGCTGTGCTCTTGTATTTTTGAGATTCGTATCCAGATGAATCTTATCCACATTCTTTTCGAAAAAAAGGTATTCTATCAACATTCTGAGCGCAGTTGTCCCTATTCCCTTCTCCTGATATGCGTTATCGCATACCTTGATACCTATCTCGGCTTCGCTTTCCCGAATAAGATAACTCATCTCTCCGATTCGGACATGCTCACATTCCAAAATTAATCTACGGCGTTCATCCTTCTTGTCCGTGATCTGGCCTATAATAACTTCTATTGTTGTATTCAGGCCGTTCGGAAATCCGGCATGAGCCATAATCCTACCGTCATTCCACCACGCACATAGAAGCTTGGCATCCGCTTCCTCTGCCAGACGAATGGATATGCCGCCCCTTTCTGCGATGTAGCTCTTCTCATCAATGACTTTCACCGTTGGTTGGAAGCCTATTCTCTCGTAGGTCAGGTAGTTGTAAGGTACTTCCGCTTCGATCTTTACGTCCTCTATCAGTTGGAAGTGATCTGTATCAAACTCGGGAAAGAAGGTATCCCCTTCCACCTCCAGCCCTACTCTGGTCAAATATAATCTGTCAGCCAGCGGCATTGCTTCCCTGTAAAGCTGCTCTCCTCCTGCTATATAAGCATCCCGATTCCCCACATATTCTATAGCCTCTGCCAGGGATCCAAGTGTCAGACAGTTCTCATACTCATATCTTACGGAGTTGGATATCACAATCGTAGTTCTACCAGGTAGCGGCCTCCCGATTTCTTCAAAGGAGCGTTTACCTATAATTACAATCTTCCCGGTTGTAAGCTCCCGAAACTTTTTTTGTTCCCCTTTGATTCTCCATGGAATCCGTCCCTTGTTCCCAATAACATTATTTTTAGATACTGCAGCAATTAATGCGAGCATACTACCCCTCCTATGCTATCTTTATACTCTATACGAATAAATCAGTTCTGCCTTGTACTAATCCTCATAGTATAGGCCTAATTATATCGCTTCCTTCCCATGTATATCAACCTTTTTCGTTCATACTAAGGTATCCGGATGATGCTGCCGAAAATAAGTAAAACATAAAAAGTGAACGGACCAACATTCCCTCAATACACTATTGGGGAGTGCTGTTCCGTTCATTTTTTATTCTACTATTGTTTTATCTGACTATTGTTTTATCAGCCCGTCCTGATTTAATTCAGTCGAAGAAAAATATGGTTAGCTGCCTTCGCCTGATTATCCACCTTAAACTGGACGATGGAATAATTATAACTAAAGGTAGCGTTTCTTAATCTCTTCAAATTTTTCCGCAGTCATCAAAGCGTCCTTACTAATATCCTTGAAGGTAACTATGTAGGTCCATCTGCCATAGGGCTCGATTTTTTTTATTTTAGATACATTAATCAGGTACGATTTGTGGCTTCTCATGAATTGCTCCGGGTCGAGCTTTGCTTCAATATCACTAAGACTGGCGGAAGTCGAAAAAGAATCCTTAGCCGTATAAATAACGGTACTGCTGTTCTCTCTCTGGACAAGGACGATTTCACTGATATCCACAAAGCTCATACTTTCTCTGCCCTTCACCAGAAGCTTCTCCAGGCCCTTCTCGAACTTTATGATTTTGTCCAGTGATTCATTTCCCTCCGGTTCTGAAAAACTCTTGATTCTATCCAGTGTCTGCATTACCCTTTCCATGGGAAAAGGTTTTACCAGATAATCAAAGGCATATACCTCAAAAGCATTGGACATATACTCCGAATGTGCTGTAGCAAAGATAATCTTTGCCTTTGGATCCAGATCGACGATCTGCTTCGCGCATTCGATCCCGCTTGAACCATTGATTTCGATATCCAGAAAGACGACTTCCGCCCTTGTTTTGGTAAACAAGGAGATGGCGGCTTCCGAATTGTCGCATTCCCCGACAATCTCGAAGCCTTCCTTCTTTTCAATTATTTTCCGTAGCAGCATACGGACACCGCTTTCATCTTCCACAAGGATAACCTTTATCGCCATATTATACTCCCGCCTATCTAAATCGATTCCTGTCAGTTCTGCGTTTACACATCGGTTTTCCGAGAATCTCAGACCAGATGATGGCTTCCTGCAGGCTAAAGGCGGATTTTTCCGAATCAGTTTCCTGCTTTATCATCACGACCGGTTCTGTTTCTACCTTTTTATCCGGAGGTATCTTATTTGTCTCATCCACGAAGGGTTTTCCCTTCGGAATAGAGACCTGTATCTGCTGGGGTGTCTTCTGCCAGGCAGACATTCTGCTTTGTTCCGTCTCCCCCACAAGGTATCTTCCCACCTGATTCAGGGTTTCTATATTAAATATCTTACTCAGCATCCGCTTTCACCTCGATTGGCCTATTTATCTTTCTTATCGTCAACAATCGGCTTCTTTGCAGTCTCGGAGAGCTTCTCTCTCATCTTAGTGTCTGCTTTAATATTCTGCATATCGTAATAATCCATAACCCCAAGCTTACCTTCTTTTAACGCAAACGCCATTGCCTTCGGAACTTCAGCTTCCGCTTCCACAACATACGCACGCATTTCCTGTTCCTTTGCAACTGCCATGGCTCTTCTCTCCTCAGCCTTTGCTTGCGCAATATTCTTATCAGCCTCTGCCTGAAGTGTCTGCAGTTGGGCACCGATATTTCTTCCTACGTCAATATCCGCAATATCGATGGAAAGTATCTCAAACGCTGTACCGGAGTCAAGACCTTTACTTAACACACGCTTGGAGATATCATCCGGGTTCTCAAGCACTTCCTTATGGGACTTTGCAGAGCCAACCGTAGTAACGATGCCTTCGCCAATTCTCGCAAGCACCGTGGCTTCACCGGCACCACCGACCAGACGCTCCAGATTAGCTCTTACGGTTACTCTTGCTTTAACCAGTAATTCAATACCATCCTTCGCAACTGCCGAGACATTTGAGGTTTCAATTACTTTGGGGTTTACACTCATTTTTACAGCATCGAATACATCTCGACCTGCCAAATCAATTGCTGCCGCCTTCTCAAAATGCAGCTCAATCCCGGCTCTTTCAGAAGCAATCAAGGCATTGACTACGCTGTCTACGTTACCACCAGCCAGATAGTGTGCCTCCAGCTGATTTACATTTAGATTCAGTCCGGCTTTCGTTGCCTTAATCAAAGGGAGCACAATCTTTGACGGTACAACTCGTCTTAAACGCATACCGATCAAATTAAATATACTGACCCTGACATTGGCGGCTACGGAAGAAATCCAAAGACCAACCGGAACAAACGTAAAAAATAAAACAATTAATAAACTGATTAAACCGATTAAAACAACCATCCCTATTGTTGCTGGCATAATTCATTCCTTCTTTCTATGTAATTTTATAATATTATTCCCCTGATAATGCTTTCTATGAGTACTCTATCAGCTAATCGCTTTCACAATCAGTTTTGAGCCTTGCACCTTATAAATAATCAGTCTGGTATCCTTCGATATATATTTACTCTCGGATATCACGTCAAACTCAATCCCGTCAAAATCAGCTGTACCTGTAGGTCTTAAATCTGTCACTGCTATACCCTGCTTTCCGAGCAGATAATTTAAATCACTGTTACTGATAAATCCTTTCTCCTTGTTCTGCTCATCCTTTAGAATCAATGGCGATTTCAGTTTTGCTTTTGATAATAGCCCTAGTATGATTGCAAACATAATACCTAGTAAACCAAGGACAATAAGTGCAATCACAGCTCCTTCGACGAACGAATCCGAAATCAGGAAGATTGCAACTACCAGACAGAGAATACCTGATATACCCGGCACCCCAAAGCCCGGAATTGCCATCTCAACTCCTACCAGTATGAACCCGGCAATAAAGAGAATAATCGCTATCGCAAGTACTGCACCCATCTCACCTAACATATAAAACCCTCCTTCCAATAATTATTTGATTTCGATACCTACACCAGGAGGGTTTGCCTCCTTTTCTTTGAAAATTGTTTTCGTTCTCTGTTATATACTTTATACCGTTTTTATCAGAAAGGAATACTTATACTCCAAGTTATACATCTATGATTTCATACTGTCAGATTGAACGGTTCAAATTACATGGCCTTCCTCATTTTCGGCAAACGGACATAGAAGCTTGTCTTTGCTGCGTCAGAGGTCACATGAATAGTCCCGCCTGCTTCCTTCACAATACGGGCTACGATATATAATCCCATACCGTGCTCCTCCTCCTTCTTCGTAGAAAATCCCTGCTTAAAGATATCCTCTAAATGATTCTTAGGAATTTCAGGTCCGTTATTGGATATATCAAAGGTATAACTCTCTACATCCTCTCCGATCATTACATAGATATTTTTCTCCTGTTCCATCCCATCAAGCGCACTCATTCCATTATCTATGATATTTGCTAGCACCTTACAGAGATTCCAGGCTTCCATTGGAAGATGCTTCAAATCAGAGCGAATCTCCAGAAACAAATCAATCCTCTTCTGTTCGGCTGCTTCGATTTTAGACTGAAGGAGGGCATTCACCGCCGGTTGAGCTGTCTTGAGTGCTTTACTGACCTTCATAATATCCTTAAAGACCGGATCAATATACCGTTTTGCCTCTTCGTACTCTCCCAACTCCATCAACCCGTAGATTACCTGAAAGTGATTCAGATAATCGTGTCTCTGCGATCTAAGCTTAATATTAAGCTCTTCAAGATTTTGAATACTGTCAGTTAGGTTATCATTTTTATATGTTCCGGCAAAGTAAAGTCCTATGATTGTAATCAGGCAGCCGATTAGCATCAATACCATAGATAGAAATGCATAGATACTTACCTTCGTGATGATTTCTTTCCCCAACCACAGCCACATGAAGAGTCCGATACAAAACTCCAGGAGATTAATCATCAGGAGTCCGATTACTATCTTTTTTACGTTCATATCCTTCCCCTCCGTTTCTCATCCGTACGCATTTCTGCACTACCATTATTATACAACGGTAGTGATAAAATACCACCCTTTTTCGTAAAGCCTTCTTCCGGCTGTTGATTTAAATCATCCTATCCGATTCCTCCATTTCAAGAACACCGTTCAAGAAGGTATACGGATACTGGGCTCCGCATTTGTTACATTGGATATAGGTTCTACTATCCTTCTGTTCTCTTCTGTCGTAAAGATAGGAAAGAAACTCCTCTTCATTGTTATGTCCGGGCGCATCTTCGTCCAGAGCATAGGAATATACATAACCTGCCTCATGTTTTAGGGTCATATCCTCACTGCTGCAGATCGGGCATTGATATCTTTTCTTATTCATAAATAAATCCTCCTGTGCATAGCTTAATTCCTCTGGTATTTCATTTAGTATTTCATTTACAGAGTAATTTATGTGATGTAAAAGAAGCATTCACTTTTTTAAATGCATAATGGGTACTATTGAAACCAATATAAAATGGTGCTATAGTATTAATATGGAGGTGGTTATTATGTTAAAAAAAGATAAAGCAAATTCAGAAAAGAAGATTATCAAAAAAATGAATTCCATGTCTTATGATGAGCATTTTACCAGAACTACCGAATCGATCGATCTTGCCAAGAATCCCAAGTTTGTTGATATCGGAGATGGAACTTCCGCCCGCAGAGAGAGCGAAATCGATAAGCTGACCAGATAATATTATCCCGGCTGCCATAAATAAAATACGAATTTTAAGAAAGCCCGACAAAGCAGGAACAACCTGCTTTATTGGGCTATTGTTAAAAAGACTTTTTTATATTCGCCTGCTTAATTTATCTCGTCGGCATTTCAGAAGGGATTGGTGGCGTTGCCGTAGAAGGGATTGGGTTTGTCACTTCTGAGCTGTTATTATTATTTGCATCCTGTTCTGTATGCTTTTCCGGCATTCCCGTATCCTTCTCCTGTGTATTCTGAATTCTATCGTCCATATTAACTCCATTTCTTCGCAAGCCTAATGCGCAAATTAAGTTTGAACCGGGTTTTCTGTCCTTCCATAGTATTTGAAGAAAACTCTCATTTCATCCACACTCATAACAGCCTTGTCCGATAAAGTCAAACACGGTATCCTCTGCATATAAAAGCTGATAATGAATTTTTGTATTTACACTTTCGTATACGGTTCGAAGCATTCTTCCCCTCACAGGGGCTAACAGGTGGCTCTCCTCCTTCGAGAGTATTTCCACACGAAAGTCGAATTTCCCCTGCTTTATCCACAATTCCCTTCGGTTATACACGAGGATTTGTGCTCCCAGATAAGTAGCCAGCCGGATTTCTCTTCCACGATAACGAATGCTACAGATGCAGCCGGGAAATCCGATACAGCCGACCTTTACATTAGCTACCGAAGCCATGAGCGAATTGATGCTTCGATCCCTCCAGCTGCACTGAGTCCACAGATAATTGCTCGGAAATCCTCTTCCCTGATCGCCCTCTGTATAACCTACACCTTGATTAAATTCGATTCTTCTTCCGTTTAAATCAAGATAACCCTTGATACCATGAGCCATGCTATATATGCTATGCCTGCACTGCAGATGCGGAGCATATCGGAAGGGTCCCATGATATCCCGGTGAGGCGGATGATAAGGAGAATAATAGAGCCTCCCGGATAGATCCAACTCTTCTGCCTTAATATTTACAATGATCCCACGATCAGAAAATACATTATTGCCCAACCGAACTGCAAGTCTTCCTCTTGATGCGTAGAAGTCCTCAATCGGATAAAATATCCGATAGGATTCCTCAAGTGTAATAACCTGAAGCGATGCCGAATGAATGCCTTTCCGATCAATATGATATGCCGGTATAAAGGATATTACCTCAGAGCCCGTCTGATTCTTAAAATACCAGCCTTTAAAATATCTTTTTCGTCTGATTATCGTATTTCCCTCCTCTATCGTAATCAAAAATCACTAATATGATTTACTAAATGACAGAGATTATACGATAAAACAGCTTATTCTATTTCTTATCTATCCGAAGCTGCTCCCGAAGCTTTTCTGCTGCTTCCTTCTCTTTTTCCGGCTGTACTTTGACAGCTACATATAAGTTTCCGAGTGAGAAAGCTGCAGCCAGGAAAAATACCCATTGGCTGCCCCATTTTGCCCAGATTAATCCTCCTGCAAGTGCTGCTATAATGGATACAAAATGATCCAGACTGATACCCGTAGACAAAGTGGACGTTACCTCCTCAGGATCAACTGCTATAGATCTTAAATAAATGGAATTTACCATACCGATCTGCATCGAAAGTCGATCAGAGATAAACAGCAGGTAAATAAAGATGACTGACCAACCGTGATCCGGAAGTACACCTTCTACCACTCCCCATACGACAAATCCATAAATAATATATATTATGATAAAAGTAAGGGCATCCAGGTACATCATTTTCTTAATTCCGAATTTATCCATCCATCTTCCGAGCTTGCTTAAGAAGAAGATGGAGATAAAGGTTACCACGATCGTCAGGATCGCCAGAGTATCTGCTTTCTTCAGCAGTAAATCCACGATAACCCACGTTCCGTACACATACGCGATCTGTTTCTGGACTCCTTTTAATACTGTCAGAAGATAATAATAGCGATATTGTTTTCGGAACTTGATTTTTAGTTTCTTAGGAGCCCCTTTCTTCGGCTTGACCTTTCCGATCATCACTGCTGCAGCCAGTACTGCACACAGAAAGGCTACAGCTGATACGATAAAGATCCACTTTATATTCGTTGCAAAGGAAAACATCTTGAAACGAAAGCCGAAGAATACCAGTAAAGCTGCAACCATACTAAAGGCAGCCCTAACGCTGGAGAATTGGCCCATACGCTTACCAATTCGATCCGGTTCAGCCAGCGACATACCGATGGAATCTGATAGCGGCATAAATAAATGCATCCCCATTGAATTAATGAAAAGGAAGATCAACATTACACCAAAGGAGGGGGTCAAAAGTCCGAGCAATGTTACGCCGACTGCCGCAAGTACCTGCGCGATAAACGCAACCCTGATATCTCCTAAGAAGCCCAGCGCTGCAATTACAAAGGCACACAGAAGTCCCGGCAATTCTCTCGGAAATTCTATAAAACCTCTCTGAAATGCGGTAACATGATACACTTCTTTAAAATAATTAGAATAAACCGCATCGCTTAAACCATTTCCCAAGGCTACGGCTGAAATCAGAATGATGAACATTACTATCTCCGGACGCATCCGCTTGATTTTCTCTCTCATATGATTTTACTCCCCTTTTTCTTTATCCGTCACTTAATTTTATACGTAGATTTCATTATAACAGATAAGGGAGGTAATTCCAGATATAAATTGAGTTTTCGGCTTTTTTCGCAACAGGTTACTCCATGAAACTTTCTGGCAGCAGCTTTGTGATGTCAAATTGAGCTCTTAGTACCAGCCAAAGCTGCCCATAATAAATCATAACATTCCAGACCCCAATTCCTGTGAGGCTATAATTATTTACTATCTGACCAATGGAATCGATGCTTCGTGCATCCAATGACCAAACGATATGTTGTTCGACTTTATTAACACTTATTCTGCTATAGTAAAAATAAGGTGTCATGGATAAATCATCAAATTGAATCATTGAGCCGGTATCATATGCCAATCCTAAAGCAGAGTTTATTGAAAGTGCATTTGCGGTTGTACTTCCCGGGATAAATGGCAGTTTCCAATCATAGCTGATGACAGAGCTCCCCAGGATAAGCTTCTCCGGAGGAAGTGTAGTAACCGTGTTCTCAATAAAACTGATTAAGTTACTTGTATTACTTACAGGTGACGGCGGCCCATAATTGGTCCCCCAGATAATCTGCATGAATATAATTCCGTCTGCCACCTGGCTGATTGGTGCATAATCGACATTATTGACGGCAAGCGCATTCGTAAATGTAACATTCAGGTTAAAGGTTACAAAGAAGAGAAAGCCTTCCGCTCGTATACGACTGGCAGCCTTTGCTGTAAAATAATAATATAATGACTGATTTGTTTCCGTCATGAAATTATAAAGAAAATTAACTCCTTGGTAACCTTTGGATTTCATAATTTCCAATACTCCATTAATAACGTTATCTTGATATTCTTCAATTGTTAAAAGACTATAGACGAGGTCTATATTGGGTTCTCCCTGTAAGGATACGGTGGTAGCCATCATGAGCGTTATTGTACCGTATTCCCTTGCCAACCGAATAATACTCTCATCGTCATAATAGCTGATGATCTCTCCGGGAGCAATGATTCTGTAATTATAGACAGTCATATAAGTGAGATTCGGCAGGGTTTTTCTAAGGCTTTCTTCCTCTACATAAGGGTAGACCAGACCATTTGTGATCAAGGCTCTGGTTGTATTATAGCTTATTACTAAGCTTTCTCCCGGAGATACAGAAGCATTACCTGACAGAAATGGATTATTTCGTAAAAGCTGCTGTACAGTTATTTCGTAAGTGGCTGCTATACTAATTAAGGTATCCCCCTCCTGTACCGTATATATCTGTTTTGGATACGCGATTACTATTGTCTGTCCTACAACTAATTCTAACGGGCTGGCCAACTCATTATCCTGTATTAATTCTTCTGCGGAAACTCCGAACTGAGCAGCGATAGAATAAATTGTATCCCCTGGTTGTACTACATATATCTCCATCTGAAACCTCACGATCGATTGTGTTTATTATATGTTATGACGAGAAGAAGGGATCGGTGTTAAAAGTTTAAACACCGATCCCTTCGCACTCTTACTTATACATAACGGTAATATTCTCGACACTACTCACTTTCTTATCTCCAATTTTATTTAAACCTCTTGTCATTACTATTTTCCCTTGATCAGTTTCAATTGAACCAGTAAATGTAGAATCAATATAATATATTCCTTGTGAACTTTTCACCAAATCCAAATCGATCAACTGGGTTCCTTCTGCATACCTCTTTCCCTTTTTATCAATTGCTACTAGATAAGAAGCTTTATAAGGAATATTAAGGCTGGGATCAGTTCCATAAGAAATTCCATTTACTTTTATGTCTGTCACTCCTGAAGCACTGATATTGATTTGATTAGTATTTATCTTAATATCACTGACATAGGTTAACTTCTTTGAAAGCAATGTTGTAATTCTTTCCATGTCCGGTAATCCATCAGCATATGGGCTCTCAACTTCAATAGCAAATTCCCGGAAGAGCTTCTTAATTTCATCTCCTGTTATATTCGGTTGTATCTGTTTGATGATAGCAACTAAACCTGCCACTGTGGGTGAGGTTTGTGAATTACCCCATTCCCTGCTTGATGTAGTTTCATAATCCATGAAAAAACTGTCCATAACTCTGACATCACTGGCCAACTTCTCTGTCGTCATATTATCTAATTTAGACGAATAAGCACTAGGCACTATGATATTCCCATTGGTATCAGCAGACTCCGGTATCCAGAACCAGTGAATCGTTATACCGGAAGCTCCGATTTGTTGTATTTTTTTAAGCATTTCCTTATCCTTATTTTCTGATACAGCCCAACTCATGGATACGATATCCACCATGTCTTTATGCTTCAGCACCCAATCCAAGGCTGCTTTTTCATATTGTGCAGAATTTTTTGTATACAGCAGAGTAACGTTAGCATCTGGGACAATTGTCTTCAAAACGGATGCCATAACATTAGCATGTCCGGGTTTCGTCTTTGTCAGATCATCGTATCCTTTCAGATTGCTTGGGAACATTATTTCCTTAGTAATATAATTTCTAGTAAAGGAATAGTCTTTGTTAAATTGCATATCAATAAGGCAGATGTTTAGGCCTTTTCCTGTATATTGAGAAGGTACTTTATAGCTTTCCAATGAGTAATTAGAGCCATCCGTTTTCTTAAACAAAAACTTGTAATCCAGTAACGGCACTTTACATGTTGTTCCTCTGAACTCCGGATTACTATCATACGTGAAATCAATTTCCCATTCTTTAGAATTATTCTTAAAATAATCGCCCACATTACTCATCGAGTTATTATTTTGAATCAAAATCGCTAAACCGGAGGCAGCCAGACAAACTGTATTATCTGCCAGTTCACTTTCATTCGTATTTCTTTCACTAAATAAGCTATAATGTATACTATATTCATTACTCATAATTGATATCTGTGGCTGAGCGAAACAATCCACATAAGATACAGCATCTTTTCCAATTCTATTATTATTAAAATAACGGTTGTTACAGCTTCCAACCAGTAATACATTCGGTTGCTCACTTATGTTTTTAAGTGCCGTTAGGAATTCCTGATTTTTAGTCTCTTCACTATCTGCAAATAGCACAAAATAAGTATCAATATGTTTCTGTAGCTTTGAAAGTAGATTGGGATCTTTCATATCAAATTTGGGCAGAACAACAATATTACTACTCTCTAATAAATCATCTGCTAGTTGACCAACGGTATCATGATAATTATTAATCGTTTTATATGTAATTTTTGCATCCGGGACAATGTACTGATAAATATTCCTGGTACTGTTCCAGTTTACCATGCCATCCTGCATATATTCACAAATCAGCATGGAGACTCCTTTTCCAGTACCTTCACTCCTACCATAGTCTAATCTTGTATAATAAGTATTTACACCGGCCTGATTAGTTAACTCCGGATAATATATATTCTCAATCCCAAGTTTTTCACTTGAGGTGCTTCTAGTCTCTGCCTGCGCCATCACCGTATTATATCTTCCCATAGGTAACAACAATTCAGAAATGCACAGTACTGCTATCAATATTTTCGATATTGCTTTCCATCTTTTGTCCATAATTTTCTCTTCTCCGTTCTAGTAATTTATTTTGTCAGTAGCACCAGTAATTTATGCTTTATCAATGTTACTAAGTTAAATTATAACAGAAACCATTTCACGCTTCCATAAATCATGTAAATTAATTTACTCCTTATTGCACTAACATATAGTCGCGACCTTGGTATAAATAATCAAATTATTTAAGGTCCTATCCAAAACGGCCTTCTCCAGTATATAAAAAATGAGCCCCGCACCGCGATTCCTCGAGGCCAAAGTACGGTCTCTTCGGTCGCGTAGGCTTCGGTATATAAAAAACTGAACCCTGCACCGCCACCTCGAGACCAAAGTACGGTCTTTTCGGTCGCGTAGGCTTCGCCTATACAAAAGACGGCTAAACACCCGCCTTACGAGCAAGCTCGTGTCGTGTGTCTAGCCGTCTTTTTGTGCAGGACTCAGTTTTTTACGCGCAAAAAAGCCCTAACCCAGCAGTTACTAAGACTGCCAAACTAGGACCTTACAAGTGCGTCTCCAGGGGCTCGAACCCTGGACACCCTGATTAAGAGGAATGGTATAATATTCCCTTATTTTATGACTTAAAAGTATATCTTTAATATATTTATAATAGTATTTCTTTTCATCAGCTTTTAATAGATATTATACTCTGAATGAGATACATAAAATAGCTGATTTAAGATGGCATCTGTTCTTCCAGTATTTCTTTCCAGTTAGAAGGGAATCCCATATGTTTTTCAAGAGCAAACGGATACTCTTTAAAAAGAGTATTTAAATCATTCTTAAGTTCAATCCTAAGATCATTATTAGATAGTAATTTAAAAATAGCAAAAATATAAGCAAATGGAGAGCTCGGATTAATTTGTGTTTTTGAATATCTATCCAATTTTACAGGTTGCAGATTATTTCTGTTATAAAATCTGCCCCCATGTGCGCTTATATTTCTCGCTAACACTGCGCAATGAAGCCAATTTTCTATATACTCTCTGCTTATATGATAATTACCTGCGATTTCAGTTTTATCCTCTGGAAGTAGGTTCTTATATAATTTTGATAGAACGTCAAAAGTTAGAACTTCTATAGCAACCCAAAAAGGGTAAATACCATTTAAGTCATTCTTATGATGTGTAATAAATATGTCTGTTGATTTATCTATTAAGCTTTTCAACTTAGATAAGAAAATAGCGTGATACCAAGCATCAGTGAAATTTTTACTATCAAGATATCCCAATGGCCCATGCTTTTTTGTATGATGGTATGCTATGTATGTTCTAAAAGAAAACTCAATATCTGGAGTATACTTTAAAATAATATGTCTAAAACATGAGTCAAAATTATATAATTCAACTATATTCTCAAATGTTATTCCCTTATAAAAATTATCATTAGTCCTTAATGTTAATGAATAGGCGCTTAGTCTATAATAATTTACTTTACGCAATATATCATGCGCATATTCTACATCGGATATTATTAAGTTCCGGTCTTTTAATAGTTGAATTTGTTCTTCTGTTGTTTTAAATGGCTTGCATCCTAAACTGTTCATAGTATAAACCCTCATATGCAAAATGACCCACCATGTTACGCTTAGCACTATTAAGTGCCATAGGCTTGGTGGGTTCTGTTAATCTTATTATATTCCAAATATTACGAATGTCAACCATAATCTAAGAACTTTTATCATTATTTCACATATTTATTATTGATCTTGATTGACCGCAAGCCTTTTTACAATCTTATAGATAAGGTCTTTTGTCTCTTGATCGCAAAGATTTAAGTAATATATAAACTGCTCTTGTTCTATCGTGAGTTTATTCTCATCTTTCACGCCTGTGAGAATGTAGACAATATCCAAATTGTATTTTTCATATAATTGAACGAGCAAATCACTTCCGACTTCTCTTTTATCATTCTCATAATTTGATAACGCGCCTAAGGATATACCTGTAGCTTCATGTATCTGGGTCGTTGTCAAATTTTTTTCTTTCCGCCAGTTTCTTAATCTTTCTCCAATAGACATAAATTATCCCTCATATTCTATCACGTATGTGAAATAATCATTTGACATATTCTCACATATGTGATAACATTGACGTATGGAAATGTTTGACACATTATGTCGAACAATTTTCTAAAGTATATCACAAATAATCGTGTAATGGTAGATGGTATTTCGTATGACACTTCACCAGTGAATTAATGTAGGTATATTGTACAGGAAGAAATCTACCAATGTTTGAATGAGAACTTTTTTAATCATAAGAATTTTGTCAATTCATGATAGTTTGCTCTGGCCCTTTAAGCCAAGCTTATTATAACATATCACACATTATTAAAAGGTATCGGCCATGACCGAACCAGAAGGAGGATTTATTTATGGATGGAAATTTAATGGACACCATGTTAGGAACCAGAGCAGAAATCATCGTATTAAGTGCAGATGCAATCAAAGCGGAAGGTAAAGACGGAGCGATCTCCGGAATGAGTGTATTCTATACATTCAATACAACCTTTGAAAACCTCTACAATAATCCGCAGAGTTTCGGACAGAAGCCCGGCAAGATCTGGATGGACTTCGAGCGCATCCAAAAGATCGTGGCTGCACCTGCTAAGTATATCGGAACCTTTGGCATGAAAATCGGCTCAGATGGAAAACCCGTCTTAACACTAAAAGACCTGGATTACATCTGTGATGTTAAGCTGACCGAGGTTACTCATCCCGATCCCGAGAGCGACCCCGATTATCCGAAATATTCCCCTGCACCGGGTAGTGCCCCTGAAGTTGCCTCCAGTAAGAAGAAGTAGAAAGAAGACAGGCCGTGTCAAGAAAAATCAGACAGGCCCGGCGCTTTCCAGCCGGGACTGCAGCCTTTATTTTTCTTGATACGGCATGGCTTCGGTACACAATGGAGCCGGGGGTGCGATAGCGCCTTTGCTATCGCATCCCCTTAACTACCAATCTATCAGGAAAGCATAAGAACAACTTAGCCTAGGAAGAACACCTAAATACAAAAAAATGTATCTCATATATTGATCCGGCTGTTTCCGATCGGAAACGCTACAGAAGCAAATTGAGGTACAAAAAAGGAGAAATTGGGATGGCAAAGATAGCGAAGAGTGTTCGTATTGACCCAAAAGTATATAACTACATAGAGAAATATAAGGGTGAAGGCTTTAATGAGAAATTTGAGAATATCATCACCGATGCCATGGAATCCGAATCGAAACGCTTGGAGAAGATAAAGCAGCTTGACAGTCAAATTAATGAAAAAGAAAAGCAGCTACGTAAAGTAATTGGAGAAGTCAATCGGCTACAGGATGTCTCCAATAAAGTGGGAAACTTAATCCGGAGTTGCAAAGAGATTGAGGAACGGCTTGAAATGAAAATCAGCTGAACGTATCTCATTATCTCCCAGCCAGGAAGATCTCCTGCAGCAAAAACGAGATACAACTAAAATGTATATAATTTTGGCCAATTATATAAACCATTAACCATTCACTTTTAAGGAGGGAAAACATGATTAAGTTAAAGAACCAAGGTAAGCAGTTGAGAAACTTTCTGAGACATCAGAGGACAAAGATAACCGCAGCAATCTCACTTGCTTTTGTAATGTCAATGAGTATTTGTAGCTTAGCTTTTGCATCTGCTCCGTCTACAACCGACTTCTCTTCCATTACTACAGCTGTTACATCAAAGGTTACTGTTGCAGAAGTCAGCGCATTGATCGGAGCCGTTATCGCCGGCGGTATCGGCTTTGTGATCCTCTGGTGGGGCGCCAGAAAACTTGTCAGAGCTATTATCGGTGCTTTCAAGTCCGGCAAGATCAGATTTTAATTGTAACGCATCATGGCATGGAATGGCACTATATAACTGAATATATAGTGCCATTTTTATTAAGGAGAGATCAGTATGGGTATGGATAAAGACTGTGGGAAAGAAAGCTTAAATCTAGCGAACATAGCTCGGTTTATCCGATTCAAATACCGCTTTTTCAGAGATAATCCGGATTATTTTAGTGCAGATGGACTTCTTTGTTTTGTCGGTCCGCAGGGATCAGGAAAGACAATAAGTGCTGTTAATTATGTGTATAAGCTTATGAAGAAGTATCCCAAATGCAAGTTATGTACAAATCTATTCCTTGAAGAATATCCTGTTGTAACTTTTGAGGATTTTAAAAAGAAGCACTTCACGGATCAGGATGAAGATATTTCCGATATTGAGAAGTATCATATCTACCTCCAAGAGAACCGGGTATTCTTCTTTCGGAATAATGATGATTTTAAACGGTATAGCAATAATAAGAAGGGCTTAATCTTCCTAGTTGATGAAATACAGCTGTACCTAAACAGTCTGGAAAGCAAGAATATTAACATGGATACAATGACACAGATTGCACAGCAACGGAAGCAGAGAAAACATATCGTAGCAACCTCACAGGTATATGGTCGTATGGCAAAACCTCTAAGAGAGCAATTCTCAAATATTATTGTCTGCAATAACTATCTTGGATTTATCCAGAGGAACAGACTGGTAGACAGGGACAGCCTGGAAGAGGAAACAAGTGCAGACACTCAGCTTAAGGGTAAAGTCAAAAAACAATTTATCTGGCTGCACAATCCGGATGAAATGTATCGGAGATATGATACCTATTTCGTGATTGATAAAAGTAACTTTGTATCTGGTGAAAGTATGAAGGAAGGAGTGTATGGGAGTGACAACTACATTAGATTATCAGGTAATAATTAATCTGGCCGGGACATGCATAGCAGCTGCTCTCCCGATCGGGATTGTTTTCGGTCTGGCAGAGAAAGCGGTGAATGCCTTCCTGAGTATGGCATTCGGTAAAGAAAAAATTAAGTTATAAGAGAGGAGGGGTATCATCATGAGTCTTGAAGAATATCAAGTAACGGTCGTAAATGATTTAGCTAGTGCGTTAAGTAGCTTAATGGATATCATATCTGCGATTGCAGTATTAGCTTTAATAGTTGGTGCTATTTTGGTCTATATTGTGATCCATAATATGATGAACAGGCGGTGATACCATGAAAAGGATAGCAAAGAAATTCTTTATCTTATTTATGTGTGTATTTATTGTAACAAACTCAGCTGTAGTGTCTGAGACAAGAGCTGAAGCTCTATCTGCTACCTTAGCAGCAATAGTTTCCGGCGCTGGCAGTGCTGCAGCAGTATTAGGTCCTGTATTACTCGGTGTTGCAATAATATATGCTGGATATGTCATTTATCAACGTAGGGATGCTATTGAGGAAGCTTTTACAAATTGGTATCAATCGGCCAGTTCAACAGTAAAGTCATGGATCGATCAGACTTCATCTAAAATTGATAGTGGAGAAATTACAGATGGAGATACCTTAACAATCCCGCAGGATGTACTAAATCAGTCTGCCGGATTTGTCCGGGAATATGCTCAAGACTACGCCGATAATAATCCCGACAAAATGATAATGAGTAATAGTTCTGTAATACATGCCGCCCAATTGGCAGATATAGTAAGTAGTCAAAAATTGAAGGCACTATTAATGACTGCTTCCATGACAACAAATGCTCCTGCCCTAGTTGTAAGAAATAAGCTAACATTTGAAGAAGCAGTAATATTTGCTCCCTCTGGTGTACCTAGTTCTACTGTGTTGACAATTAAAAACGGCGATTATTTATTCTTATCAAATGCTACTCAATCATATTTTATGTCTGGTGAAATGAGAGATTATAACCAGCTTAATAATAGTACAAGCATATATCAGTATCGATATTTTTCTACGAGTGGTACCTATGATTCCGCAACAAATGATTATACATCAGCTACACAATGGAATAACTCCGAAAATTATTTACAATGTGGCAGTCAAAAGTTAGTTGGTGTATCGCTATCTCTCCTGGGAAGTTATATTGTTAGCAATGTAGCTGCTTATCCTTATGAAATAAAGGTGATGTATCCTGTTAATGGTACATGTGTTTTATTTGATGGACATGCTGTGCTTAATTATAAAGTTGTTCCAAACATAACAGATAATGTTGTTGCTCATGATGCGGGAACAGTAATTGATTTTCCTTTAGTACCATCAGATTACACATATACACCTACATATTTTACCGATACAAATGGTGTAACTGGTGTGGAGGTAGAGCTTACACAGGATAAGCTTGATGCAATATATGATTATGTGGTGGACAAGAGTATTGATGAAGTCGAATATACGAAAGTGATAGATAAGGAAGGTGTTAAGGAAGTGGATACCTCAAAAGATATTCTTGATGTCCTTACTGACCTCCCAGGTACTATTACAGATGCTGTTGAAGATGCTCTCGCGTGGTTATTTGTTCCTGATAAGGCGAAAGTAGATGCTTTTGTACTGGAAGCAAAGGCTACGATCGAAGGAAACGGAAATTTATTTACATATCCGATTGAATTGGTTATCAGATTCTTAAGTCAAGTATATCAATTAGGAACAACGGATTGCATTTTAGTTATGCCTCGAATGGAATTTAAGGGGTATGTACTTTATGATGGTTCGCAATTCAATTTTACAGATTTTGTGGAAAGATCGGAATTCAACAGTATCTATGGCTATTATAAAACCATAACCGATTTTATAATGATTATTGCGGTATTAAACCTAGCAATCAAGAAAGGATCGGAGATCATAAGGGGGAACTGATATGTTAGCAGAATGGATGATGGAATTAGGTTTAGGATTACTGGATATTATTTATTCATTTCTTGGGGTTCTCCCGTCTTTTTCAAGCCAGGTTACTAATGCTGTTGATGGTATGTTTTCTATCATGTTCTCCGGAGTAAACCTTGTATCAATATTTATCGACATGAGTATGGCTAGAATTCTCATACCTTTAGCAATAGCCATTATTAATGCTGACAAGATTATTAAATTAATCATGTTCATTCTTAAGAAGATACCTGTACTTAATATTAAGTAACGGATTGTACCTCAATCAGATCCGGATCTCCAGGCTGCAGCTGCAAAGATTGAGATACATTAGCGAATGATTACCCGTTGCAGTGAGGCAGAGGAGTATCTTCCCGGCCAATGCGAAGCAGGCCGGGAAGATACTCCCCTGGCAACAAATTTTTTGCAAACCACGTTCTTGTAATACGTGGTCTCAAAATACATACCTAATCACCCCTAAAGACCGGTAAATACAGGCAAAACTGCCGTTTTTAAAAATTCGCGGAAGTAGGGGTCTCGCGAAATACTTTAGTGCAATAAAGTGTGAATATTTATTTGGACTGTTTCTCTACAAGGTCCCAACCTCTAACTCCATTTTTAGTATTCAGTTCATACTTTTCACTACACTCTTTGCAGCTTATGTATACATCATGTTCCCTAAACCCAGGAATATTATCATGTTCCTCAATAATACTTCCTTTTCCGCAAGGACACTCGTATTCATAACGTTCAGTATCTCCTGATCCGGCTCCATAACCTGCATGGTTTTCTTGATCAGACGAAATCATTTTTGTACGCATTTTTATACCTCCATCCTTTGTATATTTCATTAATAAGTGTATTGATTATATCACCAATTACAAATAATTGGAATTATACTTGTGTAGTACAAATTGCAGGGCCACAAATCAACTTTTCGCGAAAATAGTAATTTAGCGAAATGCTTATTATCCAAAACATAAGAAATACTCAAGAAATGAGGTGTTCAATTGCTTGATTTAAGATTTGCACAATGCCAAGCTTTTAAAGAGTTTTCGTCTGATAAGCAGCTATATTGGTTTGACTTAAAACAAAAGAAGTACTTACACAACATTGATACCTTTTATTATAGTATAAAGCTCCAGAATGATTTTACAGCCGATTCAAAGGATATAGCCTATAAACGCTTTACTAGATACTTTAATAAAGTCCTGGAGGACATATTCGAATTTAGCGGTTGCAAGCCGTTACATCTAATCAATGAGGAGCAGCTGAACCTAAGACCTTTCACATTCTCACGGTTTTATAATATCTGCATCGAGTGTCCTGACCTATATGATATCTTTATAGCATCTAAAGTACCAGAAGGATCTGACGGGGAAAGCGTAACTTCTGAAATCGTAGTCCAGATCAGATCATATATGCTCTGGATGTATGGAATTAATGAGAGCTTTGAAAGGAGCTTTCATGTAGTCCAGCAGATATGTCAGATATTTAATTTACGAATTGAAGAAGTAAAGGAAAACCGTGTTGACTATTGCTGGCATTCAAATTACTTGCAGAACCCGGAGGATTTCTTCCGGATAGATCGTTTTACCAAAATGCAGGTATCGAGATTTAAGAGGGTTCATATGGAGTATGCCTTCCGTCCAAATGAGGAATATGAGTGTGATTATATTTCCATGGGAAAACGATCGGATAAATGCTTCGTGAGAATATACCTTAAGAGCAAGGAAGTTGTGGAGCAGGGATATAAACCATGGTTCTTCAAGTTCTGGCTATTTAATGGCTTAATCAATCGCTTTGATAATTATGTTTATGAGGAATGCTTCCGGATGCAGAGCTGGGCCTATGTAGATATGGCAAGAATAAAATTCTATTCAGAATATGGCTCCAATATGAAAGATATCAAATGGTGTAAGCAGATACTTTCTGGGGAAAAAGATGTCAGCCCGGATGTGCTTAACCGACAGGCCAATAAGCTTACCCCGAAAATAACCTTAATAACAAATGTAGAGTACCAGACCATGAGAAAAATGAGCAAGTCCTTCCCTCTTCTACCCCTTAAGGATAATTCAAAATATGATGTTGCACGTCGGGTATATGACTATATTGATAACAGAGTGTTGATCGCAGATTATCTAACCCATAGCACATTAAGACTGGTGCAGCCGGATGGTGATATTAATAAAACCCGGAGAGAATATGTAGCATTTTGGGACAGCTTGCGAAGGACAAAGATGATCGATTGCAGGCTACCTAATAAGAAGCTGAAGCTGGTCCGGGAATATCATCGGAATTTATGTAAGGATGTAGTAAAGCGCCGGATGCTAAACAGTGCCATAACCCTTGGTTTCTATACCAGGGGAATAAATGAAGATGATGTGCTACTAGATTGTACAGAAGCATTACTTAGACTTAATGACAACGATATTCATAACATGAAAGTATCTAAAATAAAAAAATCCAGACAATTCAATGCCGATGAACTGTCTGGGTTAATCGAGGATAATACTTTACATACATATCAAATCGTTGATAGTAATGGATTAACTTACGACAATTATAATCTAAAGAAAGCTATTTGTCAAAATAAAACAAAAGGTGGGAATGTCGATGATGGAGCAAATGATGGAATTAACGATGCAACAGGCGCTTAATGATTTTCTGATTTATAAATCTGCAACCTGCGTAGAAAAAACGATAGAGTATTACCGAGCAAATATAGGTACATTCATGAGGTGGTTTGCTGAGAAGCAGAAAAAACCCTTAAACAAGCTTATGCTAAATGAAATAACAAATGTACTCCTTAACGAATACCTGATATATCTACGCGATAAAACGCTTTTTGAAGGCCATCCTATCCATGGTGGCCTAAAGGATGAAAAACTATCCAATAATACAATTAGGACGTATCGGAGAGCTCTGAGGGTATTTCTAAAGTATTGTTACGAAGAAGATTTTATTAAGAATGATATTTCGAAGAAATTCAAGTTTATCAGAGAGACACAAAGCATCGTATTACCGCTATATGAATCCGAGGCCAATGAGATAGATGCCTTATTCAATCCAAAATGCAAGCAGGGCATCCGAAATCTTTGTATTGTTCATCTTATGCTTGATGCCGGGCTCCGATCCGGAGAAGTGATCCGGTTAAAGGTGGGCGATATTGATTTTACAAAGAATATTATCTTTATTAAGGACAGTAAATTTGATAGAAATCGTATGGTGCCAATGGGTACCAAGCTAAAGATCATGTTGCATAAGTATATGATCGTGTACCGGGGTGTATCAGAGAATCAGAGTTATAACCTGGATATCAAAACTGATCCGTTCTTCCTTGAAGTGAAATCAACTAAGCCGATCACCGGGGATGTTGTTAGGTGTTTATTCGCCAGGATAAAAAGAAATACGAATATCTCCCGGATATATCCGCACCTGCTCCGGCATACCTTTGCTACCAGTTATATCTTAGGTGGTGGTAATCTGGAAAGCCTGCGGCTTCTAATGGGACATAGCGATATTATAACTACTCAGAAGTATGTTCACCTGGCCCATACCTATCAGCTCATGCATCCAGATGTGTACAAACTAGACAAAGTATTCTTCAAGACTTATTACTAATAACCAAAAGCTATTGACGTATGAATATTGATTAGTAAATAATATTCCTGGAGGTGGTTATATGGGGATCAATACATATTTAAAAGATTTTTGCGATAGTTATGGCTATACTGGTGATTTTGGTTATGATGAAGAAAAGAAAGAGTATCACATAATTATATCAAAAGATGATGATAATGCCGGAGCCTTCCTATCTAAAGAAGAGCTCCAGGAACTGAATTATTTTCAATTAATTGACCTTTTAAATATCTTACATGAAGGTTTCATAAAAAAGTTCAATAAATAAAGTCAAGGCTACTGATCAGAATATTGGTTAGTAGCCTTTTATGTATCTCAAAAAATGAGCAGTAATTCCGGATCAAGAGAGCTGCAGCTTGTTATTGAGATACATTTTATCAATGATGTTTATAAAATATATCAAAATTTTCATGATTTTTCCATATATGACATTGTAATGTATATTTTTGTAAATTATAATGTAAGTATATTAATTACTAGTGATTAATACATGTTCCTGCAAATATCATCACACCAATAAGGAGGTACTTTGTATGAAAAAGTTTTCTAAGGCATTTTTATCAAGCATCATCGCGCTTACTTTGATTTTATCATCAATGTGTGGATCAGCGTATGCAGCAACAAGCAATTTAATTTCCATTCAGAAATATGAAAATAGCATGAAACAGATTTACGCTAAATATGGTATAGAGTGGAAAATAGTTGACTCGTCAGATGCTAGGCCAATAACCAAAGCATTATATACGTCAGAAATTAAAAGGGCTGAAAAAGAAGGTAAAGATTATCAAGCTAAATTAACTAATAGCAGAACTGAGTTCAGTAACATGAAGAAAACCTTAATTGAATTGCCGAATGATAATTATTCACTTCGGAGCATTATGCCTGTAACTTCATATTTTACAATGATTTTACAAATTAACTGTAGTATTTTTGCTAATTGCAGGTTATTAGCATCTGCTAATGCTACATACAATGCTGATAGTGATCTATTTCTTTCCCTTAATTCATCGAATATAATTAAATATACGGCTGTTAACTGTAATGCTTGGAATGATGGAGGTTCATCAATTTACATGAATAGCACACGCACTTCCCTTTACGTACATTTTGTAGGAACAGCTGATTTTTCATATACTATTCCTGGAATTAATGTAAAGGTTGATATAGCAGTTCCAGTCGATGGGAATTATCCTTGGGCTACATCAGACGGTGGTACAACAGTAAATGTAACTTGGTAATCAATATTGATTACTTTTGGGCCATATATTATTAACTAATATTGATCTTCTGTATTAAGAAATCAAAAGTATCTCATTTTATCCGCACAGAATCTCCTGCTGCTTGATAAATTGGGATACTTTTTATCGATAATTATGAATGGATAATATTCATTTACTTCTATATTTTTTAATCTCCTGACAAACATTGTAATTATAATCTATTTGTGTATAATAGATAATAATTCATATGATTTACATTTTTTATATTTCTTTCCAAATATATTTTATAAGGGTTGGTGATCTATATGATTGGTTTTAGTACTGCTGCTTTTTTGGGGATATTAATGGGTATAGTACAATGGATTTTCTATATACTCGGTATTATTTGTATGATTAAGTATCTTAAAAGAAAAAAACAATAAAGTATCAATAACTTAATTAAAAAGTATCCCAATTCATTCGGTCAGGATCTCCTATACTCGATAAATTGAGATACTTTTTTATTCCGTTTTCAATATATAAAGCTAAGGCTACTGATCACAAGTTTGGTTAGTAGCCCTTTTTTGTATCTCAAAAAATTATGCAGCCATTCCGGATCTAGAAAGCTGCAGTTAATTTTTGAGATACAATATAAAATAAGAGGAACTTAATGACATATTAATATAATTACACTAAAATGGTTATTCAAAATCTTTGACACGCTTTAATATAGAATTAGATTAGTAATAATGGATAAGTTAGAAAATATGATTGATATAGCTAATAATAAATAATTTCGAAAAGTCAGCAAACAAAAAAGCCCTAACCCAGCAGTTACTAAGACTGCCAAACTAGGACCTTACAAGTGCGTCTCCAGGGGCTCGAACCCTGGACACCCTGATTAAGAGTCAGGTGCTCTACCAACTGAGCTAGAAACGCTTATTTATTTTTGCTTTTCGTAATTACCGAACGCAAAAGTTATTATATATGCTTCGGAAGCAAATTGCAAGTGTTTTTTTTATTTTTTTAAAAAACAGATAATTCTTTTTAAATCAGGCATAGAAAAGGGGAGAAAAACCGCATATTTTGGGTTTTTCTCCCCTTTTTGTCAGGTTTACTAGTCGATACGGCAATTGTTGCCAGCCGTCATCATCGATATTTTATTTGTGAGCATCCAACTTCTCTTTCAGCGCAGCTTTGGGTACTGCACCGACAATCTTATCTACCACTTCTCCGTTTTTGAGGATCATCAAAGTCGGGATGGACATCACACGATATTTTTCTGCTGTATCCGGTTCATTATCTATATTCAGTTTTCCTATTTTATAAACTCCTGCATATTCCTCTGCAAGCTCTGCCACGATAGGAGCAACCATTTTACAGGGACCGCACCAGTCAGCATAGAAATCAACTAATACAGGAAGCTCTGATTCGAGTGCTTCCTTCTGAAAATTTACATCCGTAAATTGAAATGCCATTTTCGTTTCCTCCATTCTACCCATGAGCTCATCTGCACTATCACAGAAAGGCATAGGTTTATCCTATTGTTTTTAGTATCTCAATTATTACTATTTTTATGTGTTTACAATGTAATATTATAACAGCTTTGAAGAAATAGCAAGTCAATAACCAGCTTATCGCTTCTTTTTTTTCACACCTGTATTTATGAGGCCTGAGACCTCATCCCAGGATTTTTTTATCCGGAATAGCTTTCTGTCAATCTTCGGATAGTTTCCGGTCATTTTTGAAACCTGAAGTCTCCAATCATTTTTCATAGAAACACCTGATTTTTCCGTTGTTATTATAGTATGATCTTAATTCAGGTTTTGTTTCCGATAAGCGACCAGTCTGTGAATCGGATTACCCTGCGCAGAGAATCGTTCCTCATATTCCGTCATAAAATTTCCCTCCACATATTCGCTATGATGAAGGTCATAGGTTACGTCTTTCAGTTCCCAACCTGCTATCTCGGCTTCCTCGACTGAAAAATCAAATAAGACACGATTATCCGTCTTGAACATAACCTCACCCTCCGGTTTTAGGCAAAGATTATATTTTGCGAGAAATTCTTTCGAAGTCAATCTTCTCTTCGCATGTCTGTCTTTTGGCCAGGGATCACTAAAGTTCAGATAGATTCTGTCAATCTCCCCTTGCGCAAAGATATCATTTAAATACTCTGCATCAAATCTTAAAAAATAAAGGTTCTTTAGCTCTGATCCCTCTCTTTTTTCCAGTGCACGCAATAGTACACTGGAGTATTTCTCGATGCCGATATAATTAATCTGTGGATTGGCCTGTGCCAGCTGCATGATAAATTTGCCCTTACCCATACCGATTTCAATATGGAGCGGAAAGTCATTTCCGAACAAAGTCTTCCATTGCCCCTTCAGCTTTTCCGGCTCATGTACTACATAATCATTTGCGGCTACCATATCTCTAGAACCGGTAATATTCCTAAGTCTCATTCTAACCTCCTATATAAAAAGTATTTTTGATGCTTTGTCAAAAATATTCTTATATTATTTAATTGTCTTCCTCTTATTATAAATAGAAACCTCGGCTTCGTCAATTCAATACATTTTATCCTGATCACACACGTTCCCCGCGGATTAAACAGAATGTATTTCAATTTGATACTGAATTATAGTATACTGGAAGAGGTTTATTCTAAAAATGAAGGGAGCACAATAATATGAGAGTAATTGCTATTAACGGAAGTCCCAAACCCAGGGGAAATACTTATATTGCTCTGATGACTGTATGTGACGAGCTTAATAAGCAGGGGATAGAAACCGAGATAATCCACGTCGGTAATATGGAGATCAAGGGTTGTATCGGTTGTGGTCGTTGTAAAGATCACCAATGTATCTTCTCCGGTGATGAGTTGCGTAGCATTTTTGATCGTATCCATGAAGCAGATGGTCTTCTTTTAGGAAGTCCTGTATATTATTCCGGTATCGCCGGTACACTGAAATGCTTCCTTGACCGCCTATTTTATTCCGCACGTGGCTCACTTCGCTTAAAGGTCGGAGCTTCTGTTGTTGCAGTACGCCGATCCGGTGGAGTTGCTACCTTTGACCAACTAAATCATTATTTCCTGATTTCTGAAATGCTACTTGCACCCTCTTATTACTGGAATGTAATCCATGGTACCGCACCGGGTGAGGTCACTCAGGATGGGGAGGGTATGAGTATCTTACGAAATCTAGCTAATAATATGGCATGGATGCTAAAAATGAAGGAGAATACTCTCTCTTCTCTTCCGTTACCTGAACCGGCTCCGCGAGAATACACGAATTTCGTAAGATAAAATTCACATTTATCAGAGGACTTTTTTATTTACAGCGGAAACCTCTTATAGTACAATATTATGGACTGTTAGCAACTGACACTAATTGTCTCATAGCAGAATTAAGTATATGTGCACCAGGAGGTTTTATGAAACGAATTATTACTGCTTTTTTAAGCATTCTTATACTGTTTTTCTCCCCTGTCTCCATAGTACAGGCATCAGATTCTACGAATCAAAAGGCCGTCTGGCCGGACGGACCGAGTGTTAATGCGGAATCCGCCATTATCATGGAAGCTTCCACAGGGTTGATTCTCTACGAGAAAAATATTGATGAAAAACATTATCCTGCCAGTATCACTAAGATCATGACTGCGCTTCTGGCCATCGAGAATTCTAATCTGGGGGATACGGTAACCTTTTCAAAAAACGCGGTTTTTGATGTAGATCTGGATTCTAGTCGTATCGGTATTGATGTAGGTGAGCAGCTGACGATGCAGCAGTGCCTATATGGTATGCTTTTAGAATCAGCAAATGAGGTAACCTATGCGGTTGCAGAGCACGTCTCCGGCAGCGTTGATGCCTTTGCAAAGCTGATGAATGATAAGGCCGCGAGTCTCGGCTGTAAAAACACCCATTTTCTAAACCCCCATGGATTGCATGATGAAAATCATTATACCTCCTGTCGTGATATGGCCTTAATTACCAGAGAGGCAATGAAGAATGAGACCTTCCGCAAGATTTTTGGATCACGAACCTATCAGATCCCTCCAACCAATCTTCAATCAGAGACTAGATATTTAAGGAATCACCATAAATTCGTCCTACGCCAGGAATATCGTTATGATGATTGTATTGGAGGCAAGACCGGCTACACCACTAATTCAAAATTTACACTGGTTTCCGTTGCTAAGCGCGGAGATCTGGAATTAATCTGCGTCATCATGAAAGATGATTCTACCTCTCATCAATACAATGATACCGCTGATCTCTTTGACTATGCCTTTGATAACTTTTCAATTTATCCGATTGCTGATCTTGAGGACACTAAGGTATTGAATGAATCTCCTATGTTTACAAGATACAATCCCCTGCTGAGCAAGTCGACGACACCAATCACAATTGATGAGGATGGCTATCTGGTATTACCAAATACAGCTTCTTTTGCAGATGCTAAGAAGGAGGTTACCTTCTATTCTTCTGATCAGGAAAGTGCTACTGCCTCCAAGGGAAATGCCATCGGAAAGATTTCTTATACGTATAACGGGAAATACGTCGGTGGTGCGGATATCCTCTATCATGATACAGCACCTCTACAGCTTGCAAAAAGTCAAAGCACAAAAAATAACCCTACCAGCGCTCCGACGGACAGCTCTCCGGAAAAATCAGGAAGCAATCTGCGGCCAATCATTTTGGGTGGCATTATAGGATTATTTGTTATTATTGTTATATTATATTTCGTCCTGGTGGAACGTCCCCGACTGAAACGGAGAAGTGCTTATTACAAGAAAAAAGCACGTCGTAAGTCTTATCAGAATGATGATTTTCTGGATCTGTAACAATTATTGGCCGAAGGAAGCAAATAACGCTGCGATCTCATCAGCCGTCAGATTCTTATTCGGATCTGAATAAAGAGGAGTAATCGATGGCTTACTTGGTTCCGGTGCTTGTGCTTCTGAGGTATTCATCATTTCTTCCGCAATTTGAACTGCCTCGGGCTCCTGCTCTGCTTCTTCAGCTGCTTCCGCCTCCGGGGCATTTTCTTCGATATTCCATGAGCCAATCAGGTCGTTCAGCTCCGAACCGATCTCATCCCAATGATCTATAACAGCTTCTTCCTGCGGTGCTTCAGAAATGGTCCGGGCATCAGGTTCAATCGCTATGGGTTCCTCTGAGCCATATTCTTCAGCACTGACAAGTGCATCCTCTTTATCTGCTTCATCAGAATCTGTGCTGATCTCCCAACCCTCGGTGATATTACCAAGCATCAATTCAGCCTCTAAGTCCCACCCGGTTTCTGTAAGGTTATCGACTACAGGTTCTTTTATGTCGCTATCCCATTCTGTTGATGTATAGCTTTCCGCTTCCTGCTCGGCGATATCCTTCCAATCAATTTCGACAACCTCCTCAGTCTGATTGTTCTTCTTTTCCGTATTCTCTGAGGGTAACTCAAAGGATATGTTTTTGATTGTGCTCAGTTGGTTTTCCAGCAGCTCGTTATTTCTTTCCATGCTGCTGAGCAGCTTTATCAGAAGTTCATTCATATCTGCTCGGTTATTTTCCTCTCGAAGTGTCTGTATCAGACGCTTCGTATTTTCTTTATTATAATTAATTTCAAAATTCAGTGCGTTTCTCTGGCCTTCCATTGCTTTCTTCTGAAGATCTGTCATTGTAGATAACGCTCTCGCCATGTTATTCTCCAGAGTCTCCAGTCGCTCCAGCATTTCTTCCGCATGTTGTGACATCAGCACTGCATTTTTCTTTAGCGCTGTATAGGTCGCTTTATGTAGATTGCTCTCTTCAGTAAATCGTTCATTGCTTTTTTCTGTTTCTTCTTTATAGATCTGATCGAAGTAATTCTTTGCATCGTTGATCCTTTTGTCCAGACCCGTCTTTATCGCATCGATCAACAGATACCCTGTAATTAAAGCTACTATTCCAATCCCGACCACACTAAACAGATTTCCTGTGCCGACGCGGATAAAAAATGCTTCTGCCAATAAAGCTGCTAAAAAGCATACCCCAAAAAATGAACTATTCAGGAATTTTTTCATGATTAATCTGCCCCTTCTTCGCCGATACTGCGAATTGTAATAATAGTTTGAAATCTATATCGGCAAACTGTGCGCAAAAGTTTACTTCTAATGACAAAATATTTGCAATTGCAGATATTATCATGATTATTCTGCTATTTCTCTTCCATTTTTTGTTTTTTGGGCAGATGGACTATAAATTTAGTACCCTCTCCTACTTTACTCTCTACTTCAATAGAACCACTGTAATAATTCACAATGTGCTTTACGATGGAAAGGCCCAGCCCTGTTCCACCAACCTTCTTACTTCTGCCTTTATCTACACGGTAGAAACGCTCGAAAATTCTCTGTCTCGCATCTTCCGGTATCCCGACACCGGTATCTTGTACGATGATGATTACTTCGTTCGCTTCCGTCGTTATTGTCACCCAGGCCTTTCCATCCGGTTTGTTATACTTGATTGCATTGGTGATCAGATTACTGAACAGCTCCCGAAGTTGCTGGCTATTGGCATATAGGGTAATGGGACGGCAGTCTGTAGTGACTGTAACCCGATATTCCCTTGCGAGCGGCTCCAGGGAGGTACAGACCTCCTTCACCAGCGGCGCCAATCTTACCTCTGTCAATAGAACCTCAGCTTCCTTGGTTTCCAGACGTGATATCATCAGGATATCATTGATTAAGTTCGTCATATTACTGGTTTCTTTTTTAATTCTTGCCAGAAAATCCTTCTTCATATCTTCATTTACTGCCAGTCCATTTTCCAGAAGCTCTATATATCCCCTGACAGAAGTAAGCGGTGTCTTTAATTCATGGGAAGCATTGGAGAAAAATTCCTGTCTTACCATTCGCTCGAATTCAATCAGGTCGATGGATTCCTTGACCGCCTTCGCCATTTTCATCGTACTGTCTGCAATCACATTCATCTCTTGATACTTATAAGTTTTAAAGTGAAATTCGGGATTTTTTTCTGTCAGTTTCATCAACTCATCGGCAATTTCATTTAGTGGCCTGGTTACAGACCCGGCAAAGCTATTCGCAATGATGGCAGATATCAAAAGTGCCACACCGATACTGACAAATATCGCTGGGATCAAATAGCCGGCATATTCCTCTACTCCGGAAAAAGGTACTGCCATACGAATAATGTACTCTCCCTTCACGGACCGACTGGCGACATAAAGCATCGGCATATGAAGGGTATCTGATTGACGAATGGCATAGCCCACACCACTTTTTATGGCCTCCTTGAATTCTTCCCTGTTACTGTGATTCTCCATACGTGTGCTGTCTTCAACATCACTGTCAGCAATGACTGTACCAGATAAATCAATCACTGTAAATCGGGTATCCTCATTCCCTTTGACTTCCCTGAGGCTGTCAACCTGTGACTTTAAATCTCCTGCATAGTTAATCCCATGGTCTGCAATCCTTACGGAATAGAGCATATTCTCCTCTGCTCTGTCCAGAATGATTCTGCTGATGGTTGCAGCAAAAATACTGCCGCTTAAAATAAGCGCCAGTGATATGATCAATATAAATCTCTGAAAGACTGCCCGTTTCACCTGCTATTTATCCCTGCTTTCTAAAGCTTCTTAGCATAACTACCCAATGTGAATTATTTTTTCCATGCTGCCTAAGCACTGTAAATAAGCAGCAACATGGCTACCCTTTGAATACATTTGTGCCGGGAAAGCGCAGGCACAGACTATTAAGTGTGAAAATCATTCTGAAAGTACCAGAATGATCCTGAAATTTGAGAATACCAAATTTCTCTCAATCCCCTTCTTTTGAAAAACGATATCCTACACTTCTGACTGTCTTAATTCTGTCGGTACCAATCTTCCCCAGCTTTTGACGAAGGGTTCTGATATGAATATCCAGAGTTCTTGATTCTCCGTCATACTCATATCCCCATACCTTATTCAGTAGTTCATCCCTACTAACTACTCTGGTGTCATGCTCTAAGAGATAATGAAGCAATTCATATTCCTTATAAGTAAGCTCAATCGGAATCCCTTGGTTCGTTACCTCTCTCGTCTGGGGATTTACCTTTAGGGTATCTATTACAATGACATCCTCCGTATCCTCATTCTTTGCTCTGCGCAACAAAGAACGGATTCGGGCCGCAAGTTCCAGTACACCAAACGGCTTTGTGATATAATCATCCGCTCCGACATCAAGTCCCATCACCTTATCAAGCTCCTTGTCCTTCGCTGTCAGGCAAATGACGGGCACAGTCTTTAGCTGTATGTCCTGTCTTAGGATACGAATTGCGGACAATCCGTCCATACCAGGCAGCATCAGATCAAAGATTGCCAGATCAGGCTTCTCATTCTTCATATCAAGGAGTGCCGGTTCCGCAGCTTCATAGGCTTTGATCTGATAACCGAAACCCTCCAGTGCAATTCTCAACAGTTCTCTGATATTTTCATCATCCTCGATTACATAGATTCTTTCCATATCTATCCCCATACCTTTCAAATGATAGCATTTATAAAATACGGATATTATTCACTGAACCTGTCTCGTGGAACTCTGTCCATTCACAGATATTCACCGCATGATCTCCGATACGCTCGAAGTACTTTGCAATCATCAGGATGTCAACACATTGATCTACGTGCTCGTTGGAGGAGTGCAGTAAGGATGCTACTTCTTCCTTTACCTTATCAAAAAGATCATCTACGATATCGTCTCTTTTCATGATTTCTCTTGCATCTTCTATATTTATCATTGTGAAGGCATGCACTGCGTCATGCACCATCTCCTTCGCAACCGCTCCCATTTCGGGAATGTGCTTCACAAGGTTATAGACAGGATCTCTTTTCTCACGGATAATCAGTTCTGCGATATCTGCTGCATGGTCACCGATTCGTTCCATATCGGTGACTACCTTAAGTGCTGTAGTAACAATTCTTAAGTCCCTTGCCACCGGCTGCTGCTTCAAAATCAAGGACAGGCATCTTGCTTCTATGGTCTTTTCCATGTCATTGACATTCCGATCTCCCTCTATAATTTCTTTGGAAAGTACTTCATCCTGAGTTTCAAAAGCTATTAATGTTTTCTCTATGGCATTCTCAATGAGTTGCCCCATCTCAACTAAGTTTTCTTTTAAAATCTGTAATTCATGTTCAAAGCTTAATCTGGCGGTCATAAAAATCCTCCTTTTCATCCTAATTATAGTTGATGTGTCAGTTTCTGTCAAACCAGGTATCAACCGAAACGACCTGTGATATAATCCTCTGTTCTCTTATCTACCGGCCTTGTAAATAGTGTATCCGTAGCTGCGAATTCCACAACCTCACCAACCAAAAAGAATGCTGTATAATCCGAAATTCTGGCGGCCTGCTGCATATTGTGGGTAACGATGGCAACTGTATATTTATCCTTCAATTCGCTCATCAGATCTTCTATCTTTAAGGTTGAGATCGGATCTAATGCCGAGGTAGGTTCATCCATCAGGATAACCTCCGGTTCAACTGCGAGGGCACGTGCAATACATAGTCTCTGCTGTTGACCGCCGGATAGCCCCAGTGCGGATTTTTTCAGCCGGTCCTTTACCTCATCAAATAAAGCAGCACCACGTAGGCTCTCTTCCACGATCTCATCCAACTTTGTCTTGGATTTAATACCATGGATTCTAGGGCCATAGGCAATGTTATCATAGATTGACATCGGAAACGGATTGGGTTGCTGGAATACCATACCGATTTTCTTTCGTAGCAGGGTGGTATCCACTCTGGGATCGTAGATGTTTTCTCCGTCAAGTAACACTGCTCCGTCGATGGTTACACCGGGAACCAGATCATTCATGCGGTTCAGTGTCTTAAGAAAGGTCGATTTACCGCAGCCTGAGGGACCTATGAAGGCTGTAATGGAATTCTCCTTGATGTTCATATCCACATCCTTCAAGGCATGGTTGGTTCCATAATATAAATTAAGCTTACTCGTAACTATTTTATCCTTCAACATACTTTTCTCCACCTTCTTTTTATTGCTTATTTACATTGAATTTATTCGAAAGATATTTTGTCAGCATATTAATGCCGAATACAATGATTAGTAAAACAAGGGCAATTCCGAAGGCCTCATCATATTTAGCATTTTCCATGCTTAAGAACATCTGGATCGTTAAGGTTCCACCCGGCTGCATAATCTTCTGAAAGAGTCCTTCCCCATACTGTCCCAGTTTCGGAAGTAAAAATCCGCTACCCGCCGTAAATAATAATGCTGCTGACTCGCCCACGATACGTCCGATTGCTAATATAATTCCGGTAATAATCCCCGGTATAGCGGAAGGGAGCAGGATTGTTCTGATCATGTACCACTTTGTAGCACCGATGCCTAAGGCACCGCTTCGATAGCCCACAGGTACTGTCTTTAAAGCCTCCTGAGTATTTCTTGTAATCAGTGGAAGCACCATCAGAGAAAGGGTAAGTGCACCCGTCAGGATTGAATATCCTAGTTTTAATGCAATTCCAAAGAATACATAGCCAAACAGTCCAAAGGTGATTGAGGGTAATCCCGCCAGTGTTTCCGTCGTAAATTCAATCAATCTGACAATTTTGCCGGGTCTTGCATATTCATTTAAGTAAATTGCAGCACCGACACCGAAGGGTACGGCAATTAAAAGTGTTAAGATGATAATATATATCGTATTCACAATATTTCCGGCAATTCCGAAGGTTCCCTTGATGGCACTTGGGACAGTAGTCAGAAAACGGAGATTAATTGCTGCTACTCCACGATACGTTACATATCCCACGATACCTGCAAGCAGTATGATTGAGACAGAAGCACAAAGATAAATCAGAATATGTGCGATTATGTCCAGAGGTCTCCGACGTCTGTCATAAATACTTTTAGCGATCGGCATCATTCTTACCTCCCTTCATAACCTTACTTAATAATAGATTGATTAGCATGATGAAAGCAAAAAGTACCAGACCGATCGTAAATAATACCCGCTTATGTGTATCAGCCGCATAAGACATCTCACTAACCACGGCTGTGGTCAGGAAGCGG
Organism: Bacillota bacterium; assembly: GCA_023414355.1. GTDB lineage: Bacteria > Bacillota > Clostridia > Lachnospirales > Lachnospiraceae > Mobilitalea. Next base: position 1,959 of record JAEZOB010000040.1, on the reverse strand, counting down.
ACAGAATTAAAGGGCAACGGCAGATTTGCACCGTTTCCTGCAACCAGGCTGATTGCCATCGCTTCACCAATTGCTCTGCCCACTCCCAACACGATAGCCGTCACGATTCCTGACTTAGCAGAGGGCAGTAACACCTTGAAAATTGTCTGGATTTGCGTTGCCCCGATTGCCAGGGATGCCTGTTTGTAATGGGTGGGAACCGCTCTAAGAGCCGTTTCACTAATATTAATTACGGTAGGCAATATCATAATTGCTAATACCAGTACTGCTGAAATCAGATTTGAGCCTCCGGTAAATTGGTGATCCGGCGAATTTTTATAAACTGCCATCTCTAATTTATAAATGACCGGGTTCAGGATCAGAATACCTAAAAGTCCATAGACTACAGATGGAATGCCTGCCAATAACTCCACCGCCGGTCTTACGATTTTAGCCAATGGCTTCGGTGCTGTCTCGGCCAGAAATACCGCTGTCAGCAGTCCGATCGGAACTCCGATCAGGATCGCCATCGTCGTACCAACAATTGAGGTTAGGATGACATAAAGAATACCGAACTTCGGTTCAGCAGCATTTGGCATCCAGACAGTACCAAATAAGATATCCTTTAGGCCGACTTCAAATATTGCCGGTGTTCCGCTGACGATCATATAGATTGTGATTGAGAAGACTGCTAACACGGCAACGAATGCACAGAAGGTAAAGATCACTGCTGCGATTCTTTCTACCTTCTTCTTTGTATGATAATTTCCTAAAATAGAAAAGCTTCCTTCACTCATAATATACTCCTTCTTTTTTGTTTCTTTAGTCAACAGTAATCAGGCCCACGCTTTCGATTAACCGTTTTCCTTCCTCTGTCTTCATATATTCGAATAAAGCCTGTACTACCTCGTTTTGAGCGGATACTTCTCCTTTTGTAGCCATTACAAAGGGGCGGCTCAACAGATATTTCCCCGATTTAATAGTCTCCTCTGTCGGTGCTGACCCATCGACTTGTGCTGTCTTAACCGTAGCATCCACTACATCAAGAGATACATAACCGATGGCACCCGGTGTAGATGCTACCTTTGCCATGACACCGCCGGTACTATTAATCTCGTTGGCATATCTGCACTGGTCCGCTACACCGAGTAGCTCTTCAAAAGCTCCTCTGGTTCCGGAACCAGATTCTCTTCCGACCACCACGATCGGCTGATCCGCTCCACCGGCATCTCTCCAGTTATTAATCTGTCCGGTATAGATTTGTACTAGCTGATCTTTGGTTATATTCGTGACAATATTATTTTTATCCAGGATGACTGCAATACCATCCAGGGCAACAACATTCTGAACCGCACCTGCGTTAATTTCACTGTCCTTTAGGTCTCTCGATGCATTACCGATGTCTACTGTACCGGCATTTACTGCTTCTATTCCTGCAGAGGAACCGATGAATTCTGCTGATACATTGACATTGGGATATTTCGCCATGAATGCTTCAATTACTACATTTGCCAGCTTCTCCATCGAGGTTGAGCCCGCCATGGTGATGGAACCTTTTAAATTCTCATCCGCTTGTGCTCCGGCTGCTCCTGTTGCACTGGGATCTTCAGAATCCTCCGTGCTTCCATCACTTTTATTACATGCCGATAACGTCCCTGTTATAGAAACACTTATTATTAAAAGAACGAACCATCCTTTTATTCTTCTTTTCATCTTTTCACTCCTAACTCATTATTGATCCTCTCTTTACAATTTAAAAATATCATCTTTTATGTTATGGGGATATCATGATTATGTATAGTTTATGTAAAATCTATGTAAACTGATATGGTGAATTTTAGCATAAAAAAAGCTGGTTCTATAATAAATATTGGGGTGATACTTCACCCCGATATTTTTTTATATTAAAATGCACTTATAACCAGCCTACCTCCCTCCGTTCTGCGACCAAACTTACTAAAAAGGGGTAGATGTATAAGT